>NZ_PGET01000001.1:0-1200000 GCF_002797975.1 [Clostridium] celerecrescens 18A | reverse complement strand
GATCTTAATGCCTTTTTTCTCAGCATCTGCAAACATATCTTTAAAGTTCTGTGCACAAACCACCACATCGTACTGAGGAGCCGATCCTTTTCCTTCTGAAAGAGCGCAATGATGTACCTTTGTCGGTTTGATATTATGCTTCTTCAGCACTTTTTCCAAGGTCATTTGTGCCATCAGGCTTGAACCTGCCCCATTTGCGCAACACACTAAAAAGCTTAAATTTTTACCAGCCACGAGAAAACCCTCCTTAATCTCTTTTACTCTTTATCTGCCTTCATTTCTTTATACGCTTCATAATCCTCTGTCATAAGGAAATAACCCTTTTTATCCTTCCAATACTGAATCTGCGGTATAGCAAGCAGTGCAACCAGTACGATTCCAATACCGATGTAGCTTAAATATTTCATGACCACGGTAAATACCGGCCATATGACCGCCCAGTCCCACATACCCAAATATCCGCCATAGGCTGCCATGCCTACCCAGCCTGCGATAAATGCAGAACCGAATACCTGACAAAGACCGGATAGGAAGGGAAGAATCAGGGCCGCTTTAAATCCGCCCTTTTCATTTGCAAAAACACCGATGGTGGCGTTATCAAAGAACACGGGAACGAAACCGCATATAACAAGCACCGGACTCTTTAACAGAATCAGCGCCACAATAGCCAGAATCTGTCCGACAAAGCCTGATAAGAATCCCAGGGTCACGGCATTGGCCGCACCAAATCCAAAGATTACGGCACAATCCACTCCCGGAACAGAGCCAGGGAGAATTCTGTCTGCAATCCCCTGGAACGAGGCTGTCAGCTCCGCTACGAAGGTACGTACACCTAATTGGAGAATTGCCAGATACACCGCAAAATATAAACAGGTTTGAAGAACATAGAAGAACATGCTGGCTCCCTCTTTCATAAACTCTCCTTCAACCAGATAATCCCGGCCAAGGATACAGAGGATCGCCCCGAAGAAGATAACCATTAAGATGGAAGTACAGACCATATTGTCATTAAAGATGGACATAAAACCTGGCAGTTCAATATCTTCAATCTTCCTGATTTCTTTTCCATTGTTTTTCCTACTTTCTTTTCCAAAGAGCTTGCCTGCAAGATAGTAGCTGAGCGCTACACCGAACATCTGCTGATGGGCCAGACAGAAGCCGGCACCGTCCGTTACCTCCTGGCACGGCTTGATTGTCAGGTTTGAGCCAACGGCCCAGTAAGCTCCCAATAGAAGGGCCATTACCACAAGCATGGCAACTCTTCCATTTAACAGGAATGGACAGGCAAACATGATCAGCCAATATGCAGTAGCAGCCTGCTGAACCTGTACATTACCGGTGGTAAACAGTGCCCGAAGCTTGGTATATTTTGAAAAACGTACAAGAAGAATATTTACGATAAATGCAATGAACAACAGAATCATCGCATCACCAAATCCTTTTCCAAACACTTCCCCAACGCCTGCCGTAACAGCATTCTGACCAAAATACGGATCAATTACCATGGCATTCATCTGGAACCTGTCTTTTAGGCCTACCAATACCGGACGGAAGTTGCCTACCAGCCCGCC
Source organism: [Clostridium] celerecrescens 18A (assembly GCF_002797975.1). Lineage (NCBI taxonomy): Bacteria > Bacillati > Bacillota > Clostridia > Lachnospirales > Lachnospiraceae > Lacrimispora > Lacrimispora celerecrescens. The sequence goes on along the minus strand of NZ_PGET01000001.1, from coordinate 1,198,429 downwards.
GGAACCAACCATTAAAATCAAATAGCCCACGATCGCTTTTAAAGTCCCAGCAAGTATATCATACCACGGTTTTCTCAGCAAGATGTAACCAATCATAACGATCAGACCAATCATAAATGCCGGCTGCTGCAAAACGTTTGTGGCAAAAAAAGTCCATACCTTCAATAAAATCTCCATTGCATTACCCCCTTCTCCCTAATCCAAATATCGTTCCTGTATTCTCAGTAAATCTTCTGAATCTTTGGCTTTTTTCAGTTCAGCAATCACTTCCTCATTGCACAGCAGCTCCGATAACCGGCTCATATTATTCAGATGCTGATCCGGATTACAGGAGGCCAGGGTAAAGAAAAGCTGTGCATCCTTTTCCGGGTCCTCCGCATCAAAGCTGACCGGCTTATCCAGTTTCATGAAGGCGATTGTGGTCTTATGCACGCCTTCTGCCCCCTCCTGGGAATGCGGCATGGCAATGTCCGGCAAAACAATGATATAAGGGCCGTATTTTTTAATACAGGCAATGATCTCTTCCTTATAATTCCCTTCGACTGTCCCGTCCTCTTCCAGACACTCACAGCTCATCCGGACTGCATCCTCCCAATCCTTTGCTTCTATGGCAAATTTATAATGTTTCTTCTCCACAAAATCTCTCAGCATGTTTTCTGTTTTCTCCTTTTTCCTGCTTACAAAAGTGAACGGAACGGAATATTCTGAGGTGCTTCAAAACAATCCTCAAAGCCTCTTTCATGGTGATAAGCCAGCTTGTCCTTATCTCTGGGATAAACGTATTTTCCGCCTACCTCCCAGAAAAACGGATGAAACTTATAATCCAGCCGATCCTTCTTCATATGATAGAGTACCCTGATTTCATTCACATCCGCCATGAAATTGGTCCAGACATCATAATGAATGGGGATTACCACCTTACATCTTAGAGCTTCAGCCATGCGGAGGATATCACAGGATGTCATCTTATCTGCCATTCCCACGGGATTTTCCCCATAAGAACCAAATGCAACATCAATGTCATAATCCTTTCCGTGTTTTGCAAAGTAAATGGAGTAATGGGAATCTCCGCTGTGATAAATATTACCGCCAGGCGTTTTGATCAGATAATTTACCGCCTTATCATCCATATCCATGGGACACTTACCTGTCAGCTCTTCCCGGTCCGGGCCGGTGGAATCGGTTGTTACAAGGCAGGTTCTGTCAAAGGAATCCAATGCCACAATTTCAATGTCCTTTATCCTGATACTGTCTCCAGGCACTACCGTAATGCAGCGGTCCGCCGGAACCCCCCATTTCTGCCACAGCTCAACGGATTTCTTAGGGCCGATAAAAGGAACCGGGATTTCTTTTCCATTCTCATCAACGGTTGTTATATTGCTTTGGATTACATGGGCAGCATATTCCGGGCTCATATGATCCTGATGGTAATGGGTTGCCAGAACCGCGTCTACATGCTTAACTGCAAACGGATCGAGCACAAAAGGCACCGCCCTTAAGTTAGGCTGCATCTTTCTTCCCCCGCACATATTGGCCATCTGATGACCCTCAGCCATCTTTCCGTTTCCATGAGAACGCTTTCCGTTACCGCACCACAAATCTACGGTAATGTTACAGCCGCCCGGTGTTTTAAACCACATGCCCGTACAGCCCAGCCACCACATAGCCACTGTTCCAGGTTCCACTGTCTCATGTTCAATTTCTTCATTCAGCCAGGTTCCCCATTCAGGGAACGTACTCATGATCCAGCTTTCCCTTGTGATTTCTTCCATTTTGCTCATCCAAACATCCTCCTTTGCTCTTTATGATCGTTTTATGATCGATTATGTTCGAATTTATCTTTACATTTAGATAATAACATTACAATATTAGTTTTTCAAGAGCGTTAAATGACCGTTTGTACATTATATGTTCGTTTTAAATATTTTGTGTATTTTATACATTTTTAACTTAATTATTTATGCATATTTTTATTTTTTATAAGACTTATGATTTAAGCAAATGCATTTTTCACAATATTGTTCGTTCCGAAATTCACATATAATCATTTTCGTGTTATTTCACCATTTTATATTATGATTGTATAATCGAAGCTGTAATCAAGGCATTGTAAATATTTGATTTAACCATAAATTATAAAAAGATGCACCTCCTCTCACCCATCAGATAAGCAATCACAATATTCTTTAGCTGCTAAAGTATATTGACAGCAGATTCTTTAGGTGCTATACTAAATTCGCAATTAGAACCAAAATCAGCCTTTGTTTCGTGAAAATATTGGAGGGAAAAAGACATGGAATGTAAATTAATTGGGAACTTATTTGAAGTTATAGCTATGATCACAGATGAGCAGAGAATCCCTCAAATATACAGCGAGTCTAATGTGCTTTATCACGCAGAACTGAACCTGATTGACGCGATTTATGACCATCCCGATGCAAATGCACGTATGCTATCAGAAATTATGGGCGTTACGCAGGGCGCGATAACTCAGATGACGGTAAAGCTGACAGAAAAGAAACTGATTGAAGGATATAAAATGCCCGGGAATAAGAAAGAAAAATATTACAGGCTTACAGCGGATGGAGAGCAGGCTAGGCTTAAGCATCAGGAATACCATAGTAAAGCCAACCAAAAGCTGTGTCAATATTTCTGTTCTCTCAGCGACTCCAACGCAAGGGTTATTCTGGATTTTTTTGAAAAAGTAAAGGAATGTATGCCTATCAGTGAGTTTGTCTGCCAATCAGGGGGCGGCTGCGGAGGCGGTATAGAAAGAAAGGAGGAGTAAGACATGCTTACTATTTCTAAATTAAGGGCTTATGCAGGTGATAATGAAATCCTCAAGGGGGTAGATTTAACAATAAACCCAGGAGAGACCCATGTGATCATGGGACCGAACGGCGCTGGAAAGTCTACGCTGGCAAGTGTCATCATGGGGCATCCGGACTATACGGTAACGGAAGGCCGCATCGTATTTGAAGGCAAAGACATCACCTATACCAAAACAGATGAAAGAGCTAGAAGCGGCATCTTTATGACATTTCAAAATCCCGAGGAAGTGGACGGCATCACTGTGGAAAGCTTTCTGCGCACAGCGCGGTATGCGATTACCGGCAACAACGAGCGGGCCTGGGACTTCCACAAGGAATTAAAAGAGCTTATGGCACGTCTGGATTTTGACGAGAGTTACGCCGCAAGGTATTTAAACGTAGGTTTTTCAGGCGGAGAAAAGAAGAAACATGAAATATTGCAGATGCTGGCACTTCACCCAAAGCTGGCTATTTTGGATGAAACAGATTCCGGCCTGGATGTTGATGCGGTCAAAACGGTATCTGAGGGTGTACGGGGCTTTAAAAATAAAGAAAACGCACTGCTGATCATTACCCATAGCACGAAAATTTTAGAAAATATCAGTGTCGATATGGTACATATTTTGATTGACGGGCAGATTATCAAAACCGGAGACGCCTCGCTGATTGATGAGGTGAACCGCAGCGGCTTTACTTCTCTCTCACCTGCCAAAGCGGCTGAGGAGGTGACATAATGGAACGAAAAAAAACACAGGTTGAGGAAATCAACCGTGACGCCTATGACATTGCAAACCCGGAAAACGCCGCTTATAAGGTGGATAAAGGGCTGACTGCGGAAATCGTTACCGATATTTCCACAGGAAAAAACGAACCAAGCTGGATGCTGGAACACCGGTTACAATCCCTCGCCGTTTATGAACGGCTTTCTTTGCCAAATTGGGGGCCGAGCCTTCACGAATTGGATATGAACCATATAGTTACCTATGTCCGCCCAAATATGGCGATGACGGATAACTGGAACGAGGTTCCCGAAGAAATCAAGCAAACATTTGACCGGCTTGGTATTCCCGAAGCGGAAAAACTGGCGCTCTCCGGGGTGGGCGCACAATATGATTCTGAGGTCGTTTATCACAGCATTAAGGAAGAAATGCGCCAGCAGGGTGTAATTTACACCGATATGGATACCGCGCTCCATGAGTATGAGGATATCGTAAAAAAACACTTTATGAAACTGCTCCCCGCCACTGCACATAAATTCGCGGCGCTGCACGGAGCGGTCTGGTCAGGCGGATCCTTTGTCTATGTGCCAAAAGATATCGAGGTGCATATGCCGCTGCAATCCTATTTCCGGCTCAATGCACCGGGAGCCGGGCAGTTTGAGCATACTTTGATTATTCTTGAGGAAGGCGCACGGCTTCATTTCATTGAGGGTTGTTCCGCACCTCGTTATAACGCGCTGAATCTGCACGCCGGTTGTGTGGAGCTTTATGTGGGCGAGAACGCGACACTGCGGTATTCTACCATCGAAAACTGGTCGAGAAATATGATGAACCTTAATTCAAAGTGCGCGGCAGTGGAAAAAAACGGGGCAATTGAGTGGGTTTCCGGCACATTCGGCTCTCACATCACCATGCTGTATCCCAGCAGTATTTTGCGGGGGGAAGGGGCCAGAAGCGAGTTTACGGGCATCACCTTTGCTGCCGCGGGGCAAGAGCTGGATACCGGCACAAAAGTGATTCACGCCGCTCCGAATACTTCATCTACGGTATCGTCAAAATCCATCTCCAAAAGTGGCGGGAAAGCCATCTACCGCAGCGCTGTTACTGTTTTGCCCGAAGCTAAAAACAGCAAGTCCAGCGTAAGCTGCGAATCCCTCATGCTGGATAGGGAGAGCCGCTCCGACACAATTCCTGTGATGGATATCCGTAATGACGAAGTGGATATCGGACACGAAGCAAAAATCGGGCGAATCAGCGAAGAAACTGTTTTTTACCTGATGACGCGGGGAATTGGTGAAAATGAAGCCAAGGCGCTGATTGTCCGCGGTTTCGTGGAACCCATAACAAAGGAGCTTCCTTTGGAATACGCCGTGGAAATGAACAGGCTGGTGGCCCTTGAATTTGAGGGCGGCATCGGTTAGAAGGAGGTTGGCATGAATAATACCCTAAAAAGGCTTAACAGGCTGCAGATTCCAACATGGAGCATGCTCAAAATAAACGATACAGCCATAACGATAGATCTTGATGGAATGCCCGCCTATTCCGGGAATCCACTTCAAAAGGAATATTCAGGGATTCAGATCACCCATGAACCCGCATTGGAGGTGAAGGAAACTCCTCCGGTCATCCTTCAGGATGTTCGGGAATACGCGGCGGCGCTATGCAATTACCGCCTGCATCTTACGATCCCGGCAGGATTTACGGCGAAGGATCCGATTGTGCTGGACTTTCATCTAGGTGCCGGCAATGCTCTTCTGTCAGATGAGCTGTTCATCAGCGCGGAAGCCGGAAGCAGCGCAACAGTGGTTCTGCGGTATGCATCGGACGAGGACGCAAACTGTTTCCACTGTGGATACACGAAGCTTCATGCAAAAGCAGACGCTAACATCAGGCTGATAAAGGCGCAGAGATTGGCGGAGAATCATACAGGCGTTGACGCGACAGAAATAAACGTGGAAACAGGGGCAGCCGCACATGTGATCCTGATTGAAGCAGGTTCGCAAAAATCCGTTTCCAGCTGCAGCATACAGCTTGAAGGAAACGGTGCGTCGGTTGATTTGGACGGTGCTTATGCTGTAAACCAGGAACGGGAGCTTGATTTTAATTACCGAATTGAATACAAAGCGGAAAACACCCGTGGTAATATAAATGTCCGGGGAGCGCTGCTGGACAAGGCACGCAAAGCGGCAAAAAGTACCCTTGATTTTCTACCTGGCGCGGCAGGAGCAAAAGGACGGGAAGAAGAAAGCGTGCTGGTACTTGGCTCTGATGCAGTCAATCTTTCCGCACCGTTACTTTTGTGCGGCGAGGATGATGTGGAAGGCCAGCACGCCACCACCACTGGAAAGCTTGACGAAAACAAGCTCTTTTACTTAATGAACCGCGGTATAAGAAAAAGTGAGGCACGGAAACTGATTGCGCTGGCGTCATTCAATTCTGTTTTGGAAAAAATAGAACCAGACAGCCTTCAGGAAGAAATTTCCTCATATATTCAGGAGGTGCTGAGCGATGCGGACTAACTACGCAGATGATTTTCCTCTGCTTAAAAACAGCACGGAAAACGGAAAAAGATTGGTTTATCTCGACAATGCGGCTACCACCCAAAAGCCTACGCAGGTGATTGATGCCGTGAGAAACTATTACGAACAATACAACGCCAACCCCCACCGCGGGGCATATCCCTTGAGCGAGAAAGCAACGGAAGCTTATGAATCCGCGCGGGGTAAAGTTGCAGCCTTTATAGGTGCGGGAAGTCCGGATGAAATCGTGTTTACAAAAGGAACCACGGAATCCCTCAATCTTATAGCAGGCTCTTATGGAATGGATATCGTCCAGGAAGGCGATGAAATTTTGATCTCCATTGCGGAACATCACAGTAATTTAATCCCGTGGCAGGCCGTGGCAAAAGCAAAAAGCGCTAAGCTACGGTATCTTTACACCGATGCAAATGGGAAACTGACGACGGAAGAAATTGCCGCAAAAATAACTACCCGGACCAGGATCGTTGCTGTCGCGCAGGTGTCCAACGTATTGGGGATCGTTAATCCGATTGAAGAAATCGTCAAAAGGGCACATGAGGCCGGCGCAATTGTTGTGCTGGATGCGGCACAGGGAATTCCCCATATGCCGGTCGATGTGCAAGCATTGGATGTGGATTTTCTGGCATTTTCGGGCCATAAGCTGTATGCTCCCATGGGCATTGGCGTATTATACGCGAAAAAAGAGCATTTAAGGAACATGCACCCATTGCTGTTAGGCGGCGGGATGGTGGACGATGTGAGCGAACAGACCGCCGCTTACACAGACGGCCCCGGGAAATTTGAAGGCGGTACTCAACATGTGGAAGGTGCAGTCGGCCTGCACTCAGCACTTGATTATCTGGAAAATATCGGTTATGAGCAGATTGGACGGATTGAACATGAGCTGACCGGGTATGCGCTTGCACGGCTTCATTCCATTCCGCACGTTACTATTTACGGTCAGGAAAGCGGTTATGGCCGCACGGGTGTCATTTCCTTTAATATTGACGGAGCACATCCTCATGATGTTTCGACAATCCTGAGCGCAGATGGCGTGGCGATACGTTCAGGGCATCATTGTGCTCATCCGCTTATGCGGTATATGGGCGTGAATGCTACTTGCCGGGCCAGCCTATGCTTTTACAATACCAAAGACGACATAGACGTTTTGATTGGATCCATATGGAAGGTCAGGGAGGTGTTGAAACTTGGAGCTGAATGAGATTTATACAGAAATTATTACCGAACACAGCACATCCACAAGAAACCGCCGTCACCTGGAACAGGCCAGCGTTAGTCTGGCGGGGAAAAATCCCAGCTGCGGAGATGAAATAGAACTTGAATTGCTGATTGAGCACGGCCGGATCATGGACGCTTCCTTTACCGGCGTAGGCTGTGCGATTTCCCAGGCATCAACCTCAATGATGATCGACTTGATAAAAGGAAAGTCTCTCTCTGAGGCAAAATATCTCGCAGAATTGTTTACCGCGATGATACAGCGTAAAATAACAAATGACCATGACTTAGAGCCGCTTGAAGAAGCCGCCGCTCTGAAAAGTATTTCTAATCTGCCCGCACGGGTAAAGTGTGCGGCTATGCCGTGGCACACTCTTGAAACAGCCGTATTGGAAAAAGATACTCCGTAATTAACAAGGATTATCAGACATAATACAGAAGACGGGAACGATCCTTACAGGAGATATGGCCTCCATGCCAGAGATACAGGAGATTCTGGTGATACTGGAGATCCCGGAGATTCCGGAGATTCCGGCGGCAGGCAGACAAAAGGGATGCTGCTCAATGATATGAAATCTTAAAGATTTCCCGTCATTGTACAGCATCCCTATTTTAGATCAAAATGTTTGGTACTGCAATTTAAGCTCCCGCTTAAAATCCGATTACAGCTTTAGGTATGGTGAACTCTACTGCGCCCATGTATCCCGGAGCCACTTCATATTCGTCAAATGCAATTACGATTTCTCCATTCTCATTAAAGTAAAAACTTTCATCTCCGGTAATCTGCTTGAATTCATCCACGGCATCCTCTCCCGTATTGTAAAAGTACATCTTGGAATCATCCGCAGCCATTTGTTCTTCCATCTGTTTTTTGATGTTATCACTGATGGCAGTAATGTAGTCGGGCTTATCCTTCATCAAATCCTTTAAAGACACTACATTTCCTGTTTCCTTATCAATGGTAAAGATCTTTACGTACTCCGCTCCGCTGGCCATCACAACCGTTGTATTGATCCGCAGGGAAAGGTACTCATCGTTGTCTGTCACAACATCATAGCTGGAAGTCACGGAATAGTGGCCGTTACCAGCCTGATCTCCTGCTACCCGATTTTCATATTCCGCAATCAGCTGATTGGCATACTCTTCAATGGTTCGGTTAACCTTTTCATTATCCTTCTCATTGATGGAAACCTTTGGGATATCTATTTTAGCCTCATAATTATTATTAGCATCCTCAAAGGTACGGAAAGTAACAACCTTTGCAATTGCGCCTAAAACCGGAATTTCTTCCATTGCATTGGCGGTAACCGGGCTGGCATTTGCCATAATCACAATCGCTGCCATTGCAGCTGCTGCTGTTATACCTGTTCTTTTAGTCATATTCATCATCTGAATTCTCCTCTTTTCTTTTTTTGCTCTCTCAATACCTGCCGCCATACTTACACGGGCAGCCTCCGGCACAGGAATATTTTGATATCTTTCTTTCATCCTTAACAGTTTTTCCTCATTGCTGTGTTCCATATTAACTGCTCCTTTCTATCCTAAGTGACCTCCGGTTCCAGTAAAATCTTTAGTTTCTTCAGCGCCCGGTAAAGCCTGGCCTTGACAGTGCTCACATTCATTTCCAGAATTTCAGCAATTTCTTCCAGTTTCCATTCCTCCATATATTTTAAAATCACGATTGTACGATCTTTTTCCTCTAAAGAACTTAAAAGCTCCAGAGGATCATCTTCCTTATAGCTGTCTTCATGAGGAATCTCCATCTCATCAAAGCTCACGCTTTCCTTTTTCTGCTTCCTGATAAAGTCAATGGATGCATTTATAACAATCCGGTGAATCCAGGTCGACAAATAGGTTTCTTCTCTCAGTCTCCTGCATTCCTTAATTACCCGGTACGCACTCTCCTGAACGATATCCAGGGCATCCTGCTCATTTTTTACATAACTGTACGCAAGCCGGTAATAAGATTCATAATTTTTCAAAAGGATTCGTTCTGCCTCTTCTTCAATCTTTTGTTTCATTTTTTCCTCCTCTCTGGGTTTCTATCTATTAGACGTATTATAACGCAAAAAAGTTTCATTATTAACAAAAAAAGGAAAGACTCTTTGAAGTCTTCCCTTTTTTCAGCCATAACGATTATTCAAACCGCACAATTTCTTTTTTTAACCTCTTCATAATCTTCTTTTCCAGCCTGGATATATAGGACTGGGAGATCCCCAGTAAATCAGCAACTTCCTTCTGGGTCATTTCCTCTCCTTCCTCATCTGTGAGTCCAAACCGCAGTTCCACGATCTTTCTCTCCCTTGGGCTTAATCGGCTGATGGCAGTATTAAGAAGGTTCCGTTCCACCTCGGTTTCTAAATCCTTATAAATAACGTCCTCTTCGGTTCCGAGAATATCTGATAAAAGGAGCTCGTTCCCATCCCAATCCACGTTCAAGGGTTCATCAATGGAAACCTCCATCTTAGTCTTGTTATTCCGGCGCAGATACATGAGTATTTCATTTTCAATGCAGCGGGAGGCATAGGTGGCCAATTTAATGTTTTTATTTGGATTAAACGTATTGATGGCCTTAATGAGTCCAATGGTACCTATGGAAATTAAATCCTCCACCCCAACACTGGTATTATCAAACTTCTTCGCTATGTATACCACAAGACGGAGATTATGTTCAATTAACTCTGATTTTGCTCTTTGATCATCATCACTGCCAAGAAGCCCAATAATCTGTGCTTCTTTTTCATTGTCCAGAGGCGGAGGAAGAATATCAGCTCCTCCTATGTAATGAACCTCCCCCTGTGACGGCATCATCAATGTTTTAAATGTTGGAATTGCCTTAAACTGGAAACGGTTTGGTACGGATACTTTTATAATCATTGATACTCTCTCCTTTACTTCGTTCACTCACTCTTCATGCAGCAGCATCTGATATTCTCCATTTACGGATAATGTCTTTTTGCATACGGCCACCAGAGGCCTTTCAATCACCTTCACTTCATCCCCTTGACGTACCTCCATCTCATCCAAAAATATTCCGGGCAGCACGCCGTCACTTTTCCCAACACTTCCGTAGGGAATGTAGACGACCTCCGAAACACTTTCGCAAAGCTCCCGGACAGCTTCATAGGTCACAACGTGGACAGCCCGGCGGCTCACTGGTTCATACAGCCTGTTTCCTGTATCAAGCAGAGCCGTTACTACCTTTTTCTTTCCTCTGTAATGCATGGTAACTTCATAAAAATTGTTCTTTCCCTTTAGCATGGCGGAAATCTGCCGCAGAAAGCAGCGGATTCCAAAGTAAGTACCCGCTGCTATAAAAATCAACCGGTAAAAAGGTATGGCTTCCTGACCATTTCCTCTAAGAATCTGTTCTATATAATAGCCGGCCTTCGTATGCTGATATAGGGCATCCATTATGCCTGCTGTTGTAACTGCAGCCAGATAAAGAGCACTTACTGCTTTCCCTATTTCCTTTGGTCTTTTTACGTCGAAAGCCGTCATCACCATCAGGGTGCTCACCGCCAGATAGGTTATTACCATCTCAAGCCACAGGGGTAAAAATGGAAAAGCGGCAGCAAACACGGCCCAGGCTGCCCCCAAAATAGCCCCAAGAATCATTCTCCACCATATGAGACGATACTTCATCCCCCGTCTTACAATGGATAATACCAGGAAATCCATGGCAAAATTAGTTAAGAACAACACATCAATATACAGGTTTATTTCCGTCGCCGCTTTCACCTCCCGCCCTGTACGAACATTATAGCCAGTAAGCCATTCAGAATTTGTCAAAACCATGGGGATGATTCCATTTTTTTATCGCCTTTTTCCATCCTGCCACGGCATATGCCGACAGTTTCTTACAGACCACACGTTCCCCTTTTGTCCATTCCTTCTCTCTTCCTGACAAATGGACAAAAATCAAAAAGGACGCTTTCTCCCATACTGCGCAACAAAAAACAGCCGGACACAGCATTTTCTGCCATGTTCGACTGTTTTTCACATTCTATTTCATATTGTCGATTTTCCAAGATGGGGATTTAAGAGAGCTGAGAAAGTCTCTCCTTTACCTGATCCATCATCTGAGCATATTTCTCAAGCTTAGCCTTTTCCTCATCAATCTTGGCTGCCGGAGCCTTGCTTACGAACTTTTCGTTGTTAAGCATGCCCTCAACACGAGCCAGTTCCTTGCCTAAGCGCTCTTCTTCCTTCTTTAAACGCTCTACTTCTTTTTCAATATCCACCAGTTCTGCAAACGGCATATAGATAACTGCCTGATGAATAACCGCAGATACGGCATCGTCTGCTATGCCATTCTTATCCTTCTGTAAATACACTTCACCAGCATATCCCAGCGTAGCGAAGAAAACCTTGCTGTGTTCAAAGATATCAAGAATCTCCTGATTCTCAGAAACAACATAAACCTTCGCTTTCTTACTTGGCGGAACGTTCATGGAGGTGCGTACATTCCGGATTCCTCTTACAGCTTCCTTAATGGTTTCAACCGCATGCTCTTCTGTCTCAAAGTTCCACTCTTCCTTATACTCCGGCCAGCTGGAAATCATAATGGACTCCTCTTCGTCCTGAAGATTGCAGAAGATTTCCTCGGTGAGGAACGGCATATAAGGATGAAGAAGCTTTAAGGAGTTAATAAGCACGGTTTTCAGCGTCCAGATGGCAGCCGCTTTCGTCTGATCCTTATCATCCCATAACCTTGGTTTCACCATCTCGATATACCAGTCGCAGAACTCCTCCCAGATAAAATCATAAACCTTTTGAAGAGCAATTCCAAGCTCATACTTATCCAGGTTTTCTGTTACATCCTTTGCAAGGGTGTTCGCCTTGGACAGGATCCATTTGTCCGCAATGGTAAGTTCTGAAAGTTCTGCCTTTGCATCCGGTGCTTTTTCAATATTCATCATAATGAAGCGGGAAGCATTCCAAACCTTATTGGCAAAGTTTCTGCTGGCCTCCACCCGCTCCCAATAGAAACGCATGTCATTGCCGGGCGCATTTCCTGTGATCAGGGTCATTCGCAGGGCATCGGCTCCGTACTTTTCGATAACCTCCAGAGGATCGATTCCGTTTCCTAGGGATTTACTCATCTTGCGGCCTTCCGAATCTCTTACCAGACCGTGCATCAGCACTGTATGGAAAGGAAGCTTACCGGTCTGCTCGATTCCGGAAAATACCATTCGGATTACCCAGAAGAAGATAATGTCGTAGCCAGTAACCAACACATCGGTTGGGTAGAAGTATTCTAAGTCCTCTGTTTTTTCCGGCCAGCCTAAAGTGGAGAATGGCCAGAGAGCAGAAGAAAACCAGGTATCAAGGGTATCCTCATCCCGAGTCAAATGGGTTCCCCCGCATTTCGGGCATACTGTGGGAACTTCTTTTGACACGATAATCTCTCCGCACTGGTCACAATAATATGCCGGAATGCGATGTCCCCACCAAAGCTGTCTGGAAATACACCAGTCACGGATATTGTCAAGCCAGTGAAGATAGGTCTTATCAAATCTCTCCGGAACGAATTTCAGTTCTCCTGATTTTAAAGCCTCAATTGCCGGCTTTGCCATCTCTTCCATCTTGACAAACCACTGCTGCTTAACCAAAGGCTCTACAGTGGTCTTACAGCGGTCATGGATTCCTACCGCATGGGCATGGGGAGCAACCTTTACCAAAAGCCCCAGTTCTTCAAGGTCCTTTACAATGGTTTTTCTGGCTTCATAGCGTTCCATACCATGATATTTGCTGCCAGGAAGGTTGATGGTGGCATCGTCATTCATAACATTGATTTCAGGAAGATCATGTCTCTTTCCAACCTCAAAGTCATTGGGGTCGTGGGCCGGGGTAATCTTCACACAGCCGGTACCGAATTCTTTATCTACATAAGAATCTGCTACCACCGGTATCTGGCGGCCGGTAAGGGGAAGCTCTAACATCTTGCCGATAAGGTCCTGATAGCGCTCATCTTCCGGGTTCACTGCTACAGCGCTATCTCCTAGAAGGGTTTCCGGTCTGGTAGTTGCGATCTCTACAAATCTTCCCTCTTCTCCTACGATGGGGTAATTAATATGCCAGAAGAAGCCGTTCTGGTCCTCATGCAGCACTTCCGCATCAGAAATGGAAGTCTGGCAAACCGGACACCAGTTTACAATACGGGAACCTTTATAAATATAACCTTTTTCATAGAGCCGGATAAAAACTTCCTGAACGGCTGCGGAACAGCCTTCATCCATGGTAAAACGCTCTCTGTCCCAGTCGGCAGAAGATCCCAGTTTATGAAGCTGGTTGATGATCCGTCCGCCATAATCTTTTCTCCAGTCCCAGCATTTTTCCAGGAAGCCTTCCCTGCCCAGTTCTTCTTTTTCAATTCCCTGCTTCTTTAAGCTCTCGATAACCTTAACTTCTGTTGCAATAGCCGCATGGTCTGTGCCTGGCTGCCACAGGGCTTCGAATCCCTGCATCCGCTTATAGCGGATCAAAATATCCTGCATGGCATTGTCTAAGGCATGGCCCATATGAAGCTGCCCCGTGATATTGGGCGGCGGCATTATGACGGTAAAGGGCTTTTTATCCTTATTTGGTTCTGCATGAAAATACTTCTTATCCAGCCATTTCTCATAAAGTTTGCCTTCAATCCCTGCCGGATTATAGGTCTTCTCCAATTCTTTCATCATTATCTCCTTCCTGCTGACCGCCTTATATTCAGGGCTTTAATGTATGCCCATGGGCGGCCGATCGATCCTTGCTTCCATGTAATTGCCGTAAAACAAATAGTTTTAAATCCATAGGACGTAGCTTCCTACAAATAAAAAAAGCCCTCTGCATCGTCAGGATGCAAAGGGCGTATTAACGCGGTACCACCTTTATTCATATGACAGAGCCTGTCATATCTCACATAGCCTCTAACGCAGCCACGCGTGAAAGCTTACTGAAACATAAATTTCAGCCTTCCGGTTCTGAAGCTACCTTCCGCATACACTTCCTTAACCGTCTTTCAGCCGATGAACGGTTTTCTCTTTCAGGGTTATAAGCGTACTCCTCTTCGTCTCTACCTTTTTCTTATTCCTGCCCATGCTTTTTGGGCATATAGGTATACCCACTGGGTGTTTTCTTATACCTTGTAATGATAGTGTCTTTTTAAGGATTTGTCAAGACATAATATTCCGGTATTCCTGTTTCCACTTCTGGATAAGCTCTCCTGCCCCTTGAAGACGTTTGATTGGGTCCTTTTGAAACAGCCGTTCAAGTTCTTTTAGGCTGTCCGCCTGAGCCGCCAGCGCTTCCGCCTTCTCTTTTTCTATTTCGCATTCCTGCCTCATTTCATCTGTAATGAGAGCCTGAAAACGCTCATTTAACACCAGACCCGGATTCCACTGGGCCAGATGGCATATTCTTTTTAAAATCTCGGCATTTTTCACCAGATCAAATGATTTCTGGTACGCTTGGCAGGCTTTGTCCGTCATAAACAGCCTGGCATAAGCTGCTCCCAGATTATTAAATATTTTAGCCCGGAAGGTGTCATCCCCCCGGTCACCCTTTGGAAGATCCAAGATCTTTCCGTATTCTGTGATGGCCTTTCCATATTGTTTTCTGGAAAACAGGTAATCCGCCTTTACCTTTAAAAACTCCTGGACAGGCATCCGGCGGTAAGTAGCCAGATTCTGCCGGAACCGTCCGACCTCAGAAGCAGTATAGTAATCGCATTCGTGAAGAATCATAGCAAGAAGCTCATCCGTTTCCTCACCGCTTTGCTGCCATTTTTCCAGCTTTGCAGCCAGAAAAGCCATATCCAGATCCTCTCTGATAAACTGAATCAGGTTATTATCCACAAATTGATCCATAACCAAAAGAGGATTATTATAAATCACATAGCAAAGCTCCTGGGAAGAAAACAGGCGGATTCCCAGGCCTTCAAAATAAAAAGGATGTTTAACCGGCTCCTGCCGGCAAAGAATCATACTCATAGCATAACCTCTTGCCTTATCACGGCCTCCGTGGCCGGGAATATTTCACCAAACCCCTTGTCTTTCAGTACCACTGCCATGGTTTTTTCATCCAAAAACCCAAAGCTGATCCCTATCCGGATCGTTCTGTCCATCCGGTCTGGAAATCCTTCAAGCGGGATCTTCACCAGCCGTTTCTGCTTTGGATCCATAGGCGTTACCATAAATTCCACATAATCCTGATGATCCAGGATCAAATCCACGCTGCTCTTTGCTTCATACCAGTTATCCCCGGCTGCAGCCACAACCAGCTGGCTTTCCCGTTCCTTATGAAGCACCTTCATGGAAATGGTGGAATGAAGCCGCCCTTCACAGATGCAGGTAAAGGGATAAGAGGTCTTATCCTGAAGATAATCCATTCCCTTAAAAGCCGCACCTCTGGCAAACAGTTCCGGCTCCATATAGACCTTCCGTCGGGAACAGAGTATCTTCATGGAATCTCCCGCCCAGTCATGGCGCTCAAAGCCCTTTCCCGTCAGAAATACAGTTGAAAATAACTTCTTCTGCAGAAGCCTGTCCGCGCAGGAGCTTAAGATTTTATCCGCCAGCTTTCCTCCGGAAGGCGTGTCTAAAATATCCAGATTAAAGCTTTCCTCCAAAGCTTCATCCTCTGCAATCACCACCATCTTCCGAAGGCCTCTCTGTACCTTAAGCTCATGATAGTGAAAAGAATCTTCCGATAAGTCAAACACACCTACCTGATTGCTCCAAACCTCTTTTTTCTGGCTGAGGGTATAGTATACAAAGCTTTCCGTATGACTGATAATGTGCACACGCTCTCTTGGAATCTCCAAGTAGTCCGCACAATACATAAGGGCATCCATCAGCTTTACATCCACCTTCTGCATGGTGATCACCAGCTGTTTCACCTCATCGCAGAAAAACTCTTCCATGGGAAGCTTTAATATCTTTTTTAAAAACATCTTTAAAAGGTCAAGACCTTCGTATTTGGTTCCGCCCAAAGTCGCGGTTCCCTCTTTCCTAACCATTTTTATCAGCTTGTCTATTATAATGCCCTCGCCTACAAGAGTATAGGCATAAGCCTCTTCTCCTACAAACCAGGCATCTTCATCCTTTTTCCTGCAGATCACTGTAGGAAAGCACCATGATTTTTCTCTGTCATGGCAGCATATGCGGGTATAGGCATCACAAAGGTCAAGCCCTATTATCAGTCCGTCCATTGACAGCCCCCTTATCTTACATCAGTGGAAATAATTCTTCTGCAGCAGCATTCTTTTTTAAATACTCCTGCATCCGATTTTTAAGCCCGTTTTCATCCTTTAAGCTTAAGGACAGACTCATTTCATTTAAACAGGCAAACTTGCTGTCCGAAGCCTTCCGGGATACTCCGGTATCGCAGCTTATACTGCCTTCTTTTTTTAGAACCCACGCTTCCTCGATCAGCTCTCTCACCTGGTATTCCATGATCTCGCCTTCAAACAATATCTTCTGCTTGACGAAAACTCCCTGGTACATCCGGGAAATATCCTCACTGTGAAACTCTTCTTCATCCGGAAGAATCCTGACCTGCAACTCCACCTTGGAATCCCGGTCCCCACAGTACTGGACCATGGCTTTATCCATAATATCTTCCGGCATGGGAATATATTTTGACAGATCCTTATAATACGGAAACACAAGACCTTCTTCTAACAGGAAGGATACTGTATTCCGGCACAGCTTCTGCTGCTCTTCATCTAGTGCAGAACGTTTAGAATAATACTTCGTTATGGCCAGCAGATAAATGGTGGGGAGACGGCCTTTTACAGAAGCCGCCCGGACCGTTCCTTCCAGATAAGCGAAAACCTTTTCCTCCGGCTCCTTATCCTCCATAAAGTATTCTGTGCATTTTATGGTAAAATAAGCTTTCACGATCATTTCACCAGTTTCTTTGCGGCTCCGGTAAAGACCAAACACCTTGTCAAGTTTTGAGCTGCAGCCGGAAAACATCATCTGAGCCGTCAGGCGTTCTTCCAGATCATATGTTTCCACATGCTCAGAAACGCCTTTCATAAGCACCTGATACATCTGGCTCGTTAACCCGTTAAAATGCTCACACAAGTAGTCAAGGATCACGCCGTCACTTTTTCCTTCTCTAAAAACATCGTAAGCCAGATGTAAAAGCAAAGGATCCTCGTCAAATAAGTTCTTTAGTATCATTTTCGTACACAGTTCATAAAGCCGCTCCGTCCGGGTTCCTTCGCTTCCGAATTCCCGGATCATTAAGAACGCCTCTTCCATGTGGTTGTTATGGATGAGCGTATCACAGACGTTTATCCGCTCTTCCCTGGAAAGGACCTTTTTATCCAGCTTAACCAAATACCCGGCTCCTTCTTCTCCTTCCAGACCGTCAGAGGCCTGCATGCTGTAAAACTCGATGACTTTGGAAAGAAGAAGCTTCTGATAAAGAGGCCGCAGATTTTTATCCTCCAGCGTGCCTTCTAAAATCTTCACCTCTTCTATATTTGATGCCCCGTCCGCCAGAATCCGTTCACATGCCCGAAGCCGGAGCATGGAATGCTCCGGATATAATTCAAAGCAGCGCTCTTCCAGTTCCGGACGGTCCATAACAGGTTCTTTCTCATAGGGAATGTTGGCATACCGGTTGCCAAAGGCATCCTGGAAAAGCAATATGCTGTGCTCCGAAAATAAAGGCACATAGGAAACACCATCATCGAGAAGGAACGCATCTTCCTCTGCCATTTCCTCATAGCACACAATGACATACTTCATATTTTTATTGCTGCATTCCACCCGGTAGGACCGTAGTATGGAGGGCAGCACCTTTGCCATAGGAAGATCGATCACATCCTTTAGTATCATCCGCTCATAAATCCCGGCCAGCTGTTTGTCAATCCGTGATTCAAACAGCTGCTCTGTAGCAAATTTCTCGATCGTCCGCTCATAGGCCTGATACAGAGGGTCGGTCGGTTCCAGATAAACCAGAACATTCTTATAAAGGACCGCCCGGCTGTGGAGATCCAGCTCATTTCCTCCATAAGAAAAATATAAAAGCACTTCCTTTGGGAGGAGATAGCAGTAATTTCCCGGCAGAGCATACAAATAATATTCATACAGCCGCGTCAGGCTGATCCCTGACTTTATCCCTTTTTCGTACCAGGAAAAGGCTTCCGCCATGCGGCATTCCCCTTTGATTAACAAGGCACAGATTGCCTCAAGTACCTCTTTTATTGGGTGCTCCTCATAAAGCTTAACTAACATCCGGTATTGCAGCCGGTTAAAATGCTTTGCCGTCAGGGTAAGCCTGGATACGGCCACCGCCAGCTTTTGATCTATAATCCCTTTACCGGCGCAATGATATAGGATCTGGAGTTCCATGGAACCCATGGCCCTTATGATCTCCGGTGAACAGTTCAGTACCCTGCAGCCCCATACATAGAAAAACGGGCTTCTGACTCCCATATGAAACTGCTTTTTCATCATGGCTAACAATGAAGGCAGATTCTCAAGCAGCTTGTCATCCAGCTTCATAAGCAGCAAAAAAAGCCAGAAGAGCCTTCTGTCTTCTTCCAGATATTTTTTCATGAGACGGATCAGGGATTCCTTCTGGTATTCGTCCGGCTGCACCTTTAAACGCAGGTACTGGTAATAGCAGTAAAGCTCCCTTTTTTCCTGGCGCTCCTTAAGGATATCATCTCTGCACTCGTCAAGGAGCAATGCAGCTTTGGAAGGATTTTCCTGGCCAAGGAATATCTCAGCCCGAAGCAGCTTTAGGAGGCTATTTTCACCCTTCATCAGTTCAATCTCATCAAGGGCCTTTTCCATCTCATCATATAGAATATTTATATCCCTCTGCCCGTACTCTTCTTCCAGGCGGAGCCGTAAAAAACGGCTCAAGGCTTCTTTTGCAAACGCGTCTTCTGCGGATACCCCTCCTCCGGGATTATTGACCGCAGTAACGGAGATGACAAATCGGTCTTCCATTCCAGTTATGAGAATTCTTCCGGAATTCTCTCCCTGGTGCATACGCTCCGGATGAACCAAAAAGGGTACCCTGCATTCCTCTTCTTCAAAGTCCTGCTCTCCGATGCTTTTCCTTGGCAGTTCTATAAAATCACAGTCCGTTGTAACTTCCAGGTTCACATAGCCCCAGTCGCTGCGCTTTATGATCACCCAATCCATTACAACTTCCTCAAGTTCCCCAAATCTCCGCTCCTCGGTTTCCGTCCATAACTGGACCGGCTTTTTCACCTTTAACGCGGTCAGAAACTCTTCCAGTTCCTTCCTTCTGTCAGGCCTTCCCTTTAATCCGTCGTAGATTGCCCTTACATGTAGTTCCTGCATAAAGGGAGCCGTGGCAAAATCCCGATACTCAAACAAACGAAGAGCCGTATCCATATCTTTTTTTGCCGTATCTGCAAAATCCTCTGCTGTCTTTAAATCACTCAGTGCTTTTCCTGATGTGCTTAATTCCACACAAAAAGAATAAGGGACTTCTCTCTCGCCGCCATTGGTAACCAGATAAAAAGAGCCCTTAATCACATCTCCATCTTCCAGGTAACTACTGTTTATCTCATAGACCAGATGGTTATATGTTCCGCCAAATGCTCCGCTTATGAGCCTGACACGGAAATTCGACGAATATGCAAGTCCTTTTATATGTAAATTATTCTCACTGGTAACGACAAGTTCCCGCCTGGTAGCTCCGCCGGAACGAACCACATCATCAATTTCCCACGGTGTCACCTTAATCTTTGGAATCTCTGAATCAATGATGCCCTTTGCCAGCCTGTTGATCCGTTCTCTCATAGTACCACCTGTATCTTTAATTTCCTTATCTTATTTAGCTATTTGATTTCAATTACTCTATATTCTAACATATTTTCTATTGATTTAAAACCCTAAAATTGGTATGATAAAATAAAACTGTGAAAAAAAGGACGAACGATCATGACAACCAACGAAAAAGCTTTATTGCTTCATGAAGAATGGAAAGGAAAACTGGAAATCACTTCCAAAGCAAAGGTAAAAAGCCGGGAGGATCTGGCCCTTGCCTACACCCCAGGCGTAGCGGAACCCTGCAAAGTCATTGCAGGGGATCCTGAGGCTGCCTACCTATACACAATCAAATCAAACACCATTGCAGTCGTTTCAGATGGAAGTGCTGTTCTTGGACTTGGCAACATCGGACCTCTGGCCGCCATGCCTGTTATGGAAGGAAAAGCGGTGCTTTTTAAGGAGTTTGGAGGAATTAATGCCATCCCGATCTGTCTGGATACCCAGGACACCGAAGAGATCATTAAGACCGTAGTGAATATTGCGCCTGCTTTTGGCGGAATCAATCTGGAGGATATCTCCGCTCCCCGCTGTTTTGAAATCGAAGAACGGCTAAAAGAGCTTCTTGACATCCCCGTATTCCATGATGACCAGCACGGAACGGCGATCGTCGTTCTTGCCGGCATTATAAACGCCTTAAAAGTGACAGGGAAGAAAAAAGAGGAATGCAAAATAGTTGTAAACGGTGCAGGCTCCGCCGGAATTGCCATTACAAAACTTCTTCTCTCCTATGGCTTTCTTCATATCACCATGTGTGACCGTGCGGGAATCCTGGTAAAGGGCATGGAGGGCTTGAACTGGATGCAGGAAAAGATGATGGATGTGACGAATCTGGAAGGAACCCATGGTTCCTTGGCAGATGCCATGAAAGGCAGTGATATTTTCGTAGGAGTATCCGCCCCTGGAATCGTTACGGAAGAAATGGTCGCTTCCATGAATCCGGACGCCATTCTGTTTGCCATGGCAAACCCGGTTCCTGAGATCATGCCTGACCTCGCCAAAGCAGCCGGCGCAAAAGTAGTTGGAACCGGAAGGTCTGACTTCCCCAACCAGGTCAATAATGTAGTTGTGTTCCCCGGTATCTTTAAAGGTGCATTGGAGGGAAGGGCAACCGCTATTACGGAAGATATGAAGCTTGCAGCCGCAACTGCTATCGCCGGTCTTGTAGCGCCTTCAGAACTGAACGAAAATAATATCCTGCCTGAGGCCTTTGACCCCCGTGTTGCATCTGTGGTAAGCCAGGCGGTCAAAGAGTATATCCGGCAGTAAAAAATATGAAGGATCTGGTTGAAAGCGGCTTTCACAATCCTAGAATTTACGGCGCAGCAAGCGCGACAAAGGAGGTATCCCCTTACAGGGATACCAAAATGCCCAAAAAGCGCGGGCAGGAAAGAGGTAACTATGCTGTCAGAACCTATGACCCTGTACAAACTAATGATTTTATACATGCTTAAACAGGTTAATTTCCCCCTGACAAGCGCACAACTGTCAAACTTTTTTCTGGAGCATGAATATACCACATATTTTACGCTCAATCAGGCATTGAATGAACTGCTGGAGGCCAGACTGCTTCATGTGGAAACCAACCATAACAGCAGCCGGTACGAAATCACCAGGGAAGGGGAAGAAACCCTTTCCTTTTTCGGCAGCAAGATTTCACCGGCTATCATCAATGATATGGATGAATATTTAAAAGAGAACAAGTTCCGTCTCCGCAACGAGGTGGGTGTAACCGCTGATTTCTATAAATCCACCAGCCATGACTACATCGTCCACTGTCAGGTCCGGGAAGGAAAAAACTGCCTGATAAATCTGGAACTGTCTGTCCCGGATAAGGACCAGGCGGAAATCATGTGTGACCACTGGAAATCTAAGAGTCAGGAAATATATGCATTTGCCATGAAAGCACTGATGAGCGGCTCTTAACATTTCATCTAGCAGAAACATAAGGGGGATTTATTTTGAGTAAAATTCAGACAAAGAATACATTATTTCCGAAGATAAAAGGGCAATATCAGTTACATTTGAAACAATTAGAGAAAAAAAAGTTACATTTCAAGGTAAGGTTGATTTTAACCGTCATCCTGCCCGTTTTTATTTTTGTGGTTTTTATCAAAGCAGCAAATACCTTTATCAGGATCAAAATACGAAATCTTTTTTCCAAGCCGGTTCATAAGTGTATACCAGAAAAACAGGAAATGCCGGTCCCCATCCAGGGAGAGCCGGTTAAAAAGGAAACGATTCAACCACAGCGGGTTTCCGATGAGCCCTAATAAAATTTGCTCATTACCCATAAACGAAAAGAGGCGTAATGAAACGATGATTATAGTTGATTTTGCCAGGGAGCATATCAGAAAGGCAAACGCACTGGCACTGGCCTGCTACAAAGAAGAACTTTCTCAGGTGCCAGCTCTGCCATATGTTGATGCCTTCCCTGATTTGACCTGCTTTGCCGATAACGGTATGGGTGTTGCAGCATTTGAAGATGATGAAATGATTGGATTTTTATGCGGCATCAAGCCTTTTGACAATGCGTTTCACTCTACTGACGTTAAGGGTGTGTTTTCACCCATGTGGGCCAATGCGGCAACCCTTAAGAACAGAGCAAATATTTATGCGGCCATGTATCAGGATGCTGCCCGCAAATGGGTGCGTGCAGGCGCAGTCAGTCATGGTATTTGCTTATATGCACATGACGAAATTTCTCAAAACCAGTTTTTTAAATATGGTTTTGGTCTTCGCTGCATTGATTCAATCCGCCCTATGGAGCCATTTGATTGCAGGACTTGTGAAGAATACGAGTTCATAGAACTTCAACCAAGCGAGTACGCTTTGGCATATCCGCTTGAACTCATGTTAAACAAACATTTTAACAATAGTCCAACTTTCATGAACCGTGTACAGGAACCATTGGATGCCTTTTGTGAAACGTGTATAAATAATCATGAACGGTGTTTTGTGTCTCTATACCAGGGTAAAATATGCGCTTATTTAAAAATTTCAGAATCTGGCGAAACCTTTATAACTGAACATCCGAATTACCGCCATATTAACAGTGCGTTCTGTCTTAAAGAGCATCGAGGCAAAGGATTATATCAAAGCCTGCTGGATGAGGTGATAAAAACCTTGAAGGCAGAGGGTTACACCCACCTGGGTGTAGACTTTGAGAGCATCAATCCATCGGCATATAGTTTCTGGTCAAAATATTTTACAGCTTATACCCATGGCGTTGTGCGTCGTATTGATGAAAGGATCTTGTCAGAGAATCATCACTTAAATTAATAAAAAAGCTGATTCAGATTTATTATCCTGAATCAGCTTTTTCTTATCCCTGCATAAACCGGTTTAAAAACTCTTTAGTTGAATTTTTCTTTGGATTCCCAAAAATATCAGCCGGAGCGCCTTCTTCTTCAATGACGCCGCCTGCCATATAAACCACACGGCTGGACACATCCCTGGCAAATGCCATTTCATGAGTTACGATGATCATGGTAAGGCCTTCCTTTGCCAAAGTTCTCATAACTGCCAGTACTTCCCCTACCATCTGGGGATCCAGTGCAGAGGTTGGCTCGTCAAACAGCAGGATCTCCGGTTCCATTGCCAAGGCCCTTGCAATGGCCACTCTCTGCTTCTGCCCGCCGGAAAGCTGCTTTGGCTTTGCATTGATGTAAGGAGCCATACCTACCTTCTCCAGATACATCATTGCCTTCTTTCTGGCTTCTTCCTTATCCTTTTTCAGCACCTTTACCTGTCCTACCAGACAGTTTTCCAAAACAGTCATGTTATTGAATAAATTAAAGCTCTGGAACACCATACCTACCTTCGTACGGTAAGAAGGAACGTTCATCTTCCGGTCTGTAATGTCTACATCATGGTACAGGATTTCGCCGGTAGTAGGAGTTTCCAACAGGTTGATGCATCGAAGCAGCGTTGACTTTCCGGAACCGGATGCTCCGATAATACAGGTCACATCTCCGGCATTGACAGAAAAATCAATGTCCCGCAGCACCACATTCGTTCCAAAGGTTTTACTCAAATGATGAATCTCTAAAACTTTTCCGTCTGTCATTTATTTAACCTCCTTCTCTTTAGGATCTGGAAATTTGACCATACCGCTGGTATAAGCCAGCGTATCCGTGGTCGCCAGATCGTAGCTGTCCGGACCATCCATCTTCTTCTCCCAGTAACGAAGGATTCTGGAACAGGTAAAGGTCAGGATGAAATAAATGATCATGGTGATGCCAAATGCTTCAAAATAGGTATAGTACGCGCCTGCAACGCCTTTTGTGGCATAAAACAACTCCACTACGCCGATAACAGAAAGCACGCAGGTATCCTTAATGTTGATGATTAAGTTATTGCCAATCTGAGGCATGATATTGCGCAGTGCCTGGGGCATGATAACATTGACCATCGTCTGAAAATGGGTCATGCCGATAGCCTTGGCGCCCTCGGTCTGTCCCTGATCAATGGAAAGGATTCCTCCTCTCACAGTCTCAGCCATATAAGCACCTGTATTAATGGATACAATGAAATAGGCAGCAAAAACGATGGACATATTAATGCCAAACAGTACGGAAGAACCATAAAATATAAACATGGCCTGAACCATCATAGGAGTTCCGCGGAATACCTCTACATAAACATTTAAAATAAATTTAATTAATTTTAATAAAAACCGTTTTATCGGATTGTCACTTTTTGAAACCGGAACCGTCTGGATAATTCCTACGGCAAAGCCAATGATGCAGCCGATGAATGTGCCGACAATGGCGATTGCCATAGTCTTTCCCGCCCCATTTAAAAAGGAAGGGCCATAATGCTGCAGTATAAATACAATTCTTCCAAAAAAATCTGATGGCAAAGACATATACTACCTTCTCCTTCTCGTACTTCGTCAAAACAGAACAAACGGCACGAAATAAGAACACTCTTGTCCCGTGCCTGCAAGCCCTGATTCTATTTTTTATTCCCGCAAGCAGTGAGTGAGGCACAGGAATGCCTGCATTCCTGCATCCGACCTACACTTTCAGGTATGTTACCTGGATTACTTGGATAATGGCTGAACGGAAATTGCTTCTTCCATCATCTTGTTAAAATCGTCCTTGCTCATTTTGGCAAGTACTCCGTTTACGGCATCCTTTAATTCTGTATTGCCCTTCTTCAAAGAAATACCGATGTTCACATCTTCATCAGAAACCTTAAACTCACCCTCTGTTCCGGTAAAATCAAGGAGCTTGAAGTCAGGATAAGCAACCAGCGCCGCCTGACCGGTAGGCTTGTCTGTTACTACCAGGTCACATCTTCCGGAGCTTAAAGATACCAGCATGGCCGGTGCGGATTCCTGGGCAGGCTGAATGTCTGCATTTGGAATCTGAGGCAGACAGTTATCATACCAGATGGTATTTAACTGGGAAGTAGCGGTTGCCCCGGCAAAATCAGCAACACTCTTTGCATTCTCATACTTGCCTCCGGCTTTCACCAGGGTCACAATGGTCGCATAGTAGTAAGGTTCTGTAAAATCAACAGACTGCATACGTTCTGCAGTAACGGACTGACCGGCAATGACACAGTCAACCTTTCCGGACTGAACGGCAGGAACAAGGGAATCCCAGTCCAGCTTAACGATCTCCAGTCCATAGCCCAGTTCCTCTGCTATCTTTTTAGCCATCATGACGTCATAGCCATAAGCAAAATCAGAGCTTCCGGAAATTGGAACGGCTCCGCCTGCATCTGTCGGCTGGGTCCAGTTATAAGGTGCGTAGCTGCACTCCATGGCAACCTTTAATACCTTGTTATCTCCTGTTTCCTTGCCCGCTCCCGCAGACGTGCCTGTTGCGGCATTACCGCCTCCGCAGGCAGTCAGAAAGGATGCTGCCAGGGTCGCTGCCATAAGAGTTGATACGATTTTTCTCATTTTCTTTTTCATAACTGTTTTCTCCTCTTCCTCCAAAATGAACTCTATGTAATAAATAGGTTCATTATAAAAAGATTTTTACTCCTTGTCAAGACTATTTACGGATTCTGAAATTAAGTCCCATATTTCTTCCCTGCCCTGCTTGGTCTCAGCGGAAAAGGGAATCACTGTCACATCGCTTCCGATCCCAAGCCCCGTGCGAAGGACTTTTAACGATTTCTGCACCTGGCTTCTCTTGATCTTGTCCAGCTTGGTGGCGATGATGATCGGATGATAGCCATTGTGCACGACCCAATCATACATGGTCTTATCATTCTCCGATGGTTCGTGACGGATATCGATCAGCAAAAACACGCACCGGAGCATGGAGGACTTATGAAGATAGTTTTCTATCATTTTCCCCCACTTTGCCTTCACTTCCAGGGATACCTTAGCATAGCCGTAGCCTGGAAGATCCACATAGTACAAAGCATCATTGATGTTGTAAAAATTAATGGTCTGAGTCTTCCCCGGCTGGGACGAGGTTCTGGCAAAGGATTTGCGGTTCATCAGGGCGTTTATGAGAGAAGATTTTCCCACATTGGATTTGCCCGCAAAGGCAAACTCCGGCTTTGTATTCTCCGGAAGCTTGCTGGTTATTCCACACACAGTCTCCAGCTCAACTGATTTAATGATCATATGGTTTCCTCTTTCCTGCCCATACTTTTTGGGCATAAAGGTATACCCGAAGGGTGTTTCCTCTTTCCTGCCCATACTTTTTGGGCATAAAGGTATACCCGAAGGGTGTTTCCTCTTTCCTGCCCATACTTTTTGGGCATAAAGGTATACCCGAAGGGTGTTTCCTCTTTCCTGCCCATGCTTTTTGGGCATACCTGTGCTTCTATTCCTTGATGAAAGCTTCTTTTAAAACCTCCGGCATGTTCTTCACATATATGATGTCCAGATTTCCGATGATTTCCTCTGACAGCTCTGCAATATCCGGGCGGTTCCTGTCAGGAACAAGAACTTTCTCCACATGGGCCATACGGGCAGCCAGAATTTTTTCTTTCAGGCCACCGATAGGCAGAACACGGCCGCGAAGAGTGATCTCCCCTGTCATGGCCACTTTGGCGTTTACCTTCCGTTTTGTGACCGCAGACAGCATAGCCGTTGCCATGGTGATTCCTGCCGATGGGCCATCCTTTGGCACGGCACCTTCCGGAATGTGAAGGTGGATATCGTGTTTTTCAAAATAATCATCCTTTACCTTATATTCCGGGCATACCGACCTGACATAGCTTAAAGCAGTCTGGGCGGATTCCTTCATGACATCGCCCATTTGTCCGGTCATCTGAAGGCTTCCCTTCCCTGGCATGACATTGACTTCAATTTGAAGGGTGTTGCCGCCGACGCTGGTCCATGCAAGACCTCTTACGATTCCTACCTGGTCTTCCTCGTTTACATCCTCAAAGAGTACCTTTTCCTTACCTAAATACTTCTCCAGGTCGTTTGAATTTATCTCTATGGCCTTTTTCCCATCTTCCAGGAATTCTCTTGCAGCTTTTCTGAAAACAGCCCCGATCCGCCTTTCTAAATTCCTGACTCCGGCCTCTCTGGTGTAATGGTGAATGATCTTTTCAAGAGCCTCGTCCGATATGGCCACCTGACTTGGCTTAAGCCCATTTTTTTCCCGCTGCTTTCTCACTAAGTAATTCTTTGCAATATGGAATTTTTCATTCTCCGTATAGCTATTTACTTCAATTACTTCCATACGGTCAAGAAGCGGCCCCGGTATGGTGGTCGTGGTATTGGCCGTTGCAAGAAACAGCACATTGGATAAATCAATGGGAATCTCTACATAATGATCCCGGAATTTCACATTCTGTTCGCTGTCCAGAACCTCTAAAAGAGCGGAAGAAGTATCACCCTTATAATCCCTACTGACCTTGTCGATCTCATCTAGAAGCATTAACGGATTGCTGACTCCGGATTGTCTTAAGGCCTCTACAATCCTTCCAGGCATGGCACCCACGTAGGTTTTCCGATGTCCACGGATTTCTGCTTCATCCCGGATTCCTCCCAGACTGATCCTTACATACTCCTTATTTAAAGCCTTTGCCACCGATCTGGCAATGGAAGTCTTTCCTGTTCCAGGAGGTCCTACCAGACAGATGATAGGGCTGGATCCTTTTTTTGTAAGGACGCGGACTGCTAAATATTCCAGAATCCGCTCCTTTACCTTCTCAAGGCCATAATGATCCTCATTTAAGATCTCCTCTGCATGGGCGATGCTGTTATCATCCTTTGACAGCTTCTTCCACGGAAGCTCCAGGACCGTCTCAAGGTACATACGGACCACATTGGCTTCCTGACTTCCTCCAGGCATCGCCTTAAAGCGTTCAATCTCCTTCTGTATCTTATCCTTGGTCTCCTTATCAGCCTTTAATGCCTTCAGTCTCTTTAAGTATTCGTCGGAATCGGACAATGGGTTGTCCTCACCAAGCTCCTCGCGGATCACCTTAAGCTGCTCCCTTAAGATATAATCTTTCTGGTTCTTGTCGATCCGTTCCTTAACATGGGACTGTAATTCCCGTTTTACCTTTGTGACCTCGATCTCCGTCATCAGCTGATTAACAACCAGCGCATACCGGTCCTCTAAAAGAGCGCTTTCAAGCACCTGCTGGCGTACCCGGTAATCCCAGGAAAGCTGTACGGCAATCTGGTCCAAAAGCTCGCCAAGGTCATTAAGCACCATGAGACCCGGAAGTACCTCTTTAGCGACTCTGGGATTCTCCCTGCCGTATTCCTCCAGCTTTTCCTGAATGATCTGAATCATAGCCTCTCTTGTAATATAATCAATGGAATCATCTGCTTCCAGAGCTTTTTCAATTTCACCTATGAGCATGGGCTCCTCGCTGTCAAGAGTCAAAAGCTCTGCCCGCTCCATACCTTCCACCATAACACGGATCACATTATTCGGCAGCTTTACCAGCTGCTTGATGAGAGCCACTGTACCGATCTGATACAAATCTTCGATTCCAGGGTCAGCTTCCTCAGAATTCTTCTGGGTAACCAGACATACTTTCTGATCTCCCACCATTGCCTTCTCCACAGCTGCAATGGATTTTGTCCGGCTGATATCAAAATGCAGCATCATTTTGGGAAGAACAGTCATGCCTCGCAGGGCGATAACTGGCATTGTGATTGTCTTATCCACCATTGTGTTCTCTCCTTTGCATTCAAAAAGGTGTTCCAGCAGATTTTCTCGCTGTAACACCTTCCTGACTCATGCAGGGACCTATGCGATCTCGCCTGTCTTATCTTTTCTTAACTTCTGAGCCAGTGATTTTCTTGGGACTGCCGTGTCCCTGTAAATCAGCTCCGGCTCACCCTTTTTATCTACAACATCCCTGGTAATCGTGCAGATTCCGATGCTGCTGTCCGATGGAATCTCGTACATCATCTCCATCATTACGCTTTCCATAATGGAACGCAAGCCTCTGGCCCCTGTTTTTCTCTCCACTGCCAGCTCCGCAATCCGTTCTACTGCTTCACTAGTCAGCTCAAGCTTCACATCATCCAGTTCAAACAATTTTTGATACTGCTTGACCAGGGCATTCTTCGGCTCTGTTAAAATCTTCACAAGCGCTTCACGATCCAGAAGCTCCAGGGATACATTAACCGGCACTCGGCCGATAAACTCCGGGATCAATCCGAACTTCACAAGATCCTGAGGAAGGGCCTTTTTCAGAAGATCATCAATATCTGTTTTGTTCTTATCTACGATTTCCGCATTAAAGCCGATGGAACCGGCACTTAACCGGCGCTCAATGATTTTTTCCAATCCATCAAAGGCGCCTCCGCAGATAAACAGAATATTGGTCGTATTGATCTGTAAAAGTTCCTGGTGGGGATGCTTTCTTCCTCCCTGGGGCGGAACACTTGCAACCGTACCTTCCAGGATCTTTAAAAGGGCCTGTTGTACGCCTTCGCCGGAAACATCTCTGGTAATAGACACATTTTCCGACTTTTTTGTTATTTTATCAATCTCATCGATATAGATAATCCCATATTCTGCCCTGCTGATATCGTAGTCAGCCGCCTGGATAAGCTTTAAAAGGATGTTCTCAACATCCTCGCCAACATAACCAGCTTCTGTTAGGGCGGTGGCATCTGCAATAGCAAACGGAACATTTAAAACCTTTGCCAGCGTCTGCGCAAGATAGGTTTTACCAGAGCCGGTAGGACCTAACATCAGAATATTGCTCTTTTGCACTTCTACATCCATTTTTTTTCTGGAAGTGATTCTTTTGTAGTGGTTATAGACTGCTACAGACAATACCTTTTTTGCGTTGTCCTGACCAATGACATAATCGTCTAAAAAAGCCTTGATTTCCTTTGGCTTCATCAGGTTGATATCACCAAAATCAGGTACATCTTCCTCATGGCTGTCAAATTCTTCCTCTAATATCTCTGCGCACAAGTCAATGCATTCGTCACAGATGTAGACATTATTGGAACCGGCAATGAGCTTCTTTACCTGGTCCTGGGTCTTCCCGCAAAAAGAGCATCGGATCTTGTCGTCTGTTCTGACCGGCATATACACACCTCATTCTTTCCTAATACATTGCCCTGCTTTCTGGCAGTACCCGCCCCGTTTTACCGGGTGTAACGGGGATACCCCGCAGGGTGTTTCCTATCAATCGCCCTGGCTGTTTAAGCGTAAAGGCTTATCGGTCATGGCTGTAGATAATATCATCAATCAAGCCATATGCCTTCGCCTCTTCCGCGTTCATGTAATTGTCACGCTCCGTATCACGTTCAATCACTTCATAAGGCTGGCCAGTGTTTGCTGACAGGATTTCATTTAAACGCTTCTTTATCTTCAGTATATTCTCAGCTACGATTCGGATCTCAGTGGCCTGGCCCTTTGCTCCGCCGGATGGCTGATGAATCATAACCTCCGCATTTGGAAGAGCGAACCGTTTTCCCTTTGCTCCGCCGGCCAGCAAAAATGCTCCCATGCTGGCTGCCATGCCCATACAAACAGTAGATACATCACATTTAATATAGTTCATGGTATCATAAATTGCCATGCCTGCGGTTACGGAACCGCCAGGGCTGTTGATATAGAGGTTGATGTCCTTATTCGGATCCTCTGCCTCTAAAAATAACAGCTGGGCCACTACAAGGCTTGCCGATACATCGGATACCTCTTCCCCAAGGAAAATGATCCTCTCCTTAAGAAGTCTGGAATAAATATCGTAAGAACGTTCGCCCTTACTGGTTGATTCAATGACATAAGGTACTAAACTCATCTGTCTTCCTCCTGTCTGCTCTTTCCTATATTTTGCCCATGCTTTCTGGGCATAAAGGGATACCCCAAGATATCTCTTATCAAAGTCGAATAGACTCCGGACAAAATGCCAGGAATCTATTCAAGGGATAATTCTTAAACTAATTTTGCTTCTGCAACAAGAAAATCTACTGCTTCCTGAACTGCCAGATCTTCCTTCATCTGCTGGATTCCGACTTCTCCAAGAGATTCTTTTACCATAGCGGCTTCCATCTTGTAAGCTTCTGCCATGCTGGCAATTTCTTTCTCTACTGCTTCGTCAGATGCAGTGATGTTCTCAGCTTTCACAACTGCTTCCAATACCAGTCTTGTCTGGATTCTCTTAAGAGCCTGTGGCTTCATCTGCTCCTTTAAGGACTGAAGAGTCATGCCTGTAAATTTCATGTACTGGTCAAGAGACAGGCCCTGGCTCTGCATTCTTCTTGCATAATCATTAACCATGTTGTTCACCTGGCTGTCGATCATAGGCTCAGGAATCTCCATGGTAGCATTTTCAACAACCTTCTCTACCACATGATCTTCGTTCTCTGTTGCTGCTTCTTTCTCTTTTCTGGAAGCAACCTTTTCCCTGATGTCGTTCTTGTATTCTTCCAATGTCTCGAATTCAGAAACTTCGCTTGCAAACTCATCGTTTAACTCAGGAAGTTCTTTTTTCTTGATTTCCTTAACAGTCACCTTAAATAATGCAGGCTTTCCTGCCAGTTCTGTTGCATGATACTCATTTGGGAAGGTTACGTTGACTTCACACTCTTCACCGATGTTCTTTCCGATCAGCTGCTCTTCAAAGGTATCAATGAAGGAGTGGGAACCAATGGTAAGAGGATAATCCTCACCCTTTCCGCCTTCAAATGTCTTTCCGTCTACAAAGCCTTCAAAGTTGATAACCGTCTGGTCACCGTCCTCTACGGGTCTGTCTTCTACTGAGATAAGTCTGGAATTCTGTTCCTGAACTCTCTTTAATTCAGAATCAATATCTTCATCGGTTACTTCAGCAGATGCCTTGGTCACTTCGATTCCCTTATACTCGCCGAGTGTTACGTCTGGTTTTACGGCTACTGTTGCCGTATAGATCAGGGTCTTACCCTTTTCTACCTGTACGATGTCAATCTCAGGTCTGGAAACAATGTCCAGTCCGCTTTCTTCTGCTGCATCACCATAGGTTGCATCAAGAGCCTCGTTTACTGCATCTTCATATAAAATGCCTGCTCCATACATCTTCTCAACCATGGCCTGAGGAGCTTTCCCTTTCCTGAAACCAGGGATGTTGAATCTGCCCTTATTCTTATTGTAAGCCGCAGTAAGAGCCTTATCAAACTCTTCCGCCGACACTTCTACCGTCAATTTTGCCATGTTCTTTTCTAATTTTTCTACTTGTAAACTCATTAAAGGGTTCCTCCTTGAAATATATGTGAACCGCCAAATCAACAGGGCGTTACACTTCAATTTAACATTATAGCATACTCGTCCCGTAAATTCCAGCATTATTTACGATTAAATCAGGTTTTTCCTGAAAACTCCTGCATGCGCTTCACGATGTAGGGGTCCAGGGGTCTGATCTCCATCTGCGGTCTTGAAATATAATATCCCTGGAACAGAGAAACCCCGCATTTCATAAGAAATTCAAGCTCTTCCGGGGTTTCTACTCCCTCGGCAAGAACTGTTATGTTGTTTTGCTTTGCAAAATCCAAAAGATTCCTTAAAATGATCTGGCGGTTCTGGTCTTCGTGGATCCGTTTCACCAGATTGATATCCACCTTAATGATATCCGGCCTCATACGCAGGAGAATGGATTCGCTGTTATATCCTGTCCCGAAATCATCAACAGCGACCTGCCCCTTCCACCGCCTCGCCATGTCGACTTTACGTTGCATGAAATCGTGGCTTACCGGTTCGCCTTCTGTCATTTCAATGACAATTCGGTGAAGCAGATCCCCGTAGGTTTCTTCCAGCTCCGTCTGCTCTGTTTCCGTTAAGCAAACGCTTGCAATGGAATTGATGAACAGCTTCTCGTCAGCTCCCAGCTGCCCGGCCATAGCCTCCGCCACAACCGCCTTAAGTCCTGCAAACCAGGTAAGAGATTCTATCTGGGAAAGCTTTGCCTGCGCTCTTGCCAGATTTAGCACTTCACTGATTCCCTTCATATTTGCAAATTTTGGACGCATCAGCAATTCATATCCGTAAATCCTTCCTTCCCTTGTTGCAATTGGCTGAAAAGCAAAACAAACCTCTTTTTTATCAAGCATCCGGTTAAGCTCTTCGCTGCCTGCAAGCATATAGGAGTTATGGGTATATTCGTTTAAATCGAATTCCTTTACCACCCCTTTCACGCTGTGCTTTACCATATACATGGCAAAGTCCGCATAACTAAACAGGGTCTCAAAGTCTGCCGCATCATCCGGGTACCAGGAAAGCCCTCCCGACACACGGATAGGAAACTGGTATCCACCACCCGTATTCAGTGAGAATTTTTGAATATGCTTCATGAATTCCCGGATTTTTTCTCTGATTTCTTCCTTTTCATCTGCTTCCATAAAGGTAACAAATTCATCTCCGGAATATCTGGCTACAATCCCTCCCTTTTCAGAGAATATCTTTAAGCAGTTGGCAAAGAGGACAATGTACCGGTCTCCCTCGTCATGCCCGTATGTATCATTAATATATTTTAAATTATCCAGATCCCACATGATAAGTGCAGAAACCTTTTCTTTCTGCCTGTTCATAACAGCCGCGACCTGTTCACGGAATGCTCTCCGGTTGTAAATCTCCGTCAGCAGGTCAAAGTTTCTCTCCCGCTCCAGCTTTTCTTTTTCCTCTACATCCGCAGTCACATCCGAACACACTCCAAGAATTGTCCCTTTCTTTGATCCGTCCAGAATAAATTCCACCCAGCGCGTCCCTTCCGGGCCCTCCAGGCACTGCAAAATACGGTCCCCTTTTATCTTAATTCCGCTAAAGGTCCTCTTCATGTATTTCTTGAATTTTTCTGTTTTTATATAGCAGTATGGCTCTTCTATACTTCCCCAGTCCAGCATCTGAAACAAAGAGCGGCTGCAGAATACACGGTCAGCTTCCTCCTCATATTCAAATACACCAATAAGGACATTGGCATGTTCCAGAATACTTGAAATTTTTGACGACGCCCTTTCCACATCCTGATTTAATTGTTCAATGGTCTCTGTCAGTTCATCGATTTCCCTGATATGTACTCTTTTAAGGGAAAGTCCCCTGCTTCCTGACTTTCCTCTTAATTCCACGATCAGTCTGCGGATAGGTTCCGTCATGATCTTGCCTATAACAAACGCCCCTAACAGGCTGAAAATAAGCGGTACTGCCATGGAGCCAAGAAGCATGCGCCGGATTGCATTATAAAAAGACAGCAGATCCTTCTGGCGTGCGATACCGGCTAATACCCACTCATCTTCCTCAAAAGGTCCATTGTTTCCATAGACATCTAAACTTCTTATGCTGGCATACCATTTGGTTCCCTCAGAAGACGTCAGCTCACTGATGTTTTCTTCTTCATTATCCTCATAATCAATTCTTTGGCTCTCGTTAAAATACTGATTATACAAATATCCGGAATAGGCGACAGGGACAATGGTCTTTGTTCCTTTGTTCCGGATACCTAAAAGCCAGCATTCTTCAAAGTTGCCGCTTGTCTGGTCTTCTCCCAGAATCTGCTCAAGCTGGTTTAAGGTGATCTCCAGCCCGCATGTCCCCACAACGGTGCCGTCATTAAGAATGATTGGGATGGAATAGGTTATTACCTGTATATCCCTGGGGCTTAAGCGGAAAGGTTGGCTTAAGTAGGCAAATTTCATGGCATCATCCTTGGCTGCCAGATTCTGAACCGCCATAAGATACGGCTTCTTATAAAAAGAGGCGGCGGCTTTATTCTCCTCATCTTCCTGAAAGCCAAGTTCCCAGAAGGAATCCAGAGGAATGTCGTATTTTTCCGCTATGGATGGCAGTCCTCTCTCCATAAGAAGGGACGAATTATCCTTTAAATATCCTCCGGAATTGGAATTGCGCAAATAAAAGCCTGCTTTCATTTCAACCGGACTGTTCTTGGCAGCCGGGCCGTTTAAGACCACAAAAACTCCTGTCGCATGGCTTAAGTGGAGCATTTCTATGGACTTTTCCATAACCTTATCAACGATTTTCCGATTCAGTTCATGATCCATAAGGATATCCCTGGATTCGCGTCCCTCACTGTCCAGCACTTGCTGGATTCCGGCAGTTATGAATTCAGAATTATTAAACATAACGACCCAATGGTGAAAGGTCTCCTTCTCAAGGCTAAGCTTTGTGCTTTCTGTATTTTCACTTAATATGTGGATTTCATTATTCTTTAATTTGATGGAAACCCCGCCAAACAGTACCAGCCCAGCAATGACCGCAGCCTGCAGGACCAGAAGGATCAGCAAAGGTCCCAGAAGCTGGGTGCGAATGGATTCACTACTCTTGTTCTTCATAAATTACTCTCCAACAATCGCTTCCAACTGCTCCATTGTGTCCCTGTACCAGTTATCGAAATTTTCTTCCGTCACAAAATTTGCAACTGCACTTTCCCGTTTCACTCCCTGTCCTATAAGGGCGCATATCTCTTCGTAATCTTCTTTTGCCTTTAAAACCATTGAAGAATTCAGCACGCTTCTTGCGCGGTCACCGCCTTTAAACGGTTTTGAAGTATAAAGCCGGTATTGATTCGCTGTGTTAAGGCCAATCAGAAGGTTCTGTGATACCCCGCTGTCCTCTCCGGCTTCCTCCAGGAAGGGTCTAAGCAGTTCTTCATTACCGGCAACCTTCTTTACCGGAAGATAACCGGAACCAATAGCAAACTTCATATTCTGTTCTACACATGTAAACCATTTTAGGAATAGTGTTGCTGCATATTCTCTTTTTTCCTCAGATTTAAACACCATCATACCGGCTCCCTGCTGTACTGCACAGGGAACGGTACCCTGGAAATTGGGAAGAGGGTAAAGCTTACTTTCTATGGCATAATTGGTCCCATCCTCAAGGGTCACTGAGGTTGGAAAGTAAGAGATTCCGCTGGTTGCCCCAACAAAGGCAGCAAGCTGGCCTGTCTTTACATCATCACTTCTAAATTTCCCGTAGGAACCAAAATATCCATTTACATAGGGAACGTAATAATTGTCCCATAGCTTCCGCATGGTCTGCTTATCAAAATCCAGAATGGTTTTCCCATCCTTTTCTTTAAAGATTTCATGGCCCAGCTGAAGGCTGCCGATGATCATATAATTAGCAAAC
Source organism: [Clostridium] celerecrescens 18A (assembly GCF_002797975.1). Lineage (NCBI taxonomy): Bacteria > Bacillati > Bacillota > Clostridia > Lachnospirales > Lachnospiraceae > Lacrimispora > Lacrimispora celerecrescens. The sequence goes on along the minus strand of NZ_PGET01000001.1, from coordinate 1,161,810 downwards.
GCATCCCTTCCGAAAAAAGCCTTTCCATCATCCGGTTCCTCCGTTAAGCTGTCTGTCCATTTATAATAGGCCTCTGCCACACGGGTGATTCCTTCCCAGGTGGAAAGAGCCTCCTCTGTCTCTCCTGTTGCCTCTGCAAACTTGTCCCAGTCCGTCTTGTTCACAGTAAGGATCTCAGTAGACTTGGCGACAGGAAATACCTTGATCGCCCCTGTGCTGTCAAATTTGCCTTCTTCCATATAGGCATCCACATATTCCGATATTTCGTCCGCAGTCAGATAGCTGCTTAAATCTGCTGCCAACCCCATCTGATCCACTTCGTATACCTTATCCACGTAAGCAGAAAAAACGTCAGGCAGAGGATCCGCTCCGATTTTCTTTTCAATACTTTCATTAATCAGAATGCTCAATTCGTCAATGCTTCCCTTATTAAACGCCTTGACGATGATCCCTTTTTCTCTTCCTTTGTTTTCATTAAACTCCTGCACCAGACGGTCGAATTCTTCCTTCTGGACGCCATTGTAATAATGCCAGATGGTAATGGTGACCGGATCTTTTTCCGATAATCCATATGGATCTTTCTTCTCACATCCGGTAAGCAGGCCGATGAAAACAGCAGCCAGAACCGGCAATACCCATCCTTTTTTCATACATTCACCTACCCCATCACATGGAACTATGGTCGTATTGGATGGCCTCCTTTACCTGGCGGGCATGATCTTTATCCGTCAGAAGGCCCAGAAGTTCAATTCCCATATCCAGCGCATAGCCTAACCCCCTGGCGGTGGTTATATTCCCATCCGTAACAACTCCCTGTTTTGTATACAAGGCACCTTTAAGCTCTGGTTCAAAGCCGGGAAAGCAGGTTGCTCTCTTTCCTTCCAGGATACCAAGCCTTCCTAGTATACTTGGGGCAGCGCAGATCGCCGCGATTCTCCGGTTCTCTTTATGAGCTTTTTTTAAAGAATTTAACAGCCCCTTGTGAGCACCTAAATTCCTGGTCCCCGGCATTCCGCCGGGAAGAAACAGAACATCGGCATCTTTACAGTCTACTTCGGAAAATTCATAGTCTGCCTGGATATTTATCTGATGGGCACTTACCACATCTCTTTTCCCCGTAACGGAAACAAGGGTCACCTCCTGGCCACCCCTCTTTAAAATATCCACAACTGCCAATAACTCCACTTCCTCTGATCCATCAGCGAAAAACGCAAATACTTTTCCCATTTTAATCCTCTCCTTTTAGCGTATGAAAGGTACTGATTGCAGTGACCTTGATATAATCCACCTGATACCTTGTGTCCACATCTTCCCCGTCAATCATCTTTATCAAAGTATCGGCAGCTGTTTGGGATTGTCCCTCATGATCATTTAAAACTGTCCCGTTTATTTTTCCATCTTTTATATATTTTACCGTATCCTGAAGGGCGTCAACCCCTACCAGGTAAATATCCTTTCCAGGAACGCGGCCTGCCTCTTCTACAGCTTCCAAAGCACCGTTTGCCATGGAATCATTGTTGCAGAAGATTACCTCTATCCTATTTCCGTAGGTGGTTAACACCTCCTGCGCAAGCTTCTTCCCTTTATCCTTGTTCCAGTCTCCATTGCCGGAAAACAGTTTATCCGTCTTCATTCCCCCTTCTTCCAGGGCTTTTATGGAATATTCCGTCCGGTAACGGCTGTCCTCATTGCCGTCCTCTCCCATGAGCATGGCATAAGACACCACCCCATCGCCGTTTATATCTCCTTTATCAGGCATTTCCCGTATGATCTCACCCTGATAAGTCCCTGCCTGCCTGGAATCTGTTCCAACGCAGGACACTGCCATATGGTTGTTCTGCCACCGCTTCTGCTCCTCCTCGTTTGGCTCCCTGTTAATGAAAACTAAAGGGATCCCTGCCTGGCTGCAGGCATCAGAAAGACCGGGCGCAGCCGACACCTCCACTGGATTTACTATAATCCCTTCACACCCGTCCGAAATAAACTGGCTGATCTGCCGGTTCTGCTCATCCTGATCTCCTCCGGCATTACGCATGATCACCTCCGCATGGTAGGTTTCTTCCAGATATTGTTTTAGTTCCGAACGATACAGCTTCATGAATGTATCGTCATAGCGGTATATGCTTATCCCGATCTTAGGGCCTTTCTCCTCATGAATCCCTTCCGTGCCTGCTTCTGATGCTGAACTATCTTCGGTATTCTTCTCCTGATCCCGCGGAGCGCATCCATAAAGCAGAAAAGAAGCCCAGACAACCAGAAAAGCCGCAAAAATCCGTTTACTTAAACGTTTCATGTCCAAAATCTCCTGAATTCCATTGTTTTCCCCATATTACCACGTTTTTTCTTTTTTTGCCACCACCTTCTACTTTTTGTTCCCATGTGGTATAATGACGCAGGCATCTATCATCGTGTCGCATTAGCCTTACCGCTTTGCAGTGCTTATCTCATTGCTTTCATGGTATAACAGAAAAACCTGGCCAGGTATTAATAAACTTATTGTCCATGACATACTGGCCGCATATGGCAGTACAAAACATTATAGCAGGAGGAATTTCCCATGGAAATAGAACGTAAATATCTCATACCCCACCCGCCGGCTGATTACACCGCCTATCCTTGTCACTTCATAGAACAGGGATATCTCTCAACAGAACCTGTTGTACGGATCCGCAGGGAGGATGACTCCTATTACCTTACCTACAAATCAAAGGGACTTTTGGAACGGGAGGAATACAATCTTCCTTTGACACCAGAGTCCTATGAACACTTAATCAAAAAAGCGGATGGCCATATTCTTACAAAAAAACGATATCTGATCCCCCTAAAAGGTTCCGATCATCTGATCATAGAACTGGATGTCTTTGATGGACGCTTTAAAGGGTTAATATTAGCCGAAGTGGAATTCCCGGAACGAGAAGAAGCTGAAAACTTCATTCCTCCCTCCTGGTTTGGAGAAGACGTAACGTTTTCAGGAGAATATCAGAACAGCAGGCTAAGCCAGCTTCCATAATATTTTATGAATAAAGCGAGCCGCAGGAGTCCAAAGGATACCTCTTTTCCAGACTCTTACGGCTCGCCATTCATAGAAACATCATTCATAAAAAGGAACCGGAACAAAGGCGGAATTACTCTTAAGAGTCCGCTGCCCCTGCTCCGATTCCTTTTTCTAAAAACCCCGTAAAAGCTGCGGGGCGCTCCTTAAAGGAATTACTTCTTTGCAATATACTTTCTGATGTCCAGAGCAATCGCAACTACAATTACAATTCCCTGTGCAATATACTGAAAGTTGGTATCAACGCCCAGATACTGCAGACAGGTCTTCAAGATTTCAAATACCAGTACTCCGATCAGAACACCGGATACCTTACCAATACCACCATTTACAGATACGCCTCCGATGGTACATGCCGCAATGGCTTCCAGCTCCCAGCCCATTCCCATATTAACGGAGGAACCGCCGGATTTAGCGCCTACAAGGAAACCTCCCAATGCATAAAGGGCTGCTGCTGTTACATAAATGATGATTTTCGTTTTTTTTGTATTAACGCCGGAAACTTCCGCTGCCTGCTCGTTTCCGCCGATGGCGTACATATATTTGCCGTGTGGTGTTTTATTATAAATAAACCAGATCACAAACCCGACTGCAAGGGCAATTAGGAACAGATAAGGAATGAATCCAAAAAGCCTGCCCTTTGCTACCTCTGTATAGGCAGGACGGTAACCGCCGATTGGAGTCGCATTGGTATAAACAAGGCAGACACCGTAAACAATCAGCTGCATACCTAAAGTTCCGATAAAAGCCGGAACCTGAAGAAAAGAAACAACCATACCATTGATCAGACCGAAAATCGCACAAACAGCGATACAGATTAACAGGACTACGAATACCCACCAGATTCCGAAATCAGGAAGATTTGGGAAAAACTTTCCGCTATATCCTGGTTTCTGAAGCAAAGTACCTGCAAGGCAGGCAGATAGCCCTACCATACGTCCGGCGGAAAGATCTGTACCTCTGGTGATCAGACATCCGGATACGCCGCAGGCAATGATAAAACGGGGCGCTACGTTTAAAGCGATGTTTTTTAAGTTATCAGGGGTACCAAAGGATGGCTGTTTAATTGCAGTAAAAATCGCCAGCATGATGAGAACGACGATGATTCCATTATTAATAAGAAAATCCTTTATATTAACTTTATTTGTTTGCATAGGTAAATCTTTAGAATTAACCTTCTTCGATGTCATGATTTAACCTCCTGTGTGAAATTTTCTGTAACTTTATCGTTTAAATCGAATTTTGTGGCAAATGCCATTATTTTCTCCTGAGTTGCCTCATCATCTTCCAGTTCTCCGGTAATATGGCCATTGCACATAACGATGATCCGGTTTGACATGCCGATCAGTTCCGGCATTTCGGAGGAAATCATGATAATCGATTTTCCCTGCTTTACCAGATCTATCATGATCTGATAAATCTCATATTTAGCACCGACGTCAATTCCTCTGGTGGGTTCATCCATAATCAGAATATCCGGGTTATTCGCCAGCCATCTGGCGATGATCACCTTTTGCTGGTTCCCTCCTGACAGAGATTGTATCAGGGTCTTGTCATTGGGCGTCTTGATGCTCAGCTTTGCGATGCTCTCTTTTACAACCTCCCCCACCTTTTTGCTGTTAATGGTTCCAGCCTTGGTATAATTCCGGTAAGAGGCTATGGCCGTATTATCTGCAATGCTTAAGCAGCCAATAATGCCGGTTCCTCGTCTGTCCTCTGTGATCATTCCCACAGAATCATTGATGGCATCCTGGGGACGCTTGATCGTCACCTTTTTACCAAGTATTTCAATTTCACCGCTTGCAATATGGCGCATACCAAAAATCGCTTCCATCAATTCTGTTCTCTGAGCACCTACCAGGCCTCCAAATCCCAGAATTTCTCCTTTCTTTAATTCAAAGGAACAATCCCGGAAGGAGCGTGCGTGGATGCTGCTTACATGACTTACTTTTAAAACAGTTTCATCTGTCCGATAGTCTTCCTTTGGCGGATAGACGTTGCTTAATTCCCGGCCGACCATCTGCTTTACGATTTCATCATCCGAAATGTCCTTTACCTCCCAGGAGCCTACGTACGTTCCATCTCGCATGATTGTAATGTCATCGGCAATCTGCCGGATTTCTGCCATCTTATGGCTGATATATATCATAGAAACACCGCGGGATTTTAAATCCCTGATAATCCGAAACAGCGCTTCCACTTCATTATCAGTCAGTGATGAGGTCGGTTCATCCAAAATTACCAGCTTTGCATTCTGGCTCACTGCCTTTGCAATTTCCACTGACTGCATTTGTCCGATTGATAGTGTCCCAAGTTTTGCCCTGGGATTAAAACTCATTTTTACATCTTTTAACCACTTTTCCGCTTCCTGATTCATGGTCTTATGGTCAATCATCTTTAACGGACCTATTTTTATTAAAGGATACCTTCCAAGGTACATATTTTCCGCAATGGAACGAGCCGGAACCGGCTGCAGCTCCTGATGCACCATAGCAAGCCCTTTGCGAAGGGCATCATCGGGATTTGCGATGCTCACATCCTTCCCGTCAATAAGAACATTTCCTTCATCCATTTTATAAATGCCGAAAAGGCATTTCATAAGGGTCGACTTACCTGCTCCGTTCTCACCCATTAAGGCATGAACGGTACCGGGACGTACTTTTAAGTTGATTTTATCGAGCGCTTTAACACCAGGGAAGGATTTGCTGACCCCTATCATTTCCAGTCTGTATTCCTCTGCCATCCCGTTTCTCCTTTCCTATTTATAGCCCATGCTTTCTGGGCATTAAGGGACACCTGTAACTCCGGATACCTTTAAAAATCGGGTGTGCCTTACCGACACACCCGTTTCTTTTACCGGCTGCTGGAAATTATTTTAATTTATCAAGAATTTCCTGAGCATTATCCTTGGTAACCTTAATATAGTCTACCATGTTTACATTATCAACGGATTCACCCTTGATAAACTTAACAGCCATATCGCCTGCTGTACGAGCCTGTGAGAAGTGGTCATTGAATACAGTACCTGTCTGCTTGCCATCGATAACGTTCTGAACAGCCTCTGTCAGAGCATCAACACCTACTAAATAGATGTCTTTGTCTACTGTACGTCCTGCTGCCTCAATTGCCTGAAGAGCACCAAGTGCCATAGCATCGTTGTTGCAGAAGATTACTTCAATCTGATCACCAAACTGTGTTAAAGCATCCTGAGCGATCTGTTGAGCTTTTGCCTGATCCCAGTCGCCACGCTGCTTTAACAGTTCTTTAACCTGCATGCCGGAATCTGTAAGAGCCTTAACAGAGAATTCTGTTCTGTACTGAGCATCTACGTTCTCAGGGTCACCCTGGATCATGATATAAGAAACAACGCCGTCACCGTTAATATCGCCCTTGTTGGAAGTTTCAAAAATCTCTTCTCCCTGATAGGTACCGGACTGTCTGGCATCACAACCTACATAAGTAGCGTTAATCTTGTCGTCACTCCATCTCTGCTCTTCCTGAGTATCTGGCTCACGGTTAATGTAAACAACCGGGATTCCTGCTTCCTTACACATATCTGTGATTTCCGGAGCAGAAGAAGCCTGCACAAGGTTTAAAATCAATACATCGTATTTCTGGGTAATGAAGTTCTGGATCTGGTTGGTCTGTTCAGCCTGATCACCCTTACCATCCTGGATTACAACATTTTCTTTCTTAAAGCCTAAGTCCTCTGTCAGATAGCGCTGAAGCTCTGTACGGTAAAGTGTCATAAAGTTATCATCAAATTTGTAAATTGAGATACCGACTTTCTTATCCGCTACATCTCCGCCAACAGCATCTTTCACTGCTTCTGCTGTGGTCTCTGCGCTTGCCTCCTCCTTCTTGGTCTCTGCTGCCGTAGTAGCCTCTGGTGCCGCTGTTGTTGCCTTGGTACCTGCTCCACAGCCTGCCATGGAAAATACCATTGCTGAGGCAAGGCCTACTGCTAATGCTTTTTTGAGTAATCTCATGATAAATCCTCCCTTATCATTATATTGTTATCGATTGGTGTTTTTACCTTACCGACATGCACATTATAGCTTTCTTTTGTGCAGTTTTCCATATAATTTTTTTTGGATATGTATCGATTTTTTTAGATTCTTCCTTTTTATATCAAAATAATTCGATATTTTTACTCACTATGCACAACTGACCGCCCATTACTGGGCGGTCAGTGCCTTCTGTCTGCATTCATAATACTTATCCTGGTCTAATTTTACAATTTCCTGTACACTTTGACCAAGAGATTCCGCAGCAGCAATTTTAAAAATAACATTTGCATATTCCTGGCTGTCACATTGAACTGTTCCAAACAGTTTTCCCGTGCGCAGACCTTCAAGCCCCTGAGGCGTACCGTCTATCCCTACAATTTTAACAGGCCTCATGTCCCCTTTCCGTTCCAGAGCGTCAGCAGCTCCCAAAGCCATGTCATCATTGTTGCATATCACCACTTCCACCTCATCCGAATACTCCGAAAGCCACTGCTCCATCCAGGCGGATGCCTGGCTTCTGTCCCAATTGGCTATTCCGCCGGTGATCTTTTCTAACGGAACTCCGCCATCCTTTAAGGTCTGAATGGACCATTCCGTACGGATCAAAGAGTCCTGATGGCTGTTTTCTCCTTCCAAAAGGACATAGCTGACCTTTCCATCCCCATTTAAGTCAAGGGAAGAAGGATCTTTTTTGTAAGCATCTACCAGGATGTTACCCTGCAGGGTTGCAGACTCTTTTGCATTTTCTCCCACATAGTAGAGCTTTTCCCATCGACGCATATCCTCCTCCACCGGTTCCCGGTTAAAGAACACCACAGGAAGACTGGCATCCATGGCTTTGCTGATGATATTGGAGGCCACGGAGCGGTCCACAATATTCACGCAGATAGCATCATAGCCAAGGGAAATAAAACGGTCTACCTGACTGTTCTGGGTATTCTGATTCCCCTTGGCATCCACAATATCCATGACTACCTTAATACCTGTTTCCTTTTCATATTCCTTGGCCTGTTCCTCAATATTTCCCCTGAGCGTATTGATAAAGGAATCATCTCCACGGTATAGGGTCACCCCGATACGTATGGACTTTTTTTCTTCCCTTCCGCCCTCCTTCCTGCTCTGATAAAACACACCCCAAAGTGTCAGCAGCAGGATAACCACCACCGCCAGGATACCATATCGTTTCTTCATATTCCATCCCCCATCTCAATCAATTGGATACAAAATCCTTTCAAATTTGCTTTCCCGTAGATTGGCCTTCTGAATATAGTAAGAATCCAAAACAATTTGTGTTCTTTGAAGCCCCCCATGAACCGCTTCCACAGCCTTTTCGATGCTCATATAACCCGCATCAAACTGGTCACTTACCACCAGTCCCTTAATAATCCCAATGTCCAGTTCCTTTAAAAGTTTGGTCGTACTGCCGATTCCGTAAAGTCCTTCAATGACATTGCCATATACCGGGCTCCCTGAAATGATATCCGCGGACTCATCAAGGCTCCTTACATCAATCGCTGCAATAACTGCTTTTCCGCTTCCAGGATAGACCATGCCCTCGATGGCCTCCCGGATGGTGCCCTCCGTCTTATTCTCAAAAAGCTTCATGGAAAATCCGGATTTTGAAAGAGCGGATACCAATCCGTCATATATCTCCCTGTTATACCCATACTCAAGTCCTTCCGTAAAAATCCATACAGGGATATCCGGGGAATTCTCCGCTGCAATTGCCTGTCCCAGCAATCCTCCCTCCTCCTCATAATCCGGAGATATGCCGCTTTTTACCTGATCATTGGGAGGTAAGTTCCCCAACATAACGGCAGGACTGTTTAAAACCATATCATCCATCTTTTTTACACATTCCACCGGCTTTACGGGGATCAGGACCACAGCTGATGCGCCGTCGTTAATCTCCCTCTGAACCAGTTCTATCTGCTGATTGGCATCCCCTTTCTCATAGAGTGTAATAAAGCTGATATCTACATTGTACTCCTCTGCCGCCTTATCAGCACCCTTTCTGAAATTCACGTAATAGTCATCGGAAGTATCGCCGATGATGACGGAAACCGGATATATTTCTGTTTTCTTCTCCTTAATGATCAAATCCGTAGAGGATAAAAGAAACAGGAACACAAGCACTCCCGCCAGCAGAGTCCATAAAATTTTCTCCTGTTTTGTCATAATCTATTTTCCTTTTCATTGCCCATGCTTTTTGGACATATAGGGATACCCGAAGGGTGATTCCTTTTCATCGCCCATGCTCTTCAGGCATAGAGGCATAACTATAGGGAACAGCGGGAAGGCAGATGGTGATCACCGTTCCTTCATCAGGCTCTGACTCAATGGTCAGGCCGTACTTTTCCCCAAAATACAGCTTGATCCTCTCATTGACGTTTTTCACACCAATCCCCGAACCCTTCTTTGAAGTGACATGGACCTGATCGGAAAATAAGCCCGCCACCTGGTCCTCTGTCATTCCAAGGCCATTGTCCTTCACCATAAAGATTAAGTCATCTCCCTCCTTCCAGACCTTTAAAATAATTTCTCCATCCCCATCCATAAACTCCATTCCGTGATAGATGGCATTTTCCACAAGCGGCTGTAAAACCAGCTTTAAACAGGAAAGCTCCATACATTCCTCAGATGCATCAATTTCGTAGGAGAATTTATTCTTAAAACGCATGTGCTGGATCATCAAATAATTCCGGACATGCTCCAATTCATCCCTGACCGTAATAATGCTCCTTCCCTTGCTTAAGCTGATCCGGAAAAACCGGGCCAGGGCTGTCACCGCCTTGACCGCCTCCGCCTTTTGCTCGTTTTCAATCATCCACACGATGATATCAAGGGTATTATAAAGGAAATGGGGATTGATCTGTGACTGTAAGGTATCAAATTCCTGTTTTCTTTTAGCCTCATGCTCCGCTACGATGTCATCCATCAGGACCCGGATCTGCTTTGCCATATTTTTGATGGAATTTCCCAGATGCTGGATTTCATAGGACCCTCCGATGGATATTGCCGCCTGCAGATTTCCCTCTTCCAGAATTCCCACGGATTTTTCCAGCTCCTTAATTGGATTGGTGATACGAGATGATATATAAGAGTTAATCAGGGCGAGTATAAACAGGATCAGGGTTATGAGGAACACGATAAAAAGCCTGGTCTTAATGGAATTTAAAGAAACCACATTTTTAGGCGTCACTCCAATGATCTTCCAACCTGTATAACCAATGGATTTTACCGTAATGATCCGGGTCTCCCCCTGAAATTCCTCCCGGTGGTTTCCATCTTTATAGCCGGCTGCCACCAGATTGTTCTCCTGCATCCGGCCGGAATCGATGAGCTGGATCTTGGGATGGTACAGGATCTGCCCGTCATTGCTGATCAGATACACATAGCCGCCCTTACCTGTAGTCACTCCGTCAAAAAGATGTTCCAGGCTGGAATAGCTTAAATCCACCAAAAGCACGCCCTGAGTGGTAGAAGTTCCTTCTGTCAGCTCCACGGCCCTTGATAAAGATATCACCCACCGGTACTGGTTTTCATTGCTGTCAAAAATATACTGTACGTGGGGATAAGAGAAATGTTGGTTTTCCGTCTTCTCCAAAGCATTTAAAAACCAATTTTCCCTTGTCACGTCAAGGCCGCTTTTAAGCCTTGCGGCAGGAACTGCTTCCACCATGGTGCCTGATTGGGAAAAGAGCGCGATGTTGTCCACATTATCCTTGTTGTTATCATATAGGAGCGTGATCTCGTTATTAATGGATTCCGAAGAAAGATCCGCATTTTTCACGGCGCCATAATACAGGGAATCCGACAGCTTCATGACCGTAAGCAGATAGGATTCCACAGACCTGGCTACTTGATGAATAAGGCTCTGGTTTTCCTCCTGCACCATTTCTCCCACCTGGGTGGAAAGGCGCTGATATAAGGAAAAGGTGATCAAAAGACTGGCTGCCAAAGCAGTCACGGTAAAATATACAAAAATAGTATAACGAATGCTTATATTCTTTCTTTCCATATTATCGTCTATCCTTTTAGACAGGGCCCACCCCGCTTTAGAGCCTGCCCCGCTTTATCGGGCACCAGGTGTAAAGGGATACCCGGAGGGTATTCCCATTACCTGGCTCCGCGGAATTTAGTCGGGGATACTCCAAATTTTTTCTTAAATACATAGCTGAAATAGTTTTGCTCCTGATATCCCACCTTCGCAGCCACCACATAGGTCTTATCGTCTGTTTTGTTGAGCAGTTCTACTGCCTTATTCAGACGAATATCTGTTAAATAGGCGATGTAAGCCTGTCCGGTTTCTTTTTTAAACATGGTGGAGAAATATGCCGGGCTCATATGAAGGTGGCGGCAAATCATTTCCACAGACAAATCAGGGTTCTGGTAGTGGTCCATAATATACTGCTTTGCTTCCTGGATTACCTGGCGTGTAGTGAAATCACGCTCCTGGTTAATGAACTGGTTCATTTTCCCTGCAATTTTAAAAAGCCACTGGCCAAATTCCTCATTCCTCTTTATCCTATCAAAGATTTCCATTCCCTTCAGCTCTCCGCCCATAATATCCTCAAGGGCCAGGTCATACTGCTGCATCATCTGGAGGACGCTGTTTAATACGCCGAACATATAAACCTGCTGCTGGCGGTAATGGACTTTTGCGGATTCCATCTTTTCAACGATCCTGGTAACCGCTGCTTCGATCTTTTCATCGGGGCCGAATTTTATGGCTGAGATTAAATCTGCTTCTGTTACACTGTCAAATTCCAGCTTTCCTACTCCCACCGGCTCCATATCATTGATGTAAATGGTAGTCCCTCTTCCGGCTATCGCTTTATATCCCAGAGCATCAATGGACGACTGGTAGGCTTCCCGGAAACCAGTCAGCTCCCGGAAGCTTTTGCCAATTCCCATGGTGACCGGGACCTCCAGAATCCGCTTTGTTTCCTTGCAGATATCACCCAGTACATCGATCAGCCCTGTGGTGGAGTTGTCATCGTCAAGAGCAACGATCACCACCATCTCCGCCTCTGAAACGGACTGGAAAAGAGCAAACCGGCAATATCCCTCTAGCTTTTCCCTTACGATCTGCATGACGGATATGGGGATGAGTTCTTCCTCATTATGAAGGGACAGAGTTTCCCTGACCTCCCCCTTTTCCACATCAATGGCTACGATAATCCATTTCCTTGCCCCCATGACAGGCACGCCATACTCCCTAAGCTTCTGTTCTACCAGCTCTTCCGGAAGGTTTTTGTGTACCAGATCATTGAAGAACTGCTCCCTGATGATGGGAAGGCTTTTCCGGTAATTTTCCCGAAGACGGCTTAAATTCCTTTTTTCTTCTATTTCCTAATCCAGATTCCCTTTGATCCTTTTTAATATGGAGGTCAGTTCTTCCACGTTGACCGGCTTTAAGATGTACTCCGTCACATTCAGCTTGATCGCCCTCTGGGCATATTCAAAATCATCATAGCCGGAAAAGATCACCACCTTCATGGAAGGGTACCGCTGCCGTACCTTTTCTGCAAGTGCCAGGCCATCCATGTATGGCATCCGGATATCCGTTAAAACCACATCAGGTTCCAGAATCTCGATCTTTTCCATGGCATCTTCCCCGTTTTCCGCATCTCCCACCACCCGGAATCCGGCTGCCTGCCATTCGATCTTTTTTATAATGCTTTTACGTACTTCTTCTTCGTCATCTACTAAAATTATGCTGTATAAGTCCATGCTGTTCTTCCCCTCTAATAATCCTGTCGGGTATACCTTAAACCCAAAAACACGGGCAATAAACCGGGTTACTGCTGCTGTATCTGATAAAGCAGGGCATTAACGATTGCCGCTGCAACATTGCTTCCGCCCTTTCTTCCCCTGGCCACAATATAGGGGATATCAGCAAGGGACATGATCATTTCCTTTGATTGTACCACGTTGACAAAGCCCACCGGAACGCCGATGATCAGCCGGGGATGGATTTTCCCTTCTTTTATTAATTCATAAAGGCGTACTAAGGCTGTGGGGGCGTTTCCTACTGCAAAAATACAATTCTCCGAAAGCTCTGATGCCTTATCCATGCTGGCACAGGCACGGGTGGTATGGTGAAGCTTTGCGTAATCTGCAACATCCTCATCGGCCATAAAGCAGCTGACGCTGCATCCGTTGCGTTTTAAGGCACCCTTATTAATGCCGGCCATTCCCATATTCGTATCCGTAATGATCCGCACGCCTTCCTTTAATGCGCGGATCCCTTCCTGTACAGCGTGGGGCGAAAATACCAGATTATCCGCATATTCAAAATCGGCAGTGGTATGAATCACCCGTTTGATCACCAATTCGCATTCCGGATCAAGGATTTTTTCTCCAAGCTCCATGGTGATCAGTTCAAAACTTCTCTTCTCTATTTCCTCGGGAAGTACCCGCTCCAGCTCTTTAAGCTCCATCTGTTTCTCCTTGTTTCTCCTTGTTTCTCCTTGTTTCTCCTTGTTTCTCCTTGTTTCTCCTTATAAGTCCGCAGTGCCGCTAGCAAAACCTGCGGTTTTGCTAGCTCACGGGCATTCGCCCTTTGAAATAGGCCATGACAAGATTTTCTTATGTGCAAGCACAACGAAAATCTTCTCCTGTCCTATTTCACACTGCTCATTGCTTTCGTGAACATTATCCCATAGATCTGTTCCATGTCAAGGCTGTTCCTTAACAGGGAGGCCAGCCGTTCATATTGCTCTTCCTTATATTCCTGGTAGTTAAAACCGCCATCCAGATCCAGGGTGATGCCCTTCTTCTTTGCAAGAGCTTCTACAATGGTCATTGCGATTCCTTCCTTATCAAAGAATCCATGGATATAGGTGCCGTATACATTTCCCCTCTGGCATCCGTCCATTTTCGCTAAGTGGGAACCGGACTGGCATTCCATGACATAGGTAAGAGGTGGTACGGATCTGGTGGTTTCTCCCATGTGGATTTCATACCCTTCCACCTCGATACCAGACAGCTCCTCAAATATCCCTCCTACGCTGGTACAGGCGCCTGCCACTCTTGTTCTTGTCTTTTCCTTTCCAAACACAGTACGGACCGGCAGAAGTCCCATACCTCTTACCGGCAGGACAGCCCCATCCGTTTCCACCTGAAAGGGGTCGGATATGCTTTCTCCAAGCATCTGAAAGCCGCCGCAGATGCCAAATACCGGAACCTCTCTGGCCTGAAGCTTAAGGATTGCCGCCTCTAAGCCGCTCTCCCGCATCCAGAGCAGATCTTCAATGGTATTTTTACTGCCAGGCAGAATGACCAGATCCGGATTTCCAAGATCAGCAACTCGGTCCACGTATTGCAGACTTACCCCTGGTATCGTAGAAAAAACCTGAAAATCCGTGAAATTAGAGATCCTTGGCATACGGATCACGGCGATTTCCACTGCGGTCCGGTCCGGTCTGACGGTTCCTGCCAGATGATTTCCAAGACTATCCTCCTCTTCCAGATCCACATCCATATATGGAACTACACCGGCAACCGGGATGGAAAGTTGTTTTTCAATCATTTCTAACCCTGGGTCCAGAATTGTCTTGTCTCCCCGAAATTTATTGACGATCAGGCCTTTGATCCGGGTTCTTTCATCTGGCTCCAAAAGCATTACGGTTCCGTAAAGCTGTGCAAACACTCCTCCCCGGTCGATATCTCCTACTAAAAGCACCGGCGCATCCGCCATTTTTGCCATTCCCATATTTACGATGTCATCCTGCTTTAAATTAATCTCCGCCGGGCTACCTGCTCCTTCTATGACAATGATATCGTATTCCTCTGACAGCTTTTGGAATGCCCGCTCTACCTCTGGCACCAGCTCTTTTTTGTATGCAAAATACTCCCTGGCAGGCATATTGCCAATGGATATGCCGTTTACAATTACCTGGGACCCAATATCATTGGTCGGTTTTAACAGGATGGGATTCATGGCTGCCTCTGGCTTTACTCCTGCTGCTTCCGCCTGAACCGCCTGGGCCCTGCCCATCTCAAGTCCTTCCTCCGTAATATAGGAATTTAAGGCCATGTTCTGGGATTTAAAAGGGGCCACCCGGTAACCATCCTGTTTAAAGATCCGGCATAAACCGGCTGCAATCAGGCTTTTCCCTGCATTGGACATGGTTCCCTGTATCATGATCGTCTTTGCCATACGGTTATTTCCCTTCTGTCACTATGGATTTTAATATGGAAAGAAACTCTTCATTTTCTTTCCTCTGCTTTACACAGATGCGGTAATAGGTATCATCAAGTCCTCTGTAATTGGAACAGGAACGTATCAGAACTTTCCGGTTCAGAAGCTGTTTATAAAGAAGCTTCTCTTTCGTAAGAGCCTCTGGTCTTAAATCCCGGAAAAAAATATAGTTGGCCATAGAATCAAAAACCAGAAAACCAAGGGAAGAAAGGACTGACTTTAAATACTCCCTTTCACAGGTAATCTCCTGCCTTGTTCTCTTTACGTATTCTGTCTCCAAAAGAGCCGCCTCTCCTGCCTTCTGGGCAAGGCTGGAAACGCTCCAGGGCTGACGTATGAGATTCATCTGGTCCAGAACCTCTATTCCTGTGCATATCCCATAGCCCAGTCGCAGACCGGCCATCGCGTACAGCTTTGTAAACGCCTTTAAAAGGAAGGCGTTCTCATAACCGCCGTTCCCAATGAGATCAAGGACTGAATATCTCTCAGGCTCCTGTAAAAATTCATTGAAGCATTCATCTACTACACAAAAAATCCCATGGTTTTTGGAGTATTTGAGAATCCCTTTCATCGCTTCCTTCTCTACTGCATACCCGGTAGGATTATTGGGATTGCATAAAAACAGCATTTGGACATCAATCCTGTTTTTTTCCAGCCAGCCGATCAGTTCTTTTTCAGATAGACGAAACCCGTTTTCTTTTTTTAAGCAATAGCGCACGATGCTGCAGGAAGAGGCCTTAAGGGCCTGTTCATATTCCAGAAAAGAAGGGGCGATCAGCAGGGCACTCTTTGGTTTTAATGCCTGTACGACCTGAAAGATTAAATCTGCGGCTCCGTTTCCGCAGATAATGTGCTCTGCAGAAACGCCGTGGAATCTTGCCAGCTCCTTCCGAAGACTCATGGATTGGCTGTCGGGGTAGCAGGAACAATTGTCTGCTGCTTTATATAGAGCCTCTTTTACCCCATGGGGAAGCCCCAGGGGATTTATGTTGGCTGAATAGTCTATTGTCACGTTGTTGGTGTAAATATCTCCGCCATGCTGATATTCCATATTATTTTCTCCTGGTTATCGATTGAATGTGTTAAAATGCCATAAGGAACAGCAGGAATACAGGGATCAGGGCTAACACATAGGCAACTGTCATGAGGCAATTAGCTCTGGGGATATCCTCGTATTCCACCGGTCTTACCGCATCTCCTATGGTAGGCTTTTCATATAGCTTTCCAAAATAACAGGCATTTCCCGCCAGCTGGATCTGCAGCGCTCCTGCACAGACCGCCTCCGTCTGGGCTGAATTAGGACTTTTGTGATTGAAGCGGTCCCTCTTAAATATTACAAGTCCATTTCTGCCGCTGTATGGGTTCCTCTTTTTCCTGATTCCATAAAAAAACTGACATACATATCCTGCTCCTATCATTAGGGCTGCGGATAGCCGGGCCGGTATGAAATTACAGATATCATCAAGCTTCGCTGCTGCCCGTCCGAACCAGAGATACCGTTCGTTTTTATAGCCCACCATGGAATCCATGGTGTTTACTGCTTTATATAAAAATGCTCCCACTCCTCCAAAAAGAGCCATGTAGAGCAGAGGGGCAATGATTCCATCCGAAGTGTTTTCCGCTACGGTTTCCACCGCTGCTTTTGTGATCCCTTCTTCCGGCAATTCTTTCGTATCGCGGCCTACGATCATGGATACGGCCTGTCTGGCTCCTTCCACATCTCCGTTGGAAAAGGCCTTATAGACCTTCATGCTCTCTTCCCGCAGGGAACGCCATGCCATCATCTGGCCGCACATTATACTTTCTATAAGAAACCCTACATAGGGGGAAAAGAAATAGGAAGTCCAGAGAATTGCCCCGGATACGGTACCAGTGATTAAAAGCACAAGGATCACCAGCCATAAACCGGCTCTTCTTTCCCCCGCATCTCCCTTAGGAAACCTTTCCCTTAGCTTTTTCTCCAGCCAGCTTATGAGGGAGCCTATGCCGCAGACCGGATGCCAAAGCCAGTGGGGATCTCCAAAGCACAGATCCAGAAAGCATCCTGTCAGTACTGCTGCTAAATGTAATCGTATCATTCTTTTATTTCCTGACCTTTTTTCTATTTAATCTGATTCGCAATTCCACATACCATACGGTAGACTGCTCTGGATATCCGCGCTAATCTTACGGATGCCCTTCCTGATGCTTCTCTCCATTCCCTGTCTGCCGGATCAAAGGGCACAATGCCGCAGCCCAGTTCATCAGAGGTAATAATGACATTGGGATTTTGTTCCTCAATCGCATCAATAAATGCTTCAACGCTTTTTCCTTCTTTTAAAAGCCGCCTTATATACTCATGAAAACCGTGGATGATTGGGCATTTCATGGCAGCTTCAAAGCTGTCCCTGTTGCCTTCTGCAATCTCATACACTTTCGTTTTTTCTTTTTTATACATGAATGAATCAAGGGGATTCGTTATTTTATCAGCACTCTTTGCCAGCTCCAAGGCATATGCCAGCTTCCCTTGCCATGCTCCGCCAATAATTAATATCATATCTCCTCTTTCCTGCCCACTTTTTATAGGCAATGCACATCCAGATTTTATAAAGACACCAGATGAGAAGCCACAGCCAGCCCCGCCACAAGAGCCAATTCACATATCTGCAGAAAATATCCTGCCAAATCGCCGGTAATTCCACCGAATTCCTTCTTTGCCATAGCATAGTAATACCAATAAACAAGAACGGAAACGAAAAGAGTCATGACGACAGGCATCGTTCCTCCCAAATACCAAATCCCCCATACTGCCGCAGCCAGATACAAAATCATAGTAATTGCCACGGTCCGTTTCTGTGCAGCTCCGGAAAAAGAAGCCGCCAGTCCGCTCTCCTTAGCCATTGGGAATGTAACGACTGAC
Organism: [Clostridium] celerecrescens 18A; assembly: GCF_002797975.1. Lineage (NCBI taxonomy): Bacteria > Bacillati > Bacillota > Clostridia > Lachnospirales > Lachnospiraceae > Lacrimispora > Lacrimispora celerecrescens. Next base: position 1,143,640 of record NZ_PGET01000001.1, on the reverse strand, counting down.
AGGCCGCTTAATGCCCTTGTAACTACGAATATTATGGAATAGGCCGGGATCATGGCCGGACTCATTTCTAAAAAGGCGGCCAGATAGAGTATCAGATAGACGCAGCATCCGATGATGGCAAAAGCGCCTGTATGGGGATCCTTTAATATCTCAAGCTTTTTCTTCCTATCCCCATGAGAGGATTTTGCATCAATCACATCCAAAAATCCATCCATATGAATGCCTCCTGTAACCAGGATCGGAATTACTACCGGGAGAATCTGCCCAAAATGACGAAAGCCAAGGGCATCGCAGCCCTGAAAAACTGCAAATTCCAGCAAACCGATGACTATCCCGATAAGGGGAAAAAAACACATGACATATTTCATCCGCTCCTTTGTCCATTCCATCTGGGGCATTGGAATACGGGAATACATAGAAAACGCAATTACTAAACTGCCAAATAAATTCATATTCCTCCTCCTCATAATGTTTGAACCAGGCAACACGCCTGAAACATAAAATTATCATATCACAGAATAGAAAAAATGTCATTTCCATTCAAAAGTACAATCTTTGTTTTTACAAAATATTTAAAGGGACATCCTACACTTAAAGAGAAACGCTGCAAAATAAAACAGCGTTTCTCTTTAAGTTTTAATATATGTACACATATTAATTATATTCCGGTATTCCGATTTCCTTTCGCTTTCCAATACATGCCGGTAAGCTTATCTCCCGCTTCATATGCTTTCTTCAGGAACCCTTCCATATTTTCATCATAGCACATTAATTCCAGAACCAGGGGCAGCTCATACGTTGTTGTGGCAACTGCTGTCATGACCTCCTGCCAATTAATATTACCGTCCCCTGGAACCTGATGGAAATCAGCGGAACCGCTGTTATCATGAATGTGGATTGCATACAGATGGTCTTTGTACCGATGAATTATGTCGGTCATCTTCCTGCCCCATACCATGTTCGCATGCCCTGTATCCAGGCAAAAGCCCATAAACTGCGATGGATACCTGGCAAAGAGTCTGTCCAGCTGATCCAGCTCATACCGCTCCGGCATATCAAACAGATTCTCAATACAGATGCGTACTCCCTTATGAGTACAATAAGGCTGAAGCTCATCAAAGGACCGGAATACTTGTTGATAAAAATGCTCTTCTGCCTCTGGCTTCTCCTGTATCGTAAAATGAGGGACATACAAATGGAGAACGATCTCTTCTGCGCCCATGCACGCCGCCAAATCAACCCGGTTCTTAATCAACTCTACTCCTGCTTTTCTATTATACTCCACATCAGAAGTATAATCCTTGCGGTAATGCCCATCAATCAGATTTACATTCCGCTTAGACCCCTTGGATGCATGGAGGGCTTTTGCCTTCATCCCGTATTGATCCAGCCATTCCTTAATCTGCTCCATCTCATAAGAGGAATAAATATAATCTCCATCCCATTCAAAACACCAGTGGATATGGGTAAATCCTGCTTGTGATATTTTATATAATATATCATTAATTTTTTCAATTCTGGAAAATTCTCCAGCAAAATCTGTTGCAATCGCCAACTGTAAGGTACTCATATTCTCTCCTTTCCATCGCCTGATACGGCACATATTGATCCTTTACTTTCCGTTTTTATAAATATTAAGCAGAGCAGGCCTGCCAAAACCGTCACAACCAGCCATATATATATGGTAGTCTGCCACCCCCGGTACTCTACCATAAGTCCAATGGTAAAAGTTGAAATTGCCGTTCCCAAATATGCCATCGCATTCAGGAAACCGGATACCCCAGACACACGTCCGTACCGCAGGAACCGTAATGGGTAAATATTGACCACGAGCGTATTCACAGCCATCATGGAAGCCGTAATCATTGCCAGGATGCATGCCGTTATAACCGGAAAGAGTTTTCCTGCCGTACATAACAGAAGCAATCCTGCTGCAGCCCATGTAAAAAAGAAAAATATGGATACTCCTATCCTCTCCCCTGTCTTTTGGTAGACAAATCTTGCCAGGTATGCCCCCGATAAATTGATGACCGGCAGTATGGAGGTAAGCAAAACGGAAAAGGAAGCTGTTATTCCAAAGGAGTCACTGATATAAGTGGGCACCCAGGAAGTCACACCATCCTTTAACATGCCATGCACCATAATTGGTATCAGAAGTGTAAGGATACCGGAAGTTGTCATCAGTTTTCCAAAGGAGAGTTGAACCGGTGCTTCCTCTTGTTTGTACTTTTCTTTAATTCCCCCATCTTGTGGAGAATCGTTTTCAGCATGGCGGCAAACATCCCAAAAACCGATACTCCACAAGATGGAGGCTGCTGCCAACAGGATTGCTGCTGCAATAAATACTCCAGGCCAGGCAGCAACAGCCAGCACTCCAGCAGACAGCAGATAAGCAATCAGGGTTCCTATAATCTGTGACGAAACGATATTCACACTACAGTTCACCCGATCTTCACCCTGAAGCATTTCTGCGAAAATGCGTATAATAGGCGCCCAGATCATTGCCTGAAAATATCCGTTGGCTCCCCAGGACAATGCCATACATAGGGCGCTATGGCTGATGCCCATAGCCGCATTGGCAAGACCGGAGCAAAACAGCCCCACAAATATCATCCGCTTGGGATTAACCCGGTCCCCCAGAAACCCATTGATCATCTGCCCCGTTCCGTAGGCAAAAAAATAAACCATGCTGATGAATCCGGCCTGGGACGCGGTCAGGAACCGCTCTGAGATGATTTGAGCCATGGCAGAAGAATAATTCAGCCTTCCGATATACGATACACAATATACCAGCCAGCATAACAGGAATAATCTTCTGACATACTTTCTCTCCCTGATTTTACACAATACCTTTTCTCTATCCATTTCCACTCCTTCATTACCGGCGGCCTCTAGCCTTTCACCGCACCGTTAGTCAAGCCACCAATGATCTTTTTCTGCATAAACACATAAAATACCATAATCGGCAGCATGGACAGTAAAAAAGCCGCAAAAATCATTGGATAGTTAATAGCATGTGTCATCTTGAAGTTATATTGGAACAGAGTAAGAGTCCAGTAATCTGGCGATTTATTTAAGGTAAGCAGAGGGAGGAGGAAGTCATTCCAGTACCAAAGTCCGTTTTTGATCAATACCGTTGCCGTCATGGGGCTTAGAAGGGGGAAGACTATATGGACATAAATCTTCCAGGTCGACGCTCCATCAATATACGCCGCTTCTTCCAGTTCCATGGGGATGCCTTGTATGAAGGCCACATAAAGGAAAACACCTTCACATACCGCGCTTGATATGTATACAATGATCAGTCCGGGGATATTCAGCATATCCATCACTGACATAACTTTAATTAACGGAAGCATTTTTACCGTAAACGGTACGAAAATACCTGCCAGTAAAAAGAAATATAGATATTTATAATATCCTTTTTCCCACATGTTCCTGGCAATTGCATAGGATACCATGGGTATAACAGCTATAGTCCCAAGGGAAGCAAACACCGTAATCGCCAAGGTATTTAAGACAGTCCTGGGATAGCCAGAATTCGTAACAATTGCTTTAAAATTATCAAAATTAAACCGCTTTGGTAAAGCAAAAAAACTTTGGCTCAATTCCTGAGGCGTCTTCATGGAGGTTATTACCGTTAGATAGACCGGATATGCGATTATAATAACACCCATGATCAGAAAGAGATACAATGCCGTACTTTTCAATTTCCTGCTCATCCCTCTTCCTCCTGATATACACTTTTCTTATTGCTGAAAGCGATCTGTAAAAATGAAATGAAACAAATAATTACGGTCACTACCACAGCTTCTGCAATACCCAGGGAGAAGTTAACCTCCTTAAAGCCATGATTATAGATCAGCAGCGCTGTACTTTCCGTTGCACCGCCGGGTCCTCCGTTTGTTAAAGCAACAATATAATCATATATTGTCAAACCGTCCTTGATCACCAATACCATAACTACGGTAAGTACGGGAAGCAAAAAAGGAAAGGTAATGAATTTGAATATATCCCATTTTCTGGCACCGTCAAGGGAAGCTGATTCTACAAGCTCCTGAGGAACATTCTGCAAGCCTGCCATTAATAAAACTGTGGGGATCGCAATTCCTTGCCATACATTGGTGATCAGGACCGCAAAAATTGCCAATTTAGAACTGGACAGCAGACTCCTGCTCAGCCATTCACAATGAAGCAGCTGTCCGATCTGGGGCAGAACCTGGAAAAATACCTCGTTAAATATAAGGCCTACCGTCAGCATACTGACAACCGCAGGAAAAAAGTATGCTCCTCGAAAGAAATCCTTTGCCTTGATTTTACTGTTTAAGATAAGAGCCATGGCCAGGCTGAGTCCAACGATACTTACGACTAACAAAATCGTATATTTGAAATTAAACCAAATTGCATTCTGAAAGCGGCTGCTTAACAGCACTCTGATATAATTCTTTATTCCAACAAACTGATAATTACTGGTCAATCCGTTCCAATCGGTTAAGCTATAATAGATTCCCGCACCTACTGGATAGATAAAAAAGAGAATGTATAATACCGTTGCCGGAACAGAAAATGCAAACATTGTAATATTTCTCTCAGTCATCCTTTTCCTTTTTTTCATATATCCTTCTACCTTTCTAAAAAATGGCTACTGTAAGTACTCCGCTACAATAGCCATTTTATTTTTGGCAAGCATCCGGCCTGTCGATACCCGCTTCTATCTGCTGTTATTGGCCTGCATATTTTTCCTTACAGATTCGATCCGTCTCCTTAAGGAAATTGTCTGTATTCTTGTCTGAGATAAGCTGCTGCACGTATACAGACCATTCAGAACGCCATCCCGATGGCCAGAAGTTCACCATGGTAAGGAAGGTATTCCCGCTGTCAATGACTTCCTTGATGCCCTTTAAAGGTTCTATATTATAATTTACGCCTTTAATTACTGGAGGGGTTCCTTCTTCATCCGCTACCATTTGATAGATTTCCGGCCTTGATAAGAATTCAATGAATGCTTTTGCCTCTTTCTGATGAGAGGTCTTGCTGGATACGCCATAAGCAATATCCACATTGATTGGAGTTTTATAGTCATCACTTACCGGACTGGGATAGGGAATTAAGGTGAAGTTCAAATCTGGGTTGTTTTGTTGAATTACGGTGTATTTGGCCGTTATTGCAATAAACATTGGAATCTTCCCGTTTGCAAAATCAGCAACACACTGTTCAATGCCATAAGACAGGGTATCTCCCGCATATTCCCTGGTTTTAAGCATTGCCTTTGCAAGCTCCTTAAAATAGGGCTTATCCTCATCGCTGAAGGAGGCCTGGGTCGTCCCTACATTCTCTGTGTCTGCATATACATCATTTTTAATAATACCGACGATTCTTTCTCCTTCCTGTGCCAGATAGCCGGGATCTTTATCTACAAAAGTAAAAGGCGTGATTCCTTTTGACTGAAAGGCTTCACATACAGCCATCAATTCACTCCAAGTGGCAGGCAATTTCAAACCTGCTTCTTCAAACATGGTCTTGTTGCAATAAATGCCGAACGAATTCAAAGCAAAGGGCATTGCATATATCTTACCGTTCCAGGTAGAGAATTGCAGCGCACTGTCCGATGCCCTGTTCAACCACTCCTCATTGGTCAATTCTGTATACACCCCATCATCCATCATGGTGTGATAGGCTGTCTCTGCCGGGTATACGGACATGATATCAGGAACATCCCCAGTAGAAACTCTGGTGAATAATACCGTCTCTGCATCTGCAGGTGCTGTCTGCTTTATTACCACATTAGGGTATTCCTCTTCAAATTTTTCAATTACTTTATTAAATACCGCTTCTCCTTCGACCTTACAATTGAAAAATTCCAGTTCCACCTTTCCATCAGCTGATGCCGCTTTTCCATTTCCCCCAATGGTACCGGCAGCTCCTCCCTCAACCTTATTGCTTTGTTCCGCGGTCTGGCTGGCCAGACCGCATCCGACCAGAGTCAGCACCATTAGCATAGTCCCCAGCCCGACACCCAATACTTTCTTTTTCATAAGAAACCTCCTTTAAACTCTTGGTATTTTCGTTTGTGTGTTCATTATAGAGGATTCTTACATAATATGCTTGCCATATCTTCTGAACTTATTGCCATATCTTCTGAACTATTAAAGTGCGCTCTGCTTCCCGGCCTTTCTATGATATAATAAATATACAAAAAAGGCAGATTCCCAGACCTTCCCGGATAATCTGCTCCTTAGGAAACCAAAGAAGAAAGGACACCGCCATGATGAAAAAATCGGATTTTCAACTTTCTTTCCCGAAGATGAACAATCAGCTGAAGCTGATGCTGATTCTGGAAGCGATCGTACTCATGGGCGCATACATCATTATCACAGGTGCGTACCAGAATCTGGAACGGCATAAGACCGAAGAAGCGGTAAGGCAGCTAAACGGTACCTTGATGACCAATATCGAACATACCGCCAATGCCTTGGACACACTTACCAAATCCCTGATCAGCAGTGAAGCCTACGAGGTGTCCCCTTCTCTTTGGAGCTATTTAAAATCCCGTGCAAGACAAAAAGAAAATCCAGGGAGGGTGGATGGACTATTTATAGAAAAATATTATCAGCTGACCATCTTATTTCCTCAGTTAAACTGCCTCTTCCTGTTTCGTCCGGAAGGGGATCTGATGAGCTACAAATACAACGACCAGAAATACCACCTGCTGCAGGAATTACCCGAAAGCGACTGGGTCACCACCCTGAAGGAAAACAGGGGAGCCCTTTCTTTTATCACCCAAAAGGAAGCAGAGGACTTGGGATACCAGGTGAATAACAGGCTCTTGTTTGCCGGACGGGTTTTGAATAACATCAGCGCTTCCAGACCGGTAGCCATTATTTTAGCCGGCATTAACATCTCAGACCTTCAGTATGATTTCAAATACAATAAATTATTTGATTCCCAACAGTTTGCCTGCTTTGATGCCAACAAAAAGCTGCTATTTTCCTCCGACGGATTTGAGGATATTACCTGGCAGGATATACAGTCCCCGAGGGTCGAAGATCCCTATGCATATTACCTGACTGCCAATGATAATCATACTTTATACAGCGTCATTGCTACGGATAAAAAGGATATCACCCAGTCTTCTTCCTTCCTGCGTCCTGTCTTTTTGATGATCATCCTGGTTATTTTCTTGTCCAATCTTCTGCTGTCCTGGATGATAACTAAGCGGGTCATAAAATCCTACGGGGAAATGACAAAACAGGTATACCAAAAGAACCTGGCAGAAAAGGATTTAAATCTGCAGATGCTGCGATCGCAGATCAATCCCCATTTTTTGTACAATACTCTGGACCGGATGCGGATGGCCTCCCTCAATGCCAACTACCCCCATTTGGCGACTATGTGTGAACTTCTGGCAAAGATTCTCCGCTTTGGCGTCTCTGAAGCTAATAAACTGGTGACCGTAGAAGAGGAACATGCCCATTTAGAGGAATACATCCATTTAATCAAGTTAAGCTATGCCAATGTGTCCATCAGCACCAGCCTGGATCCTGAAATCCTTTCCTGCCGAATGCTTAAGCTGTTACTGCAGCCGTTGGTAGAAAACAGCATTAACCACGGCATTATTGATGATGCTTCCAATGGTTCAATTCAAATATGGGGATATGAAAAAGACGGAGAATTGATTTTCACCGTTTCAGATAATGGAAATGGAATGGATGAAGAACACCTTGCCCTGCTAAGGGATTATCTGGAGGATAAGAATACCGCTTTTCACAGCATCGGTTTAAAAAATATCCGAAAACGAATTCAGCTCTATTACGGAAAAGAGTATGATTTATACATTGAAAGCCGGCTTCACCAGGGCACAACCGTAACAATTAAAATTCCAGTTGTAAAAGAATAAATTGTTTGAGCAGAAAGTGATAGGAGGCGCAAATGACAAGCAATTATATTTTAATCGTAGATGATGATCCGGATATTCTGGAGGGACTTACCCATGCGGTAGAAAAGGAATTTGAAAACAAGTTAAACGTACTAAGCTGCAGAAACGGGGTTATCGCGGCTGATATCTTAAGATGCAATACCATTGATATCCTGATTACCGACATAAAGATGCCGGTTATGAACGGGATTGAATTACTGGACTTTATTAAGCAGCATCATATCACCTGCAAAAGTGTTGTCTTAAGCAGCTATGATCATTTTAATCTGGTAAGGGATGTCCTTCGTCTGGGTGCAGCCGATTATCTTTTAAAACCAGTTGATTTTCCGGTGCTGTATCAGCTCTTGTACCGTTTGCTGGCTCAGGTCATGTCAGAACAGAGCAGCTCTTCCGGACGCAACTATCCCATTAATATGCAGCAATTACTGGAGTCTTATCTTCAGAAGCCCTTGCAAAAGACCGCGAATATGCTTGCATTTGAAGAAAAGTATTCCTTGATTCCCGACTCGGCCTGTATCGTCGGATGCATTAAGCTGAATGCGGTTTATTCCGGAAAGCTTTTTCAGCTTCAGGAAGGTCTGCGCGAGGACCTTTATCACTGTCTTAACCGGTCCCATATCCAATACCGAACTATCGTAACAGGGGAAATGGCCTCCTGCTTTGTATTTATGCTGTTTCCCGATACGGAAATCCCCAACTGCCTGGACAGCCTGCATTCTTTTGGGGAGTATCTGGCTGACCAGGGCTATAAGTTTAAGTTCAGTAAACGATATGTCACCTTCCACCAGTGCTCCGATGGGTTTAAGGATTGCCTCACCTGGTTTGAATTCGGCTATTATGACCTTCCCTATACCCCTGCTTATGAAGGTTGTACTGCTGAGGATATCTTAAAGTTTATCCATCAGGCAACAAATTCCCTGGCTGTTTATGACATGAAGAGTACCCTTCATTATCTCCGCCTTTTCTTTGCTGCCATCAATCATCTGAAGCCGCCGGTAAAAGAGACTAAAAAAACACTAAATAACACCATCTATTCATTGATCCGGCTGAATCCAAAATTTATTGAGCCAGTCAGCGGACTTAAATTCAGTGAACATGATCTGTTCAGCCAAATCGAGAATGCTCCTTCCCTTTCAATTCTGGAGAAAGAATTATACTGCTCCCTGAATCATCTGGTTGAAATAGTTTTGCATTCCCTTCAAAATAAGGAAGACTGCATCATTGAAAAGGCAAAATCCTACATCGAAAGAAACTACAATGAATGCATCAGCCTGGAAGATGTGGCAGCTCATGTTTATATGAATAAAAGCTATTTTTCCTCCTTTTTTAAAAACAAGGCCGGCCTCACTTACCGTGATTATCTTCGCAATTACCGCATAGAAAAATCCATTTGCCTCATTGTAGAAAGCAATATGAAAATCTATGAGATAGCCCAGGCGGTTGGTTATAATGATTCCGCACATTTTATCCGTGCCTTCAAGGAGGTAACCGGAAAAAGTCCCGGTGATTATAAGGTGTCCTTATAAACATCCGTCCTCTTTTTCCAAAATACTAATATCATACCAAGAACACTCACCAATCCTTCTGTCATAACAAATGCCAGCCATACCCCTGTCATTCCCCAAATCCGGCTCAGCATGAGCACCATGGGAACAAGAACCACGCACCCCCGCGCCATAGAAATAATAAAGGCATTCATCCCACGCTCGGCAGCACTTAAATACATGCATACAATAATATTGATTCCCGCAAAGAAAAAACCGGCGAAGTAGACCCTAAGCCCCACCCTGGCAAGAAGTGCAATTGCTGAATTCTGCTCACTGTTGAACACATTGATCATTTGATCCGAACAGAAAAATACCAGTGTATAAATTACTGACGATATCGCCAGAGAGGTGATAACTGCATATTGAAGCAGTTTCTTTATAATAATACCATTCCCTGAGCCATAAGCCTTGCTGATTAACGGCTGTATACCCTGTGCAATTCCCGTAAATACCGAGATTCCTACCAGTGCTATATTGGCCACAATCCCGTAGGATGCAACCCCTAAGTTTCCCTCCAGACCCAGGATGACCAGATTAAAGGTGATCAAAACAATCGCCGAAGACACCTCCGTAATAAATGCGGCCAGTCCCAGACCAAAAATATCGCGGACAGCCTTCCACTGAAATCTGCTTTGTAACCACCGGAGACTGCTTTTCCCCTGTATAAAGTAGGAAGATAAAACCACAAGACTGATGACGGGTGCCAGACCGGTGGCAAAGGCTGCACCAAACATCCCCATCCCCAGCGGAAACATAAATATATAGTCCAGAATTATATTGGATAGGCTTCCTGTCATCATTGCAATCATTGACAACTTAGGATTATTGTCATTTCTCACAAATGCAAGCATGATATTGTTCAGGATAAAAAACGGTGCAAAGTAGAGTATGGTGCTTAAATATGACTTAGTCAGAGGCAGTGTGGCCTCATCGGCTCCCAATAATACAGCCAGAGTCCCGGTGCCCAGGACTCCTGTGATTGCGAACAGCACTCCCGCCAGAATCCCCAGCTTTAAACTGGTGGTAAAAACGGTATTTATCAGTTTTCCCCCATTCTGGGATTTCAGAATGCTGTAGCGGGTAGCACCTCCTATGCCGATCATCAATCCAGTACCGTTAATCAGGCTGTAAATGCCAATTGAAAAATTCAGTGCTGCCAGGCCTGCAGCGCCCAGGGCCTTTGATACAAAAAAGGTGTCTGCCAGTATATAGCAGGAGAGCCCGATCATCCCCAAGATATTAAGGCTCACATATTTGGTGTAATTTTTTAATACTGATTGTTCCATCTCTTATCCTCCTTTGAACATAAAAAAGGTGTTCTTAAAATATTCCTTCAACGACCTAACGGAATATTTCAGAACACCTTAAAATTCTTTACCCGGTGGCAAAGAACAGGTTATTTATTTAAAACCAGAATTATCATAATATAGTTTTGACTGTTTGTCAATCCTTTGTGATTTTAATCCGATCTTTATGATATTTCATAAATTACTTTGCTCATCCTTTTTATCCAAAAGGTTTTTTTCAAACCACTGGAATCCCATAATAAGCAGAGTGATAATGATGATAACTATAAATATACTGAACATTCCCTTCCACATGATGTCCAGGGACAAAAGAAATTTATCAAGCATAGCTGGCTCCTTTCTATCCGACAGCTGAATTCCCGTTTGCGGTTGCTGGTCATAATAAGGTGGTCAAAAGGTTTAAGACAATTCCGCCTGCCAAAACAGAAGCAATCTGGCCGGAAACATTTGCCCCGATGGCATGCATCAGCAAGTGATTGGTGGGATCTTCTTTAATGGACATCTTCTGAACGACGCGGGCTGACATAGGGAAAGCGGAAATACCGGCTGCGCCTATCATAGGATTGATCTTGTTCTTACGGAATAAATTAATGAACTTGGCAAACAGCACTCCTCCTATGGTATCGAATACAAATGCGACAAGGCCAAGGGCGAGAATAACAAGGGTCTGCCAGGTTACAAAGGCTTCCGCTCTCATACTGAAGGAAACAGTAATGCCCAGCAGCAGGGTGACCAGATTGGCAAGAATATTCTGTGCCGCATCTGATAAACTGTGGAGAACGCCGCATTCTCTTAACAGATTTCCGAACATCAGAAAGCCCACCAGGGAAACGGACTGGGGTGCTACAAATCCAGCAATCATGGTAACTGCAATTGGGAAAATAATTCGGATCCTTTTGGATACAGATACTGGATTATAAGGCATCCGGATCATGCGCTCCTTTTTGGTGGTAACCAGCCGGATAGCAAAGGGCTGGACCAAAGGAACCAGAGCCATATAGGAATAAGCCGCCACCGCAATTGGCCCGATGTAATTTGATTTGAGTATCTGGGATACCAAAATAGAAGTCGGTCCGTCAGCAGCACCGATAATTCCGATAGAAGCCGCGTCAGTAAGGTTAAATCCAAGTAAAACAGCTACAGAAATCGTTAAAAAGATACCAAATTGGGCCGCTGCACCAAACAGCATCATGATGGGATTGGATAACAAAGGCCCAAAATCGATCATGGCCCCGATCCCGATAAACAAAAGAAGAGGCAGCGCTTCCGAGGCTTCGATCCCGGATTCAAACAGCCACTGGATAATACCGTGAGTATCTCCTATGCCGGTCAGCGTCTGATCGATCACGCCGGACAGAGGCAGGTTGACCAGTATCGCCCCAAATCCCATGGGAAGAAGGAGCGAAGGCTCGTACCCTTTTTTAATAGCAAGATAGATCAGCAAAAATCCGACGAGATACATGATTAACTGAGGAACGGTTACAGAGGTAAGACCTGACAGCAAAAAATTCATATTAAATCTCCCTTCATGCTAGTACTCTTTTGTATCGGTGAGGTCATCATATACAACCAAAAAGACAAGACTCGGCCCTAAATTAGGACACAGGTCTTGTCTTTTCAAATTAAACCAGAACATTGCTGTTCAGGATGTTGATTTAACTGCATGCTGATAAATTAGAAGGCCTTTTTTAGCCTGCGCATGCTGACTACTCCCCCATATCTGATTAACTTTACCATATCATAAATATAGCCGTAAGTCAATGTTGTCAGGAACTTTTATGATCTCTTAACACCTATAAACTACGGGAAATGAGGGCCATCTCCTGTTAAAGCAGCAGCTCTTCCAAATCAGGAAGCACTTTTAAGCTTCTTTTTAAAATTCCCTTCATATAAGCGATTGCAATTCCATAATTGGTAAATGGCACACCGGCATCTGACGTACACTTTCTTCGGTATTCTATCTCCCTTTCATTTAACATGCAGCCGCCGCAGTGAATGATCAGCTTATAGGCCGACAAGTCTTCCGGAAATTCCCGTCCGGAGGACGTTTCTATGGCAAGCTCTTTCCCTGTATACTGCCGTAGCCAGCGGGGAAGCTTTACGGTACCGATATCATCACACTGCCTGTGATGGGTACAGCCTTCCGAGATCAGGATCCTGTCCCCATCTGTTAGATCCCCGATAGCCGCCACTCCCTTTACCGCATCCTCTAAAAAGCCTTTATACCTGGCCATAAGGATAGAAAACGAGGTGAGAAGAATCTCTTCCGGCGTATCCTTGCTCACCTTCTCAAAAACCTGGCTGTCCGTAATGACAAGGGCCGGTCTGGATCCCAGCCTTTCCAGAGTTTCCTTTAATTCCGTATCACGCACTGCCACCGATATGGCACCAGCCTCCAGAATATCCCGGATCACCTGCTGCTGGGGCAGGATGAGACGGCCTTTTGGCGCCGCTTTGTCAATGGGGATCACCAGTACCACCAAGTCGAATGGATTCAGCAAATCTCCTACGATCCTCATTTTTGTATCCCCGGTATTTACAAGGCTTCCGATCCTTTCCTTTAGCTCGTGGATGAACAGGCCCTCAGACGCACTGACAGAAAGTCCGTCATCGTAAGCCTGTAGTCCCGTCAGATCACACTTATTATAAGCAACCACATAGGGGATCTTCTTTTCCTTAAACAAAAGGATCAATTCTTCATCGGTTTTTGTCTTTCCAAGGGCCCCATCTACAACTAAGACTGCACAATCAGCCCGGTTTAAAATCTGCTTTGTCTTCCTTACCCGCATCTCACCCAGAGCGCCTTCATCGTCAAACCCCGGCGTATCAATGATGACCACCGGTCCCATGGGGAGAAGCTCCATGGATTTGTAAACAGGGTCCGTGGTAGTCCCTTTCACTTCCGATACAACGGAAAGCTCCTGCCCTGTCACTGCATTGACAACGCTTGATTTTCCTGCATTGCGGCGGCCAAAAAATCCGATATGCACCCGCTCAGAGGATGGTGTTTCATTAAGTCCCATGCCTGTCACCTCTTCCTACTGTCAATTTCCGCGATGGCAGCGAGCCAAAGCCAAGCTTACTTGCCCCTGGCAGCTGCCTGCCGGATCAGAAACGGAAATCCCTGATACCATTTTCTATTTTCTGCAAATGATCTTCACAGATCGAACGTACCTTTTCCTTTGGAATATGGTTCAGCTCCGCTGCAATCAGGGCCTCGCCAACTTTTTTTGTATCCTCAGAAGCATAATCCATCAAATATTCTTTTAATGTCATCAGAGCATTGGGCTGGCAGCAGTTTTGGATCTGGCCGCTTTTGCAAAGACTCATAAAACGGTCTCCCGTACGCCCCTCCCTGTAACATGCGGTACAGAAGGAAGGAATATAGCCCATATCCATGAGCCAATGGACCACTTCATCAAGGGAACGCTGGTCCGATACGTCAAACTGCTCCGTATCTGTGGGGCGGATGTCCTCCTGGTAGCCGCCAACGCTGGTTCTGGAACCGCCGCTGATCTGGGATACCCCCAAACGAATCACCTTCTCTCTTACCTTCTGACTTTCTCTGGTTGATATAATCATTCCGGTATAAGGAACCGAAATCCGGATCAAAGCACAGATCTTTGCAAATATCTCATCATCGATCCCATTATCAAAAGCACCTGGGTCAATATCATCGGCTTTCTTGATACGGGGAACGCTAATGGTATGAGGTCCTACTCCATGAACTGCCTCCAGATGCTCCGCGTGCATCAGAAGTCCTGCAAATTCATACTGATACAGCTCAAGGCCAAAAAGAACCCCAAGGCCTACATCATCAATCCCGCCCTCCATGGCCCGGTCCATGGCCTCTGTATGGTAGGAATAGTTATGCTTGGGGCCTGTTGGATGAAGCTTTTCATAGCTTTCCTTGTGGTAGGTTTCCTGGAAGAGAATATAGGTCCCGATCTCTGCCTCTTTTAACTTCCGGTAATTCTCTACCGTAGTTGCCGCGATATTTATATTGACCCGGCGGATGGCGCCGTTTTTGTGCTTGATGGAATAAATGGTTTTGACGCAATCCAGGATGTACTCGATAGGATTATTCACAGGATCCTCACCTGCTTCAATGGCAAGGCGTTTATGTCCCATATCCTGAAGGGCAATGACTTCCTTCTCCACTTCATCCAGGGTCAGTTTCTTCCTGGCAATGTGCTTATTCTTTAAGTGGTAAGGACAGTAGGTACAGCCATTTACGCAGTAATTAGAAAGATAAAGAGGGGCAAACATGACGATGCGGCTTCCGTAGAAATCCTTTTTGATCTGTTCTGCCAGATCATAGACTTCCTGTATTTTCTCCGGAATGTCACAGGCAAGGAGGACAGACGCCTCCCGGTGGGTCAGGCCTTTTGCCAGCCTTGCTTTTGCAATGATCTGGTCGATCAGTTCTGCATTGGCTTTGTTTTTCTCCGCATAATCAAGAGTTTCAAGAATTTCTTCGTGGGAAATGAATTCTTCCGCTTTCAGCGATTTTGGATCATACATTGTAATACTTCCTTTCTTTAGGGTCAGCAATTGCTTTTCCGTCAGTGGTTTATTAATTTCACAGGTGTTGCCCTGGAAAAAACTGTTTTTTTCTAATCTTATTAACCTTTCACACCCTGATAGGCCGTCTTGGAGCTGACTCCCTTTAATTTCCCGATCTTACCGGTCAGTGCGGAAATGGTGCTCTGAGGTGCATCCACAGCAATGCTTATGATGCTTACCTGCTTTTTCGGATAGGGGATCCCCATACGGCCAATGATACACTTCCGGTATTCATGTAGAATTTCATTCAGCAGTTCCACAGATTCTTCCTCTTCCACTACGATTCCGATAACGGCGATTCTCGTTTCCATGCTTCTTCCTCCGTTCTATTGCCCTGGCAGTAAATACGTATAAAAGCAAAAAACCGCGCCATTAAGGCGCGGCAAATCAAAGACTCCTCATATGCCGAACCTTCTACTTCAAACTGCGTTTTTCGTGTCAGGATGCTGCTATGTTTGTATCATAACATACATGAGAAATTTTTTCAATTTGGTTTTATTGTATATTTTAACATCATTAAGCAGGGCCGCGGATTGGGAATATCACATTGACTTTCCTATTTGCTGCCGTCCTCAATATTTATCAGCATTTTGTTGAGCGTTGATTTAAATACATCGAGGTCTTCAGGAGATATGCCGTCAAGTACATCCGATTTAAACTTTTCTGCAACATCAAGCATAGCTGTCTCAATATCTTTGCCGCTTTCGGTTAATATTAAAAACTTCATTCTTTTGTCGTCGTTACTGCTGATACGATTCACCCAGCCGTATAGTTCCATCTTATCTAATAACCTGACGACACTAGGCTCTTTTAAAGACATTTTATCGGCCAACTGCTTTTGCGTAATCATATTATTATTTTTAATATAATAAAGTGCAATCCATTGGCTTCTTGTTATATTAAAATTATTCAGCCTTTTTTCCAAGGTATCCGCTAAATCCTTTGCCCCTTTGCAAGTGACAAAAGCAATGCAATCATCTAAATTAAACATAGTACTCACCATTTGATTTTTTTATTTCATATATTAACATAAAACGACCTAGTGTACAATATTTTTCAAGGTCTTTTCCTGATATTAAGAAAAATCAAGATGATTCTAGAGATACCGCTCGATATGATCCCAAATCTCCTGTTCATTAAAGCGAGTATGATATAGTTCCTTTTCACAGGCATTAAAATCATAAATCTTCAAACTATCCGTATTTATTTTTATATTCTGAATCAGGTCATCTGCGATAGAGATAGAAACAGACATAGTTCCAAATGAATATCTGCGTTCCAATTCAACATCAAATTTAGGCGATTGGGCAAACATCCAATTATCAGACGAGAGGATTTTCTCTAATGGTGGATGAAAATTCATTTTATTAATAGATTCTATATGATTGCATTCAAAGGTTTCAATAAAAGCCTGGATCACTGACTGGGCAGTGATTTCACTGTTTATTTCAGATAGATTGATAACTCTGCTCCTTACAGATTCGACTCCTTTGGACTCCAACTTTATTTTAGACGGTGTAAGGGCATTTTCCAGCTGTTCAAAATTTACGTTGACCAGTACCGTACCATGATACATGTAATTATCACCGTCCGTATAATAAGCGTGACCGGAAAATTTCCGGTTTTTGAATAATAAATCATTTCTGCCGCTAAATTCACAGTCGATCCCAAGCCGCTGCATTGCAGATTGTATGAGCTTAACAAAGTAATCCTGACTGGCTGATGCCTCTTTTGTAATAAAGGTAAAATTAACATTGCCCTTGTCATGATACACTGCTCCGCCCCCGGAAAACCTGCGGACTGCTTTTATGTCATGTTCCCTTAAGTAATTTAAATCGCATTCTGCGTACAGGTTCTGGTTCCTTCCTATAATCACAGAAGAATCGTTCTGCCACAGGAACAGATGCAGATCTTCCTCGGAGGATAAAAACAGCTGATGCTCTGCTGCTATATTAAAATAGGGATCAAATTCTTCGGATATCACTATTTTTTTCATTATTGATGTAAGGCTCCAATTCCAAAATCCAGTGCGGCTTCATGAATCGTTTCACTGGTAGTAGGGTGTGGGAATATGGTTTCAGCGATTTCTTTTTCAGTAAATCCATTGGCAATTGCTAAGGTTAATGAGCTGATTAAAGAGGATGCATCGGCACCTATTATTGACCCGCCTATTATTTTTCCTGTGTTATTGTTTTTAATCAGTTTTAAAAAGCCTCTCGCCTCATTCATCGTCAAAGCTTTTCCGTTTCCGGCAAAGGAAAATTTACTTACATCAATATCAATGCCTTTGCTTTTTGCTTCGTCTTCACCGATACCGACACTTGCGATTTCCGGTGAAGTAAATATTACATTAGGGACTGCTGAATAATTCATTTCTTTATGCTTTCCTAATATATTTTCTATGGCTGAAATCCCCTGATGGGAAGCTACGTGGGCCAGTTGAATGATATTTGTTACATCTCCAATTGCATAAATATTGTCAACATTGGTATGCATGGAATGATCTACTTGAATCCCTCTCCCGTTGCTGTTTAACAAGACACCGCTCTTTTCAATGGATAATCCATCCAGATTCGGCTCCCTGCCTATAGCCACCAATACTTTTTCACTTACCACTAAGTGTTCCCCTGCATTGTTTTCATAGGTAATAACTGCCATACCATCTACGGAACTTTGAATTTTCTTAACCTTTGAACCGGTGTGAATGTGAATGTTATTTTCTTCTGCCATATCCTGTATCTCTTTTGAAATATCACTGTCTACCATGGTCAGTAATCGATCCATAAATTCAATCACATGGACATCAACGCCGAAATTTTTATAGATAAATGCAAATTCCATTCCGATCACACCACCGCCAATAATGGTGATGGATTTGGGAAGCTTTTGATCAGACAACGCTTTTGTGCTGTTTAAGACAAACGGAAGTTCTATACCCGGAATGGCAATATTAGAGATTTTTGAGCCTGTTGCAATAATAATATTCTGTGCCTTAACGATATAATTTTCTTCGCCTTTTATTGTTACTGTATTTTTATCCATAAATGATGCTTGACCGGAGATTACATTGATTTCATTTTTTTTCATAAGAAAGTCAATTCCGGAAACGAGCCTGTCCTTGATCTTATCCTTACGGTCAATGACCTGTTTCATATTTACTGTAACCGGGCAGTCTGATTCAATTCCAAAGACTGACGCATTCCTTACCGTGTGGCAGACTTCCGCAGATTTAACAAGTGCTTTTGTGGGAATACAGCCGACATTAAGACAGGTTCCGCCTAATGCTGATTGCTCAACCAGAGTTACTTTCAGGCCACTTTTAGCGGCATAAATAGCGGCTACATATCCGCCGGGACCAGCTCCTATGATAAGTAAATCGGCAGTTGCTTCCTTAGCGGTTTCCTGTGAAGCACAATCACAATTTGTTATCGCAGCCTCTATGGCTTCAGGTACCCCGGTGATTTCAAACATCTCGGCATTCGATGCTATATCCATGCCCTCTTCACATAATATTTTACTAACTGTTCCATCTGATGTGGCTCTAATCTGGCGGTTTCCTTTCGCCGTTTCTATTTGTACAAGGATATCGCCGGCAGCGACCTTATCGCCCGTTTTAACATTTATTTTACCTACCTTGCCCGTTTTTCCGCCAGGAATTATTGACATTTTAATAAGCATAAATTTTCTCCTTTTCTATAGAAAAAGAGCCAATTTTATAATATAGGCTCTTTTTGCTTTTCATACTATTTAATCAATTGCCACACCGGATAACACTAATTTTACACCGTTTGATAAACAATCACCTACAGGGCAGGTATTCTCGATAAACTTTGCAAATTCCTCAATTTTTTCTTTTGGTTCGTTTGTTTTGAAATGCATTACAAAACGAATCTCCTGAAAACCATTTCTTACATCAGCAAGTCCCATAAATCCGTCTGGATCAAGGTCCCCTTCCAACTCAACATGGAATTCCTCAAAAGTAATATTATGAGCTGCTGCAAATGCTTTCGCCACGATGGACTGGCATGCACCCAATGCACATAACAAGCCCTCCACAGGGTTCATAGCAGTATCTGTACCACCCAGATCTTCGGGTTCATCAAAAAGGATTTTAAAACCTCTTGAATTTGTTTCAACCTGTAACCCCTCAGGCAGTGCTTTTGCTGTTGCTTTAAATGTAGTCAACATAATACCATCTCCTTTTTTTAATGTATTGAAATAGTAACTTCTATTTGTTAATAATATAACACAGATGAACAAGAAAATCAATAGTTAGCTAAGCATATATTATTATTTTTAACTGCTATCCATACTTCGCGGTAATAAGTCAGATTAAGACTGATAAATTCTTCATACTATAGCCTGTCACTCAAAAAAAAAGTTCTTTTCCGATAAATATCAGAAAAGAACTTTTTAATCTCATCAAGCAGCGAAGCGGATTGCTAATCCCCAATTGACTGCGACAACGGGCGCATGATCAGCCAGGCTGTCTCTATAGTACCCGGATTCACTCCAGATCGGAAAGAAAGTAAGCATTGCTGTTAGCAAAAAGCCCCTTTTCATCCTTGCATTCCACCCGGATATAGGTTTCGTTTCCTTCAAGGAGAAACCTTGCTTCTATAAGGGGTTCTCCCTCCACAGCCGCTCTTTGGCAGAATCTGGTACTGTCCGTGATCCCGCAGATAGCCTGAACCGGCCCGGTCCTTACCACAAGCTCCCTGCCCTCCATATAAATCTCTTTTATCTCCGGTCCCATGGAGCAGTAGAAATGGCCTTTCACCAGCGCATTGATAACAGAATTATAGCTTAAACCTTCTGCCTTAATCATGGTAAAGCCTCCGAAAGAATCGCACAGGGGATCGTCAAACGGATGACTGTTGTGATTATCGTCCGTTGCCAGGCACCACAGCCGTTTTCCCAAACGAAGCATCTCATCATAAGACTGGGGATTATAACCATACAGTCCGTCAAGCTCGCATCCGTAATTGTAGATTTCCATGGCAAACAGCCCGTTTAAGCCTTTGTAATCGTCATAGTTCTGCAGGGACCAGTAAGGATGGTTATAACAGGCGAGGAATCCCAGCTCCTTCATCTCCTCTAAATATCTGTTAATATAATCAAAGTCTCCGTACCTGCGTTCCGGACATATTCCCTGTTCCTTTCTGACCCGCTCATATCCGGGGGCAGTATCGTACAAATTAATGTGATACGTCTTGTCCTCCGGACGCAGTCTGTCCGGACTCACCTCGTTGATATCCACTTCTGTGGCAGCAAGTGCCAGGAATTCCTCATCGTTTAATTCTTCATGGTTCCGATAGATCATGTGATCCGTAAACGCCATAATCTGATACCCATGCTTCTTATAGTGTTCCTTGGCCTCTTCCGGCGTCAATCTTCCATCTGATATGACTGTATGGCTGTGAAGATTTGCTTTATAAAACCTTCCGGACTCTGGTAATAAATAAGTTCTGTTATTCAACCTGTTTTCCTCCCATCCCTTATATACCGTTTTGCAAAAATCGCTTCCACCGGGCTTTTCCGGCCGTGCAGGCCACTGCTCCCAAAAGGGCGATGATGAACCAGATAAAAATGGTAGCATCCCAGCCCACTCGTTCAGACAATACTCCGATTCCATAAGCGGAGATTGCTCCTCCCGCATATGCGGAGGAATTCAAAATCCCGGAAGCAGTGGAGGATTTTCCGTAAGGAGCAAAATAGATAGGCACCATGCTGACCAGCATGGTATTCACCGCCATCATCGCCGTGGTTGCAAGGCCAAATAAGACCAGCACCGCTACCACGGATCCTCCATTATAAAGCCGTAACAGAATCAGCGCACCCGCGCACAGGACAAAAAATGAAGCGGATGTGGCAGTCTCACTTTTGAAAATCTTCCTGTTTGCAATGGCTGCCAGGTATACACCGCTTAAGTTAAAAATCGGTATGACCGTGGTGCTGATAATGGAAATTACAGATTCCATATGATATTCTTCGCGGATATAGGTGGGAATCCAGGTGGTCACTCCATCCTTTAATACTCCCTGAAACATCAGTCCAAAGCAAAAGAAAATCATTCCGGAAACCAGAACTAATTCCCACATGGAAACGTCTGCCTGTTTTTTATTCTGTGAAACAAGGACCTGGTCTTCTAAAATCCCGTTTTCTTCCAAATCCCTTCTTATCTTTCGGCTGCCTATAAACCAGATCAGGCTGATGGCCGCCAGACACAGGGAAGAGAAGAAAAAAACCGTTCTCCAATGGAATTTCCATACAATGAGTGCCGTCAGCCCATAGGCTGCAAACGTACCGATGGGAACGCTGCTGTTAATGTTCACGCAGAACTTTTTCTGGCTGCCTGTAGGAATCCAGTCGGAAAACAGTTTGATGATCGGTGACCAGATCAGCGACTGAAACAGTCCATTCACACACCATACCACCGCCATCTGCCAGACGGTTCCCGATAGTCCCATGATTCCATTGCAGATTCCTGAACCCAGAACCCCTGCAAAGATCATCTGATAAGGTTTTTTCTTATCTCCCAGTATTCCGCTGAAAAGCTGCCCAACTCCATAGGAAAAAAAGAATGCGGTTCCTATAAACCCTGCCGCTCCCTTTTCAAAACCTTCTGCTCTGATAATTTCCGTTAAGCAGGCCGAATAATTCAGCCTTCCCAGATAGGTAGAAAAATAGGCTGCCCAGCATAACCAGAACAGCATGGACTGCATTTTTTCTGACCCGATCTTTTTCTGTTGTATCATTGTGTCCAACCTTATGTCTCCTGCTCTGTGATAGATTTTAAAGGAAGATCTTTCAGAAAATATGCATTGGAATTTGCATACAGTCCGTCTTCACTGCGGCAGACTACACGGATGTAGCCTTCCCTTCCCGTTAGAGGAAACCTTGCTTCCTCCAATGATTCTCCTTTAAGCGCAATTTTCATGCGGCAGTTCTTGCCTTCCATTTTCATATAAATCTTCTCTACAGGGCTGGTCTTTACAACCAGGTCCTTGCCTTCGATGTAGAGGGAATGAATCTCAGGGCCCATGGAGCTGTAGAACTCTCCTCTTTTTAAGGCCTGCATCACCGCCGGATAAGTAAGCTCCCTTGCCCTGATCTTTATAAAGCCTCCGAAAGAATCACTGAGCGGATGTCCCATGGAATATTCATTCTGGTTGCCGTCTGATGCCAGGCAATAAATTTCCTTATGACAGCGCAGCATCTCATCGTAAGCCTGGGGATTATAGCCATTCAATCCCTCAAGGTCGCTGTGGTAATGGTAAATTTCCATGGCAAAAAGTCCTTCAAGTCCTGTATAATCATCATAATTCTGCATAGAACGGTATGGGTGGCAGTCACAAGCCAGAAAGCCCAGCTGCTTCATTTTCTTTATGTAAGCATTGGCGCCCAAGCCGCCATCCTTCTGGCTTTCCGGTCCACAGGCTCCTGCCTTCTCTTCCTGCATCTCTTCCGGGCTGCCGTCATAGAAATTCATATGAAACGTTCTTTCTTCTGCCCGAACTCCGTTCATAGGATCATTCTTTATATCTGCCCCAAAGCCTGTCAGGGCCAGAAAATCCTTTGAGTTCAATTCCGGGTGAGGGCAATATTTCCCGTGATCCGTATAGGCTACGATCTGGTATCCCCTTTTCTGATACTCCTCTTTCACTTCTTCAGGTGTCAGCTTTCCATCGGAAACTGTTGTATGGCAGTGCATATTCGCTTTATAAAAATCCCCCTCCCTGGGGAGAAGATAAATCCGTCCTTCCATTGCTCTTCCCTTTCCTGCCGGTTCTTTCTACATTGGAAAGAAAGTACTGCCATAATATATGGCAGCACTTTCCTATTATTACTCTGCTTCTTTTATTGCCTCATTCGCTCTTTCCTGAATGGACTTCATGGTGTCTTCCAGTGACTTTTGTCCCTGTCCGTATAACTGACCTTCCTCGGTGTAGATCTGTCCGATGGTTGTATCAGCGGTACCCATGATTTTTTCATTTAAATACAGTCTGCTGTTGTCAAACCAGCCTGCCATAAAATCTTCTACGGTTAAGTTGTCATCTTTAAATTTAGGAAGCAGGCTGCTTTCAATATAGGATTTTGCTTCGTCCTCTGTTAAGATCTTTGCAGGAACGCGTCCATAACCTAAAGTATATTTGTTTTCGCAGATTGTTTTAATTGCTTCAAATGCTGCTTCTTTGTTCTTAGAGGTCTTAGGAATCGCATAGCAGTTAGTAATTGTCAGGGAAGATGGTTCGGAGCCTTCCGGATAAGGCATTGGAAGAATTCCCAGTTCCCAGTCTCTTGGGTATTTTTCCTTATCAGATAAGGCGCTTGCTACCCAGCCGCCGTATACGTACATACCGATGTTTCCGTTTACCATAAAGGAGTTATATGGATATGTACCGGAAGCCAGATCCAGGCAGTTAGGCTGGATCTTTAATTCATTGCCCAGGCTATAGAACCACTTCATAGCATCCGCATATGCCGGATCATCAAAATTAGCAGTTCCATCTGCCTTATAAGGGGATACGCCCTTCTGGTTTGCCTGCAAATAGTTGCATGCAACATCATCGCTCATAAAGGAGCCCCAGACATTGTTATCAGGATTGTTAAGCTTTTCGGCAGTCTCCACATATTTTTCCCATGTCCAGCCTTCTGCGGTAGGATATGGAATGTTTGCTTCATCAAAAATCTTCTTGTTATAATAGGTCAGCCAGATATCTTTTTCTGCTGGAATTGCATATGTCTGATCTTCAAATTTTACGGTTTGACCACCATATACGGTCTCCATATCATAATTATCTGCTTTTGCAAACTCATCCATTGGCTCTAAAACGGCAGCTTTGTAGAATTCTTCTAATTGAAGCGGAGTTCTGTTTACAATGTCCATTTCTTCGCCAGCCATTAAGCTTACAAGCACCTTGTCCATTTCACCGGCTTTTGAAGTAGGTGTAATGAAAAACTCTACATTAATGCCTGTTTTTTCTTTGATTAAGTCTACCATCTCTTTTGTTTCAGCGCCAGTTGCAGCGTTATCTGTCAGTGCCCATTTTACCGTTACACCATCGTATGGCTTGTCGCTGTCAGCTTTTTGAGTGGTATCCGCTTTATTACTGTCCGCACTGGCCTTAGTATTATCGGAAGCTCCACATCCGGCAGTACCTAAAACCATCATTGCAGCCAGGCTGAACGCAACGCCTCGTCTTAATGCACTTCTAAATTTCATATCTGTTACCCTCCTTTTGTTTATAACCCTATTATAGCTAACCTTTTATCTGGTTTATATAGGTTGAATTTTAACTTTATATGCTATTTTTATCATTCTATCGGTATTTTCAACAGAAAACCGATTTTTTTATTCATATATACCAATAAACGAAAGGACGGGTTCAATCCTTGAATCTAAAATTTGTATAATCAGTATATCCGACTCTATCTGAGGAAAGCGGGCAATTTTTTTATAGCCGACGGTAGTTCCCTTAAATATGCTGACAGGGCTTCCATTCCTCATAGATAATATTTCAAAAGCCTCAATTCTCTGGCTTTTTAATATGTTCTCTTTTAAAATAACGGCTGAAATCTTTTGGGGCGTATTCCAGGAAATCTTAAATTCTGTCTTTGGACCGTTTCCATGGTAACAGGTTTCATAATCATCCGTATATACGCTTTTCACTGAATTCCATTCATTTTCTTCTTTGACCAGAATTTCAGCTTCTTCTGCCAGGTTAGTCCCATATCTTTTTTGTATTTCCTTACCCAGCTCCTGCAGCCTGTTTACATCTTCCTCATGAAGCAGTCCGTTTGGCATCGGTGGAATATTTAAAAGAAGTGTTGTATTTCCCCCAACGGATTTTTCATAAATATCAATTAAGTTTTCCAGAGACCGGACTTTGTCATCCTCTTCCGGATGATAAAACCAGCCTGGCCTTATGGATACATCCACTTCTGCCGGATACCAGATTAAGTGCTGCTCTTCTGCCAAACGTTCCCTGCTTCCTAGATCCTCTTCCATACTGCTTATGACTCTTTGCCGGAAAGACGGATCATCCGTATGCTGGCTGAAAGCCGCTATCCGCTCTGCTACAGATAAATCTGCCGGTACAACACTCCATTCACTGGGGCGGGTATCACCTGCCTCATTGCCGCACCATCGGACATCAGGCCCGCTTACGGAAATACAGGCGTCCGGCATATAGTTTCTTACGGTATCGTAATAACGCTGCCAGTCATAGACCTGTTTTTTACCATTGGGACCTTCTCCGCAGGCACCGTCAAACCAAACGCTAAAAATATCTCCATATCCCGTAAGCAGTTCTGTAAGCTGTGCTACGAAATAATCATCATATGCCTTTCCCTGTCCATAAGTTTCCTGATTCCGGTCCCATGGAGAAAGGTAAATACCAAATTTCAGACCGGCTTTTTTACAAGCATCTGATACTTCTTTAACAATATCGCCCTTTCCATCCCCATAAGGACTGTACTTTACGGAATGATCGGTATATTTACTGGGCCATAAACAAAATCCGTCATGGTGCTTACAGGTAAGGATTGTACCTTTCATACCTGCCGCCTTAATCGCTTGTATCCATTGATCTGCATCCATTTGATCCGGATTAAAAACTTCTGGTGATTCTGTTCCGTATCCCCATTCCGTTCCGGTAAACGTATTCACCGTAAAATGAAAAAATGCATAAAATTCTGTTTTCTGCAGCATGACCTGCCTGTCAGACGGTACAATGGTTATAAGTCTTTCATCTAATCTCATTTTTACTCTCTTTTCTACCAGTAGACCTTCCACTGTCCTATGATCCGTACAAGTGCTTCTGTATAAAAGTAATCCCCCCACAGGGTACATTCATCAACTCCGCTATCCTTTACCGTGTTATAGGGAGAACTTTTGGCATAGGTGGAATGAAGCAATATTCCGTTGGTATTTTCGCCGGAATGGAATAAGCAGTGCTTTGTCAGTGCCTTTACTAAACGTTTCGCCTGCTGCAATAGATCCTTTGCTTCCTCTGGTTCCAGATATTTTGCCATCTCAAGCATACCGCATGCTGCTATTGCTGCGGAAGAAGAATCTCTCGGTTCCCCACTGCCATCGGTAAAATCAAAATCCCAATAAGGAACCAGATCCTTTGGTAAATGCTCCAGAAAACACGCGGTTATCTTTCGAAAGCTTTCAATATACATTGGATCGGGGCAATATTTATAAGCGATTGCTGAGCCATAGATTCCCCACGCCTGGCCTCTGGCCCATATGGAACCGTCTCTATACCCTTGAGCCGTTACTCCGCGGACCGGATTTCCTGTCTCCGGGTCAAAATAATAGGTATGGTATGTAGAAGAGTCATCACGGACTACACAGTTCATGCTGGTTCGAATATGGCGTAGTGCAGTTTCACGGTATTTTGAATCCTTCGTTTCCTCAGACGCCCAAAATAACAGCGGCATATTTAAAAGACAATCAATAATTAACCGGTATTCCTTAGGATCCCCAAGCGTTCCCCAGGCCTGAAAGAATTCTCCTTTCTCCTGAAACCGCCCCATCAGGTTATCTGCTGCCATCAGAGCAGTTTCCCTTGCCAGATTGTCGCCAGTAAGTTTATAAGCAGCCACACAGGAGGGGGTATATAAAAAGCCCATATCATGATGGTCTACTACAATTCTTTTAATCAGCCGTTCCTGAAAGCCTGGGACTTGATAAAGGGCGGCTTCCTTAAAAGCCGCCTCCTTTGTCTGTTCATATGAAAGCCACAGCTGTCCGGTCCAAAATCCGTTGGTCCAGTCATTATTTTCTGTGGCAGGATATATCTGGTTTATACTGCTTGCCCCCGGGAAACTGTCATAAAATGTTGAAATATTATTTCTAATGCCGGCGACCACATGATCCAGCGCATGATGCGCTTCCTCTATGGTAATTGCCTCATATGTTTCAAGTGTTTCCTTTGTCTGCATAATGATAACGGGCCCTTTCTAGTCTTGTATATCCGATTGATTCATTCGTACGTCAAACGGATATTCGCAATCCGCTTCGCTGCTTGATGAGGTTAAAATGAAAACCACAAAATATCATTTGCCTTTAACTGCATGGAACAAGCCTGGCCATTTCCGTCATAAATCACGGTATCCTGAGGCTCATACGTATTGTTCACGATACAATATTTGCCGGTAGCCGGATAATAATTGACTTCCACATGATAGTTGCTGCTGTACCATTTCTTCATCTCCAGTTCCATGCCTGCAGCCCAGAAGATTGCCCGGTAAAGCATCCTGGAATTCTCAAAGGAATAGGGGATTCCGCTGATATATACGCTTCTTCCGTCTCCGAACTGGTTAACAGCCATCTGGACATCTTCCCCAGCCTTTTTTAAGATCTCTGCACCGGAAAGAGCATAGATGTTCTTCTTCCCCTCCCCGAAATCAATGGCTTCGGAGGATTCCTCTGTAATAAAATGGCTGTGTTCTTCCCAGTTGTATTTATCGGTTGACATAGAAAAGCCCACTTCTTTATTTACGCCCAGCACATTTGCCAGGGTAAAATACCGGCCCTGATATTCACAGGCAGACGGCTCTCCCACTCCGATCAATCCGCCGCCCTGGGCAACAAAGGCCTTTACAGCGCTGGTAACCTTAGGATTGGTCCAATAGGTTCCGCCGCTTGGAGCCGTATAGGCATCGCCAACATTGATGACTACCTTGCATTTCTTTAATACATCCGGATCTTCGATCACATCCTCAAAGCTTAAGAATTCCACATCAAAGGGCATTCCGCTTAAGGCTTCCAGCACTCCGGCATAGGAATAGGTCTGTTTATAATCAATGGCATGGGCTACCATATGAGTTCCCCAGGAACGGATCTTACCCCAGGAATTCAGCACTCCCACCTTAAAGTGGCTGTACGGGCTTTGTCCCCCCACATTTTCATAAAGAAGGCGGAATTCATCGCAGACCTCTTCTATATACTGGATAAAATCAGGGAATTCCAATGCCAGCTTTAAGTATCCGCCATAGCCGATCCGGTCTACGGGTTTCCTTAAGATGGCCCGCCTTGCTGTCACCCAGTTTACCTTTGCCTCCTTGATCGGATCGCCGCCTTCACAGAATACATCCGGGAAGAAATACGGTAAAAAGCGGCCTTCTGTATATGTTACTCCTGGAATATCGGAAATCAGGCGAAGGGTGGTGCCGTTACCAACGCTTCCAACGACTGCATCCAGTCCTACGTTTTTAAAGTACTCTCCAAATGGTTCCGTACCGATCCAGTGATCTCCTAAGAACATTATGGCTTCCTTGCCGCAATCGTGACAGATATCCACAAGAACCTTCATGAGCTTTGATACCTCTCTCTGCTGGAACTCCTGAAAATCACGGAACTCTTTAGAGGGCACCCGGTTGGTATTGTTATGATAGCCCTGGTCAATGATATATTCCGGACGGAAGGGATAGCCCGCCTCTTGTTCAAACTGCTCTAAAATATAAGGACTGACACTGGCACTGTAACCAAACCAGTCAACGAATTTTTCTTTTGCATATTCATTAAATACAAGAGTAAACTGATGGAAAAACGTTGTGAAACGCACTACATTGCTGTCCGGGTTTTCCTCCATCCAGAGTTTTAATTTTTCAATTACATGGCCCTGGGTCTTTGGCTGGCGCACGTCAAAGGTGATCTGATGCTCCACATCCTGCCAGTCGTTGGTAATAAAATTATACATATGAACTGGATCCCAGATGATAAATGCCAGGAAACTTACCGTATAATCGTGATACCTCTCCGGATCGGAAATTATGACTTCCTGGGTGTTTTCATCATATCCCCATGCACTTGCAGCTAAAGGCTCTCCTGTTGTACGGTCCACTGCCTCCCACCAGCGTTTGATGTCATGTAGGGTGTTTGGCTTTAACTGATCTTTATACAGATGCTTCATTAGCGGGATGCGAAGCTCTCCCTCTTCCATTGCCGTATAAAACTCCGTCATCAAATATACCTGCTGGACCTCATCCGGGTTTTCATTTGCCCATTCGTTGTCCTTTCTGGTGGTATAATAGGTGGAGTAGATCTTAACGGGCATTTTCTTAAGCTCATCCGGCATATTCGTTCCGTCACAATCCCGCAGAGCATCGGCTCCCCATCGTTTAGCAATCTCCTTTGTCTCCTGAATCATATCCACATCCGTGGGAACAGTGACTCTTCCGGTAAGTTTTTTTTCCATCTTATATCCCCTTTCTATTTATCCTTTTTTCATTTTCTGGTCATTTTCATACACCTTGAAAATCCATATGATTGAAAGTAAAAAGGCAAAAAATGCCCCTTTTATCCTCACTTGCGTTGCAGGTTCAGATAAGCCATATTATCCCTTTACACCGGAGGAAGCAACACCTTCGATGAAAAATTTCTGGCAGAACAGGAAAGCAACCAAAATCGGCAAAAGAACTACCGTTGCTGCTGCCATCTGAGCGCCGTAATCCTGGATCAGTCCGGAGGAGAACAGCTTCACTCCAACGGAAAGCATCTGCTTATCCATCGTTGATATGTACAGATACGGCCCCATATAGTCATTCCAGGACCAGGTAAAAGAAAACAGAGCCATGGTTGCAATGGCTGGTTTTGCCAATGGGAAAATGATTTTCCAGTAAATCCGCAAATGGCTGCATCCGTCAATTTTTGCCGCTTCACTGATGGAGTCCGGAATCGAAATAAAGGACTGACGCAGCAGAAATACAAAATACACATCCACACAGCTTGGCAGGATCAGCGCCCACATGCTATCCAGTATATGAAGATTTTTAAAGATCATATATCTTGGTATGATCATAATGTCGCTGGGGATCATCATGGCTGACAGGAGTATGAGAAAGATTACGTCTTTTCCCCTGAATTTAATTCTTGCAAATCCATATGCCGTAAAGCTGACAAAAAATATCTTGATCGCAATGGTAAGTGCCGTCATGACCACCGTATTAAAATACCATTTCTGAAAGTTATAAATGCCGTTTGTAAACAATGCTTTAAAGTTCATCATGGTAGGGTTATCCGGAATCAAATGCCATGGAAACCTCATGACCTCTCCGCTGACCTTAAAGGAAGAGGAGATCATGAACAGAAACGGAAAATTTGACGCCAGCCCGATCAACAGGATAAATACGGTAAGTGCTATCTTTAAACTTTTCTTTTTGCTTTTCATTGAATATCCTCCCTTAATAATTAACCCATTTTTTCTGTCCGCGCCACTGGATCAGTGTTACGATCATAACAATCACAAACATGACGAAAGCCATTGCACTTGCCAGGCTTGTCTCATATTTCGTAAATGCAGTACGGACAATATTTACGGCCATAACCGTGGTCGCCTGTCCCGGACCACCCTCGGTAAGGGCCTGTATGCAGGTAAAGTTCTGGAAGGAACCAATAATGGAACTTATTAAGAGGAAAAAGGTGGTAGGAGAAATCATCGGTATAATAATGTTGTGAATTCTCTGCCATTTTGTTGCTCCGTCGATCTGCGCCGCCTCTAAGAGCTCGGAGGGCACCTCCTGCAAAGCCCCAAGATATACCACCATGTTAAGGCCCACGCTTTTCCATACAGATATCATGGCTACTGTGGGAAGAGCCAGCTTTAAGCTCTGTAAAAGCAGCGGCGGGTTAAATCCCATATTTCTTAAAGCAATGATCATGGGACTGTTATTCCCAAGCAAAACCTTAAAAATTACGGCTACTGCCACCATGTTGGAAACATAAGGCATAAATACCATGGAACGCATTGCCTTTTTCATATAGATTCCATTGTTCAGCATAAATGCCAGCACAAACCCAAGGATCATGATAACCGGCACATAAACCAGGGAGTATTGAAAGGTTCTTAACAGGGAATTTAAGATCTCCTTGTTAGTGAATATTTTTATAAAGTTCTGTAACCCTACAAATTTAAGGTTATCCAACCTTGTAATATATTTCACGTTTAAAAATGACATTACAACTGCAATGACAAAAGGAATGCCGGTGAAAACAGTAAAAAAAATCAGGTAGGGAGAAATAAACAGCCACCCATACCTGTCTTCTTTTTTCTGGGCTATCGATGTCTTTTCTTTTGCTTTGGATATTGGTGTTTTTTCCTTGTTCATAGGCCTGCCTCTCGCTTTTTATATTAGGGAGAAAGGCTTATGGGAATATAACCTTTCTCCTACTTATATTCTAACGGATTTTTTCCCGATAAACATAGGCCGATTTTTGTATTTGTTGGTTATTTTCGCTTTTTATCCTGTTTTATTTATTTTTCCTTTAAATTGCCATCCTCATCAATATCCTCACCGGTAATTCTGGGGATCCGTATGACAGTCAGGGTTCCTGCATCCTTTTTGCTGTAGATGGAAACAGCCCGGTCTACTCCAAAATACAACTTGATCCTGGATTCTACGCTGTGAAGCCCGATTCCGCTGCTGCGCCGGTTTTTCTCATCCTCTTCCTTCCCTGCTTTTCCAAAACGGATCTGATCCCGTATTTCCTTTAACTTCTCCCGGTCCATTCCACGGCCGTTATCCATAACTTTAATCATGACCCATTGGCCTTTTTCCTTGACCGTAAGGTGGATCGTCATGGGATGCTTTAGGCCTGCCATGCCGTACAGGAAGGAATTTTCCACTACCGGCTGCAAAATTATCTTTAAGGAAAACAGTTCATGAATCTGCCGCATGTCCGTCCGAAGGTCGAATTCAAACTCATCCTTATAACGGTTTTTCTGGATCTTTACGTAAGCCATAAGATGCTCGATTTCATGTTCCATAGGGACGATCACCTGCCCTCCGCTTATGGATAAGCGGTACATCCGTCCAAGTGAAGCGGCCGTACGCCCAATGTCCGGCCGTCCCGCATCATTGGACATCCATACGATGTTCTCCAGGGTATTATAGAGAAAATGGGGATTGATCTGGCTCATGAGCACTTCCAGCTCCAGCTCTTTTTTCTTCCGGTCAGACTGCAGTTTTTCAATGATATTGGTGTTGATCCGCTCCAGCATGGAATTGTAATAGCGGATCATATCTCCCACTTCATTTTTCTGTTTCACATCAACATAAGCGTTTAAATTTCCGCCATACACCTCTTTCATAGAGATGTTTAGCTTTCCAATGGGATCCATGAAGCTTTTGTATAAGTACAATATCATCATGGCGCAAAAGCCCACACAGGCCACCATGACCAGGAAAATCCTGTAGTACAGCACATCCACTTCCTTTGTAACTGCTTTTACAGGAACCACCATAACGATCTTCCAGTCATTTACGTCGGAGGATTTTACCTGAATCATTTGATTTCCCATAGCATCCCATCCATCTTTTAAATCGCCTGTCTGTTTCAGAAACTCATCTTTCAGCTTATCGGATATGGTGCCTGCCTCCACAGCCTTTTCATCACTGGAGGAAATCAGACTGCCGTCTCCGGTGATTACATAGATATCGCCTGGTATGGATTCTGCCAGTTCCTTATATTGTTCATAGACAGCCCGCTCTTTTAAGGCAAACACCTGCACACATTCGTATCTTCCCTTTTCCCAGGAATAGATCCTCCGGATGCCCATAACGGCCTTTCTGTCCCTGGCCTCCTCGGGCTGATCGCTGAGAAGGAAATTATCCTGAAGGGGATACCAGCGGAATTTCATTAAGAGGTCAGGATCCTCGATGTTCATCGCCTGCAACTTCCCGATCACTTCTTCCGTATCGTTATTGGGGTCCAGAAAATTAAATAACTCTCCTTTATAAGTATACATGGCGCTGATCCTCGCCCGCTGGTTTAACATATCATAAGCGCCGAAAATGTTGCTGTAAATCCTCACAATATCAAGCTTCTTATACATCGGCTCTGTTGGAGAATATTCTTTTTCAATGTATTTATTCAACTGGTCATTGGCCGCAAAATTATCGGAAACACTGTAGATGTCCTGAATCTTAGCATCAATCTTATTGGCAATGTCCGTGATCCGGCTCTGAGCCGACCTCATATACTCCTGTTTCATAACCTTTCGCGTATGCCAGAACAGTATGGTGATGATTACCACAACCGGAATCAGCACCTGAAGAATGCCATACAGCATCCTGCGCTTTAATCCGATATTCCTTTTCTTTGCCTGCCCCTTACCCTTATTCATCTTCATTGTTTTTCTCTGTATTTCCTCCCTCCGGCTGGAGAATGTTCCGGTACTCCTTCGGACTTATCCCATACTTTTTCTTAAACAGCTTTATGTAGTTGGATACGTCTGCCCAGCCCATTTCCTCGGAAATTTCATAAATCTTTCTCCCTGGATCCGCAAGAAGCTCTTTGCTTTTTTCCAGTCTCTTTGTAATGATGTAATCGCTGAAATTGCATCCGAATTCATTTTTAAATATTTTGGAGATATAAGCAGAATTCTTATGCACCTTTGTCCCTACATACTCTAAGGATATCTGATTGGAATCATACTCCTCATCCACAATCTCCCGAATCTTCTGGGCAAGGCTGCTCTGGCTCTTCCATTCTCCCTTCATACCGGCCATTTCCCTGGAAACCTCCCGAAGGATCCGGGATACAAATTCCTTTTTCTCCTGAAGACTTTTTAAGGGATAGATATCGGTATAGGTGCAATCCAGCTTTTTCATTACTTTTTCCAGACGGACGCCATAACGCAATAATGCCCGTGACAGATTAAACAGCAGCTCAAGGCTTAGGCGGTTAATGTAATCATAATCTAGAATCACCTTTCCCCTGAATACTGAAAAAATCCCATTCAGAATGTCCTCAGCCTTATTTTCCTCCTGCTCCATAATTTCCTTTAAAATCTGGCCCGTATCAAAGGAAATCGCGTAGTAATCGAAATCAGCTTCCTGTATTTCCTTATAGGATATGAACAGATTCTTTCCCTCAATGTAGATTTTCTGGCTGGCACAGCATTTGGCCTGTTCATAGCACTGGGGAAGCATTTGAAAATCCGTATAAAAGTTGCTGATACCGGCATATATGGGTATGCCGCTCACCTGCAAGACCACTTCTGCCATGTTCTTTACATAAGAATGCAGTTCCTCTTCCTGAGGTTCTTCACCGGCGCTTAAGATCCCGGTTATCTTCTCCTCAAAGTTCCAGATATAGGTTCCGGCGATCCCTTCCTGGGAATCCCATTCATTTAATATCTTTTCCACCTTCATCTGATCCTGATAATAGGCGTTTTTATCTTCCGTATTCGGCACATCCAGATGGATCAGTATCACACCATACCAGTGTTCTCCCTGGCGGAAGAATTCTTCTTCCATCTCTTCTTCATGATAGCCATACCCCTTGATCAAAGCATTGTATTTCCTTCTTAACTTTAAATTCCTGCTCTCTTCATAGGCTGATTTTAATTCTTTTTCTTCTAATTCCTTTTTTCGTTCCTCATCAAGGCGTTCTTTTATTTTCCGGAAGGTCACTTCGAACTCATCAAGATCCGTGGGCTTCAGTAAGTATTCCATGACCCGGTTTTTAATGGACATCTGCAAATATTCAAAATCATTGTATCCGCTTAAGATAATGATCTTGATTTCCGGGTAATGCTGATTTAAATGCTGCATCAGCTCCATCCCATCCATTTCCGGCATCCGGATATCGGAAAGTACCACATGGGGCTTATCTTTTTCTATTTGCTCCAGCGCTTCAATTCCATTGCCGCAGACACCGCTGATAACAAATCCCCACTTTTCCCATTCAATGCTGTTTGCGATTCCATATGCAATCGACTTTTCATCTTCCACCACCAGTAGTTTATACATCTCATCCCTCCATCCTGCCATATTATATAACAAACTCTGTAATTTTCTCAAGCTTCTTTTCCGTTTCCCTGCCGGATAAACCTTCCAGCTGTTTTCATCGTCAAATAAAAATCGTTATGCTAATGCTATAGCAAGCAATCGCATAACGATTTTGTTCCATTGAAGAGCCAGCTGATGTATCTCCATTCAGCAACTGCCAAGGCCTCTATGGGAAATCATTATAGTAACTCTTTTTCCATTACATCATAGCAAAGATAATCTCCATTTTCAGTAATAATATGGTGTGAAGCTATCTCTTTGTAACCTCGCTTCAGGTATATCTCTTTTGCCGGAAGCGAGGAATCCAGCTGGATTTTATTAAATTGGCCTGCAATCAATTGTTCGGAAAATTCCAGTAGCAGCCTTCCATATCCTTTTCCGTGATAAAGAGGCAGTACGAACAACCGGCATATTTCAAAGTCCTTTATTGTTACAGTACCTAACGCTTTTTCCTCGTTCTCCAGTACATATACTCTTCGGGAATCAATGTCAGCCAATATGTGATCCTCATTATGATGAGACAGAAAAAAATCCACCGCACCGGAAGGATAATAACGCGGATATATCGTATATATTGTGCTGTTTGTTATACTTTTAACAGTTTCTAAATCTTTTATTTCAGCCTGCCTTATGTTCATACGTATCCTCCAGTAATTAATTATTCTGCCACACAACCAAGGCCCTTTCATCTCCACCTCTTTTTGCCTTATTTTTTACCTTACTACTTACCTGGCTTCTTAAAGGTCCCTTCTCTTTTTTATCATAATCGGAATTCCGGCAGCTACCTCAATCACTTCATCGGACATTTCTGCTATTCTCTGGTTGATTTCCCCAAGAACCTTGCGGTACGCCATAGTCTCCATACTGTAGCTGTCTCCATCGGAGAAAACCTCATTTGTCACGATGACAATATGTTCGGCTACCTCCTTCAGCTTCCCGATTCCTTCCAAAATCTCCGCTGCAGCCAAGGTTCCTTCTAAGCATGGGGTTTCTCCCTCTTCCCCCAGACCAAAAAGCTCATTGGATACCAGATTTGACATGCATTCTAAAAGAACCACCGAGGTCTGTACGCCTATATCCAGCTTAAGTCCCTTTAAATTGCGGTAACATTCTACAGTTTCAAACTGCTTTTTTTCCCGCATCTGCCTGTGGCGTTCAATCCTTCGCCTGCATTCCTCATCCCATGGTTTCATGGTGGCAATGTAAATCCGCCGTCCCTGTCCCAGGCTCATGACAAGATTTTCTGAATATTCTGACTTTCCACTTCCGCTTCCGCCTATCACCAGAGTGACCATTATACGCCTCCCATGGGCTTGTACGCCTCGATCTGGATGTCTTCAAAGGAACTCATTGATCCATAAACGTCTGCCGCCATAAGAAGAAGGGGGACTGCTGCCACTGCTCCGGTCCCCTCTCCCAGACACATACCTGCCTGTATGAGGGGTTTAAGCCCCAGCTCATCAAGGATCAGCCTTCCGGCAGGTTCCGCAGAAACATGGGAAGCCAGCATAAAGTTCCGGCAACCAGGATAAATATGGTCAGCCGAAAGAGCGGCAACAGCGGAAATAAATCCATCCACCAGTACCGGGATCTTGTAAATAGCACCGCCTAAAAACACGCCGGTAAGTCCTGCCAGATCAAATCCTCCCACGCAGGCGAGAACCTCCACTGCATCATGACATGCCGGGCTATATTGTTTAACAGCCTCTTTTATCACTTCAAGCTTCCTTTTTAAGCCTTCGTCATTTAATCCAGCCCCTCTTCCGGTCAGTACTTCCGGTGCTTTTTTAAGAAGCATGGAAGCGACTGCACTGCTGGTGGTGGTATTCCCGATGCCCATCTCTCCGGTAGCAATGAGCTGATAGCCTTTTTCCGCCAATTCCCCTACCAGTTTGATACCGGTTTCTATGGACCGGATTGCCTCCTCCCGTGTCATGGCAGGCTCATTCCGGAAATTCTTTGTCCCGTAAGCGACCTTTCTGCAAAGGAGAGGGTGACGGGAGCCGGGAATCAAATCCCTGGCAACCCCTATATCCACAGGAAATACATCCACTCCTGCCCGGTCTGCCATAATGCAGACACTGCTGTTTCCATTTGTCATGTTCTCGGCCACAAGGGCGGTCACTTCCCTGCCGGTCTGGGTGACTCCTTCCTCCACGATCCCATTGTCTGCACAAAGGATGACCAGGGCCCGTTTCTCCATTTCTACCTTTGACGTTTCTCTTATCCCTGCAATCTTTATAATATCATCTTCCAGAACGCCTAAGCTGTTAAGTGGCTTCGCCACCTGCGACCACCGTTTACGGGCCATTTCCATGGAGGAAGCGCTGGGAGGCCGGATCTGTGTAAGATATGTACTTAATTCATCATTCATTGTTTGAAACCTTTCCTAGTCAAAGATTTTCCATCGTTTATTCTTCCCCTTCCCTTAATCCTTTGCAGGCCTCCACAAAACGCTTTGGCAGTGCAGGGTTAGAAGGATAATAAAAATGGGGAAAGCCTGCCAGGAGATTTCCGTCCCCATGAACGCAGTCCCAGCTTTTTTTCCCGCCTGGTTTCTTAGCTTCCATACAGGCTCCGTTATTCGTGCTGTCCCAATAATGGAATTCATGCCCCCGGATGGACTCACCCTTTTTCAAAAATGGGGTATCCGCATTGGGAAATGCCTCAAAATAACCAAATCTTAACAACCGTTCTGTAGGGTATGCCTTTCCTTTTATAATACCGGCCAGGGGATATGCTATTTGGTCCTTTGTTTCCAGCTGTTCATGGAGATACAGGAAACCTCCGCACTCAGCCAGTATGGGAAGGCCGCGTTCTGATGCCTGCCTTATTTCCCGGAGCATGGATTCATTCTCCGAAAGTTCCCGGCAATAAAGCTCCGGATATCCGCCGCCAAGCAAAAGGCCGCAAACCCCTGGAGGCAGTTTCTTATCGTGGATCGGGCTAAAGGGTATGAGCTTTGCCCCCATCTCATTAAAAAGCCTTAAGTTCTCCTGATAATAAAAGCAGAAAGCCTCATCTAAGGCAAGTCCTATAAGCACTTCTTTTCCCTGGGCTGCCTGGGAATCCTGATTTTTTAATCCACCTTGAAGAGACGGCAGAGGCCTGGAATCCAGGGCCAGCTTTATCAGTCCATTGATGTCTATCGTGGTTTCCAGCTTCATAGCCAGCTGATTAAGCTGATCTTTCAGATCCTTTTGTTCTCCTGGCAGAACCAAACCTAAGTGGCGGCTGTCCAAAGTCCCTTCCGCACATTCCGGCAGATATCCGTAAACATGCACTCCCAGCTCTTCCATGGCCGGTTTCAGCCGTTCTGCCATGACAGATGATGTCCGGTTTAAGATCACGCCCTTTATGTGGCTGTCTTCCTTATATTCCAGGAAGCCTTTCACCACTGCGGACAGGGACAGGCTGGCTCCTTTGCAGTCTAATACCAGGACCACCGGCGCATCAAGGGTGCATGCCACCTCATAGGAGCTCGCCTGGGTAGTGTCTCCTCCCACCCCGTCGTAATACCCCATAACGCCTTCAATGACGGAAATCCCTGCTCCCCTTGCCTGGTCCAAAAACTGTTCCCTTACCTGCTCTTTATCCAGGAAATATGTATCCAGATTTCCACCGTCAATACCAAGCACATATTTATGAAACATGGGATCAATATAATCCGGACCGCATTTAAAAGACCGGCAGGACAGCTTTCTTAAAAGAAACGCATTTAATAGCCCACAGGTCATCATAGTCTTTCCGCTTCCGCTTCTGGGGGCCGCAAGCATCAGTCTGGGATAGGAATTATCCAATGCCGTTCCTCCCTTCCCCGCCAAAGGAGATCACATAAACCGGATTCTGTCCCATCATCAGATGATAGTCCCCTGCTTCCCTTCCTTTGGATATCTGAACCTGCACGATTTCAGCCGTAATAGAATGCTGTTTCAGCCAGGAAAGAATTTCTGAAAGGGATTCCAAAGCAATTGCATTGATTACAATCCTGATTCCTGGATTCTTTTTTAAAACCAGGGATAGTACTCTATCCATGGTGCCGGAAGTTCCTCCAATGAATACGTGAGTAGGGGCTTCAAGAGCTTCTAATATCTCAGGTGCGGTTCCTTCAACGATTTCCAGACGGCTCGCTCCAAATTTTTCCTTATTGGCCTTTATAAGATCTATGGCTTCCGCCTTCTTTTCAATTGCATAAACCCGGCCCTCTGTAAGATACCGGGACGCTTCTATGGATACAGAGCCGGTTCCAGCCCCAATATCATACAGGACGGAATCCGGTTCCAGTTCCAGCTTTGATATGGAGACAGCCCTGACCTCACTTTTTGTCATGGGCACATCTCCCCGGATAAACAGTTCATCTCTCATAAATTGCCTCCTAATGAATCATACGGATATGCCTGCATATCCAGTTAACCTTATCTTTCTATCAATACAGCTGACAGCATATCAAAGTCCTGCACTTCCAGTTCCTTTGGCGTTCCAACGGTTATCCGTTCATCCGGATAGGAAAGCCGCTCTCCTACGGAAAGCCTGACATCATGAAATCCCTGTTCCTTAAGAAGGCGACACAGACTTTTTACCGTATTGATTCCATCCAATAAGGCAAATACCCTGGGATTAAGAGTTAATTCCTTTATAATGTCGCAGGTCCGCCCATGAAGGCTCACAAGCCGCACATCCTCCCAGTCCGTTTTCAACCGGGAGCACAAATAAGAAACCGATGATATTCCCGGCAGAACCACCGTGTCATATCTTTGGCAATATGGTTCCTGGGCCAATGCTTCCGCCATCCTTTTGGTCCCGCTGTAAAAGCCTGTATCACCGGAATACAGGATTCCGATTCTGACAAACTCCTCATGCTCCTCAAGCCAGGGCAGAATGTCCTTACTCATATAAAAGGGAATTTTAACGGCACGGGAAATTGCAGGAGATATGCCGGAGAGCATCCGCTCTGCACCGAAGATCACATCGCATTGCTGCAATTCTTTCCATGCCTTAACGGTCATCTGATCCTCTCCGCCCATACCGGTTCCGATCAGGGATACCTTTCTCTTCTCAGTACGGACCTGAAGCTCTGGCATTACCTGAGACCGGGCCTTCTCCTCTTTATAATCGGTTAAAAGCTTCTTAGCCTCCCTGACAGTCATACCTTCTTCCTTGCCAGGTCGTCCGATGACCACTGCCGTTATCCCGCATTCAGCCGCTGCCTCCATCTTTTCCGGGAAGCCCCCCGCCGGCCCGGCTTCTTTTGTCACCAGACAGCTAATGTCATACTGCCTTATCATAGCCCGGTTCATCTCTGCGGTAAAAGGGCCTTGCATGGCAATCAAATGTTTCCCCTTAAACCCCAGCTGCTCGCAGGCAGAGATTACAGACATGCCAGGAAGGACTCTGGCAAAAACCCGTTCTTCCCAGGAGTCCAGCTTGGTAAAGGAGGAAAGCTCCTTGCTTCCTGTTGTGACAAGAATATTACCAGGTATTTTGTGTAAGGCAAGGACCGCTTCCTCTAAGTCACTGACCCATAGAATCTTTCCTTCCCCCTGATCTCCCGGCTTTAAATTTCCGGAAGATTCTCTTACAATCCTTATGCAGGAAGTACCTGCCCGTTTGCAGGCGGTGCGAATGTTTTCACTTGCCAGCGTGGCATAGGGGTGAGTGGCATCAAGTACAAGAGTGATGCCGTTTTGCCCGATAAAACCTTCCATCTCATGGGCAGCCATGGGTTTCTCATGAATGTGGAGATACTGACTTTCCAGAAGTACTGACCTTCCATATCCGGTAGCCACACTGACCCATGCGTTTATTTTCTTTTCATGGCAGTATTCCGCCAGAATCCGGCCCTCCGTGGTGCCTCCAAAAATCAGAACTCTACACATTTTTATATCCTCGTGGTGTTACCATCCTGCCATTGATTAATTTCGTCATGGAATTTCCTATATAAACGGTGGTAAACATATCAGTCTGGGTATCTCTTAGTTCTTCCAGAGTCATGACCACCATTTCTTCCTCTTCCCTGCCAATGTTTTTTACAAGACCGCAGATTGTTTCCCGGTTTTTGTATTCCATTACGATCTCACAGGCCCTTTTCAAATAACCGGCCCTTTTTTTACTGGACGGATTATAAAGACAGATGACCATGTCAGCCTGGGCGGAAGCCCTGAGTCTGTCTTCAATTAATTCCATGGGAGTGAGCAGATCACTTAAGCTGATGACCGAAAAATCATGTCCCAGAGGAGCGCCTAAGACGGCACCCCCGCTTAATGCCGCAGTCACTCCTGGTATGATTTCAATCTCAAGATCTTCTTCTGACCGGGCCATTTCAAGGATCAATCCGCTCATGCCGTAAACACCTGAATCTCCGCTGCATACCATGGCTGCGATTTTACCCTTTTTTGCTTCCTGGATGGCAAGCAAACAGCGCTCCTGTTCCCTGCGCATCGGCGTTGCAAGCATCTCCTTATCCGGAAAATGTTTCTTGATCAAGTCTATGTATACAGTATACCCAACAATGACCGCACTCTCTTCCAGGGCCTTAATGGCCCTTATGGTCATATCCTCATAGGAACCTGGTCCGATTCCTACTACGTAAAGTTTTCCTGACTTTGTCATAAATTACCTCCTAAAGAATCACAGGCCTTCAGCTGCACCTTCCAATCCCGGACAGCCACAGCTGCCGTCACCCCGTCTGCCGCCTGTTTTTTTACCAGCAGCTTGCCGCCTCCCAATTCCTTAACACAGGCAAGGGCCGCCCGTTCGCATACATTATCAACTCCTGTGATCTGCTTGACAAAGGTTGAGGAAGAAAATTCCCCTTCTGTTTCTTCAAGCACGGCCGCCGGATATGTGTAAAACGGGATTCCTTTAGAAGCAGCAAACTGGCAGATACCCTCTTCTTCCTTCTTTAAATCGATGCTGGCACACGCAGCCAGTGCTTCCTGGGATAAGTCCCATTCCTTAAAAACCCGGTCAAGAACCTTTTCTATTGTTTTGGCGGGAACCCCTTTTCTGCATCCGATTCCCAGAACCAGAAGCCTTGGAACCAGCTTTAAGGATTCTTTAAGGGGCCCCTCGTTCCCGCTTTCCTTTATGGTGATCCAAAGATTTGCACCGAAGGCCTCCCCTGGGATAAGCCCGGACGGGAGCTTTCCTGAAACCAAAAAATCGCTGTGAAATCCTACATTTTCCCCCTTAAGTATAGCGGAGGAAATCATTTTTATCTTTTTTAAATCTGTAATGACCAGTCCCTGCTCCTTGGCAAATAGGTCTACTGCAAATCTTCCATGGATGTCTGTAGCAGTGGTAATAACTGCCTGACCGCCGACCAATCCTGCCAGCCGTTCTGCCAGTTCATTGGCTCCTCCCAAATGACCGGATAAAAGGGAAATGGAAAATCTCCCCATATCATCCATGACCACCACGGCCGGATCTTCTGCCTTACTTTTTAAAAAGGGTGCAATTGCCCGGACTGCAATGCCGGCAGCTCCAATAAACACAATTCCATCCTTTTGTAAAAACTGCTTCCTGGTCCATTCTGAAAGGGATGTAGAAACAGGGATCATGAGATCCCCGTCAGGGCAGGACTTAAGAAGTCCTTCTGATCCATAAGCTTCACAAGGCTGTCCTGCTTTTAAAAGTTCTTTTGAAAGCTTTACGCTCAGCCTTGCTCCTGCTTCCGTAAAGCAGATGATCGAAAGCTTCATCATTCGTCCCCCGTTCCCTTCCGGTATTCCGTCGTAAAAACCGGGTCATAAAGCTTGGAACGTTCGTAGCCGTTCTGGGCTACCGCATTGCCCACAAGAATCAGGGATGTCTTCTTTATGTCCTCCCGTCTGGCACTTGCACCTAAGCTTTCCACCGTACAGTTTATGGTTTTCTCGTCCTCCCAGGTGGCCTTATAGACGATAGCGGCAGGAGTATCCGGAAGATAACCGCCCTTTATCAATTCCTCTGACAGCTGATCCAGCATGCCGGTGCTTAAAAAGATTACCATAGTAGCTCCATGTGCCGCAAAGGAAGCGATGGATTCCCGCTCCGGCACCGGTGTCCGGCCTGCCATGCGGGTAATGATCACGCTTTGGGTGACCTTCGGAAGGGTATATTCCATTTTAAGGGAGGAGGCTGCACCGCAAAAAGAGCTGACTCCCGGACATACATCATAAGGGATTCCTCGTTCCTCCAGTTGATCCATCTGCTCTCTGATAGCGCCATAAATACATGGATCGCCGGTATGGAGCCTTACCGTCATCTTTCCTTCCCGTTCCGCTAAAGCCATAACCGCAATTACTTCCTCAAGGGTCATATTGGCACTGTCATAAACCTGGCACTGGGTTTTTCTGTATTCCAAAAGGGCTGGGTTAACCAAAGAGCCTGCGTAAATGATCACATCCGCCCTCTCAAGTAGTTCTTTGCCTCTCATTGTTATTAAGTCCGGCGCTCCCGGACCTGCTCCTACAATATGTACCATATTTACCTCACAATCACCAAAGAATAATAGCCGGCATCTTCCGGAATCTCATCCAGAGAACGATAGATCCGTTCCTCCGGCATTCCGCAGTTTTCCACCATCATGGCGCTGGCCCCACAGTCTTTCAGTTCTCTCTTCACCGCTTCCATCTGCCGGCCGGCCTTCATAAGCACTTTTACTCCAGGAAGCTTTATGGCATCTCTTACCTGGTAAGAGGCTGGTATGATATGAAGCTCCTCTGCTCCTGATGCAAGAGGGATTCCAAGCCTTGCCGCCACGGCACAAAAGGAGGGGATTCCGCTTTCTAAGCGGGTGTCATAGCCTTCCTTCCAAAGCCGTTCCATCAGATAGGTGAAGGTTGAATAAATGCTAACATCACCCAGGGTGATAAATCCCACATCTTCCCCCCTGTTTAAATACTCCATTACTGTCCTGGCTGCCAGATCATGGCTTTCCTTAAGTACATTTTCGTCTTTTGTCATAGGCATGTGGAGATGAATGCATTCTTTTTCTTCTATTTCCGGCACCGCCTGTTTTACAATCTGATATGCCGTACACTGTTCTTTATTTATATGGGGAATGGCAATGACCTTTAATTCCCTGATCCTTTTTACCGCTTTTAAAGTCATAAGCTCCGGATCTCCCGGCCCTACACCGATCCCGTACATGATTCCAGCCATTGTTTATTCCTCCTGTTCTTTCCGTCCAGACTCTGCACCGGAAAACAACCCGATGAGCTTCATCGCTCCCCGGCTCGTTCCCAGTATACCGTACATCGTGGAAAATGTCACCACTTCCACCTTTCTCCCTCCTGACCAGAGAGTCATATACCTCTGGATCCTGTCCATCACCTCTTCCATGACAGGCTCCAGAATCCCACAGCTTTTAAGGATTCCCGCTGCCTCCTCCATGGTGTTGGCTGTCAGAATCTTATCTTTTAATCCAGCCCTGCCCTCAGTGAAAGGGGCAGTACAGTCCCACAATATTTCCATACGGCGGTCCCCATATTTGGAATGGGTATTTGGTACACCCCCTGCAGTCTTGATCAGCTTCCCGATATGCCCTGCAAACAGGATCTGGTGAAATCCCTCCTCACCTGCCGATTGTAAAGCTTCCCCGATAAAATTGCTGCAGATCACACCATCCTTTAAGTCAAGGCCAAGTGTTTCCTGTATAAAAGCTTCACCATAATTTCCCGGAACAAGAATCACCTGTTTCTTTCCTGACACCGCCTTCATATGTAATTCCAGACGTATGGTGGCAATCAGCGCCTCTTCACTCATAGGCTTTACGATTCCTGTTGTTCCCAAAATTGAAAGCCCGCCTTCAATTCCCAGCCTGGAATTAAAGGTTTTCTCC
Organism: [Clostridium] celerecrescens 18A; assembly: GCF_002797975.1. NCBI lineage: Bacteria > Bacillati > Bacillota > Clostridia > Lachnospirales > Lachnospiraceae > Lacrimispora > Lacrimispora celerecrescens. Next base: position 1,098,652 of record NZ_PGET01000001.1, on the reverse strand, counting down.
GCCAGTTTTTTTCCTTCCGGCATCCATATGGTGACTGTTAAGGAACCATCAAAGCCTGCTTCCCTTCTGGCTTCCTCCACCCCGCAAAAGATCATGTCACGGGGAACAGGATTAATGGCCGGCATGCCTACGGGACAGGATAATCCGGGTTTTGTCACCCAGCCGATCCCTTCTCCGGCAGTGAGAAAAAGAGGGCCTTTTCCCTCCTCCCCCTCTCTGTGATAGATTCCCGCGGCCTGCCTTTCTTTCTTTTCATCAGAATATTGAACACTGGCAAACACCATGGCCTGATGTGTTACATCAGGGTCATCTCCAGCGTCCTTTTTAACTGCGCATACCGCCTTTTCCTGTCTCAGGATAACATGAAAAAGAGGAAGATCAGCCGACCTTCCTTTTGGCGTCATAAGTGTCATATGTTGTAATTCACACCCGGTTAACAGCATGACCGCTGCTGCCTTGGCAGCAACAGCGGCACAGGTTCCTGTTGTGAATCCGCTTCTTAATTCCTGTTTTTCCATCGTCCTGCATCTTTCCTGCCCATTCTTTCCAGGCATCACGGAATATCCGAAACGTATCTCCTCTTTCCCGCCAATGCTTTCTGTGCAGAGCCTGTCCCGCTTTACCGGACGTAAAGGGATACCCGCAGGATATTTCCTCTTTGAGGTCCATTATAAAATATATTCCCTTACGGTGCAAGAAAATTCCTCAGTTTTCTTCTTCTGCCCATGCTTTACGGACATCAAGGGATACCCGCAGGGTATTTTCTATACTTCTTCACCCTTTAAAAGAGCTTCATTTTTCATTTCTCTTTTTCTTTTTGTAATCAGGCCTCCGATACGTCCGCTTTCCTTTGCACTCAGACTGCGCCAGCCGCTCTCTATTACCTTATCACCAAGGCCAAGCTCTGTTGCAATTTCAAATTTAAGTATTTCCTCCGGCTTCATATTACGAGGATCAAATGGTTCGTTTTTCTTTCCCTTTGACATATTTTCAAATCTCCTTTTCTTAAATCTAAAGAGAGTATGCCCCCTACCAGGAGAATTAAACGTAAATTTCTTCCAGTATTAAAAAAAGCAGGCTGCTGCGGAACTCTGGTCCGCGGCAGCCTGCTTTTTTGTTTCCTGCTTTTAAAAGCCCTTTTATCTTCTGGGGATGATAATGGCCGCAATAAAATAGGCCACAATCCCCGTGCCTGTGCAGGCCAGCACTGCCCACAAAAGCCGGATGAGGGTAGAATCCACGTTAAAGTACTCCGCAATTCCGCCGCATACCCCGCAAAGCATTTTGTCTGTATCGGAACGGTATAGTTTTTTCTGATTGTCTTCCATTTGTTTATCTCCTTTCTGCTATTTGACCTGTAAATACTATAATTATATTATCGGAAACAAAAGTCTTTCCGATAATCGGTTAGACGGAGTTACATTATAATTCATTCATAAAATCTACCTGGATCGCTCCTGTCTTACAATCCAGATCCATATCTTTTCCAGCCCCGTTATCCGTCTGCTTCTTTCCCTGCAGGGCCGCAGTGCCTTCGTCTCCAACCTTGACAGCTCCCATCTTGCACTGGATATCGTAATTGTAATCTTCCTTTTTCCCGGCAAGTTCAAGCCTTATGGTGCCGGCCTGGCATATTGCCTCAATGTCTCCGGTAGTTCTTCCTAAAAATTCCACAGCACCTGCACTGCTTTTCACCTGAAGATTTCCTACGCTGCCGCCATTGATCTTTATGACGCCGGCCTTTGTTTCAATTGTCAGTTCATCCGCAGAAAGAGCCTGGGATGTCATAGCCGGGCCGAAATCCTCACTTCCTGAAAAAAGGTTTGAATGTACTGATTGTAAGTCAACTTCGGAAAATCGGTAATTCTTTGGCACCTGGACCGTAAATAGCAGCTCCGGGCCATCCTTTCTTTTCCAGCCATCATATTCCTGAAGCTCTAAATCATCATCTTCTGCGTACAGAGTATAACAGGATTGGTCCCTGTTGCAGAAAATTTTAACCTCACTTCCCTGGGGATCTTCCTCAAAAACCACGTTTCCTGTACGTATTACTATATCCATTTTTTTAACTTTCGCAGAAGAAAATATTTCCTGCCCTTTTTCTCCTTTATTAAAAACCTCTGGAATGCTAAGATCAAAATTTACAAAATCTACCTCATCCCAGAAACCATCCAGAGTGACGCCTGAAATATCCCTTCTCCACTCAAGGGCTCTTTGAGGGGCGATATCCCATAAGTTTCCTCCCAACACAGCGGCCACGGCTGATATCCCCCCGCCGATCAGGGCGCAGACACTTCCTGCAATCAAACATATCTTTATAAACCTTTTCATAAACGGCCTCTCCTTCCATGAAATAACCTGCTAAGGACGTTGACACAGCTTCTGAAAAGAAACGGAAGAAATCTCCCATAAAAAGCACCGCAGAGGGCCAGAGCAATCATTCCTAAGCCAAGGAACAGGATTCCCAGTCCTAAAAGCAGGGCTCCGCTTAATGGATGAATCACCATGGAGACGACACTGCCCAAAATCATACCGACCCCAGCCGCTAAAAGGGCGAAGGTCAAGGCCCCGACTCCAACAACTGCTGCCACAAGGCATCCTAAAATTCCTCCTAGCAAGCCAGCAATACCTCCTCCGATTCCCATAAGGATAGGCGAAGCTGCAATAATTAATATGATCCATAAAACAGTTTTTACGGTACGGTTTCCATCCATGCCTCTTCTTCGCCTGTTATGTTTTTTCTCCTGTCCTTCGTGTCCGTATCGGCCGTCATCGGATACTTCCGGAAGATCATACCGCTTAGCCATCTGGTAATTCGGATCTTTAAACCGCTCATCCCGATAGCCGGTCTCCGTAAATTCTCCTCCGTCATCTAAATTCCCTGATATATCCGAGCGGATAATCGCTGCGATCCGCTCAGGGCTTTCAAACTCCTTGATCACCTTTTCTTCATTTTCCTGCCCCGCTTCTTCCAGATAATCCCTGTAATATTCGATGGCATCCGCCTTTTCCTCATCTGGAATATCCGACAGCAGATACTCCAGCTCTCTCATAAACTCATCCCTGCTCATATATGTGCCTCCTCAAAAATCCGGGATATTTTCTGGGAGTAGCCTACCCACTCACCTTTATAGAGATTCAATTGAACCCTTCCTTTTTCCGTAATCTTATAATATCTTCGGTTCCTGCCGTCAAATGCCAGATCATAAACCTCCAGACACTCTTCCTTCTGCAATCTTCGGAGTACCGGATAAAGGGTTGATTCTGAAATCTCAATGACATTTCTCACATCCTGCGTGATCTTATAACCATAGGTACCCTCCTGATCCCTTGACACTATTGCAAGGACAATGGCGTCCAATAATGCTGCTCCTGTGTTAAAAACCATGTGCCCACTCCTATTCTTATAATTGCCCACGCTTACTGGGCATACAGGTATACCCGAAGGGTGTATCCTTATTATTACCCATGTTCTCTGGGCATATAGGTATACCCAAAGGGTGCCTCCTTATTATTGCTCATAATTTCCGGGTATACAGGTATACCCAGAGGGTGTATTCTTAAAACTTGAACAACGCTATCTTATTTCATCCTTTGGCGCCTGGGGTATGATGACCGCAGCAATGACGTAAAGGACCAGGCTTCCTCCTACCAGAGAAAATCCCATGAACGAACGGAACAAATGGCGCCATGACTGAAGAAACATTAAAAGAACCCATATCAGCCTTATCATAACAGGATCCACCTGAAAATATTCTCCAATACCGCCGCATACACCACAGAGAACTCTGTTCTTCACAGACCGGTACAAACGTTTTGGTTCCACGATTGCACACCTTCCTTTCTTCTATTGAACTGATATATAATATTATTTTATTCTCTATATTATACGTCGTATAACAATATTATATGCCATATAATATTACTTGTCAACACCTATTAAAATTTTTATTTTACCCTATAAAAAAACGGATGCTTCAGGCAATTCACCTTGAAAGCATCCGTTATCCATTCATCACCGTATCTGGGCGATCCGGTTTACCACATCAATATATTCGCTGCAATACATTTGATAAACTGTCATGACAGCTGCCCGAAAGCGCACCTGCTCTGATGAGCTAAGCTCCGTGACAATACAGCCGGCCTTTATCAGCCGCTGTCTGACATTCTCTTCACGAATCTCCCACAGCCTTCTTTCATACCTGGCCGACTCTTCTGCGCAGGCCGTAATGATCTTCCTGTCCGCATCACTCAGCTTCTCCCAGGTGGCCTGGGAGGCCAGCTGCATCTCAGGGATCCGGGTGTGGGCATCCAGCGTGATGTATTTTGCCACCTCATAATGTCCCATAGTTTCATAGGATGGCCAGTTGTTTTCCGCACCATCGATGGTGCTGGTTTCTAAAGCTGCATATACTTCAGAATAAGCCATTGGCACCGCCCTTGCACCAAGTGCCTCCACCATAGCTGACATCATGTCGGAATTGGCAACGCGAATGCGCATTTTTTTCATATCCTCGATGCGTTTGACGGGGCGGGAAGAATTGTAAAAATGTCTGGCACCTGCATCATACCAGGAAAGGGCCACCAGATCGCTTTCCTTTAAATCATCCTTAAATTCCTCTCCGATCTCTCCATCAAGCACTTTCCACATATGCTTTTCATCTCTGTACAGGTAAGGCAGCTGCAGCACATTAAATTTAGGCTTTATTTCAGCCAGGATCATGACCGAAACCCGGGCAAAATCGATCCCGCCGTATTGAAGCTGTTCCACTACTTCGTTTTCACTCCCCATTTCACCGCCGGCAAACACATTGATCTTAATCCTTCCGGACGTCTTTTCCTGCACCAGCTCTGCAAATTTCCTCGCTCCCTGTACGGTCGGATAATCCTCCGGCTGGTTATCCGCATAGGAAAGCACATATTCCGGTGCTTCTTTCCTGTCCCGAAAAAAAAGAGTTTTCCCCGGATTTCCCGATTTCAGGAGAAATATAAAAAAGCAAGCTGCAGCCATTGCAAAAACAATCAAAGCCGCCCTTTTGGCAATCTGTTTGTCCATTCCTTTTACCCCCAAAACGCCTCCCCTGGGCACAGAGGAAGCGTTTGTTATTTATATTATTTTTTGATTATGGATTGATGATGCTCTGTACTTCAGCGTCATCTACATTATCAGAAGTTACCAGGATTACACCTGTATCTATTGTCTTTTCATTTACAGTGTTTCCAGCTGACATTTCAAGAGCTGTCTTTACGCCGTCATATCCCATATAATACTGGCGCTGTACTACGGAAGACACATCGTATTCGCCGCTGCGGATCATGGTTTCAATTTCTGCAGAGAAATCAAATCCAACCATGGAGATGTCGGTGCGTCCGGATTCTGTAAGACCAGTTACAAATCCTACGGTAGAACCGTTGTTAGGACCAAACACTGCTTTTAAGTTTGGATATGTGGTGATAAAGTCCTGGCAGAAACCTACTGCCTTACTGATATCTCCATCATTAACCTTAATATCGTTGTTTAATACCTGCCATTTCTCAGGAGCATTTTCCTGCCAGTACTCGTTAAAGCCCTTAACACGGTCATTGATGGTCTGAGAACCGGTGGAACCAACCTGAATGGCGATCTGAGCATCTTCTGTTTCAGAAACTCCCTTGTCTTTCAGCCTGCGCATCAGTTCCTCAGCAGCAACTTTTCCTGCTTCTACGTTATTGGTCAAAAGAGCAGCACTGTAGTTTTCGCTATTGATCACTGTATCTACCAGAACTACCGGTATTCCTGAATTATACGCCTCTGTGATAGGAGCGTCAAGGGATACACTGTCTAAAGGAGCGATAACGATTCCATCTGCCTGTGCGGATACTGCATTCTGCAGCAGGGTAAGCTGGCCTTCGATATCTGATTCCAGAGCAGTTCCTACTACTACTACGTTACATCCCAGTTCCTTACCGGCCTGTTCTGCACCGGCCTGAAGCACGCTCCAGTACTGGTTTCCAAGAACCTTTACAATTACGTAAATGGTTTTCTCTCCATTTGCTGTTTCGCCCTTAGCGGAATCTTTTGATTCTTCCGCCTTTTCAGTAGCCGCCCCCTGGCTGGATTCTGCTGCCGCGGTGGTAGCGTTGCTTGACTGGCTTCCACAGCCGGTCAGACCGGCAACTGCCATAGCTGCTGCCAACAAAACTGCCGTTACTTTTCTCATTTCTTTTTCCTCCTGAATTGATTGTTTTATTTTTTCAAGCCAAAAAACCGCTTGATTGCCCCTAAGTCTCCGCTCTTCTTCGCCGTTTGGGATGCTACTGCGATCAACAGGATAATACCTACGATCATCTGCTGCCAGAACGAATTGACACCGTTTAAGTTCAGTCCGTTACGGATTACTCCCATCATCAAGGCTCCGATTACCGTATTAAGAATCGTTCCTTCTCCGCCCAGGATGGAGATGCCGCCCAATACAGACGCTGCTATCGCTTCCATCTCATAACCGTTTCCTGCCGTAGGCTGGGCACTGGAAAGACGGGAAGCAACCAGGATTCCGCAGATTGCTGCGGATAATCCGGAAATACAATATGCAAACATACGTGTCTTCACTGCATTAATTCCGGAAAGCTTTGCAGCCTCTAAGTTGGAACCGCAGGCATAAATCTGGCGCCCGATCCGCATTTTCGCAAGAACAACACCTAAAACCAAAGCATAAATCAAAGTAATGATAACGCTGTAGGGAAGTCCATCCCCTCCGATCCTTCCGCCGCCCAGAACGTAAAACTGTTTCTGAATCTCCTTAGAAGGAATGTTCGTTGTATACAGAGGTGCACCGTTTACAAGCACGTTTGCCATGCCTCGGTATACCCACTGGGTTGCCAGAGTTGCAACAAAGGGCACAACGCCCAGAATTTCAATAAAAAATCCATTCATAATACCTGTCATGATACCCATGATCAGGCAAAGTGCGATACATACCACAAGAGGCAGTCCCTGCATCAGAAGTGATACCATAATAATGCCTGACAGTGCCATGGAAGCGCCGGCTGATAAATCGTTTCCTCCGCAGACCAGACAGAAGGTCAGGCCGCAGCCGATGATGGTATAGGTAACGATCTGCTGCAGAAGGTTCTGCAGATTGGCCGGGGCTAAAAATTTAGCAGGCTGAAGAATTGAAAACAGCACAAACAGTCCGACCAGGATGCACAGTGAGTAGATTGCCCGCCGTGTGGCTGCATTTAGCTTGTTGAACGAACCGCCTTTCTTTTCCTGCACCATTGCTTTTAAGTTTCCCATCCTTACTCTCCCTTTCTATTACCGCTGCCTGATAATACGGGCGCCGGTTTTCCTTCTAATTTGTTATAACCTGCCGCAAGATACAGGATATCTTCCTGAGTAGCGGTCTTTGCATCTAATTCTCCGTTGATTTCCCCCTGGTGAATGACCAGAATCCGGTCGCTCATTCCAAGGATCTCCGGCAGTTCAGAAGAAATCATGATAATGGACACTCCCTGGGCGCTCAGCTTGTTAAACAGCTCATACACCTCGTACTTGGCTCCAACATCGATTCCCCTGGTTGGTTCATCAACGATCAGCACCTTTACATCATTGCACAGCCATTTTGCTAAAACTACCTTTTGCTGATTGCCTCCGGAAAGATTTCCGCAAAGCTGGTGCACGCTTGGGGTTTTCGTACGCAGAAGCTCCACATATTTTTCCGCATTCTTAAGCCCTTCCTTATCATTGATAAATCCAAAATGAGTGATGTTTGGAAGATGGGCCATGTTCGTATTATATTTAATATCAAGGCCAAGAGCCAGACCATCACGCTTCCGGTCCTCCGTAGCATATCCGATCCCATGCTTAATGGCCTGGATCACAGAGTTGACCTTGATTGGTTTTCCTTCCAGCGTAAGCTCCATGGAATCCGCCTGATCCGCACCGAAGATGCAGCGCATCAGCTCTGTTCTTCCAGCTCCTACCAGTCCTGATATTCCAAGAATTTCTCCTTTTCTCACACAAAAATAATCCGCATTTACTTTAGTGCCTCTGCGGACATTTCTGGCCTCAAGAACTATTTCTCCGATGTTACGTTTATATTTAGGATATTTGTCCTCCAAAGAACGCCCTACGATCATATTTACCAGTTCATCCATGGTGATCTCATTAAGATTCCTGGTGCCGATGTACTGGCCATCCCTGATGATCGTAACCCGTTCACAGATCTGATTAAGTTCCGCCATTCGGTGGGAAATATAAACCATACCCACTCCCTTTTCTTTTAAGCGGCGGATGATACCGAACAACTGCTCGATCTCCTTTTCTGTAAGGGTTGCTGTCGGCTCATCAAGAACCAGTATTTTCGAATTAAAGCTGATCGCTTTCGCAATTTCTACCATCTGCTGCTGAGCAATGCTTAAGCTTCCCACATGGGCATAGGTATTTAGTTCAATACCCAGATCATCAAGAATCTTCTGCGCTTCCTCATGCATCTTGCCGTCATCGATAAAAATTCCTTTTTTATGAGCCCTGCCGATGAATATATTGTCTGCCACACTAAGATGACCGCACATATTTAACTCCTGCATGATGATACACACACCAAGCTCATGGGCTTTTGCAACGGAATCAATGTCCACCTTATTTCCTTCAATGAATATTTCACCTTCATCTGCCCGGTGAACACCGGATAAAATCTTCATCAGGGTGGATTTGCCGGCTCCGTTTTCACCGACAAGCCCAAGGACCTCCCCCTTATTCACTGACAGACTAACCTTATCGAGAGCCTTGACTCCGGGGAAGCTTTTACTTATCCCTTCCATTCGAAACAATTCCTGTTCCATGCCCCTTCCTCCTCTCTGCTTTCTATACACTCTCTGTGTTTGAATTCATTATACCGACAGGCCCAGGCAGATTCTATCGTAACTTTTTATCATCCATAGTAGAATTTTATCCTTTCAGCCAAATGTACATAAAAAAATACCTGTCATCTCATCATGACAGGCATTTTAACAATCAGATTAACTTTGGAGGTCTTTCAGACTGGACATTCTGTACTCCGAAGGATTTACCCCTTCCAGCCGTTTGAAAACCTTTGTAAAATAATTGGAATCCAAGTAACCCACTCTGACTCCTACCTCCTTTACGATCACATTGGGCTGAGCCAGCAGCTTTTTCGCTTCCTCCACCCTGTATTCCGCCAGATAAGAGGTAAAGCTTTGCCCGAACTGCAGCTTGAACATCCTGCAAAAATAAGGCTCTGAATATCCCACGGCCCTGGCTGTTTCGCTCATGGAAATATCATTCATATAATTTGACCGGATGTATTCCTCCACCATGGATGTCATTACAGACAAACGGCTGCCGCTAAAATCAGATTCTTCCTCCAAAACCGGATGGGTATCTTCCTCTTCTCTGTCCGTATGCGGTTTGATTTCCTCCTGCTTATCCCCCTGTTCACCGGCAATCCGCAGAGCTTCCTCAACCACGTTCAAGACCTCTTTCTGGGAATAAGGCTTCAGCAGATATTCCATGGCCCTGATGGAAATCGCCTTTTTTGCATAGTCAAAGCGGTCGTAGGCGGTCAGGAAAATAAGGCAGCAATCCTTATTTTCCTTCCTCATGATTTCTGCAGCCTGGATTCCGTTCATTCCCGGCATACCAATATCCAGGATCACCACCTGGATATCTTCTCTTTTAAAAATCTCCACTGCCTCTTTGCCGTTCTGAGCCTCAAAGATCTGACATTCCTCTCCAAATTTCTTTAACAGCATCTTTTTGAGCACAATCCGCTCTATCATTTCATCTTCTACTATCATTAACCGATACATGATCCATTATATCCCTTCTCCGACCAAATTCTATCTGTACCACTGTGCCGCTGCTTTCTCCGCTGTCAATGGTTACCTTTCCATATTCGTAGTAATAAGAAATCCTTCTATATATATTCCCCAGCCCGATTCCAAGGCCTGTCCCCTTTGTTTCAATGGCTTTCCTGATAGCAGCCAGTGTTTCTGAGTCCATGCCCTTTCCCGTATCTGCTACGGATATCCATAAAAGCTCTCCTCTTTTCTCGATCCGTATGCTGATGCTTCCTCCGTTCTCCTTTTCCTGGATCCCGTGAATTACCGCATTTTCCACCAACGGCTGAAGCATGAAGACCGGTACCTCTTCCTTATATAGGTCCATGCTGCAATTGATATCCCATTGAATCCGGTCTCCGAAACGCATCTTTTGAATGTACATATAATCCTTAACTACTTTAAGCTCCTGCTCAAGAGGCTCAAAGGCATTGGACGTCCGGAGGCTGTAACGAAGAAGGCTGCTGATTGCCACAAGCATTTCCTCCGTCACCGGCGCTTCCTCCATCTGTGCCATCCTGGTGATCATATTCAGTGTATTAAAAAGAAAATGGGGATTTAACTGACTTTTGATCAGCTGAAGCTGGGCCATGGAAAACCGTTTCTCAAGCTCCGCCCTCTCCAGCTCATGCCGGTACAGCTTTTCTTCCATCAGCCGTTTCTCCTCCGTCGCTGTGATGTAGTCCCGGGTAGCATGCTTCATCTTGTTGAATGCGCTTACCAGCTGTCCGATCTCATCCTTTCCATCCCAATGGACGTCAGGGGACGAAAAATCGTTCTTCTCGATCTTTCCTGAGACCGTAGCCAGCTGCACCACTGTTTTTACAATGCTGCCTGTAATAAAACGCAAAAGGAGCATAAGCACAAAAAAAGCGAGGATGCTGATAGCGACCAGAATGTAAGGCATGCGCTTAAGCACAGGGATCTGGATTTCGTAATAATCATTTCCTCCCATTAAAACCACCCTTGTCAGACGTGTACCATAGAGATCCAGATATTTCTGCATATTATATGTTTTGTACAGTTCCCTGATATAGCTGGGGTCATTCTGATTCATTTCCACTACTTTTTCCCGCTGCTTCTCATAGGTATCATAACCGTTTTTGATGTTCCAGGTGATCCCATAGCGCTCTTCCCCTATTTTATCATAATCATAGGGCAGGCTGTTTAGATATGCTCTGGTTTCCTGGCAGCCCTGACGGTATGCCTCCATATTTTCCGGAGTATTGTTTGCTAACAGCTGGGCAAACAATCCCCTTTCATTCTCCATGGACTCCTGAAACTTATAGCAGGCCAGGTTATCATCCATGATAATGCTCACATCGTTGATAAAAATATATGCCACTTTCAGATTGATGAAAATGGAAGCTGCCATAATGATTCCCACGCTTCCTATGATCACGTATAGTTTCCTTTTCAAAGACATCTGATACCAAAGGGCAAGCAATCGATCTCCCACCTGTTTACCTCCCACGATTCGTTTTCACTAACTAATCTTATCCTTTCCTTGAACTTCCGTCAATAACAAAAAATACCCTGTAAACGGTACACAGATTTTTTGTGTACCACTTACAGGGCAGTGTTTATCCCATAATAACTACAGGTTAAAGGCCTTCCAAAGGCGCTTAAAATAATCGGCAAATTTAGCTTCCCTGACTGACTCGGCAGTTAATATGGGAACTTCTCCAATCCGTTTCCCTCCAAGGGTATAAATAAGGTTCCCGGCCTTCTGTCCCTCTTCTAACGGAGCAGAAATGGAAGGTGCCAGCTCCAGCGTCTTTTCAATGGCTGAGAAATCTTCTCCCTTAAGGCTCAAGTAAGAAAAGGAACCGCCATATTTCAACGGAACCTGATCCGTTACTCCGTTATCAACCACCATATCAGGAAGAGGAAGCATCTCCTTATCCTCATACAGCTTGCAGTTGGCATATCCATAGTTTAAAAGAGTCTGGGCATCGGCAAACCTGACTTTGTAATCCGGAGCTGCCATGATTGAGGCAATGAGGCGCACTCCCTCCTTCTCTGCAGTTGCAGAAAGACAATACTTTGCCACTGATGTGGAACCGGTCTTTAAACCGGTCACAGTGAAATTCGTAGCCATCTTTAATAGCTTATTGGTATTTGAAAGACCGAATTCCTTTGTTCCCTGCTTTGTCACATGGGTGATATTCTCCATCCAGATCGTAGAATAGTTATGAATCTGAGGATATTTGGTGATTAATTCTCTGGACATAATCGCAATATCCCTGGCCGTTGTCACATGGGTGGCAGAATCGGTAAGTCCGCAGCAATCTTCAAAATGAGTGTTTGTCATCCCAAGTCCTGCCGCACGCTCATTCATCATCTTAATAAATTCGTCTTCCGTTCCTGCTATGTATTCCGCCATGGCTACCGAAGCGTCATTCCCCGATGCGATAACAATGCATTTAATCAGGGTTTCCACCGTCTGAATTTCCCCTTCTTCCAGGAAAACCTGGGAGCCTCCCATGGACTTTGCGTGGGCGCTTGTAACAACCTCATCCGTCAGCTTGATTTTACCAGAATCCAGCGCGTCAAAAATAAGTATCAAAGTCATAATTTTCGTAATGCTCGCCGGGCTCCTTTTTTCATCCGCGTTCTTTTCAAAAATAATCTGTCCAGTTGACGCTTCCATCAGAACGGCGCTGGGGGACTGCAAAGCCGGACCGCCCTCCGCATTCACCCGTTTTGCCTCTTCTGCCTGGATAATCATGTCCGAGGCTACCGTCACATCCGGCTCTTGCCCTGCCGCCGGAAAGCATAAACAGAAAAACAGCAGAAGACAGCTTAAAACAAATGCCGTAACTCTCTTCATATGATACACGATCCCCTAAAATTCCTTTGTACCATTGTATGGGACTGCTTCCCTTACATATGCCATTTTTTCCAAAAATAATTGCCATCTTTTCGTTTCATCTTCCGGTAAAGTATGCTATACTTGTACCGGGTATGTTTAAAATCTATTAATACTGCCCCAATACTACAGAATTAAGAGGTTGTACTATGAACAGACATGACTTTCGTGGACGAAATTCTGGAGGAGGCCGGAACCATACATTACAGGTTATCCTGATCGTTCTTCTTGGAATTTTAATCGTTGCCGTTTTGACTTTGTGCGGAGTTGCGATAAGCAAAAGGTTGAAATACAGGGCATTGCCTGCCGATACTTCCGTTGCAGAACATCCTTCCGATGAAGGAGCTCCGGATCCTTCCGCCGAAGAGGCCACAAGCGGACAAGCCAGTGAAGAAGAAAAATTAAAGTCCCTGCTTTCCCAGGCAGATACCCTTTCTATTGAATACGATTACGATGGGGCAATCAGTCTTCTCCAGTCTGACCCCGAGTTCAGCGCAAAGGAAGAAGTGACCTCTGCCATTGCAGGTTATAATACCGCCAAGGAAGCCCTGGTGCGGTTCAATCCCCAGGATGTGACCCATGTTTTTTTCCATTCTCTTATCATCGACACTTCAAAAGCCTTTGATGGAGATTCCAAGCAGGGGGGCTACAACCAGATGATGACGACCAAATCGGAATTCCTTAAGATGATGCAGTCTATGTATGACAAGGGATATGTTCTTGTGAAGATCCATGATCTTGCATATGAGGCGAAGGATGAGAACGGAAATCCTAAATTTGTATACGGAGATATCATGCTTCCTCCAGGCAAGAAAGCCTTTGTCCTGTCTCAGGATGATGTGTGCTATTACGAATATATGCAAGGCGACGGCTTTGCCACCCGCATGATCATCGGAGAGGATGGATATCCCACCTGCGAGATGACTATGGCTGACGGCAGCGTTTCTGTGGGCGATTATGATCTGGTGCCGATCCTTGAAGGCTTCATACAAACCCATCCAGGCTTTTCCTACAAAGGAGCGCGTGGAATTCTGGCCTTTACCGGCTACAACGGGATCCTGGGATACCGGACAGATGAATCCTACAAGGATACCAATCCCAATTATGAAGCAGACCGGGAGCAGGCTGCAAAGGTAGCTCAGGCGTTAAAGGATCACGGCTGGGAGCTGTCCTCCCACAGCTGGGGCCACCGGAACATGGGACAGATTTCCATGAACCATTTTAAGGCAGACAGCGATAAATGGAAACGTAACGTTGAGTCCTTAACCGGACCCACAGATATTATCCTCTTCCCCTTTGGAAGTGATATCGGTAGCTGGACCCCTTATACTAATGACAATGAACGTTTTACATATTTAAAGTCTCTTGGCTTCCGTTATTTCTGTAACGTAGACGCCAGCAAGCCAACCTGGATGCAGATGGGTACCGACTACTTCCGTCAGGCCAGAAGAAACCTTGACGGATACCGGATGTTTTATTACCCCGATAGTTTAACGGATCTGTTTAATGTTCCTGATGTTTTTGACCCGGCTAGACCGACACCGGTTCCGCCAATGTAAACAGTCCTTGAAAAAAGCCGTAGACGTTTAAAGTTCTACGGCTTTTTTCTGCCTTATGCCGATTATCCATGAAGAAAAATAATTGTAAAGGCAGCATGCCTGTGTTATATTAAAAACTGGAAACAGAGAACGACAACTTTTATTTATGCGGAAGACTGCAGTAATCGGATCACGTACACAACAGGAATCATGCGCAGGAAGGTTTTTATGAAAAGGTCAATGATGCAGGCATATGTTACAAGAAGTGATGAAGCTGTGGCTCTTTATCAAAAGGCTTTTGATGCTGCTCTTATCAGCAGTTATCCAAATAGCGACGGAACATATTATCATGCCGAGCTTGACATTCAGGGAGAAATACTGGCTGTTGCAGAAAGAAACTCAGAAGCGCCATGCCAATTCAGTCCTCTGATGACAGATTTTATTGACAAATACGGCATCAGGTGGTGTTTATTTGTTTAAATGTCTCATTGCACGTATAAAAAGGCTGCCCTGCTAATTTTCTTTCAGCAGGGCGGCCTTCTTTCAGTCCAGATTATATCATGGGAAACAATTGTTGATATTCCCGGTTGCTTTCCTAAAACTGTACAAATCCCTTAATTGGCTGAGCCGGAACCACAGACTCCGCATATAATACGGGGCCCTCTCCATCATAATCTCTCCAGAACTCATATGCAATCTTTGCTTTGACGCGGACCCATTGTTTCGTTTCCAGTTCTCTGGCTTCCCTTGCCTTGGTGACAAATCCTAAAAAGGTCATATCATCCTCGCAGCAGGTCATTGCCATACGTCCTGGTACAAAATAATTTTTCGGGAAATCTGGAGTTTTCAAGACCATAGCGGTAAATTCCACAGTCTTTCCTTCATAACGGTCCCGTCTTTCCATACAATCAAGATACCAGATCCCATAGGCTTCCGGTGAAATACTCACCACGTCTGCCCCCATATCATAAGGCAGATCTTCCTCCGGGATCTCATTGACCTCTCCCTCAGAATCTTCAAATACGATCTCTCCCTTGGGGCACATGGCCTTTAGAGTCCGCCGGTAGCCGGATAAATCTTCGATTCCGTCGCAGCGGTTGCAAATGACCATCTCTGAATTACGGACCATGGAATACAGCAAAGGTTTCATATTGGCAGAATACAATTCAAATGTGGACATATCGATCAGGGTGATCTGCTGATAGATTCTCCAATCATCGGGAAGCTTTAGCTCATCCAGATTCCACATTCCATTCCACTCGATCAAAACCCGTTCCGGATTATAAAGCAGTTCCAGCTCCAAAAGCCTTTCAGGGTTCAGTTCTTCTATGCTTTCTATAAACACGCCTGCTGTCCTGGTGCGCTTTAACAGGGCCTGGTCATATTCAGTTTCACCGTCTTCACAAACAATCAGCAGCGTCTTCTCGTCAGATTGAAAATAATCCTGCTCCATGGTGAACTGAAGGAACTGGGTTTTTCCAGCTTCCAAAAATCCATTTATGAGGAATACCGGCATAAAGTCGTCTTCCATTTCATCTGTGTTGCTCATGGTTCCCTCTTTCCTGCCCTTGTTCTCTGGGCATATAGGTATCCCTGTAAGGGGTTCCCTCCGTTCTGCTATCTTAAAAAGGATTTCTTAAGTTCCTCTTCCTTTAAATTCGCTCCGATCACGCATACCTTACCGGTATATTCCGGCGCTCCGTTTCGGATCTCGTATTGCTCCGGCACCAGATCAAAGTAAAGCCATGTACCTTTTTCCTCACCTGGAATCATTCCTTTGGCACGAAGTACATCTCCATAACTATCTCCGTAAGCCAGTTCATCAAGAATCTTGTCCAGCTCTTCTTTGCTCATAGGTGCTACATTTTCAAGGCCCCAGCTGTTGAATACTTCATCTGCATGATGGTCATGATCATGGCCGCAGCCGCAATCCTCACCATGCTCATGGTGGTGGTCATGATGATGACCTCCGCAACCGCATTCTGACTCCTCATGGTCATGATGGTGGCCTCCGCAGCCGCATTCTGACTCCTCATGGTCATGATGGTGGCCTCCGCAGCCGCATTCTGA
This sequence comes from [Clostridium] celerecrescens 18A, assembly GCF_002797975.1. Lineage (NCBI taxonomy): Bacteria > Bacillati > Bacillota > Clostridia > Lachnospirales > Lachnospiraceae > Lacrimispora > Lacrimispora celerecrescens. The sequence goes on along the minus strand of NZ_PGET01000001.1, from coordinate 1,082,332 downwards.
CTCCTCATGGTCATGATGGTGGCCTCCGCAGCCGCATTCTGACTCCCCGTGGTCATGATGGTGGCCTCCGCAGCCGCATTCTGACTCCTCATGGTCATGATGATGGCCTCCGCAGCCGCATTCTGACTCCTCATGGTCATGATGGTGGCCTCCGCAGCCGCATTCTGACTCCTCATGATGATGACGGTGCTCTTTCACCTCTTTCAACAAATCCTCTGCCATGGTATCCGGTTTTTCTATAATTTCAAGAAGCTGTTTTCCGCTCAATTCATCACAGGAAGTCGTCACTACAGACGCCTTTGGATTCAGCTCCCGGATGATCTGGAGTGCCTGATCCACTTTGTCGGCAGGAGCAATATCGGTACGGCTTAATACGATAGTTCCTGCATTTTCGATCTGGTTATTGAAAAACTCTCCGAAATTTTTTCTATACATCCTGCATTTCTGTGCATCCACGATGGTGACCGCACTGTTTAAGATTACCTCCACCTCAGAAGCAACGTCAATAACCGCTTTCATCACATCAGATAATTTTCCAACGCCTGACGGCTCAATAATCACACGGTCCGGATGGTACTTTGTCAGCACCTCCTCAAGGGATTTACCAAAATCACCTACCAGAGAGCAGCAGATACAGCCGGAATTCATCTCCCGGATCTCAACCCCCGCATCCTTTAAAAATCCTCCGTCAATACCGATCTCACCAAATTCATTTTCAATCAGGACAACCTGCTCTCCGGCTATGGCTTCCTGCAGCAGCTTCTTAATAAAAGTTGTTTTTCCAGCTCCAAGGAAACCGGATATAATATCAATTTTTGTCATATCTAAACGTACCTCTTTTCTTTCCAGGGTTATGCATGAAATTACATTTATTTATTGTGTCACAAACCTTTGGCAAAGTCAAGCAGAGGGCCATGGGTTTTTCCTGCAGATATTGTTAAAAAATTATCAGTTTTGAGGAAATTCTTCAAAAAACCTTGTAATTCGATCATTTTATGGTAGAATACATGACAACTGCTTTGACAATGGTCAAATGTGTGCACCAAACTATTTAAAGGAGATTTTTAATATGGAAAAATGCGGCGTAAAAGAGTTCCTGAAAAGGAAAAACGTCACAATTACTGTCCAGACCTATCTCATTGATGCATTAGGTGCTATGGCATTTGGCCTTTTTGCGTCTCTTTTGATCGGAACCATATTCGGTACTCTGGGCCAGCAATTTAATCTCACTATTTTCAACGTGATCGCGGATTACGCGAAAAGCGCTACCGGCGCGGCCCTTGGAGTTGCCATCGCCTATGCCCTCCACGCCCCTGCTTTAGTCCTTTTTTCCGCAGCAACCGTTGGAATAGCCGGCAATGCTCTTGGCGGGCCTGTGGGCGCTCTCGCTGCAACGGTGGTTGCCACGGAACTGGGAAAGATCGTTTCAAAGGAAACGAGGCTGGACATTCTGGTCACCCCCGGAGTGACCATCATCTCCGGAGTTCTCATTGCACAATCCGTGGGACCGGGCGTAGCTGGCTTTATGAACTGGTTTGGCATTCTTGTGAAAACATCTACTGAATTACAGCCATTTTTTATGGGAATCCTGGTATCCGCCCTGATCGGCATCGCCCTCACCCTGCCCATCAGCAGCGCTGCCATCTGTATCGCCTTATCTCTTGACGGCCTGGCAGGGGGAGCTGCCACAGCCGGCTGTTGTGCGCAGATGATCGGCTTTGCCGTCCTTTCCTTCCGGGAAAACGGGGTAGGCGGCCTTATGGCTCAGGGCCTTGGCACCAGCATGCTGCAAATGGGAAACATTGTGCAGAATCCAAAGGTCTGGATCGCCCCCACCCTTGCTTCTATGATAACCGGCCCCATCGCCACCATGGTATTCCAGCTAAAAAACATTCCGGCGGGCTCCGGCATGGGCACCTGCGGGCTGGTAGGTCCCATCGGTATCTATACGGCAATGAAAGGCGGGACCTTTATGTGGCTTGGAATCCTCATGGTCTGCTTCCTCCTGCCTGCCGTTCTCACCCTTTTGTTCGGTGAAATACTTAGAAAAATCGGCTGGATTAAATTTGGAGACCTAACACTTGATTTAAAATAATGAAAAAACAGAAAGGAGGATGCCGCATATAATCAGGCTTCCTCCTTCTGCTTTTTACTCTTTCTCATTCCTTCTGTTCATCATCTGCATTTCCAAAGGCGCAATGACCGCAGCCTCCGCTGCAATGGCTGCAGCCCCCACTGCAATGTCCACAGCCGCCTTTTCCCTTATTTTTTATGAATTGTCTGACTGAAATACACACCAGCACCAATAGGACAAGGGCCACTAAAACCGTCGAACCATTTGAAGCTAACCATGCAGGCATAACAGACCTCCTATTGCTTCTCTACTTTAGTTCCTTTAGTATATGCTCAATATGCTCTCTTTTGCCAATCACCATCAAATGCTCCTGAGCCTGGATCACATAGTCCGCCGGCGGCATGAGCTGGGCCCTGCCCTCCCGCTTAATTCCCAGGACACTGATGTGATACCTGTTTCTGATATCCGCTTCCCTTATGGATTTATGCACCCATTCCGGAAGAGGAGGAATCTCGTAGATCGAGTACTCCGGGGTCAGCTCAATATAATCAAACACATGATCCGTGCTGTAACGGACAGCCAGCTTTTCTGCAATGTCCCGGTCTGGATAAATAACTTCATCCGCTCCGTTTCTCAGCAGGAATTTGGCATGAATATCACGGTTTGCCTTACTGATCACTCTTCTGCCTCCCAGTTCCTTGACCAGACTGGTGATCTCAAGACTGCTCTGGAAATTCGTTCCGATGCATACAAAACACAGATCGAAATTAGCGATTCCCAAGCTTTTTAATACCGTTTCATTGGTACAGTCACCAATCTTAGCACTGGTTACATATGGAAGTAAGTCTTCCAGGCACTCTTCCTTCTGATCCACGATCATAACATCATTTCCGAGCCTCGCCAAATTAAGACACAGATGATGGCCAAACCGGCCAAGTCCAATAATTAATACTGATTTCATGATTTTACTCCCTTTCCTTTAACCCACATTGATGGTTTCTGCTACTTGTTCCACATGAGCCTTGCGATGACTTTGAGCAAATGCCAGGGCAAAGGACAAGCTTCCGATCCTACCGCTGTACATGAGGATAATAATGATCACCTTTGATACAGAGTAAAGATCCCTTGTGATACCTGTGGTCATACCTACCGTTCCGATGGCTGATGCCGTTTCAAACAGTATGTCCGAAAATCCCAAAGGCTGAATTGCCATAATTGCCAGGGAAGCAGAAAGAGCCAAAAACAGGTTGATGGTCAAAATAGCGCCTGCGCGCTTGATGACACTCTCTTCCAGACGCCTTCCAAAAATATTGACCCCATAGGTCTGCTTGATGTTGGAATGTACACACATAAGAAGGACAAAGATTGTAGTCGTCTTAATTCCTCCAGCTGTTGATCCTGGGCTTCCTCCGATAAACATGAGGATTATGGTAAGGAGCTTACTCCCGTCGGTCAATGATGCTGTATCAGTGGTATTAAAACCGGCTGTTCTGGCTGTTACGGAACTGAACATGGAGGTTAAAATCTGTCCGCTTGCATTCATCCCCACCAAAAGATTGTTCCGTTCCAGCAGATAGAAAAGGAATCCTCCTCCAAAAACCAGAACTGTTGTACTCACCAAAACCATTTTGGTATGCAGCATATATTTTTTAAAGTTAAGCTTATTCTTATAGATATCTTCCCATACGATAAAACCGATGCCGCCTATGATGATTAAAGACATGATGACCAGATTCACCAGCCAGTCATCGTAATAGGAAACTAAGGAATTAAAGGGCTTCTGATTTCCCATTAAATCAAATCCTGCATTGCAGAAGGCTGATATGGCATGGAAAATGCCATAAAACGTTCCCCTCCAGAACCCGTATTCAGGAACAAAACGGAGGGCAAGAAGAACAGCTCCTGTTCCTTCAATGAGAAAGGTTCCTTTTATAATCCCTTTGGCCAGCCTTACAACTCCGCCGATCTGCAACGTATTAACGCTTTCCTGCAAAAGCCCTCTCTCTTTTAAGCCTATCTTCCGCCTGAGCACGATGGAGATAAACACGCCCACCGTAACAAACCCAAGGCCCCCGATCTGTATCATTGTAATTATCACCATCTGTCCAAACAAAGACCACTGGGTCCAGGTATCCCTGACGATCAGCCCCGTCACGCAGGAAGCGCTGGTCGCAGTAAACAGACAGCTTAAAAAATCTTCAGACTGACCATCCCTGCTGGAAATCGGAAGCATCAAAAGCAGCGCTCCTGTTAAGATCAGACAAAAAAATCCATAAGCAATAAACTGTGTCTGGCTCACGTGCCGTCTGACACGCTTTAATCTTTTTTCTTCCACGTTCATTTCACTGTCATTCCTCTTTTCCTGCGGTACCTTGTCCCGCTTTTTTATCGGCCCGGCTCATTCTCACTCCATAGTCTGCAGCTGAGAAAACCAGAAATGCCGCTAGATTCACCATCACCACGCTGGCTCCCGCCGGGGTAGAATAACGGTACGATGCCATCATGCCGATCACAAAACAAACGACTGATAATATTCCGGAAGATATCACCACTCCACGGAAGCTTTTAAACACCCGCATAGAGGTAAGGGAAGGGAAAATGATGAGGCTGGAGATCAGCATGGCACCCATCATCCTCATACCCAGAACGATGGTGACAGCGGTCAGTACCGCAATCAAAACATTGTACCAGGATACATTCACTCCCGTTGCCCTTGCAAAGCTTTCGTCAAAGGTCACCGCAAAAATTTTGTTATAGCAAATCAGAAACAGCCCCAGCACAAAAAAGGATAAAATCACACTTAAGCGGACATCCTCCTTGCTCATAGCCAGTATGCTTCCAAACATATAGCTGCTTACATCCGTAGTCATTCCGGTCGTCATAGAGGTGACGATAATGCCCGCCGCCAGTGCGACGGCGGATATCATGGCAATGGCAGCGTCACTTTTCATCTTTCCGTTCGACCTGATGCGCAGCAGGAAAAAAGCAGCAATCACCACCACCGGAACCGATATCTTTAACGGGGACCAGCCAAAAGCCACTGCAAAGGACAAGGCTCCAAAGGAGACATGAGACAGTCCGTCACCAATCATGGAATACCGTTTTAATACCAGGCTGACGCCTAAAAGAGAAGCACATAAAGAAACCAGGATTCCTCCTGCCAAGGCCCGTACCAAAAACGGATAGGACAGCATTTCACTCATCATTCCCATCTTCACGCACCTCCTGTATAAATATATCCGGCATTGCTTTTTAAATAGTCCTTTGTCGTCCCGTAGAACAGGACCTCCCGTTTCAAATGAAGGATCTTATCCGCCTCTTTTACAACATTGGCGACATCATGGGATACCATCAGAATGGCAACCCCTTCCTCACGGTTCAATCTGCGGATGATTTCATAGAATTCCGCAATGGCAGAGGGATCCAGACCTGTAATAGGTTCATCCATGATCAGAAGCTTATCCGTAGCACAAAGAGCTCTTGCAATCAGGGTTCTCTGCTGCTGGCCTCCTGATAATTCACGGTAGCATTTACCGGCAATGCCCATAATTCCTAACCGCTCCATGTTTTTAACTGCAAGCTTTTTTTCCTTTCCGGAATAAAAGGGCAGGCTCCCTCTGCGGCTTAAACAGCCGGATATGACCACCTCACGGACCGTTGCCGGAAAATCCCTTTGAGCCGCAGTCTGCTGAGGCAGATAGCCGATCCCGCTCTTTTTCAATTCATCGGACACGGATATGACGCCGTCTGTTGGCTTTAACAGCCCTAAAAGTCCCTTCATCAAAGTGCTTTTTCCGGAGCCGTTCTCTCCCACGATGCAGACATACTCCCCCGGATTAACGTCCATAGTCACATCCACTACAGCATCCTGGTTCTCATATCCAAAATCCACATGACTGCATTGTATTAATGGGTTCATTCATCCAATCCTCTTTTTAAATTAATCACATTCTGCGCCATAAGGTCAAGATAGGTGACACCGCTGTCAAACTCTCTTCTTGAAACATTGTGGCAGGAATGAAGCAAAAGGGGTTCTGCCCCTGTCTCCTCTGCAATGATCTCAGACACCCGGTGACTGGAAAGCTCCAGGTAATAAATCACCGGAATCTGTTCCAAACGCATTTTGTCAATGAGATATGCAATGGTTCTGGCGCTTGGTTCCGTATCCGTGCTGCAGCCGGAAAACGCTGCCCGATAAGACAGTCCGTATTCATCCGCCAGATAACGGAACGGAAATTTATCTCCTACAACGATCATATCCCGCTTTTTATTTTCTGCCACCTTACGGAATTCATCGTCAAGTTTTTTAAGCTTTTCAAGGTATGACTTTGCTCTCTCCTCATAATAACTCCGGTTCTCCGGATCTTTTTCAGAAAGGGTATCCCGGATCGACTCCACCAGAATCATGGCATTCACAGGAGAGGTCCAAATATGCTCATCATATTCTATATCGCCGTCATGGCCGTCATCGTCATCGTGGTGTTCTTCCTCTTCCATCCCTTCCACCAGTTCTTCCTGTACTGCATTCACCTGATCCATTCCCGTAACAACCGTCATGGAACCGGAATCAACCGCATTGAGAACCTGGGAAAGCCAGTGTTCTAAGGCTCCGCCGTTGCATATTAAAACATCTGCCTCCCGGATGACCTGCACATCTGCGGGAGTTGGCTCAAAGGAGTGGCTGTCCATTCCTGCCGGAACCACCATGGTCAGTTCCACCTTATCACCGGCCACCTGTCTTGTAAAGTCATAATATGGAAACAGGGTCGTCACAACCTTGAGCTTAGATTCTCCCGTATATGAGAGCCTTTCATTTCTGCTGCAGCCCAATAATGCTACGGCTGCACAAGGAATGGCAAGGCATAAAAACAGGAGTTTTTTTAAGCTTTTTATATTCATTTTCATTCTCCTATCTGATTCCATCTGCATAGTATAGCACATTTTATTCAGAAGGAAAAGGACAGTTTTTTATTAAAACAGGAAAAGGCCTGTAAAAGGCATAAGAAGAAAAATCTCCTCCTGTCTCTACAGGCCAAACACCTATTATTTCTTGTTTTTTATCCGGAGCTCGATCTGTCTGCTAATCTCTTTTACCGTCTCTGAGGGTTCATAGTTTTCTTCATCAAACAGGAACTGATGAAGCCTTTTTACGTTTGATTCCAGGGTCACAGGGACAACACAGTCTCTTTTACCGATCATAACATCCTTAAGCTTTGATGGAAATCCCTCCGTTTCAGTCATGTGAAACCTTTTTATATTTTTCATTAGAGGGAGCAGATCCTTCATTCCAACGCTGGTGGATATCTGGGGAAGCACGGCAGCTGCTACCTTGCTTAAGGTTGCCGCATCCGCTTCCCTGGCCTTTTTAAGCGCTAAGTCAACCACCTCTCTCTGACGTTCCGTCCGCTTAAAATCCGTATCCATCTTCCTGAGCCTAGCATAGGCAACTGCCTGGACCCCATCTAAATGGTTAGGGCCTTCCTCTTTTAAGTGATAGGAGCCTACGCCTGTTGACTCCACAGTTTCCGTAATAAAGCCGTTGATCACCCGGAATTCCTCATGGCTGATATCCACATCGATCCCTCCCAGAAGATTGATGGCATCAGCAACGGCCTTCCAGCTAAATGATGCGTAATCGTCAATGGTCAGATCCAGATTATCCTTTAGAGCCTCTATGGCCTGTTTCGGTCCTCCCTTAAAATAAGCCTCATTGATCTTATCATAGCGTTCCTTCTCATCTATCCGTAAATAGGTGTCCCGGTAGATTGAAACAATTCGTATTTCTCCTGTTCCAAGATCTACATTAAGGATCATCTGCATATCCGACCGGGTCCCTTTATCCAGGGTCCCTTCCCTGGAATCCACGCCAAACACCACTACCGTCCAGTAGCCCTCCATCTTTTCCTGGGTCTCTATGCTTATATTCGTATTTTGAAGCTGAGGCATCTGCAGCTTGGGAACTTTGGGCATATGCATGATGTTCCAGGCATATCCAAGCATTGTCCCAATTAAGGCGGCCCAGACAGCCGCTATCATAATCAAACCCCATTTTAAGTGTTTCGTCATGGTTCCTCCCATATTGTCAAATAAAAAGAAGAGATACTCATTCATATCTCTCCTTAATTTCCCTTTATTTTGAAATTTTATTCAAAAACATATTTGATCTCATTGGGATGATTTATAATGTACCTGGGATGAAATGCTTCCAGTTCCGCCCGTTCACGAAACCCCCAGGTTACGGCTGCCGTATCCATTCCAGCATTGATACCTGTCCTCATATCGGTATTGGTGTCTCCAAAATAAAGGCATTCCGAAGGCTTTGCACCAAAATACTCTGCTGTCATGAAGGCTCCTGACGGATCAGGCTTGCATTTGACCCCATTTCCCTCCCCGGTAATCAAATCAAAAAAACCTTTGCCGTAAACGGCTTCCACGCATTCAACGGCCCGTTCATGGCCTTTGTTGGTCAGAACCCCGATCTTGATTCCTTTATCCTTAAGAAATGTCAGAAACTCTGTCATTCCTTCGTATGGCTCCACCTTGTAAAGGCAGTTTTTCTCAAAGGTCTCCTCATAAAATGCAAGGGCTTCCTCATAATGGGCCAGCTTATCATCTCCCGAATAAATAAGGGCCCGTTCCACCAGCTTTTTAAATCCATCCCCTACAAACTTTTTGGTGTGAACCTCATCGATCGATCCATAGCCAAAATGCTCCATGGTCAGGCTTATACTGTAAGCCAGGGAATGAATGGTGTTGATAATGGTTCCGTCCAGATCAAATATACAGCATTGGTACATATTGTTCTCCTTCCTGTTCTCTTTAGGGCGATTCTATCCTGCTTCTCTAAATTATAGAACATAATCATCTAAAAATCCACCCCAACCAGATCTTCACTGCTAAGCATAAAGCGCCCCAGCCGTTATGCCGGGACGCTTTAAACAACTTACTCTGTTTCCAGATTCTTCTTTAATGCCGCCATTACGAGACAGCCTGCAACAGAGCCTATGACAATGGCTAACAGGTATCCAAAGGGATTTCCAATGGTTGGAAGGACGAATATCCCACCATGAGGTGCCCGAAGGGTACAGCCAAGAGCCATGGAAAGGCCGCCTGCTACTGCAGAACCGACGATACAGGAAGGAATTACACGGATGGGATCAGCGGCCGCAAAGGGAATGGCTCCCTCAGAAATAAAGGATAATCCCATAATATAGTTGACCACGCCAGACTGACGCTCCTTCTCCGTGAATTTCTTTTTAAAAAATGTGGTGCAGAGAGCAACGGCAATTGGCGGAACCATACCGCCAGCCATAACAGCCGCCATAATATCAAAATTGCCTTCTGCCAGCTGAGCCGTACCAAACACATAAGCAGCCTTATTCACAGGACCTCCCATATCTACGGACATCATGCCTCCTACGACAACCCCAAGGATGATCTTGCTGGTGCCGCCCATACCATTTAAAAGGCCCGTAAGTCCATCATTAATAGCACCTACAAAGGGATTGATAAAGGTTGTTACCACGGCCACAAGGAAAATGCCGATTAAAGGATATAAAAGAACAGGTTTGATTCCTTCCAGGGACTTTGGAAGCTTGCCAAACGCTTTTTTAAGCATGATTACAATGTATCCGCCGATGAAACCGGCTAACAAGGCTCCAAGGAAGCCTGAGTTTACACTTCCTCCAGCCGGGTTTGCAAACGTAGCACCCATTTTAGCAATAAGCCCGCCGACAAATCCCACTGCCAGACCGGGGCGGTCTGCAATGCTCATGGCAATATATCCTGCCAGAACCGGAAGCATCATTCCAAAGGCCTGTTCCCCAATGGTTTTTAAATAAGCAGCCAGAGGTGTGTTCTTTCCAAAATTAGAAGGATCAATGGAATAATCATCAAACAGGAACGCCAGGGCGATCAAAATACCTCCGCCGATCACGAAAGGAAGCATGTGGGAAACGCCGTTCATCAAATGTTTATAGATGGAGCGGCCGACATTCTCCTGGTCTCCGCTTTCTGATGAGGCAGCAGAACCGGAATGATGGTAAACAGGAGTTTCCGGGCTGACTGCCCGTTTGACCAGCTCTTCTCCCTTTTGAATACCTTCTGTTACAGTGGCCACGACCACCCGCTTTCCGTCAAAGCGGGCCATATCCACCTTCTTATCCGCTGCTATGATGATTCCATCTGCTGCGGCAATCTCAGCCTTTGTCAGGGCATTGCCTACTCCTTCTGCTCCGTTGGTTTCCGCCTTAAGGGGAATCCCAAGCTTCTTCCCCTGCTGCTCTAAATTCTCTGCGGCCATAAAGGTATGGGCAATTCCAGTGGGACATGCTGTCACTGCCAAAACCTGATATCCGCTGGGAACCTTTTCAGCCGGTTCCTCTTTTACTTCCTTCTTCTGATACCGTTCTGACTCTTTATCGTCAATGAGCTGTAAAAATTCTTCCTTTGATTGAGCCTTTGTTAAATCGCTCTTAAAATCCGGATCCATAAGAAGAGTGGAAAGCCTGGATAGCGCCTCTAAGTGAACATCCGCCTCTCCCTCAGGTGCTGCGATCATGAAAATCAAATGAGCAAGAGAACCGTCAAAAGCCTCATAATCCACACCTTCCGGCACTACGATCGCAGAAAGGCCCGGTTCCTTTACCGCTGCCACCTTTGCATGGGGAATGGCGATTCCGTCACCAACCGCCGTACTTCCCAGGGCTTCCCTTGCCATAATCCCTTCCTTATATCCAGCCTTATCCTTAAGCCTTCCTCCAGCTTCCATTAAGCCAACAAGCCTGTCAATGGCTTTTTCCTTGCTGGTAACCTTTACTCCCAGTTCAATGCTTTCCTTTTTTAACAAATCTGAAATTTTCATCAAAACCCCTCCTTTGATAATTCCTCATACAATCTCATAATATCTTCTCTGCCTGCAAGCCCCTCTGAAAAGGCACTGGCACTTCCCGCTGCGCTTCCCAGACGCAGGGCATGCTGAAAGCTGCCGTTTTCTAAGTAACCTGCAATAAATCCAGCCACCATGGAATCTCCTGCTCCCACGGAGTTCTTCACCGTTCCCTTAGGCACTCCCATCCGGAACACATCCTCTTCTTCCGTAATCAGGATCGCTCCGTCTCCTGCCATGGAAATCAGTACATTTCTGGCACCTTTTTCCTGAAGACGTCTTCCGTAAGCAATGATCTCTTCCGGGCCATGGAGGGTAACGCCAAACATTTCCCCCAGCTCATGATTATTGGGCTTAATAAGGAATGGATGATAAGGAAGTACATTAATAAGCAGATCCTTTGTAGCATCCACCACGATACGGACTCCCCTTCCGTCTAAAGACTCCATGATCCGCTCATAGATGTCATCGGCAATGGATTTAGGAATGCTGCCAGACAAAACCAGCACATCCCCTGCAGTCAGACGGTCCAGCTTTTCATAAAGCTTTTTTACGTCTTCTCCGGTGATCTCAGGGCCCATGCCGTTAATTTCTGTTTCTTCCCGGGATTTAAGCTTCACATTGATTCTGGACAACCCCTTTTCAACGCGGATAAAATCCGACCGAAATCCCAGTCCTTTCACTCCCCGTTCAATTTCATCTCCGGTAAACCCTGCCACAAAGCCCAGTGCGGTATTTTCATACCCCAAAGTCGATAAAACCGCAGATACATTGAGTCCTTTTCCCCCATAATAGATGCTTTCCTGCTCCGTTCTATTGACTTCTCCCAGTGCAAAGTGATCTACCCTTACGACATAATCCAATGCCGGATTAAATGTTACGGTGTAAATCATATGTCACCTCTCCTTTTATATATAAAATTTTATTTCTTCCCTCTTTTACAATATACTACGATTGATTTATTTCGTCAATATGTTTCTTCAAGAAATATTTTTTCTTGTATTTTTTCAGGAACTTGCACAATTTTTCTATGAGGTCTGTAAGAAAAAAGCCGTCCTTTTATACCAATTCACTTATTAATATTCCAGAATGTTTATCTCATAATATCTGCAATTTCAGCATTGTTTATTATAGAAATTACTCTTTATAAAAGCTATCGAATAAAAAACAGGTTTGCACAGTCATCCTGACTTTGTGCAAACCTGTAGTTTCATGTGCTTTTATTTAATCCTAAATCTTGCAATCTGTTCTTTCAGCATCTGAGCCTGTGCTGATAATTCCTGACTGGTCGCTGCGCTTTCCTCAGCGATAGCTGCATTGTTCTGAACTACATTTGAAATCTGATCAATGCCTGCGGTAACTTCTTCTAAAGAAGAGGACTGCACTTTTGATTTCTCAGAAATTTCAGCGATATCCGAAATAATTTCTTTGGCGCCTGCCACAACCTTTCCAAGTGAAGTCGCTGTAATCTCAGCAAATTTACCACCTTCTTCTACGGAATGAAGGGAACTTTCAATTAATCCGGTCGTATTCTTTGCTGCCTCTGCACTCTTTGATGCAAGATTTCTCACCTCATCTGCAACAACTGCAAATCCTTTTCCTGCTTCTCCGGCTCTGGCTGCTTCAACAGCCGCATTAAGAGCCAGTATATTAGTCTGGAATGCAATATCTTCTATCGTCTTTATAATAATTCCAATCTGGCTTGAAGTTACAGTGATATCATTCATGGCTTTTAGAAGTTCTTTCATCTGTTTATTGCTATTTTCCAGTTCTGTTCCTACAGCCTCAGCCTTTTCATTCGCATTATTCGCGTACATTGCGCTTTCCTTAACCTGATTGGTAATTTCCATGATTTTTGCGGAAAGTTCTTCTACTGAGCTTGCCTGTTCGATTGCCCCCTGACTCAATGACTGAGAACTGTCAGAAAACTGTCCGGCACCGGATGCCACCTGTTCAGCAGCTACCCTCATTTCGTTGAACGTACTATTTAGAGAATTTAATATACGGCTTAAGTCAATCTTTATTTTATTAAAATCTCCCATAAAGTCCCTGTCAATTGAAATAACCAGATTGCCAGAAGCTACATGTTCAAGTACCTCTGATATTTCATTGATATAACCGCCCAAGACTTCCGAAGTTTCCGTAAATATCTTAGCTAACAATCCTAATTCATCATTTTTATAATTCATGTTCTCATTGCCGTGGGAAAGATCACCGTTTCTCATCTTTTCTGCCAGACCCATGACTGAATCCACTGGAGCAAGACCTTTCTTCAGCGCCATAACACTGACCAAGATCAGTATGATTAAACCAGTCATACCAATGCCCGCTAGTGCGAAGGTCATCTTTGTTACTGAGTTCATTGCCTCGCTTTCATTCACTACAAAAGCACTCGACCAGTTCACATCAGTCCCATCTACATGAAGTGCTTTATGAATAGCCAATGCAGATTTTCCCTGAGAAAAAGAATTCTTAATTTTATCTGTTACCGAATTTCCGCTTGCTACTGCTTTCCGAATCGCCTCATAATCTGAAACAGACTGAGGAATGCTGCCAACAATTCCTTTGTCTATTGTGTGAGCCAGACAGGTCCCAGTGTTTGTTACAATATAACTATAGGAAGTTTTATATCCTCCGTCTGCATAATCCAGCCCTGCAATACTTGACATGTCGATGTCGCAATTTGCAACCCCTAAAAATTCACCGTTTTTATTTACAATAGGGCTGCTCAATGTGATCAGCCAGACTTTTTCACCTGTAGAAAGCTGGTACTCGTACGGTTCTGTTACATGAACAGATAAATTGTTCTTTGCAGGTAAATAGTAATCTTCATTTCCATATGTACCAAAATCATTCAAAACATCAAGACCGACACCAGAGCCGTCACGGAATGCATAATAAGAAAGTCCGTTGGGTGTATTCGGCATATATTTGTTTGGTTCAAACGCATAATATGCGGAAAATATCTTGTTATTATTTAATACCCCCTGTAAAGAATCTTTCAGCATTTTGTCTGCTTCATCCTTGCTAAGTACCTGATATCTCTGCACCTCTAAGGATAACGCCTGGGAAAATACAAGCATACTGTCTAAATACGACTGCACTTCTTTTGCATTTTCATCTGCAATATAGTTCAGCTCCTTCTCCGTCATTCTGGTAACGGTAGTACCTGCTAACAAACTTAAACAGGAGCACATTGCTACAATGACAATTAAGATTATAATAGCCATTGTAATTGGAATCTTTACTGAAAGTCTGTTTTTCCATAGTAATTTTCCTTCTTTCATCTTAACATCTCCTTTAAATTTTTTTCTCAGGTAATTGTAAAATCTTCTGCATATATTCTCTCTTTATCCCTTCCTTTTCCAGCTTCTTGTGTATTATATCGACATAAATGAGTATATTTATAAGATTTTCAGTTTCATCTTTTCTTGAAATATAATATCCTATTTATAATTCATAGATGTTCTTTGCTATCTTGTATATACTGGCGAAAACACATAATAAGGCTATAGCCGATGATTGGCTATAGCCTTAAATGTGTGTTGATAGCTGTAATGGGAAGTTATATCTCCATTGCGTCCTTCATGGCTTTTACATATCTTTCAGTGATGATCTCAGGCCTGGTTATGGAGGTACCTACAACTACTGCGTGGGCACCAGCGTTCATGGCTTCCACGGCTTCCTCTTCGCGTATGATCTTCCCTTCCGCGATAATCGGTATATCAGTAATCTTATGTATCTGGCGGATTAATTCTAAGTTCACGCTATTCACTTCCTGGCTTTCCTCAGTGTATCCTGAAAGTGTGGTGGATATAATGTCAAAGCCATGAGGAATAATTGCTTTTGCCTCATCCAGTGTGGAAATCTCACCCATCACCAGTACATTCGGATATTCCGCACGAATTTTCTTCAAAATTCCCTCCGCAGTTTCCCCTCCAGGCCTTTTCCTTGGAGTAGCATCCAGGGCAATGATCTCGATTCCCACCTCCAGAATCTCCCTGGCGCTTTCATAAGTAGGGGTGATGTACACATTATAATTATCCAAGAATTGTTTGTTGATACCGATAATCGGAAGATCAACCCGCTCTTTGATTTTTCTAATGTTGTCCACACCTGTGGCACGGATTCCGGCAGCACCGCCCTGCTTGGCCGCAGCCGCGAAAGCAGCCATAATCTCAGGCCCGTACATGGGCCAGCCGACCCTCGCCTGACAGGATACAATCAATTTGTGTTTTAATTGTTTCAATGTATTTTTACTTGACTGGTTCATTTAGAAGAGTCCAACCACCTTTCCTGCAATTCCTAATACAAAGCTTGCAATAATGCAGATGTACATTCCTTTTTTACGTTTTATCAAAATCCAATAATAGGCCAGCACCAGAAGCAGCGGCAACAGGCTTGGCATCAGGGAGTTGATGATATCCTGCAGAATGATCTCTTTCCCGCCGATAACCCAAACGCAGCCAATCTTCACATTCACAAAGCCCACGATCATGGCTCCTACCACCATCATTCCTACAATGGTAGCTCCCTCCACAAATTTATCAATGATATCGCTGCTTTTCATTTTCACTACCAGGTTTGTCCCCAGTTCATAGCCGTACTTGATGAACAGCCATCTGGAACACACATTGAGAAGCACATTGGGAATGAGGAACAGGAACGGACCCGCCACATTTCCATCCAAGGCAAGGGCAGCGCCGATTGCCGCAAAAATAGTCATAAATGTAGCTTTAAACACAGAATCTCCAATGCTGGATAACGGCCCCATGAGAGCAGCTTTGGTAGAGGAAATGGCTTCGGCAGAAATCAATTTGCCCACCGCCCGCTGCTCCTCCAGTGCAAGGGATACGCCCAGAACCGCGTTGCCGGTGTATGGATGGCAGTTGAAAAACTCATTGTGCCGCTGCATGGCTTCCTGTAAATCCGCCTGTTTCGGGTATAAAACTTTCAGCGCCGGGATCATGGCATAGCAGAAACCCAGGGAACAATACCGTTCATAATTGATGGTAGTCATGAAGAAGAAAGAACGCCAGAATACCTTTTTCAACTCCTTCCTGCCCAGCATGCCCTCGGCGGTGCCAGAATCCGCCTCCTCATCTCCAAAGCCGTCATCGTCGTCTATTTCCTTATTCCGCATGGTATATATTGCAAATACCAACGCAAGGGCAATGATGGAGATGGCCAGCACGTTTAATCCCAGGTAGATGGAGAACACAAACCCCAGGGCGAAGAAGGACCAGTACTTTTTAAAATTCATCATCTTCAACAGCATCGCCATTCCTACTGCGGGAAGAATTCCGGAAGCAATCTTTAAACCATCCGTCAGCACCGGAGGCATGGCTGCCACCACGCTATTCACAAATTCACTGCCGAACTGGATTGCCAGAAACGTGGGAATAAAGAAAACGAAGAAAAACACTACCAGACCGCACAGATGCATACGGTCCACCATCTTGTGGTCGCCGGTCTGTACGTATTTATCCGCACTGTGTATCAAAACAATGTTTAAATTCCATGCGAACATGATCAGCAGCTGAGCCATCAGGCCGATGGGCAAGGCCAGTGCGATTCCCACCTCCGCATTGCCGCCGTTTAAAATGGCAAACACCGTTGAAAGGATACCTGCGATCTGGGCGTTGGGAGGAACGCTTCCCCCCACAGGAATCACGCCCATGTACATCAGTTCCACGCTTCCGCCAACCAAAAGACCAGTCTTCAAATCCCCCAACAGAAGTCCGATCAGCGGCCCGGCAAAAATCGGCCTGGAGATCATCCAGTAGCCATATCCATAATTCTCTAAAATCAAGACAGCAATAAATACACTTAATAACAGCACCTGAACTGTATTCATAAGAAACACCCTCCTTAGTCTAAAATCACATCAACCTCATCAAATCTTCCTCCGCATCTGTTGGAGTTGTCCTGTTCTCAAGCCTTACTCCCCGGCTGTTCAATTTCCTGAAAATGTCTTCCATCTCCTTGTCCACATAGACCGTCTTGGACAACTGCCTCCTGCCATCCTTGAAGTAAAGCCCGCCCACATTGACTGCCTTTAAATCAATCCCCTTCCCGCAAATGGAAAGCAGCGTGGCCGGATGCTTTACGACCACAAAAATCTTCCTTTTCTCATACTTGTTTAAAAGCTCCACCGCCTTCTCCTCATCACAGATAAAACACTTCACGCCGGCTGGGCAGGCCATCTGAAGCAGGGATATCTGGAATTTATCCTTTGCGATCTCATTGTCAATCACCATGATCGCCTCACTTTTGTAGGCCACAGTCCATGCGTAGGCCACCTGGCCGTGTATCAGACGCTCATCAATTCTAGCTATGGTAATCATAAATCCGCCTCCTTTCTTAACCTCAAACTATCAGACCTGAAAGTAAATGTCAATATTTATACGATAAAGCGAAACTTTATTTCAACTTGTGAAACAAGGAATTACTCAATGCGTGTTTGCTGGATTTTCTGGATGCTCTCATCATAATCCAGCGAACAGTACAGCGCATATAAAATGTCGATAATGTAAAGCTGCGCAGTCCTGGATGCCATGGCTCCGCTTCGAAACACCGTCTCTTTGGCTGTCACAAACAAATTGTGATCCGCAATCCGGTTTAAGGAATTCTCGCTGCTGGAAGTTACCGCCACCACTGGGGTTCCATTCTTTTGAAGAATACCGGCGATCTGGATCATTCTCTTAGTCTCGCCGGAATAGGAAATGATGATTCCCACATGTGTGGCATCGGAATTCACAGCCTGGACATACTGCCGGTCATAAAGCTGGTAGGTATTTACAATTTTCCCAATGCGCATAAACTTGAACTGGCCATCCACCGCCACCATGTTGGAGGCGCCCTCGCCATAGAAATCAATGACCGTAGCTTTCTGCAGCAGCTTCACCACTTCCATAAACTGTTTCTCATTGACCAGCACCCTGGTCTCCTCTATGGTTTTGATGGAAATGTTGGTGATCTTCTCTATAATTGCATGCGGTGTGTCGTTCTTTTCTATGGTGGTAGTGTCCAACAGGTTCAGCTTCATATCCTGAAAATACTTGGTCTCCTCTGCCAGCAGCACCTTCAGCCGCGCAAAGCCTTTAATATCAATCTTTTTACAAAGACGGATCACGGTGGCCGGTGATGTGAAGGATTCTTTTGCCAGATCATACACCGTAAATTCCAGGACTTTTTTCGGATATTTCAGAATGTATTCCCTGACCTGGTTCTCCGCCTCCGGCAGATTTCTGTAGTCTCTTAATTTAATTAAAACACTCATAACGAACCTCCTTGCTAATTCTCTTGTCTGTTTTGCTGTATTTGTTCACATTATGGCACAAAAATTTCAGGAAGTAAAACAAAGTTTCAGAATAAGCTCAAATATTTGATTTTTAATTTCAAAACCTTATAATAAAATTATCAAAACATACGGAGGGGAATTATATGAATTTAATAGCCTTAGAAACAGAGCAAAGAAATCCCAATACACAGTCCATTGATTCCATGTCTACTTTTGAAATGCTCACCGCTATCAACCGTGAGGACGCCGGTGTCGCCATGGCGGTGGAAAAATGCCTGCCGGCCCTCACCCAACTGGTGGATGAAATCTGCAGGCGCCTGTCAGAGGGCGGCCGCCTGTACTATGTAGGCGCAGGTACCTCCGGACGGCTGGGTGTGTTAGATGCCTCCGAGTGTCCACCCACCTACGGCGTTACCCCGGATCTGGTGCAGGGGATCATCGCAGGAGGAGACAGGGCACTGCGTAAATCCAGCGAGGGAGCGGAGGACAACGCGGAGGCCGGAAAGGAGGACTTAATCCGCTGCGGTCTCAAATCACGGGATGTGGTGGTAGGACTGGCTGCCAGCGGCCGGACTCCCTATGTGATCGGTGCGCTGGACTATGCGGATTCCATCGGTGCCTACACAGGCGCTGTCTCCTGCCTGTCTAACGCACGGCTATCCCAGCATGCTAAGACTGCTGTGGAGGTAGTGACAGGCCCTGAGGCAGTGACAGGCTCTACCAGAATGAAGGCGGGAACCGCCCAGAAAATGATCTTAAATATGATCTCAACTTCCGTTATGATCCAAATGGGAAAAGTATACCAGAATCTTATGGTGGACGTGCAGCCAACCAATGAAAAGCTAGTAGTCCGCGCAAAAAATATCATTAAAGAATGTCTTAACTGCGGGGACGAGAAGGCGGATGCACTTCTTGCGGCCTCAGGCCACAGGGTAAAGCTGGCGGTCTTCATGGGGCTTTCCGATCTGGATGCGGACAAAGCCTGGCAATACCTGACTGCCGCCGGGGAAAATCTTTCAGCTGCCATTAACACCTACAACAGCAGGGAGGTGTGCTAAATGACAGCTTTTTTACTTGTATCACATGGTACCTACTCCAAAGCGATGTTAGAAACAGCGGAAATGATCCTGGGTCCCCAGTCCCAGGTAGCCGCAGTGGGGCTTGCCCCTTCCCAAAGCCCAGACGATTTAAAGACTGAAATCCGCAGGTCAATTGAGAGCTTAAGAGGCCCCGATCTGCTGATCCTCACCGATGTCTCCTCCGGAACTCCAGCAAACACCATTATGGCGTTATCCCAGGAATATAGTTTTCGTCATTTGACAGGCATCAATCTTCCACTGCTTATTGAAGCCTTAATCAGCCGCCAGTTCGTACCCATTGGAGATCTGGCTTCCACATTAATGCAGAATGCAGCCTCTACCTTTATAGATGTAGATGAGATGATGTACGGTAAGCAGGAGGCAGACGATTCCTCAATTGGGTTCTGACAGAAGGTACTGAAAAACTAATAGAAACAAAAAGGGGATATCGCCCTGACATGAAATCTCTATGATTTCTTATCATGGCGATATCCCTTTCTGATTATTTTTTATCATCGGAAATAGCGATTTCATGACGCCTGATACGGTCATGGGAATCTTTTTTGCTGACAGACAAAAACAGATACAATATTTCAATCACTGTCGTAGCCGACACTCTGGAAAAACAGAATTCTCCTAGAAGAAGCTTTTCTCTGGTGGCTGTCGTAATGTGATAATCACAGGCATGTCCAAGAGGGGAGGACGAATTATTCGTAATGGCAATGGTTGGCGTATGGTTTTCCTTTGCAACTGCTACCAGAGTCATTAAGCGCTTGGAAAAGCCAGAATTGGATATGATGATGATCGCATCCTCTTCCTTAAGATTGCAGGTATAAGCCATCTGTGTCTCCCAAATGGTACCGGATACGGCCGGAATTCCCAGTTGATTGAATTTAAAGGAGCCATCAAGAGCAACCGGTATGGTATTTCCCACGGCAACCAGCTGCACGGTTCTGGCATGTTCTATCACAGACAAAATCCGTTCTAACTCTTCCGGATCCATCATGGATATGGTCTGGGTCAGTTCCGCTACCTTATTGGCCAATATATTCTGAAGGGACTGAGCAATGCTGTCCCGGCTGATGTCATTAGAAACTTCAATGGAATTTCCTCTTTCCTCTGCCACCTCTTTTGCCAGATTGATCTTTAAGTGATGAAAACCGTTAAATCCGCACCTTCTGCAGAATCTGGATACAGTGGCATCGCTTGTTCCGCTTGCCAGAGCCAGTTCCGCTACTGTCAAATCGATTATTTCACTTTTATGTGCCAGAATATAATCCGCAATCTTTTTTTCCGCTTCAAAAAACGAATCATAGGATGAGCAGAGAACACCGGATACGCTAATATTTTCCTGCATAAACAATCCACCTCAAACTTTGTGCAATATTTTGTGTAATATTATTTCATAATTATATCACGATATGAAATTAATTGTAAAGAGGCGTCCTCTGCTTTACCCTTCTGTTTCACTCCTTTTTCTGAAGATCATACTCCCAGGTATTGTGATCGTTACCTGTATCCTTAAGAATCATGCCGATTTCAGCAAACATCCTGCTGTCAGGCAGATTCCTCTGCCATAGACGGAAGGCTTCCTCTGACCGTATCTCCTTTGCATTAACAGGAATCCCTTCACAGTAGGCTTTATTAATATCCCCATATAATCCTGCCATCTTTTCCACCTGCTCCTCCGGCAGGTTTTTGATTTTGCCGGAAACCTGGCTGCTGATTACATCAATAAGAAATTTCGTACCGTATTCCTTAAATTTTAAAAGGTTTTCATCGGAGATCCCCGCTCCTTTTGCCCAGCGTTCCACATCCGTTTCCCTGGTGGTATAAACCAGCCTTCCATCCTCCGTCCATTTAAGAATGCCGTATCTGCAGGGAGAGATAGCGAAGGAGTCCGCCACCACCTCACTGATGTGGTATGCATCTTCACTTTCCCCCGGTTCCGGCTTATGCTTCTTTGTCCTTTGTAAGTGCAGATGACCGCTTATGTAAAGAGGAATCCGGTAAGATTCCAATAGCTCTATCACATTCTGGCTGTTTTCCAGGGTGCAGTCGGTTGGATATAGTATACTTTCCTTTAACAGGTTATGATGAGCCACCGGTATCACGGTTATCCCCAGATCCTTTGCCTCTTCAAGCTGTTCCTTCATCCACTTAAGGGTTTCTTCTTTGATTCTTCCCCCAACCTTGTTAAGGGGTTCATATTGGGCGGAGTCAAGCATTAAAAGCCAGTTTTTTTCATCCAGCTCATAAACATAGCTTAAGGAATCCTCATCCCGGCTCCTTGCCTGGTCATATCCAAAGCGGCGGTAAATGTTATAAAATCCTTCAGGATCCACGATTTCCGCCACCTCTTTCTCCTTGCCGAAATAGGAGGCTGAAAAATAATTGTTGATATCATGGTTTCCAGGTATGACAAGCACCTTTACGCCCTTTTCTTCCAGTATCTCAAGTTTCTGAGCCAGCGCCTCATGGCCTGCCTTTTCCCCATTAAGAGTAAGATCTCCGCTTAAAATCACAGCAGATGGCTTTAGTTCCTCCATTTCAGCCGTAAATGCGTCCATGAGCTGAGGAATATAATGGACCAGCTTTCCATCGTCACCTTTTTCCATCTCCTCAAATGCTTCCCCATAATCTGTCAGATCCGGAGAATAATAATGGACATCAGAGGCGACTACGATTACAGGAGGTTTATATTCCTCCGGCTCTTCCTCTTCTTCTATCACAGGCGGCTTAGCCGACTGCTTTTTCCTGATCTCTTTGCTGGTTTCCGGCATCGTCATATCACCACTTATCTCTGGATCAGGATTTATATGGTCTTTTATTTCTGTACTTTCCTCCTGTCCTGATTTATCTGAGCTTTCCTCATAAGGACTTCCGGACGTTTCCCTCCTGTTACTGTCAGAGGTATCCAGATGATCCACAACCATGACAATGCCAAAGCAAAGAAGAATCATGATTGAATAAATCAGGACCAGGAGCCAGTTCTTTTTTCTTTTGTTCATGTGGTTACACAAAGATCCCTTTCCACTTCCTGTCAATT
The DNA here is from genome assembly GCF_002797975.1 of [Clostridium] celerecrescens 18A. Classification (NCBI taxonomy): domain Bacteria; kingdom Bacillati; phylum Bacillota; class Clostridia; order Lachnospirales; family Lachnospiraceae; genus Lacrimispora; species Lacrimispora celerecrescens. The sequence continues at coordinate 1,059,940 of NZ_PGET01000001.1, read as the reverse complement.
TTATCCTATGGAATCATATCATGCTTTCACAAATACGGCAACTGTTTCTCCTCAGCAGAAAGCAGGATAGGTAAGGCTTTTCTATGCTATTCGTACCACCTTGTCATAGGCAGATGATTGTTTATCCCTTTGGATACAAGTATCTGGTGGAGATCAATGACCCCATTATTGAAGGTGGCGGCACAGGAGCTTAAATATAAGTTCCACATTCTGGCAAACTCTGTACCCATTTTCTCCTCGATTTCAGGACGGTGGTTATTAAAATTCTGTCCCCATAAAAGCAATGTCTTACAATAATGACGGCGAAGGCTTTCCACGTCCAGGGTATAAAACCGGTGTTCACTTAGAATATTGATCATTTCCCGGAGGCTTGGTATGGTGCCTCCCGGGAAAATATATTTTTTCATCCATGGATCACCGGGATATTCCTTCAGAGCACTGATGTAGTGAAGAAGGAGTAATCCTCCGGGATTTAGCACCGCCTCCGCATTTTTTACAAACAGCTCGTAATTATCCCTTCCCACGTGTTCCAACATGCCAACGCTGACTACCCGGTCAAAGGTTCTGCCCCAGCTTTTTAGATCCCGGTAATCCATTAATTCCACAGACACCCTGCCCGTCAGGCCTTCCTCTTCTATCCGTTCTTCAAATTTCTTTTTCTGCTCTTTGCTTAACGTGATCCCAACTCCCTGCACCCCGTATTCCTTGGCAGCCTTAATCAGTAAAAATCCCCAGCCGCAGCCGATATCCAAAAGGGTCATATCTTTTTTTAAGTAAAGCTTCTTTAATATCCTCTCTACCTTATTGCACTGGGCATCGTGTAAGGTATCATTTTCTGTCTTAAAATATCCACAGGAATAGCTTAAGGTGTCGTCAAGCCAAAGGCGGTAGAAATCATTGCCGATATCGTAATGGGAAGTGACTTCTTTCTCCTGATTCTTTTTAGACTGGGACGAAAAAATCAGCTTCCTAAGCTTTCCCTGATCCATTGAAAATTTCCCCATCTGGCCCAGGAAATGATTCAAAGCGTGATACAGATCCCCTTCCACATCCAGGGTTCCTTTCATATAGGCCTCTCCCAGTGCCAGTGAAGTGCTGGTCAGCAAATCCCTGCCCTCAATATCCTCTTTTAAGTTCACAATAAACGCCGGATTCCCTTCCCCGATATGATAAGTCTCTCCGCGGAGCTTTACATCAAAAGGATGCTCGTCAAATCTCTGAAGAAAGGAAATTAAAAAGTTGTCTGTCATGGTTTTCATGGCTTTTCCTCCAATCTGCTCTTTATTCCTAATGAGATTTTTGCCCGTTTTTTATGATTTCATAAGCCTTGTTTTCAGCAAAGTTCCATTTTTTCAATATCAGAGGCATTCTGCAAGACATTTTTAATGATCTGTGTTAGAATCTAATAAAATTACTTACAGGAGAAGACAATCATGAATAAGCAGAACAATTTATACGGACACCTGGCCGCCGGATTCTCCATTTTCGTATGGGGAACCACTTTTATCTCAACCAAAGTTCTTCTTGGGGCTTTTACTCCTCTCGAAATTTTGTTTTTCCGCTTTCTTATCGGCTATGCTGCCTTATGGCTGGCTTGTCCCCGCCTTTTGCGGACAAAAAGCAAAAAACAGGAATGCCTTTTCGCAGCCGCCGGAATATGCGGTGTTACCTTATATTTTCTTATGGAAAACTTTGCGCTTACCATAACCCTTGCTGCTAACGTCAGCGTGATCATTGCCGTAGCTCCATTTTTTACTGCTCTGTTTGACTGGCTGTTCTTAAAAGGGGAAAAACCAGGCCCCCAGTTTCTGGCCGGATTTCTAATTGCTATCATTGGAATCAGCCTGATCAGCTTTCAGAAGTCAGCCGGCATGAGGATAAACCCCAAGGGCGATTTTCTTGCGCTTGCTGCCGCTGTTACCTGGGCCGCTTATTCCGTCATCACAAAAAAAATAGGAGAATACGGCCATGGGACCGTTGAAACAACAAGGCGCATTTTCTTCTACGGCCTTCTGTTCATGGTTCCTGCACTGGCAATTCTCCCTTTCCGTCTAGGCTTTTACCGCCTTGCTGACACAAAGAATTTATTAAATATTCTGTTTTTGGGCCTGGGTGCTTCCGCCCTATGCTTTGCTACCTGGAATTTTGCGGTTAAGGAGCTGGGCTCTGTAAAGACCAGCGTCTACATCTATGCTGTCCCGGTAATTACCGTGATCTCATCCATGCTCCTGCTGGATGAACGTATCAGTTTCCAGTCTGTCTGCGGAATCGTGATGACCCTGGCCGGTCTGATGGTTTCTGAAAGCAAAGCCCGGTCAAAAGGCCTTCGGCTCTGGCAGAAAAAACAAGGTTCTGTCCAAAATTAATTTCTTCATCTCCCAGAGTGCATATGGAAAGTACATAGCCCCCCTTCAGCATGGTCTGATGGAATGATGCACCTGGGGCAGAGCATGCAAAAGAAGCCTCCTCCTCCCATTCAAAAGAAATGGAAGTCAGGGGGACAGTTATACCTAAGCCTGCCGCTTTTAAGTAGCTTTCCTTTAATGTCCATATGCGAAAGAAATACTGGGAACGCTCTGTCTCCGGTATTTCCTCCATGCGGTGTCTTTCGGCATCAGAAAAAACCTTTTTAAGGATATTTTGCCGGAAGGGCCGTATCCGCTCCACATCAATTCCCACCTGCCGGTCTCCTATTGCGCAGGCCACCAGGCCATCTGTGTGGCTGATGTTATAGTGGATGTGAGGAAAGTCCTTTAAATATGGTTTGCCATGCTCTTCTGTCAAAATGGCCGGCTGGTCATTTAACTCAGAATCAATACCATATAAATCCTTAAGTCCCATTCGAAGAAGCTCTTTTCCAAGCCCGTGCTCCTGCTCCCTCTTTTCCTTTCTTGGGGTCGCTTCATACGTTTCCAAATAAATCCGTACCATACCGTCTTAAACCTTTGTCTAAATCCCCGCCCTGTTCCATGCCCGGTTTTCCACCGGACTTCCATGACCGAAATATACCTTTCTTGCGCCGAGAGCGCTAATCTTATCCGCGCTTTTTAACATCTTCGCCCTGTCCCAATACACCAGGGACAGCCCGGGATAGAACATATTCATCAGTGCATCACCTACTATGACAGCCTTTTCATCAAGATCAATTCCTATGGACCCTCTGGTATGCCCCGGCAGCCCCATGATCCTGGCATTGATTCCATAATCCTTCAGCCAGTCACCTTCATCGATAAAGATTTCCGGTTTAAACTCCGGTATCCGGTCCGTTTCAGAGCTTTTCGCTGTAACCTCTGCAACTGCCATTCCCAGCATCCCCCGAAAACGGAGAGGTTCCATAAAATTGTCCTTTATAAGGTTTAAATCTTCTTTATGAAGGGCCACCGGTACTCCCAGTTCCTTCCTAAGGTAGGCTGTATTCTGTACATGATCCACATGACCATGGGTGAGCACAATCAGTTCAACCTTCGTTTTCCGGCACTGGGCCAGTACTTTTTCTTCAAATCCGTTCCTTCCTGTATCCACAAGAACGGCTCTACCATGTTCCTCAATCAGATAGCTGTTCACACTTCCGCATCTGATCCGTTTTACTTCTGCCAACTTTTTCATCTCACTTTCAAATACATTATTTCTCTGCCGGAAAATGCCTTTGGCACCATTACGCTATTGTTCATTGTATTGAAAGAAAGCCTTGTATATTCCCGATTTTTCCTCTATCTTTTTCTGTAAATACAATCAATTACTCCGTTTACCGTCTTCGCGGATACCTGCTTTAAATGCACCTGTTTTCCCGCTTTTTTCAAAGAGGCGTTGACTTCTTATGGCTTATAGCATATCATCCTTTGTCCCTTTCATCAATTCTTTTTCCAATTCGGAACAAAGAGTCTGCCAAACAAAATCCCGTGTTTAAGTATCGCTGTTTCGGATGCACAAAAGGCCCGGCAGGTCTAAAATGCCAGACCTGCCGGGCCTTTCCCCATTCTTTATGACCGCCGGATATGGAATGCATCCATTCCCGGATAAACCGCACTTTCTCCCAGTTCTTCTTCAATCCGAAGCAGCTGGTTATATTTTGCCACACGTTCGCTTCTGCTGGGCGCTCCTGTCTTGATCTGACACGTATTAAGAGCAACCGCCAGATCTGCAATGGTGGTATCCTCCGTTTCACCGGAACGGTGGGAAGCAATGGCCGTATAACCTGCACTGTGGGCCATCTTAATCGCCTCAAGAGTTTCCGATACGGAACCTATCTGGTTCAGCTTAATAAGAATGGAATTACCGCATCCGTTTAAGATTCCTCTCTTTAAACGCTCTGTATTCGTTACAAACAGGTCGTCTCCAACCAGCTGGATCTTGCTGCCCAGTTCTTTCGTAAGCTGCTCCCAGCCTTCCCAGTCTTCTTCATCAAGGGCATCCTCAATGGAGTAAATGGGATATTTTTCACATAGCTTTTTCCAGTGTTCGATGAGTTCTTCAGAGGTAAAATGCTTGCCGCACTTAGGAAGGATATACTCTCCCTTATTTGCACCCTTCCACTCACTGGAAGCCGCATCCATAGCCAGAACAAAATCACGCCCTGGTTCATAGCCAGCTTTTCTGATAGCCTCAAGGATCAGTTCAATAGCAGCCTCGTCACTATCCACATCCGGAGCAAAACCGCCTTCATCTCCCACTGCAGTAGCCAGGCCCTTTGCCTTTAATATGGACGCCAGACAATGGAATACTTCTGTACACCATCTAAGACCTTCTTTAAAACTGGATGCTCCTGCCGGCATGATCATAAATTCCTGTACATCTACGGTATTAGCAGCATGTGCTCCGCCGTTTAAAATATTCATCATAGGAACCGGGAGACGATTACCGGTTATTCCGCCTAAGAACCGGTAAAGGGGAATTCCCATGCTCATAGCCGCCGCCCTGGCACAGGCAATGGATACTGCTAATATGGCGTTGGCTCCCAGTCTGGACTTATCCTGAGTTCCATCTGCGGTAATCATTGCCTGGTCAATGGCATAAATGTCGGAAGCATCCATTCCCGTAATCGCGTAATGGATCACTGTGTTAATATTATGAACCGCATTTAAGACACCTTTTCCGCCATAACGGGCCTTGTCCCCATCCCGAAGCTCCAGAGCCTCAAATTCACCGGTAGAGGCACCGCTTGGCGCCGCTCCTCTGGCCATAGTCCCGTCTGCAAGATGTACTTCAGCCTCTACGGTAGGATTTCCTCTGGAATCAATAATTTCTCTTCCTATTACTTTTTCAATCTCCAGATAATTCATGGTTTATCTCCTTTTCTTTTAAATGGTTTCCACTATGGAAAAGTTCCATTACGGAAATTCTTTTCAATTTACGTTATCATCTTTCATCATTATACAGGTAACACTTCTGATGCCGTTCTCTTAGCTGCTGGCTTAATCAAAATTTTGAACCGCCTTGGCAGCCATACTTCATTAATATGGCTTATTTCCATTATTATTATGAGTTAGTTTGTCCTAATTCACAGAATGATCATATCACATTTTACCATAAATTTCAACACTGACATTGATAATTATTACTGATTTTTCCTTTATTGAGAAAAAAAGCTTCTGCTCCTGTGTGGTACAGGAACAAAAGCTTAAAATTTTACAGGACGAACCAATGAATATTCTAAAATCTGAAATTACAGAAACGCCTGTAATATGAAGTTTACAATAAACAGAATGGTTGCTATTACAATTATAGGATTTAACTCATTAGCTTTCTTTTTACAGATTTTTACGATGCAGTAGAAAATAAATGCTGTTGCAATACCGTAGGAAATGCTATAGCAAAGTGCCATAAACACGCCTGCAAAGAAGGCGGGAATTGATTCTTCCAACTGACTCCAATCAATCTCCTTGAATGAAGAAATCATCATACAGCCAACAATAACAAGAGCCGGTGCCGTTGCCACGGATGGAATTGCGCTGATAAAAGAGGCTAAGAATGCACTTACGGCAAAACAAATAGCTACAACTACGGAAGTAAGTCCGGTACGTCCGCCAGCTCCGATACCTGCCGCACTTTCCACATAAGTGGTTGTGTTTGAGGTACCAAAAATGGCTCCAATGGAAGTCGCTGTAGCATCAGCAAATAACGCTTTATCCATCTTAGATGAGAACCCTTTGCCTGACTCTAAGGAAGCCTCATCTTCCGCACTAAAGATTCCGCTTCTGCGGCCTGTTCCAATAAAAGTTCCGATGGTATCAAAGGTATCGGATAAACTGAATGAGAAAATCGTAATTAACACCAGAGGGAGCTTCGCCACATCGCCAAATAAAGCAGGAAGTCCTTCTGCCGTAAAAATCACTCCGAACGTCGTTGGAAGCACTGATAAAGCTTCTGAAAAATTCACGGTATCTCCTGTCTTTGTAATGCCTAATGGAATGCCGATCAAAGTTGTTAAAATTATACCAATTAATATTCCGCCTTTTACATCCATAACAGTTAATATAACAATCAATACAAGACCAATAATAAATAAAATAAGAGCTTTTGTTGAGATCACGGACATTGCGGGAACGCCAGCTGCAAAATTGATGGCACCTGCATTCAGAAGACCTATGTAAGCAATAAAGATACCAATGCCTCCGCCGATGGCATTCTGGAGACTTACAGGAATGGCTTTGATGATATACTTACGTATCCTGGTTACTGTGATGAAAATGTTAAGGAGTCCGCAGACGAAAACCATTGACAAAGCCTGCTGCCATGTAAATTTCAGTCCAAAACAAACCGTGTAAACAAAAAAAGCATTCAAACCCATACCTGGTGCCTGAGCATAGGGTACATTGGCAACAAGCCCCATAACTAATGTCCCTATAATCGCAGAAATAATGGTTGCTAAAAATACTGCTCCCCATTCCATGCCTGCCTGGCTTAAAGTATTCGGATTCACGATAATTATGTACGCCATGGCAAAAAATGTGGTGATTCCAGCAATAATCTCAGTAGTAACATTCGTTCCATTTTCCTTGAGTTTAAAAAACTGCTCCATGGTAAAACTCCTTTTCATTTTATTTTGAGAGATTCTCGTTATTAAGTTACCACACTATTATAACTGTTATTTCTTATTTCTTCAAGAAATTTTAATAAAATTTTAATACTTTATTTATTATTAATTTTAATTTGTTTCATTAGTATATTTAATAATAAATAAGCAAATAATTAATTCTACTTATTTAATATGGATTGTTGACGCGCATTTTTGCAGTTTGACTGTTGTTTCAGCGGTAGCCTGAATGTATGAGGGAATAGGTAGGTGTCAGTATGTGAAAAGCTCTTGTTTTGGTCTTGTTTTTGGTATAGAAAAAAGCCGGGGAGGTACAAAGAATAAGCTTCGATTGTACCTTCCCGGCTTTCCTGTCTCAGATATCACAACAGCCAGAAATCTGTTTTATTTTCTCCATATTCCAGCTTAAAACGGAGCCTGCCAAAAAACTCCTCCAGAGCCTCATATAGCTCCTCCCATTGTCCGCTGGTGGTTGTTTCCTGGATTGTTTCGATCCAGCAGGACTGTTTCCCGCAGGCGTCCCTTAAGTGGATCTTAAATTCCAGGCCTTTGTTTTTAATAAATTCATTGCATTGTAAGATCTCGGTGATGGAAACAATTTTCATATACGCCTCTATTCCTGGCCCTTATACTTCCTTGCCTGCTCCTCAATGTACTCCAGATCATCAAAATAATTGATCTTCATGGCTTCTTTCACGCCCTTTAAGGTCCTGGCTGCCATTGCCTCTGCCTTATCGCTTCCTTCTTTTAAGATCTGGTATACGTAAGGGATATTGGCCTCGTATTCTTTTCTTCTTCTGCGGATAGGCTCTAACTCTGCCTGAAGGATGCTGTTTAAGAACCGCTTCACTTTCACATCACCTAAACCGCCCCGCCTGTAGTGGTCTTTTAGCTCGTCAAGATTTTTATAATCCGGCAGATATTTTTCAAAATCTTCATCTTTGCAGAATGCATCAAGGTACGTGAATACTGTGTTTCCTTCCACTTCTCCAGGGTCGGAAACCTGGATGTGATTCGGGTCTGTATACATGCTCATGACCTTTTTCTTTACTTCATCTTCCGGATCGGATAAATAAATGCAGTTTCCAAGGGACTTGCTCATCTTGGCTTTTCCGTCGGTTCCTGGAAGACGTAAGCAGGCCTTATTATTCGGAAGCAGGATCTCTGGCTCCACAAGGGCTTCGCCGTAGACGGAATTGAACTTCCGTACAATTTCCCTGGTCTGCTCGATCATGGGCTCCTGGTCCTCTCCTACGGGCACTGTGGTGGCCTGGAATGCTGTAATGTCAGCTGCCTGGCTGATCGGATAGGTGAAGAAGCCTACTGGGATGCTGGTTTCAAAGTTTCTCATGGCAATCTCGGATTTTACCGTAGGATTCCGCTGCAGCCTGGATACGGTTACCAGATTCATATAGTAAAAGGACAGTTCCGTAAGCTCCGGGATCTGGGACTGGATGAAAAGGGTGCATTTCTTCGGATCCAGACCGCAGGAAAGGTAATCCAGCGCAACCTCTATGATATTTTGACGAACTTTTTCCGGATTATCGGCATTGTCCGTAAGTGCCTGTGCATCCGCTATCATGATAAAAATCTCGTCAAATTCACCGGAATTCTGCAGCTCCACCCTGCGTTTTAATGAACCTACATAGTGGCCGATATGGAGCTTACCGGTGGGCCGGTCCCCTGTTAAAATAATCTTTCCCATTTTTACCTCCAGATGTTTTGTATCGTAAATCCGTAGTGCAGGGACCGAATCCGGAGGATTCGATCCCTCACGGGCATTCGCCCTATGAAACAGGGCATAAAAGGATTTTCTTATGTGCGAGCACAACAAAAATCCTTTTATGCCCTGTTTCGCACTACTCATTGCTTTCGTGGATATTATACCATTCATTCAATATTTGTCAATCGAACGGCTTATTTTGCCTGAAATATTCCCTCTGCATAGTTTACGGAAGCCATAGCATCCCGGCAGTATTGATCCGCACCAATGGTTTTTGCATATCCTTCCGTAAGTACCGCACCTCCTACCATTACCTTGGCGGAAGGAGCAGCTTCCCTAAGCTGCCTGATGGTCTCTTCCATACTTGGAACGGTGGTGGTCATGAGGGCGCTTAAGCCTACCAGCTTTACTTCGTCCTTTACTGCGGTATCCACGATCCTTTCCGGAGGAACGTCTTTTCCCAGGTCAATGACATCATAGCCGTAGTTTTCCAGGAGGACCTTAACTATATTCTTTCCTATATCGTGAATATCACCCTTGACCGTAGCCAGGATGATCCTTCCCTTTTTCTCCTGTGCCATGCCGCCTTCCGCCATCTTTTCTTTTATGACTTCAAATGCCGCCTTGGCTGCTTCTGCACTCATCAGGAGCTGCGGCAGGAATACTGTTCCATTTTCAAAGCCTTTTCCCACCCGGTCCAGCGCTGGGATCATCTCTCCATTTATAATGGTCAAAGGCTCCTGCTCTCTTAAAAGCTCTTTCACTGCCGCATATGCGCGGTCCTTAAGGCCTTTTGCAATGCTTTCTGACAGAGACATCTCCCCTCCGGAAACGCCTCCTGGCAAAGAAGAGGTTCCCTGCCTCACTGTCTCACCGAGAGTAGCCACCTGGCCGCTGTAAACCGAGATGTAGCCGCTGCACTGAGGATCCAGATCCGCAAGAGTCCGAAAGCTGTAATAGGAACGCATCATGGCTTCTGAATTGGGGTTTATGATAGCGGCACTTAAGCCGTTTTGAAGGGCCATTGTGAAAAAGGCGGCATTGATGATTTCTCTCTGCGGGAGTCCAAAGGAAATGTTGGAAACGCCCAGTATGGTCCTGCCTCCCAGTTCATCACGGACCCTTCTTAAAGTTTCAAGGGTCGTCAGCGCGCCACTGCTGTCAGAGCTTACAGTCATGCAGAGAGCGTCTATAATAATGTCCTTCTTCTCAATTCCATATTCTGCGGCCTTATCGTAGATTTTCTTTGCAACAGCGATCCTGCCTTCAGCTGTTTCAGGAATGCCGTCTTCATCAAGGGCAAGGGCGACCACAACGCCTCCATATTGTTTCACCAGAGGAAAAATAGCCTCCATCACCTCTTTCTTCCCATTTACGGAATTAATAAGAGGCTTTCCATTATAAACTCTCATTGCCCGTGCCATTGCTTCTATATTGGAGGTATCAATCTGTAGAGGCAGGTCGATGATGCTCTGAAGCTCCCCTATCACTTCCACCATCATGGAAGGCTCATCAATTTCAGGAAGTCCCACATTCACATCCAGGACGTGTGCTCCATTGTCCTGCTGAGCTACTCCCTCACGGAGAATGTATTCCAGGTTATGATCCCGTAGGGCCTGCTTAAATTTTGATTTTCCTGTTGGATTGATTCTTTCTCCGATGATGATCGGATCCTTGTCAATCACAACCGCCTGTGCGTAGGAAGAGATCACGGTACGTTTTTTCTTATCCGGCAGCTTTACAGGAAAGTCTTTGCAGAGAGCCACAGTTTTCTCAATATGTTCCGGTGTGGTTCCGCAGCAGCCTCCGATCACACAGGCTCCTTCCTCTGCAATCTCCTTCATGGCAGCCGCAAACTCATCTGCATCGATATCATATACCGTTTTTCCGCCTTCGCTTCTTGGAAGACCTGCATTGGGATTTACGATGACCGGTATGGAAACTACCTTCATGATATCCCTTAGTATGCCCTTCATCTGTATCGGACCCAGGCCGCAGTTGATTCCCAGGGCGTCAACCCCCAGGCCTTCTAAAAGGGCAACGGTAGATTCAACATTTCCTCCGGTTAATAGCTTTCCTTTATCATCAAAAATAGTGGTAACAAATACGGGAAGACTGCAGTTTTCCTTTGCAGCAAGTACAGCTGCCTTGGCCTCGTAGCTGTCGCTCATGGTCTCTATAAGCACCAGATCCGCTCCCTCCCGCTCTCCGATTTTAACTACCTGGGAAAACATTTTGTAGGCATCCTCAAAGTCCAGATCTCCTAAAGGCTTTAAAAGCTTTCCCGTAGGGCCTAAATCAAGGGCAATATACCCCTTTTTCTTTCCGGCCGGATATGAAGCTGTCTCCACCGCATTCCTGGCATTTTTTAAGGCTGCAGTCACTACCTCTTCCAGATCGAATTCCGCACCTTTATAAAATTTCAGCCCATTGGCTCCAAAGGTATTTGTTTTTATGATGTCTGCACCTGCCTCCAGATAATCACGGTGAAGTTTCGTTATGATATCCGGATGCTTTACATTCCATGTTTCCGGCAGTTCTCCCGGTTCCAGGCCATTTGCCTGCAAAAGGCTTCCTGTTCCGCCGTCAAAAAATACCATCCTCTTCTTTATCTCTTCTAAAATCGCTGCCATACATTCCTCCATCTGCGTTTGTATCTTCTAATCTCTACGGTATGCACAGTCCGTTTTTCCACAGGATTCACATCCCTTTATCTCACAGCGGTAAGGCTTTCCGCTGACTCCCATCACCGCAGTGACGGACTTGGAAGGGGTCATGAGAAGGCTGTCCGTCAGCATGATACCGATCCTTTTAGGCGTTTCCAGAACTGTAGTAATATCCTTTTGGCACTCTAAGCGGAAGTCTCCGTAGCCTGGGCTGAACCTGGGTCTTAAGTACAGGCTCCTGTCCTCATATTCTTCCTTCAGTTTCCGGTTTTCCTCATCACAATATTCCTCTATCATGGCGGCTGCCGCCGCCTGCATGGTGACTGCCTTGCTCATCTGCAGTTTTGTATATTTATGCAACAGCACATCCACCCCTGCACCTAACGTAGCGGCAAATAAGATCACCTGTTCACAGTCCTGTAAATTCCGGCTTAAATTCCGGCTTCTGGTCTTAAATACGGTAAAATCGATCCAGTCATCAGAAAGCAGCTCCAGGGGATAAACCCGGCTTATGCTTTTTGGAGATGCCGCAGCCATTAGTTCCCTGATACATTCCTCAATCAGGGTATTTACAGCTTCATCACCTTCATTTTTCCCGTATCCCAGATATCGCCGGACCTCTCTTCGGCTGATTTCCATTGCTGTTCCTCCGTTTTTTCATTTTAAATGGGTCCGCTCCTTTTTGAAAGGAGCCGGACCCTGGTTAAAAGAATCACAATATCTCGGAAAGGTTCTCCTTGATTTTTAACGCCACATCCGGCTTATTCATGGAATAAACATGGATGGCATTCACTCCGTTGGCGATAAGGTCAATGATCTGTTCTGTGGCATAAGCAATTCCCGCCTGCTTCATAGCTGCCGGATTATCTCCGAACCTGTCCACTATGGCCTTGAAACGGGAAGGCAGATAAGTACCTGAAAGCTGGCAGCTTCGGATGATCTGCCTTACATTGGTGACAGGCATGATTCCTGCGATAACCGGAACCGTGATTCCCTTTTCCCGGATGCGGTACAGGTAATTGTATAAAATATTATTGTCAAAAAACATCTGGGTGGTAACAAAATCACATCCTGCTTCCACCTTCTGTTTTAAGTAATCCATATCAATGGTCTTGCTGGCGGATTCTACATGACCTTCCGGATAACAGGCCGCGCCAATGCAGAAATCCCCTGCTTCCTTTATTTCCCTGATCAGCTCAGAGGCATAATGGTATTCCTTTTTAGCAGGAGCATCGGTAGGCATATCCCCCCTGAGAGCAAGCACATTTTCAATTCCAGCCTCTTTCAGTTCATCAAGAACCTGGTGTACCTTATCTTTGGTGGAGGTTACACAGGTTAAATGAGCCAGAGCCGTTACATGATGCTGGTGATGAAGTGCAGAAGCGATATCAACGGTATATTGGCTGGTTCCTCCGCCTGCTCCGTAAGTGACGCTCATAAAAGCTGGTTTCAGCTTTGCGATCTCTGACGCAGCCTGTTCCACTGATTCATATTTATCCTCAGTTTTGGGAGGAAACACTTCAAAGGATAGGGTTGGCTTTCCCTGGCTCAATATATCTTTTATTTTCATGCTCTGTCTCCTATCTTTCGTTTCATCATTGACGCCCGTGTACTTTGGGTTTAAAGGTATACCCGAAAGGTGGTTCATCATTAATGGGTGTTTTCCCTTTATCGCCCATGCCCAAAGGGCTGCTTTTTATTATTTTAACACTTTACCACAAAAGACTGCTTCCCGCAATAGGTTCTGCTTACGTTTCCTGACTTTCCATCACCTGAGGATTGCTGTAAGAAACGTAAATCCTGACCTCATCCTTGGTAAGATAAAGGTTGATATCAAACAGCCCTTCTGTAATAAATACTCCATCTTCCTGCCATTCTCCGGTTACGGCCTGTTCCATAATAGCCGGAATGCTGCTTTCTTCCTGGGGGATACCTGCTCCTGTTTCTGCAAGACTTAAGAACTCACCTAAAAAGACAAGGGAATTATCCCTGTCTTTCAGGGAAGAAATATAATCATGAAGTTCACCGGTAGCAGTATCATAATTAATATCCACATACTGATATACGTAATCTTCATCGCCTGGATCCAGCTGACTGGTAGCCTCATCTTCAAAAGTGAAGCTTTCCACGGTTTCATAATAGGATATGGGGCCGCCCTCTTCTTCAAACTGATAATTATCAGAATAAACAGCACCCTCTTCTATCTCATAGCCATAGTTGTTTTCGTTAAAAAACTGCCCCATGGAAGCTGCCACCTGCCTACCGTCAACCGGGAAATGATCATAGCCGGTACAAGACTCTCCAATCGCCTTCACATCCTCTTCTAAAAGCTCGGTAAAGCCGGAATCATCATATGGAACCGCTGTCTCAAAGTTACTGATCTTTTCGTCCGTTACGGCCCGGTTTACCGTTCCAATGATTCTTGGAAGAACATTTATAAGAACAAACAGAGCAACGGATATCACTACAGGCACAGTGGAATTCTTCCTTCCCTTTTCCTTGCCTGGCAGGGAGGGCTGCGGCGGATTATGGCTGCCGGCAGGCTTAGGGGAAGGTCTTCCCACATTTTGCCTGGGGGTAACCGGTCCTACAGTCGTACTTTTCCGGCCTGTCGGTCCCTGTACATTCCTTTTCTGCGGCTTTCCTGCTCCGTCAGCCTGATGAACATCATGGCTGCTATGATCCGGACGTTTTTCATTCAAATAATAATCTGCCTTCCATAAAAGGGGCTTCCGGACCACCTTCCTGCACCGCGGGCAATAATTCGCCTCATTAACCGGAAGATCACAAACCGGACAAATCTTTTTCATCATTTCAAAATCCCTCCTTTATCCCAGTACCAGATGAGCCACGGCAATTTCGTCGTCCTCCCTGAATCCCTGGGCGCAAACCTGTATATCATAAACATATTTCTCCTGAAGTCCGGTAATGAAAGCAATCTCAGCAATATTCTTTCCTTCCTGAGCCAGCACCAGCACCTGATGAACATCTGCAATTGTCTTTTTCAACAACTCATCCGATTGACCAAAAGGCACAAGATCAGCCGCTTGTTTATCTGACTCTGTGATAAAATCTTCCAGAGACAGGCTTCTTCCATCTTCTCTGCTGTTGTAGTAATCCTCTGAAATCTCCCAATCCTGTTCTCTCTCTGACATTCTGCCACTCCTTTCATCTTTATTGCCCATGCTTTTTGGGCATAAAGGTATACCCGTAGGGTGTTTCATCTTTATTGCCCATGCAGTATATTTCAAAAACAGACAGGTTCATCGGAACCTGCCTGATTATGTAATCTGATAAATTTTATCTTTTATTTCTTAAAAAATCAGGAATATTGATCTGAACTTCCTTATTCACAGTCGGGCGATAAGGCTGTCCGCCTCCCTGGGGAGCACCCTGAGGGTTATTCTGCCCCGCATAATTCGGCTTCTGATAATTCCCTGCACCGTAGTTCTGATTTCCATAATTCTGGTTATTATAGCTGCTGTTATTATTTGGATAATTCTGATTGTTGTAAGCTGGATTGGAATAATTCGCATTCCCGTAATTGGGATTATAATTCTGGTTATATCCAGGGGTCGCTGCAGTAGCGGCTGCTTCCTGATTCCCTGCCTGGGTCTGAGGTGCTGCTTTCGGCTGTTTAAAGTTAGGGTTGGAAAAATTCGTCATGACCTTGGATACAGGAGTCTCAGCCTGCATGTCCAGACCTGTGGCGATCACGGTGATGCTGGCTTCATCATGAGCATTCTCATCATACATTGCTCCAAAGATAATATTGGCATCATCTCCTGCCATTTCCTGAACGTAGCTGGCTGCTTCATTGGCCTCAACCAGGCTGATATCACCGGAAATGTTGATGATGACGTGAGAGGCGCCCTCAATGGTGGTTTCAAGCAATGGACTGGATACCGCCTGCTTCACGGCTTCCAATGCCTTCTCATCACCCTTTGCCCTGCCGATACCGATGTGGGCAATGCCTTTATCTGTCATGACAGTCTGTACATCTGCAAAGTCCAGGTTAATAAGTCCGGGTACATTAATTAAATCCGTAATGCCCTGTACGGCCTGCTGAAGAACTTCATCTGCCTTTTTTAAGGCATCCGGCATGGTAGTACGTCTGTCTACGATTTCCAGAAGACGGTCATTAGGGATAACGATTAATGTATCTACACTCTCTTTTAAACGCTCAATACCGTTAACGGCATTGCTCATACGGGTTCTTGCTTCAAAGCGGAAAGGCTTTGTTACAACACCGACGGTAAGAATTCCCATATCTTTTGCGATCTTAGCCACAACAGGTGCAGCTCCGGTACCGGTACCGCCTCCCATTCCGCAGGTAACGAATACCATATCCGCGCCCTTCATGGTCTGAGCCAGCTCGTCTGCATTCTCCTCTGCCGCTTTTTCACCGATCTCAGGCTTGGCACCTGCACCAAGACCCTTGGTCAGCTTCTCTCCGATCTGCATGGCTGTAGGAGCCTTACAAAACTGCAAAGCCTGCTTGTCCGTGTTGATTCCAAGAAATTCCACACCAGCTATATTCTCATCAATCATGCGGTTGACCGCGTTATTTCCAGCACCGCCTACTCCGATTACCAGAATTCTTGCGGCATTGTCCGCCTCATTTATCTTAATCTCTAACAAGATTATATCCTCCTTTAACCATAAACAGCTTACTCTATAAACCTAATTAATATAATATTTGATTTTACCAAAAATATCAACCACTTTTTAAACAAAATTCCAAGCAAATTATGTAAATTCATTAATTCTTCACAAAACGGTAAGATGTGACTGTTTCCGCCTCATCATAGGTATCCAGATATAGAGTCCCTGACAAACCTTCTAAAACAGGAAGCTGATCCTTCAGCTCAGAGATTTTTCCATTCATCTGGTCATAGCTTCCAAGGAAAACACGGATATCTCCCATAACAAGAGTAGCGTCCCCCCGGGAATCATAACGGATCTGGTCAACAGGAATTGCCTTCGTTGATAAAAGCTGAGTCAGGTTTAGAATTTCATTGAAAATCTTCCCCTTTTCCACCGGAAGGGGCTGGTGCAGGGCAATATGCCCAAACTGCAGCCCCGTGACCCAAGGAACTCCTTCCAGCTTTCCGCTGGAACTTTCTACCACGATCCCGTCCTTATCAAAATACATATAGCTGCCCATATAGGACACATAGCCTACCACCGATTTCTCATAGACGATCACTTCCACTCTTACCGGGCTCAGGAATACGATTTTATAATCTTCTACAAAAGGGATCTGTTCATGCTTCTTAAAACGATCCTTATAGAGACAAAAAACCGCATTCCGGTCCCAGCTGTCCTTGAACAAAATATCAACGATCTGTTCCGATGTATATTTTTTATTACCGCTCACCGTAATATTCCTGATCTGCAGCGACAAAAAAATGGCAGTTCCCAACAAGATCACGGCAGCTGTGATTCCAAATTTTATTTTTCTTCTGCTCTTTTTTAAATCATTCATTGCATCCCTCTGATCGCTGCACCAAGACTGCTCAAGTCACGGCAGATGTCTTCATAACCTCGTTCAATATGATGGCACTCATGAATCTCAGTCACGCCCTCACATGCCAGCCCTGCAACTACAAGAGCCGCGCCTCCCCGCAGGTCCGTAGCTGTTACGCGGTTTCCCTTTAAAGGATAAAGTCCGCGTATGTCAGCCCGCTTCCCCTCTATTATAATATCTGCGCCAAGCTTATGCAACTCCTTTGCAGTTCCAAATCTTCCCTCAAAGATCGTTTCTTTAATTCTGCCGGTACCTTTTGCAGATGCCATGACCGCCATTAACTGGGACTGAAGGTCCGTGGGAAAGCCCGGATAGGGTTCTGTTATGACATCTACACAATCGGGGCGTCCCCTCATGGATACTTCCAGGCAGCTTTCATACCGTTTCAGTTCCGCGCCCATTCTATCGGCAAGAGAGATGGCGGAAGCTAAATGTCCGGGTTGAATTCCCTGTATTACGATATCTCCCTCAGCAGCCATGACAGCCATTAAATAGGTTCCTGCGACAATTCTGTCTCCTGCCACTGTAAATTCAGAATCACAAAGCTCACTTACGCCTGTGACTGTCAGAACGGAAGTACCGGTTCCATGTATGTCAGCCCCCATATTGTTTAAAAATTCACATAGTGTGATGATCTCCGGTTCCTTTGCTGCTCCATGTATCACGGTTATCCCCTGGGCATACACAGCTGACATCAGGGCATTTTCCGTAGCCCCCACGCTGGGAAAGGGAAAATAAATATGGCTGCCTATTAACCGATTTGCTGACACTATAAGCTTATCACCCTTCTCCTCAATGATCGCACCAAGTTTCCGAAAGGCAGATAAGTGTAAGTCTATGGGGCGCTCTCCAATGGAACAGCCACCAGGGAAGCTGGTGACCGCATTGCCAGTCCTTCCAAGCAAAGGACCGGAGAGCATGATAGAAGAACGCATGCTTTTTATATACTCTTCCGGTATCTCCGCCTGAGTCAAATCACGGGCATCAATTGTCAAGGAATGGCCGTCAAAGCAGCATATACATCCAATATGCTCAAGTATCCCCAGCATACAGAACACATCCTGTATCCTGGGGACATTATGAATCACTGTTGTACCTTTATGGAGAACCGCTGCTGCCATCATGGGCAGAACAGCATTCTTAGAACCCTGAATTTTTATCTCACCTTTTAAGGATCGTAACCCCTGGACCTGTATGACTGACAATCCGGTACCTCCCATGGCTTCTTATATACTATCCTATGTTAAAAGTGAGAGAATGTTTTCACATCCCATTATTTTTCCAGCTTTATCTGGTTGGAAACGCTTAAAACCATGCCCATTTCCATCATCAGAAAAAGAACAGAGGTACCTCCATAGCTGATAAAAGGAAGGGTGATACCAGTATTTGGTATGGTATTGGTTACAACCGCAATATTTAAGATAACCTGTATGGCAATATGTCCCATAACCCCTACAACAAGCAATGCCCCAAATAAATCCGGTGCATTATCCGCAATGAGCATGAACCGGTAAATCATGAAAAGGAATATCAAAATTACAGAAACCGCTCCAAAAAGCCCAAGTTCTTCACAGATGATGGAAAAAATCATATCGTTTTGTGCTTCCGGTACAAACCCCATCTTCTGTATGCTCTCTCCCAGTCCTCTGCCTACCAGTCCGCCGGAACCTATGGCATAAAGCCCCTGAAGCACCTGATAACCTCCGGTGGAGGGGTAAGCCTCCGGCTCCAGCCATACCAGGATACGGCCCAGCTGGTAATCATGAAGAATATTAAGCTTTTCCAGAACAGCAGCCATTGGCCCGGCAAAGGCCAGCGCGCCTACGCCTGCAAGACCACAGACAAAAAACGGCCATTTCTTTTTACATGCCACAAACAGCATGACAAAAGCGATCCCAATGATGATGATTCCGGAGCTTAAGTTATTTGCCGCTACGATTCCCGCTATAGGGAGTGTCGTCACAATAACCAGAAGCACGCCATTTCTCGTGTTAATATTCCTTCCCATCTGAACAATCAGAACAGCAAGCATGACAATCAGAGCAATTTTTACAAATTCCGTAGGCTGAAAGGAAAGGCTTCCCACTCCCAGCCACCTTCTCTTACCGTTTACTTTACGCCCAACTAAGGATACGGTAATCATCAAAACATAAGAAAGAGCGTAAGCAAACACAGCGAATTTCGCGTACCAGTGGTAATCCAGTTTGGATATCACAATCATGATAACAAAGCCTGCCAGGGCTATCTTGGCCTGCCTCATCATGAAATAAGCGGCGTCATTGAATTTTAGCTGGGCTGCATAAGAACTGGCGCTGTAAATCATGACCAAACCAAAAACAGACAGAAATATTACAGTAAACAAAAGACTGTAATCATAAAAACGGCGCGGTTTGTTTTTTTTCTTCACTGGCCCTTTTTCTGCCATATCATTCCTCCTCGCCAAACTGTTGATTCATTTTTATTTATATATAATCCACCATGCATTCATCATTTGGCGGAAGGGCACCGCCAAATGATTCATAACGGGCATTCGCCCTATAGAAACATGCATAAAATATATGCTTAGTGAGCAAGCTCCCACGCATATATTTTATGCATGTTTCTGCATGGTTCATTGCTTTTATAAATTTCTGACGCTTTCCTTAAAGATTTCGCCGCGTTCTTCATAGCACTTAAACATCCCCCAGCTGGCGCAGGCCGGAGATAAGAGCACATGATCTCCTCTGTTGGCATAAGAAGCACATACCTTTACTGCTTCCTGCATATCTTCCGCATACATTACATTCGTAAAACCATGTCTGGCCGCACACTCGGCGATCTTTTCCCTGGTCTGCCCCAGAAGCACCATGTATTTTACCTTACCGTCAAAGGATTCAATCCACTCGTCGTACTGGGAGTTCTTATCGTAGCCTCCTGCAATGAGCAGCGTAGGCCCTGGCATGGCTTTTATTGCCTGGATTGCAGCGTCCGGATTGGTTCCTTTGGAATCATTGTAATATTTCACTCCGGCCTTTTCCGCAACAAATTCAATCCGATGCTCTACCGCCTTGAACTCCCTGATCACCTTGCTTATGATCTCCATGGGCACTCCCATTTCAGCGGATACAGCGGCTGCGGCCATGATGTTCTCATGGTTATGGCGGCCTAAGAGCTGTACCTCGCGAATGTCTGCGATCTCAGTCCTCTCCCCATTGTGGTTTCGGATAATCCTGTACCCATCCATGCAGTAGCCTTCTTCCAAAAACTGGCGGCTGCTAAAATAAACAGCCTTGGGCTTGATGGCGGTTCCAAATTCACGCAAAACAGGATCGTCATAGTTTAAGATACAAAAATCCTGAGGTCTCTGATTTGATGTGATTCGTTCCTTTACTTCTATGTAGCATTTCATGGTTTTATGACGGTCCAGGTGGTCTGGCGTTATGTTCAGAATCGCACTCACATCCGGACGGAAGCCGGTGATCGTCTCAAGCTGAAAGCTGCTGACCTCTGCTACCGTTACCGAATCCTCAGTCGTCTTTAATGCTTCCTCAGTATACGGGACCCCGATATTGCCCACTACAAACACATGGTCATAATATGCTTTCATGATTTCCCCGATGAGGGCCGTAGTGGTTGTCTTACCATTGGTTCCAGTGATTGCCGCCAGCTTTCCTCTGGCATGGTGGTAAGCCAGCTGGATTTCACTCCAGACCGGGATATCCGCCTCCTTAAGGACAGTTACAAAGGGGGCCTCTAAGGAAATGCCGGGGCTTATGACACATAAGCTTACACCTGTAAGATCTTCCTTTTTAAGCTCTCCCAGTAAAACTGAAACCCTTCCCTCTTCTTCGAACTGATGAAGCAGTTCCTCCTTATGAAGGGCAGCATTGCTGTCGTAAAGAATTACTTCATCGCCTGTTTTAAGGATCAACCCTACGGCGGCAATGCCGCTTTTTCCGCTGCCGGCAACTAAAATTTTCTGATTCATATAGTTTCTCTCCTATAATCCAAGGTATGCAAGCATGCAAAGAACCGCAGTCACGATAGCAAATACAGCTACCACCCGTGTTTCCGACCAGCCGCACAACTCAAAATGGTGGTGGATGGGGGCCATCTTAAAAATCCTCTTTCCGCCTGTTCTTTTAAAATATGTCACCTGAATGATAACGGATAATACTTCGATCATATAAATAAAACCGATAATGGCCAGGAAAACAGGAATCTGCATCATAAAGGCGCTGGAAGCAACAAATCCTCCAAGTCCAAGGGAACCGGTGTCCCCCATAAACACCCTGGCAGGATACACATTAAATAACAGAAATCCCAAAAGACTTCCCACAACCGCTCCGGTAATGGGACTGATGCCGGTATTTTCCCCGATAGAAACCACAGTCAGGAATGTCGCCACCAGAATGGTAACACTGGTGCAAAGCCCATCTAAGCCATCGGTAAAATTTACACCATTATCAGTCCCTATTACGAGAAAAAATACCGCCGGTACGAAGAATATTCCCAAATTCAGATACAGCCCTTTTTCAAAACCTCCGGTAAAGGGAATTAACATTCCCGTTCCCACATCCTTTGAATGGAGCAGATAATAGGCAAAGATTCCTGTAATGATTAACTGCCCTGCCATCTTTTGAATAGGCGTAAGTCCCTCTGACCGCTTCATCACGATCTTAATGTAATCATCAAGAAACCCAACGATACCAAATCCAACTGTCACAAAAAGCACAGGAATGATCTTCGGATATTCCCTCACATAGAACAGCGATGTAATGATGATGCTGGTCAATATGATAAGCCCTCCCATGGTCGGAGTACCCTGCTTTTTTAAATGGCTTTCAGGTCCTTCCTTGCGGACCTCCTGGCCAAATTTTAATCTGTGAAGAAATGGTATTACAATGGGACACAGCATGGCGCTGATTGCAAATGCTATGATGATTGCCAGAATCGTTTCGTTAATCATGTCACACCTCAATATTTTA
The DNA here is from genome assembly GCF_002797975.1 of [Clostridium] celerecrescens 18A. Taxonomy (NCBI): domain Bacteria; kingdom Bacillati; phylum Bacillota; class Clostridia; order Lachnospirales; family Lachnospiraceae; genus Lacrimispora; species Lacrimispora celerecrescens. The sequence goes on along the minus strand of NZ_PGET01000001.1, from coordinate 1,038,021 downwards.
TGTATTTGTATTTCAAAAGTACACAGTAAGTAGTATACGTCTTTTTGCCTGAATAATCAACCATAGATTCGAAACGCAGAAGCAGATTTTTCCTCGGTTGGCTCTATTCCCAGATATGGAAGAATATTCTTAAAAATGTCGGCAATCACCGGTGCAGCTATGGTTCCGCCGTAATAAATCCCCTCAGGTTCATCGATTGTAATGAGAGCAATCACCTGGGGATTATCCGCTGGTGCAAAGCCTATAAAGGATGAAATGTACTTTTTTAAACTTCTTGGAAGCTTTTCAGAGGTTGCTGTTTTTCCGCCCACCCGATAGCCGTCGACCTGCCCTCTTTTTCCGCTTCCTTCCGCCACAACCTGTTCCAGGATATAACGCATAGTTTCGCTGGTCTGGGCAGATATGATCCCTTCGCTTACCGGATAAGTAAATTCATGGACCGAAGCTCCGTCGGTGCTTACTGACTTCACTCCAAAATGAGGTGTCACACGGTTTCCACCATTAATGATGGCAGAAGCGGTTGTAATCAGCTGCAGAGGCGTGATCTGGAAGGACTGGCCAAATGAAACGGTTGCCAGCTCCACAAGCCCCATATTATCCTTTTTATGCATAATGGTGGATGCCTCGCCGGGAAGATCGATTCCGGTCTTTCCTTTTAATCCGAACTGCTCAAAATACTTATAATAATTATCTACGCCAAGACGCTGTCCTACGTCGATAAGAACTGGGTTGCAGGAATTCATCATACCCTGGAGAAACGTTTCCGAGCCATGGCCGCCCACTTTGTGACATCTGATTTTACGGTCCTCTACGACCCGAAAGCCCGGACATGAAAAATGGTCATCAAGCTTCACCACTCCGGCTTCCAGCCCTGCAGCTGCGGTAACGATCTTAAAGGTGGATCCTGGTTCATAGGTGTCATTAATACAGGGATTCCTCCACATCTTGTTTAGCAAATCCTGCTTTTCTTTGTCAGATGCGGGAACTCCGGCGTCTGCATTTAGTGTAAACGGATCATTTAAATTAAATTCAGGTGCATTTACCATTGCCATAATTTCCCCATTCTGAGGATTCATAACAATTATTGACACTCTTTTTGCGCCTTTTTTCTCCATCACCTGATAAGCAGCCTGTTCGCAATAACGCTGGACATTGACATCCAGGCTGATATGCAGATCCTGTCCCGCCACAGGCTCGATCCTATCCTCCGCTGCATTTTCTATTTCAATTCCTGCTGCGTCAGACATGGTCAGGATTTTACCGTTAAGGCCTTTTAAATATTGTTCGTATTTTACCTCCAGACCGATGATTCCCTGATTATCTCCCCCCGTAAATCCAAGAACTGTGGAGGCAAGGGTGTCATAGGGATAATAACGCTTGTAATCCTCATCCACTTTTACACCGTCTAAATGGTAGGACCGGATCGTGTCTCCCATAGCCTTGTCTACATTGGTTTTAATAATTTCCCTTGAACTGTACTTTTCTACCTTTTTCCGAACTTCATCCTCCTGAAGACCAAGCTCCTTTGAAAGGACTGCCACAACCTCATCTGCTTTTCTGATCTGGTTATGTATGACCGATATGGTGCACACCGTCCGGTTGGTGGCAATGACGGTTCCATTGGCATCAATGATAGTTCCCCTGGCGGCTTTAATGGTCCTTTCCCGTTCATGAAGGTCCAATGCCATGGCACTGTAATGTTCCGAACGAAAGATCATTAGAAAAATAAGCCGCCCCATAAGCCCTGTCATGGCAAGAAATAACAGGAAAAACAGGATGGCTATTTTTTCTCTGTGATGTGTCTTATTTGAACTCATGCACTGCTCCATCACCATTATTTCTACAGTATATGAATTTCAGGACTTTTTATGAGTTCTTTAAAAAAAGTTCCTTATTGGGCTGTGGTCTCTTCGGTCGGAAGTGCTGCCGGGAGATTGGAACCGTCCTCCCCTTCTTCCCTGTTGACGTATTCTTCCGAAGGATTTAAATACTCTTCAGGAATCGGATTTCCGTTTTCCATGGTAGGAGCCTGCCCAGTGGTCTCTTCTGCACCTGATTCTTCAGACGCATTTTCTCCCTGGGATGCGCTTTCAGTTTCACTGGTTATCCCTTCCTGCTCAGGAAGCTTTGCTGCTTCCTCCGGCAATGGCGAGGTTTCTGCATCTGTATCCGGAAACACATTTATATAAGGAAGAATCTCCGCCATAATCTTCTGAAAAATCTGGCTGGCATAGGTACTGTGAGGCTGATCCTCCACATGAGGCTCATCAACCACAACATAAACCAGAACCTGAGGATTGTCCGCCGGAGCATAGCCGCAGAAGGATACCACATAATTGGTCTTATCACGGGGGATCTTCTCGGCAGTACCGGTTTTACCGGCAACTTTATATCCTACCACCCTTGCAGCGCCTCCTGTTCCTCCCTCTGCATTGACGGTCTTAAACAGTGCTTCATTGATGTATTTGGTGGTTGATTCCGATACCGTTTCCCTGACAAGAACTGGTTCAACCTTTTTAATGACAGAACCCTGTTCGTTAAGGATCTGCTTCACCACATGAGGTTCATAATAGGAACCTCCATTGATTACAGAGCTATAGGCAGCAGCCATCTGGATCATGGTCGTGCTGAAATTCTGTCCAAAGGAGTTGGTTGCAAGATCCGTAGGCCCCGCTGTATTCTGGGTATAAACAAGAGTTTTATTATCTGCTTCTCCTGGCAGATCGATTCCGGTCTTAGAGCCGAAACCGAAAATCTGCTGATACTTGTAGAATTTTTCTTTTCCCATCTGCTGGGCAATCCGCATCATGACCACGTTGCAGGATTTCATCAGTCCTTCCTCAACGGTGATCAGGCCATGTCCATATCTGCTGACGCAGTTGATCTTATGCCCTCCCACCTCAAGGAACTTGTTGCACTCATAAGTTTCCTTACCGGTAATCGCTCCTTCTTCCATAGCGGCTGATACGGTAAAAATCTTTTCTGTTGACCCCGGCTCAAATCCGTCACTGATGCAAAAATTACGCCAGGTCTGGTTCCATGCCACCTGGGTCCCCAGGGACTTGATCTCTTCACTCGAATAGTGCTCTGTAACGTTTGTTTCCGTTAAAGGCTGGGCATCTTTATTCTTTCTCTTGTAATCGTCCATGGCTTCCTTGATCCCAAGCTGCCGCAGTACATCATCGGTATACTCCGGCCTTAAGGTTCTTGGATTGTTTAAATCAAATGCCTTATCATTTGCCATGGCCAGGACCTCGCCGTTATTGGGATCCATAACGATTACGCCTACCCGTTTGCTTCCTGTATTCTGTTCCCATTCATTGATATATTTTTCTACGATCTTCTGTATGTTTACATCCATGGTGGAAACCACGGTGCTGCCATTGGACGCTGGCTTTATGACTCTCTCTAAGTTGGAGTCATCATTTAAGTATCCGTATTCCCTTCCGTTGATTCCCATAAGGGTCGTATTATAAAACTGCTCGATCCCTCCTGTTCCATCCATTCCATCTCCGTTGGCAAAGCCAATGACATTGCAGCCCATGGAGTTATAGGGATACACCCGTTTGTACTCATCCTCAAACCAGATTCCTTTAATAGCCTTTCCGCTTTTTTTCAGCGTATCTGACTGGTCTGCCTTATACTTATCATATTTTTGTTTATCGTCATAAGTCAGCTGCTTTGCATAGCGTACATACTGCTTATCCTTCTTTTCCTGTATGAGGTTCATGATTTCCGTCCGGTCATAGCCAAAGCATTCTGTGAGAGCTGTTACGCTCGGCTCCAGGAAAGAATCCTGGTCTGACATGATCTGTTTGGGATCCAGGATTAGGTTGTATACCTTTTCACTGGTTGCCAGATAGGTTCCGTTGCGGTCCATGATATCCCCGCGCTTAAAGGGTATGATGCGGCTGTCATATTCCTGCTGGGACAGCACGATCTGATTGTAATCTTCCTTTTTATTTGTCATCAGATTATACAGCGTCATAACTAATGCAAACAAAGCCAGCGTAATTACCAGAACAGTAATCGCCAGCTTTTCCTGCATATAACGGGGAAATACCTTACTCTTTTTACTCCTGTTTTTATTAGTGCTTCGGGATATCCTCATTCTGTCTTACATACTCACTTTCCGTCTTATCATAGTGAAGGATCTGGTCCTTATTCGCATAGACCATACCAAGTTCCTCAGTAGCCACTTTATACACATGATCCAAATCGACAGAAGTGTTGATATTCATTTCCAATGCATTATTTTCAGTTTTCAAATGTTCCAGCTTTGCTTCTAAAAGCTCAACGCCATGAATACTGGCTGTAATAGAGGATTGCAAATGCAGATAATTCACGCACAGGCAGAGGGTGCAGACTGCGGCAATGGTCAGCATGACCACATAAGGCAAATCCATCTGCAAAGCCTTTTCACGATTTCTTCTGACCTGATGGTTTACTGATGGACGACGGATTTCTTCCGGTGTATGAACCGGCATAGGAACCGGCATGGTTTTACGGACAGTATTCCCCTGAACGTAAGTGGAGCTCCCATAGGAACGCACATTCTTTCTTGCAGCCACTCTCTCTTCCTCCCTTTTTAAATTCGTTCAAATACCCGAAGCTTTGAACTCTTTGAACGTTTGTTTTCTTCAATCTCTTCTTCCGACGGTATGATTGGTTTTCTTGTAATCACCTTGCCTTTGCTCTTTTTTCCGCATACGCAGACCGGAAAATTAGACGGGCAGATACATGGGTCCTCATTGGTCTTAAATCTTGTTTTTACGATCCTGTCTTCCAAAGAATGAAATGTGATAATGGACAACCGCCCACCTGGATTTAACAGATCAATCATGGTATCAATGGACTTCATTAAAACTTCCAGTTCCTTATTCAGCTCGATCCGTATCGCCTGGAATGTCCGTTTGGAAGGATGTCCTCCCACTGCCCTTACCTTTGCAGGGATCGCTCCTTTGATGATCTCAGACAGCTCTCCTGTTGTCTCAATGGGCTTTATCTGCCTTTCCCTAACAATGTGCTTAGCAATATTTTTTGCAAACTTATCTTCTCCGTAATCCCTTATGATCCGGTATAAGTCAAATTCACTGTAGGTGTTGATGATATCGGCTGCTGTCTGTTCATTCCTCTGGTCCATACGCATGTCCAAAGGCGCATCTTCTTCCCTGTAGGTAAATCCTCTTTCCGGTATGTCAAGCTGGTAAGAGGACACCCCTAAGTCCAGGTAAATCCCGTCCACTCGTTCGATTCCTAAATCCTTTAATACTGTCTGTATGTTTTCGTAATTGCTTCTTACGACCGTCACCTTATCTTCATAAGCCTTCAGCCGTTCTGAGGCTGCCTTAATGGCGTCCCCATCCTGATCAATTCCGATTAATCTTCCGTAAGTTCCAAGGCGCTTGCACACTTCTAAAGCGTGTCCGCCTCCTCCCAGCGTTCCATCTACATAGATTCCGTCTGGTTTTACATTCAGGCTGTCAATGGTTTCATATAGCAGCACTGACTTGTGTTCAAACATCATATACCAAGTCCTTCCATAGCTTCCGCGATTTCTTCCATATCTTCATAGGTATTGGCTGCGATCCATGCATCCTTGTTCCAGATTTCAATACGGCTTCCCACGCCTACAAGAACTGCGTCCTTTTCGATTCCCGCATGTTCCCTTAAAACTGCAGGAAGCAGAATTCTTCCCTGCTTGTCCACTTCGCAGGCACTTGCTCCGGCCAGAAAGAATCTGGAAAACTTTCTGGCATTGGTGTTGGTCAGGGGCAGGCTTTTTAATTTATTTTCCAGGGCAGTCCACTCATCATTATCATACACAAATAAACAGCCATCCAAACCCTTCGTAACGACGAATTCTTCTCCCAGCTGCTCTCTGAACTTCGACGGGACAATGAGACGCCCCTTTGCATCGACTGTATGATTGTATTCACCCATGAACATACCAATCACCTGCTTGTACATCGGTAGGGTTTTGGACCACTATCCCACCATTTTCTACCACTTTGCACCACTTTCCACCACTTATGGTTTAATTCTAGTACATTTACTGTGAAATAGCAAGAACAATTTCGAAGAATTTTCAATTTGATCTGTCCTTCATGTAACTGTGAACGGCTGTTCTGCAAGGATTTCCATATAATGGAAAAAAGGCATTCCCTAAGTCAGTGATTTGGAACTCACGGACCAGGGAATGCCTGTCTTTTACATTATTAATTTTCTTTGCTGTATGCGACTCCCAGCTTAGCGGGTACATTAAAGTTTCTTCTGGATACGGTCAATATAATGGTCAGCAGATAAGGCAGGGCGATGAATAATTCATTAGGGAAGTAGCTTCCTCCTCCCACCGACTGCATATAAATGGCAATGGCTTCCGTAAGCCCGAACACCACGGTTCCCAAAACAGCTCCTTTGGGATTCCAGTTGCCCAAAAAGCATATGGCAAATGCGATCCAGCCGCGTCCGCCGATGATATTTGTGGTAAACATTCCCAAATATCCTACGGAGTAAAATGCGCCTGCAATGCCTCCCATTACTCCGGCCAAAAGGACCGTAAAGAACCGGACTGCATTTACATTGATACCCGCCACATCCACTGCCTCCGGATTTTCCCCCGTAGAACGGATGGTCAGTCCAAAGGATGTCCTGAATAAGAGGAAATAGGACGCAGGAATGAGTAAATAAACCACATAGGTCAATATATTCTGCTGGAAAAACACCGGACCCATGACTGGAATCTTACTGAGAACGGGAATCGCGATCTCAGGGAGAGGGCTGATTTTAAGGGGTGCGGTGGGAACGCCGAACAATACCCGCTGAAGGTAAGTACAGATCCCGGCTGCCAGCACATTAATGGCCGTACCAGTGACTACCTGGTGCTGTTTTAAATAAATACATACCACCCCATACACGGCTGCCGCAATAAGTCCCGAAAAAATAGCGGCAAGAATTCCGATGAATGCACTGCCGGTCAAATAGGTTCCCACGAATCCACCCCAGGCTCCCATAAGGAAAATCCCTTCGATTGCGGTAACCATCATACCCGAACGCTCTGCGATTACTTCTGCAATGGAACCAAACAGCAAGGGCGTACTCATCATCAGTGCACGTTTTAATAAGCTTATGATCATAACCTGTTTCACGCTCCTTTCTGCAGTCTGCGCTTCTCTCTCCTGTTTTCCAGATAATGCCGGAAGAAATAGGATATGATAACGAACAGCATGACAAACCCCTGCATCAGATCAACAATGCTTGCAGGAACATTGACTCCCGGCATGCGCCCCATTAAATTCCCCATAACACTTAAAGCGCCGAACAGGAGCGAGGCGAATATGATTCCGATGGGATTGGCATTGGCAAGAATTGCGATTCCCAGGCCTGCGGAGCCTACTCCGCTGTTAAAATCCTGAATCAGCATATGCTGAACACCGTTTACTTCCGTAAATCCGGCTGCTCCCGCCAGGGCGCCGCTGATAAAAAATGCGGCCACAAAGATCTTGTTTGAATCAATTCCTGACATCCTTGATGCAGAGGCATTGCTTCCCACTGCACGGATCCGATATCCCAGGGGCGTCTTATAGAGAAGCACCCAGATGCCAACGGCCGCCAGAACCGCCAGCACAAATCCGATATGCAGCCTGGTCCCCTTTACGATAACAGGAAGCCATGCAGACCTTGTTATGGCATCGGTCTGGGGATACTCTCCTTTGGATTCTTTTAAAAATGTGCGCAGCAGATAATTCATGACAGCCAAAGCAACGTAAGTGGACATCATGCTGACAAGGAATTCATTGGCTTTAAAGCGTGCCTTTAAAAATCCGATCAAAGCGCCCATAAGCCCGCCTGCCAGTGCCGCAGTCAGGCACACAAGAATTAAAAGCACTGCTGTAGGAACCTTTCCGTCAAGCTGCAGGGATAAGGCAATGGCGGCAATGGAGCCCATATAAAACTGTCCCTGTGCGCCGATATTAAACAGATTTGCCTTAAACGTAAACGCGAAGGCCAGCGCTGTAAATATAAGGGGTGTAGCCTTTAAAAACACTTCCCCCATGGTATATTTATCCGTAAACATGGTATTGATGGAATATACAAATACTTCGACCGGGTTGATATGCAGCAGCAAAAGCATGAGGCCGCTTAAGAGCAAGCCGGCAATGATGGCAGCAGCATTTGTCACAATTAAGTCCCTGACTTTTGTATTCATGCTTTACGCCTCCTTCTCCTCTTTGTAGCCGGCCATTAATAGACCGATCCGTTCTGTGTTAAGCTGGTCATGGTCGTAGATTCCCATAAAGGAGCCCTTGTAGATAACGGCAATCCTGTCACATAGCTGGAAAATCTCCGACAATTCGGTGGATACGAGCAGAATCCCCTTTCCATTCTTCCGTTCTGCCAGGATGTTATTATGAATGTTATTGATGGCTCCCAGATCCAGTCCCCTGGTAGGCTGGTCCATGATCAGCACTTTTCCTGCGTTTCCCACTTCCCTGGCAAGAATGACCTTCTGCTGGTTGCCCCCTGATAATCCCTTGATCTGGGCATCCGGACCCGGCGCCTTAATATCAAATTCATTGATGGCATTTTGTGTGTCATTTTGGAGTTTCTTCTTATTTAAAAAGCCGTGTGAGATCCATTTCTTATCAAAGCTTGTTTTTAGCATCATATTTTCAGCCAGGGTCATTTCTCCTACCATTGCATCCCGGTAACGGTCTACCGGAACGTATCCGATTCCCTGATCGATGCGTTCCCGGATGGAAGTGGATGTAATATCAATGCCATTTAAAAGCACTTTTCCCGAGGTCACAGGAAGGGCACCGCAAACTACCTCGCACAGCTCCTCCTGCCCGTTTCCGCTCACTCCTGCCACTCCAAAGACCTCACCTTCCATGATCTGAAATGACAAATCACTCAAAAGTGGCGGCTCTCCTTTGCGCTGTACCGTAACGGAAGACAGCTCCAGACAGACCTTTCTTTCTTTTTGCTCTTCTGTCTGCTCCCTCTTTGGGGGCACCATTTCTTTCCCCATCATCAGCCTGGCCAGCTCTACCTCATTGGTATCCTTTGCAGAAAGGTCTCCCGTAAGCCTTCCGTTTCGCATAACAATGATCCTGTCCGCAACCTCCATAACCTCCTTCATCTTATGGGTGATGAAAATAACAGAATTTCCCCTGGACGTATACTCTTTTACAAACTCCATCAGCGTTTCCGCCTCCTGGGGCGTCAGCACTGCTGTAGGTTCATCCATAATCAGCAGGCTTGTCTTTAAATAGAGGGCCTTAAGGATTTCCACCTTCTGCTGCACTCCCACTGCAAGCTCCTCCACTTTTGCATTCACAGGAATTTGAAACCCGTACTGGGCAGAAAGCTCTTCAACTTCCTTCTTGCATTTATCGTAATCAATCACGCCGTTAACATTGCCTAAAATAATATTTTCCGTTACCGTATGGGCGGATACCAGAGAAAAATGCTGCTGGATCATGGAAATTCCCAAAGCCATGGCATCTTTTGGGGAGGTGATCCTCTGTTCCTTTCCATCCATCAGGATCTGCCCCTCATCCGCCTTGTAAAGGCCATAGAGGATCTTCATAACCGTGCTTTTTCCTGCCCCGTTTTCTCCCAATAGTGCTAGCACCTCTCCCCTATTTACAGAAAAAGAAATGTCCTTGTTTGCCACGACCCTGGCAAAATATTTTGATACATTCTTTAATTCAAAAAATGGTGTATTCACGAAACCCCTCCTCTTCCTGCTAAGAAAACACGCTTTGCGGATTTTTCTTAGTTGATGCGGCATTCGCCGAATGAATATGCAAGCATTTCGTCCGGCTCATTGCCCGCTCAAACAATGAGGGCTACGCAGTTTAAACAATCCTGTTTTTCTCCTGCGTCAGCCCTCCGGTTAGATCTTACTTTTCAAACATCGCCTGTAAATCTACCTTGCCGTCCTTGAAATCCTTGATTCCCTGGTCTACCGCATCCTTTACTTCCTGGGAAATATTATCGGTATATACCGGCGCAAAGATATCTTCATTAATACCAGCTTCATGAACCATATTTCCGGAAAGCTTCCCATCCATATAAAGGCCCAGAGCCCAGATATAGAAATTCTTGAAATCAAAATTTACAGAAGCTACAACGGTATTTGGATCGATGGTGGTCTGATCACTGGAAAAACCAATGAATTTAGCGCCTTTTGCCTTAGCTGCCTCAATGCTGCCAAGACCTACTTCGTTGGCATATACAAACATGGTGTCTGCTCCGTTGTCGATCATCTGCTCTGCCATCTGTTTGCCAAGGGCTACGTCGTTCCAGCTATTGGCATAGGCTCTAGTCGCTTTTGCACCGGTAATGCCACGGCTTTCTGCGATTTTAACAGAATTTTTTTCATATACATCCATCAAATGCTCCATCGGCTCGTTGGGGAACCCTCCGATGGTTGCGAAGTTTCCGTTCTTTGTTACATTTCCTGCAAGAATGGAGGCTATATAACTGGCTTCATATTCTTTTGGGAAAATAGGAGCCACATTATCTCCGTCACATTTGGAGCCGTTCACCGCGCAAAAAGTGGTGTCCTTATAATTGGGAGCCACTGCTGCTACTGCTTCGTCAAACTGGGAACCGGCTGCCATTATGAGGTCATAGCCTCGTTCCGCATATTCACGGAAGGTTGACTCATAGTCAGATGCCTGCACGTTCTCTACGTATTCCATTTTGGTGCCCAGCTTTTCGTTACAGGCTGTAAGGCCTGCATAGTTTGTTGCGTTCCAGCTCTGGTCATTGATAGGCCCTGGAAGAATGAGGACAATTTTATAATCCGCCGCGCTTTTTCCTCCTGCCTGAGCCTTTGTTTCAGCTGCACCCTCTGTCTTACCTCCGGCACTGCAGCCGCTGAGTACAAGTGCTGCTGCTGTTACCGCTGCCATGAGTAATGCGCCAAATCTTTTCTTCATACTAAGTTCCTCCTTTTTTTGCATCCGTTCACGTTAATATCTGACATTTCTTCAGTTATCGACACGATTCGCAGACGTCAGTGTGTTGTTTGTAGTAATAGATTATCATTTTCCGGAAGTCATCGCAATTCTATGAGATTACTATTTATACCAAAATATTAAGTTATTTGTAATTATGACCAAATAAAATAAAGACAGGAGAGACTTTTTGGTCATTTTCCCGTCTTCTTTTACACTAAATCAAATGGCTCTGTCGCCTGTTCCGATACTCCAGGGGTGTGATCCCATATGCTTTCTTAAAAGCACTGCTGAAATATTTCGCCTCTTTGTAACCTACCATTTCCGCCACATCTGCCACCTTATATTCCACATGGTTCAGGTATGATTTCGCCTTTTGCATCCGGTATTCAGTAACGTATTCCATAAGATTTTTTCCTGTATGCCGTTTAAAAAGCTCACAAAGATAATTGGGGGACAGATGAAGCTCGCCGGCCATATCTGTTAACGTAATCCTGCCTCCATAGTGAACGGCAATATATTGAATGGCTTTTAAAACCAATAAATTTCCGACCTCGCCTTCCCCTTCTGAGGGCCGGTCCCGGATTTCTTCTTTTTTATGAGATTCCGGAGAAAGCTCCTGTTCCAATTCTCTTAATACGGACAGAAGTTCTCTTGGATCCGTTGGCTTTAACAAATATCTGGTCACTCCCAGCTCAATGGCCTTCTGGGCATAGGAAAAATTACTGTACCCGCTTAAAATAATGATGCGGATATTTAAGTTTCTTTCCCGGATCTGGCGGATCAGTTCTAGGCCTGATACTTCCGGCATCTTGATATCTGTAATGATTACGTCAGCTTCCAATTCATACAGAGCCTTGAGAGCCGAATGGACGTCTTCAAACACCCCTGTAACCTGAAAACCTTCCTGGGCATCTAACAGTTTAAAAAGCCCTTTTCTGATTTTCGGTTCGTCATCCACGATGATCAGCTTCATATCTTACGCCCTCTCCTTTCCCTCCTCCGCCCTCTGATACAGTTTCCTGGTCTTTGGGAATGCGCAGATTTACAATCGTACCTTCTCCATATGTGCTTTCTATAAAAATCCCGTAAGCTTCCCCATAGTGGAGGCGGATACGGCGGTCTACGTTCCTTACTCCGATTCCTGTATGTCCTTCCTTCTCCACATCAGGTACTTCTTCCCTCAGGTGGTTAAGCTGTTCAGGAGTCATGCCGATTCCATTGTCTTCTACCGAAATAAGCATTTCATCTCCGTGATCTTTTAAGACGATGCGGATGATTCCCTTCCTGTTTCTCGGCTCAATTCCATGAGTGATGGCATTTTCTACAATGGGCTGCAGAATGAGCTTTGGAACCCGCTCAGCTGCCAGGGATTCCTCTGCTTCCACAGAATATTCCAGCCGTTCTTCCAGACGATTCTTTTGAATTTTCAAATAACACAGCACATATCCGATTTCCTTTTCAAGGGGGACAAAGGCATTTTCATCTTCGATGCTGTAGCGCATAAGGCCTGCCAGTGAAAGGATGATGTCGCTGATATCAAATTCTCCCCGGTCGATCAGCATCCAGTTGACAGAATCCAGGGTATTGTAGAGAAAATGAGGATTGATCTGTGCCTGGAGCGCCTGGACCTCCGCATTCTTCTGGGCGATCTTTTCCTGATAGACCTGCCTGATCAGGGTATTGATCTCTTCCAGCATGTAATTAAAGGATTCTGTCAGTTCGCCGATTTCATCCTTTCTTTTATTGGGAACCCGAACGGCAAAATCTCCCTTCTGAACCTGTCCCATAGCCTTAGAAAGACGCTTGATCGGTCTCGCCATGGTATAAACCAGAAGAACGATGAATACTGCAATTCCCAGGGTGCTCATCACTGCCACCAGCCAAATGGCTTTGTTCAAATCTCCGGCCTGGGGAAACAGCCCTTCAAAGGGTATCGCCGAATAAGATCTCCAGCCAGTGATGCCGTTATATTGTCCGCAGACATAATACCTCTTATCGTTCCATATCAATTCAAAACGCCGGATCCCCCGCTCGAACCGGTCATTAATTTCTTCCTGCCACCCATTGTTTATCTTGGGATTGCTGCAGATCACCTGTCCCTTCTGGTCTAAAATAAACAGGTATTGATACTGAAACAATCCCTGATTTCCTAAAAGCAGATTGCTGAACATGTCCGGATCCAGTTCAATCACCATAATTCCCAGACTCTTCTCTTCATTCCTGTCCTGAATCGCCCTGACCACGGTAACCGCCTGATGATCTTCTATTGGATCTGAAAAAAGCTTTGGCATAATGCCCAGCCAGACAGTTTTATTGTTTCTGCCGCCTACGGCATCATCATAGCTTTTAAATGTTTTTACCGAGATGTCTTTGGGGGCCGCCCCATTGGTATCGACAGTTGTATACATCACCTTGGAGGCATTGATGATGGAAATATCCATCTGTTCCCCAACGGATTTGATGAGACTTCTGCAGTAATCATCAAGGTAGGTACGGCTGATCCCCTTATCCCCATCGTCCCAGCCGGGGGTACATGCATCACGTACAAGCTGGCTGGCCACAGCATTGTCAAGGATTTCCATAATATAGCGGACCTTGACATTGATATTGATATCAATGCGGTTTATGGTATCTGACATTTCCTGTTTCTTATTCTTTACAACAATGGCCTTGCTATGGGAAAAGGAGAGACTCCCTATAATAGCCCCTTCGATCATGGCTGTTATAATAAACACCAGAGTCAATTTCATTCGGAACGACAAATGCTTCATTTCCCCACCTCCGGACACTATTACCGTATTTGTAACAGTTTTCTACAATTCATAGATAAATATTACATCCCACCGTGAATTGTGTCAAATTACTTTTACAAAAATCGTTCATCCATAAAAAAAGACGCGGAAAGAGCTCCTTCTCTTTCCACGTCCTTCTTAAATTTGCACAAAACGCATCACAGGCTAATGGTATCAGTAGCCTGCGGCAATATATTGTTCAATCAATTTATCCAGTTCTACACTCCTGTGATAAATAACATCTTCATCATCATGATCAATGCTTTTATTTAATCTTTCTCTTGCTTCTTCAATATCGTGTATTAACTCTTCTTTTGACATCATCATATCATTACTTCTCCTTTGCTCTTTTTTCGTATCTGTCTGTGTTTGCAGAAGAGCACAAGAGTAGATATCACTACCAGAATTAATGACAGTGCCTGAGACACCGGAATGCCAGTACTAAAGAATATTAGCTGGTCCGTGCGGAGTCCCTCTATCCACACTCGTCCCAAACCATAGCCAAGCAGGTATATAAAAAGCATCTCTCCATCAAATCTCTTACGTTTCCTGTACCAAAGCATAAATAATAGTACTAAGAGATTCCAGATTGATTCATAAAAGAAGGTAGGATGCACCTGTATATATTCTACTCCGTTCTTTACGATCAAATGGTTCAAAAGCTCTTTCGATATCATATTCTCATTAACCAGCGCTCTTCTGATTCTCATAGCAAACAGGCTGTCGGTATATCCGCCAAACGCCTCGCAATTAAAGAAGTTTCCCCATCTTCCTATAATCTGCCCGGTTATCAATCCTAGGCATCCAGTGTCAGCCAAGGAAAAAAATGATAATTTCTTTACCCTGGCATAAACAATCAGAGTTATAACGGCCCCTATGACACCTCCATAGATGGCCAGTCCTCCTGCCCTGAGATTTAAAATTTGAAGCAGATCATCTTTATAATTGTCCCAATCAAAAATAACATAATAGATTCGGGCTCCCATGATAGAAATTATGATTGCATACAGAACAAAATCCAGATATATATCCGGGTCCTGCCCCCTGCGTTTTGCATCCCTTGTCGCAACCCAGAGACCTGCTAATATTCCAAACCCAATGATAATCCCGTAAAATGCAATGCGGAATCCAAATATTGAGATACTGTTTTGCAAATGGTCGATTGTAAATCCCAAATGAACAAAACTAATATCTGCCGTATTTGCCATTCGTCTTCTCCTTTCGATGTTTTCTTTATTTTACCCCGGGAAAACACAAAAATCAAACAGATTCGCCCGACATATTCAACTATAATTCGACAAAGCTTTGATTCTTGTGTTTTTCTCTTTTATTTTTACGGATAATATGCTATTCTATATTAGTTGCAGATAAAAATCAACTATGAATATTAACAATATTAGGAAGGTAATTGCTATGAAATTAGGTATTGTCGGATTGCCAAACGTAGGTAAAAGCACCTTGTTCAATTCTCTTACAAAGGCCGGTGCGGAATCTGCGAACTATCCATTTTGTACCATTGATCCCAATGTAGGAGTAGTTCCTGTTCCGGATGTGCGCTTAGGTCAGCTGGCCGCCCTTTATGATTCCGCAAAAATCACCCCTGCCGTCATAGAATTTGTCGATATTGCAGGACTTGTAAAAGGAGCTTCCAAAGGAGAGGGGCTGGGCAATCAGTTTCTTTCCAATATCCGTGAAGTAGATGCCATCGTCCACGTGGTACGCTGCTTTGAGGATACCAATGTAATCCATGTAGACGGAAGCGTAGATCCACTGCGTGATATTGAAACCATAGATTTGGAACTGATCTTTTCCGATTTGGAAATTTTAGACCGCCGTATCTCCAAGTCCACCAAGGGCGCTATGAATGATAAATCACTTGCAAAGGAACTGGCGATTTTAAAGAGGATCAAAACCCACTTAGAGGATGGAAATCTGGCACGAAGCTTGGAAATTGAGGATGAGGATGAAAGAGAATTTATTTCCACCCTTAATCTTCTCACCTTTAAACCTGTGATCTTCGCTGCCAATGTCTGCGAGGACGACTTGGCTGATGACGGAGCTTCCAATGATTACGTGGGAATGGTCCGTAAATTTGCAGAAGAAAACAACAGTGAAGTTTTCGTTATCTGCGCACAGATCGAACAGGAAATCGCTGAATTAGAAGAAGACGAGAAAAAGATGTTCTTAGAAGATCTGGGACTTACAGAATCCGGCCTGGAAAAACTGATCGCAGCCAGTTATCATTTACTTGGGCTCATCAGCTACTTAACTGCCGGTCCTACTGAAACAAGAGCATGGACCATCAAAGAAGGAACCAAAGCCCCCCAGGCTGCCGGTAAGATCCACTCTGATTTTGAGCGGGGCTTTATCCGCGCAGAGGTTGTAAATTACCAGGACCTTCTGGATTGCAAAAGCTACAACGCTGCGAAAGAAAAAGGTCTGGTTCGTCTGGAAGGCAAAGAATACGTGGTTAAGGATGGCGATGTTGTCCTGTTCCGCTTTAATGTATAGAAGAAATTTATTCGCGGGCATTTTATAGAGACCGGAACATACTGGTCAGCGCCAGAAGGCGCTGGCCTTCTTTTATGCCTATTCCTCTTTTTCATAAATCCATCTGGTCCCCATGACTGATAAATTATGTCAATAAGGGAATTGTCCTTGTAACCCCCTTTCCTTATGCTATAATATGTCTGGTCATAGAAAAAGCCTTTTTACAGCCAAGGCAAACGTTTTAAAAAAGAAAAGGGAGTATCAAAAAATGAAAACATTTATTAACGCAATAATTGCCGGAATTGCCATCAGCATGGGAGGAGTGATTTATCTAACTCTTGAAAACCATATCGCTGGTTCTTTTTTATTTTCAATCGGATTATTTACCATCTATACCTTTGGATTTAACCTATACACAGGAAAGGTTTGTTATATTGTAAACGAAAAGCCTTCCTACTTATTAACAATACTTATTGTATACTTAGGGAATTTTATAGGAACTGCAGGTTCTGGGATTGTATTCAGATATACCAAACTAGCCAAGCTCATAGATCACACAAGGGAACTTGTGAATATGAAGCTGTCGGATACCCTGTTCAGCACATTTATCATGGCAGTCATGTGCGGTATTATGATGTGCATCGCAGTGATTGGCTATCAGATCATAAAAGACGGAATCGGAAGATATTTGGCTTTAGTCATGCCGGTCATGATATTTATTCTTTCTGGTTATGAGCACAGCATAGCAGATATGTTTTATTTTACTATGGGAAATGCCTGGAATGCAAAAGCAATCCTTTATATTCTGGTTATATCTGCGGGAAATTTAGTAGGGGGAAGCCTCATTCCTTTGGCTAAAAAACATCTTAGCGAAGAGGCAGCCCTCCTACATTAGGATGCTTTTTTATCAACGTTCTGATTCACACGCCCCAAGTTTGGGGCGTTCCTGGTTCATAGCCATCTGGCTATAATATATACGGCAAGAACCGATATGAAAAGAGCTGTTTTGATTCCGTAGCCTGTAACGTAATTTCGGAAATACCCTTTAAAAAGTCTTTTACTCATAGTTTTCCCATCCCTTTCGTATTTTCAGCAGAAAACAATTGTTACCTTCTACTAATACTATAATAAGGAACGTCATTTTTTTACAGGTTGTAATTATCGTTAGTGGTACATCATATTATCGTTTTATGAATTCAACTTAATTTTTTATGATTTTATGATAAAATCATATGAGTGTGTATTCTATATCAGGGGGTGTGGTCATGGCTGTTTGCTATCCATGGAGAGGCTGGTGCAGTCAGGCCCGGAAAGCTTGTTTGATTGCTGATAAGGAATTTTAAGCCTCATTCAAATAAACAACAATCCCCGAAATGTCCGGTATAATTTACCGGCCTTCCGGGGATTTTTCCAGCCTTGTCTTATTTCAATTCTACCAGCACTTCGATTTCACATGCAATCCCGCCTGGAAGTGTATTCACTCCGATTGCGGAGCGGGCCGGAAGTCCTGTCTCTTTACCAAAAATTTCTGCAATGAAATCGGAACCCCCATTTACAACCTGTGGCTGCATTCCAAACTCGTCAGTACTGTTAACAAATGCCAAAACTTTGACAAAACGCTTAATCCTGTTTAAATCCCCTGTCTTTTCATCTAAATTAGCAAGCAGATTCAGCATACAATTATAAGCTGCTTTCTGTCCATCTTTTACATTTAAATCCTTTCCCAACTTTCCTGTAATGTTATTTCCATCACCTAAATCCGGTCCGCAGCCGGAACAATATAAGAACTTCTCTCCGAATTCTTGTACCGGAGTATATACACCTCCTTTTGCTGGTGGCTGAGGAAGGGTGACTCCTTTTTCCTTTAATATTTCATATACATCTCTCATTTGTTATTTCTCCTATTATTTTATTTTAATTTATAATCTTATCTATAATCCGTTCATACAAATCCACTGCTTTTCTGATTTGATCTTCTTCTAAATACTCATTGAATGTATGAGCTTGAGATAAATTGCCCGGGCCGCATATAAGCGTCTGAATCCCATGTCCTACAAAAAAACATTGTTCACAAGAAGCATCAAAGGCTTTAGGTCTGCTCTCAGATTGAAGCAGACGCCTCCTTTCTTCCAGACACAATCCTACAAAAGAGTTATCAGATGGCAGTTCTCCGCCCGGCATATAGAAATGGGGAATAATGCTGCAGTCAGTAATACCGGCTTTTCTCAAGCCATTCTTTATTAACTTCTCTGCCTGCTGCTGGCTCATACCTGGCAGAATCCTGAAATCCAAAAGCATGCGGGTAGTTTCAGGCACCACATTATCCTTTTCATAACCATGCATCATGGTGATTGATATACGGGGGGACGGCAGTACTTCATGTCTCATAGCACTAAGCTCCCGATTCAGCCTTTTCAAAGCCCATATAGTAAGTCCGGCTTTTTCTATCGAATCTCTTCCTGCTGCAGGAAGAGCCGCATGCCTGGCAGGAGCATGTAAATCAACATAATTCCTTGAAACGCCCCGATGGGCAATGGCTATTTCCAATCCTGTAGGTTCCCCGATTATTGCGTAATCAGATGTCCCATAAACCTCTAGATATTTCATTGTTCCTAAATTGGAACACTCCTCATCTGCCACAAACAGCAGCTTCAACCTTCCTTTTTGGGGCCCTCCTTTTTGGGCAATTCGGATTGCAGCCTCACACATGGCCGCTATCCCCCCCTTCATATCAGAGGTTCCCCGTCCATAAAGTCTTCCTTTTTCCCGAGTCATAACAAAGGGATTTAAACGCCATTGCCCATGAGCGGGTACTACATCCAAATGACCATTAAGCATAAGCTCCGGCCCTGCTCCCTCTCCTATTACCGCTATCAGATTGGCCCTGTTATTTCCCAGTTCCTGCATCTCACAGTGAAATCCATAATTTTTCAGTACGTCAGCCAGAAACATAGCTGCAGGTCGTTCATTTCCAGGCGGAGACGTTGTATCAAAGCTTATCAGTTGTTCCAACAGATCAATTGCATCCATATACTTTCCCCTTTATCCCAGTACTTTCTTCCTATATCAGTAAGAAAGTTTCCGATTTCTGGCTGTTACTTTCCATGTATTAATAACCTCTCCATTTTTTACTAACAGAATTTCAGGATATAATGCACTGGTAGGACAGATATGGGTCGGTATTACGTAAAGACATGTTCCGATTTCCGGAATCTTTGATGCATCCTCCATCTTAAACACCCAGTGCTCCTCACTATGGATAACAGGTACTGCTTCTTCCATGCCCACAATATACCCTCTTTGTACTACCGGATCAGATGCAATTCCCTTATATCCTAAGTCGGTCGCGAATAGACCAGGAGCTGGGTGGCTTATGACTCTTGTCATCACAGCCGCTCCCGGAATAAAGCCTAAATCCGGAAGATTTATATAATATCCTGCATCGGTTATAAATGCAGTTCCAGGTGACAGATACCAGTCAGTAATTTCAGCATGGCAGGGAAAAGAAGGGGTGCCTCCAGCTACCACAAGACCGCATTCAATCCCATCTTGCCTTAAATGTTTCAAGACAGTTTCTACCTGCCGATCGACCTCTGCAACTTCTGCATTGCGGACAATGATATCCTTATTATTATGATTTCCGTCGTAACAATGGAAACCTTTCATGCAGATGCCCGGAAACGTATTTACAATCCTGTAAAAGGCTTCCAGCTTGTCTATCGTCACACCTGTCCGGTTCATTCCCATGTTTACATCCACAAGCACTGGCATCCGATATCCATTTTTCATGCATTTATCTGAAAGGAATTCAAGCTGCTTCACATCATCTCCGATTGCGTAAAAGCATGAATTTGGATATGCCTTTGCAAGTTTCACGTACCTGCCTATATTAGGCCCTATGAGAGGATAGGCCAAAATGATACGCTCTGCTCCAGCCTGCGCTGCCATTTCTGCTTCTGCAACTGTTGCTGCTTTAAATTTTACTATTCCATACTTCATTTGTAGTTTTAACATATCAATGGATTTATGACTTTTCACATGTGGCCAAAGACGTTCTGCTGAACCAGCCTCCTCTATGGCTTTCTGAATATTACTTCTGATTATGTCTAAATAATATATTAGGCTGGGAGAAATAATTTCTTCCGTTTTTCTTATATCGTAGCAATTCATTATCGTTTCCCTCCAATTCGTGGTATCTTATGGTGCTCTTGGAAATGTCATCCTTTTACAGCACCAGCCGTCATTCCCTGTATAATGTATTTCTGAAGGATCATGGTCAGGATGATGGTAGGCACAATCACCACAATGGTCGCTGCCAGCATACGCCCCCATCGGATATCGGCTCCCGATACAAAATATTGCAGGGATACAGGAAGAGTCCTCGTTTTTTCACCGCTGAGTATCAATGCAAACTGGAAATTGTTCCAAGATCCCAGAAAGGACAGTGTCGAACAAGTCACCAGCCCCGGCGCGCTGATTGGCAGGAGGACATCTACAAAACATTTCTGCCTGGTACAGCCATCCACAATGGCAGCTTCCTCCAATTCAATGGGCATATCATTGAAAAACCCCACCATAATCCACACGATCAGCGGAAGGGACAGAATCATATGGCTGATAATCAGTACTCCATAGGTATCTATCATCCGTAATTTTGAAAAAACAAAGTAATAAGGGAGCAGAATGGATATGTTAGGCAATAACCTTGCAGTCAAAATAGCGATACTGACCTTCCCCATCTTATATCTGGCTATGGCATAAGCCGCTGGCACTCCCATCAGAAGGGACAATGCAGTAGATGCAACCGCCACGATCGTGGAGTTCAGCATGTACGTACCATAATGCTGTGTCTTGAATATGTAGATATAGTTGTCCAGGATCGGCTTGAAACCGAACAGCTTCGGCGGCATGATATAAACCTGTGCCATATTCTTAAAAGACGATACGAGAACAAAATAAAGCGGGAACAAAACAGGAATCACAATTATAAGAATCAGTCCCGCAAACAGGCATTGTTTCAGTAATTTCCCCGCTTTTTGCTTATTAACCGCCATAATATTCCACCAACTTTCTCTGAAACTTCATTACCACAACGCTTAACAGCAATACGATTACAAACAGCAGCATCAGCATTGTTGAAGATAGCCCGAATTTATAATAGGAAAAAGCTGTTTCGTATGCAAAGAGATTTAAAGTCCTGGAGGCGTTGGCAGGTCCTCCTTTTGTCATAGCATAAATTAGATCAAAGGATTTGAACACATCTATAAAGCGCAGCAGCCCGATGGAAAACAGAGTCTGCGTAAGAAGCGGCAATGTTACCTGGAAAAAAGTTTGCACCGGCGTGGCACCGTCCACCCTGGCAGCTTCCATTGGATCTGTTGGAAGGGAAGAAAGTCCTGCCAGACACACAATAACGACCATCGGGGTCATCTGCCATGTTTCCACCGCTGCTATGGCCGGTATGACTGTCTGTTTTGCAGAAACAAAAGAGGACCTTGGAAGACCTACTGAGGTAAATACATAATTCAAAAGACCAGAAGAGGGTTCGTAGAACAGCATCCACATTAACCCTACCGCCACCGGCGCCATCATGTACGGAAGGAGCACAATCGTCTTTACTACATTTTTTCCCCTGAACCTTTTGTTGAGCACAAGTGCAATGGAAAGTCCCAGAAGCATCTCAGCCAAAGTAGAAAGTACCGTGTAATAAAATGTAACTCCCAGTGACTGCCAGAACTCTTTGCTGGCCAGCACTTCCAGATAATTTTTCCCAAAATTAAAACTCATTCCGGTTCCCATTAACAAGTTCCAGTCATTCAAACTAAATGCGAACGTCATAAGAATGGGAACCGCGAGCATAACTACCATAAAAAGGAAAGTCGGCAGAACAAAGACCCATCTGATATGCTTATTTACAAAATTATTCATATTCCTTCTCCTGTTATGGAAAGGAGCCTTAAAAGGCTCCTTTTTTGCTTTAGCCTATTCTTCATAGGGATAATCTGCACCATATTCTCCTGCATCTTTCAACAGCTGGTCAACTTTTTGGGAGGCCGCCTGCATCTTACCTGCCAAAGCAGATCCCTCACCTTTTGTCTCAATAGAGTATACGATTGCCTCACCCATCGCATCCCTGGCTTCTGAGACGGCTGTCATTCTTGGAAGTCCGTACTGATTTGTGGTTTCAGCCTGAATTTCCACATTGTATGCCGCAATGAAATCCTCGGGCATTGCAGATGTGACTCTCTCGTCTTTCCAGACGGAATCACGGAAGGTGGGCATACCCATTGGGGTAATATAAACCGCAATGTCACTGCCTCCTACGAACTTTAAAAATTCCCAGGCAGCTTCTTTGTTTTTGGACCCTGAGTAAATGGAGGCTCCCCACACAACCTGTTTGTAGGACTGACGGCCGGCAGGTCCTTCCGGAATAGGGGCAACACCAACCTGATCATAATAAGCGGACTCATTTGCATCTACCAAAGTCTGGTACAATGCAATCGCATCAATGCACATAGCCACCTGGCCTGCATTAAACAACTGAGTCATCTGAGAATAGCCCGCTGTGAGGATTCCTTCCGGAGCATATGTTCCCAGCAGTTTGCCGTAAAATTTTGCCGCCTCTAAGTTCTCAGGAGTATGGAACGCACTGGCTCCTTCCTTAAAATAGGCCCCACCAAAGCCGTATAGGAACGGGGAGAATTGAGAGGTAAGTGCTATTTTCTCTCCGCGGCATGCAATAGAATAAAAATTATTAGCTGGATCGTTTATTTTCTCACATACCTCCAGAAGTTCATCATAGGTAGCCGGCGGTGTAAGTCCTTTGTCCTTAAATATATCCTTCCGGTAAAACATCAGCTGTACGGAAGAATAGAGAGGAAGGGCTCCGATCTCACCAGTGGATTTAATCTTAATCTGATCCATAGGTGCAGATGAAAAATCTTCCCAGTCAAAGGAGGGATCCTCCAGATAAGTATCCAGCGGCTCAATCCAGCCATTGTTGCTGTATGCTGCCATATCCTGCAGAGGACTCATCAGAAATGCATCTATGGTGGATGAACCTGCAAGGAATTCGGTTGTGCATTTTTCCCGCAGCTGTCCTTCTCCATAAAGCTCCAGGTTTACTTTAATTCCTGTTTTATCTTCAAAATCATTAAGATAAGTCTCTATAGCATCTGATATCTGTCCTGTCATACTAAGTACCCGTATGGTAGTTCCTGCATAGGGTTTTTCGTTCTGTCCTTTACTGCTTTCATTCGCTGCTGTTTCCGTCTTTGAAGTTTCTTCCGCCTTTTGAGTGTCACCGGGAATTCCGCTTGTTCCGCCTGAACACCCAGCAAGCGAACCTGCAAGCATTACTGCGCTTAGAGCCAGACAAATTCTTTTTTTCATAATACTTCCTCCTTCGTTTTTACATATTTTACCTGTAATCACAGTATAGCGGCTGCATATCTTATTTTGAATAAACAAAAATAGGGATTGTTGGTATTATATTCCACCACCTCCAATCCCTATTTTTTATTTGAACTATTGTCCGGTTTTATGTCAAAATGATACGATATTTACAGTCTTTTTACATCACTGGGGCTTATATGATAATATTTTTTAAAGAGTCGGCTGAAATATGATATGTCCTTGATTCCAATCCGATCTGCAGCCTCCTGCACCTGGATCTTTCCGCTGCTTAACATGGCATAGGCTTTTTTCATCTTCAGTTTATTAAAATAATGAACGAACGTTATGCCTGTAGTCTTCTTAAACAATATACAAAACTGGCTTTTCCCTAAAGAACAATGCCTTGCCGCCTCTTCCAGACTGATATTCTCTTCCACATGTGTTTCCAGGTAATGAAGCAGCCCCATAATTTCCGGGCTGGCTGCCTTATTGGCCTGGAGCTGATTTAGAATCATTTGAAGCTCGTCTTGAAAGCAGTGCTTTAAATCCCATATTGTTTCAGCACGCCAAAAATCCGCCATGAAGACGGAATCATCATATTCCGAGGCATCGTCCACCTCCTGAAACGTATTCCCTGAAATAAAAATCCAGGCTTTCAGTACAGACCGGCGTATGACCTCTATCTGCCCAAAATGGCGATAAGCTGCCATCCCCTCAAACCATTCATCTGTCAGCCTGCTGACTTCCCGATAATCCAGTGCAAAAACAGCTTCCTGAATTTTTCTCTGAACATCTTTATTAATCACTATTGGTGCTTTTTCTTCAGCCTGATTCTCATGTAACGAGGCTTCCCCATCAAAAAATCGAAGATGTGCCGCCTCTTTCGCCTGTTGGTAGCTGAATGGTATTTGGGTTCGCTCATCGCACGGACTCCCGAGTCCCATGGAAAGTGTCAGATTTAGATGGGTTTTCAGGGTATGATTTAAAAACTTCAATATGTCAGGTAATAAAACCTTCAGCTTCTCTCCAGCCTTCAGGGTAAATATCACCATGATCTCTCCTTCACCTACAAACGCCAACTCGAACCGTGGAAGCTTTCCAAAATATTCTTTTATGATATTAATGAGACCATATCTTCTGGTATAAGAATCCATATCTTCCTGATCCATTGCAGTTCTCAAATGATCTATCAGAAGGCAGCCGCTGCAATATGAAACATGCGGATCAAAGATGAAACCCATCCTGTCCAGAAGCCGCTCAAAATCAGGGCAGACCGGACTTCCGGAAAGAAGCAGTCTAAAATCCTCCTCTCTGTTCAAAGGACTGGCATTCCCCGCAAGTTCAAGCTCTCCTTCTTTTTCCCCTTCTTTCTCTATGACTTCTTTCAGCCTGGAAATCAGTTCAATCATGGTGTTCCTTGTGATTGACAGTTTGAGTATATAATCCTCAGCTCCCAGCTTAATAGCCTTTTTCACATATTCGATTTCATTGATGCAGCTTAGAACGACCACTTTTGTCCTGGAATAATGAGTACAAATATATTCTACCAGCTGGATCCCATCCATTTCCGGCATCATAATATCCGTAAATACAACATCCGGTACCTGCTTTTCAAAAAAAGTGATTGCATCCCTGGCAGATTCACAGGTGGAAATTATTTCACACCCATATTCCTCCCAGTTTATACAAGACTGAAACCCCACTCTTACAATCAATTCATCATCCACAATCATTATTTTCAACATCCATCCCACCCCAATCAGGAAATATTACATACACTTTTGTACCAATGTTTTTCTTAGACTCAATGTAAAGGCCATAATCCGGTCCATATTTTAATTTCATTAATTCATGGATGCTGGTAAGGCCGATTCCTGTTACATTACGGCGTTTTTGGCGGACATCTAATTCCTTTAATATTTCATCCAATACCTCGGACTCAATCCCTATCCCATTATCCTGAATCGTGACACATACCCTGCCGTTATATTGTTCCGCCTTAATCCAGATCTCCCCGTTCTCCACATCCTCCATACCATGAAAAACTGCGTTTTCCACCAATGGCTGAAGAAAAAATCGAATTACCTGGAAGTCCTCCAGCACTTCAGGGACATCGGCATGAATCTGGATCCTGTTTTTCAAAGCCCAGTTTTTGATTTCCACCCATGCTTTAGCCACCCGGATCTCCTCACGGAGAGGCCCCTCCTCCTCTCCCCGGTTCATGGTGTTTTCCAACAGAATTCCCAAGGAGGTAATCATATCCGCAATGTTTCCAGCACCGGAAATCATTGCAGACCATTTAATTACATTGAGGGTATTGAACAAAAAATGGGGGTTCAGCTGGGCCCTGAGCATCTCATATCGAAGATTCTGTTCAATCTCCTTCTGCTTAATGGCTTGAGCAGACAACTTTTCAATATAATCCACCATCCGATTAATCTCATGCTCTGCTTCTACGATACCTATTACAGGTCTTGCGCACCCTTCCACCCCCTCCACATCAGAGAGTACTGTCCCACCAATATTTATGCTGCTTATTTTAAGGATGAGACGGTTCAAAGGCGCATTTACATATACATACATTGCCAGGCAGACAACACTGGCCCCTATTGCAAGCAGAATCATCATCGTGGTGACGGCACTATAAAGCTTGTCAACGGCTTCCGTGGTTTTATCCAAGGGAACCATATTCACCAAACGCCATCCAGAACTATCCATTGTCACATAATTAATCAGATACTCTCTCTCAGCCACTGTATAGTGGAAATATCCATCATGCTCCTTTAATAAGAGATCCATATTATTAACGGAAATATCATGAAACAGATCCGCATCTTCATTCGCATAAACCAAACGTTGCTCCTCATTAAACAGAGCCATAGCCGCCCCTTCATATGGGATTAGGATCTGTGACAGGTTTTCAGTCGGAAATGATACAAAAGAAATACCTAGAAATTTCTGAGAATTGTAATCACGTATCCGTCTGATAAATAAGATGAAATCTTCATCCCTGGGGTTGTCCCCTTCGCCTTTAAATACACCCTTATCATTATATGTACAGGGAATAACCCACCGCGATACCTCCTGACTTTCCATAAAGTCATGATACCAGTCCTGTCTACAGACGCTTTCAGAGAACTGCTTCCCAAAATAAGTGCTGTTGTCAATCCCATCCGTCACACTGTATACGGTACCATCCACTCCCAGTATAATATAATGCATCCGATAATCAAAAAATATGTTTCTATAAAACGTAAGGGTCTCCACTACAGAACGAATCCGACCGGCATTTTCCGAAGAAAAGACCTTCCCTTCAAAGGATTGATTCAATAACGCAGACACCTGCTTGTTAGTACTTGAGGCGGCAGACAACTTCCGTATGGAATCAGTGATATCCGTTAATGCCAGCTCATTACGATTCATATATTGGGATATTATGCCTGCTTCCTGCTCAATCAGGAGGTTTCTGCTCCGGTTGAACGCATAATTCATAATTATAAGAACGCTTATAAAAAGGAAAATGATGCAAATATATATGATCTTTATACGTAAATTGACCCTAAACTTATTTTTCACTGCTATACCCCCGCTTTTTTCCCCTAAGCAGTTTCATAATCTGTATATATCCGCGCAATATAAATAAGACAGAAACTTTTACGTCTAGTGTACTTCATACAGAAAGCAAAGGCAAGATTAAAATAAATTCCGAGAAGGTGATATATCAATGCATAGTTATACTATAAAGGATTTAGCTGACCGCGCAGTTTTTTCAAATCTATAAAATCTGTGAACAAATCCGCTTTTGTATAAATTATAAAAAGAAGGCTTTTGTGCAATAGATGATCGCCCATCTATATTACAAAAGCCTCTTTGCCTTTATTGGTTTATCCCTTCCGACTATGCCAGGTTGGAATACCCCATTAAGCTCCTATCAACTTCCTTTGCCACTTCCCGGCCTTCCCTGATCGCCCAAACTACCAGCGATTGTCCCCGGCGCATATCACCGGCTGCAAATACTTTATCTACATTCGTCTTATATTTCCCCTCTTCTGTCTCCACATTACTTCTGCCGTTTAATTTCACGCCAAAAGCATCAGCAACATAAGTCTGGGCGCCCAGAAATCCTGCTGCAATTAAAACAATATCGGCCGGAACTTCTCTCTCACTGCCGGCTACTGGCTCCATGTTTAAACGGCCGGTCTTTTCATCCGTTTTAGGCTCCAGTCCCATGAGCACGGCTTTCACTATTTTGCCGGACTTATCCTTAATAAATTCCTTTACCGTCGTCTGGTATACCCTGGGGTCCTTTCCGAATACGGCAATGGATTCTTCCTGGCCGTAATCAGTCTTCAGAACTTTCGGCCATTCGGGCCAGCTATTATCAGGGGTTCTTTTTTCAGGGAGCTTTGGCATCATCTCAAGCTGGGTGACGGAAGCACACCCATGGCGGATGGCCGTTCCCACACAGTCGTTACCCGTGTCACCGCCGCCGATGACGATGACGTGCTTACCTTTTGCGGAAATATGGCTGTTATCCTGTAAGTTGGAATTCAATAAGCTTTTTGTGGTTGACTTTAAAAAATCTACTGCAAAATAAATTCCTCCCCCATCTCTTCCCGGAACCTTTAAATCCCTAGGATTGGAAGCCCCGCAGGCCAGGATGATGCGGTCATATTCCTTTAACAGATCTTTGGCCTTCTGGTTTTTTCCAATATCAGTGCCTGTCAGGAACGTCACTCCTTCCTGCTTCATGATCTCCACCTTCCGGTCTATCACATGCTTTTCCAGCTTCATATTGGGGATCCCATACATGAGAAGACCACCTATGCGGTCCTCCCTTTCCAATACAGTAACGCTGTGCCCCCGTTTGTTCAGTTGATCTGCTGCTGCCAGACCTGCCGGGCCGGAACCGATGACGGCCACTTTTTTCCCGGTGCGGATCTTTGGCGGGATGGGACCTGCTATGCCGCTTTCATAAGCACGTTCAATGATGGCGTACTCATTTTCCTTGATGCTCACCGGATCTCCATTTAACCCGCAGGTACATGCGGCTTCACAGGGAGCCGGGCACACCCTGGCGGTAAATTCCGGAAAACTATTGGTTTTTTTCAGCCTGTTGTAGGCCTGCTGCCATGTCCCGGTGTAAACAAGCTCATTCCATTCCGGGATCAGATTGTTAAGGGGGCAGCCGGAAACCATACCTTTTAAGATCATACCGGACTGGCAGAAGGGGACGCCGCAGTCCATGCAGCGCGCACCCTGGCATTTTTGTTCTTTTTCAGAAAGAGGCAGGTGGAACTCGTTATAATTCTTAATACGAGCCTTGGGGTCTACCGCTTTTCCTGTTTTTCTGCTGTATTCTAAAAATCCTGTTGGCTTTCCCATGATCAGCTCCTCCTTACTTCTTTGTGTTGGCATAAAATGCTTCAATCTGTGCCTGTTCGCTGCTTAACCCTTTTTCCTCCATCTGAACGATGGTGTTCAGCATGCGTCTGTAATCATGAGGCATGACCTTCTTAAACTTAGGAAGATACTCTCCAAAGTTATCAAGAATCTCTTTTCCTTTTGCGGAATTGGTGTAAGCCACATGTTCTTTGATCATGTCTTTTAATTCAAGAACATCGTATTTATTGGTAACTTCTTCAAAGGAAACCATTTCCTTATTAAGCCTCTTATATAAATCTCTCTTTTCATCCAGAACATAGGCGATGCCGCCGCTCATTCCTGCAGCAAAGTTTTTGCCAGTGGGCCCCAGCACCACCACGCGCCCGCCTGTCATGTATTCGCAGCCATGGTCTCCCACACCTTCCACAACAGCGGTTGCTCCAGAGTTCCGGACACAGAAACGTTCGCCTGCGATCCCGCAGATAAATGCCTTTCCGTTTGTAGCGCCGTATAAGGCCACATTTCCGATGATAATGTTATCCTCAGCCTTAAATTTAACGCCCTGGGGCGGATAAACCACCAGCTTGCCGCCAGAAAGTCCCTTTCCAAAATAATCGTTGCTGTCGCCCACCAGCTCTAAAGTAAGGCCCTTTGGAATAAAGGCTCCAAAGCTCTGACCGCCGCTGCCCGTACAGTTGATGGTAAAGGTATCCTCCAAAAGCCCATCCGGATAAAGTCTGGTAATTTCCGAGCCAAATATGGTACCCAGGGCCCGATCCGTATTGGAAATATCGATATGAAGGCTCTTTTTCTGACCGGCCCGCAGAGCATCTCTTAATTTCTTAAGGATGATCTTCTCATCTATGGTTTTCTCTAGTTCAAAATCATATACCTGTTTCTTATCGTATCCTAAAAGCTTCTGCCCAGCATAGGAATTTCCCAATATAGCGGAAAAATCCACCTTTCCAGCTCTTTCAGAAGGAATACTGGCTTTCTTCTTTAACAGATCCGTCCTTCCCACAAGTTCATCTACGGTGCGGATACCAAGCTTTGCCATATATTCCCGAAGCTCTTTGGCAATAAAATTCATGAAATTGATTACGTGTTCCGGTTTTCCTTTAAAGCGCTTCCTAAGCTCCGGATTCTGGGTGGCAATGCCCACCGGACAAGTATCCAGATTACAGACTCTCATCATGACACAGCCCATGGTCACAAGAGGGGCTGTAGCAAAGCCGAACTCCTCCGCTCCCAGGGCACAGGCAATGGCAACATCCCGCCCCGTCATCAGCTTCCCGTCTGTCTCCAGGATCACCTTATCCCTTAACCCATTCATAATCAGGGTCTGATGAGCCTCCGCTACACCAAGCTCCCATGGAAGCCCTGCATTATAAATAGAATTTCTTGGAGCCGCACCGGTTCCGCCGTCAAAGGCGGAAATAAGGATTACCTGTGCACCGGCCTTTGCAACACCTGCGGCTACTGTGCCCACTCCTGCCTCAGAAACCAGTTTAACAGAAATCCTGGCATTGGTATTCGAATTTTTCAAGTCATAAATCAGCTGGGCCAGATCCTCAATGGAATAAATATCATGGTGAGGCGGCGGAGAGATAAGACCTACTCCTGTCGTGGAATGCCTGGTTTTGGCAACCCACGGATATACCTTCCCGCCTGGAAGCTGGCCTCCTTCTCCCGGCTTCGCTCCCTGAGCCATTTTAATCTGGATTTCTCTGGCACTTACCAGATACCTTGAGGTTACTCCAAATCGTCCGGAAGCAACCTGCTTGATAGCAGAACATCGGTTTACGCCGTCCGGACCTACGGTCAGACGCTCCAGGCTTTCGCCTCCCTCGCCGCTGTTGGATTTTCCATGAATCCGGTTCATGGCAATCGCCAGGGTTTCATGAGCTTCCTGGGAAATGGATCCGTAAGACATAGCTCCTGTTTTAAACCGTTTAACAATGGATTCTTCGCTTTCCACCTCTTCCAAAGGAATTTCCTTTGTTTTGGAATAATCAAAGTCCAAAAGACTTCTTAAATTAACCGTCTGTCCCTCTTCCGTCAAGGCATGGGTATATTCTTTGAAAGTCTCGTAGCTGCCGGTTCTGGCCGCTTCCTGTAAGAGATGGATGGTAAGAGGATTGTATAAATGTTCCTCTTGCCCTGCTCTCTCCTTATGGCTTCCCACACTGTCCAGGGTCAAATCCACGTCAAGGCCAAGGGGATCAAAGGCTGCTGAGTGAAGGACATCCACATCATTGGCTATGTCATCCAGGGTGATTCCTCCCACTCTGCTCACCGTATCGGTAAAATATTTGTCAATCACTTTCTTTGAAATGCCGATTGCCTCAAAAATCTGGGCTCCCTGGTAGGACTGTATGGTAGAGATTCCCATCTTGGAAGCTATCTTTACAATGCCGTGAAGAACTGCCGCGTTGTAATCCTCTACGGCCGCATAATAATCTTTATCCAGCATGCCCTTTTCAATGAGGGAACGAATGGATTCCTGGGCCAGGTAGGGATTTATGGCACAGGCTCCATATCCCAGCAAAGTAGCAAAGTGATGTACTTCTCTTGGCTCTCCGCTTTCCAGTATAAGCGCCACAGAAGTCCTCTTCTTTGTTTTGACAAGATGCTGCTGCAAAGCCGATACCGCAAGCAGGGAAGGAATGGGCAAATGGTTTTCGTCAATATCCCGGTCAGACAAGATGATGATATTCGCACCATCATGGTGCGCCCGGTCTACCTCAAGAAACAGCCTGTCAATGGCTTTTTCCAGGGAAGTATTTTTATAGTAGGTAATGGGAATCACTTCTACCTTAAAGCCCGGCTTCTTCATATTTTTAATCTTCAGAAGGTCCGTACAGGTAAGTATGGGATTATTGACTTTCAGGATCTTGCAGTTTTCCGCCGTCTCCTCCAGGATATTCCCTTCCTCACCCACATAAACCGTGGTAGAGGTAACGATCTCTTCCCGGATGGAATCAATGGGCGGATTGGTAACCTGGGCAAAGAGCTGTTTGAAATAATTGAAAAGGGGCTGGTGCTTTTTGCTTAATACCGCCAGGGGACTGTCTGCTCCCATGGCTGAAACTGCTTCCGCACCGTTTAAGGCCATGGGAAGGATCATGGTTTTGTATTCCTCATAGGTATAACCATAAGTCTTCTGCAGCTTCGCCCTTTCCTCTCTGTTCATGGCAGGAACCCCTATATTGGGGATGGGCAGCTTTCTCAGCTCAATTAAATTGGAATCCAGCCATTCCCCATAAGGCTGGCGGGCCGCATAATATTCTTTCAGCTCCTCATCGCTGACCAGGCATCCCTTAACGGTATCAATGAGAAGCATCTTGCCTGGACGAAGGCGCTCTTTTCGCACCACATGGCTCTGCTCGATATCAATGGCGCCCACCTCAGAAGCCAGGATCATCTGGTCCTCATCGGTAATGTAGTATCTGGACGGACGAAGGCCATTGCGGTCCAGTACGGCACCAACCAGGTCGCCGTCACT
Organism: [Clostridium] celerecrescens 18A; assembly: GCF_002797975.1. Lineage (NCBI taxonomy): Bacteria > Bacillati > Bacillota > Clostridia > Lachnospirales > Lachnospiraceae > Lacrimispora > Lacrimispora celerecrescens. The sequence goes on along the minus strand of NZ_PGET01000001.1, from coordinate 1,005,481 downwards.
GAATACGATGGAAGCCGGTCCGTCCCAAGGTTCCATCATGGTTGCATAGTAACGGTAAAAGTCCTTGATTTCCTGAGGCATGGATTTGTCATGCTCCCATGGTGCAGGAATGGTCACCATAACAGAAAGGGGAAGATCCATTCCGCTCATCATCATAAATTCCAGCGCATTGTCAAGCATGGCGGAATCGGAACCTTCCTGGTTAATGATAGGAAGGACCTTATGCATGTCATACCGGAAATACTCGGACTCCATATTCTCTTCCCTTGCCATCATCTTATCCACATTTCCGCGAATGGTATTGATCTCACCATTATGAACAATAAGGCGGTTGGGATGGGCTCTCATCCAGCTTGGGTTTGTATTGGTACTGAACCGGGAATGAACCACTGCAACAGCAGATTCATAATCCTTATCCTGGAGGTCCGGAAAAAACTTCCTAAGTTCCTTCACCAAAAACATGCCCTTATATACAATGGTTCTGCTGCTTAAGGAAACCACATAGGTATTGTCGTTGCTTTGTTCGAAAATCCGTCTTGACACATAAAGCTTCCGGTCAAACTCCAATCCTTTGGCCGTATCAGCTGGCTTTTTTACAAAGCCCTGGGCAATGCAGGGCATACAGTCCACCGCCTTGGCACCGATCAGCTCCGGATGTATAGGCACATCCCTCCAACCTGTAAATTCAAGCCCCTCTTTCTTTACAATGATCTCGAACATTTTTTTGGCTTGATTTCTGGCAAGCTCGTCCTGTGGAAAGAAAAACATACCAACACCATATTCCCTCTCCTCACCAAGCTCTATGCCCAGAGGCTTTGTCACCTTTTTAAAAAACTTATGGGAGATCTGAAGCATGATTCCAACTCCGTCTCCTGTCTTTCCTTCCGCATCCTTTCCTGCACGGTGTTCCAGATTCTCTACGATATGGAGAGCCTGATCCACCGTCCGGTGAGTCTTCACGCCTTTTATGTTGGCAACCGCACCGATGCCGCAGTTATCATGCTCAAAGCGGGGATCATATAGGCCCGGCAACTCCTTTTTATTAGGGGATTGTAAACCTTTATCCATAATCTCTTCCTTTCCTCTCTTTTGCCCTTGCTAGTTGGACATAACGATATGTCCGGAGGGCGTTCCTTTTTCTTGCCAATGCTTTAGGCATTCCTCTCAATCGCACATGCTTCTTGGGTTTGATGGTTTGCCCGGAGGGCGTTCCTCTCAATTGCACATGCTTCTTGGGTTTGGCGGTCGCCCAGAGGGCGTCCCTTTTCCCTGCCCATGTTTTTAAACACTCCTGATTACTTCCTCTTCTTATGTGGCACCAATGAGTAACAGTAAATTTTAGTTGATAATACTACATTTTTTTCTCCTTGTAAACGAGTTTTATTCTTTAATTTTCAGATAATTTGACATTAACACATTAATCAAATTATATTCTTACAATTTTAATCTGCATCAATATTTTTTCTCCCGATATAACACAATTTTACGTCCTTTTAAGGATACTGGCACAAACTTCTAATTTTATGAAGTTTTCACTTTCAATCATTAAGTCTGCATTTCATATTCACAACTTCTATACTGCTTTCCCTCATAATCCCACTCATTTTTATGCAGAAAAAGCCCCGGGATTTTCTTCCCAGGGCTTATACTAACTTTTTTTAAATTTAAAACTGAATTACATCTCTCCAAGTCCGCTTTCAATTGCTTCCGTCATGGTTTTCATTGCTGCTGCCTCATCTTCGCCTTCACAGATCAATTTGATCTCTGTTCCGCATTTGATTCCGGCTGCCATAACGTTTAACACGCTCTTAGCTACGATTCTCTTCTCTCCATATTCGATGATCACATCGGATTTAAATTTCATAGCCGTCTGGGAAAGAACACCTGCTGGTCTTAAATGAAGTCCGGATGGATTTACTACGGTCAGTGTTTTTGATAACATATTTTTATCTCCTTTATCCTCAATTTTTTATACTCCTTGCAGTTAATTTTATAACAATATCCAATTTGTGTCAAGACAAACCAGTGTGTCTTTTTACATATTTTACAAAGCATTTTCCTATCTAAGAAATTTCCGAAAGCTTCTGCCTTTCTTTCTGGGAATAGAAACAGCCGCAGTAATCCTGCCTGTATAAACCATATTTCTCAGAAAGCTCTACAGACCGCTTAAATCCATTTTTTTTCTTGAAATCAGAGGGAAGATAAGCGACGCGATACTCTTTTGCAAGCTTCTCACCGATCTCATTGAGCTTTTCCGCATTCTTTAAAGGGCTTATGGACAGAGTGGTGGTGAAATAATCAAAGCGCCCGGCTTGAGCAACCTTTGCAGCCTCCTGGAGGCGCAGTTCATAGCATTTAAAACATCTGGCACCGCCTTCCGGCTCCTTTTCAAGACCTCTCACAATCCGGTGAAATTCTTCCGGTTCATAAGCTCCTGTTTCCAAAGTCACAGGATGAATAAAATCCATAGATGCAATGAGCCTTTCCTGCTCTTTCACCCGTCTTTTGTATTCAACCGGCTGATCTATATTGGGATTATAGAAATACACGGTTATTTCAAAATAACGGGATAAATATTCCAGCACATAACTGCTGCACGGAGCACAACAGCTATGTAAAAGCAGCCTGGGAACTTTTCCCTGTTCCTCTAATTCTGCAATGACCTGATCCAATTCCTTCTGATAATTCCTCTGGTTCATGGTAGCTCCTTCCCTGCTGTTTTCAAAAGCACAAAAAGGCGTCTGCAGCAACCTGCAACGCCTCTTGTTTCCTATAGGAAATCCCTGATCCTTTTACTGCGGACAGGATTTCTAAGCTTTCTAAGAGCCTTCGCTTCTATCTGCCTGATACGCTCCCTGGTAACATTAAACTCTTTTCCTACTTCTTCCAAAGTACGGGGATGGCCATCCTCTAATCCAAATCTGAGTACGATCACCTGGCGTTCTCTCTCCTTTAAATCTCCAAGAAGAGCATCAATGTGCTCTCTCAGCATAACGGATTCTACATTACCTTCCGGAGTCACAACATTATTATCAGCCACGAAATCTCCCAGGTTGGAATCATCTTCTTCACCAATGGGAGTTTCAAGGGATGCAGGTTCTCTGGCGATCTGCATGATCTCCATAACCTTATCCTCTGACATGTCAAGAGCTTCCGCCAGTTCTGAAACAGACGGCTCATATCCAAGCTCAAGAGTCAGCTTTCTCTGCATCTTGGACATCTTATTAATCGTTTCTACCATATGCACAGGCACACGGATTGTTCTGGCCTGGTCTGCAAGGGCTCTGGTTACAGACTGGCGTATCCACCAGGTAGCATATGTACTTAATTTATAACCTTTGGTATAATCAAATTTTTCCACGCCTTTAATAAGGCCTAAATTTCCTTCCTGAACCAAATCAAGGAAACTCATTCCACGGCCTGTATAACGCTTTGCTATGCTGACTACAAGGCGAAGGTTTGCTTCGATCAAGCGTTCTTTGGCATCATCATCACCATCCGCTTTTCTCTTAGCAAGGCGCAGTTCTTCCTCTGCATTCAAAAGTGGTACCGTGCCAATTTCCTTCAGGTACATGCGGACAGGGTCTTCCGTTCCGATGCCCTCCAGCAAGTCAATGGCGTCAAGATCAATATCTTCTTCATCCATTTCCTTAATAAAGCCGTCATCAAGATCATCATCCAAAAGCAGGTCGTCTGACATGAGCACATCTTCAGTTAAAACGGAGTCGTCAATGACCGGAATCACGTCTACGCCGCGATTCTCCAGGTACGTATAAATCTGATCCATCTGCTCTGTTGTCAGTTCTTCCCCCATAAAGAAGTTATTAATCTCCGTTACGTCCAACGCATTATGCTTCGTTTTTGCAAGTTCGACCAGTTTTCCAAGCTTATCTAAAAAATTATCCTTTTCCACTTAATAACGTCCTTTCGCTAAGAGGTATACATAAAGCCCACACAACTTTTCATTATATACTACCGGAATCCATATTTCAACATATTTCTGCCAAAAAAGCAGTTTTATAGCTTTTTCGGCGTTTTTCTCATAATACGGATTCTTTTCTTTAAATTTATGATGTTTACTTCCCTCCTGGTCCCGCCAAATTCCCCATCTAATACCCAGTCAATAGGCTCTTTTGAGAGAATTCTCAAAGACCTTGTCCGAAATTTATGGACGTATTCATTTGGTTCTTCCTTCAGAAACATGTAATTAATGATATTTGTCAAATCCAGAGGAGTTTTGGGTGTCCGTATTAACAGCACTTCAAATTCACCGTCGTCAAGAGCCACATCCTGTGTCACAAGCCCTTTAAAGCCCCCGACGCTCATGGTATTGGTTATCATGCCGAAAATAAACTCCCCTTCCAGCGTGAGTTCTTCACACTCAATCCGCAGCTCATAGGACTGTATGGAAGCCAGGCTCTTCATGCCTTCCAGCATATACGCCTGATGCCCCAGGACATTCTTCTTATCCTGAGGGGTTAAATAGGAAACCTCTGTAAAGGCCCCGAACGCTGCAATATACACAAAGTGCCTGTCCCCGCAGAAACAGCCGATATCAATGGGAAAAGGCTCGCCAAAAACCGCCGCTTCTGCCGCTTTTACCATGCTTTTGGAAATCTTTAAGCTGGAAGCAAAATCATTGGTGGAACCGGCAGGGATATATCCCAGGTCTGGAATATTATCCAATTTCATGAGACCGCTTATGGTTTCATTTAAAGTCCCGTCTCCGCCGCTGCACACAACCAGATCAACACTATCCCCGTATGCTGCAGCAGCCTCCATTGCATCACCTGTCCGCTGTGTCACATGAACCAACAATTCATAACCGGCTTTTGTAAAAATATCCAGGATATCCATCAGCTTATTCCTGATCTGAGCCTTCCCGGAACGCGGATTAAATATAAATAGAATCTTTTTCATTATATCACCTGATCAATTTTGTATACGTCTTAAATGCACCTGGCAGGGAATATGTTTTTTCTAAATCTTCCGCAGTAACCCATAAAAAATCTCCATTGGGCCGTTCTCCAAGTTCAATCCGAAATCCTATCATATGCCATTCCACATGGCTGAACACATGCTTTGCTGCAGGAAGAGGCGTTATTTTGGCCTCCTCTATTCCCAGCCTGGCAAGCAGCGCTTCCTCTTCTAAGTGTCCCTCAACATTGGGGAACTCATAAAGAGAAGCCAGAAGCCCTGTATCATCCCGTTTACGGATGGCAACCCGTCCTTCCAGCCAAAGGAGCATGACTGTCTTATCCTCCGCCCTGCGGGCCTTTTTAGGCGTTTTCACCGGTATCTCACCGGTAAGGCCCTTGATCCTGGCAATGCAGATGGAGGCCAGAGGACATTGGCTGCACAGGGGCGAACCGTTTGGCACGCAGACAATCGCTCCGATTTCAATGAGGCCCTGATTATAAGAACTGGCTTCCTGTTCTGGCATTACCGCCTTTAATTCCTCTTGCATACGGCTTTTGACTGCCTGCTTTAATATGTCTTCTCTGCTGCCTGTTACTCTGGAAACCACCCGTAAGACATTGCCGTCAACCGCCGGGACCGGGATGCCATAAGCGATGGACGCAATTGCACCTGCGGTATAAGACCCGATCCCCGGAAGCTTTTTAAGCTCCTCGTAGGATGCCGGAAGCTCTCCGCCATACTGCTCTACAAGAAGCTCCGCTGTTTTCTTTAGATTTTTAGCCCTGCTGTAATAGCCAAGCCCTTCCCAGAGTTTCAGCAGCCGGTCCTCCGGCACTGCCGCCAGATCATTGATTCCTGGTAAGGCCTCCATAAAACGCTCAAAATAAGGTTTTACAGCTTCTACTCTGGTCTGTTGCAGCATGATTTCCGATATCCATACCCGGTATGGTTCCGGCTTGTCCCTCCAAGGAAGGGCCCTGGCATTCTCCAGGTACCAGGACAAAAGCGGGCGTTCCATGGCTTTTAAACGCTCCCTGGTGCCCAATTCTTTTTCCTGGGGTTCTAAAACCTGTAATTGATCATAAAGCGAATGGTTCTTCATTACACATATCCATAGATTCCCCGGACAGATACCTCTCCGGAGATTACATGTTTTACCTCTCCCGGCTGTACTTCCACAAGAAGCTCTCCCTTTTCATTAATTCCCAGGGCCAAGCCGGTATATTCACCTGATCTGTCCAGAATTCTTACTTCCTTTCCCGTATTGACCATATGCTTATTATAGACACTTATCAGCCCGGATAAATCACCCTGGCTGATAAATTCTTCATAATATTGTTCAAATGCCTCCATAATGGCGGCAACCAACCTGCTTCTTCTCACCTTTTCTCCTGTTTCCAGAAGCAGGGAGGTGGCCATCTGACTTACTTCTTCCGGAAATCCCTCCATATTGACGTTGATTCCGATCCCCACTACGATATAATGGATTCCTTCCAGTTCGGCGCTCATTTCTGTCAAAATGCCGCATAGCTTTTTCCCATTTGCCACAATATCATTCGGCCACTTAATGCCGGCATCAAGGCCCGTAACGTTCCTTATCCCGTCATAGACCGCCAGGGCGGCTACCAGTGTAATCATGGAAGCGGAAGCTGGAAGAATGTCCGGCCTTAAGATCAGGCTCATAAATATGTTCTTCCCGGACGGGGACACCCAGGCGCGCCCTCTTCTGCCCCGCCCTGCACTCTGGCTGTCAGACACAACAAGGGTTCCGCAGGAAGCCCCTTCCTCTGCCAGACGCCTGGCCCTTATGTTGGTGGAATCTATGACCTTGTGGTATTCCACCTCCCGGCCAAATCTCCCTTTCATACAGCTTTCTATCTCTGTTTTCGTCATTATATCACAAGAACCGATGAAATGATACCCTTTATTTCGAACCGCCTCAATTTGATATCCCTCTTCTTCAAGCTGGCGGATGGCTTTCCAAATAGCCGTCCTGGAAACCCCAAAGCGGCCGCACAGCTCCTGCCCGGATAAGTAACCGTCACTTTCCTTAAGCAGCTTAAGAATCTCAGCTTTCATTGATATCACCTCCACCAGATACTGACCGCACTGATTACCGTAAGGGCGATAAGAAGAAATCCGAACATGAGGACAGCAATGCCGGCCGCCTTCTTCTTTTTCTCTCTGCCACTAAGTCTTATTTTATAAATCCCATTGACCAGGTTTAGCATGCCGGCCAGAAAAAATATTGCCGGGAAAAGAAACATATGATCTTCCGGATTTAAAAATGATATAACAGCCAATGTTACAATCAGGATTCCTACTACAATATGGAGGACATCCACAATCATGGAAGCGTTTCTTAGGCTTCTTCCTCGTTCTTGTATATACATGTTCTACTCTCCTAACGTTGCCACCATTACCGCCTTAATGGTGTGCATTCTGTTTTCTGCTTCATCAAATACCACAGATGCGCCGGATTCAAAGACCTCCTCTGTTACTTCATTTCCTTTGACAGCCGGCAGGCAGTGCATAAATATGGTAGTGTCTTTCCCTGTTTTTTCCATCAGATCCTTATTCACCTGATATGGCTTTAAAAGTGCAATACGCTGGGCAGCCTTGTCCTCTTCACCCATGGAGCACCATACGTCAGTATAAATGGTATCTGCATCCTTAACTTCATCCGTATCCTCTGTCAGAGTGATGGTACTTCCGCTTTCCGCGGCATAATCCTGGCATAATTCCACCAGCTCCCCCTTAGGCCAGAGGCTCTTAGGAGCCAGAATGGTAAAATGAACGCCCATCTTGCTCATGCCGATCATCAGGCTGTTAGCCATATTATTGCGTCCATCCCCTGCGTATACGAAACGGAGTCCCTTTAAATATCCGAAATGTTCTTTCATCGTGAGAAGATCTGCCAGAATCTGTGTTGGATGATAATCATCAGTCAGCCCGTTCCACACCGGAACGCCTGCATATTCAGCCAGATCTTCCACGGTCTTATGTTTAAATCCACGGAATTCGATTCCGTCAAATACTCTTCCCAAAACTCTTGCCGTATCTTCCACACTTTCCTTATGTCCAAGCTGAATATCATCTTTTCCTAAATATTCCGGATGTGCTCCTTCATCAACCGCAGCGACCACAAAAGAACATCTGGTGCGGGTTGACGGCTTTTCAAAAATAAGAGCGATGTTTTTACCCTTCAGGGAGTTACCCGTAATCCCCTGTTTTTTCTTGGCTTTTAAATCAGCTGCTAAGTCCAGCAGGTACCCAATTTCTTCCGGTGAATAATCTTTTAATGTGATAAAATTTCTTCCTTTTAAATTCATATTGCATCCTCCGCTTTTCTATTTGTATTTTTATACATTATTATAGAGTATCCCGCATAGTTATGCAATACTTTTTTTATTTTTGTATATTAATGCATTAAGGATATATAACTGTATCCCCGGTCAATTCACAAAAAGGGGGGGAAAGGTGTTTTTCTTTCAGACTATATCCCCTGCTGCTGCGGTTTCACCTTGTCAAGGGACCGGAGTTTCTTTCTGATCTCCTCCATCAGCTGATCTACCGTATAAATCTGAAATCGTTTGACCTTCAAACGTTTTGCCAGATCTTCCAACAGGCCTAAGTACATATCCTTGTAATCCCAGTCCTCCTTCAGCTTAAATTCCACAGCCAGCCTGGGGAATAACGTTTCCGTAAAGGCACGGTACCCCGTCAGAGCAGCCATTCCTTCCTCATTAAGTGTATCCTGCATATATATTTTAAAAAGTTCCACTTCCGACATCATCTTATCAAAATAGTAGGGTTCCGTATTTGGTGCATCAATATAATAAATACGCCCGCAAAGTCCATATAAGAACCTTTTTGCATCAAAATATCCCAAAGTCATATTTTTTCTCGTCTGCTTTTTATCAAACTCCAGGATTCCCCCAAGGTCCTGTCTGGGAGCAATGTGATACACACGGATCCCCTCCGGTATCTCAGTCACCCTTTCTTTGTCAAACCCCAGACCATAGATGCGGATCACAATGATGTCCTCATACCCATGATCAATAAGAACATTAATGGGGACATTGTTGACTCCTCCGCCATCCATATACCGTTTTCCGCCCAGCTTTTCATTTTTAAAAGCCAGGAAGTAAGCGCTGGCCAGCAGCATATCCTTGATGGATCCTGCATCGCTTTTTATAATATCCTCGGCTATTTCCTTCCTGTCTGAAACCGAATACGTTACGGTATAAAGTTCCCTGTCAGAATTTCTGAGCTTTTCCTCATCTCCCACCACTTCCTCAATGAGATTTTTCAGAGGTGTGATATCAAATCCGCCATCCTTTACGATCTGCAGTCCGCTGCTTATCAGCTCCTGTAGATTTAAGGACTTGAAATCCTTTTCCTTTAACGCCTTTATGGTCTCATCGTTTACCGACATAACATGAGAGTACTCAATGTTCTTCCATATCTCTTCCGCCCGTTCCAGATCATCCATGCAAATAAGAGCACCGTTTAAGGAGCCAACGGAAACACCTGCAACTCCCCTTATCTTTACTCCTTCTTCCCTCAGAGCCTTCCAGGCACCGATCTGGTAAGCTCCCTTGGCTCCTCCGCCTTCAAGCACCAGTCCATACGCTCTGCTTAAATCCAGTTTCAGTTCCATAAGCCCTCCTTTCACACTATAAGGAAACACCTGCGGGTATACCTCTATGCCCAACAAGCATGGGCAGAATCAGAGAAATTATGCTAAAAACGCAGCAAGAGGGCATCTGCCCCCTGCTGCGGTGTGTTTAAATGGAAGTATAATAACTATTCCACCGGATTCTTTGGAATCTCCGTAATGGAAGAAACCAGCCCAGCCAGGCCCTGAATCTCAGAAGGGATAATGATCTTGGTCGCCTTACCGTCCGCAATCGTCTTAAATGCCTCCAGGCTCTTAAGGACTAAAACTGCCTGATCCGCACCGGCAGCCTTGATCATACGGATTCCATCAGCATTTGCCTGCTGGATCTTAAGGATTGCCTCCGCCTGGCCTTCTGACTCACGGATTCTCTTCTCCTTCTCTGCTTCTGCACGAAGGATCGCAGCCTGCTTTTCAGCTTCCGCATCAAGAATAGCGGATTCTTTCTTTCCTTCCGCTACAAGAACGGTGGATTTCTTCTCTCCTTCCGCCCTTAAGATGGCTTCACGGCGTTCCCGCTCTGCCTTCATCTGTTTCTCCATGGCATCCTGAATCGCTGCCGGAGGCATGATATTTTTAAGTTCCACACGGTTTACCTTAATTCCCCATGGGTCTGTGGCAATATCAAGGGTTTCTCTCATCTTTGCATTGATCGTCTCTCTTGAGGTTAACGTCTGATCCAGTTCCAGGTCACCAATGATATTACGAAGGGTCGTAGCCGTCAGATTTTCAATGGCCATGATGGGATTCTCAACGCCGTATGCATAAAGCTTCGGGTCTGTGATCTGGAAAAATACTACCGTATCAATTCTCATGGTAACGTTATCCTTGGTGATAACCGGCTGAGGCGGGAAATCTGCCACCTGCTCTTTTAAATTTACTCTTTTGGCCACCCGGTCAAGAATAGGCATCTTAATATGAACGCCTACGGACCATGTTTCCAGGAAAGCGCCCAAACGCTCTACAACCAGGGCCTGCGCCTGGGGAACGATCCTGATACAGGATGACAATAACGCAAGAATAACAATCAATATAATAATAACTGCTGTAAATCCAACTGGTCCCATATTATAATTCCTCCTGTTCCATACTCACAATTAATTTTACGCCTCTTATTTCCTTTACTTCCACCATAGCATCAACGGGATATACTTTGTCGTCCTCCAACGCCCTGGCCGTCCACTCCTGGCCGTTTAGGATCGCTGCACCTTTGCTCTCCGCATTGTTAATCTCAACCGTAACCCTGGCTTTTTTTCCAATGAGACTTTCCCAATTGGTCTTTACCGTGTTCCGGTTTACATACTTTAAAGCAAAAGGCCTGGTAAAGAAAAGAAGAACAAATGATACAATTACAAATACCGCCAGCTGCACCTGGGTATTTACCCCAAACAGCGCCAGCACAAATGCAACCAATGCTCCTCCCGCAAACCAAACGGTCGTTAAGGCCATGGTTACCGCTTCAGTTCCAAGAAGCACTACAAATACAATAAGCCAATAGACTGCTGCCATCTTATCATTCCCCTTCCCTGCCATTGTAGGCAAAGCTGCCTGGCAAATCTATCTGTGGACATGCGTTATCGTTTAGCCACGCCATTCATAATTTGTCGGAAAGAACATATTTACGAAGGGCACATGTCTCAATATGGCTGAACTACTTCTATCATACTATATGTTCCAATATTTCTCAATATTTCTGCAGTAAAAAGCCTTACAATTTTCTGACAGTTACATCCGCCGCTGTCTGGCAGCCTCAAACATCAATACAGAGGCCGCAACCGCCGCGTTTAAGGATTCTACCTTCCCTTTCATGGGGATCTTTACATAAGCATCCGCCAGCGCTGCCGTTTCATCTGTCAGGCCGTTTGCTTCATTTCCCACTAAAAAGCCTGTATCAACAGTATAATCCTCTTTTTCATAATTATTCCTGCCATTTAAATGTGCCGCATACAATCTGACCCCGCCGGCTTTTAGGGCCTTTAAAGAGGCCGTAAGGTCTTTCGTATAAACAAATGGAACGCGGAAAACTGATCCCATGGTGGAACGGATTACCTTTGGATTATAAACGTCCGCCGTAGTATCGCTCATGAGCACACCGGTGATTCCAGCTCCTTCCCCGGCCCTGAGAATCGTTCCAAGATTCCCCGGGTCCTGAATGTTTTCCAAAATCATCAGAAACAAAGGGCCAGGTGCAGCCAGCAAGTCCTCTTCCTTAAAGGCATGCTGCCTGACAATGGCTAAAATCCCCTGAGGTGTCTGGGTATCTGACATGACCTTAAACACATCCTCCGAAACAACCTCGTACTTCACTTCTGACAAAAGCCTTTTATGGTCTTCAGCCTTTAAAAAACCTTCCGATACAAATACGCTGTCGATCCTGTCCACCGGAATTTCCTTAAACATGCGAAGGCCTTCCGCTACAAAGAGGCCGTTTAAATTTCTGACTTTGGCCTTCTTTGACAGGTTCATCACCTGTTTCACCCTTGCATTGGCACTGCTGGTTATCATAACGTACCTCTCTTTTATAAATTTTCCAGTTCTTCCAGCCACAGGCGGCTTACGGCATCACTTGGCATGCGTAAATCTCCCCTTGGGGATACTGCCACAGAACCTACCTTGGGTCCGTCAGGCATGCAGGAACGCTTAAACTGCTGGCTGAAAAATCTGCGGTAAAATACCTTTAACCATTTTAAAATGACTTCCTTCTCATAATTACCTGTAAAGGCGTAGACCGCCATGCGGTATACCTTCTCCGGCCGGCAGCCAAACCTTAAGATCTGGTACAGGAAGAAATCGTGAAGCTCATAAGGGCCTACCAGGTCCTCTGTCTTCTGGGCAATCTCTCCATCCTGAGGCGGAAGAAGTTCCGGGCTAACAGGCGTGTCCAAAACATCAAGAAGCACACCGCTTAAAGACTCTTCCCCGCAGGTATCCGCATAGTAGTGTACCAGATGGCGCACCAGGGTCTTCGGCACCGATGAATTCACTCCGTACATGGACATATGGTCGCCGTTATAGGTTGCCCAGCCTAGAGCTAACTCAGACATATCACCCGTTCCTATGACCATTCCATTCAGCTTGTTTGCCATATCCATTAACACCTGGGTCCTCTCCCTGGCCTGGGAGTTTTCATAGGTTACATCGTGAACATCCTCCCTGTGTCCAATATCCCGGAAATGAAGGCTTACGGCTTCCCTGATATTCACCTCTATAAGCTCAGCTCCAAGGGTTTTGGTCAGGGTGCATGCATTCTGATAGGTACGGTCCGTTGTTCCGAAACAGGGCATGGTCACCGCATGGATCTGATTTCTGGTGATTTCCAGCATATCAAAGGCCCGGACTGTCACAAGAAGGGCAAGGGTGGAATCTAAGCCTCCGGATATTCCTATCACCGCATGCTTACAGCCAGTATGGGCAAGCCTCTTTTTTAAGCCCATAGCCTGTATGGAAAGAATTTCCTCACATCTTCTGTTCCTCTCCTTCTCATTGTCCGGGACAAAGGGCCTTGGATCAATGGATCTCTTTAAGTCCAGTTCCTTTTTCTTCATTTTAAAAGAAACCACCGTATAATTCGTATGGTCGGCTTTGGGAAAGGTTGTCATCCGCCGTCTTTCATGAATCAGCCTCTCCAAGTCCATATCCCCGTATATGGTTTCATTTCCAAAACGTTTGGATTCTGCAAGCAGAGAGCCATTTTCTGCTATGAGGTTCTGGCCGCCGAATACAAGATCCTGAGTGGATTCACCCTCTCCTGCGTTGGCATAGATGAAACCACATACCAGACTGGCAGAATGTCCCGTGATAAGGCTTCTCCGGTAAATATCCTTACCTGTTGTCTCATCGCTGGCAGAACAGTTTACGATCACCGTTGCTCCGGCGGTAGCATGGCGGATGGATGGAGGATTTGGAACCCATGCATCCTCGCAGACCTCCGCAGCCACGATAAGCTGGGGAATGTCCTCACATGCAAAAAGAATATTGGCACCCATGGGAATCAGTTCATCTTCCCATTTTACCATCACAGGTATATCGTTTCCCGGCTGGAAATAACGCAGTTCATAAAACTCTGAATAATTGGGTAGATTCGTCTTTGGTACGATCCCTAGAATCCTGCCGTTTTGTATGGCAACGGCCGTATTATATAACTTTCCTCCCCATTCCCAGGGCATGCCTATAAAGCATAGAAGATCGTAGCCTTCCGTAGCCTTTAAAATCTCTTTAAGCTCCTTTCGGGCCTTTCTTAACAGGGCATCCTGCCCAAATAAATCGCCGCAGGTATAGGCCGTGAGGCAAAGCTCCGGAAACACCATGAGTTTTGCCTCACGTTTAATTCCCTCTTTTATCTGCTCACAAATCCGCTCCCTGTTAAATTCCGGGTCTGCTACCTTTACATCAGGGGTTGCCGCGGCAACCCGGATATATCCATGTTTCATCTCTTTTATCTCCTATCTATTCATTGCTACCATTTGGAATCCACTTGGCCTTTATGCTGTAAACACAGTCCATCAGCATGGTTGTAATCCATGTTATAGGATAACACCACATCACCGCTCCAAAACTGGGGAAAAATGGCACCAGCAGATTAATATAGATCATACGCAGTATACACATGTTTCCCACGCCGATCAGCATAGATACCATTGTCCGCCCGCTGCCCCGGATACTGCCCATTAAAATCTGGTGAATGGCTATGGTCCAGTAAAAAGGAAGCAGTACCAGCATGGTGGAATATCCATAGGCAATAACGTCTTCATCCGTTGAAAAGATTTTAAGGATATGTTCTGCATTCAGATATAAAATTACTGAAATGAATGCCGTATATGCCATACTTATGGCAATGCCCTGAAACACCCCCTGCTTTACCCGTTTTGGTTTTTTTGCTCCGATATTCTGTCCGGTAAAGGTGGTAGCCGCCATACAGAAACTTTGAAGGGGGAGCATGGCAAATCCGTCAATCTTGCTATAAGCGCCAAATCCCGCCATAGCGGCAGAGCCAAAGCTGTTGACATTTGCCTGAACAATGACATTGGACAGGGAAATAATAGACTGCTGGATTCCGCTTGGAATGCCAAGCTTTAAAATACGCACCATCATCCTCCTGTCTATTCTTATTTTCCCCGGAACAAGCTGGTAGATATCTTCTGTTTTAACCAATGCCCATACGACCAGAACTGAAGAGACTGCCTGGGCTATAACTGTTGCATACCCCACTCCTGCTGTACCCATACCAAAGACCACCACAAAAACCAGATCCAGGACGATATTTATCACAGAAGACACGCAAAGATAATAAAGAGGCCTTTTGGAATCTCCCACTGCCCTTAAAATTCCTGCTCCCATATTGTATACAATATTAAACAGAGAACCGCAGAAAAATATTCTTAAATACGCTACTGAACTGGGCATGACCTTTTCCGGCGTCCCCATCCAGCTTAAAATAAAAGGTGACATAAGCACCCCTAATACGATCAGGATCAGGCCTCCCATCAAACTTAATGCCATGCTGGTGTGAACCGCCCAGTGAAGCTTCATCTCATCCCTTGCCCCATAATACTGGGATATGATGACGCCTGCACCTGTGCCGATTCCCATGAACATGCCAATGATCAAATTGATCAGAGAGTTGCTTGAACCTACGGCAGCCAGGGCATCGCTTCCGATAAAATTGCCAACTACCACGGAGTCCACGGTATTATAAAGCTGCTGAAATAAGTTTCCGGCCAGAAGAGGCACAGAAAAAGCAAGGAGCTGTTTCCAGATTTCGCCTTCCGTCATAATAATCTGGTTTGTACTTTGCTTTTTTTTCACAAATTTCCTCCCTTCTTTTCCCAATTCCCCAATGAATATTAGTATACATCCATTTTCATGAATTGGGAAGCCGGATAATTTGAGGTTTACTTTCCAGGTGGTTTCGTGTACAATATTTTTATATCCTACTAAACAGATAAGAATAATTAGGAAGGGGATTTTTTACCATGAAATTTTCTACCAAGGGACGCTACGCCCTTCGTATGATGCTTGAATTTGCACTTCATCCGGGCGAATGCACAAAAATCAATCAGGTGGCGGAACGCCAGGAAATATCGGATAAATATCTGGAACAGATCGTCACCATCTTAAGCAGGGCCGGGTACGTGAAAAGCAGAAGGGGTGCCCAGGGCGGTTATTATCTGACAAAGGATCCTTCGGAGTATACCGTCGGCATGATCCTGCGCCTTGCTGAGGGAAGTCTGGTTCCCGTATCTTGTCTGGAAGATGAAGTCAACCCTTGCAGCCGTTCCCATAATTGTGCCACACTCATGGTATGGAAAAAGCTGGATCATGCGATCTCCGATGTGGTAGACGGCATCACCCTGGCAGATTTGGTGGAAGAACAAAAAAGGCTGGATGGCCAGGCCAATTATTACGAAATCTAAACAATGGCATATAAAAGTTCGTGTTCTCCAACGTCAGAGGAAAACACGAACTTTTTGAAACTTAAATTCATTCAGCCGTTTATTCCTTGCCAGTTAAAGTCCCATCGAATATTTCGCGGAAAGAGGAATCATGTTCAAGGAAAAGATCTACTAAAAGAGGATCAAAATGACTGCCTCTTCCCTGAGTAATAATCCCCAAACTTTTCTCGTGGGAGAAACTCTCTTTATACACACGTTTTGAGCGCAGCGCGTCATACACATCGGCCAAAGCCATAATACGCGCTGATATTGGAATTTCTTCCCTTTTAAACCCCTTTGGGTATCCGCTCCCATCCCATTTTTCATGATGGCAAAGTGTGATTTCCTTACCGACTTTGATGAATGCGCTTCCTGTATCCTTCTTTTCAATGCTGGCCAGGGTCTGATATCCGATGGTGGTATGGGTTTTCATGATCTCAAATTCCTCTGGTGTCAATTTGCCGGGCTTTAGCAGAACCCCATCCGGAATTCCCACCTTTCCAATGTCGTGCAAAGGACTGGCCTGGGTGATACCATCTATAAAGGCCCGGTCTATTTCCTTCTTATGAGCCCCCATTTCCCAAAGTTTTTCCGCAAGGAGTCTGCAGTATTGTGACGTTCTGACAATATGCTCTCCTGTCTCATCATCCCTGGACTCCGAAAGCTTTACTAACGCATGGATCGTGGCCATCTGAGAAGCGGATACCTCCGCCACCTTTTTCTGTACCAGATCTTCTAAATGATGATTATATTCCTCCAGCTTTTCCTCAATCGCCTTCGTACTGGTGATGTCCTGGATCGTGCCATGGACTTTGGCAAGCATTCCATTGGAATCCTTTGATCCCACAAACCGGATCTGAACCCACTTGATCCGGTCTCCCTCCATCAACAGCCGGTACCGGTATTCAGCAGGCACCATTCCGCTTTGCATATCATGATAAATTTGATTCACCAGTTTTTTATCATCAGGATAAACCTTTTGAAAATAAACCATCAGATCCGGTTCTACGGACTGGTCTGTCTCCAGGATTCTGTACATGGTGTCCGACCACCATAGCTTTTTTGTGCAAAGGCTCAGTTCCCAGTTTCCTATTAGTGCAATTTCCTGGGCTTCCCGGCGGGAGGCGTCACTTTTCTCCAATTCCCTGCTCTTTATTTCCAGCTGTTTTGACACGTCAACATACCGCTCCATGATCTCCGAGACCAGTTTGGTATAAGTCTGGTTATCCACCTGTTTTACAAAATGGTCAAGCATGGCTTTTACATATTCATCTGAACCCGACCGTTCCAATCCTATTCTTTGTCCCAGCAGGGCTGCGTCCGTCCGCCTCAATTTTCTTCCTCCTTAAGAAAATAGTCGATCCCCACATTGGTCAATTCTTTCAGCTGTCTGATTGCGGCTTCCTGCGCCGCAGGAGTATCAAGGATACTTCCATGCTGAGGTGCGATCAGGGAAATATCCAGCTCCTCTATCCGTTCAAGGGCATACTGCAGCGCCTTTTTCGATGGCATAATTCGCTGGTGAAAGTCTAGAATTCCCTTTATCTGGCATGCTTTCCGGGTGATGGGACAGATCTTAAAAGGCGTACAGTCCCTGCATTCCGTGCCGATCCTTGTATATAAGTCCCAGTTGTAATCGTAGCTTCCGAAAATATCGCTGCTGAATAATGTTTTTGTCTTCACATCATAAGTAATGAAGCTGCCCGGTGAGTGGGAATAAGGCGTCCTGATAAATTCAAGACGCCTGCCGCTGGCAAATTCAAAATGAAATCCTAATTGTTCAATGCACTGCTTCGGTGTACTCATGGAATAATAATTGATGAAAATATTGTTTTCATGATGGGAAATAATTTTTAAATCTTCGCTGTTAATGAGCGTTTCTATATGGGGAATATTACCGCATAAATCCGGATCATAGTGCTGATAAATCAGGCGGCTGATCTTGCCCGGGCTGATTCCCGTGCGCATAACTTTTAACATAACTGTGCTGAAATCATCACGGCTTCCGCTGTCGATGAGCACTGCTTCACCACCGTCTACTATTAGGTAAGGATTGCAGTGAAGACCTGCACTTTCGTCAAAAAAGCCTACCCAGTAAATCCCTTCTGCAATTTCGACATACTCTTTGTAATTCAAATCCTGCTTATTCATTTGTATTGTCCTCCAATATATAATTGGCTGCGTTCCTTTCCTTCTATGGCATGCCGTTCGGCATAAAAATTCTGCCATGTAAATACTGCATATTATGACATAATATACCATATTTATTTTTATAAGTCTATTTTTTCCAGCCTGCCGTTTAAAATAATCAGATTACCACAAGGCCGGATAACAGCACAGAGACCCGCAGGGTTTGGCCTGCGGGCCTCTGTGCTGAAATACGGTTATACTTAGCCTTTTAAAAGAATTTAGCCACATAGCCCTGGATAAAGATCACCAGAACAATAACAGGAAGAACAAACGTTACATAAGCCCTTGCCCATCTGGGAAAGCGGATTCCCCTTCCTTCGTTGGCTTCCTTCATGAAATTCTCATATCCCCAGCCATATCTGGAGGTGCAGAAAGCCAGATAGATCAGACTTCCTAAGGGAAGTAAGTTATTGCTGATAATAAAGTCTTCCAAGTCCAGCACATTGCTTCCTTCGCCAAAAGGCATAAATCCGCTCCACACATTAAATCCAAGCACGCAGGGCAGAGATAAAAGGATAATGGCTGCTGCATTCATCCACACCGCTTTTTTTACGGTGCATCCAGTTAAATCCGTTGCAAAAGATACGATATTCTGGAAAACTGCAATTACCGTGGAAATAGCTGCAAATGACATAAAAAGGAAAAACAGACTGCCTAACAGTCTTCCGCCTGCCATGTTGTTAAATACGTTAGGCAGCGTCACAAAGACCAGCTTTGGCCCTTGCCCTGGCTCGATATGAAATGCAAAACAGGCAGGGAAAATAATAAGTCCCGCCATAAAAGCCACAAAGGTATCCAAAACAGCCACACTGATGGCTTCTCCTGCCAGCCTGTGATCCTTTCCGATGTAGCTTCCAAAGATGGCAAGAGCACCGATTCCAATGCTTAAGGTGAAAAAAGCCTGTCCCATAGCAGCGAATATGACTTCACCGATCCCTGCTTCCCTGATCTTATTAAAATCAGGCTTTAAGTAAAATTCCAGTCCTGCCCTGCTGTTTTCCATGAGCACCGAATGAACGGCCAGTATGGCCATTAGGCCCAACAGGCATAACATCATCCATTTTGTGATCTTTTCCACGCCGCCCTGAAGCCCTCTTGCACAAATAGAAAAGCAGCCGACTACCATGATGATCATAAATATCCCCATGATAACAGGATTCGCAAGCATGTTCCCAAACTCCCCGGCTACTCCTTCCGCATCAAGACCCACAAAATCTCCCTTAGCCATCTTAAAAAAATATAGAACCATCCAGCCGGAAACCGTGGTATAAAACATCATAAGAATGTAATTTCCCGCCATCCCCAGGTACTTGGCATAATGCCATTTGCTGCCCTTTGGCTCCAGCACATCATAAGACAAAGCGATACTCTTCTGGCTGGCACGTCCCACGGCAAATTCCATTGCCACAATAGGCAGGCCCAAAATGAGCAGAAACACCGCATAAATCAAAACAAAAGCCGCTCCTCCGTATTGGCCTACAATATACGGAAATCGCCAGACGTTTCCAAGGCCAATGGCACATCCTGCTGAGATCAGGATAAATCCCAGTCGTGATGAAAATTTTTCTCTCTTCATCTTTCTAAGCTCCTCTTCAGTCACATTTTTTCTGCCATCTTTCCAAACGGGGTCCGTTCTTTTTATATTCCGGCATCCCTATTTATGCTTGAAATGACAAAAGATTCCATGCCATTATAGCATAGAATCTTTTTACTGACTACCATATCTTAATGATGGATTGACGGAGGAAGGGGTTCCTTTCAGCAGATCGTGCTTTCCGCAAACTTCCTGATATCAGAAGCATTGGTGATCTTCTGGATCTGGTCGTTCTTTATAACCACCAGAGTAGGGGCCTGCATAATCCCAAACTTTGTGGCAAGCTCTGCATTTTCCTCTGCATCTACTACTTCATAATCCATGTTTTGTAAAAACTGTTTTGCCATCCGGCAATTCGGGCAGGTCTTAGTCGTAAAGAGATAGGTACCGGCCGGGATCTCCGCATTTTTCACCGATGTCTTATCCTGGTTCTCTAAAGCAGCTTCTTTTTTCAGTACAGAGCGGACTGGATCGTATGTTGTCCGGTTCTTGTATTCCTGGGTTTTACCCTCATTCCAGTTCTGCACCGGCCGGTAGTATCCGGTGATCCTGCTGTATACCTCAGCCTTTTTTCCGCAGACCGGACATACATTATGCTCGCCGGAAAGATATCCGTGCTCCGAACAAATGGAATAGGTCGGCGACAGGGTATAATAAGGCAGCTTGTAATTCTCCGCAATGGTGTGTACCAGCTTTGCCGCAGCTTCCCAGTCAGGAAGCTTCTCTCCCAGAAATGCATGGAATACGGTTCCTGATGTATAGAGGGTCTGCAGCTCATCCTGAATATCAAGCGCATCAAAGATATCTGCCGTATAATCCACAGGAAGGTGGGAGCTGTTGGTATAATAAGGGGTATCTCCCGGATTTCCTGCTGTTTTGATATCCGGATAATGCTTCTTGTCATGCTTTGCCAGACGGTATGTGGTAGACTCTGCCGGGGTTGCCTCCAGATTGTATAAGTCTCCGTAGATTTCCTGATAATCCGACAGCCTTTCACGCATGTGATTTAACACATCCTTTGTAAACTGTCTGGTTTTTTCATTCGTCATATCCTGGCCCAGCCACTTGGCATTTAAGCCAACTTCGTTCATACCGATCAGGCCAATGGTGGAAAAATGATTTTCAAAACTGCCCAGATAGCGTTTCGTATAAGGATAGAGTCCCTGATTCAAAAGTTTTGTTATGACCTCCCGCTTGGTCTTTAATGACCGGGCTGAAATATCCATCATATGATCCAGGCGCTTGTAAAAATCAGCCTCATTATGAGAAAGGTAAGCGATTCTTGGCATGTTGATAGTTACAACGCCCACGGAACCGGTGCTTTCGCCGGAACCGAAGAATCCGCCGGTTTTCCTTCTAAGTTCTCTTAAATCAAGTCGCAAGCGGCAGCACATACTTCTTACATCGCTTGGCTCCATATCGCTGTTTATATAATTTGAAAAGTAAGGGGTACCGTACTTGGAGGTCATCTCAAACAGCAGCCGGTTATTTTCAGTATTGGACCAGTCAAAATCCCTGGTAATGGAGTAAGTAGGAATGGGATACTGGAAGCCCCGCCCATTGGCGTCTCCCTCTATCATGGTTTCAATAAAGGCCTTATTGATCATATCCATCTCAGCCTTGCAGTCTTTATATTTAAAATCCGCTTCTTCACCGCCAATGATTGCGTTAAGCTCTGCCATATCAGCAGGAACGGTCCAGTCCAGAGTAATATTAGAGAACGGAGCCTGAGTTCCCCAACGGCTTGGCGTATTCACGCCATAGATAAAGGATTCAATGCATTTCTTCACTTCCCGGTAGGATAAATCGTCAGCCTTTACAAAAGGAGCCAGATAAGTATCAAAAGAAGAAAAGGCCTGGGCTCCTGCCCATTCATTCTGCATGATTCCCAGGAAATTAACCATTTGGTTACAAAGTACGGATAAATGCTTTGCAGGGGAAGAAGTGATCTTTCCCGGTATTCCGCCAAGTCCCTCAAGAAGAAGCTGCTTTAAGGACCAGCCGGCGCAGTATCCGGTGAGCATGGACAAATCGTGAATATGGACATCCGCGTTCCGGTGTGCATTAGCGATCTCCTGGTCATAAATTTCAGACAGCCAGTAATTCGCCGTAACCGCACCGGAGTTGCTTAATATCAGCCCTCCGACGGAATAGGTAACAGTGGAATTTTCCTTGACACGCCAATCCTCTACCTTTACGTAGCTGTTCACCACAGCTTTGTAATCCAGAATGGTATCCTTCATATTCCGTATCTTTTCTCTCTGCTTCCTGTATAAAATATAAGCCTTCGCCACATCGGTATATCCCGCCTGCTCAAGAACGTGTTCTACACTGTCCTGAATCTGTTCAACCGCGATCTGGCCTCCTGTCATCTTCCCCTGAAAATCAGCAGTTACCCGAAGAGACAGCAGTTCCAGTATTTCATTGTTATACTCCTTTTGAGTGGCTTTAAATGCTTTTTTAATCGCTTCCGTGATTTTATTCAGACTGAATTCAGCACTTTCCCCATCTCTTTTTACCACCTGGATCATAAAACTAAACTCCTTTCCTCTGCAAAACCCCTTATGTTCCTATTTTTATCATACAGTACATTATGAAAACAAGTTTTCATAATCGGGTGTACGGCAGTAAAAATACTGCCTTTTATCAGCAATCTTAAAACCGATTTCTGATAAGCTATAACATTACCGGAATAAAAAACAAATCCGATAATCGTATGTACGGCAGAAAATATACTGCCTTTTATCAGAGACTTTAAAAGCGATTCCTGATAAGTAACATTATAGCAGAAGAAAAGAAAAAACACAATATGTGGATTGGTTTTTTAATACGAATCCACATATTGTGTTTTTTCATTCATTAAAGGCATCGGCATTGTCTGCCAGAGAGGCAAACAGCTCCGATGGCACATAGGCGTTCACCAGAATTCCGTCTTCCTGATACTCTTCCTTAAGCAGCTGCCCGTATTTGCGGATCAGCTGGATTTTCCCTGCTTCCTTATAGGAATAAACCTTTTCCAGATATATTTTCTGGTTTCTAAGAATGGTTTCTAAAAGATTTAAAAGTTCGTCAAGGCCTTCTCCGGTTTTTGCAGAGATCCTCACCTGGTGATCGGAAGATACATCCCTCAGGATCACACCGCCTTCTGCCGTATCGATCTTATTGAACACTGTAACCATCACCTTATCACAAACCCCAAGCTCCCTCAACGTTTCGTACACAACATACATCTGCATGTCCATCTGGGGATTGGAACAGTCCACCACATGAAGGATGATATCGCTGTACTTGGCTTCCTCCAGGGTGCTTTTAAAAGCTTCGATCAAATGATGGGGAAGCTTCCTGATAAATCCTACCGTATCCGTTAAAAGAATCTGCTGCCCGCCCGGCAGGCTTAAATTCCTTGTGGTTGGATCCAGGGTTGCAAACAGCTTATCCTCAGCCAGTATCCCGGCATCTGTAAGCCTGTTTAACAAGGTGGATTTCCCGGCATTGGTATAGCCTACAATGGCGGCGGTAGGAACATGGTTTTTATCCCTCTGCTGCCTGACAACTTCTCTGTGACGTTTCACATCCTCTAAATCGGCCTTTAGCATTCCGATCCTGTCATGGATCAGACGGCGGTCCATTTCCAGCTTTTTCTCTCCGGGTCCGCGGGTACCGATTCCGCCTCCCAGACGGGACAAGGAGCTTCTAAGGCCCACCAGACGGGCCGACCGGTACTTAAGCTGTGCCAGCTCCACCTGGATCTTCCCTTCCCTGGTGGTGGCTCTGGAAGCAAAAATATCCAGGATCACCATGGTCCGGTCCATGATCTTTGTATCCAGGGCCTCTTCCAAATTACGAAGCTGGGCCGGAGACAGTTCATCGTCGCAGACGATTCCGGTTGCATCTAGCTCCCAGATACGGTCCTTTATTTCTTCAATCTTTCCTTTTCCCAGATAAGTCCCCGGATGGATTCTCTCCCGGTTCTGGATTATCTTATCCACGGTAACGGCTCCAGCCGTTTTTACCAGCTCTTCCAGCTCGTCAAGGGACGCCTTTGTGTCATTCTCATCCTCGGTACTTACTGCCACCAGGATTACCCGTTCTTCTATTTCCTTTAACTCAATCAGCTCTGCCATCAATCATCCCAACCTATCTTGTCTTTAAAAATGTGATCTCCCGCTCCGCTTCCTCATCAGGGCCGTGAGCTGAGACATACTGCTGCATCAGATCCAGGGCTGTTTTAAATTCCCCTTTACGCTCCTCGGCAACCGCCTGATTAAACAAAAGTTCCGGGACCTCTGAACTGTCGGTTGTTAAAAGGCCCTTCTTAAAATATTCGGCTGCTCCATCCCAATCTTCATCAGCCATCTTACATAAGCCCATCCGGTTATAAAGCTGTGCGCTTTCTTCCCCTTCACTAAGGGCTTCCTCATAGAGGCTCATGGCATCAGAAGCCGTTCCGGCCTTTTCCATGGCTGCTCCTGCAGCCAGCAGGGCTTTCATCCTGCCCGGTGCCTTTTTCTCTTTATCCAGTTCAGCGCTTTTCTTATAGTCCTCTATGGCACCGTTTAAATCGCCGGCCCCTGCCCTTGAAACGGAACGCAGATTTAAATATTCCGGCCGTTCTTTATCCACCTTTATGAGTATGCCATAGGTATCTGCGGCGGAAGAATAGTCTCCTGCCAGGTATTCGGCTTCTGCCCGGTACTTTAATACATCCACATCAAATTTCCCAACTAATCCTTTGGATGAGTCGATGGCCTGATCAAACGCTTCCACGGCATTGTCATAATTGCCCTGGTTAAGAGCCTCGATTCCTGCGGCCCGGTAAGAATATTTGTTTTCTTTTTTTCCGCAGCCGCCAGCTGCTATGGTAACTGTCAGTGCCAGCCCTAGGATGGCAGCCGCATATCCTGTCTTTCTTCTCATGCTATTATCTCCAACTTTAAGAAGTTCGATTCGCCACTATCTCACCAATATCATTGTTTTCCTGTGCTTCCATGGCCGCCGCGGTCCTCATGTCCCAGAAGTTCCACTTCTTCTAAACATAAAGCAGGCTGATGCTCCATAATGCGGAACTGGCAGATGCGGTCATTTACATGGATCACCGTATCCCGCAACGCATAGGCAGGGAAAAACCACTGGTCATTGTCCCCGCAGTATGTCTCATCAATAATTCCCATGCTGTTGGTCTGGATCACGCCGTAATTCTTAAATGTACTGCTTCTTGGAACCACATGGGCTTCAAATCCAGCCGGCAGTTCCATAGCTATCCCCAGGGGAATCAGTTTAAACTCGCCTGCCTTCATCTCCACTTCCTGTGCTGCCCGCAGATCAATCCAGTCAGATTTGCCGTCAATGTAGCGTAATCGTTCTATTTTATCCGTAAAATATTTAATTCTTATGGTTTGTGTCATCTTATTTCCTCTTTCCTGCCCATCTTTTCGGCATAAAGGTATCCCTGAAAGGGGTGTCTTCCTAATGTTAATCATCTTTTTTATCTTCTTCCGGAAGCAGATCACCGCTTTCAGAAAGCTCTTCTTCCACTTCCATCCGTATCTCAGCTGTTACAACAGGATCCGCAACCGGAAGATTCTGAGTAGATCCGATGCCAAATCTTCTTAAAAATTCCTCTGTGGTGGCAAATAGTGCCGGACGGCCTGGAGCATCCACGCGGCCCACTTCATATACCAGGTTGTATTCCACCAGTTTATTGACCGCATGATCCGATTTAACGCCCCTGATTTTCTCTATTTCAAGCTTTGTCACAGGCTGCTTGTAAGCTATGATGGACAGCGTCTCCAGAACCACTTCCGTAAGAACCTGCTTTTTAGGCGCAGATGCCACACGGATCAAGTTCTCGTAATATTCAGACCGCGTGCACATCTGGTAGCTGTCTTCCAGTTCAAGGATCTGCATCCCTCTTTTCCCCGTATCATAGCGCTTCATCAAACGGAGAACCACTTCCTTAGCCGTGGCCTCATCCTGTTCAATCGCAGCGGCAAGAGCCTTAAGTTCAACGGAATTTCCCATGGTAAAGAGAACCGCCTCGATCACGGCTTCCCACACCTTTTCTTCTTTTGTGCTCTTCTTCGGCCCATCGGCCAAAAGAGTATCCTTATCCATCGATTCCATCGATTTCCTCTCCCTTAATTCCTTCCCCTTCATCCTGCAGTTCCGACAAATCCAGTTCCCCGTCTTCCCCTTCTGGTTCCAGGGTTTCAATGAACATGTCATCAAACAAATGCTCCTGGGTCAGCCTGATCTTGCCGATCTTCATGAGCTCCAGAAGCGCTAAAAATGTCACAACAACCAGGATCCGGTCCGGCTGCTGCTCAAGCAGCCCGCGGAAAGAAAACTTCCGGTGCACTCTGGCATAATCCATGACCGATTTTATCTTGTCCTCCAGGCTTATGGATTCCCTCCGGATATTGCCAAACCGGCTGCGGATAGGATCCACACGGTCCGACTTTCGTTTCGTAACCGCCCGGAAAATTTCCTGGAGTTTCGCCAGGGTAAGCCCGTCAAGGAGCTTGTCCAAATCCACCGGAGGTTCGTACTTTGCCACCTCAGGAGGAATGGAAGGGGATTTATACAGCAGACGTTCAGCCCCCACTTCCCGGTCCTTTAACTCCATGGACATATATTTATAATATTTGTATTCCAAAAGACGTGCCACAAGCTCGGCCCTTGGATCCTCTTCCTCGCCTTCCTCATTGGTCTCCCTGGGAAGCAGCATGCGCGCCTTTATATCAATGAGGGTCGCAGCCATGACAAGAAATTCGCTGACAATGTTTAAATCCTCTGTTTCCATGTGATTTACAAAGTCAAGGTACTGCTCCGTGATCGTCGCTATGGGAATGTCGTAGATATTCACCTTATTCTTCTCGATCAAATGAAGCAGTAAATCAAGCGGCCCCTCGAAATTATCCAGTTTATAAGAGATTCCCATAAAATCCTCCAAGGCAGATTAAGACATGCCTTTGACAAGTATATCAAATCCTACTTCATCTGTAAATATATGGAAGGCCCAAAATCATGATTTCATTTTTAAATCCACCACTACCAGTTGAGGTTTGTTGTTTAAGCGGATATTGATGGAATGGGTCCCAAGCCCTCTGCTCACGATCATATGCCTCCCATCTTCTGTAAACTCACCGGCACAGTACGGAAGGAAAAATTGATATTGAGGCGTCATGACCCCTCCAAGGTACGGGAGCCTTATGGTTCCCCCATGAAAGTGGCCGGACAGAGTCAAATCTGCTCCCCAGCTTCTGCATGAGGAAAAATAAAGGGGAGAATGGCACAGCAGAATCTGAAACCGCTCCTTCGATGCCTTTCCCACCTTTTGTTCAATCTCTTCCTCTGATAAACGATCCGGATGGAACTTCCGGTAAGCCCCTTTTTTTAAATCAATCCCGGTAACAGCAATATCTTCTCCATACCATTCCGTCCGGTTATCAAGAACTTTGATTCCAAGCTTTTTTAAACTGTGCACATAAGCTTCATATGCTTCTCCGTACACCTGATGTTCCCAAAGCAGACGGTTCTCATGATTGCCATTGCCGCAAATGACAGGATATTTGCCTGCCAGCTTTTCCAAAAGCTCTAAGGCAGCGGCCATATCCGCTTTCCCCTTGCTGATGATCATATCGCCGCCTGCCAGCACAAGATCAGGAGCCGCCTCATCCACAGCGGCCAGAAGCCTTTCATTGCCGTCGCCAAACCGGTGTTCATGAAGGTCGGATAGGAACACAATGGTGCGATCCGTTTTTATCTTAGCGCTTTCCAAAACAGTTCTCTCTATGCTAAGCTGTTCTTTTTCATACTCAGAACGCAAATATAAGCCTGCGCCTACTGCGGCGCAGATAGCTACGGAAGCAAACCCCATCTGATCTCTCCTCTTCTTCCTTCATTCTTTTCCTGCTTTCTGTTCATCATACAATGAAGGGCCTGTCTGCGTCAAGTCTAAGAAGACCAGTTGCCCATCAGATATTCTATGATGAGATTGGGTACGATAACCATAAGCCCGATGCCGATACTCATGACAATGGTACCGTAATAATATTCCTGGTAACCTGGAGCTCCCGGAGCCGGCGGGACTGTAAACGCAAGGTGATAAATGGATTTGAAGAGTACAAAAAAGCAGATAAGATAAAAAATCACGTTAAATATTTTCTTTTTCATAGATATAATCCTCCTTTTCCATAATATAAACCACTTATGGATAATATGCAATACTGGATAATCACGGTTTAATTAAGGACAGAGGTGATAAATCATGATTGTTTATGACAGACTATGGGAAACCATGAAAAAGAAAAACATCAGCCAGTATCATCTGATAAAGTACTGCAAGGTCAGTGCCGGGCAAATCGGGCGGCTTAAGAAAAATAACTTCGTTTCCACTCATACCATTGATATGCTCTGCAGGATTCTGGACTGCGATGTCGAAGAAATCATGGAATACCGGGCCGATATAAGCGAGGCCACCCTGATGTCAGAATGCGAAGCGGATACAAAACAGGACAATGCTCCTTCAGAGGATTTGGCATAGAAAAAGAGCCTTTAGGCTCTTTTTCTATGCCAAAAAATCCATGTTCCTACCGCATCCAGGCTCCGGAAGAGTCCAGGCGGTATCCATCGGGCGTAATGGTATCCTTAAGCATGGCTCCATTGGCTCCCAGATAATACCATTTTCCATTGCTCTCCACCCATCGGCTTGCCGCCATATAAGAATCAGTACCAAACCAGTAATACACTCCGTTTATATTCTGCCACTCGTTGCAGGCCTTATTACCATCCTGCTTTCCGTAATACCATTTCGTCCCGTCCTGGACCCAGCCCTGGGAAGAAGCCTGTGCTGTCCCCCCGGCAGCCTTTAAGGCAAATCCATAATCAAGCAGAGATTTTGTATCCTCATAATGAGTGGATTTACTCTTCATGATAACCGCAATCAGCCGGACGCCGTTCTTTTCCACACAGGTGACTAAGGTATTGCCGGCCAGGGAAGTAAAGCCTGTCTTACCTCCTATTACTCCCGGATAATATCTGGAATCTCCCGGATTAAGCATCTTATGCCCCATAGTCACTGTTCTGGCCGAAGCCTTCTTTGTGGCCGGTATCTGGTAACTTAAGGTAGAGGATATCTTTTTCACCGTATCATTCTGATAAGCAGCTCTGGCAATAAGGGCCATATCATGAGGTGTGGTATAATGGCTGGAGCTGTTAAGTCCATTGGGGTTGACAAAATTGGTTCCAGTACAGCCAAGCTCCTTTGCCCGGGCATTCATCAGGGCAGAAAACGCGCTGACACTTCCTGAAACATGCTCTGCCAGACCATTGGCCACTTCATTGGCAGACTTTAGCATGAGTCCGTAGAGGCTCTGCTCTACCGTCAGCTTGTCCCCCTCCGTAAGTCCCAGCGTCACCGCACCTGATTCCAGGTTTGTGGTGGCAGCCTTTGAGAATGTCACTGTTTCTGACAAATTACACTTTTCTGCAACAAGTAGGGCAGTCATAAGCTTTGTAATGCTGGCAGGATAGTATCTTGTTTCCCCGTTCTTTGAATAAAGCAGGGTTCCTGTAGATGCATCCATAAGGATCGCACCTTCCGATTGAATGGCCGGCTGTTTTATGTCAGCAGGTAATGTTCCTCCGGTATTGGGAGTGTTTCCCGTCTGAGTACTTCCCCCGCCGGTTCCGGCGCCGACTCCAGGTCCGATCTCACCAGACGTGTTTCCCGACGGCACGCTTCCCGACTCTGTCTGTCCCGCGGTTCCCGGAAACGGCTGTATTAGGGGCGTCTCACCATATGATGGTATTGACGCCAGAATGCTGATACTGATTACCAGGCTCCATAGCCTGCATGATTTTTTTGCCATATCCTGTTATCTCCTGTATATTTCTGCATGCAAGAATCTTTTCTTATAACAGTATAGCATAAAATCCATAATTTTCCGATTAAAATTTTCTTACAATAACTTAAAAACACCGCCTGAATCAGGCGGTGTGATCTGCTAAAAAATCTGATCGCTATATTCTTTTTCCAATTCTTCCAAACGGTCCATTGCAACGTTTAAGATCTCAGCATGGTCAAATGCCAGCTTTTCCTGATCCAGCACATCAATGGCCGGCAAAAGATCGATCTCCGTTTCCTTTTTCCACATCATTCCCTGACGCTCATAGGTTTCGGTAATCCGATAGCTCATAAAAATATGTTCCTCTTCATTTTCAATGGTAAGCGCATAGGTGGCTCCATTCTCCAGTTCAGAGAGCTTCTTTTTCTTCACCTGGAACCAACAGGCTTCTTCGGCATCATCTCCGGCCTTTGGAGTCAGCTGATTCTTAGGTACTGCGGCCATATAGGATACTGAAATGACTCTTGTTCTGGGATCACGCTTCACGCTCCCCCATGTATAGAGCTGTTCCAGACAAATAGCTTTTAACCCAGTCTCTTCCTCCAGCTCCCTGGCTGCTGCGGCCTCCAGGGATTCATCCACATTTACAAAACCTCCCGGAATCGCCCATTGTCCGATGCATGGATGGTTTTTCCGCTTAATGAAAAGAGCTTCAGTTTCCATCTCTTCCTCATCCACCGCAAAAATCAGCATATCCACGGTCACCGACGGGCGTTCATAATTCCCCGGACGATACTGCAAAAGAAACTCTTTTTCCGTTAATCCCTCTTCATTCCTTCGTTCCATTCTGCCCTTCTTCCTACCAGTATCTTAGAAAATCACGGACTGAAGCGCCCCTAAAACTCCTGCACTGGCAAGTCCCATAATAACTCCTGCCACCAGGACGCCTCCCATCACGGCTAAAATACTGGATTTAAAATCAATATCAAGCAGGCTGGCTGCCAAAGTGCCGGTCCAGGCACCTGTTCCCGGAAGGGGAACTCCCACAAATAACAAAAGTGCAATAAACAACCCCTGTCCAGCTTTCGCCTGCAGTTTTTCGCCGCCACGCTTTCCTTTTTCCAGGCACCAGGAAAAAAAGCCGCCGATCACTGGCTTATCTGCTCCCCATTCCAGAACCTTCCTGGCAAACAGGTATATGATAGGTACCGGAAGCATATTTCCAAGAATCGCAACGATATAGGACTGAAAAAGCGGAAGTCCCATCACTGTTGCATATGGAATTGCACCGCGAAGCTCTATCAGCGGAACCATGGAGATTAAGAAAACGGTCATATATTTTTGTAACATATTCCATTCCTTTCGTGTAAAAGTCTGCCTTTATACTATACACAAAGTTTGACCGTCTATCAACCATTTTATAAAAAGATTATATTTGCCATCGAGCGGCGGGATGAAGCAGAGCAGGGCATACCCCTTTCTGCATATACCATATATTATAGAAAGAAGGAAGGACTGTCCATGGAATACCGGCAGCAAAAACGAACCTTTCGCTTAATCTTCTCTGAATTAAATATTAACATTTGTAAAATACTATTGTACTGTCAAAACGAGTATGATATAATCCTCCAAAGTTGATAATCATGATACCAATCGCCAGAACGGAGAAAGATGACTTATATGAAAAATCTGCTTCACAGGTACAGGCATGTCTGGATCCTCGGCTACGCCTTTATCTATATTCCGTGGTTTATTTACCTGGAAAAGTCGGTGACTAACCACTACTATATCATGCATGTTGCTTTAGACGACCTGATTCCTTTTAATGAATATTTCATTATTCCATATCTTTTATGGTTTGTTTATATAGCTTCTGCTATTTTATTCTTTTTTTATACTGATGTAAAAGATTATTACAGACTGTGTACCATGCTGTTTACTGGGATGACCATCAGTCTGGTGATCTGCACCGTGTTTCCAAACGGTACGGATTTCCGACCAGTGATTGATCCAGGGAAAAATATCTGCTCAGATATTGTAGCGGTTCTTTATTCCACGGATACTTGTACCAATGTATTCCCCAGTATCCATGTTTATAACTCTATTTGTGTACACATTGCAGTCCTTCACAGTGAACGATTAAGAAAATACCGTTCAGTGAAGACCGGTTCCCTGATCCTGATGATTTCCATCAGCCTTGCAACTGTTTTCTTAAAACAGCATTCTGCCTTTGACGGTCTTGGTTCATTGGTTATGGCCTATGTGATGTACCACTTTGTATACTCTGACTCCTTTGTTCCCAGCAGGGAGAAAGTTACCGAAAAAGCAATCAGTTAAAACATATCCCCTGACGCCTTTCATTGATAGGCCAGGGGATATTTGTTTTTTAATGCCAATAGTAGTTTTAGTTAAAACCGAAAAATTTCTGGGTCATTTTATAGATCGTAATAGGGAATTTCCTTCCGCTTTTTCCAGGGAGATTGACTCCCTGACCCATAAAGCCCCACCGAAGCCTTAGGAACAGCGGTAAGTTCTGCTTGCGTAGATGTTGCCATAATTCCTTTTTCTTTTCCATATTTTCATCATTATCTGACTTAATTGCAAGGATGGAGGATATGGTCATCATGATCTCCAAATACCGCACCATGTAATGACGCAGCTTACGCTGCTTGATCTTCATTACATCGTAATAGCCAAGCATTAGTTTTGTCACCTTGATCTGCTGGTCAATGCGGCCGATCATGACCGATTCGTTTACAGACTGGTCATCTCTACCGATAAAGTACCTGTAGAAGTTTACATCCAAATAATACATGGTTCTTACGTGAGGCAGCGGCTGGTAAACAAATATATTATCCACATAAAAAGTGTGCATGGGAAGTTCCAGACCGCATTGTATCAGAAGCTCTGTCCGGTAAATCACCGAATGCATGAGAATATAATGCCCAAGCAGGAACACCTTGACCTCATCCCAGCTAAACATCTCATTCTTAGGAAGGGCGGTGCGGTAATTCATGACTTTTTTCCGGGCTGCTCCCTGCTTTTCATATACAAAATTGCTGATCAGCATATCCAGGGTCTCTTCCCCATAAACAAATCGCCGCAAAGTATCCAGAATTTCCTTATAAGCAGACTCGTCCACCCAGTCATCGCTGTCTACCACCTTAAAATAAATTCCAGTGGCATTTTTTAAGCCAGCATTGACTGCCGCGCCATGGCCGCCGTTCTCCTGATGGATCGCCCGGCAGATTTCCGGATAATTTCTTTCATATTCATCCGCGATTTCTGCTGTATGGTCTTTGGTAGATCCGTCATCCACAATAAGGATCTCAACCTCATCGCCTCCCGGCAGCAGAGAATCAATACAGTGCCTCATATAGGACTCAGAGTTGTAACATGGAATTGCTACAGATAAAAGTTTCACACAACATCCTCCTTAAAATTGTTTTTCTGATAAATGCGGATTGCACAAATGGCAGACACCACCGCTGATGCGGCCGCCAAAACCGGCCTCCGGTCTGTATAAAACAAAGAATTCAAACGCTCAGTATTCACTACCAAGAGCGACAGTAAATTTGCTGATACATGAAATAGATAAGGGGCCAGCAATGTTCCTGAAATCTCATACAGCCAGGCAACTGCCAGGCCAATGAGAAAAGCATAAGCTCCCTGGGGAAGATTTCCATGGTAAAGCCCGAAAAGAGCTGCGGATAAGGCTGCAGACAGCCAAAAGGGTAGCTTTTCCTTAAGCGCGGCAAAACCCAGTCCACGGAATATGATCTCTTCTGCAAAAGGGATCATAAAGCCGGAAGCAAGGAGCTGAAGGGGAAAGGACGCAGAATATAAGTTATTTTCCGCTTCCTTATAGGACACGGATATTTCAGTTAGTCCAAGTATATTCACTATATAATTGCCGAGGATGCATAAGGATGATCCAAATATTAAGATATAGATTAAGCAGCCATGAAGATTAAATCCTGGGGAAGCTTGGGCTCCACGGCGCCTTTGGTCTGCGGAATAAAAGTAATATAGCACGGGGGAGACTAAAATGGCGGATAAGGCGGTGGCTTCCAATGGGCCTAAGTTTAAGTATAAATATAAAACTGTCGTCATGGCTGTATAAAAAAACATGGGAAGGATCAGATGCAGGATGATTGATATCATTAATATGGTGTCCTTTCATTTTCTTATACTTTGTACCATACATCCGCAGTGCAGCTTGTAAAACCGTAGGTTTACACTCACGGGCATTCGCCCTATGAAAGGCAGGCAAAAAATTTCTAATGTGCAAGTACAACAAATTTTTTTGCCTGCTTTATTTTGCGCTGTTCATTGCTTTCGTGTACATTATACCATCCAATCACAGGATATCTACCAAAATTTTCATAATTATTTCTAAAGAATCATTCCAATCTTTCTAAAGGTTCCCATCTCTTTAAACCTGTTGATTTTTTTATTATCTGATAATATAATATCTTTATACTTTTTGACCAAACTATACGGAATTGAGAGGGAACAGATATGGCAAAAAAACGTATTGTCCTGGCTTTGGGACATCATGCATTGGGAACAAATCTTCCGGAACAGAAAAAGGCAGTTGCCGAAACATCAAAAGTAATCGCAGATTTTATTGAGGCCGGCTGGCAGGTGGCAGTCACCCACAGCAATGCTCCGCAGGTGGGCATGATCCACACAGCTATGAATGAATTCGGTAAACTTCACGACGGCTATACTTCTGCGCCCATGTCCGTATGCTCTGCCATGAGCCAGGGTTACATCGGTTATGATCTGCAAAATGGCATTCAGGCAGAACTTGCAAAACGCGGCATTTACAAATCTGCCGCCACCATTTTGACACAGATGATGGTAAACCCTTATGACGAGGCTTTTTACACCCCCATGAAGTCTGTGGGACGTTTTATGTCCGCGGAAGATGCAAAAGAGGAAGAAGAAAAGGGGAACTATGTGGAGGAAGTGCCCGGCAAAGGCTTCCGCAGAGTCGTGGCTTCTCCTAAGCCTGTATCCATTGTGGAAATAGACATCATAAAGGCCGTTATGGATGCAGACCAGATCGTCATCGCCTGCGGAGGCGGCGGCATACCGGTGATGGAACAGGGATATCGCTTAAAGGGCGCCAGCGCAGTCATTGAAAAGGACCGGGCGGCCGGACTGCTTGCAAAGGAAATCGAAGCCGATGTGCTCATGATCCTTACTAACGTTGACAATGTTACTCTGAATTACGGAACATCTGATGAACGTCCCATCAGCCAGATGAGTCTGGAGGAAGCAGAAGGCTACATTCAGGAAGGACAGTTTGAATCAGGCTCTATGCTCCCAAAAATAGAAGCCTCCGTGGATTTTTTGCAAAACGGCAAAAACCGGAAAGCCATCATTACCTCTCTGGACAAAGCAGAAGCAAGTCTGGAAGGTAAAGCAGGTACGGTAATACAATCTTTTTGAATAAGGACAGAGGTCCGTTTCATATATTGAAACAAATGTAATATAACGGAGCTTTATTCATGAAATTTTTGCAAAAATTAAAGATTGCAGAAAGAATCAGAAAGCTTTCTATCCCTCCAGAAACAGGAAAGAAAGCAATTATGGTATTCCTGCTTTTCCTCTGCGCCTTTCTGGCCGGCCACCTTGGAGCCATGATGGTCGAACAACACAGGGCCGTGGAGACTGCTGCAGATGGAAACTGGGGGTTAAGTTTCCAGCAGGAAGGGCAGCCGCCGGTAGCCAATGCTACCATGGACTATTTGAAACAGTACAATGCCTATTACGCTGAAAAAACCCCGGATAAAGTTCTTTATCTGACCTTTGATGCCGGATACGAAAACGGAAATACCGCTGCTATACTGGATGCATTAAAGAAACATAATGCCCCGGCCACCTTTTTTGTAGTAGGAAATTACATAGAGACTGCTCCGGAGTTAGTAAAGCGTATGGTTGCAGAAGGCCATATCGTAGGCAATCATACCTATCACCATCCGGATATGTCTAAGATATCTTCAAAAGAAGCATTTGAAAAAGAGATTAAGGATTTAGAGAACCTTTTTGAACAGACTACCGGACAGCCCATGAAACAATACTACCGTCCGCCACAGGGGAAATACAGTGAGGCCAATTTAAAAATGGCGAATGATATAGGCTACAAAACCTTTTTCTGGAGCCTTGCCTACGTTGACTGGTATCAGGATAAGCAGCCCACAAAGGAAGAAGCCTTTAAAAAGCTTTTAGGCAGGATCCATCCCGGCGCTGTCGTGCTCTTACACAGCACCTCCAGCACCAACGCCCAGATTCTTGATGAATTGCTGACGAAATGGGAGGAAATGGGCTATCAGTTCAAGTCTCTGGATCAGCTGGTGGCTCAGTAGAAACGCTGTCTTCTAAAATTGTATTTATGGAATAAAAGATGAGCTTTTAAAATGGTTTTATACCATTCAAAGCTCATCTTTTTTATTGAAATCCAGGGAAAAAATCCTTGATAAAAATTGTCTGGTTCTCTCTTCTTTCGGATTTGAAAAAATCTCATCCGGACTTCCCTCTGCGGATCCAGGTATTCTAATACATACAAAAATAAGCTGTATTCATATACATACACACAGTTTTACAACAACAGCAATCCATTTTTTAATAAATGGCTCATTGAAAATGGAAAAGCCATAAGAAGCCGAAAATTATCTTTTCTCTGGCTTCTTATGGCCTGATTTTGCCTTTCTGGCTTTTATAATACGGAGGCGCGCATTAAAGCATCATCAATACATCCCGCAATATTCTCTCTTCCCATATCTTCTACAAATCCCGCCCGTTCCATCATTGACATGGGCTGCTCGTTTACATGGGATAATACCAGTGTAACGTTCTTTCTTTTTAAGCTGTTGTAAAGCTTTTTTAAACTTTTTAATGCAGTTGTATCCATGGCCGGCACGCTCCGCATACGAAGGATCAGCACTCTCTTTCCATCTTCTAAGACTACCTTGGATATCTTATCAGCGGCTCCAAAGAACATCGGGCCATTGATTTCGAATACGGCTACATGTCCCGGAACCGGCTTTAAGTCAATTCGGTCTCCATCATGATCCTCTTCATCCTCCAGATACTTCCAGCCATTTACCTCGGCCACATCTGCCATCCGCTTCATGAACAGCAAAGAAGCGATGACCAGGCCGACGCCGATGGCCATAACCAGATCAAATACCACAGTAAGGACAAACGATACCAGAAGCACCGACCAATCGCTTTTGGGGGAAGTTTTTACAATTGAAACAAATTCTCTCCACTCGCTCATATTGTAAGCAACCATAAACAGAATCGCTGCAATGGCCGGCATAGGGATAAGAGCTGCATAGGGCATCAGGAATATGAGGATCAACAGCAAAAGAACCGCGTGAACCATTCCAGCCACAGGAGTCCTTCCCCCGTTTTTAACGTTGGCGGCTGTCCGTGCAATTGCGCCAGTCGCAGGAATTCCTCCAAACAGGGCGGAGAAGGTATTTCCAACACCCTGGGCGATCAGTTCCATGTTTGAATTGTGCCTGCTGCCTATCATACCGTCAGCCACAACGCAGGACAACAATGATTCGATGGCGGCCAGCACCGCGATGGTCACTGCATCGGGCATGACCTTTCCCATCATGGCAAAGGACAGCCTCGGAATATGCAGTTCCGGAAGTTTCGGAGAGATGGTATACAGATCCCCTATGGTATGAACCGGAAGATCCAGTACTTTTACTAAAACAGCAGTCAGAATAACTGCAATCAGGGATGGGGGGACCTTTTTAAAATATCTTGGCCAGATGATAAGTACGGCAAGAGCGATCATTCCTATGGCCAGCGCCATTGGATTAAAGGTTCCGATGGTGCGTACCACCTGCTCCAGCTTTTCCATGGTCTCCACCGGCGCCTTTTCAAAGGTAAGACCAAGGAAATCCTTTATCTGGCCGATAAAAATGGTCACCGCAATGCCAGCGGTGAACCCGCTTGTAATGGTATATGGAATAAAGCGTATCAGGCTTCCCAGTCGTAAAAACCCCATGATTACAAGGAGAATCCCGGCCATGACGGTTGCAGCAGCCAGGCCGTCAAGCCCGTTTTTTAAGACAATTCCGGCTACAATGGATGCAAATGCTGCCGTAGGCCCTGCGATCTGCACCTTGCTGCCACCCAAAAAAGAAATCACAAAGCCTGCAACAATGGCTGTATAAAGCCCCTGCTCCGGCGTCACACCGGAAGCCAGGGCAAGGGCGATGGAAAGGGGCAGAGCAATGATCGCCACGATGATCCCTGAAATGACATCCTTTACAAACTGCTCCCTTGTGTAATGCTTCATTGATAAAAAAAACTGTGGGATAATATCCTTCATCTTTCCTGTTCCTCTGTACATTATAAATATTTTATAAACTTTTTATAATATAACTGTGAAAAAGGAAGAATGCAAGGAAATTTCCAATGTTTTTCAAATAGTACAAGGATTTCTACCGCAGACTGTTCGCAGCAAGCAGCTCCAACCCCTCTTCATTCAGCAGCTCCACGTTTCCTCTGGTGAGCTTTACCAGATGATCTGCCTGGAACAAGCGCAAAAGCCGGGTAACCACTTCTCTTGCAGTTCCCAGGTGATGGGCAATCTGCTCATGGGTGATGGAAAGCTCACTGGAACCGTTAAGCCTTCCCTCTTCCAGAAGAAAAGCGGCCAGGCGGCCATCCATTTTCTTATTTAAGACCTGGTCCATCAGCCACATGACATCGGAAAAACGGGAAGCCATAAGCTCATTGGTAAAATTGGAAACAACTGCCGACTGCTCCATCAGCGTCTTATAAACTTCCGGCGGGATTACAGAAACCACGGAATCCTGCTCCGCTTCCACCGTCACATCGAACTGAATGTTTTTAACCATACAGGGACCGGAAAAAAGGCAGATATCCCGCTCAAGCAGACGGTAAAGCGTCAGCTCCCGCCCCTCATCCGATAACATGAAAACCCTTAGCTGCCCCGCGGTCACAAGCAAAAGCCCGCTGCAGCCGTCAGCACCGCCATGGACCAGCGTACCCTTTTCAAACCTGGCTTCCCTGGCTTTATCTTTTAAGAGCATTCTCTGTTTCTCTGTCAGCTTATTCCAGAAAGGAAGGTATTCTCCCAACACCATATCATCAAACCTCCATGTGCCTAAGAACGTTGTAACACAATCTCGTCATTGCAGTCAAAAAGCTTAAAACATTCTTTGTAATCCAGTCTTCCGGACTTCAGTTCTTCCGCCATCAAAAGAAGATTCATGGAATTGACTGCGGCTCCGTAAATCCCGGAACGCATCCGGATGTTCTCAAGCCTTTCCTTAAATCCGCCGGTAAAGGCCCCGGAAACAAATGCGAAGTGATAGTGAATCACATCTTTGTCAAAGATCTCCCACCACTTATTTGGATTAAGCTTCTCATTCCGTTCCTTATTTTCCTCGATATAACGGTACATCTCATCAGCCTGCTTGATCGGAAGGGAATACCCCTTTCCATAAGCCTTATTATCAATGATCAGCCCATCTTCTCCATAATATACGCACACATCCGGCTTTCTGGTATCGCCAAGCCTGGCTCCCTTAAAGTTAAGTTCTCCAGTCAGAAGCTGGGCTGTCTGTATCTCATAATCCCGGTCAGAGGTGCCGTCAAATCCCAAATCCAAAAGAATCAGATACCTATGATCCACATGGTTCAAATGGGATCTTAGATAATCCTTGCATAAGGACACCTCTGATTTCACCGGTACCGGCCCATGGCTCTTAAAAGGCAGTTCAAGACCGGTAATCTCATCCATGATCCGATAGGTATTTCCTGTCTTTTTCACTTGAAGCCCAATATTTTCAAAGCTTCGGAGGTCATCGAGAATCGTCTCCTCCTCCTCTTCCATACCCATGCCTTTTAAATACTCCTTTACCTGCAAAGGGGAGCGGTAGGCACCTTCCAGACATTTTATAATATGGGTCCGCCGGTTGCGTAAATATTCCCGGTCAGCTACCTTGGTAGCCAGCATATCCCACATCACCCGTTTGGGAATCCTTGGAAACCTTGAAACTCCTGTGACATGTTTTAATATGGTCCTTCCCTTTAACGTCAGCTGATAAGACTGGGGAATGGTTCCGGTGCAGGTCAGGCCACCAATAGAAACAGTTACCTCCTTTGCCACCTTATTGATCCAGCCCATCTGTAAAAGCCAGCTGCAAATAGTCCTGACGTATTTATCGCTGGTTCCTTCCGTATCCTGAAGAAGCTTTGTCCTCTCTTCCCTGGTTTCTGCTTCCGCCAGTCCCTGCAGGATCATGTATTGGGGAATGGAGGTGAAGCCTGCCTCTCCGATGAAGCCAAGTCTTGCTCCTATCTCAAACTTTGTCAGATGCCCTTCTTCTCCTAACAGGGACAGCACCCTGCATACGGGCGGATAGGAAAGCAATGCGGTCTTTAATGCGCCGGCTTCTTCCTCGCTTCCTTCGGCTGCCTCCGCATATTGACGCCCCAGGGGGGACAGGGAACAAACATCATCGGTCCGGCTGTAATGGAGAAAGCCAATGCTTACCGCCCATCTCAGAAAGGAATCTGCAGGCCAGTCGCTTTGGTATTCCTTCCGCTGCCCTGGCAGAACTGCCTGGATAATTCCGGAACAGGGGGCATTGCTCCTTGTATAGCCGACAGGTGTCCCCTTTCCCTTTAAATGGGTATAAGGAATGGTGATCTCCTCGCCGCTTAATTCCCGTATAAACTCATCTCTCCCGTCTTTTTCCGATATGAGCCTGGGTATTTTATCCATGCGCAGGATCCTGTTGATCTTTGAATCCGGCACGAACGCGGATACCACATTTTTTAAGTTATCCAGGGTATAGGCCTCCTGTACCCAGCCAAATGTCCGATCTGCCACTGTCATTTCCTCTCTGTACGTTTCATTTTTCTTAAGTATATCATAGCCTCCCTGGATTGACCACGTAATTTTCCATGGAACACCCGAAGCGTTTGGTTTGTGATGACCGGTTTCCTGTGATATAATGGTGGAAACTCAAGCCTTCGCGAGAATAACCGGACCGGAAAGGAACAGAACTTATGGGAAAATTACAGATGACAATACTGGCTTTTATAGCAATTTCCTGCTGCATTCATATCAGGCGGCAGATCCAGGACACAGATTACATAAAACATCTGTTTTTAGGAAATGATGCCGGAAAAAGCAGGATTCTTTATCTGGATTATATCCGTCTGATTGCTGCTCTTTTCGTCATTTTAGTCCACTGTGTGGATTTTTCCACAGCCGGACTTACTTCCGGGACCAAAGAATGGGTGGCGGTGCAGTCTCTTTCTTCCATTCTTCTGG
The DNA here is from genome assembly GCF_002797975.1 of [Clostridium] celerecrescens 18A. Lineage (NCBI taxonomy): Bacteria > Bacillati > Bacillota > Clostridia > Lachnospirales > Lachnospiraceae > Lacrimispora > Lacrimispora celerecrescens. The sequence continues at coordinate 964,470 of NZ_PGET01000001.1, read as the reverse complement.
TTTGCAACACCCTGTTTATCATGAACAGCGGCGCTTTGATCCTTAGGGAACAAAGAGACAGCCTGGCTTCTTTTTACTATAAAAGATTCTTCCAGGTGGCCCTTCCCTTTTTTTGTTACTACTGCATTTATATCCTGCTCTCCTGCCAGTATTTCAATTCCGGCTTCCTAAGCGGCATTTTCAGAGCCTTAAAGGATATGGCGGCAGGCCCTATTGGGTGGGCCCCCCATTTATGGGTGATCTATGTCATTTTGTCTCTGTATATCCTGGCTCCTTTTTTCAGTATCCTATTAAAGCATCTAAACGACTCCATGCTTCACGGACTGGCGGTTTTAATCCTTCTCTTCCGCTGTCTGGCAGTTTATCTGCCTGCCATAGGCCTTCCCTTAAACTTTGAGCTTATGATCAGCCCATGGGAAGGGGTATTTTTACTTGGCTATTACTTTGCACAACCAATTTCCATGAAATACAGGAAAGCCTGGTGGGGACTAGGTTTCGCAGCCTGCTTATTTACCGTCCTCTGTACTGCCCTGCGGCCTGATTACAAGGCCATCCTTTTGGCAGAAGGCGCCCCTGCCATGATCCTCTTGGCAGCCTCGGTCATTCTTATGCTCCGCGCCCTGGAAGACCGGCTTCCAAAGCCTGGGATCGTAATGAACTTCTTAATCCGGCATAGTTATTCCATCCTGTTGGTACACTGGGCCGTGCTCTATTTTGTAAGGGAACGGCTCCATATCGCCGGACTTAATTTCGGAATGGCAGGCAGCACCCTGCTTTCCTTTCTTCTTGTTCTAATTCTGTCAGCCGCAGCGGCATTTCTCTTTGACCAGACCGTTGTTCTTTGTGCCCAAACCCTTTTTAAAGGCTTGGTACATCCATTAAGGAGCCGGTGAGTATTACTCTTCCGGCTCCATTGTTCTATCTGCTGCTATGGGCCTTACTGTGATTCCGTTGATTTCCACATGCTCACTGATGCCTATGACAATGCATGGCCGGCCGTCGATCATCCGGTTTTCTACCAGATGGGTTTTATCAGGCGCTACCTTTATACTCACATCTGTTGTCTTGATCTCAAAGCTTCTGGTATTAACCACATTGGAAGCGATAAAGGGAGGCACAGACATTTCTTCGTTTTCGCTATAACGCTGCTCAAACTCCTCAAGCTTCTCCTGGCTGGCTCCGTTGTTCTCCAACAGCCTTTTCATCTGATACTTGTCCAGGGTAAAGGGAGCCGGTTCATCCTTTGTTTCTTCAAGAATCTCATTTAAATTTTCGTGAAGATTCTTAATCGTTTCAAAATCGCAGTTATCTCCCAGCGTTTCCTCCACGAGAGCCTGGAATGTTTCTTTCTGGCTCTTGGCTGACATAGGGATCACACAGCCAAGCAGCTCATCAATTAAGCGTTCCGGCATCTGCTCCGGGTTTTTGGTATAGTATAAAAGGCTGTGAATATCCGTATTCCGGTCGTTAAAGGCCGGAAATAAAAAGCCGGTATCAGGAGCCTCCACGATCCAGTCCCTGCTGCGGTTTTCGATTACGTTAGACTCAGAATTGTAACAAAGGCCGGCCTTTGACAGTTTAACCGGGCAGACGGAGCACTGGATGAATTCATAAACAAAATCAGAGGCATCATCCATTTCAAGTCCATCAGAGGACCTTGCGGGAATATCGTAGGCGCAATGAATGAGGATGATGTAAAAATTCTCGCCGTAGTCGTAGCTTGCGATCACCTTATCATAAAATTCCTCGATCAGGGCATCATCCTTTAACTGGCTGTCCCGAAGCTTTAACAGAAAGTTCTGGGTTCCGCCTTCAGCTTCCGTATGTAAGGGAAATTCCATATTGACCATGTTCTTGCCGATCGTCCCTGACAGGCCGCTTCTAAAGATGGCAAAATATTTAAACGCTTCTTCCTCTGGGAGGGATAAAAATGCCTCCTTAATTTCCGTTCTTTTGTTTTTTTCCGCATCCACATAACAGCCACAGATACGGCTGATGGCACAGTTAGCAGGAGTAAAAAGTTTCTTTATTTCGTTAGCTTCTTTCTTATTCATTCTACGGCTTCTCCTATCCTAATGTAAAACTTCAGAATTAATACTAGAGCAAATCGGGGCAGATGTCAATCATTGGTATCGCAAAAAAAAGCTCACAGACCATCAGGTCCATGAGCTTTTCAACTTTATTATTTATCTGCTTTCCATAATCCGTGAAGATTACAGTATTCGTATGCGGCAACTACTTCATCTCCGTCGCAAAGCATGAATTCAGCCACTGGTTTGTCACCTGGATTCAATATCTTTCTCTGATTGCCCTGCTTGGTCTCTAATGCGATCCAACCGATGAAATGTTCAGGAAGCATTGGATGTTCAACGGAACCAACTGTAACTTTTACATGCTGACCGTCAATCTCAATTACCGGAACGTGCTTCTCAGTTGCAGCATCTGTTGTATTGGCTACCAATTCGTGCATATTCTCTCCACAGCACGTAATGGTACCGCCCTTTTCTTCTACAACCGCTACAATATTACCGCAACGGTTACACTTTAAAAACTTCATAGCAATAACCTCCTTCGTCTTTTGAATCTTTATTGAATTATATTCTCATTATACCATATTTACCATTCATTTACAATAGAATTAAACCGGCAAACAAAGCCCTTCTCATTTGCCGCATCTTTCCTGATATTCCGAAGGGGATACTCCCAAAAGCTTCTTAAACTGTGCACTGAAATAAGCGGTGTCCGAATAACCCACCTGGTCCGCCACCTCATAAACCTTGACCCGGCAATCCTTTAGCAGGGACATGGCTACCTGCATCCGGTAAAACGTTAGATAGCTGGTAAAGGTATAATCCGTTTCCTTTTTTAACACCCGGCTCAAATATCCTTCGCTGATTTCCAGATATTCCGCCACCGTACTAATGGTGATGTTCTCCTGATAATGCATCCGGATGTACCGGATGGCCTCAGCCACATATTTGTTCTTGGATTTCTTGTCCGCATTAAAAAGAAGCACCGGTGCCGAAACCTCTCCTGCCTCTTTTTCTTTCCCCTGCTCGATTTGGCTCCGGATATGCAGGATGGCCTGTTCTAAATCTCCATCCTTTAAGGGCTTTAAGAGATAATCACTGACCTCTAACCGCAACGCGCTTTGGGCGTACTTAAAATCCCCGTAAGCAGTCAGAATAATGAACTTCGCTCTGCACCCTTCTTCCCGAAGTTTGGTGATCATCTCCACCCCGTCCATACGGGGCATCTTCACATCTGTCACGATAATATCCGGGGAAAGCCGTTTTGCCAGACTGGCCCCTTCCTCCCCATTAGCGGCCTCGCCCGCTATCACACAGTCCAGAGCCGCCCAGTTAATGGTCAAAATGATTCCCCGGCGGACCATCGTCTCATCTTCCACAACTATGACTTTATACATCCGTCACCTCCCTCTGGACCGGCAGCCTTAACGCAATGGTGGTTCCCTCCTTTGTCACTTCCGCCCTGATCCCATATTCCTGTCCGTAATAAATTTTCAGTATACGGATCACATTAAAAAGCCCTAAGTGTCCATCTCTTTTGATGGGATTGTCACTGTTGATCCAGTCCACCATTTCCTTATCCATCCCGCACCCGTCATCCGTAATGGATATGCTTAATACTCCATCTTTCTGATCAGCAAAAATACAGATGTATCCGTTCTCGCACCCATCAAGCCCATGAATGATGGCATTCTCCACCAAGGGCTGTAAAAACATCCTGGGCACCATGCAGTCCTCCAATTGGTCCGGTATCTCGGTTTCATAGAGAAAACGTCCTGTAAAACGGATTTTTTGGATCTGAATGTAGCTTTCAATGGTTTCTAATTCCTCCCTCAAGGTGATGAAAGGGCGGCTGGAAATACTTCTTCGCAGGATCACCGCCAGATTCTCTGCCAATATGGCTATTTCCGGGATCTGGTTGATCCTGGCATTCCACTTAATCGTATCCAGGGTATTATAAAGAAAATGAGGGTTTAGCTGGGTTTGATACAATTTAATGGTGGTCTTATTTAAATCCTTCTGCTTTTGAACCGTGTCCTCTAAGTATTTCTGTAAGTCGCCTGTCATCTGGTTAAAGCTTTCCGTCAGCCTTCCCAGCTCATCCTGCCGGCTTGTATGAATGCGGATGGATAAATCCCCTTTTTTCACCTTTGCCATAGCCTTATCCAGCTGGCTTACCGGCTGGGCAATGCCTCTTGACAGAGCACCGGAAATCATCAGGCAGAGAACCAGGCCCAGAGCCGATAAAAGTATGCTTACCGTTCCCATGGTGCGGATGGCCTCTGCACTGATTGGTGCGGAACGTCTTAAGATGACATAGATTCCCTGGGAAGGTTCCCTGGTCCATAAATACCTGGTATACACTCCTCTTCCCTTATCTCCCTCATGTCCTGATACTCCATGAAAGATGATGTCATTGATCTCCTTTTCCCCATACTCCGGGCTGGAACAGTACATGGGCCTCTGATGGGAATCCAGCACCAAAAATGTATCTCCGGAAGAATAGAAGCCATTTAACAGATTGTCAAAGTTTTCACGGGAAAAATCCAGGACCACATATCCGGTTCTTGCTCCATGGGAATTTTCCAGGGAATAGGCTCCCTGCATCAGGATATTTTTATCCGTTCCCGGAAGATAGGGATCCGTCCTGTAATAGGTGATCCCTCTCACCTCCTGGGCCTTCTTTAATAACCCCCAGCGGATGGGGAGAGAACTGTTTTTTGATGCAGTATCCGTTGTAAAACGAAGCTTTCCGCCGGAATCATAAATGCTGAACTGAGCGCTGCTGTATATCTCCTGAACCGCCTGATATAAGGACAGATATAAATCCTTTTGCATCTCAATGGCATCCTTATCGATCATCACCCTGGCTGCTGTACCGTCCGCTGTAAAAGTCTCACAGGCCTTCTCACAGTTTTCAAATAGCTGGGTCAGTTTTGCGCTTACCTCCTCCAGCTGCCGGTTTCCCTCCACCGCCAACTGCCGGTTAATGGAAGCTGTAAAAAGCCTGGTAACTACCACGCTTGAAAAGGTAAGAGGCACCAGAGCTACCAACAGACACCCCAAAAATATCCGTGTCTTAAAAGAAAACTGAGCGTACCACTTCATCCTCCAGTCCTCCTTTTGTAAACATTCAGAACCTTATTCCATTGCTTCAGGATTTCTTTTTTTTCCCCGGACAAACCTTTTAAATCCATATCTATGATAGAAAGCCTGCTAACAGGGAAAAGTCCTGGAAGAGGAGGTACATCCATCCGCACGGAGCGCCGGTTTAAATCCGAAACAAGAATCCTCTGAGTATCCTTACTGACCGTGAAATCCAAAAAACGCCTGGCCGCCTCAGGGTGGGGACAGCCGTCTACAATGGCTGTACCATCCGGCAGCACCGTGGTCCCTTCTTTCGGGTAAATGTAGTCCACATCTGCGCCTCTTAAGCGCAGCGCCTGGGCCGCCCCTTCTATGGTGACCCCCAGGGAATATCTGCCATCCAAAATCCCGGAATTCACCTCCGATAAGCTGGAAAGACTCCCGTATTCCAGGTTATCTGCCAGCTGCTTCATATAATCTCCTTCTCCCCGGTATGTATAGACAGCCGTTGCCAGTGCTGAGGAATAGATATCCGACATACCGGGATCTACAAAAGCAACCCTGCCTTTCCATCTTGGCTCCAACAGGCTGGCCCAGCCCGCAGGCACCTCCCGGTATGTCACCACATTGGTGTTGTACATGATAACTAAGGGGCAGGCGGAAAAGCTGGTCCACTTATGATCTTCACACCGGAACGCCCCGACTATGGCTGGAACTTCCGGGCTTTCATAAGCCTGCCAGTATTCCTTTTTTTCTTCCAGGGTCTCAATTCCTACCCCAAATACCACATCCCATACTTCCCCCTCATCTCCATATGGGCCGATGCCATCCTCTAATTTTCTTAACAACTCCTCCAAAGATCCGTTTTCTACCTTTACATTAAGGCCTGTACGTTCTTCAAACTCCTTGACAATAGGCTCACATATCCCTTTTTCCTGAACCGAGTAAACCACCAGATCCGCCTGGGAGTTCATGGGCTGTTCTCCCGTTTCCGGCTGGCAGGAAGACAGCAGGATGCAGCAAATAAGAGACAGCGTGCAGACCGCCGGCCATCTCTTCCTGGTGCTGTCAAAAAGTCTCATAGACGCTTCCTCCTCTCCTGTCCGCCATATGGTTTCGTTTTATCCATTATATCAAAAAAATGCTTATTTTACCATGGGCAGAAGACCACATATATGGTAAACTTTACCTAATAGACAATTGGAGGTGCCTGCCATGGCCGTACATATCATAGAACAATCCATTATCCCAAAGCACATCGGAAGCAGCCGGTGCGAAGATGGACTGTTTGTAAATGAGAACTTTATCGCAGTAATCGACGGGGTTACAAGCAAGGGAGCCCTTACCTGGCCCGAACCTCCGGGAGACCGTCCTGGTAACATGACCAGCGGATGCTACGCAAAAGAGGTACTGCTTAATGCCTTAAGCACCATGCCTCCCAACATTGACGGAACCGGCGCCATGGACTATTTAAACGACTCCCTGGCCATAGCCTGCCGATCACGACGCTCCATCCTGGAAGAAAGACCTGAAGAACGCCTGCAGGCAGTTATTATACTGTATAGCATCAGCCGCAGGGAGGTATGGGCCTTTGGTGACTGCCAATGTCTCATTGGCGGCGTCCACCATCAGCAAGTGAAAGCCATTGACAGCCTGCTTTCCCAGGTCAGAAGCCTTTATATTCAAACAGAGCTTCTATCAGGACGGACAAAAGCGTCACTTTCCAGCCATGACACCGGGAGGGAATACATTCTTCCTCTCCTGCGCCGCCAGCTTCTTTTCGCCAATGAGGACTCTGACTATGGATATGATGTGTTAAACGGTTTTCCCATTCACTCAAATCGTGTCATCATCCATACCGTACCTCCCAACTCCCGGTTAGTCCTTGCAAGCGACGGCTATCCCGTTCTTAAGGAGACTCTGGCTGAAAGCGAAGCCGCTCTTAAGGAGCTCATACAAAAAGATCCCCTCTGCTTTCGGGAAAATAAGGGAACCAAAGGGTTGGTTAAGGGAAATGACAGCTTTGACGACCGCACCTATATCCGCTTTGACACTTTATAACGAAGAGGCTGCTGCAAAATAATAATGGTGAACTGCATTTGAGTGATTGCGCTCACCTGCTGTTTTTGTAAGTTTATTGTTACTGCATGGGAAAATTCTGGGATTGCTTACGAAAGTCCTGGGTATGATGCCCATTTCTTTACGAAAAACATAGGAAAAATAGCTTGCAGTTTGAAAACCGCATGCAAATGCTATTTCGCAGATAGGTCTTTTGGTTTCCCGCAGCATTTCACGGCTTTTTTGGATACGGTATTGAAACAGATAATTGTTAGGAGTCTGTCCCACATACTTATTAAAAAGTTCATATCATTTACTTCTACATACGGTACCGGCTGCTGCAATATCATCCATTATCATTTTAAGGTCATAATGCTGATGAATGTACCCGGTCATCTTTCGGATAATCATCCATGATTCTTCGGCATCATTATGTCCGGAAATATGCTGAATATGTTCTTCTATACAGGCACACAGAGATACTGCCTGTGACAATAAACGAAGCAGACTGCGTTTCTCGCTGTGCATTTCGTCATATATCTGATTAAGTAAAAATAGAACCTCTGCCTGCCAGCTGGTTTGAGCTGTCAATAATATAAAGTCTTCATTATCTGAATCGAATTTTTCGTCCAGACAAATGGTTTTATACTATACAATTAAGAGGAGGCTGTTGCTCCATAATTTCCTTTTTGCAGCAGCCTCTTCCTCTTCTTTCTCTTCCTATCCCTATCCTTCCTGCAGTCCCAGATATTCCTCAAACAAACTGCACACGCTCACAGAATCCGCCTCTGCTCCCATTTCGCAGAAGATCCGCAGCAACGGCTCTGTGCCGGAGAATCTTGCAATCACCCAGCCGCCGTTTTTAAAGTAAACCTTACAACCGTCGATATATGAGATCTTGCCAATATCGAAAGGCAACTCAGGCAGTTTCCGGTCAATCATGAGAATCTGGTTGATTCTCTCCTTTTCCTCATTGGTAAAGCGGTAATCCCGCTCTGCCATATGGATCGCCCCATACTCTCTGCGGATATCTCCTGCAATCTCAGACAGTTTTTTCCCTGATACGGCCATCATTTCTACCAGTAGCGAGGCGGCATAGATCCCATCCTTGCCATGGATATGTCCCTTAACCGTCAGGCCGCCGGAGGACTCTCCGCCGATGATGGCATCCGTCTCCTGCATTTTCGCGGATACAAACTTAAACCCTACGGGAACCTCATAACATTTCTGCCCAAAGCTCTCCGCCACCCGGTCCAGAACATGGGTGGTGGAAAGGCTTCGAACTACAGGCCCCCGCCAGCCCTTGTATTTCAAAAGATAATAATACAGCATCACCAGAATGTTGTTGGCGTGGAGATAACGGCCCTGATCGTCAATAACCCCCAGTCTGTCCGCATCTCCATCCGTAGCGATTCCGATATCGCAGTACCGGTCCAGCACATAATTCTGTAAGTTTCGCAAGGTCTGCTCTGTTGGCGCAGGCATCTTTCCGCCAAACAAAGTATCATGCTGGTCATTAATGGTTTCAATGGTACACCTTGCAACAGAAAGGATGGTGCTTAAGGCGGTAAGGCTAACTCCGTACATGGGGTCAATGGCGACCCGGAAATCCCGGGACCGTATGGCATCCATATCAATGACGGATATGATATTATCCAGATACTCATTTAGAGGATTGATTTCCTCTACCACTCCTTTTTTTACAAGCTCAAGGTAAGAGGATGGAGGCATCTGTCCCGCCGCCTCATGGTTTGGTTCATAGATCCTCTCCGCTTCTAAAAGATATTTTTCAATATCCTGGGTCTGGACTTCATCCGCATCACGCCCGCCATAAGTAAACACCTTGACCCCGTTATAAATGGCCGGATTATGGCTGGCCGTTACCATCATGCCATAGCTCAACCGGTGCTTCATTACATAAAACATGATGAGGGGTGTGGGGGAACTGCGGTTTACGAAATACACCTTGATTCCCTGATTCCCAAATATCTCACAGGCCCAGATAACCGCCTCTTTGGACAGGAAACGCCTGTCATATCCTATGACAATCCCTTCCCCCTCTACGTTTTCCGCTTTCATCTTAAGACTGACGGCAAGCGCCAGCTTCTGGATATTCTCCTTTGTAAAATCTTCTCCGATAATGGCTCTCCAGCCACCAGTACCAAACGCTACCATCCTTCGTATCCCTCCATGTTTTCTAAAAATTCCCAAAGCCTTCCTGTGAAAACTTTAGATGGACTATACAACCGAAACCTTTCCCTTGCTTACCTTCAGGAAAATGAGCAGGGATATAACCGTACTGACAGTTAATATGGAAGCCAGTGCAGCCGCCGTACCATAGCTGTTTCGGACAACTTCCGTATAAATGGCTACGGATATGGTACTTGTCTTGCCGCCGTAAAGCATAACGCTGGAGGACAGCTCATTGATGCAGGTAATCCAGCTTAAGATAGCTCCTGACAGGATTCCCGGTGCCATAAGCCTTGCGGTCACCTTTGCAAAGGTTTTCATGGGTGATACGCCCAGGCTGATGGAGGCCTCTTCCACACTGGGGTCCATCTGCTGCAGGAACGCACTGCCAGACCGTACCGTATAAGGCAGCTTCCTGACTACAAAGGCGATTATCATAATAGCAGCAGTACCCGTAAGGATCATGGGCTGCTTATTAAAGGCCACGATCAGGCTGATGCCCAGAACCGCGCCCGGAATGACAAAGGGGAACATAATGAGAAGATCCATCAACTGTCCTGCTATCCCTTTCTGACGCACTACGATGTAGGATATCAGCATTCCCAGTATGATAATGAATACAATAGCTGTGGCGGAGAACACGAACGTATTCCGGATATTGGTCCACAGTCTGTTAAAAATCGTCACATAGCTTTCGATACTGAAACCTTTTTTGAAACCTGTAAAATCGCTTTTTATAAAGCTGCTGACCACCACTACGATTTGGGGAAGGATGCCGATAAATGTTACCAGCACAACCGGCAATGTTACCAGGAAGCGCTTGAAACCGTGAAGCTGCTCTTCCTTAGGAGGTCTCATTGCTGTCATGACATAATTTTTTCTGGTCACAAAATATTTCTGCAGCAAGAGCACCGTAGTCGAGCAGAGCACTACAATCACAGACAGGGCACTGGCTAAATGAGCATTTCCGCCGATCTCACTCATATATTCGTTGTATACTAAGACGGGAAGTACCATATAGCCTTCGCCGATGAGCATTGGCGTGCCGAAGTCCGCAAGGCTGGTCATGAATACCATAATGGCTCCCGCTGCAATGGATGGCAGAATGACCGGTATGGTGATGGTCAAAAGCCGGCGAAGCTTGTTGCTTCCCAGATTTTCCGCCGCCTCCTCAAGACTTGAGTCAATGCTTCCCATTGCCCCTGATGTATATAAGTACACATAGGGAAACAACTTGAAGGTAAAAACAAGAATAATGCCCAATTTACCATAGATACTTGGAAGAAAGATCCCGATACTTTCAAAAAACCGAGTCACAAAGCCAGCACGCCCGAACAGCATGATCCAGCTGTAAGCGCCGATAAACGGCGGGCTCATAAGACTCATAATAATGAAAATATGGATAAAACGCTTTCCAAAAACGTTATATCTGGACATCAGATAGGCCATGGGCACCCCTACGGCCAAAGTCGAAGCCGTGGTGACAATGGAGACGAACAGACTTCGCACAAGAGAGGAATAATAATACTTTTTCGTGAAAAACCGGATGTAGTTCTCAAGGGTAAAGCCTTCCACCTTGCCGGAGAAGAAGCTTCGCGTAATCAGGGTACAGAAAGGGTAAATCAGGAACAGCAGCATGAAGCCTACCACCACTACTTTTACCCAAAACCAGAAGTCAAACTTCCATCCTTTCTTTACCATGATATCACCTCCTGGGTTTTAGCATCGTATACACCTACCGCACTGATATCAAAGTTCACCCTCACTTCCTGACCGTCCGGCCGCAAGTCGCCGGCATCCTTTGTGTATTCATTCAATTGTATGGTCTGCCCGTTGTTCAGCTGGATTTCATACTCAATAAAATCTCCCAGGAAGGTGGAAATGACGATCTTGCCAGGAAGTCCTTCCTCTTCATCAAAAAATAACTGCTCCGGCCTTGCGGAAATGATCCCGCTTCCTTTGTAGGCGGAATTCAGCCTGCAGGTTAAGCTGCATTCCCCCTTAATATTTAATACGGCTTTCTCCGGATCGCTTCCATCCACTTCACAGTCAATAAAATTTGAAACTCCGATGAATCCGGCTACAAAGGTATTCGCCGGCTTCTTATAAATCTCTTCCGGTGATCCTACCTGCATAATATTACCTTCTTTCATTACTGCGATCCGGTCAGAAATAGCCAGAGCTTCCTCCTGATCGTGAGTAACGTAAATGGTGGTGATCCCAAGCCGTCTCTGCAGCTTTTTAATAACCGTTCTCATCTGTACTCTGAGCTTTGCGTCCAAGTTGGATAAGGGTTCATCCATAAGAAGTACCCCCGGCTCAATGACAAATGCCCTTGCCAGAGCCACCCGCTGCTGCTGTCCACCGGAAAGCTCATTTGGTTTCCTGTCCTTTAGATTTTTGATCTGCACCAGGTCGAGGGCTTCCTCTACTTTGCCAGAAATCTGATCTTTGGGATATTTTTTTGCTTTCAGACCGTAAGCCACATTCTCCGCCACGGTCAGATGGGGAAAGATGGCGTAGTTCTGAAACACCATGCCGATATCCCTCTTGTGGGCATCCAAGTTGTTGATTACCCTGTCATCAAAGCAAATCTCCCCGCCATCCACAGAATTGAATCCTGCAATCATACGAAGCAAAGTTGTCTTACCGCATCCGGAGGGACCAAGTAACGTGAAAAATTCCCCCGGCTTCATCTCCAGATCCACCCCATTTAGTGCTGTAAAATCACCGTATTTTTTCACGGCCTGTTTAATAATTACTGCATGGCTCATACCTTTCGTTCCTCCTTAAACCTTCGGTGCCTTTCTGTCTGTTACAGTAAAAGACTGTCCTGTCCCATAAGGGCCGGGACAGTCTTTTCGTCAGAATGTATTCCTATCCTTTTTATTAGTCGACCATAATATCATTGAATTTCTCAATAATGGCTTCCTTCTCATTTGCTGCCCAGTCAAAATCATAATCCACCAGCACAATATCCTGTAATTTAGCCATACCTTCGCCTACTTCCATGTCGCTTCTTACCGGACGTCGTCCCCAGTTCTTGCTCTGCTCTGTCTGGCACTCTTTTGATGTAACGAAATCGATAAACAGCTTTGCATTCTCCTCATTGGGAGCTCCCTTTACAAGAGCTACACCATCTGGTACCGCACTGGTTCCGTCTTTGGGATATACGAATCCAACGGACGGATCATCTTTATACTGAACTGCGGATTTCTCCAGGGTCAGGCCTACGTAAAACTCGCCGTCTGCAACCATCTTGTGGCACTTGCCGGAAGAGTCAACAATCTTTCCATCCAGATTGTCATATAATTTCTTAATGAAATCCCAGCCGTCTTCCTTGCCGCCATGGCCCAGGATCATGGTACACAGCTGCGTGTACGCGGAGCCGGACTTAGATGGCAGGCAGTATGCGATCTTGCCTTTCCATTCAGGCTTAGTTAAATCTTCCCATGTCTCGGGAATGGTAAGGCCATCCTTCTCGATTAAGTTCTTGTTATAAAAAATGACCATAGGCAGAGGGCTTTCACCGATCCACATGTCCTCGGCGTCCTTATAAGCATCGCCGATGAACTCGTCATTGGCACATACATAGGGAGCGAAATGATCCTTAAACGCTGCCAGTGAGTCTGCGCCTCCGCCCCACAATACGTCTGCAATGGGGTTAGCGGACTCTGCTGCAATACGGTTGCACAGTTCTCCTGTACCGGCTGCAACAACTTCCACCTTAACGTTTGGATACTTTTCCATGAATAAGTTCACGCCTGCATTGAGTGGGTCCGCATCATGGGGAGAATATACGACAACAGTTCCTTTGTAATCCTCCGGTGCCTTCGCAGCGTCTGCTCCGTCCTTGGACTCCTCTGCCTTTGTTTCGGCAGATGCCGTCGTCTCCGCCGTCTGGGGGGCTGCAGTTGTTTCTACAGGCTTTCCGCCGCCGCTGCAGGCAGATAAGCTTAATGCTGCCAGTGCTGCCAGTGAAGCTGTTAATAATCTTTTTTTCATAAATAACCTCTCCTTTAATAAATTATTTTAGTTCACGCTTATATGAAATATTTAATTCTTATGATCTAATTATAAGGTCTTGATGTGCACTTTTCCATTTAATATTCTTACATTTCTTTTGTCATTCTGAACTTTTGCACTATTTTTTATTGTTATAGCAATCGTACATGTACATAATAGATAATTTTATTATAAAAGCCGCCCGGTACCACTGGATCAGACCACCTGCCTGGCATCTTGTTCTGAAACAAAAAAGCCGCCAAAAAATGGCGGCCTAAATTATATTTTCCTAACTGCATATCCAGATCTTTGATTCCTCTCCCTGTAAACAGGGTCAATACAGGATCGTCGCATAGTTCCCTGATAATTGGTATCAACTCTTCCCTCGCTCCGAAGGATATGTTCTTAATTCTTCTTATACCATTCGGGTGTATAAAGTTCACAGGTTTCGGATCAATGTTAAAATAAGTCATTATCCGAATAATTCAGGCGGTCTGCCAATCTGCTCTTACCAAACAAACACACAATCCTCTTTATGATTTTCGGCATTCCTGTTGAAGCAAGCAGTTCCAGATAAGGACCTTCGGAGAAATAAATAATCGCATTATATGGGTTTTTCTTTGTCCCATATTCAACTACGAATCCCTTTTCCTTATACTCTTTTACTGCCTGGTGCAAGTCATCTACCTTATATACAATATGGCTGGTTTTCACCTGGATCCAATCCTCCTGACTGTTTTGAGGCAATTTTACCCCTTAGACACTCCATCCCAGGCTTTCCTGCTGAATCCTATACAGCCTTTCATAAAGCCCCTTGTTGTTCATCAGTTCCTCATGAGTGCCTTCTTCAGCCAGCCTGCCTTCCTTGAGCACGATAATCTTATCCGCCCCTGATATGGTCCTTAGACGGTGAGCGATGACGATTACCGTTTTACCTTCGATCAGTCTGGAAATTGCCTGCTGGATCAGTGCCTCATTCTCTGGATCAAGGGAGGCAGTTGCTTCATCTAAAAGTACGATAGGCGCATTTTTCAACAGCGCCCGGGCGATGGAGATCCGCTGCCGTTCCCCTCCGGAAAGTGTGCAGCCGTTTTCCCCCAGCATCGTCTCATATCCCTGGGGCAAAGCGCTTATAAATCCGTCACAGCAGGCAGCCTTCGCTGCTTCCATAACCTGTTCCTCCGTAGCCTCCATGTTTCCGATGCGGATATTATTGTAGACTGTATCGTTAAACAGCACCACATCCTGGAATACAAAGGACATATAGCTCATCAGATGTTCCGGATCCAGGGTTTTCACATCAATTCCGCCGATCTTTACACTTCCCTCATTTACATCCCAGAACCGGGCAATCAACCTTGAGATGGTGCTTTTCCCGCAGCCGGAAGGGCCCACCAGAGCCGTTATGGCGTCAGAAGGAATGGATACGGACAGGTTTTTGATCACCCTGTCTTCCCGGTAATTTTCCACATTATAACCAAAGGAAACATTCTCAAACTCAATATTCCAGTGTGTCAGCGGCTTAACACCCTCACCATCCATGACCGGAACATCCATAAGGGTGCGCATCCGTTTTGTGGCAATCCGATGATAAAACAATTCCGGCAAAAGGGTAAATTCCACAAGGACCGGGCCGTAAATCCTAACGACAATAACAAAGAACATGAGCATGGGGATGAGCTGGATACTGCCCCCTGTCAGCAGATAGGTTCCGACAAAAACGGTCAGCCCTACACCTGCCTGTAAAATCATCTGAGCTCCGGTGACAAAAGTTCCGGTGACAAATTCCATATTGATTGCCATTTTCTTCATCAGGCGCAGGGCATCATCTAATGCCGAAAACTTCGAGCCGTCTAAGCCACAGGCTTTTATAACCTTAATCCCCTCTAAATACTCCTGCACCTGATCGGAAGCTTTCAGTTTTGCTTCCACCTGCTTCTCACTTAATCTTGCCTGAATCTTTTTACTGCTTAAGATGACAAGCAGCGCAACAGGCACAGTTATGAACACGGAGAGTGCCATTCTCCAGTCAAAAAGAGCCATCATCACGCAGATAATAGAAATAGAAATGGCATTGGCACTCAGCTGAGGGATGATGTGGCTCAACACATGTTCCGTAGTGGAACAGTCAGCCATAATGTTTGTGGTCAGCTCGGAAAGGTCCTTTGAGTTAAAGAAGTTCATAGGCAGCTTCCGGATCCGTTCCGCAACACTGATCCTGGAATTTTCTGCTTCCAGATAAGAAGTGACATAGGTTTTTTTATAGTCATTTTTACTGGCAAGAAATACAAGCACTGCAGAAACAACGCCGAAGCCGAATAAAAACCACATCCTCGTCCAGGAAATCTCCTGGGCCATCATTGGCTTTAAAAGCTCGGCGAAAACCTGAATGGTCACTGTAAAGGGAAGCATGAGTGACAGATTCGTGATTGTACAGGCGGCAACGGCCTTCTTTAAATCCCTGTAGCCTTTATCCGTAAGCATCAGTGATTCCTTCCAATTAAACATGGTTTTTCATCCCCTTTCTATCCATCTTCCAGTCAAGAGCTTTCGTATATACGTTCCACATATCAGAATATTTCCCCCGTTTTTCCAGTAATTCATCATGCCTGCCCTGCTCCACAAGGCAGCCTTTGTCTACTACTATGATTTTATCCGCACTGCGGATGGTTGAAAGGCGATGGGCTATCATGATTACCGTCTTCCCATGCATCAGCCTCTGAAAGGCCTGCTGGATCAGATGTTCGTTCTCTGGATCGGAAAATGCAGTTGCCTCATCTAAAAGAACAATGGGGGCGTCTTTTACAATGGCTCTGGCAATTGCAATCCGCTGCTGCTCTCCTCCTGAGAGATGGACGCCTTTTGCTCCTATGACCGTATGATATTTTTCCGGCAGCTTTTCAATGAACTCATGGCACTGCGCCGCCTTTGCCGCAGCGATCACCTGCGCATCAGTGGCACTCTGATTCCCCAAACGGATATTATCCATAATGCTTTGCTTAAAGAGAAACACATCCTGGAATACAAAGCTGACCTTTTCCATCAGATATTCGTTTCTCATATCCCGTACGTCAACGCCTCCGATTTTGATCCTTCCCTCCGTTACATCGAAAAACCGTGGAATGAGATGGGCAATGGTGCTTTTGCCGCCGCCGGATGGGCCAACGATCGCGGTGATCTGATTTTCCTCCGCCCGGAAAGAAATGTCAGAAAGCGCCTGGGCCTCCTGACCGACGTAAGAAAAGGATACGTTTTCAAATACAATCTCATGACTGGAAATTTCCTTCGGTCTCTGGGGATTCGTCAGAGGAGCAGTATTCAGGATTTCATCCATTCGCTCCACACCGCCAATGATCTGCATCCCGGTGTTAGAAACATACATGATCTTCATCAAAACAGAGGCAATGGATGGAACAAAAATCAGGTAAAAGATAAAAGTGGCTGCAAAACCAGGATAATCAGATGTATGCAGCCCGATCAGGATACCAACCGGGATCAGGAATAAATAAATGTTATTGATGACCGTCTGAAAAGCGGACATATAGTTTTCCCAGCTCATGGTATAAGGAATGATCATTCGGGTGTATTCCTTTATGGCACTGTGCATCCGGCGGAAGGAGAACACCGTTTGCTTAAACGCTTTGACAACAGTGATTCCACGGACATACTCCACGGATGCATTGTTCATATCCTCCAGAGCGTTCTGGTAGTTTGCCATCATGGTTTTAGCCCCGTCATTACCATATGCTTTGATCTGGATCGCAAAGGCGATGACAATGCCAACCACAGCCGCAAGCCCAAAACGCCAGTCTACTGCCAGAAGAATGATGAACATGACCACCGGAGCTACAAAAGAGGCCACCAGATCAGGAAGCTGGTGGGCGATGAATCCCTCGATCTTCTCAATGTTTTCATCCATGATCTTACGCAGTTTACCGCTGCCGACCAGCATATGAAATCCCAGAGGCAATCCGGCAAGATGGGAGGCAAAGTTCACTTTCAGCTCATACAGAGTACCAAAAGCGGCCAGATGGGAACACATCAAAGCCATAAAATACAGCAATACATTAAGCAGGATTCCCCCAAAGGCCAGCCACCCGAAGCCAACCGTTCTTTGCAGATCAAGATTCTTAAAGTCAGGAAATACTCCCATGACTTCCTTCACCACAAAGTAAATGGCGATATAAGGCACAAACGAGACGACAGATGCCAGAGCCGATAAGATCACGGAGGAGACCATAAGAGGCTTTTTTGTCGCCGCGAGCTCCATCAACCTGGCCATGCCTGTTTTGGGCTTTGCAACCGCAGAATTAATTTGTTTCATGATAAACCACCTTTCTTGGTAAAATGTTACTGTCTATTTATAACAACTCCCTGTATAAAATTGGTTAGCTTAAACTAACCATTATGTAAAGCTTTTTTGTTTTAAAGAACCGGAAACAGCTAAGCTGCATCAAAGTCCCATAATCTTCTTCCACCCTGCGTGCTGGAAAGTCCCCAGAACCAGCGAGTAGGAAAGAGCTTTTTCCCGTGGGACATCATGGGCCACAAACTCTAAAATCTGCTGAAAAAATGACCGGGATAAGATATGGATCAAGGTGCCGTCAATTTCCATAACCTCATGCCCTGATTCTTTCATGGCATTGATAAAATCCCAGCTTGATTTCTCTTCAATTTTAACCAACTGAGCGAAATAGCTGTCACAGCTTCCCGCACTGCTCTTACAAAAAAACAGTTTGAATATATCAAACCGGTCATAAATATAGTTGATCATCCAGGGAATCGTTTCATCGGTAATATGATCCAGAGCAGCCGCCTGCTCGCTGGGAGGCAGACCTGCAAATTCGTCATGAACCTGTCTGTACCTTTCCAGGAGTCCATCCGCCGCATCTCCGGTCAATGCGTCAAAAAGCGCTTCCTTACTGGGAAAATACCCATATATGGCTCCTGTTGTAACAGAAGCCTCCCTGGCAATCCTTCTTAGGGAAGCCCCCTCATAGCCATACTCCAAAAATTCCTTTTTGCCCGCCTCTAAAATGGCAACATGTGTATCTTTTACCTGAGCGCTCATTATTTCTCCTTTTTATAACACTGTTATATAACAATGCTATTATGAAATAAAAAAAGCAGGACGTCAAGACGCCCTGCCGGTTATTTTTCTCATTAAGTTCTCATAAAGCAGCTGATGATATTTTTTCTCAGTTTCCGCCTTTTAAACCTGGCCGCCTTCCACAACCAGATTTTCAGGATCGATCTCATCTCCATATACAGGCTTTAGGGTCTCCTCAAAATCCTTATGAAAGAACTGCTCCTTGCCAAGAGTTTCGATCTCGCTGTTGATCCAATCCAGAAGATCCTTATTTCCTTTCTGAACGGCTGGAGCAATGGTATCCAGATTTCCAATGGACTCGATTCCTACCGTGAATCCTTTATTCTGAAGGGCCCATGCAAGAACTTCCGTATTATCGGTAGAGAAGGCATCTCCTCTTCCGTCCAGAAGAGCGTCATAAGCTTCCTGATACTCATCAAACTTTAACAGCTTTACTTCTGGATGATTTTCGGAAAAATAAGTTTCAGCCGTAGTTCCCTTTACCACAATAAGGGTCTTTTCCTTTAATTGTGCCACATCGTTAATCAGAGCTGCATCAGGAGATACGACGCCAAGAGCTACCTTCATATAAGGAAGTGCGAAATCCACCTGTTCCTTTCTCTCATCAGTAACTGTGAAATTAGCCAAAATCACATCCACCTTGGCGGATTTTAAATATTCCACCCGGCTGGCAGCTTCTACGTATACGAATTCAACCTTATCCTCACTGCCAAGTAAGTCCTTTGCCAGCCGCTTAGCAAAATATACGTCATAGCCCTGGATCTTTCCATTGGAATCCACATATCCAAATGGATTCTTGTCGCTGAATACGCCGATTTTAATGGTTCCGGCTTCCTTGATCTCAGATAAGGTTCTTGCCTTTGCAGCTGCTCCTCCGGTGTTTCCTCCATTGTCCTTTGCCTGGCTGCAGCCTGCCAAAAGGCCTGCCGCCATGGTAATGCCTAATAATGCACCTAGTAATTTCTTCTTCATAATTACATCCTCCATGTTATTTTTTATTTTATAACGCTTCATAATGAAACGTATTTAAAAACTGTTTTGCCCGCTCTGTCCGGGGTGAAGCAAAAAATTCATCCGGCAGGCTCTCTTCCACTACAACGCCCTGATCCATGAACAGGACACGGTCAGCCACTGCCTTGGCAAATTCCATCTCATGTGTGACAATGACCATGGTCATTCCGTCCTTTGCCAGTTCTAACACCACCTGCAGCACCTCCCGTACCATCTCCGGGTCCAGGGCTGCCGTGATCTCGTCTAAGAGCAGGATCTCCGGATGCATGATAAGCGCCCGTACAATAGCCACTCTTTGCTTCTGTCCGCCGGACAACTGCCTGGGATAAGAATCCTTTTTATCCAGAAGTCCTACCCTGGCCAGAAGCTGTTCTGCTTCCGCTGTCACCTCTTTTTTATCCCTTTTCTGCACCTTTAAAGGGGCCAGAATAATATTGCCCAGAATGGTCTTATGTGGGAATAAATCGTAGCTCTGGAATACCATGCCGATCTTCTGTCTTATTTCATAAACATCCCGTTTGCCCCTGTCAACGATCCGGTCCTTAAACTGAATGGTACCGGAATCAATGGGCTCCAGCATGTTGAGACATCGTAAAAAGGTACTTTTTCCGCAGCCGGAAGGTCCTACGACCACCACTACCTCCCCTTTTTCCAAGGTAAAGGAAATATCCTTTAAAACCGGCTGCCCGTTTTCATAGGACTTCCTGAGATTCTCTGTCTTTAAAATCATTTCCTGACTCATATGATCAATCCTTTAATTTTTTATCTAGCAGGGCAGCAGCCCTGGAAAATGGGTAACAAATCGCAAAGTACAGAATGAAGATCACTCCGTATACCCAGAGGGCCGCATCAGGTACCGTGTACCTGGAGGAGTCAATGATCTGTTTTCCAACCTTAACCACCTCAATCACGCCGATCAATACAACAAGAGAAGTGGTTTTGATCATTCTTGTCAAAAGATTCATGACCGATGGAAGCAGCCTGCGTATCGTTTGAGGAATCACAATATACCGGTATACTTGAAGCTCCGTCATTCCCAGTCCAAAGCCACTTTGATACTGATGAACCGGTATGGATTCCAGAGCGCTTCGAACCAGATCCCCCATTTCTGCAGTCCCCCAAAAGGTGAATACAATGACCGCGGCCATTTCCCCGGAGAAATTTACATTCAAATGCTTTGCAGCTCCAAAATAAACAAGAAACAAAAGGACCAGCTGAGGCATGATCCTGACTGCCTCCAGATAAAGCCTTGTAAAAAACCGGACTGGCCTTTTTTTACTGGTCATCACCATTCCAAGAAGTATTCCAAGTCCCACGGATAAAACCATGGATAAAACTGCGATCTTAAGTGATACCAGGAGACCGCCCAACAACCGCAGAAAATTATTTCCCTCAAACAGTATCCTAATTCCCAAATTCTGCATAGCGGACCCTCCTTTCTAACCAGGAACAGAATAAGGATATTGGCAGCAAGATGATTAAGTACGCTGCCACCAGCATTAGGAGGGCCTCATCTGTTTTATAATAAATTCCTATCAGATCCTTTGCCACAAACATTAAGTCAGCCAGTGCGACCGCACTGAACACCGATGTTTCTTTTATAAGAAATATAATGTTGGCACAAAATACAGGGACTGAGGTGGTAACCGCCTGAGGAAGGATGATATACTGAAATACCTGCCCTTTTGTAAGTCCCAGGCTGAGACCCGATTCCGATTGGATAACCGGTACCTGTTCAATTCCCGTGCGGAATGCTTCCGCCATGTAGCTTCCTCCTAAAAATGCCAGCCCTGTGACTGCACAGCTTTCAGAGCTTAAAACAATACCGATTTTAGGAAGTCCAAAGTATAAAAAAAACAGCTGGATCAAAAGAGGCGTATTCCTGGACACCTCAATATAGCCATTCACAATACTCTTTAACACCGGTATCTTAAAAATCTTAACCAGGCTGCACAAAAGGCCAATGGCTGCTGACAGCAGGATCCCCAGAAAAGATATTCGAAGTGTCATACCTGCCGCCTCTGCATATAGCGGCGTATAGGCACGAATAAACTCAAAATCCATGATTTTTCCTTTCTCCCTCCTTTTTACTTATGTGTTCCATCGATTACCTTCCTCCCTTTTTATCTTCACTCGCTTTGCAAGGTCCGATAAGTTATATATTAATAAATGCAAAAGGAAGCAGGTATACGCATATACCTGCTTCCTTCCCTTTATTTTCCCTGTGTTACAGGATAAAAAATTGGAAATCAGATACCAAAACGCACACGTTAATAAACTGTATCTCTTCTCATGAAGCATCTACAGCTGCAACAATTCATCTTAAGATTCATGTTACACACGCAGTTCGTTTTCATATCGTTTTGATTTCTCCTTATACATACTAAACATATATGTTTAATATACTATTATCCTGCCTATTTGTCAATCATTTTTTATAAACCTTTCTTCTAAGACTGTATTAACTGAAACTCCATAACCCGCTCTTTTAACATCTGCATCTGGCTTAAAAGCTCTTCACTGGTCGCCGCACTTTCCTCTGCTGTTGCTGAGTTGGCCTGAGTGACCATGGAGATCTTCTGCATTCCCTCTCCCAGTTCAGACACACTGCCTGCCTGGCTCTCCAGTGATTCGGATATTCTAGACACGAGCGTATTAACGGAACTCGTCTGCTCTACGATCTTCTTAAACACATCGGCAGTCTGCTCTGTGTTCTGTTTTCCCTGTTTTACAGATTCAATGGTGCTGTGAATCAGATCAGTTGTCTGCTTTGCTGCATCCGCACTTTTGGAAGCCAGCTCCCGTACTTCGTCTGCCACCACGGAAAATCCCTTTCCTGCCTCACCGGCACGAGCTGCTTCTACCGCAGCATTAAGCGCCAGAATATTGGTCTGGAAAGCAATATCATCGATGATGTGAATGATGCTTTGGATCTTTTTTGCTGAAGCGTCAATGCTTGCCATGGACTGCTGCAGCCTGTGCATTTCCTCATCTCCATGCTGAGTCTCCAAAAGCGCTGACTCTGTCATGTTCTTCATAGCCAGAGAATGCTCTGCATTCTCCTGAATGTGATGAGATACCATTTCCAGAGAATTGGTCAGACTCTCTGTGGTCGCCGCCTGTTCCGCAGAATTTTCTGCAAGGTTCTGTCCGCCAAGCGCAACCTGTGCAGAACTGGAACGTACCTGATCCGTTGCCTGTGTGATATTCCATAGGGTACTGTTTAAAGAGTCTAAGATCTGATCCAGGGCCGACTGGATCGGAACGAAATCACCCTGATACTGAATAGCACTTCTTACGGTTAAATCCTTAGCAGCCACGGCATTCAGAACATTTGAGATATCCATGATATATGACCGCAATCCATGGATGGTATTCTGCAAAGCCATGATAAGCCGTGCACTTTCATCTTTTCCTCTCACCGGCTCAATGTCTTCATCAAGTTCTCCCCTGGCCAGTCGTTCGATCCTTTGCGTCGCAGTCACAATCGGTTCGGTGATCTTTTTGGAGAATATACGGGTAATAGCAATGGCTGCTAAAAGCAGAACCAGCCCGGCGATCACGCACATGATCAGAGTATAGCTCATATTTTCTTCGATCTGTGTCAAAGGTGTGGTGACTGCAACCGACCAGCCTTCCGGCCCGGCTAAGGGAACATATCCCACCAGACGGCGCTGTCCGTTATAATAGCTAAAACCGGTACCTGTTTTGCTGGAAGTCATTTCCTTAAAAATTTTAGCAGTAGGTGCATAGGAGGGATCCTTTTTTGCCAGTTCAAAATAGTCTCTTGGATTGGATACGTCATCTTCGTTCGGATGAATAACAGTCAGTCCATTCTTATCAATAACAAAGGCATAACCATTTTCACCAATTTTGATTTTTGTCAGTTCACCGCTGATGGCTTCATAAGGAAGAGATCCATACAATACTTTTCCGGTTCCGGAAATAGGAGCTGCTATATAAAGACTCAGCTTCTGATCTTCATTCAAAAACGGATCAGAAATATAGACAACTCCTTTTTGGGCCTCTATAAAAAAGTCCTGATCTGCAATCTGGTCCCCTTTGTCATTGTTTCCCTGTGCATCCGCTACTGTTATGTAATGAAAACCTGAAGCTTCCGCCTCCTCATCCAGCAGGCGTTTTATTTCTGGATCTGTTGTTCTGCCATCTGTTAAAAAGCTCTTTGAGGCAGTTACCTTTAATTCACTGCGGTAAATATTTAATACCGAATCGATACCCTGCTGATATGCTGCTGCCAGATAAGACGAATTCTGCTCTGCTTCAGCCATGGAGCTTTGGTAATAAAGAATCGAAGAAATAGTGGTCAGGAATATGACCGTAAAGATTAGCAGCAAAGAGATAAATAATAAAAGCTTGTTTCTTAAGTACTTCATGTTTCTAGTGCCTCCTCAAAATTGCAATTTGAAAAATCCTGAATTTTGAATCTTAATTACAGGCATTTCTCTTAAGTATATGGAAATTCAGACATAGTATCTTTCCAACTGCAGTCTCATAAATCATCGTACTGTAATCATTGTTTCTACGGACAACTGCTATGCCGTAGGAATTATAGCACATATAATGGAAACGAACAACCATTCGCAAATGCTGGAAATCTATGATGAAGCAGCATTATTCATCTTCCTTCATGATGAGTACAAACAATTCGGCAATCGTTGGATCATACTTTTGACCGGAACCATTTAAAATTGCTTGCAGCGCTTTTTCTTTTCCTGCTTCCCGGTTATTTTCACGGTTTATGATTCTCTCATACCCTTCTGCAACAGATAAAATACGGGAAATAAGCGGGATCTCCTCGCCCTTTAAGCCCTTGGGATACCCGGAACCATCCCAGCATTCGTGATGTCCGTACACGCCGTTGGCAAGGTCCAGTGTTTCCTGGGACAGATTCAGGATGCGGTATCCGATGGCCGGATGCTGTCTCATCATCTCATGCTCTGCTTCCGTCAGTTGTTCATGAGTCTTTTCAAGAATCGAATCACTCAGGGTGATCTTACCGATATCGTGGAGGTATGCTCCGTCCCTCAGTTTTTTAATTTCTGTTTCAGGAAGCCCCATTGCCATGCCGATCTTTTCGCACAGCTTGCTGACTTCTTCTGAGTGTTTTTTCTCACATGGGCTTTTCATATGAAGAGAAGTGATAATGCCGTTAATTGCATGAATTCCAAAGTTTATGGAAGAAATACTCTTCTCCTTATACATCTCGTTCTCTGCAGTCTCCAGGATCCGTTCAATTTTCTGCCAGTGCTTGGCTTTTGTTCCAACTCCCACCGCAACACTGCAAGACACCATGTTTACCTTTTCCACGGAAACCTGATTTTTGACCCTCAAAGCTATGGACTCCGCCTCTTCCCTGGACGTGCGGGGAAGCAGCACCGTAAATTCATCGCCGCCGATCCGTGCGGCAACATCCCCTTCCCTGCAGTTCTTTTTCAAGACCTGGGCGACCTTAACAATGAATTCATCTCCAGCCGTATGCCCAAAGGTATCATTGATGAGCTTTAAGCCGTTTAAATCCAGAAAAATCAGGGAAACCGGCTGGTTCTGCTGCGTGTCTGCATTCTTCATCTCCTGCTCAAAACGCCTCCGGTTTACCAATCCGGTCAGAGGATCATGATAGCTTAAAAAGCGGATCTTTTCCTCCCCCTTCTTTCGCTCGGTAATATCGGCAAAGGTTATAACATACCCAACATGCTTTCCTTCCCTTAATTGGGGCAGGGCACGGTACTCCGCATCAAAGCAGGTACCGTCGGCCCGTCTAAGAACACCGTTTCTTTCTCCTCTATTCTTTTCAGGACTAAGAAAATCTGCAAAGAACTGCATATCGCTTCCCAGCAATTCCTCAGGCTTTGAATATCCCAGAAGGCGTAGACAGCTTTTATTGCAGAATGTGAATCTTCCGTTTAAATCCGTACCTAATATTGCTTCCGCCGCGGTATCCAGTATGAGCTGAAGCTGGGACTGACTCTCCCTTAATACCTCATTTGCTTTATTTAACTCTTTGGTCCGCATTTCAACAATACATTCCAGGTGTTTTACCATATCAAGCAGATTATCTGCCAGGCGGTTAAATACATTGGATATTCTACCTATTTCATCATTCCTAACGATCTCCACTCTTTGCTCTAAATTTCCTGCAGAAATGTTCTCCGCAATGGTCAGTAAGCCATTGATAGGCTTATAGAGCCTTCGGATGATCAAGAAAAAAATACTTATGGAAAAAGCGCCGGCAATAACAGCCAGTTCCGCCGAGACCTCGATATTCCGGTTCAGTTCTGCAGCCAAAAAACTTCCCGGAATCACAGAAATAATGACCCAGTCAAGACCTCCTATCCGGTATTCTTTTACGTTCGCATACCAGTCCGTTTCTCCCGCCTTCCATGAGAATTCTGTCTTCTTGGATTTAAGATACATCTCATAACTGTTCTTCCAGGCCGGAAGAGAAAGGTCATCAATCGTATTTCTTTTCAGTGATCCGTCTCCATCAACGGTATAATTATCTTCCCCCATGGAATTTGCAATTAAATACCGGGTATCTTTCTCTATAACAGATACATGGCCCTTGAAACCGGCTCCCTCGTTTTTCAGATAATCCCCAAAATCGGAAAGAAGCATATGAGTCCCTAATATACCCTTAAGCGTTCCGGCCTCATCATATACGGGACATGAAACAGACACTGTAAGGTCATTGATGATGAAATCTCTGTATGCAGGTGAAAAAACAGGCCCCTTCTCTTTTTCAGCCGCCTGATACCATTCCTGCAGCCTGGGATCAAAGGTGCCTGCGTTTTGTATCAACGCCCCTGCTGTCATGTCTTCATTTACATCGCAGCGCCAGATTTCTCCGCCTGTTTCATCATTATTCTTTATTAGTTCAAGTTCCCCCTTATTATTTCTGAGGGCCCCATAGTATTCTCCATCAACCGATGCATATGTAAAACTGTAAATCTCTTTCTCATAAGATTCTAAAATGCCAATAAAAAAAGAGTTGCGACTCTTTTCGTTTAAAAAATCAATCGTTTTATTTTCAATCAACTTTTTCCCTAGTTCATCTGCCGTAACTGGAACCCTGAAAAATGAATTCATCTTTTCAATCACATCCTGATTCATCTTTTCAGAAATCCCGGCAGTCTCTCTGGTTATGGAAGATTGCCAATTATTCAGAACAAGTTTTTCAATAGTCACCAGGGACAAAAGGAACAGACAGATAAATGTGACGATTGTCACATTTTGGATTGACATGCTTTTTCGTGGTCTTCGTAATCTCATCTTCCTGATCGCTTCGGTTAAACGCGCCCTTTCCTGCATGGCTCATTCCTTTATTACTTACCGGCTGGCCTCGCATAAAATAAGTATAACTATTTCTTTTGTAAAGTTCAACCTGAAAATGTTTGCACGTAAAATAAGCAAAAACCCATATAATTCATTGCAAGTGATAGAAAATGTTACTAAAATAAAACATTTTTTATTTTTCAGTTAATAAGCCGTCAGTCCCGTCATATGATATTGGTAGAACAATAAAGGAGATTTCCTATGATTACTGATCAGCAATATGTAATTCTATCACTTGAGCTAAATATGTTTTTTGGGCGCATCATGAAAGAACATTCCTTATTCTTAGAGGCTGGCTTCACTCCTGCCAATCCTGACTTTTCCAAAGTTGCAGATCAATACAAGCAGCAGTTTGAGACTATTTTACATAATGCTGTAGTGTTGGGGAATGGCATTATCAGTCCACTTGTGGCGTCCTCCGGTGAAATCGTCACGGATTACACCCTTGGCAGCGAACAAAAAACACAATACTTTACCGGCATAGCCATTAATCAGGAGATCACGAGGCTGGAAGAAGCACTTCATGGTGATGCCAATCCCTTGATTACTCCTGCATTGGTACAGCAGGTAAGTCAGCTAAATGCCTTCGCCAGACCTATGCTGGAAGGACTTATCGGTTTCAAAACAGGATTATTGAATGATGTATTATCCTGTCGTATGTTCACGGCAAACTACCCACTGCTTATTGATCATATCTTACGTGAAGCCAAATTGTATCACAGCCATTTAATCACGCTGGAAAACCGGCAGAATCCAGAGGATGACCTAAAAGAAACCGAGCTGTTTTGGGATCAGATTATGATGGAACATGCATTATTTATCCGAGGTTTGCTTGATCCAACTGAATGCGACCTCATAAATACAGCAAATGATTTTGCTGGGGAATATAATGATCTAATGAAAGCGGCAATGGCGGCTACTGATATGACCATTGACAGCGTAACGGATACAACCTTGCAAAAAACTGAGAAGTACCGGGATTTTAAAGAAGCGGGTACAAAAGGAATCAATGAATGCAAAATACGCAGTATCATTTTACCTTTGTTGGCGGATCATGTACTACGCGAATCAAACCATTATATCCGGTTGCTTCGACAATTGTCTTAATATTTTTTTTAAAGAGGAGCTCTTTGTTTCTAAATCGAGAGCGCGACCAGCGGACATTCTTGTGTTATTTTGCTTAGGGGCAGTGCTATGCGCTGCCTCTAAGTAATTTCGTGTATAACTTCCATTAATAATTAGAATTCACCATTTTTCAAAATAGTGCCTTTTAGAATTCGACTAGAAGGGAATTTGATGGGTCATTTAGGAAAACATCTAAAGGTTATAAGATTGTTATCTCATTCATGCTCCCCTTATATTATGTAAATGTTACTTATAAGTAGAATGTTTTTGGTTATCTGTAACTATTATTACTGCAATGGTTTATATACAACACCATCCATTTGACATAAACAATTTTCACTGACAAACTCAGTCGTTGTTGTCATTCTTGCGGGCGATCCATTTTTGAAATATTAAAAACATCAGCAGCTAATCGAAAATCTTTAATATCTCTGAAATAAAGATTTATCTGTACCACATCATTCAGAGTAGCATCAATAGAAGCAAGCGTATTCTCCATGCTTTCAAACGTCTTTCGAATCTGGTGGATAAAATCATCTTTGTCATGACCTCCTCCATGGTGAGCCAGGAAAATGTAATCCCCTGCAATAACACATGACGAACAAGTATCATCCCCACAATCTCCTTCCCCAATACAGAACTAGTGTTCTTCTACTATAACACATCAGCTATCAATATTCAATTGCTAAAGGGCAAGTAAATAAGGTTACTTAGCTTCACCAATCTTTTTTATGGTATCTTCTAGAACAGCTTGCCTTAAAGATTTTAAATAATCGGAGAACGCAACCTTATCATCTGCATAGGTTAAGTTTAGTTCAAATTCTTTCGGAATCCAAGTAGACAAGTCGGACATATTGTGCTGAATCAATGCCTCTAGACCATCTATGGCTTTATAAATTTGAGCTTCAGCTGTTTTACGCTCTTCCATTTCCTCATAAAGTTCCCGCATTTCTACTTCATATTCCTTCGGTAAGGAACGAACCCAGTTATATAGCAGATTTTTTTCGGTCTGCTCATGGTCCTGGTTCTTTTCAAAAGTAGGTATATCTCCAGTAAAGCATTCTCCCAAGTCGTGAATAATGCACATTCTGATAACCTTATCCATGTTGGCTTCGGGGAACTCATCCCTCATAAAAAAAGCCATCAATGTCATCATCCAACTATGTTCTGCAACACTCTCGTGTCTGCCATTGGTAGTATAGCAATGGCGAGTTGTATCTTTTAACTTTTCAGCAACCAATAACGCATCCAATAATTTTCTTGCTTCCATATTCATTCCTCCTGTAAATTCTCATTTTCTGAAATAAGGATACTCTAATCACTACTAAATATCAATACAAATTATCAGCTCAGCCTTATGGCATCTATTATTTTCAAATAACCTGCTATATACTTAAGTAAAAAGTTTGGAGGTTTCCTACTAACCCTTCTGTCTTCTCCTTCACTAACTATTAATAATACTCATGAATAGAATAGCATCACACTTACTAGCTATCAATATTAAGTTATCAATGTACTGTACGATGTCAGATAGGAATTTTTACTTAATTAATGAATGTATCTTATACACATTAATCATATTGCTTAATAAGTTAATATTTTTTTATGAATTAAGTTAATATACTTTAATTCATTAAAGTGTTATAATATATTTAGCTCTTTTTTAGAGTGCCACATTCTCCCCAAACTACGTGGCACTCCTTTTTATTCTAATCTTCAGACTTTTATTTTTATCTTTTAATATTCAATATACCCTTTTATCTAAGTTAATATCCTGTAAATAACAATTCATTACATTGATCATTCTTTTATTCAAATATTTGGTATTATTACCTTAAAGAGAAAGCAGGTATTAATTTAATTTCCCCTACTTGTTTTTTCAATAAAAGTTTTAATTACTGCCGGCAGGATCTCCTTATCTTGCCGGCACTTCTCCTCCTAGCATTTATATGTTCAAAATCATGATTATATTTACGTATTTACACCTATTAATACGACTAGATATTCTTTCTTCTGAATATCTATTAAAGCCACATCATTTACATAACAAACTTTCATGTTAATGCCTTATAAAATTTCAGATTTTATTTTTAAAAAATTTATACTTTTATTACCTTCACTTTATATTGCTTTGTTATCATACTTGTAATATTGGAGGTTTACAAATGAAAACCAAATTAACTAATTCAATAGCTAAGGGACACGTAGGCTACGGTACTGGTCCGGGTATTATTGAGCACTTTGAATATGAGTGCCCTTGCGGAAAAGGCAAAATTCTAGAAGAACATAATCTCATTCCTGGTTTTGAAGAACATGTTGTTTATATTCATTGCAGCGATTGTTGCAATAAATATGAACTTAACACCGACCTAGGTGTCCGCAGTTGGAATTTAAGTAAAAAAGATTATACTTTAGGTTAATTTCTTATTCCATGGCCGAAGCTAGAGCTTCGGTCACTTTCAGTTTTGCGGATTATTAATAAACCACTAAAACACATCTTTTATTTCCTTAATACTTCCCACGATATCATCAAATTCAACATTATTTATAAATGCCAATGCTTCTGTTTTAGGAGGAGCACCCGTGGAAGCATCTGCACAAGACAAAAGATTTTTAACAGGAACTCCATACTCCTCTATCATTACCTGTATCTTAAGATACTTATCAACGACTCTTATTTGTAACTTTGCATAGCCTCGTATTTCTTGCTTTATCTCATAAGGCATATTTTTCATATCCCCACCTCCAGTCTTGTAAATTCTAATTTGTTACACGTAAACAACACTTCATTACATTAACCTTTCTTTTGCTCAGATATTGGGTATTATTACCTTAGAGAAAAAGCAGGTATTACATTTAAAATCCCTTACTTGCTTTTTCGGTTACAACCTTTTATTTAGTGCCGGTAGGATCCCCCGATCTTACCGGTCTTCCCCATCGAATATTCTTCTTTCTCCCTCTGGTCATGGCATAAAATCCATTCATGCATCGATCTGACTTTTTGTTCCACCACGTACAGCCTTAAAAATGTTGAGCAGACAATAAAACTATGATATGATATTACTTGCAGAGGGGGAGGCACCCATAATAAAAAACGAACTGCACGGGGAGACACCCATAACAAAAAACATATAAAGAGGTGATATTATATCAAACAAATTAATGTAGTAGATTATAGCAATATTTCTTTGGAACCAACTTATCTGAAACGCGCCCGGCAACTGGTTAAAAATCAACGGGCAGAGTGGATATCTGAAGATACTATTCGCATGAAACTACAGTATGTGGAGGGAAATTTAATGACTACAGAAAGTATCGTACAAAGTGTTAATTCTTCAACAAATGTTGACTCTGATGGCATCCTGAATATTCAAACTCCTGACGACAATACTATCCTGGAACTTGCAAAACGCAGACTTGCAATAAAGAAAAATCTATTATCCCAAGCCTTGGATTATATGCTTATCCTATTGTGTTTTGCATCATTCGCCGTAATCTGGGATTATGGCACAAAAGTACTCATTTGTGTCATCTTTTCTCTATTCTGGGGAATACGCCTACTGTACCGAATCTTTAAATTTGCCAAACCATCCTTTAAGGATGGTATTGCTGAATACATAAAAAAGAGAAATGATTACCGTTTAGAATCGGAATTTAACAGGTTAAAAAAAGAATATATGAGCAATCACTAAACTGTTTTTCCATTTTTTGAATTAAATGATTGATGATTGAATACCGGTGGTTTTATCACCGGTATTTTCTATGTAATATGTGCTTCCATAATAATGTAGTATAGATAATCTTAATTTATTATCTCAATATCTTTTAAACCAGAACATCAACTTACTTATATTCCTTTTTTGTTTTTTCTTGAAAGAATTATTCTGGCAATAAAAAACTACTAACTAAATACTACTAGTTAATAGTTCGTTATTAACATTATTAAATTGAAATTTGTAGACCCCTATTATGCTTATTAGAATCCTATTCTAATTAATGGGAACGTATACGTCCATATAGTGGACCCCATCTATATCATATTCTTCTTCAAAAGCAAGTCTATTTTCCCATGTTGATGTTTTTGCAAACTCCAAAAGCATATGGTACGCTTTTGGTATGTTCTCAAAAGAATTACTGTGCGGATTCGTTATAGAAATCGTTGCATAAGTATCCTTTTCTATATAAGCGATTTCAGCCCCCTCACACTTTGGAACAAAATTCTCTGGTATAACATAGGCAGCAACATAGCCCCTTAGTCCGAACCTCTCCTGCTGCTCTTTTGTAACAAACGGAAAATCCCAGCCGATCCGTTGTCTTTTGTAGCCTTCAATATCAAATAAGCCGCTTTTTCCCGCCCATCTATCCATATAATCAATGACGTCGTTTTCGGGAGCGGGGCTGATAATAACATATCTAGCTACTTTAAATCTTTCAAGTGTAACGGTTTTGATATCACTATAAATATTTTTCTCCATTCCATTTACCTCTACAAATATAAATATATAAGTAATCTACAGTTACAATTTCCAAAATAAATTCCGATTTACTTTATTTAATAATACAGCAAACCCTTCTAACTATCAATATCAAAAATTTTCAATGTGAAATAATACGATAAATACTAATTTTACAAGCATATCAGATACTTGCTACTCTTCTATGCAATCATCACTAAAAGGAACCGTAATTTTACTTGCTTCTCTCGCTGTAAACATCACACAACCTCCATCAATTCAGTTTGATATATTGATTTTTTTAGATACTTATGGCATAGTAAGGTAAGCAAACAAAAATGAGTATAAGTAAAGGAATGCCTTAATGAATTTAAAAGAAAGAGCAAAACAATTAAAAACCGATATTCCCGCACTATTCTTAGCTCTAAAGGGTTCTGAAACGCCCATTATCGCTAAAATCTTTGCTGTATTAACGATCCTTTATGCACTATCTCCGATAGATCTTATTCCAGATTTTATTCCAGTATTGGGATATGTTGATGATATCATTTTACTTCCTGCATTGATTTCACTTACAATTATATTCATACCAAAAGAAACCTTTGAAAAATATAGAATTGAAGCCCAGAATATTTCACAAAAAAAACTGGTCAGGAAATGGTATTATGCTGTACCTGTACTTATCATTTGGTTGTTAATATTGTGGTCAATAATTAAGGCCATTTTTATCTGATTTTATATATTTATTGGAATATCGTTATTCCATATGTAACCTATCGAATAGCCCCATTTTTAAAATTGTCAAACCATTGACTCATTTCCTCATCACTATCTACTTTAAGAATTTTGAAGATTTCATAAGCAAATTCCACAGCTGCAGTTTCATTTGCAGTAATAAAACCGCCATCCACTACCACTTGAGCAGAAATAAATAAGTTTTCTCCTTTGTATCCCTTAGCACTTTTAAAAAGATCTAAGGAATCTCCCGTATGCTTAACACAATCGAGAAAACCGTGCTTACACAAGAAATAGGTCGCACCGCATATTGCTGCTATAGAAATATTCTTTTCTTTGAGTATTTTAACGAAATCTTTTATTTCATCATAATCGTTTTCTTCCCAAGACAGACCTCCTGGTAAAATTACCATGGCAAGCTTTTCATATGTATGATAATTTTCTATACTATAATCAATACAGGCCCTGATACCTCCCATTGATAGTTTGGGTGAGTCATCAATTGCGATAGTTTTTACCACATAATCAGAAAAAGAATTTGCTACGGCAATAACATAGCTGGCTTCCCAATCACACCATTGATGAGTTAATAAGACAAGAATTTCATTTTTAATCATGCTTTTATTTTACCCCCTAAAATTTAAAAGTTTAAGTAGCTCCAGTACCGGAGGTCTATAACGCACATGTTCATTCCATTCGTTTTAGCTTTAAGATACTATATGACCACTCCGACGTTATTTTTTATTTATAAAATGAAGAATATTAAAATGTAAGTGAATATATTTCGCCTATACTGCATATGGTGAAGGCAGCCCATTACCGGCTGCCTCCACCTCCTCCTCCGGAGAAACCTCCTCCGCCCGCCGAACTTACGCCTCCGCTTATCCCGTCCGTGTTATTGGATGGCGTTGCAGCGCTCGAAATATGATTCGTCATGATTACAAGGTATCTCATGTTGTAGGCGTTGCAGCCGTACATGCCTGCGAAGGTATCAAAATATGCAGGGTCTAGGGTTTTCATACTTTCGAGGACATTCTCTCCGATGCCAAACAAAGCAGCGAACACAAGATAATCCCCCCAAAGTTCTCCCGATAATGACCTGTCTTTACTTTGCCTTTGCATTTCTAACAGGTATTTCCTAAACCCCAGCAGCTTGACAGCCTGATCAAAACCCGATACAGTAAACCGGACAGTGCCCTCTATGTTCGTTGCCGCCGCGCCGGAGCGGATTAATGCTTTTTCGCCTTCACCTTTCACTTCTTCCGCCCATGCAGTGAGTTTCTCGTAAAGTGCTCCCGCCCGCTTTTCGATGTCAGAGGTCCAAAGAATGCCGTCACGGTCAGTGTCGTCGTTTAAGATTTCGTACAGCGACCGCTCCACCCCTTGTTCCGGTGTTTTATCCTGGCTAAACACGATAGCTTCTTCTTGAGTCCTTTTTATAGTTCGCTCATTTTCCCGCTCTTCTATGCGAATATACCCCGCTTCCTGCCAGCGGATAAGATAAGCGCCCATAAGCGTTTCACAGGAAATACCCTTGCGTAGCAGCAGCATAGCGGAATATACCGCAGGAATGCTGCTGTCAAAAGGAACCGACCAGTTCGTATCTAATTGTTTCTTTCCGGGAAGACGAACGGCTGTGCCGTCTACCAGTTTATATCGTGAAGAATAGAAGGCGATTAAAAGGACTGTCACACCAATAACTGCCCCTATAACAGCAAGGACGATATATAAAGCAATATCAGAGTTTTTATTTTCTGCGGATTCCTGCAACTTTTCAAAAGACATACCAGCTGCAGAGGCCAGTGGGAACAAGCTTCTTTCAAAGCGGCAGAGCACATTTACATAGTCTCCTCCTTCTAAAGCTTCAGAAGAAAAAATATTAAGGCTGCCGTCGCTCCCGATCTCAACTTCTCCTGTAAAGCCATACGCCCAGATGCGGGCATTGTTTGCCGTCAGACGTGTATCCTCCATCCGGATTTTAATATTAGCTGATTCCGGAGCGCTTGAAAGCTCCGATATAAACTGATGATAGAATCCTGCATAGTCGCCATAATCTTTTACCAAACCCTCTATGGTATAATGGATGGTATACTGATGGTTACCATAGCTGCCAATGCCCCAGCAGAGTTCATATCCTTTGGAGGTTTTCAGAATGCCGCAGGTACCGGACTTTTCCTCTCTGGAGAGCTTTGTGTCCCAGTCGTTCAGCGTTTTATATTGCGCTCCGGACTCGTCCCACACAGCAAGGGAATAGACGCTCATCCCTTCCATGTTATTCAGAGCCTTGTAATATTCAGTACCGCTGGATACACCGCGAACATCCCAGATCTCCGTTATGACCGCAGAGCCATCACTTTGAAGAGTGACATCCAGATTAATGGACGGTATAGCATCCTCTTTCGCAAATACCGGAACTGCACCCAGGATGAATAATACTGTGAACAGTACGAAAAAAGTAAACAATTTTTTTTGTTTTAATTTCATTAGCTTTCTCCTGTCTTGTATATATATATATCAATAAGTTGTTTAAATTTCCATTATATAAATAATACGAACATCATTCAGATTCCGATTATGCTCATATCGGGTAGTTAAACGTATTATCCAGTCAAGCTACGGGAGTAGTAATTCCATTGAATAATAATGGCCATTCTGTACATCCCGGAATTGCAGCTTGGATATTAAGTTCTGATTTCATTTTTCTATAATGAATAAATGATATCTATGTTCCCTCCTTTATTATACCCAGTTCCAACTCTTCTGCGATTTTTTGTTTATATATTCTTTCTCTGCATACGTATGAAGGCTGAAAAAGCTCCCTAACAGGAATGTTTTCAAGTCTAGTTTTTCATTTTGCCCCCCAACTTCCGGAAATTGAAAATCAATAGTCACATAAGTACAACATCCCCTAATACGAACATCATAATGCTCATAAGTGTAAGTAGTAATTACAGCTTCTTTTCCATTTCTACATAACGACCATTGCTAAAGGTTTCAAATAATCCAGAATGTCGGTACAATGTAATTGCAGGTTCAAGTGTAATGCGTGTACTCAAATGATGCGTTTAGTCACCGTACTGCTATGTCTCCTCCGCACATGATTTAATTAATCTAAAGGTCACATTTTTATAATTAATCTTCAAGAGTAGAATATCATCATATTTACTAACTATCAATAAAATTTTCAATGTATACTAAACGCCAAAAACTAATTTACATGATTATTTAATTCTTTATATTAGATTTTCCTTTCAAATCTTGGTTGTCATATTACTTTTTTACACCATTAAAATGTGCCAACCATAATACCGACTTGTAAACTTTTTCTACCTTATTAGCAAATTTCGTATAAATGTACTAATCACTATAAATTAACAGACATGTACAATCTGACATATTCTATGGATATAAAGAATAAAATTCTTTATTATGTTTCCATATATAAGCCAATAATTATAGAGGGGAAATTCCATATGAATAACTATATAGAGTCTAATGATGATCAGAGTTCTTGTCGTCGTCGTTGTATCATAACAGGGCCTACTGGCCCTAGGGGTTGTCAAGGACCTAAAGGCTGCCCAGGAGCTACTGGACCAACTGGGCCTAGAGGTTGTCCAGGGCCCACTGGTCCTACCGGACCTACTGGGCCTACCGGACCTACTGGGCCTACCGGACCTACCGGACCTACTGGACTTACCGGACCCACTGGGTCTACCGGACCTACCGGACCTACTGGACTTACCGGCGCTACTGGGCCTACCGGACCTACCGGACCTACTGGACTTACCGGACCTACTGGGCCTACTGGACCTACCGGACCTACTGGACTTACTGGCGCTACCGGCCCTACCGGACCTACTGGGCCAATTGGACTTACTGGCGCTACCGGCCCTACCGGCCCTACCGGCCCTACCGGACCTACTGGGCCAATTGGACTTACCGGCGTTACTGGGCCTACCGGACCTACTGGCCCAATTGGACTTACCGGCACTACCGGTGCTACCGGACCTACTGGACTTACCGGTGCTACCGGGCCTACTGGACCTATTGGCGTAACAGGCCCCACTGGGCCTACTGGTGATACTGGGCCTACTGGCCCTATTGGAGCAACGGGACCTACTGGACCTACTGGTGATACTGGACCTACAGGACCTACCGGCCCTATCGGCTTGGCGGGCGATGGAGCCATTATTCCGTTTGCTTCCGGAACACCTGTTACCTTGGCCACAGTACTCGGAGGATTGCTTAACACCTCCAGCGCAGTTGGATTCGGGAGTAACCTTTCCGGCATTTCCGCTTCCAGAGGAACAGTCAATCTACTAGGGTTGACGAACTTGGCGTTCTCCATGCCCAGGGATGGGATTATTACCTCCTTAGCCGGTTATTTGAGCATTAGCACTGCGCTCAGCCTGATTGGTTCGACTGTGACAGTAACCGCTCAGTTGTTCGAATCCACTACACCTAACAACACCTTTGTTGAGGTGCCGGGCGCAGTGGTTACGCTGTCACCTTCCCTCACGGGAGCAATTTCTATCGGTAGTATCATCAGCGGTGTCACCACCGGACTGAACATTCCTGTTACCGCAGGAACCAGGTTGCTTTTGTTATTCTCCGCAGAGGTCACTGCTGGTTTCGATGTAGCAGCCACCATCGCAGGCTACGCCAGTGCCGGCCTTGGTATATCTTAAGGTTTATAAAGCAGCCCCTTATAATCATATATTTATAAAACGATAACGCTGGCTGCTTTGAATGAATCGCAGTATAGGGGCGGGGCGTCTGTTTGCAGACGTTCCGTTTTCCTTATGCAGTTTTCAAAGTTGTTTGAAGTTTAATGGTACGTAACTATATTGCATCTAATTTTCTGGCTACTATGGTGCAAAGGCTCAGCCTGAATTCATAATTAGCAAGAAAAGAAGCAAGACATATATCTTGCTTCTAGTTTATGGATTCATATGATATGGATAAGGCAAAATGCCTGGTAATGCTTATTAGCGAAAGAAAGACACTGCTATTCGTCCTGTTCTTTTTCGTCTAACTGCTTTTGAATTTTTGCCTGTTTTTTCTTGTTCAGATAATTAAGGCAAAAAAGTACTATAAAAGTTGAAATGGTTGCGCTGATAAAAGTAATTGCCAACACGGCGATAAAATAACCTATACCATCTTCCTTATATTTTTCTGCGTACTGTGTATAGTTCAAAATACCATTAATCGCCGTTACTACAATTCCGGCTACTATACTGTTCACAACAGGAAGGGTTTTAGCCCGTTTACCTTCGCCGAATATGTCAAGTCCCATGGTCATAAACCGTATTATCATGTATAGGGACATTCCAAAAAAACATATAACCTCCACAGCATATTGTTCAAACGGAGCGTTTAGTAAATATTGTTGTACGAGTATTGAACCAAGTAGCACAATCATTAAAATGCTGTAAGCTTCACTATTTATTTTACGGCGTTGAGCTACAACTCTCTCGTCTTGTATATTTTGTTTATTCATTTCGATTCCTCCCAAAATAAGTCATTTAATGTTTTGCCTAGCGCCTTACAAATCGATATACAAAGGTTTAATGTTGGGTTATACTCCCCTGATTCTATCAGACCGATAGTTTGTCGGGTAACACCTACGGCTTTTGCTAAGTCCTCTTGTTTCATATCAGCTTCCATCCGGGCGATTTTCATTCTCTTATTCTTCATGGAATGCCCCCTTTCATAGTCATAGGATACACTATATATTGCATAATGCCAAGTATATATTGCTTTTATCATTATGAAACTTATTATCTGCTAAGGCTGAAACGCAAAGTAAGAGGAAATTTTTATAAGTGAACTGTAAGGGCTGCAAAGCTGCCTTCGCTACAGATTTCGTGACTATGATGATAATACTTACATCTTTGCGCTGTTTCGATGTGTTGATAAAGCCCCAAAGGGGATTCGGGGCGCGTAGTACTTTTTCGCGTTCGTTTCGAAAAAATACTGCTCACCCCTTGACTGTCAGGATATTCGGAACGGACTAAGATTTTATAATTGTTTTGGATTAACGAACGTAGTATACTTTAGTTTAACGGTAATAAATGTCAAATTGAAACGAGGGCACATATGAATGCTGATTTTGTAAACTTAACAACAGAAAACCTTGTCAATGAGCATTTGTGCTGCATTATCCGCAGTAAAAAGCCTCATCAAGGTATTGAAGCAAAGAAACAATGGCTTTCAGACCGACTAAATGAAGGACATGTCTTTAGAAAGTTAAATGAAAGGGCTACGGTTTTTATTGAATATGCTCCTCTTGAAACTGCTTGGGTTCCCATAACTGGTGACAACTATTATTATCTGTATTGCTTATGGGTTACTGGCAGTCACAAAGGAAAAGGGTATGGGAAATCGCTGATGGAGTATTGTTTGGCTGATGCAAAAGAAAAGGGCAAATCCGGTATATGTATGCTCGGGGCTAAAAAACAAAAATCATTTCTTTCTGACCAAACATTTGCGAAGAAGTTCGGCTTTGAGGTTGTTGATACGACTGATAATGGCTATGAATTGCTTGCACTTTCTTTTGACGGAACAACGCCAAAGTTCGCGCAAAACGTTAAAAACCAAGAAATTGAGAGCAAAGACCTTACAA
This sequence comes from [Clostridium] celerecrescens 18A, assembly GCF_002797975.1. Lineage (NCBI taxonomy): Bacteria > Bacillati > Bacillota > Clostridia > Lachnospirales > Lachnospiraceae > Lacrimispora > Lacrimispora celerecrescens. The sequence goes on along the minus strand of NZ_PGET01000001.1, from coordinate 924,687 downwards.
TTTACTATGATATGCAATGCCCCTATGTCTATCAAAACATTGAGATGATAAAGCAGTATTGTGAAGTGAATGATGTACCTGTATCTTTGATTCAAGTGGATACGCTACAAAAAGCAAAGGAATTGCCTTGTGTTTTCAATAACTGGGGAGTGTTTTATAAAGGAAATTTTGAAACAGTAAATTTATTAGATGTCACCTACTTAAAGAGAATACTCAAAAAATGAAAATAGAATCTCGGCTATTTCCCGTCGATAATTGATAAAGTCTCTAAAAAATGTTGAGTAGATATGGTTTGTGTTCAAGAGAATGGAGAACTCACGCCACTGATGCTATGTCTTCTAAAACTGTTGATATATTAGAAAAAGCAGCTTCCATTTAACAACAACCCAGAAAAGAGTTGTCAATTGGAAGCTGCCCATCTCACTAATGATCCCCTTATAAATCCTACATTATCTTAATTTACAAGGCATCAATATTACTAATATGTAAATAACTGCACCCAGTACTGAGTTCCTGAGTTATTCTGAGTATTGCCTACACCGATATGTGTATAGCTCTTATTCATGATGTTTGCACGGTGACCCGCACTGTTCATCCAAGCATTTACAACATCCTGAGGAGTTTTCTGTCCCCATGCGATATTCTCGCCTGCGCCGCGGTAATTCACACCCTGCTCTTTTAAAGCACTTGAGAATGAACTGCCGTTTGGCCGTGTATGATCAAAATTTGACTGTATTTCATTGGCTCTTACGGTTGCTGCCTTCTCAACATTAGGATCAATGGTAAGAGGAGCCAGTCCTTCTTTTGCTCTTTCAGCATTTACAAGGTCTACTACCTGCTGGGTATAGGACTTATTGGTAGAAGTGTCCGTTGAGTCATCTGGAGTAGTACCGGTATTTCCATTATTGTTGGTGTTACCAGTATTACCATTGTTACCGGTATTGCCATTATTTCCGGTATTGCCATTATTTCCGGTATTGCCATTATTTCCGGTATTGCCATTATTTCCAGTATTTCCGGTATTACCGTTATTGCCAGTATTACCAGTGTTACCATTATTACAATTCTTGCCTGAATTACTGTTATTGATGAGCTTAGACCAATCGCAGTTACTTCCATCAACTCCTAATTGCTGCAATCTAGATTTTAAATCATCTAAATTACAGTTTCTGCTCACTGTTACTACATTCCTTCCATTGTTGCATTGGCTGTAAGGTCTTGCCACTGCCGCATTTGCAGTCAATGGTATCATACTCGTTAAAGTAAGTGTAATCATTCCAAGTGCCGTTAGTTTTCTCAATTCAATTGCCTCCTTTGAAATTGTTACATTTGTGTTACGTTTGTATTTCATTTATGTTACAAACATATGATAACACTCTTGTTACCATTTTTCCAGTGGAAATAATTGGGAATTTTTTGGCAGTCTTTTGCATTTGTAATTTTATATAATGTAATCGTTTGAATAATCGCTGCTGGAAACCAGATCAGCTATGGTTATTCCGTCAAAGTAGTCATTAATCAGTTTATTGAACCCCTCCCACATGGGTAGTGTCCGGCAATGACAGGCCCTTGTGCAGTCATTTACCTCTCCTTCCAGGCAGGAAACCGGAGCAAGAGATCCTTCCGTAAGCCTTAATATACTGCCCACAGTATAATCCTCCGGGTTTTTCGCCAGTTTATAACCGCCCCCCTTTCCCCTCAGGGAAATGAGCAGATTGCTTTTACTCAGAACCGAAACAATGGATTCTAAGTATTTTTCCGATATCTCCTGCCTCTTTGCAATATCCATGAGAGGAATATATTCTCCATGATTGTGCTCAGCCAGATCTATCATGAGTCTTACCGCATAGCGGCCTTTTGTTGAAATCTTCATAAGACACAGCCTCCGGATTCATTATTATGTGTCCAAATCATAACCGTCAAGGAAGTGATGTACATTTCCATTTTCCTTGTATGCAATGATGGTGTTTAAATTTACATTTTCCACGCTCTTAAAAATATTACTTTCAATATACGGGTTGACTTTCTTTAACTGCCTGATTAAATCCTTTATCTCCATTCTCTTTGATCCGGTGCTGCCATCGGTCCTGCAGGTCGTGCAGGTATCCGTAAACCGGCATGCACATTGAATGAAGTGCAGATCATTGTAATCTCTCCAACCCTTAATGTCATCCTCCCGTATGAGATACATAGGGCGGATGAGTTCCATTCCTTCAAAATTCGTACTGTGCAGCTTGGGCATCATGGTCTGTATCTGTGCTCCGTACATCATGCCCATCAAAATTGTTTCAATAACATCATCGTAATGATGTCCCAGTGCAATCTTATTACAGCCCAGTTCCTTTGCCTTGCTGTACAAATAACCCCGCCTCATTCTGGCACACAGATAACACGGGGATTTCTGCACATCATAAACCGCATCAAAAATCTGGGTTTCAAATACAGTGATGGGAATATTCAAAAGCTTTGCATTATTTTCAATTACCTGTCGGTTGGTTTCGTTGTAGCCTGGGTCCATGACAAGAAAGACCAGCTCAAAGGGAAACTTATTGTGCCGCCTTAATTCCTGAAACAGCTTTGCCATGAGCATGGAATCCTTACCACCTGAAATACAGACAGCAACCCTGTCGTTTTCCTTTACCAGCTCATACTCATTAACGGCCTTGGCAAATCTACTGAACAGTTCCTTATGAAATTTCTTCCGGATGCTCTTTTCTATTTCTTCCAGGCGTTCTTTTCCCGTATCTTCCTTTTCCATGACCCGAAGCAGCCATTCTCCATAGCCGCCGCGAAGATTATACGCTTCATATCCCTGTTTTGCCAGATGCTCTGCAGCCTCTTCACTGATGATCCCTTTTAAACAATATAATATGATCTTCCTGTCCCTGGGAAGGGAAGGCTCCCCGTTTAACAATGCTTCTTTTTCAATATTGATAGCCCCTGGTATAAATCCATGGTTGTATGCCGTCTGATCCCTGACGTCTACAAGCACATATTCCTCCGGGCCCATTTTCTTCATTTGTTCCAATGAAAGATCGTGTTCATGAGCCATATTGCCGTCAAACATGTGATTACCTCCCCATCTTTCCATTTAGAGACAGATCCTTGATGACTTCTCCGGCTATGATAAGCCCTGCTACAGAAGGAACAAAGGCCACGCTTCCGGGAATATCTCTCCGTTCCGTGCACTTATGTTTGGCTCCAGGCGGGCAGATACAGTTTGTCCTGCAGCTGATGGACATATCCTCCAGAGGCCTTGTTGGCTTTTCTGTGGAAAAAACAACCTTAAGCTTCTTTACACCCCTTTTCTTAAGCTCTCTGCGCATGACCTTTGCCAGGGGACACATGGTGGTTTTATAAATGTCCGCAACCTGAAATTTTGTAGGGTCCAGTTTATTGCCTGCGCCCATACAGCTGATGACCGGAACGCCTGCCTCTTTTGCCCGCATGATCAGTTCAAGCTTTGCAGTTACAGTATCAACTGCATCCACTACATAATCATAATTTTTAAAATCAAAATCATCCGCATTTTCCGGCAAGTAGAAGCACTGGTGCATTTCCACTTCGGCATCCGGATTGATTTCCAATATTCTGTCCTTCATTACTTCAACTTTATATTTGCCTACCGTTTTTCTGGTGGCTATGATCTGCCTGTTTAAATTAGTAAGACAAACCTTATCATCATCAACTAGTACAAAGGAACGGACTCCGCTTCTTACCAAGGCTTCTACCACATATCCGCCTACGCCGCCGATACCAAAAACAGCAACCTTTGCACTCAGCAATTTTTCCATGGCATCTTCACCCAATAACAACTGGGTTCTTGAAAACTGGTTTAACAATTGATTCTACCTCTTTCTTTAATTTACTATCAATTTAGTAGGAATAAAAAGCACTTCAATTATTATACTTCTAAATGCTTAATATAAGTTGACGTTTCATGCACCCCATTATTCCCCTTTCTTTGTATTGCCCCTTCTTTCTCGCGCAACTCCGATAGTGTATTAGCATATATAACGTGCATTTCCCATCTCCAAGATTAAAGCGATATTGATACCTCTCATCACTCCTGAAGCTTTCACCTTCTTTTAATACTCTTCTTTTAATACTCTTCCTTTAATACTCTTCCTTTATTGTTTTTTCTTTTTGTTGCCATATTGTTCGCTCCTTTATTAAAAAGAGCCTTTGGTATGATAACGATTTTACCACATACAAGCTCATATTATCAACTAAACTTTATATAGAATATTGTCTTTCGATATACGTATCAAATAGTCTTCTTTTAATTAACCGCTTACTTCCTACCCATAATACAAACTTACAATCCTCATTGTCAGATAATTGACGTATCTTGTTAACTCCCTTCCCGGAATAGACAGCAGCTTCTTCTACTGTTAAATTAGATTTTTGCCAAATTGGTATTTCCTTAGTTTTGTCTATAAAAATCACGTCCCTTCAATTTAATCATACTCAAAAAGAGCCGACATAAAAGCCGACTCTACGTTTATGAATTAATTTAAATGCTAATTGTTTTTCAGAAGATTTTAACTTTTCATTAGCATTTATTGCTTTTTGAATCTTTTCAGCCAGATCACCAGGTAAAGCTTCAATATCTACTCCACTGCTTTCAATTTTGTCTTTGTATTCAGATGGAATATCCTTTAAAGCGTCTGTGTATGCCTTTGAATACTCGACTTCTTGTTGGTATCGCGGAAGCAATGTTTCAGTTTGCATTTTTAGCATATTTTGCAACGTATTATCTTTTGACGCACTAGGGGCACCAGATTGAATCATCGTGTACAATTCGCCCAAACTTAATTCAGCATAACCTTACGATGGCAATAGATAACATCATGAGAAATGTATCTTTCGCATATTTCCCCTATGCAGGATGCTAAAGCGAAAGTACGTTTGCTGTCATCTTCTCTGTCAGTACGATGTATTCCCAATCCCGCAACCAACTCCATCATAATAACCTAACTGATCAAATTAAGCAACACTTGGGGTATGCAGCCCAATGCAGCCTGTATTTCCACAGCCCCTATATCAAAGGCTACCTTTGGCATTCCGTACACAATTGACGACGCTTCGTCCTGACCGATGGTTCTGTAGCCTTTGCAACGCATGGCTAAAAGTCCTTTTGCTCCATCATGTCCCATCCCTGTCAGTAAAATCCCTACGGCACTTCCGCTCGCTTCTTTCGCTACCGACTCGAACAGGACGTCCACTGAGGGGCAATGTCCGTTGACTTTGTCCCCGTAAAAGCACTCTACCTGATATCTTCTTCCGACTCTTTTAATCCTCATGTGCCTGTCTCCCGGGGCAATGAGCACCGTACCCTGATCTACATAATCCCCGGTCTCAGCCTCTTTGACCTTCAAAGAGGTTTGGGTGTCCAATCTTTCAGCGAACATCTTTGAAAAAACTGGCGGAATATGCTGTGCAATCACAATTCCAGGAATAGTAGGGGGTAGGGAACGGAGTATACTATATATAGCTTCTGTGCCCCCGGTGGAGGCACCAATGGCAATAATATTGTCAACACCAAGTATCATATTACCTGGCACTTTTAATGTAACATTTTCCTTTTCGGGCAATGCATTCTTGACAGTTGAAGCAGTCTTTATTCTCTTAACCAAATCACAGATGAATTCTTCGACCCCTTTTGGCGATTGAATATCAGGTTTTGCAACAAAATCGATTGCTCCCGCTTCCATTGCCTCAAAAACTGCATCACTGACTGTTGTGACCATAACAATAGGAACAAAGTATTGGGGTAACAGCCTGCGCACAAATTCAATTCCATTCATCCTGGGCATTTCTACATCACAGGTGATCACATCAGGATGGAACTTAAGAATTTTATCTCTAGCCTCAAATGGGTCTCCTGCTAAAGCCACGACTTCAATCAATGGGTCAGATGAAATCCCTCTTCTTATAACTTCACGAGACATCATGCTATCATCAACTATCAATACCCTAATCTTTTTCCGGTTCTCCATATACACCTACTCCTTTCTGTAGACGGCTGGCATAATGTATTTATACCGGGCGAAATCATGATTTAATGACTCGGAATGCCCTATAAACAAGTAACCACCATATTCAGTCTTGTCATACAGCTTTTCAACCAATTCATTTTTCGTCTTATTATCGAAATAAATCATTACATTCCTGCAAAAGATTATATGGAACTTCTGTCTAAACGGGAATACAGAATCCATCAAATTAAGCTTTCGATATATCACTTCATTCCTGATATTATCAGTCAAGATGGTATTTTCAGCGTCAATCTCTTTAAAATAATTCAACCTCCAAGACGCCGGCAAAGCCGAAATTCTATCTTTGCTGTACACACCTTTTTTTGCAGTTTCAAGAACATTATTGGAGATATCAGTGGCTAATATTTTTGCATCCCACAACATTTTTTCCTTGCCGAAAAATTCATCAATAATCATCGCCAGGGTATAAGGTTCTTCCCCCGAGGAGCATGCTGCACTCCAAATCCGCAAATCCTTGTCCTTAACAATTCTCGTAAGATATGGGAGTATTTTATCTCTGAAATATTCAAAATGATCTGCCTCCCGCATGAAGAAGGTGTGATTGGTGGCGATTTTGTCAATGAGTGTAACAACCGCCTGCCCTGTCTTGTCAGATTCAACATAGTTCAAATACTCGGTTAAACTTTTAAAATTCTTGCTTAGAAGCACACTGTTAAGCCTTCCGGACACCAGTGTCTGCTTTTCCTCACTCAAATTGATACCATAGTTGGTTTTAACGTATTGGGCAAATTGCTTAAACTCTTTTTCTGTAATGCTAACCATATCTCACCGCCTTTCCGGCTTCAAGCCTTATCTAATAAAAAAGCTCATTTTTGTCATTTTCCATCATAAATAATTCTATACGAGGCTCTACAGCCCAAATTCCATCAAACTTATTGTTTATCACTAATCAATCCAATAGAGAATTGTCTAATTTTTCTTTATCTCTATCATTAAGTAATCTATAACAGTCAAGGATTAGCTTCATTTCGTTATCAACCTTACCTATGCCTTTTATGTACCTGTTGCCGGTTTTATTAACCTCTGGTGGATCGACAATCTCACCCTCCGGTATCGAAAGCACTTCTGAAACGCTGTCGACGATTAGTCCAATATAGGTGTCATCGATATCAATTACTATAATGCAGGTCCTATCGTTATACTCCATAAAAGGCTTATAAAATCTAAGTCTTACATCCATAACAGGTATAATTTTTCCCCTCAAATTAATAATTCCCTTAATATACTCCGGTAGTTCCGGCACTTCAGTAATAGCCTGAATACCAATAATCTCAATGACATATTGGATTTCGATCCCATACATCTCGCTTCCCATGGAAAAGGTGAGAAACTTACCTTTCTGAGTATCTTCTTGCTCCATTAATTCTAGAACATCTATCTGTGCCATTCGAATACCCCTTTCTTATAAAGTGGAAAGAGGGTCTCCCGTCTCTCTTTCCAGCCTTATAAAGTCTATAACAATCTCTTTTTTAACTGTCTTTCACCATCAATACTTTCCGAATTCACTATCACTTAATGCTATTTTCCTAGAACCGGCGACTGCCTCTGTACCCCCATCTTCATTGAACTTTTTATTTTTATTCATGGTGTCAAGCATCCGTAAAACCTCAGGATTAATGTCCTCCAAACCCCTATAGGATAAAGGCCGGTTCTCTTTTTTCAGTTTAAATCTGCCCACCTGCTCTTTCAGGAGTTCCGCCTGACTAGCCAATTCCTCACTGGAAGCCGCACTTTCCTCAGAAGTTGCCGAGTTGGTCTGAACTACTTGCGATATCTGCATCACTCCTTGGTTGATCTGTGCAATACCTGTCGCTTGTTCATTGGAAGACACAGCAATGCCATTAACCAAACTTGCAACTCTCTCAACAACTTCTACAATCTCGGCGAGTGCATTAGCCGTTTCATTTGCAATTTGGGTTCCACCTTCCGCTTTCCTTATGGAATTCTCGATCATATCGGTGGTTTCTTTCGCTGCATTCGCTGAGCGCGCCGCCAGGTTTCTCACTTCTTCTGCAACGACTGCAAAGCCTTTCCCGTGCTGTCCTGCCCTTGCTGCTTCTACTGCGGCATTGAGAGCCAATAGGTTGGTCTGGAATGCGATTTCATCAATGACCTTGATAATCTTGGCGATATTGGCAGAAGAATCATTGATATCATGCATTGCCTTGAGCATCTCCTTCATTTGCTCATTGCCTCGTTCCGCATTTACCCTCGCAGTTGAAGCCAAACCATTCGCATCATTTGCATGTTCGGCATTATTTTTTGTTTGAGCCGATATTTCTTCTATCGAAGCAGTAAGTTGTTCAATAGAACTGGCTTGCTCTGTTGCGCCTTGGGAAAGAGCCATACTGGAGTCAGAAATCTGCTTAGCGCCTGATGCTACCTGTTCTGATGCGGCACTAATGCTAGCTAACACTTCATTATTTTTTTCAACCAGCTCATAAAGCTTTTTACCAAGCAGATCATTTTCTGATTTTATAGTGACGTCAACAGTCAGGTCTCCGGCAGCTATTTTCTCAGCAGTAAAAGCCTGACCTCGAATATTTTCTATCATATGGCTAAATGATTCCATAAGATAACCGATTTCATCTCTGGTAGTCGCTTCAACATTTACATTTACATCACCCTGAGCAAGTTTATCAGCTGCTTCAGCCAGTTTCTTAACAGGTCTGCTTATGCTACCGGAAATAAAGATACCGAGTATGACTGAAATGATCACACCAAAAATTATTAATATAATCATTGTAACTGTAGATGTTTTTGATAAAGCTGTATTGTCTTCTGATGCATCCTTCACCATTTCTATTTTTAATCTAATTAATTCTTCCATAGCTCCTGCAACCTTATTATTTATTTCAGCTCCCTCAGAAGTCATTATAATATATGCCTGATCATTTTGGTTTGATTGAGTTAACTGTATCATTTGGTCCTTATATGCAACGAAATCATTAGTTAACAAATTAATCAGATAGTCATACTTCTCTATAATTCTTGAGTCTTTAATTAGTTTTTCAAATTCCTTTAAGTATTCAGTTAAAACTTCATAATCGTCGTTTAATTTTTCAACCGTTTTATTCATTGATTCATCATCTGTAAGTATAATCAGATCTTTTAAATCGGACCTCGTCATCTGGTACCTCTCAGCGATTGTAATCAATTGACTAAGGTTTACAGCATGCCTTGCATACATGTCTTCGCACTTGTTGGTTATATTACTTATGTTAATTATGCCAACTACGCCTATCATGCCTGCGATAAAAGCTACTACAATAAAGCCTATTAACATCTTTACAGATACCTTTAAATTATAAAACCAATTCATCTTATTTACCTCGTATTATTAAATAGTAGTATTTCTTAGTCCCTCTCCAGGGACTTGTGCTATACTCTTCATACTGTGGATTGGTTTTATTTACCTACCACTCGTGGTTTGTAGGAGGCTCCAACCACAGTCTCTTTGTATATTTGTTCTGCGCAGATTGCAGATGCACATCTGACACATGTTTGTTTGTCTATGCTATAGGACGCCATATTAATCGATTTTTCCTCATTCCTCATTTTGATACTTGACTTCTAATCGTTAGTCTTTCTTGAAATGAGAAATTTAGTTTAGGCGATATCGAGGATCAGACTGGTACTACCGACTCACAGCAGGGTATACCCCATCCCCCTTTCTATTATGAATATATCCAGCATTAGCTCGCTTAAAAATTCTTTATCCAAGCTTCCTCCTCCTTTAAAATTGTTATGTTACAAAATGCTATTTAGTATATTTATAGGTTATATTAAACTCAAAACCATATCTAAATATAAAAAATAATCTGCCTTAAGAATACAGCAAATTATTTTTTTATCTATACTCAATTATGTAGTATTTTGCATTTTTTTGTCAGAATTGTTTAGTAACTAACTCAGTTCTTGAATGAATGTCAAGTTTGCTGTATACACTTCTAAGGATTGTTCTGACAGTTGTTTCGGATATATACAGCTTGCCAGCTATCTCCCTTGCGCTTAATCTATCCCTTGCAAGCTGGGCGATCTCTCTTTCTCTTGGTGTCAGCGGAGATTTATCTGAGTTTATAGCCTTTTTAATGATTTTCATTCCCCTTTCTTGTCGTCTACCAAGTTTTATTATAGCATTTATACCATCTTTATCGGATACTGAGTTCCTTAAGGAATCTAAAAGAGAATTCAATTGACCCGCTTCTTGAGCAAACGGAAGATAAATCTTATCGGGCATCGCAATAGAAAGAGCTTGCTTAAGATATTCTTGAGCTGCGAATCGATCTCCGTTATTATATTTTGCTATAGCAAGAAACTTTAGATAATATACTTGTGGCATCATATATTTAATGTTTTCATTTGCGTTTTTTGATTTGTCTGGAATAAGCTGGGAAATACCATAAAACTCAGGATACCTATTTTCCATAAGCAAAAGATTTAGGTAAAGTATTTGTGCGTGCGGTATAACAGGTGCATACAACACGTTTTTTATACTCTCCATATCATAAAGCCATGGTGCAACATAATATTTAATACCCAATAAAAGACCTATGATCGACATGCAGTATTCTACCATATGTAGAACATATAAATTGGAATCTGCCTTAGCATAATCTTGCATATTTTTTATTGCGGTAAAATAACCTTTCACCTCTCCACGTAGGATAGCAATGCGGGCAAGAACTAATTCTGCACAGATGCACATATCAGTCTGATAATAACTGCGAGCTTCATAGAGGGCCTTATGACACAGAATTTCAGCTTCGTTATCCTCGCCACGCATGAGCAAAGCCTCTGCACGCATGACGGTGTTGTAGCCGATTCCATGTCCTTGGCCTATCTTGTGATATAAGTGAGCGCCTATGTCTATTTGCTGCAGCTCATTTTCTAGTTCACCGGATTCTCTCCAGAACATATTTAGAACAGAGGTAGTAGCAAATAGCATTGGAATATCAGACTTAATCATTATAGATGGTTTACCCAAAATTTTCAGAGCTGTCTCATGGCCCTTGTTCACTTTGGAAATATCATTGAATTCTCCCAGAGTTACTAGGAGGGTGTATTCGCCTCTTATTTTCCGTAATGACTCCCGATCGAAATCCGAATCGCATCGAACTGCTATGCGAAGCAGACTGCACAACTTTCGGTAAGTTTCAGTCTGTCCGTCTAAAATTGTATAGTATCCGAAGACAATCATGGTAAGAGGATATTTACATAATATCTCTTCCGGGCATTCATTGACTATCGTGATTATAAAAACCGATAGATTCTTTCCTTTATGTTTATATAAGTATTCACGGCTAAAAGGTAAAGATAGAATAGCGTCAAAATCTTTGATTTTATAAAAAAACTCGGCAGCTGAATAGTACTGTAATATGGCGGTACAGGATACTCCAGCTTTACGAAATGTTTGATTTTGATAATCCGCAGGCATCTGATTATAAAACCGATCTCGGAGATAATCTTGGAGAATGCTGTGCATGCTGTACATACACTTATCTGGTAGGTATCTTATGAAGTCGTTGTTCTTGAGAAGTTCATCAATTTTTTCAGGCAGGATCTCCTGATTCAACATAATAGCCGCCTGACGTATCGTAAAACTGTCCAGAACCGAAACTAATAAAAAAAAAGCTTTCTCTTCCGGCGTAAGCCTATTCCAAATGGCTTTTTCCACAAGCTGCCCAATATCAGTGGTGGTAAGATCAAAAAAACCTATTTCTAAAAAGTTTTTGATTTGCAGACGAATGGCGGATACCCAGCCTTCAGTGCTCATTAATATTTTTTTCAACTCATCATCGGTGAGACGGATACCTTCCATTCGAAACAATCTGACGGTATCCTCCCTATCAAATAAGAAAGCAGATGCATTAATGGTATGTATATTATTATTATGAATTGAAATTTGCTGCTTAGCTTCCAATTGTTGAGTAATGAATATCATATGTAGCTTGGGATTTCCATGCATGGAAAAAACACTTATTAACTCACGAGGAATATCGCAATTAACAAGCTGGTAGTTATCCACTACTAAATAGGTTTCCGTTTGGCAGCTAAAATCTCTGAGATATGATGTCATATAAAATAATGTATCCATAGTGGGCATCTTCAGGTTTTTTAGGTCATCAGCTACTTTTACATTTACATTGGAGAACAACTCACAGATTCCCAACCAGGCCACAGAAACAGACTCGCCCAAACAGGTATACCAATATTCACAGGCATTATGGGATAGGTTCTCTTTCAAATACTCTCTGACGGCCGTAGTCTTTCCAAAACCGGAAGGTGCTTCCACGATCGTTAAGGAGTGATGTGATATTTGATTAAGCTGCCTTTTGAGCCTGCCCGAAAAATAATACTTTTTTTGTTTGTCCACATTTTTTTTCATTTTTCTTCCTCCAATTCTGATTGGGGGAATATATCGTATGTCCCTTTAATTGTCAAATCTGAAACTCAACATGATCATGATCTTTTCTCATATTCCTCTGGCGTATCATTCGAAATCAGCCAATATACTAAACTAACTTTGCCCCATTCCGAAGTCATCGATGATAATATTCAAGTATCAATATAATAATTTAACTTTTAGTTTCGCCATATAAGTTAAAAAATGCCTGCTTTAATTCATTGACATAGGTAGCACCCATAGGTATTCTGTTTCCATTTTTTAATATAACGTAATTGGAACAAAATGTAGTGATATGCAACAAATTTACAATATAGGATCGATGTATCCTTAAAAAGTTATAGTCCTGTAATTGCTGCTCCAACTTCACTAGACTGCTGTAAAATTTAATTTCTCTACCTTTATAGCAGACGGTAATGAGGCGCTTTGTCACTTTAATATAGGCAATGTCCTTTATTTGTAATACAATATTGCAATCCCGAACTTTACAGAGTAAAAGCTCCTTTCTTCTCCGCTTGGCAATATCAACTGCCCTCAAAAACACTCTTTCAAACTCCTCTACTGTTACTTTACCTTTAATTAAATAATTGATCGGCCTGACATCAAATGCTTCAAATACATGCGTTTCACTCTTTGTCACGAATATAAGGGGAGGCTGAAGACCATTTTGCTGTAGCCGCCTAGCAGTCTCGATTCCATTCATTCCCTCCAAATAAATATCCATAAAGATAATATCAACCAAATAATTGTTTAGTACCTGTAGGAGCATTTCACCACTTTGAAAATTCATTATCGAAATATCAATATCATGCTTCTTTGAAATTATATCCAATATTTCTTTATACTTATTAAAGGTCATTATATTGTTTTCACAAATACATACACTGAACATATATTTTCTCCCTATGCAATTTCGCGGTATTTGTTAACGATCTTTAGTAACTGTACATTCTTGTCCTGGCTTGCCTTGGTCTTAATAAAACGGACTAATCCTTCAGTACCAAGCTCAAAATGGTAAAAAGTATTGTTTCCAGGCTCTTCTCCTGAGTAACGAACACTTGTAAAATCTTCCAGATCTGTATTCTACTAAAGAAGTATACATAAGATCAATTTTGGGTTCATACTCAATTATGTAGTATTTTAAAGTTTTTCAGAATTCTTTAATTGCCAACTCAGTTTTTGAATGAATGTTAAGTTTACAGTATACGCTTCTATTGTTCTGTCAGTTTTTTCAGATGTATAAAGCTTGCCGGCAATCTCCCTAATGTTCATTCTTATAACCGGCTTTCGGTAACGTCATCAGGTTGTAATAAAACACTTGGGGATATGTTTGCATTTACAGTTTAAGGCACTAAAATAAGCCCACATACTCATATTTTTTATACAAGCATATGGACTTACTTAAATGTCCAAATTTTATTATACCCTACTTGATGAGGTTAAAAGCTGTCGTCTTTTCTTATCCGGTGGCGGATCACACGATTTCGATATTCATAAATCTCGCGAATGTTTGTCTGTTCATCAATAAATTTTCCAATCTCGGCTACGACCGTCGGTATTAGGGAAAGACCAGCTGCAAGCAGCCAGTGATTAGAACCTATAGAAGTTAAGCCAAAGATTTTTCCTATGGACGGAAATGCCACCAGAAGGCTGAATACTGCGATCATACCCATAGTACTGTATAATACCGGCGGATTATCCTTAATCGTCCGTTTGAAGATAGACTTCCTGCTGCGGACTGTAAATAAATGAAGGATGGAGGTCCAACCTAAAACCAGAAAGGCAACGGTCTGTCCGATTGCCTGTGAGGGTCCCTGCGTTCCCGGAAGTGCCCGGAACGTTCCGATGTAATATCCAACCAGAACCACTACGGAACATGCAATGGTCTGCTGTATAATTACCGGAAGAAGTCCGCCGGCTAAAAATCCTTCGTCTCTGCGGATGGGCTCCCGATCCATAAGACGAGGATCTGAAGTATCCCTGGATAAGCAAATACCTGGAATACCGTCACCAAGCACATTGACTAACAACAGCATGATTGGAGTTACAGGGATCCCCCAGCCTTTTAACTGGGCAACCAGCATAATGACAATTTCAGAAATATTGCATACCAACAGAAAGTAAACGGTTTTTCTGATATTCGAGAAAACATTCCTTCCTTCTGATACCGCATCGATAATCGTAGCAAAGTTATCATCTGTTAAGACCATGTCAGAAGCACTTTTTGCTACTTCAGTCCCGCTTTGACCCATGGAGATTCCCACGTCTGCTGCCTTCAATGCCGGTGTATCATTGACACCGTCCCCGGTCATGGAAACGACTTCCCCATTTTCCTGCCATGCTTCAACAATTCGGATTTTATCCTCAGGGGAAACCCGGGCATAAACAGAGTAATGATGGATATTCCTGCAGAGGTCTTCATCTGACATCTCATTTAGCTGCTGTCCGGTGAGAACCTTTTCATTTTCACCCAGAATTCCAATGTTTCTTGCGATTGCACTTGCTGTTGCCGCATGATCCCCGGTGATCATGATGGTACGGATACCGGCCATCTTTGCCCTTTCCACTGCCTGGGCTGCTTCCGGACGAGCCGGATCAATTAAACCAATAAGCCCGCATAATTCCAGATCCTGTTCAATTTCCTCTGGCTTTTCCATAGAAGGAGCTTCATTTAAATATCGGATTCCAAGGGCCAGAACACGAAGTGCCTCTCCGGCAAAAATCTTATGAACATAGTCAACTTCTTTTTCTGTTTCCTTATCAAATGATTTGAGAGGCAACCGATCAAGAGCACCTTTGGTAAGAATTAAATATCCTCCCGAGGACGCCTCCAAGACAATGGTCATCATCTTACGTTCAGAAGAAAAAGGGATTTCTCCTACTATGCGGTAATGCTCAGAAATACGTTCTTTGGATAAGCCCTTTTCATGCAGAAGGCGCATAATGGCTTTCTCCGTCGGGTTTCCCATGATGGTTAAGGTACCATCCTCTTCTTCCTGGACAGAAGCGTTACTTGCCAGTGCAAACAACTTCAGAAGCTCTGTCTGATCCTTGACAAATTCATCTCCGGCTCCAAACGGCTCATTTCCGGGAAGCCAAAGCTTTTCAATGGTCATCCGGTTCTGTGTCAGTGTTCCGGTCTTATCTGAGCAGATGACCGAGGTGTTACCAAGAGTCTCTACTGCGGTCAGCTTGCGGATCAGTGCATTTTTATTCACCATATTTTTTACACCCTGGGAAAGGGATAAGGTTACAATTAAATTTAGGGTTTCCGGTACTGCTGCTACAGCCAGCGTTGCCGCAAGCATAATCATGGACCAAACGGATTCTCCCTGTAAAATACCGATGGAAAAGAGTAATACCGCTGCAGCTATGGCAACAATGCTGATGGACTTTGCTATTTTCTCCAAACGTCGCTGCAGCGGTGTTCTTATTTTCTGTGAATTGTTTAAATATCCGGCAATCTTCCCCATCTCTGTCTGCATTCCGGTAGCAGTGACCATTGCTAACCCATGTCCTGATGTCACATGACAGCTGGAGAATACCATATTAAGCTGATCTCCAAGGGGAACACTGCCCTGCAGCAGAATATCTGCATCTTTTTCCGAAGGCTCGCTTTCTCCTGTGAGCGCTGATTCATCCACCTGTAAATTGGTGCTGGTAATCAGGCGTGCGTCGGCAGGAACAATGCTTCCCAGTTGAAGCTTAATGATATCACCGGGAACCAATTCACTTGTATCCATCTCTTTTTGTACGCCACCCCGTATAACAATACAATTAGGAGAGTTTAAGCTGGACAATGCCTCCAGAGCTTTTTCAGCGCCACGCTCCTGGGTAATTGCAAGTATTAGATTTAAGACAACAATAGAAACGATTACAACTGGCTCTATAAAGCCATGACCATCCTTCAGTGCCATCCCTAAAGACAGTAAGGCAGCTAACAGCAGGATTATCGTTGAAATATCTTTAAGATGATGCAGAATTTCTTTGATCAGACTGGTTTTTTCCTGCTTTGCAAACTCATTTTTCCCATATTTGCTTTGCCGGTTTGCTACCTCTTGATCCGATATTCCAGTATTTACGTTCGTATTAAAATGTTCAAGTATCTCTGCTGTGCTAGTTACATACCAATTTTCCACTTCATCCTCCTCCTTTCAGTTAAAATTCATCATTCATTGGTTCCTTAAGTTTCTCCTCCATCAACCTTTCCAGTCTCAGTTTTCCTATCACTGTTACCACACCTTTCTAAAAAAGTATAAAAAATGATAACAATGCAAATCGTTTTTACTAAATGATACTGAATATTAGAAAATCTTTACCCTTTCTTTATACGAAGGAATTTAGAATTAGCCTTCCCATTTTTACGGTTTTATAACATAAAAAGAGACTGTTACACGAAGTTTTCGTGCACAGCCTCCGGGCCTTTTTCTCTTATCTTACCAGACGGTATAAACCGCTTTCTTCTTTTCGCATTCTCACATCAATGCTTCTCATGATTTTTTCAGCTTCGCCGAAAAAGCTTTCCTTTTCTGTAAGGATTTTTATCTTCGTATTATACCTTTCCTTAAATTCCGTAAACATGGAAAGCAGGTTCCCCATTTCCTTTTGATATTCCTCCGCCTGATTCATCAGCTTTGAATCACCGGATCTTAGAAAGGCCGGGTAGAGATACTGATCCTCTGAGGATAAATGTATTTTCAGCTTTCCGGCAAGACTGTTTATATGTAAGGCGATTTCCGATGCCGTTTGTTCTAAGTCCCTGTTTTTGCACAACTTATTTAAGATCACTAATTCTTCCCGGATCCGATCATGCTGCTCCATATAATTTTTTAATTCCATTCCTATACGCCACTTTCTTTTGTATTTTCCTTGTAACAGGCGGGACGGCCTGTTTCCCCTTCAGGCCGCCCCGTACGTGTTACCTTGTTTTTTCGCGGATCCAGGATTCGTACTTATCCTGTACGCCCTGATCCTTTGCCTGTCTTTCAAATGATTCCGTTTCATCATCCACAGCTTTTAACTTATCTTCTGCCAGTGTACGTACTGCAAATGCATAAGCGGCCTCATCTTCTTTTTCAATATGGCGCTTTAATAAGGCACCATAGCCAACCGCATTGGAGATGATATCTAACTTTGACTCTGTTCCCGGATGTTTCTCATATTCATCAATGGCTTTTTCCAGCTCAGAAAGATACAATCTTCCCAAATCATGTTCCACAAGCATACCATTCCTGATTAGCTTTTCCGCAACAGGTCCCATATTTTCCATCATGATCCGGAACAGGATCTTTTCTTCCTTCCCGTGATGATGCTTATCTGCGTAATTTCTTGCAAATTCAAGGCACTCCCGCAGCAGGGGAGCATCCACCGGCTTCCCCTCCAGAATATCGGCGCTGATGCTTCTTAATAAGCCGGTAAAAGTCAGAATGTTCTCATGCTCCTTCATTAATATATCTATTCCGTACATAAGCGTCTCCTCAATTCATATACCTGATCCTCAATCTGATGAAATTCCAGTTCGGAATCCTCAAACATTCCTTTTATCAGAGATTCTCTTAAGGTATAGTAATGTGTTACATCCCCATGGATCATCGTCCAATAAGCACCATGGATATCCTGGGTCTGTCTCCATACCAGGCTGTCTTCCGTTTCCTGTACCAGCTCGTTCACTCTGTCACAGGGCATGCCGTTAAGCAAGGTACTTTCCAGATAATCATAGCCTTTGCGTACAGTGATATTTTTATCCGCAGAATTTCTTTTTCCAAATTCCAGGACAGCATTAACAATATGAGATAATCTTTCCTGATCCGGTCCCATGAGTTCCGTTACCACATAAGCAAGTCTGTTTTCCACCAGGCTCACTTTTTCCTGCAGCCAGCCGTGGATATTGCCCGTATCGATCATATCCTCCAGATTTCCGTTTAAAAGCACTCCGTATCTGCTGTCAGTCCTGGCCCTAAGCTCTTTGCCGCAGCCATTTTCTTCTGCGAAGTCTAAAATTGCATCAGTCATTGCATCCTGAAATTTTATTTTGTTATATAACCAAGTATGAATCGGTCCTAAAAAGGCACTCATGTTACACCTCTTTCCTTATTGGTTCAGCTTGTCCAGCACTGCGTCTGCATCAAGCCCGTGTACCATACATGCATCTTCTAAGGATTCCATCTGGGATGACGGACATCCCAGACAGTGCATGCCGCAGCTCATTAAAATCTCCGCTGCCTTTGGATTGCTTCTTAATATTTCTCCAATATACATTTCTTTCGTTATCATATGATAATCCTCCTGATTTATTAATTATTTATATTATCCAAGAATTTTCTTTATATCCTCTTCCGGTGTGCTGATGGGTGATATTCCGTAGTTTTCAACAAGGAAGTTTAATACATTTGGTGATAAGAATGCAGGTAAGGATGGCCCCAGGTAGATATTCTTGATTCCAAGGTGAAGCAAGGTAAGAAGAATGCACACTGCCTTCTGCTCATACCAGGATAATATCATGGACAAGGGAAGTTCATTGACCCCGCATCCAAAGGCTTCTGCCAGAGCCACCGCTACCTTGATGGCACTGAATGCATCATTACACTGCCCCATATCCATAATTCTTGGAAGGCCACCAATGGTTCCAAGGTCAAGGTCGTTAAAACGGTATTTTCCGCAGGCAAGAGTTAAGATAATAGAATCCTTAGGAGTCAGCTTTACAAAATCGGTATAATAATTTCTTCCTGTCTTAGCACCGTCACAGCCGCCTACTAAGAAGAAGTGGCTGATCGCTCCCTGCTTCACTGCATCAATGACCTGATCTGCAACTCCCAATACGGTTCCATGGGAAAATCCTGTCATGACTTCTTTACCGCCGTTGATTCCTGTCATTTCATGGTCTTCCTCATATCCGCCAAGCTCCAGCGCTTTTTCAATGACAGGGGTAAAGTCTTTGTCCTCTCCTATATGGACCATTTCCGGATAGGAAACCACTTCTGTGGTGAATACACGGTCGGCATAGCTATTTCTCACAGGCATCAGGCAGTTTGTGGTAAAGAGAATGGGTGCTGGAAGGTTATCAAATTCTTTTTGCTGATTCTGCCAGGCAGTTCCGAAATTTCCCTTTAAATGAGGATATTTCTTTAATTCCGGATAGCCATGAGCCGGAAGCATCTCTCCATGGGTATAGATATTGATCCCCTTATCCTTTGTCTGCTCAAGAAGCTGTTTTAAATCATATAAATCATGTCCGGTGATTACGATAAACGGACCTTTTTCAATGGCAAGAGGCACTTTGGTTGGCTCCGGAGTTCCAAATGCGGTGGTATTTGCTTTGTCAAGCAATTCCATACATTTTAAATTGATTTCTCCCACTTCAAGAACCACCGGAAGCAGCTGCTCCATGGTCAGATCATAGCTAATGACTGACAATGCCTTATAAAAGAAATGATTGACCCCTTCATCTTCATATCCTAAAACCATAGCATGATAGGCATAGGCTGCAACGCCCCGAAGTCCGAATAAAATCAAAGATTTTAAGGAACGGATATCTTCCTGTGCCTCCCAAATGTTCTTCATATCATAATCTGAAGTATTTCCGCAAACAGAAGTACATTTGCTGCAATCCGGCACGATCTTTTCTTTTTCTTCCTGTACCCTTTTAATCATCTCTACTAAAACTTCATCATTGAAATTTACATTTGTGATGGTGGTGAACAGCCCTTCTATAAGGATTCTTGTGGTAGTATCCAAAGGGGAATTATTGCCGCATGCCTTTGCCAGTCCGATCAGGGCCCCTGTCAGTTCATCCTGTAAATTTGCAGTGCTGGCAGATTTGCCGCACACTCCTGCGCTGCCCGTACATCCGCTGCAGCCTGCCGTCTGCTCACACTGAAAGCAAAACATCTTATGATCCATATCTATATCCAACCTTTCTATTCTGTCCTTTTTATTTCAACTGGTTAAAACACTACAACCAATACCATCTTAAAGCGTTCTTCTGCATAAACCGCATGAGGCTTTTTGGCAGGCATGATAAGAGTTTCTCCTTTATTTAACAGATATTCCTTTCCATCTACCGTAAATTTCCCGGTTCCTTCCAAAACAGTCACCATGGCGTCTCCGTTGGATTCGTGGGTACTGATTTCTTCCCCTTTATCAAATGCAAATAACGTAATGCTAAGGGCTTCATTCTGTGCAAGGGTCTTGCTGACGATCTGGCCTTCATTTGCCTGAACCAGATCAGATAACATTACGATTTCTTCATGCTTTATATTTTTAATGAATTTCTCTGTCATTTGGCTGCCTCCTTGTTTTTCTATTGCTTTTATAAGCAGATTATAATATAATAATCTCATCATTTCTGTTGTAATTACAACATAATAAAAATAATTTAAAAGGAGACGGCAAATGGAGGAGTACTTATCCATATTAAGAAAGTCAAACCTGTTTTCCGGAGTCCAGCCAGAGGAAATAAGCGCAATGTTAAAATGCCTGTCTGCCCGGATTAAACATTATAAAAAAGATGAATTTATCATAAGAAGCGGAGATTACATTCGTTCCGTTGGAATGGTGCTCACCGGGACTGCTCTTATCATACAGGAGGATTTCTGGGGCAAACGGACCATTATTTCTGAGGCGATGTCCGGCGCTCTTTTTGCGGAAACCTATGCCTGCATCCCCTCCATACCGATTGAAATGAGTGTTATCTCTGATTCCGAATGCGATGTGCTGTTTATGGATTTTAACAGGATAATGAACGTCTGCACCTCCGCATGCTCCTTCCACACACGCCTGTTACAAAATTTTTTATCTTCCATTGCCAGGCGGAATTTAATCCTCACGAAAAAAATGCAGCATATGTCCAAAAAAACCATCAGGGAAAAACTGCTCTCCTACCTTTCCGCCGAATCCTTAAAAAACAATTCCTCCACTTTTGATATTCCATTTAACAGGCAGCAGCTTGCGGATTACTTATCCATTGACCGCAGTGCCCTGTCCAATGAAATGAGCAAATTGCAGGACGAAGGAATTTTAACCTATAAGAAGAACCGGTTCACGTTAAAAGAGGATCTCCATGAAGGATAACTTCTTCCTGCCTGACGGACCTTATCTCGTAATACTATTTAAAAAGCGGAATCCGGTTCAACTATCCCCGGATTCCGCTTTTAATTTTATAATATATTCCCATCAACAGAGATGGTAACTACGTCACATGGAATTTCTTTTCCGCTATCCTCGAGGGCTCTTAAGGCCGCATGTTCCAGACCGCCGCAGCATGGTACCTCCATTCGGACGACCGTAATGCTTTGAATGGTGTTGTTCTTTATAATCTCCGTCAGCTTCTCACTGTAATCTACCTGGTCCAGCTTCGGACATCCAACAAGAACGACCTTTCCCTTTAAGAATTTCTGATGGAAATCTCCATATGCATAGGCACTGCAATCCGCAGCGATCAATAAATCCGCCTGTTCAAAATAAGGTGCTTTCACAGAAACCAGCTTGATCTGAACCGGCCACTGCCTTAACTGGGACTGGACAGGAGCCTCAGCCATTTCCTTTGTTTCGGCAGTACGTTCTATCTGCATAGCCCGGCTTCCTGGGCAGCCGCTATAGGAAGCGTGTCCTTTTGCCTCAGCCTTTTTCTTATTTAATTCCACTGCCGCTTCATCATAAGCGGCTGCTTCCCGCTCTACGAATGTAATGGCTCCGGTAGGACATGTGGGAAGGCAGTCCCCTAATCCATCGCAGTAGTCATCCCGCATAAGCTCTGCTTTTCCATTTACCATTCCAATGGCTCCCTCATGGCATGCTGCCGCACAAAGACCACAGCCATTGCATTTTTCTTTATCGATCTGAATAATTCTACGAACCATTCCTTATAGCCTCCTCATATTTGCTTTCTGAAGCTATCATACTATGCTATTTTGTTTCTGTCCGTTGTAATTACAACAAAAAATTCATAAAAAATTATGCTGTTTTGCGGGTTTACCTCTTAACTTTTCACACATACTACTCCTAATCGGAGGTATCCCATGTTCCCAGATAAAATATATTACGAACCAGAATCCCTTGAATATGAGCTGGGCCAGCGTCTAAAGGAAAAATACAGCACGATTCCATGGATTCCCATTAAAAGCCACAATAAAATAGACGAGCTGCGAACCCGCCCAAACAGTGATTTTCCGGCTATGAAGCACCATCTTATCATAGGGGTCCGCAAAACCCACAACTTCGTTCCCAATCACAAGGTATCGGACTTTCTTGTTCCTTATACCTCTTCCGGCTGCACCGCCATGTGCCACTACTGCTATCTGGTATGCAACTACAACAAATGCGCTTATTTGCGTTTGTTTGTAAACCGGGAGCAGATGCTGAAAAAAATCATGGACCACGGAGCCCGCTCTGAAAAAAATTATACCTACGAGATAGGAAGCAACAGTGATCTTGTCCTTGAAAATACCATAACCGGAAATCTGGCATGGACAATTGAAAATTTCAGTAAGAGCAACTATGGATTTCTCACCTTCCCAACGAAATTCAATAAGGTAGAACCCCTTCTCGGCATCAGCCATGGCGGCCGTGTCATCATGCGGATGAGTGTCAACCCCCAGCCCATCATCACCCGGTTTGAACCGGGTACCTCCGGCTTAGATGCCAGAATTACCGCCTTAAACAGTATGTGTGACGCCGGATACCGGGTAGGACTTTTGATTGCTCCCATCATTATGACCGAAGACTGGAAAGTCCTGTATTCTCAACTGATTGATACGCTCTCAGACCGGCTTTCCAAAAAGGTAAGGGAACAGGCACCCATTGAAATCATTTTCATGACTTACAGCTATGTTCAAAACGCAATCAACACAGAGGCATTTCCTCAGGCAGAACGCCTTTATGACAAAGAACTCATGACCGGGCGGGGACGGGGAAAATACTGCTACCGTGATGATTTAAGAAGCAGTGGGGAACAGTTTTTAAGACAGCAAATCGAAGAAAAGCTTAGAGGGATGACGATTTTATATGTAGTTTAAAAAAATACCCGGAGCATTTCCAGCTCTCTTAAAATGGCCGCTTCCATAAGTTATGGGCGGCCAAAGTTCTTCCTGTAAGCCTTGAGAATTGCCTCAATAATTGCTGCGATTCTTCGAAAAATCAAGATATACTATTATTTTTTTGTCCTTTTATGTCGAATATATAATTGTTATATAGGTAGTATAACAAGGTCACAAACCATGCTTAAAATACGAAAGGAGGATCTTTCTTTTACCCGCATAAGACCATAAAATTTTACTGCATAACATGCAGTATATTTTTTACTCATTTGCTGGTAAAATTTTCCGGTCACTCCACAGAGCGGACCGATCATTAAATCAAAGGGAGTGTAATACAATTATGAAGATATTGAAAAAGCTAAAGTTCAGCAATTTGAAACTTGCTGCAAAGACTTCCATTACTATGGGAATCATACTGGTAGCGAGCCTGATCTTGCTCATTACGATCTCTGCAGCGCAGGCAAGCAAAGCAGTTTCAAAGGCAATCAACGGTGAATTTTCTGGAATATCTGCCCAGAACGGCCTCATGGTACAGGCCATCATCAACGATGCTTCTGGAACCGCCAAAAATTTGCAGGATTACTTATACCGTGCATACAACGACCGGAACGCTATCGGCGATTGGAAAAGCACCGTCCGTAAGAGCAGGGTATATGATGTTGGACTTAAGGAAATTAATTATGCGATCGAGAATTATATCTTAAATTCTGCCTGGTCAACCGTGGACACCAATCCTGATATTTATGGGATCGGTGCATTTTTTGAGCCATTAGAATTTGATCCCGGTGTCAAGGATTACTCCCTCTATGTAGACAAAAAGGAGGCTGAAAATAAAACCGCTCAGTCTCTTGGAGCATACAGCGACTATTCCACAAAGGATTATTATCGTTTTGCCAAGGAAACAAAGGCTACTTATATCACTGATCCTTATATGTATGACGGAATCATGATGAGTACCATTGCTTATCCTGTTATGAAGGGGGAAGACGTTATCGGAGTTATTCTGGCCGATATTAACGTTTCTAACTTTTCTAAGATAAAAACTTCAGATTCAAAATATCATACCATGTATGTTGATATCTACACGGGAGAAAACAAGATTGTCTATGACAGCCAATCAAACGATAACATCGGCAGAAACCTAAGTGAAATGGTTTCTCCTTCAGATTATGAAAAAATTACAGCCCTGCAGCAGGCTAAAACTGAATTCCAGATTGATACCAAAAGATCCGACGGAACTTTGGAATCCAGATATTATTACCCGATTACCTGCGGGTCACAGACCTGGTGGGCTTCCAGTTGTCTGGAAAAGAAGGATCTGACAAAGGATGTATTAAAGATCATTGAATTAATGACTCTTCTTGCAGTCCTTGCACTGATCATAATTAATGCGGTTGTCATTGTTTTCTTAAAAAAGACTCTTCGTCCTATTGACGGTGTGATGTCCGCTGCAGCCAGCATCGCTTCCGGTGACTTGGATATCCAGCTGGAGGTTCAGTCCATGGATGAAATAGGTGTACTCTCCAGAACATTTATGGATATGGCGGAAAACTTAAAATTCATCATCCAGGATATCAATGAGGTTCTGGGCGAAATGAGCAACGGCAACTTCAAAGCAACGTCCATTCATGAGGAAAAATACACCGGAGCATACCAGTATATCCTGGAAGCAATGCGGAACATCCGCCTTACTTTAAGCGATACACTTTTAGAGATCGACCAGGCTTCCGAACAGGTTTCCACCGGGGCCTCCCAGGTATCTGATGCTTCCCAGGCTCTCAGCCAGGGAGCCACGGAACAAGCCTCTTCCATCGAAGAGCTGTCCGCAGCCATTAACGAGGTTTCAGAACGGGTTAAAGAAAACGCTTCCAACGCCTTAGAGGCTAATACCCTGTCCCTGGAGGCATGCGAAGGCATGCTGACAAGTGATCAGAAGATGAGGGATATGATTTCAGCAATGAATGAAATCGCAAGCACCTCCGGCGAAATAAGCAAGATCATTAAAACCATTGACGATATCGCTTTCCAGACTAATATCCTGGCATTAAATGCGGCCGTTGAAGCTGCAAGAGCCGGTTCCGCCGGAAAGGGATTTGCGGTGGTAGCCGATGAAGTCCGCAATCTGGCCGGTAAATCTGCGGAAGCTGCTAAAAATACCACGGCTCTTATTGAAAACGCTATTACTGCCATTGGAAACGGAACAAAAATAGCAGATGAGACTGCAGAAGCACTGCGGCTTGTAGTTGAAAAATCAAATATTTCTTCCGTCAGGGTCGCAGAAATCGCGGAAGCATCCGCCGCCCAGTCTGACGCATTGCTGCAGATTACAACCGGCATTGACCAGATATCCGCCGTCGTACAGACCACTTCCGCAACATCGGAAGAAAGCGCGGCCACTTCCGAAGAGCTGACCGCCCAGGCCTACAATCTAAAATCTCTAGTAGGAAAATTTCAGCTGATGGATAAAGCACCTTCCGCAACCAGTGCACCAACTGCTGCTTGGGAGGCTCCTGCTGCTTGGAAGGATTCTATTACTATGGAGGATTCTGCTGCTTGGGAGGATTCTGATCCAGAAGAAACTTATGATAAATATTAATAGCTTCAGAATTCTTTTCTACTGACAATTGCCTGCAAAAAGGCTGCGGATTTAAATATCCGCAGCCTTTTTCTGTATTTCCATGCCAGTTTTTATAAAACGGAACATCCGAAGAGCTCCCTGATAGTATAAGTCCTCGGCATCTTCCAAAGCCTTATCCAGTACCATGACCCCATTGACCGTTGTCATGATGGAGCAGATCCCAAAGTCATAAATCTTCTCTGCACCTTCTCCCATAGCACCTACCAGAGCAACAGCCGGAATCCCCTTTCTTTTGCACCTCATTCCAATGCCCTGTATCACCTTTCCAAAACAGGACTGCCAGTCCGTGCGCCCCTCTCCGGTCACAACCATAGACACATCTTCCAGGCGGGAATCAAAATCAATTAAATCCAGAACCGTTTCAATTCCTGATTTTAACTCCGCTTGAAGAAATACCAGAAGTGCCGCACCAAGGCCCCCAGCGGCTCCGGAACCAGGCATATGATCGGGATTAATACCCAGTTCCCGTATCATCACATCCCGGTAGTTCTGCATTCCTCTTTCCAGTTCATCAAGAACCTGGGGCGAACCGCCCTTCTGCTTTCCAAACGTGTAGGTGGCTCCGTCTTTCCCGCATAAGGGATTATTAACGTCACACATGGCTGTCACTTTCACTTTAGAAATCTGGGGATGGATGCCGGAATGATCGATGTGGGCGACTTTTTCCAGATCTTTTCCTGTTCCTTCTAACTCTATTCCCTCCGAATCAAAGAATCTTACTCCTAATGCCCTCATACAGCCCATGCCGCCGTCATTGGTCGCTGAACCACCGATTGCTATGGAAATATCGGTAAAGCCCCGGTCCAAAGCATCTCTTATCAGTTCTCCGGTCCCATAGGTCGTGGTATTCCTTGGATCCCTTAAATCTCTTGGAATCAGGGGAAGCCCGGAAGCCGCCGCCATCTCAAGGATGGCTCGTTTTTCATCTAATTTTCCGTAATAAGCGTTTACAGGAGCAAGAAGCGGCCCACAGACGGTTACGGGAATTCTGTCTCCCTGCATGGCTGCGATCACCGCATCCGTGGTTCCTTCTCCTCCATCAGCTACGGGGATTCCGATACCTTCCCACTGATCAAACACTTCCGCCGCAGCTTTTTTTAACAGTTCTATGGTCTGTTCACTGGAAAGAGTCCCCTTAAACGAGTCAGATGCAAACAATAATTTCATATACTAAGTCCTCCTTTGACCAGTGAATTTAATTCTTATCTCTTCTTATCAATGCAGGATTAAAGTTAAAAGGAATATTTCCAGGATTCCTGCGATCCCCAAAATAAGCGTTGCCATTGTCTGAGTCTTATACCCCTTTTCCGGAGTCATGGCTCCAAAATTTGTCACTACCCAGAAATAGGAATCATTTGCATGGGAAACGGTCATGGCTCCAGCGCCAATTGCCATACAGGCAAGCGTTACCCGGACGGGACTTTCAAGACCCAGCATTGGAAGCAACGGAGCAACAATTCCTGCGGTGGTGGTCAGAGCAACGGTAGAGGAACCTTGGGCACTCTTTAAGATAGCTGCCAAAAAGAATGGGAAGAAAATACCCATGGTGCTGAGTACTGAAGCATGATCCTTAATATAGTTCACCATATCAGTAGATGAAATCACTTTACCCAGCACTCCACCGGCAGCCGTTACAAACAGAATCGGCCCCACTGTCTTTAAAGTGTCATTGGTTATCTCATAAAATTCTTCCATCTTGCCAGCTCCTTTCAGCTGCAGGATACCACATACAGTACCTGCTGCCAGAGCAATGATGGGAGTTCCTAAAAATTTAATAACATCAGCCCCAAAGCCCTCCATATTGGCCATGGCTGCAATCGAGGAAAAAGCCATAAGAAGGATGGGAAGAATAATCGGAGCAAGGGCGTTGAAACTGCCGGGAAGTTTGCCGTATTCGGCAACCAGCTCCTCATAAGTTTTTGCGATCTCACCCATATCGGCTTCATCATCAGACCGTACCTTACCTCCGATGTATTTTGCATAAAAGAACCCTGCAATCAGTGGAAAGATAGAGCATAATGCGCCCATTCCCATAACCAGAAGCAGGTTTTCCCCAATGCCAAGGGTAGAAGCCGCCGCAATGGGTCCCGGTGTGGGAGGAATGAAAACGTGGGAAATGTATAGCCCTGAGGAAAGGCCCACAGTCATGGCTACGGATGATGCGGCAGTCCGGTTTACCAGGGCTTTCCGGATCGGGTTTAAAATTACGAAACCAGAATCACAGAAAACAGGGATGGATACCACCCAACCCATCATCTCGATAGCAAGAACCGGATTGTTTTTCCCCACAAGCCGTATCACCATATCAGCCAGCTTAAGAGCCGCGCCTGTTTTCTCCAATATGGTTCCGATCAGGGCTCCAAGGATGATAACAATACCGATGCTGGAGAATGTTCCGGAAAATCCGGCCCCGATTACACTTGCAAGGCCGCTTACCTTGGTCCCATCCTCTAAAGTCTTATCAACCAGCGGTATCCCTGCAATAAGTCCCAGGAGCAGTGATATGCTCATGATGGCAATAAACGGATGAATCTTAAACTTGGAAATTGCAACGATCATCAGGATAATTGCCAATACAAAAATAAAAATCAGTGGTAAACCTGTCATAAAATGACCCCCTTCTAAACAGTGACAACAGTTTTTGCTCTTTTATGATATCATAGCACCATTATGTCCCGGATTTCTAATACCATGAGTATCAATATTATCCTGATTTTTGTATTCTCAATACAAAACTAGTGTTCTTTTCTTAAAAAACTATAAAAGGCTTCCAGAAAAAACCGGTCCGACGAGGATTCTATCGGATTGATATTCAAGATATCTTTCACTTTATTATAACGGTACAAAAGCGTATTCTTGTGCACAAAAAGCTCTTTTGATGCCGTTACCAGATTATAATTTGTCTTTATAAGAGCACCGGCTATTTCCATAAATGTCTTTTTAAATTCTTCCCCCAGCTCCCTTTCATAAATATTGAACATCCATTGCAGCTCATTCATCGGTACTATGGAACGTACATAATTCCCCGTATGGTCATAAAAAAAGGAGGCAGAACCGGAATCTGCATTTTCCTCCAGCCACTTACAGTGCCGGTAGGCATTATAATACTGGGTAAAGCTTCCCTGAAAGGAACCGATATAAAATTTACAGCTTTTCTCCTGCTCCCTCAGCCATTTTAAAGCAGTGCTTAAATATTCCGCAATGATGTATTTATAATCTGCAAATACTTTTCGTATCTGTTCCGGCATTGTTTTGAATATGAGGATATGGTTACTATCCAGGATAATGCTGATATCCTCCGGCCCGTGCCTGGGACTTTTCTTGATCATGTCCAGAAACGGCTCCGGCTTAATGTCATCCAGTTTACACAATATTGGGATACGGATTATGTTCTCTGAATAATTAAGCTGCTTTGCAATGTTCCGCAGCTCTCCCGGATCCGGATATTCCACATGGATCAAAAGGTTTGTGAAATGCTCTTTCCGATTCCTCCTGCGCCTTAGTTCCTCCTGCTGCTTCTCGTATTTCAGCATGGCTTCGATGGCCATTTTGGTAATCAGAGCAACGGGCTTTATCTCCCCCGGATTACCGGTGATTCCTACCACTCCTTCCCGTCTGCCGTCAATGTTAATGACCATGTTGATCCCGGGCTTTACTCCTGGATAATCCTCCTCTGTGGAAGTGACTACGATATCCTCGCTTCCGGTCACAATATAATAGGCCACCTCATGAAACGTCCCCACCCGCTTTGGATCCCGGCTGGCGATAATGACCCCCTGCTCATTCATTATGTTGATATTGTATTCTGTATATTGAGTGACCTGTTCAATGAATTTCTTAGCTAATTCTGTTTCTATCATCTGCATCCTCCCGTAGCTTAAACTATATCATTCGAAATCATCGGATATTTCTTCATCATTATTGAAAACAGCTTACCATACTTTGCTTTTTCCTTCAATAGCAGTGGATTTTATCCTTTTCTTACTATATACATTTTACTTTTACTCAGATTTGTGGTAAATTATTTTTTATCATAACATTTTATACTTATTATATACGACGGTAAAAAAGGAGAATTTTATGTTACAAGATGATTTTATCATGCGCATGATTCATGAAATGGTGACAACTCTGCTGAAGCTGATTTTTCATATTGAATTAGGAGAAAAAGAGGAACTGAATTTTAAAGACCAGGAGACGGCATCAAATTATCTTGAGCTTTTAGCTCTTATCCAGGCCGGAAAGATCAATGAGGCAGAAAACAAATTATTGGATGAGCTGGATTCCGACGATTTGGAACATTTTAAAATGGCGCTCATGTTTTATTATCACTTAAATCAGATCGATTTTAACTTTCTTGAAGAGCATGATTATTCCAAAAACGAAATTACAGACGGTTTAAGATACGTATCATCCATTTATGGCTATGACAGCATGGCAGAAGCTCTTCTGGGCAGAGGTTAATCGAACATCCATATGACATGATAAAAGGAAGGCATCTTCATCTGAAGACGCCTTCCTTTTAAATTGATAATGTCATTGCTCTGACATATGCTTGTTTAACTTGTCGATCAGTTCTTCCGCCGGAACGCCGTGGACCATGCAGGCCTCTTCCACGGTCTCAGCGGCAGATGCGGGACAGCCAAGGCAATGCATTCCCATTTCAAAAAAGAAGTGTGCGGTGGTTCGGTCTGCTTCTAAGACCTCTCCGATTAAAGTATCCTTTGTCACTGTCATATTCATTTAGATTACCCCTTTTCTCTCTATATTTTTATGTGGTGTGTTTAGCCCATCGGGAAATAGTCCGTTCCCGCCCTTCTGAAAATATACATGTTCGATTCTGGGCAGGAAAATCCCCAACGACTCTTTTAGTACATCCTCAATCGTTTCCACCGGTATAATCGTGAGCTGATTCTTTACTTCTTCCGGTACATCCTTTAAATCACTTACATTATCTTTGGGAATCAGGACCCTGTTGATTCCGGCTCTTTGAGCGCCCAGAAGCTTTTCCTTTAAGCCTCCGATGGGCAGGACCGCTCCCCGTAAAGTGATTTCTCCGGTCATGGCAAGTCTTGAATCCACCTTGTTGCCGGTAACAAGCGAGGCTAATGCTGTAAATAATGCAATTCCGGCCGATGGACCATCTTTAGGAACCGCTCCTGACGGAACGTGGATATGAAGGTCTCTTTCTTTAAAATTAAAGGCATTTAAAGGCAGTCTGGATTTTAACAGGCTTAAGGAAATCTTAGCAGATTCCTTCATCACATCTCCCAGCTTTCCGGTCAATATGACCGCTCCGGTTCCCGGCATATCGGTCGCCTCGATAAAGAGTATTTCTCCTCCCACCGGTGTCCATGCGAGGCCTGTAACCACTCCCGGAGGATTATCCTGCTGGGCCTTATCGTGACGGGATACCTGACTGCCAAGATATTCTTCCAGATCTTCTTCCTTAATCACAAAAGGCAGCTCCGCTTTTTTGGACACGATTTTTTCCGTTGTAATTCTGGCCAGGCCGGACAGCTGCTTTTTCAGCCCCCGCACGCCGGCTTCCAGCGTATAATCACTGATAATCTTCTGCAATACTTCATCTTCAATCACCAATTGCTCCTGCTTTAAGCCATGTTCTTTCAGGACCTCTGGGATCAGATGATTTTTTCCGATATGGAACTTTTCGTCCATGGTATAGCTGGTTATCTGGATGACCTCCATCCGGTCTAAGAGAGGACCTGGAATGCTTTCCAAAGAATTGGCTGTTGCCACAAAGAAAACATCGGATAAGTCATAAGGAAGATCCATGTAATGATCGGTAAAGCTGTTGTTCTGCTCCGGATCAAGAACCTCTAAAAGCGCACTGGCAGGGTCTCCGCTGAAACCGCCGGACATAATCTTATCCACTTCGTCCAATACCATGACAGGATTGGTTTTCCCTGCCTTTCGGATGCTCTGGATAATTCTTCCCGGCATGGCTCCGACATAAGTTCTTCGGTGCCCTCTGATTTCCGATTCATCCCGGATACCGCCCAAGCTTAAACGGATGTATTTTCTGCCAAGGGCTTCTGCAATGCTTTTGCCAAGGCTTGTTTTTCCGGTTCCCGGCGGTCCTACAAGGAGAAGTATGGAACCTTTTTTAGCTTTGTTTAACTGCATGACTGCCAGATGCTGAATGATCCTGTCCTTTACTTTTTGCAGTCCGTAATGCTGTTCGTCAAGAATCCGTCTTGCCTCGTCAAGATCAATGTCCTTTGCCTCTTCCTTTTTCCATGGAAGCTGAACCAAAAGATCCAGATAATTACGGATCACGTTGTAATCCAGTTTATTAGGGCCCTGATCATCAAACTTTTCCAGTTCTTCAAGAGCCGCCTCTTTGATCTCATCCGGCATACCTGCCTCTTCGATCTTCTTTAAATAATCTGGCTCCTTTTTTCCTTCGTCCTTTTTGCCTTCTCCTAATTCTTCCTGAATGGCCTTTAACTGTTCTCTAAGTACGGATTCCCTGTAATACCGGTTTGCTTTCTCGGAGAACTTCTCGGAAATCTCCATCTGCAGCTCGATCATTTCCTTTTGCTTCAACATGTAATCCAGGAAACGTAGGCTTCTATCTTTTAAAGACATTTCCAGAAGCTC
This sequence comes from [Clostridium] celerecrescens 18A, assembly GCF_002797975.1. Classification (NCBI taxonomy): domain Bacteria; kingdom Bacillati; phylum Bacillota; class Clostridia; order Lachnospirales; family Lachnospiraceae; genus Lacrimispora; species Lacrimispora celerecrescens. The sequence continues at coordinate 891,924 of NZ_PGET01000001.1, read as the reverse complement.
ATGCTTTTCATCGTTGGGTATCTGAAGGAATTGAGACAGATACACAATAATGGAATTCAAATCCTTAAACTCATTGACAATCCTCTGGTACTGTTCTCCTCCTGAAAATTTGGAGCTTATCTCACTGGTAACATTTTTGATATAGCCCAGCATTTCTTCCCGGCTCTTCTCGTCTAAATCTTCCTGATTCTGACTAAGCTCATACTGGGCATAGATAACGCCGTCTTCTATTTGAAGCTCTTTAACATTGACCTGGTCCATCAGCCTTACGGAGAGCAGGATCCCTTTTTCCGTCTGGTCCATTCCTGTAACCTCAAAGGTCAGGCCTGTCCGGTAAAAATCTTCCTCATGCTTTGGATTCTTACCAAAATTCTGTTTTAACGGCAAAGCTATCTTTATGGTTTCTTCGTTTTCCAGATACATCATATGTGTTTCGTCAAGGGCTTCTAAACGAACCGTAGTTACGACATCCGGCAATAAAACCTTGTTGGAAATTGGGAAAACGATTCCTATGTTATTTTTATCATGATTTGTCATAGTTTTATCCTTTCTGTGCGTATTCCTTAAGTGAATGTTCATTTAATATGGATTTGTTTTTATGCGAGACTTTTTGTAAAATATATTCACAAAATAATCTCGCTTGTAAAAAACTAAAGCAATATTGCGTCTTGTATAATTTGAATCATTTCCTGCAGCAAAACCTCTTTCTGTGTCTCGTTCTTACGGTTATCAACAGCAATTGCTTTCACCGGCTGAAAAATGATGGCCAAAAGATTATCTTCTTTGTAATTCCTAACGAGATTACTCCTCTTCATATCCGACATCAGGCTGTAAATATTACAAATGCCTTTTTTCCCGGAACAGTTGTTGGCCAATGAGGGGCAATTGGAAAATTGCTCCACAAAGCTAAAGATTTCCTTGTTCTCTAATATATAGTTATAGTAGCTTCGGATGAGCACTTCGATCTGCTGCCGTCCCTCCATTTCCCGTTTTACACGGTCCAATAAATAATCATATATTTCCTCCGAGTATTCCAGGTAAATATCGTGCAGCATATCTTCTTTATTCTCAAAGTAGATATAAACCGTTGCCGGCGAAACCCCTGCCATCTTAGCGATTTTAGAGACAGAAGTGCCATGGAAGCCCTCCTGCAGGATCAGCTTGATAACTGCTTCCTTTATGCTTTTCACTTTTTCGTCGTCTTTTTTTCTCATGCCATCACCTCTATGTTTTTATAATAAATGATCATTCACTTATTGTCAACTATTTTTTTACTTTTTCTAATTAAATATTATATTCCTATCTGTAATAGGGGTTTTCACAATAAAATACCTTTCATAACATAAAAAATAAGTCTTGAAAATGACTTTTCAGGCCAATCAAGACTTATTTTTCGTACATAGCTTTATGACAGGGCTATTTTATAACCTCTATCTTTTTGTATAACATTATCATGCTGGCAGTATTAATCTGGATACTAAACTATTGCCTGCCCTCTGCTTAACCTAACACTCCCCTTGTCATGTTAAGCAGATTGGAAGACCAGCCTATGCATCGGCTAACTTCAACTCTTCCATATAAGCATTCAAAGCATCCATACCTCCAAGCTGGTAACGCTTTATGAACTCCGTCCCTATGATGGCTCCATCGGCGCCATTTTTCATGACTTCCTTCACGTCCTCGGCGGATTTTATACCAAAGCCTACATAGGCCGGTGTCTTTGAAACAGATTTTACTTTTTTTACTACTTCAGCGTATTCCGTAGGAAGCTTATCAAACGATCCGGTTTTCCCTTCCCCGGAAACGATATAGGCAAACAGGTCATTATGCGCAAGAGCCTTTGCTATGCTCTCATCACTAAGGGACCGGCCCAGTACAGTGATCTGGTTCGGGAAGGATCCGGTCGGAAATTCTCCATCCACACATAGAAAACCGTCATATAGGTCTTTCGGTACGTCAGAAAGATGAAAGTATTCTACGCCTTCCTTATAAGTCATTAACACAACTTTAAACGTGAAACGCCTGCGGATTTCTTCCAGGGTGTGTATTACATCGACGTAGCTTATCTTTTGCTCCAACGCTTCTTTATGAGTCTGCTGTATCACTGCTCCGTCTACAAAAGGATTGTCAACCGGTATTCCGATTTCAACAAAACCTGCCTTTTTATGATCCAATAATTCTAAAATCTTAAAAAAAGTTTCCCTGTCCGGATAATGCAAAGTAAGGTAAAACACTAAATTTTTCATTAGATGCCTCCAAACAGCTTAAGCACCCAGCCTAAGATCGGACCGTAGAAGGAATAATCTGTCTCGCTTAAAATACGCATAATCGGCGCATAAGTTCCAATCATGGGCAGAAGCAGAGCCTGTCCAAAAATAAGGATCAAACCATTTACAAAGGAGCCTATGATCGCACCTCTGCGTCCGCCATGGGCATTTCCGAAAATGGCTGTTACAGCACCGGTGAAAAAGGTGGGGATCAAAGCCGGGAATACCACAACCGGATAGTTAATAAAGCCAAGAATCATCATACCGATCAAACCGGCAATTAAGCTGCTCAGGAAGCCCAATATCACGGAATTAGGATAATTCGGGAAAAGCAGAGGGATATCAAGTCCTGGTACGGAATTAGGGATAATCTTATTGGCAAAGCCGTGGAATGCGGAAATGATTTCGGAAAGCATCATCCTTACACCTGTTATAATAACTGTGATCCACATTCCAAAGGACAGGCCCCGTAAAAAGCTGAACACAACAATATCCTGTCCGCCGGTAATGTTTTCACGCATCCAGGCCGGGCCGGAAATCAGGCTTATGATCAGAAAGAGAACCGTCATTACAATGGTTAAGGAAATGGTCATCTCCCGTAAGAAATTAAGCTTCTTTGGAACATTTAAGTTTTCAAGGTCATTTTCCTTGTTCCCGAAGGTTTTGGCAAGCAGAGAAGAAATCAGAATTCCGATGGAGCTGGAATGGGCAAGGGTAAAGCCCTCTCCTCCCTTTACTTCCTTCATAAATACCGCCACATAGGCACAGGAAAAGGTCATATACAGGCCTAACAATATGGAACCTGTTATTACAAGCGGTACAAAAGCCAGATTGGTTCCGAATTTTAACAGCGCCGCAATCAATCCGGCATAAAAGAAGGATACATGGGCTGACAAATGCACATATTTAAAGCGTGTGAATCTTGCCAGCAAAAGGTTCACCAGAAAGCCCAGTGCAAAGATCAATGCCATTTCTGTACCGATCCCGGTAAGGCTTTCGGTTTGAGCCGCACCAATATCCACTGACACAGCCGGCATATTGAATATCTTTGAAATCATTCCCTGCAAAGGCAGCAGAGACATACCGAGGGTCTGCCCTCCTACGTTGATCATGGTAAAGCCGATCATCGTCTTAATCACGCTGGGAAGGATCTGATCCCAGGTTTTTTTCTGGGCAATCATACCTGCAATTACAACAATTCCAATAATGAATACAGCCTGGCTGAAAACATTATTAATCAAATACATTACTACTCCCATTTTTCTCTCCCTTCCAAGGCCGCCATCCGCCTTCCGATTATCTCTTGTTTATTGCTTCAAGAAGCTGTTCTTTTAAATACTGCTTATCCATCATATTGTCGATCCTGATAATGTGCGCTTTTGAATCTCTTAAAACATCGGCAAAATCTGAAGTTGTAATTAAAATATCATAGGAATCCGGGCTGACGGAACCGATATCCGAAGCATCTACAGTTGCTTCAATCTTTTCTGCATCAAGAATCTGTTGGGTAAACAGGCGAAGCATCATGGAGCTTCCCACTCCTGCACCACATACTGTAACAATTTTTAACATTGTGAATCCCCCTTTATGATCTGTAATATTTCCTCTGCGGAATTTGCATTGGTTATTTCATTTACCTTTTTTTCGTCCATTAAAATGTCCGCAAGCTCGGTAAGCGCTTTTAAATGTGATTGGTGGTCTATGGCACAAAGGCCCACCACGATTTTAACCGGGTCGTTTTTCGGATGTCCGAATACAACGGGTTCTTTTAACGTTACAATACTAAGGCCGATATCCAGTGCACCTTCCTCAGGTCTTGCGTGCGGCATGGCGATTCCCGGTGAGATGACAATATAGGTTCCATTCACCTCAACATTTTTTAGCATTGCCTGGATGTAAGACTCATCTGCCAGCCCTTTATCCACAAGGAGCCTGCCGCTTTCTTTTACGGCTTCATCCCGACTGGCGGCCTCAAATTTTGCTTTAATTAAATCTGTGGTCAAAATTTCTTTTAACATCGGTTGATAAATTCCTTTCTTTGGTTCTGAATTTTCTGTAATTCCCAAATATATACTTAATTCATTTTTTAAAGGCGCCAGCTTATGATCCTCGATTTCCACATATTTGCCAATAATGTTCATCACCTCGGCCATATGGATCCTGGCAGTTAAAAATGACAATTGGCTCTGTATTTCCTTTATGTCATAATCCGATAAATAAGGGCTTACTTTCAGCACCTTTGTGTCCTTCCACTTAAAAGGTACCGTGGATATAATCAGGTCCGGAGTATGCTCCTTCAGCCACAGTGCCGCATTTCTCACACTGAATGTCCCCAATATATTCACATGGAAGATGGCCTGAAGCCTGCTCTTTAATATCTCAGAAGTGCTGATACCTGCGTTGCAGACAATGATGACATTGGGCGTCCTGCGGATCTGTTTTTCATTTCTTTCTATTACAGAAGCAAAAAACAATGTGAAGTATGATATCTCATGCTCATTAAAATGCACTTTAAGCTCTTCTTCAAGTACCTTTACACTCTTTGCCACTGCTTTGTTAAGCTGGAAGAAGTTTTCCAGGACATAACTCAATAATGGATTTTCAGCCCATTCCCCAGCCAAAGCCCGCTTATAAGCAGGACGCAGGTGGTTAAGCAGCCCCTCATAAAGCGTAGAATCGGTTCGAAAAGCTTCAAAGGAGTATTCCTGTGCCACTGCATCGATAAACTGGTTTGTTACCAGATTAAATGGCAGCCATTTTTCAGACAGCAGCTCCTCGGATTTGACCACAGATGCTTCTGCCAGTTTATTGGCCAGGTAAAAGCAGTCATCAATCGATACTTCCCTGCCGAATATCGCTTCAATTTCCTCATGCCGTTCCACAAAAGCCTTTTCTTCTCTTGTTAACACATCCTTTGGTCCCCCGGTGAAAGCTTTTCCGATGGAGATCCTTGCATAGGTAACATAAAAGGCGATCAGCATACGGTTAAATGATACATCGCTTAGTTCTACATTAAGCCTTCTTGCCACATCGTCCAGAAAGGCCTCACAGGAATAAAGGATCTGCATATCTTCTTTTCCTGCCCTGTCCTCAAAAAACAGCGGATCTTCACTGATGGAAAGAATCAGAAGATTCCTGATGTTTTGTTCTTTGCCCGAGATCCGGTACCCTTTAAAGGGTGTGGCCTCTACCGCGATGGAATGAAAGCTGAGCATTTCCCTTACTTCCTTTAAATCAGCGATGAGGGTATTTCTTGATATATCAAGTTCCTTCAACAGGTCATCCACCGTGAACTGGTCGCCGGACAAAAGAATGGACGTGGTAATCCGCAGACGCCGTATTCTTAAATTCGACAAGACAAAAGCCGGCGTTGAGAGGATCAGACTCTCAAACTCAATCATCAGCGGATCCGTATAAAACATCTTCCCCTTATCTGCATTGATTTCAGGGTATCCGGAAGCCTCCAGCAATTCGTTTAATTTTTTTATATCACTGTAAATCGTTCTGCTGCTTACAGAAAACTGCTGTGCCAGCTCCCGCACGGTAAACTCACGGTTGCTCTGGCAGACAAGGCGGAATATTTCTAAAAGTCGGTTTTCCATGGTTTCCTCCTTTATGTGATAAGTATAGCATTCCAATGAAAGCATCGACAAATCCAATTTACTTCACTTTTTTTGAATGGATAGGTATATGGCAGGCGGACCACAAAAAAAGACGCCGCTTGCGCTGACGCCATATGATGATCCATAGGTCAAGGTTGTTTAAACTACAAAATCATCAGCAGCTTCCACATAATTGAATTTGCTCAGATATCAGTTATGCGAAAGCTAAATTTTTAATCATCTAAGAATATAAAAATATATATTGCATGGATAATAAATCAAGTATATAGGTAATGCCATATTTCCCATAAATACTAAGGTAATCATTTGAGATACTATTCTTACTTATATAAAAAACATCTTCATAAGCACTTTTTAAACTTTGATCCCTGTTTCCCGTTATCAAAAATTTATGGCCTCTTAAACTTTTAACAAATTCCAGTGACAGCTCTGCAAATTTTCCGGATGCTGATACAGTAATTATGATATCTTCATCATTGAAAGATTTTAAAACATTGTTCTTAGTAAATGAATTTGAAATAACATGAGTAACCTTAGATGCAAACATTAATTCCTGCTGGAACTTTGCGATCGTTCCGCTTGTATTGTTTGCACATAAGAACACGATATTAACATCTTTATGAAGCAGCTGACACAAAAAACTTATCTTTTCAAAATTAAAATGCTCATCGATATCTATAATCATGTCATTAATAAGACTTTTTATATGGCTCTGATAATTGGAATATTCTTCAATATCTCTATATCTTAAATTGCTAGGAAATACTAATTTAGTCACTGAACTTTTTAATTTGCTGAAATTATCGTATCCCAGTTGTTCGCAGAATCTTCTGATGGCTGATATAGATGTAAAGCATTCCTCTGTGATTTCTGAAATACTGACACTGGAAATTCTATATAGATTTTTTAAAATATACTGTGCTAATACATATTCTATATTATCTGATTTTCCTGCGTTTACTATTAATGATAAAGAGTTTAAGAGACCTAGGTTGTTGATTTCCACCTTACATTCCTCCATTGAGCTTATTAATGCATGAGTACTCTTCTATTATAAGCTATTTATAACCGGACGGGTATGCAGATAAAAGTGTTTAGGATCGATATTTAAACAACGATCAAAATCCTCATTTGGAACCAGTGAATGCTGCTTTCTTATTGAGTAAGAATGGGCGGCAGTATGCCGTCGCATTACTTGTTGGAATAACTTCTTCTGAAAGATTGATTGCCAATTCTTCCCTGATATAAGCCCTGCGTTTCTGGATTCGGTTCCACATTTCCGGATATTCTTTTTTTATTGCTTCCCGTAATGCCTTGTCAGCCAGCATAACTCCGCTCTCACAGCTGATTCCGCCATATCCGGGAACAGATGGAATAATATCAATCTGGAACAGCATTCCGCTCTTTATTAGTTCCTCAGAACCAGGGTACACTGGAGAAGCAAGCCATTCTTCATCGGCACACAAGTGACCAGGGTTTAATGACCATCCATACCGGGCTTTTGGCAGCACTTCCTCTATTTTATCATATAATTCGTTTCCGTCCATACCAATATAAATCGTTTCTAACCAAGTTTTTACCGCAGTGTAGTAGGGAATTGCTACCTTCTTTAAGTAGTCTTTTTCACTTTCCGGCAAATCCTCTTCGCTGAATACCGCATATCCGCCGCGGCTTTGTAATCCCCCCTTGAATCCCGTAGTGATTGAAATGCGGTCTCCTTTTTTAATTACTTTATTGGTTGGGTATATATTGGCTTTTACAAAACGCTCCCCTGCCGCCATGATTGTTACCACATTATGAGGCTGTCCAAATGCTGCTAATTTCTCTGCAAGCTGCATTTCTGTTTTTCCCTCATCAAACTCTTCCATAACTTCCAATATACAATTTCCTGCAAGTGCAGCCCCAAATTCATAATGCGCAAATTCATTGGCATTGTTTGTGGTTCGTACCCCTCCATCTCCAATGAATAAGCCAGCAGCATTAGAAAATCTGGCTTCCTTGCAGATGCTCATGATTGCTTGTACGATAAAGTAAGGAATATCATATAATGAAGTATTATCCTCGGATTTGCCGGTAAAATTCTTCCAACCAACAAAACCAATATTTTTTGCTTTTTCCAATCCGCACTGCCCTAAAATTTCAGCGACGCTTTTCTCTGTGTCCATTGGCTGGTTGGGAAGGGAAAAATACGGCATGTGCACAGCCGTTACTTCAATTCTTGATTTTGCTGCTTTATTCAAATTCTCATTTCCTAATACCATATATGCCTTACCACAAGAATGAAGCACGAATAAAGCCTCTTCAAAACGAGGCAGGAAACCGCATATGTATTCAAAATTACTTCCATGTTCCAAATCGGCATAGATAACAATTGTATCATAACCTTTCTCTTTCATCTTTGCCAACAGTTTTTCTTTTCTTTCTTCCATTGTTTCATCACTTAATGCAACTGGTACAAGATTCTGTTCTAATTCCGGCGCTTTTATTTCTTTTAGCTGTATCATTTTATATTCTCCTTCTTTAAATGTCATCAATCGGAAACATTGGGCGCATAATGCGTTTGAATGGCAGCTTTGAAGTATCCTGCAGCGTTGCACCCTGGGTTAATGACATAACAGTTAATTTGCCTTCTTCTTTTAATTCCGGGAAAATATATCCCTGCTTAACTATAATGATATCATAGTCTTCATAGTTTACGCCAGCAGTATGAAACTGGTGTATTTCCACAAATGGATGATTATTTCCTGAAACAATGATATCAATTGGTTTATCCTTGACACCAATGGCAATACAATCGCCAAAATTCCCTTCACCTACATAAGAGTAGCCTGCCAAATATCCTTTTGCTTTGACTGTAACATCTAAATCTACTTTAGCGGATAACTCATCCAAATTAATTCCTAAAGAAATTGATGTCTCTTCCTCTTCTTGCAAACCGGCCAGTTTTATTAATGCATCTGCATCATTTATGCCGGCAAACAAAAATTTCTTGTTGCAGGTATTGTCAAGTGCCAGTACCTGGCGCAACAGGAATGTATTGCCTCCCACGGCTCCAGAGGTCACATTATCCCCGGAATCAGTGATGAATACAGGCATACCTTTAAATTCCAAAGCCATTTTCATTGCTTCTTCCGGCGGTGCAGTCAGTCCGGTATAATGGAATTCATGCCGTTTATCCCATACATACTTGGCTAATTTATCTGCAATTATATTTGCATATTCCTGGTCGGTTTCTGTTGCTGGGATAACAACAATACCGCATCCTGCAACATCACAATCATGGCGAATATAGCCTACATGCCAGGAACAGCTTAGAATTCTTTTATCTTCTTCTAATTCTTCTAAGTATTGATTGATGGATTTAACTGGTTCATCCGCAGAAACACTTTGTTCCCCGCCCAAAATCATCGGTAATTTACGGTATACCGGCGTAATATTTTGACGCGTCTTCAACAGTGCTGCCATCTTTTCACAAATAAACGAGATCGTTTCTTTTATATCTGTATGTGGAGAATTCCGGTAACTGCGGATCAGTGTTGTGCTTTCTACATATTCCTTTGATAAGTTGCCATGTGGATCACAAACCACTGCAACCGGTAAATAAGGCCCGACTAATTTGCGAATTTCCTTCACTATATGGTGATCACCTGATCCGCCATCTAAATCTTCCACTTCGCTCGCGCCATGCAGGTGAAGATAGATACCATCAATTTCATGAATGTGCTTTTTAACATCCTCCAGAATTCTATTTTCAATGAAATCAAATGCATCTTTCTCTAATACACCACCTGCTGCCGCATTGGCATAAATGGAAGGTATGATTTCGATTCCTTCTCTCCCAAATACATTTTCACAATTCATTTCCCGAATGCAATCTTCTCCTAATAAAAGATTAAAATTTTCCAATTTACTTTTATACGGAATGTTTGCATTGGATTCAATAACAAATTGGGCTATCAAAACTTTCATTACATTCTTCCTCCTGAATAAGGTTAAAAGTGTGCCTCTCACTATAAAAAATCACCCCTATGAATATTATTCACAGGAGTGATTTTTATAATATTCTTACATAATAGATTAAGCCAGCCACCCTTATTTAAAATTTTTATTTTATTTTTATTACTCTGTTTTTGAAAGAATAAACTTACATGATACAAAAGATACCGCAACTGCCACAATTGATACTATTGCGGCCAAAAAGAAGTTACCCAGGCCGCCATTTTTATCGACAAAGAACAAAGCTGTTAATAATCCTGGGCATCCTCCCATAACATAGCTCTTTAATCCAAAGATACCAGCAACCAAACCAGCGCTTGCCGCTCCGATTGCAGTACCAATCAAAACTTTTGGCCTCATAATTAACGACCCATAAAATGCAGGTTCCGTAACTCCGCAAAGTGCAGTAATACCAAAGGATGCAATCATACCTTTTTTGCTTTTATCGTTTCGAATGGTTGTAGCTACTGCCAATGCACTTCCGCCTATACATAGGTTTGAGATAAATCCCATAACCATAATCGCCGGATCATATCCAATTGTCGCAACACTGTTAAATCCAATTGGCATAATGGCTTTGTCTAATCCCAGCATGACCATGTAAGGGTAAACCACCGCAAAAACCGGCATGGCTATTCCGCCAATTGCATTCATTAAGTTTGTAATTCCAACACCTACATAAGTACTTAAAACGGTTCCTATCGGCCCTAAAACAATTAAAGTAACAGGGACAACAACGATCATTGTACATAATGGTTTCAAAAAATATCTTACTGTTTCAGGAATATATTTCTGGAATAACTTGTCCACAAAATACATAAAGCCAATACCAAGCATAATTGGCAATACACTGCCTGTATATTCTACCACCGGAATTCCAATTCCCAGGAAGCTTAATCCTGCTGCACCGCTGATATTGGAACTAACCAGCAGTCCGCCTAAAAAAGCGCCCATGATTGGTTCCATTTTTAAACGCTTCGCCATTGTAAATCCAATGTAAACCGGCAAAAAGGTAAATGCAGCACTGAAAATCGAAGATAAAATAACCGCAGTACCAGAATCCATGGCAACACCAAAGTAGTTAACCAGTAAGTTTTTAAATGCCAGAATCATTCCGCCTGTGATCAGTGCTGGAACAATCGGCATAAAGACTGCGGCCATGAAGTTACCAAATTTATTAACATAGTACATCGCCTTCTTTTCTTCCGGTTCTTCCGGGGCAGCTGTTTCGCTGGTTGCGCCTTCTTTCCATCCTGACGTATCTAAGAAATCGTTATATGCTTCATTCACATTAGGCCCAATGATAATCTGGACCTGTCCGGCTTTGCTGACAATACTAAGGACATTTTCAATTCCTTTTAACGCTTCTTCATTTACAAGTTTCTTGCTGTTATAGTGTAAACGAAGCCTGGTTGCGCAGTGCTCAACATGATTCAAGTTTTCAATACCACCAACATGCTCTAATACTTGCTTTGACATCTCAACATATTTCATTTTATTTTTCCTCCACCCATATTATTCTTCATTGGAATTTACCATTATATAGCTATATCAAAATTTATTATGTTAGCAGCCAAATCGTTCCTTTACTTATTTGTACACTTCAATAATATTTTATAAAAGTACTTTGAAACCGGTGGCGAAAACTTCAGGTGGATACCATAGGATTTTCTGCCCTTTTCAGATGCCCCTTTGGGCTGCGATAAGCGCTTTATACCAGTAGTAGCTTTCCTTGGGAATTCGTCTGTTGTTGTTTTTAAAATCAACTCTGACAATGCCATACCGCTTTTCATAGCCATTAATCCAACTATAAAGATCCATGGAAGACCACATATAATACCCTTGCACATTGACTCCTTCTTCTCTTGCCTGTAACATGTAGTCGATAAATTCACTGCATATTTCTATTCTTTCCGTATCTTTTACATAGCCATTATCATCGGGAGTTTCATATTGACCACATCCGTTTTCCGTGACATAAACCAAAATATCTCCATATTTTGCCTTAATTTCCTTTAAGGCATTGTACATACATTTTGGATAGACCTCTCTTCCCCAAAGATTACGTCTGACATCAGGGTCAAATGATGTCTCAAACAGATCCTTAATACGAATTCCTTCTTTGGATTTTGATCCTTTTCCCTTATTATTGTGGAATATTTCAGTTTCACCCTCAGAATAATCGGTTACATACTGACGATTATAAAGATTCAGACCAATATAATCGATCTTGCCTTTTTCAAAATCAGGAATATCTTCTTCATAAATAAATGAGGCATCAACATTGTTATCCTCTAACACCTTGTTCATTTCAGCCGGTATTTTACCTAACACGGCGGTATCTAAAACCATACGGTTGTAAAAAATATCAGCCCTTAATTTTACTAATTCTTTTTCTTTCGTGTCAGGGTCTAATTCAACATTTCCATTATCATGAACAACCCCAATGATTCCTTTCATACCTAACTCTTTATAGCTTTGAACGGCTTTCGCACTTCCCAGCATCAGGTTATAAAGAACGTTCCAAAAGCGTCCAAAATCAGCTTTGTAGTTTGGCGGATAATTTCCAACAACATAACTGCAATACGCATAATATCTTGGTTCATTGATCGTGGACCAAATCTTAACCCGGTCTCCAAAGTTTTCAAAGCATACTTTTGCATATTCATTAAATGCATCTATAACTTTTCGATTCTCCCATCCGCCGATTTTAGCCATCTCGTTGGGGAGGTCGTAATGAAATAATGTCACATTCGGGGTAATTCCTTTTTCCAGACAATAGTTAATCACATTGTTATAAAATTCAATTCCTTTCGGATTGACCTCGCCAACTCCCCACGGAATGATTCTGGCCCATGAGATTGAGAATCTATAAGTATTTTGGTTTCCTTCTGCCATCAGGTCTATATCTTCTTTATACCTATGGTAAAAATCACTGGCAACGTCACCATCTTCATTGTTTATATTCAGAGAACTTTCATGGTTAAAGACATCCCACTCATTTAATCCTTTCCCATCTTCGTCCCAACCTCCTTCACATTGATAAGCAGCGGTTGCCGAGCCCCATAAAAAATTTCCTTTGATACTCATGTTTTTTCTGTATTCCTCTCTTAAACAATAATCGCAAAACGTTTTACACTTTTTATTATAATCCTTTTAAAAATTTCATGTAGTTCAGAATACGAACGATTTTTATCCGGCTTAAGCTTTCGTTATCTATTATAAAAATAAGCATTAAGGGGAAGGGGCTTCTTTCACCTTAATGCTTATTTTACTAACTATTTCTGTTTTTGAAATTGGCTTTGAAACTAGTTTTGCAATGGTTTATAGCTGGCTTGACAATCCAGCCATTATCTCCGGCCCTCGGGCTTTGATTAGCGGTTATCTTAATACGCCGTTTTCATCGGGGATAAATGTCTTGGCAGATGTAAGCATGCGGCCATCTTTTTGAAGATAGTATGTTTTGCCTTCCAGGGTGATGAATCCTGTTCTCATAATTCCACTCTCAGGATCCAAGTAATACCAGTCACCGTTATCATTCAGCCAGCCAGTATATGATAAGCCATTGATATCATAAAAATACCAGTTGCCGTCTTTTTTTACCCAGCCGGTTTGCACATCCGATGTGCCTGAATTTGGGAATACCATAATTTTTGAAACCGCATTATCCGTTGACCAGACCAGGCAATTACGTCCTTTTGTCAGATCATGGACCGTAACTATGTTACGGGTTAAATATGGAAACAGGTTACTTTGCTCTGTTATCCTGTATTGCTTCCCTGTATCAGAGGTAAGGATACCCGTCTTCCCATCTGAGTTTATAGACATAGACGCTACCGTTATGTATTCCGGAACCTGATAGTCAGCCGGGATTTTACAAAGCACTGTAAAGGCATTTGTCATAGGCGGCAGGCTCATGGTCATAACCGGACTAATGTCAGCATAAATAAATTCTCCTTCCTGTATTTGTCCAACTGCTTCAGGATCTCCGCTGACGGCATTTAAAATTTTCGACTCAGAGGATAGGTTCAGAATGATTTCCTGGTCTGTACTGGCACCGTCTTTCCTTATCATACGGAGTCTGTTTTCGGAAACCTGGGTTACTGTTCCGTAAATACGGATGGAGCTTGGCAACGAAGTCTGTTCCTCTGCTTGAGTTGTAAAAGCACTGGCCGACAGGACTAATGCTAAGGAGCTAATACCGGTTAACAGTAACTTTAAATATTTCTTCATGTTATGTCCTCCTTCATCTTTTATAAGATATAGTATAACAGCAGATCCCAGATTTTGGCATTACGATATATTTACAATTTACTTAATGATCGTTAGGATTTAAACATTTTCCTTACATTGGGAGTGAATTTATGCCAGTGATCAAAGGATTGGAATTGACTTGCTGTAAATTCCAGCATTAATGATAGTAAACATGAACTATTAAAAGCTCTGCGATAACAGCAGTTTCCCATCAAAGAAATAAACCGCTTAAAAAGATCACCAGTGTTTGAGCTCCCACAATGATAATATAATTCTGTACCGAAAGGACAAAGGTCTTTTCCTTGATATGTTCCGCTCTGAAGCGGCAAATGTTCTTATGAACCGGAATAATGGTGAATAACGCCAGCAAACAGACCGGAGATAGGATCTTAAATGCAACAGACGCCGCCCATGTCAAATAAGTTACATAATACAGCCCGGCAAAAACTCCTAATGCATGTTTGCCGAAAAAGTAAGGTAACGTGTAACGCCCTACCGTAATATCCTTTTCCAGATCACAGATATTGTTAGCCAGCATAATGTTCGCAGTCGCACAGATTGGGCCAGCCGAAAGCAAAAGCAGTGAAAACGCAGGTGCAACATTTAAAACAAACCGGATTGTATGCCAATCCACGGTTAAAGTCAGGAATGTTCCAGACGGCATGTTCATGTAAAGCATCAGAAAAGGGATAAACAGACCATAAAACAGTCCTGAAAAAATCTCTCCCAAGGGTAAACGGGAAATTGGAACCGGCCCCCAGGTATAAAACACTCCGCAGAGAAAGCACAGACCGCCCAACAGCAGCACGACCAAATCCGTGCGGTATGCCAGGGCAAGACCCAAAGCAGTGCTTATGCCGAACAGCAGATAAATGATAAGCTTTGCTTTGCCCCGTGAAAAAGACAGCTTTTGACCATTCGTTTTGGTGTCAATATAGTTATTGATCGCAGTTGTCGTTAAGTCGAACAAAAACATAGAACAAAAAAATAAAACCGTGCGCTCAACATTTACCGGCTGCCTGCGGTAAAACAGATAAGCCAGAGACATAAGGAACGGAATCAGACTTGTGATCTTGGTACGTATCTCAGTAAATTCGAGAAACTTTTTCAAATTAGAATGGTAATCAGCTACAGCGATCTTTGTTTGCATTGCAATCCTCTTTCATCTAATAATAAATGGTATTAATGGGGACTTCCTAAACGAAACATATTATATCCGTATCGGAATCCTTTTGATCACAAATAAAATTGTGTTCGTCAATATTATAACAATACTGAAAAAAATAGTCAAATTATTCAATATGATGATTGCATATGCCAGAAAGGCTTAGCTGCTGCAGAATTAACGAACCACGGTATATTGACAATAAACTGGTTGCTAATGGGACTATTTATTGCATGAGGGAAAATATGAAAACAAGACACAGAGCTGGTTATGGAATTGCAGTGTTAAAAGATTACTGGGATCTGGGAATAGGTCATATGCTAACTAAATGCTGCCTCGATTATGCGAAAAAGCTAGGATATGAACAGGTTGAACTTCAGGTCGTTGCAGATAATAAAAGAACAGTCCATGTCTATGAACAACATGGGTTTAAGATATGCGGGACAATTGAAAATGCTGAAAAATTAAAGGATGGGACGTATCGGGATCTACTGATGATGTTATGCAAATTATAGTATAACATAAGGGGAGGGCTGCCGGATATGATATTAGGTCAGCAGTCCTCTATAGAGTATCCCAGAGATTTATGTAAGGATAATGCAAAGTCAGCCCAATAATACTCTCCATTCCCTCTGTCAGTAACGGAAATAGCTCATGGTCCTCATAACCGTCTAGTCGACTATCAAAAAATTCTTCCATCTTTTCAAGCTTCATTACAATCTCCCCCATATGATCAATAAAATAAGTATCAAGAATATACTACCACCTAATCTACGAACTATCAATATTTGTTACTGAATGCATATCTAATTTCAGCTTATTTATTCATGAAAAGTAAGTCATAACATGAATAGGTATATCCTTAAACGATTTCAATAATGAATTACAGAGTATAATTCTTTTCACCTAAAAACTTCATCTGTCCATAAAGTGCTCACATTATCCGAAAATGTCAACGGCACTTATTAAATGCAATAAGCAAGTAAAAGTAGCAAAAAAGCAACCAGCAGGGACTACAAAAGTACGATTCAAATATGGTAAGATAGTAAAAAACACGGAGGTGGATTTCTATGATTTTTCCAGAAAAATTACAGCTTCTAAGAAAAAGCAAATGCTTAACACAGGAGGAACTAGCTGAAAAAGTATCCGTATCCCGCCAAGCCATAACAAAATGGGAAAGCGGCCAAGCATATCCTGATATTTCCAATCTCATCAGTATATCAGAATTCTTTAAAATTACGATTGACCATTTAGTAAAAGATAATGATTCCTGCATTACTTCCATCGTCAAGCAGGATTCCTGCGACAGTAATGAATTAATTGATTTTCTTATTAAGGCAAAATGTAATACTTATGCTGGGAAAGGCAGGGAATGTGTCTCTTCAAGGCCAAACTCCCATGATTTACGATATGAGGAAGGTGCCTTCTTGTATTTAGACACGTATATCGGCGGCGAGTGTTTTTCCGGAGAAGAGGCTGTGTGGAAAAACAGCATACCTATCTATGCAATGAATTACTCCGGTCGGGTAACAAGCAGTAATTTTAACAGTGATTTTTTAAAGGCAGCTTTATTGGCCGTACCCCGGGATAAACCCTACCGCGGTCCTGACTTCTATCAAGAGAATGATTATTTTTATAATTGCAAGGTGTGCGGAGATTTCAAATGGTATCAGGGATATGAAGAAATATATTATAAGAATTTACAGGTATATGAGTGTTATTTTCATGGGGGAATCGTAAAGTAAGATGATTAGCACAATGCCTGTATTTAAATTATCAATATGACTGACTCTTAAGTTATTAACCATGTATTAAAATAAGAACAGTCTATACCTATATCCGATTTGGCGTAATCCTTATTTTCCTTACGGTTCATGGCAATTCCTTTTCCTGTATCTCATATAATGTTAATATCAACATCCGGAAAGGAAGAAAAAATATGCCCCCATTCCCACCTACCGATAGATCGCCAACCTCGCCTATTGATAGACCTCAGGCTCCACCTACTAATAGACCGCCATCTCCACCTACTGGCAGACCGCCATCTCCGCCTACTGGCAGACCGCCGTCTCCGCCTACTGGCAGACCGCCGTCTCCGCCTACCGGCAGGCCTCCGTCTCCACCTACTGGCAGACCACCGTCTCCGCCTACTGGCAGACCACCGTCTCCACCTACTGGCAGACCACCATCTCCGCCTACTGGCAGACCGCCGTCTCCGCCTACTGGCAGACCGCCGTCTCCACCTACTGGCAGACCACCATCTCCACCTACTGGCAGACCACCATCTCCACCTACTGGCAGGCCACCAGGAGGCGGCGGTCCGGTACCTATGGGACCACCACCATCCGGCGTTCCCAGAAGGCCTGGTCCTCCAAGCCCTGGAGTCAGATTTGTCAATCCTGGGTCCATGAGAAATTGCATTGGACGATTTACTTATGTATGGTTAAGCAACGGATTGGAGTTTTGGTTTTTCCCAGTTCAGATCTGGGCAAATACCGTCGTAGGGTTCCGTTGGGACCGAAGATTTGGTTGGTCATATACCGGAATATCACTAAACCGAATCGATATGTTTTCTTGTACCTGACGGCGATTTCTCCGCAATTCAAAAAGCGATCCTTTATGGATCGTTTTTTGTTTGTCATTGCCATTTTCTTTTTGGATTTCTGGGAAACCAGCCTTTTTCCACCCTTTCTTTCTGTTCTTTAAGCTCCTTTATACTCCATAAAAGCGAGAAGCCCAAAACTGCCAAAAGTGCGGATGATACTACCTTAGCGCATGCAAGAGAGAAGCCGATACACAAGATTCCCCCGATCAGAAAAAGCGGCCAGATTCTGCTGCTAAAGTAATATTCTCCCTTGATAACAACCGGATGTAATAATCCGATAATAAGAAACGATCCGATACCGATAAGAATTCCATCATAATTCATATTTGTCATCAACCTCTCCCTTTATAGTCATTTCCATTCTGCCTGCCTGACGCGTTTTAATCACAAAGATAAAAACATAATTATGCAGAATAAAGGCTACGATAAGAAGCATACGTATAGCAAGATTTCCGATCATAATAAAGGAGATAAGCATCATCAATCCTGCGGCTGCCTGAATGGTAAGCTTCTGCTTTCTTGTCATTGACCGGTCGTATTCATAACTTTTCACATATTTTGCATACAGGCCTGTGCCTCTGAACCAGCAATTGAGTTTTTCAGAACCTTTTGTAAAACAAAGCAAGGCTACCAGGAAGAACGGAGTGGCAGGCAGGCCAGGCACCACCGTTCCCATAGTTCCCAAGGCCATGGCAGCGATTCCAATACACACATATATGACTT
Organism: [Clostridium] celerecrescens 18A; assembly: GCF_002797975.1. Taxonomy (NCBI): domain Bacteria; kingdom Bacillati; phylum Bacillota; class Clostridia; order Lachnospirales; family Lachnospiraceae; genus Lacrimispora; species Lacrimispora celerecrescens. Next base: position 873,291 of record NZ_PGET01000001.1, on the reverse strand, counting down.
TTTTTAACACAAGATCCTCCTGTTCATTCCACGCTGGTGCTTCCTGTAGTCCGGATATATATATCATGATCTATATAATAGTATTGGGGCTATGAGTTGATTATTCGTGCCACCTCGGTATCCGGGGCGATGTGCATCGTCATAGGTATCTCCAGTTTTAGCAGGTAATATTTTTTCAACTTATAAATCGCCAAAAGCGTCAAAATATTCTATTCTGATGCTTTTAGCGATTCAAGATATCTCTACATTTTATAGCAGGCTTATATCAAAGCCGCTGTTATAATTGACATTTTATAGACCTCATCAGCATTGCATCCTCTTGAGAGATCGTTGATCGGAGCATTGAGACCCTGCAGAATGGGACCGAAAGCTTCAAAACCTCCTAGGCGCTGTGCAATTTTATAGCCGATATTGCCGGCATCGATATCCGGGAAAATAAATGTGTTGGCATGCCCGGCTACATGAGAGTCCGGCGCCTTTACCTTCGCTACTGTGGGAGAAAAAGCAGCATCAAACTGCAGCTCACCATCTACCGGAAAGTCTAAATCCATGGCCTTCAATTTCTCAGCCGCATTGCGCATTTTATCAACGGATTCGCCTTTACCGGAACCAAGGGTACTGTAAGAAAGCAGTGCAACACTGGGATTAATAGAGAAAGTACTGGCCGTTCTGGCTGTCTCCAAAGCAATTTCCACCAACTCGTTTTCGTCGGGATCAACATTAATGGCGCAATCTGCCATCGCATACATTTCATTGCCGCTTTCTGTCTGCCGGTATAGAATAAAGCAGCTGGATACATTTTTACTGCCTGGCCTGGCTTTTATCAGCTGCAAAGCCGGTCTTACCGTATCAGCAGTCGAATAGGTGGCTCCGCCTAACAAGCAGTCTGCTTTTCCCATTTTGACCAACATGGTTCCGAAATAATTGGATTTTTCAAGTGCGGCCCGGCAGGCTGCTTCATCCATCTTACCTTTTCTCAATTCTACCATTTCGGCTACCATTTCTTCAAATCCTTCATAATTAAGCGGATCTATTTTTTCAATGCAATCGACGGACCAGCCAAATTCTTTGGCAGCTGCGTCTATTTTACCAGGATTGCCAAGAAGGACAGGCGTAAGAACACCTTCTTTGTAAAGGCGGCTGGCTGCTTCCAGGATTCTTGGATCAGTGCCTTCGGTAAATACGATTTTTCTTTTTTGAACTTTCAATGCGGCAACCATATTTTCGAACATATTCATTTCCTCCTCTGGTTAAATAATACTTACTATATCAAGTATAAACCAAATCACATGAATAAATCAATAACGTTTCCCTAACTGTCCAAAACTTATCAATATGATCTCTCATAATTGGTTTCACTTCTTGGGAATGCTTACCGTAAAAAAGCTTCCCTGCTCCTTAACGCTCTCCACCGTCACAGTCCCATTATGGGCGGCAACAATGGATTTCACAATAGCAAGGCCGATTCCGGCACCTCCGGATTTCCGGTTCCTGGATTTATCGGTTCTGTAAAAGCGTTCAAAGATTAACGGCAATTCCGCTTCAGGAATCCCAATTCCCGTATCCTTAACCTTAACAATCCCCCACCGGTCCGTTTCATATACTTTAATCCCTATAGCTCCGCCCTCTGGCGTATATTTGACGGCATTGGAAAGCAGATTGGCCACAACCTGGCTGTATCTGTTTTTATCCGCTTCGGCAAAGACCGGACATCCCTCTATGGTAAGGGACAAATTCTTCTTGCTGATTTCTCCCTTCATCGTATCGGACACCGTTTGTACAATTTCCAGCAAATCGATCCGGGATTTATTTAAGACCAGGTTTTCACCCTCGATCTTCGCCAGCTGCCCCAGATCCTCAACCAGTGTTCCAAGACGCATTACCTCCTCATGGCAGCTTTTCAGCCGTTCAGGCGTTGCGTCCCATAAGCCTTCGATCATGGCTTCCAAATGGGAACTCAAGGCTGTCAGTGGTGTCCGCAGTTCGTGAGCCACATCCGCGGTCATCTGTTTGCGCAGTCCTTCCTGTGTTTTAAGGGCATCGGAGAGATGATTGATTGCGTCTGCAAGATCATCAAGCTCCCGTATCCTTGTACCTGGCTCAAACCGGATATCATAATTGCCCTTTGATATTTGTTTGGCAATATAAGCCGTTTTTGTAACTGGACGGGATATTCTGCGGGCAAGGAGATACCCGACTACCACCGAGCAGGCGCTGGATAGAATTCCTATGATAAGAAGAACTGTATTCATGACATTGATAAAATTAAAATCAGCCTCGTTCATAAAGAACGGACCGTAATACTTAATAGAGACGGCTCCCACCTTTTTCCCATTCTGATCAATCGCATAGGTGTTGTCTACAAAGCCGCCCTCGGCGCCCCTCTCTTCCATACGAGCTGATATCTCATTCATAATCTGTCCGCATAGGCTCATATCATGGTTTTCCGCATCCCATACCATGTTTCCTCCTGCGTCATACAGCTTCAAAATATACCCGTCATACAAGGCATTCATGCCGATGGCATGGACATAATCAAGCTTCCAGTTCCGTTTAAAACTATCGTATTGCCTGCTTAAATCATCTACAATATTTTCCCGGCGCTCCCGTCCCAGCTCAGTGATATACTTCTCAAACTCCCGGTTTATAAACCAGTTGGAAAGAAGGCCAATCAGCCCAATGGTGATCAAAAGCGTCAGCAAAATTGAAAGAGACAACTGTTTTCTTAAGCTCTTCAATCTCCATCTCCTCCGAATTTATATCCAAGTCCCGGGATCGTCCGCACATACACCGGATTTTTAGGATCATCCTCAACCTTTTTCCTTATGTTTTTAATGTGGCTGTCAATCGCTCGGTCATATCCGGCAAAGCCCTTGTCCAGAGCCGCCTCGATCAGTTCCTCTCTGGTAAAGACCTTCCCAGGGTATTTGATAAGCACCGAAAGGATTTTCAATTCACTGGGCGTCAGGGTCAGGCTGATTCCCTTTTTACGAACTTCATTCTTCTCAAAATCAATGATCAGATCTCCGTTTCTCCAGGAATTCCTTTTAACAAGGGGCACCAGGTCGCTTTCTGTCCTGCGGAGAACAGCTTCAACTCTGGCATACAGTTCTTTCAAACCAAAGGGCTTAGTAACATAATCATCCGCCCCAAGGCCAAACCCGTCCACTATATCGATTTCATCCACCTTGGCAGTCAGCATGATGATGGGAACCCGGGATTTTTTACGGATAGCAATGCACACCTCTTCTCCTGAGATATCCGGCATCATAAGATCCAGAATAACAAGAGAAATATTTTCCGAATCAAATATCTCCAGGGCCTTCCTGCCGTTTTCGGCAGGGAAAGTGCGGAACCCCTTGCTTTCCAAAAGCAGACAGACGACCTCCAGTATTTTAGGTTCATCATCCACGACCAACACATTTTTTCTGCTTTTAAGCATTCTAGCACCTCTATCTGTCAGAAATTAAAACGCGAAAGGCGGGAACCGCTCAAATGGCGGTTCCCGTCCTCTCTACTTGTTATTAAATGATATCATAGCCCTGATCTTCAATCTCAGCTTTGATCTTATCTACAGATGCCTGATCCGGGTCATGATCCACGGTTACGGTTTTTGCTGCCAGATCCACCGATACACCGGATACGCCAGATAAAGCACCAACTGCATTAGTGATTGCCTTTACACAGTGTTCACATGCCATTCCATCTACATTTATAACTGATTTTGCCATTTGAGTTACCTCCGTTATATTTTTATTTTAAATTAAAGGGTTTTAATAATTTATAAACCTCTAAAGTCTTTCCGCCTTCCATTACTGAAACCGGGGCATATACCCAGCCTTCCACTTTCTCCGGATCAACACCGGCTGCAATGAGAGGTTCGGGATTTAATACAAAAACAATGTCCTTATCCTGATTTTGGTTTTTTACGGTATTTGTCTCCATATTCTTTGCCCATTCAAACATATTGCCGTCTCCAAGCTTTACCCCGTAGTGATCCATGTCCATATGGTAATTGATAAAGCTTCGGTGCTTATTTACGATCTGCTCATAGGCTGCAAGAGGAGTTGCTTCACCCTTGGAATCCGGTTTTTCAGTTCCAAGCTTTGTTCCTACCATCAGCATTCCATCATAGGCTGCGTAATTATCCGGCAGCTTATCCGTATCAAGCCCTGCATCGGTAAATGGGGCTGCTTCAAGCTCCAGCATTACGTCATGAAGTGGACTCTGGCTGTAATCTCCGCTCCAGATAAAGCGTACACCGCCATCCGGGGCAGTTAAGGACCAGCCTCCATTGATTTCATCAGCTTTCACATTATCGGGGACCGTATTTAAAATTGTTTCAAAGGATCCGGCTGATTGTTTTCCGACTACATCCAGATTTCCCCCCGCTGTCTGTATAACCGCTGCAATGATCACCGCCACCAATACTGCGGCTGCTCCCACCGCTGCAATTAATTTTCCATTTTTGTTCATATCCGGTTCACCTCGTTCCTGTGGTTGGTTTGAATCGTTTCAGCCGCAATGCGTTCGTCAGCACGGAAACTGAGCTTAAGCTCATGGCTGCTGCCGCAAAAATCGGATTAAGAAGCGGCCCGTTAAAGAGCAGATGTAAAAGCCCTGCAGCAATTGGGATTCCAATCACATTATAACCGAAGGCCCAGAAAAGGTTTTGCTTGATATTTCGGATGGTCTGCTTGCTTAAGTTGATGGCTGTGGGCACATCCATTAAATCGGAACGCATGAGAACGATGTCAGCGGATTCCATGGCTACGTCTGTACCGGAACCGATTGCGATACCGATATCCGCCTGGGCAAGAGCCGGAGCGTCGTTGATTCCGTCACCTACCATGGCTACCTTGCGGCCTTCGGCCTGCAGCTTCCTGACTTCATCGGATTTATCCTGAGGAAGAACCTCGGACAGTACCCGGTCAATTCCTACCTGCTTTGCAATCGCCTCTGCAGTTCTCTTATTGTCACCGGTAATCATGGCTACTTCTATGCCCATCTTATGCAGGCTTTCAATGGCAGCCCTGCTGGATTCCTTTACAACGTCCGCAACGGCTACAATACCTGCCAGCTTGCCGTTAATGGCTACATACATCGGTGTTTTTCCTTCCCCGGCCAGCTGGTCTGAAGCTTCTTCCATTCCTGTTAAGGAAATGCTTCGTTCCGTCATCAGCTTCCGGTTCCCGGCAAGGATATCTTCTCCGTCTATCTTCGCTTCTATCCCCCGTCCGGTTAAGGACTCAAAATGTTCCGCTGCACTTAAGGTAAGTCCTGCATCTTCCGCACCATGGACAATTGCCTGCCCCAGGGGATGCTCGGAACCCTTTTCTGCAGAAGCCGTAAGCTGAAGCAGCAGTTCTTTGGAAACCCCTTCTACGGCCAGAACATCAGTCACCGTGGGTTTCCCTTCGGTAATTGTGCCTGTTTTATCAAATACGATCGTACTGATTTTATGGGCTGTCTCAAGAGCTTCTCCGCCCTTGATCAGGATACCGTTTTCTGCGCCCTTTCCGGTTCCAACCATGATAGCAGTAGGTGTCGCAAGACCTAAGGCACATGGGCAGGCGATAACCAGAACTGAAATAAATATGGTAAGTGCAAACTTTAAGTCTCCGGCGGTGCCGATATACCAGGCAATACCGGAAAGCAGGGCAATCACACAAACGACCGGAACGAAATATCCGGAAACAATGTCTGCCATCTGAGCAATCGGAGCCTTTGAGCCCTGAGCGTCCTCTACCAGCTTGATGATCTGAGCAAGGGCTGTATCGCTGCCGATCTTTTCCGCTCTGAACTGAATGGTTCCTGTGGTGTTTAGGGAAGCGGCATAAACCTGGTCCCCTTCTTTTTTATCCACCGGCATGCTTTCACCGGTCAGCATGGATTCATCGATGGCAGTGTGGCCGCCTATCACGGTTCCGTCTACCGGGATCTTTTCGCCGGGCTTTACTAAAATCATATCACCGATTTCTACTTCGTCAATAGGAATCTCTTTTTCCACGCCGTCTTCAAGAATGATTGCAGTCTTGGGCGCAAGGCCCATGAGCTTCTTGATCGCTTCACTGGTTCTTCCCTTTGAAACTGCCTCCAGGGATTTTCCCAGCAGAATAAGGGTGATGATAACTCCCGCAGATTCAAAATACAGGGAATCCACTGCCATAAAATGACCTTCTGCAATCTGGAACGTGTTGTAGATGCTGTAAAGAACAGCAGCGGTAGTTCCTATGGCGATCAGGGAATCCATATTTGGACTTCTCTGAAACAGGGCTTTAAAGCCTATGGTATAGAATTTATATCCAACGCCTATGACCGGAACCACCAGCAGTAGTTCTACAAGAGCATAGATCAGGGGGTACTCCATGGGTGCGATCCCTGCCGGGAAAGGCAGACTGATGATTTTAATCATGGGTGCCATGGCAACGTAGAGAAGAGGTATGGAAAACACCGCAGACACGATGAACTTCGTCCATAGGGTCTTAATCTCCCGCTGCTTACGGGCCCGGTCCTCATCCGCTGCATCCGCTTTGTTTACTTCCAGAGCCTTGTAGCCTGCCTTTTCAATGGCCGCCCGTATGGCTGACATCCTGACCTTCTGAGGATCATAGGTAACCGTAGCTTTTTCAGTTGCAAAATTAACCGATGTACTTATCACGCCTTCCAGCTTTCCCACAACTTTTTCTATACGTTTGGCGCAGGCCGCACAGGTCATTCCACCGATTGGTATGGTCACATTGGCATTTTCGGATTTTTCCACCACTTCATAACCGATTTTTGATACTGCTGCTTTAATTGCAGAAAGTTCAAGGGCGCTGCTGTCATATTCCACAAACAGCTTTTCACTAGCCAGATTCACATTCGCCTGGCTGATACCGGAAAGCTTTCGCACTGTTTTTTCAATTCTCTGCGCACAGGCTGCACAGGTCATGCCCCTTATATTTAAAATTTGACTTTCCATTCTGATTCACCTCACTATTTTTTACTGCCCCTTCCTTTGGGCGTCCCCTCCGGCGTCGGCAAAGATCACAATAATACTAATTTTTCCATGGCCTCCAAAAATATACTATCCTGTTATCTTGTATTTTTCGAGTACTCATGTTATTATTATGGCACTAATTGCGAAATTTGCAAGTATGCACTTTTTTGTGTTATAGTACCCAAAATGATACTAAGGGAGGAGACTTTAAATGAACAACGACTGCACAACTTATCATTGCCCGGTAGATGCCACATTGGATATGATCGGAGGGAAATACAAAGCCCTCATCTTATGGCACTTAATTAACAATACCCTTCGGTTTGGAGAGCTTCGCAAGCTCATCCCCCAGGCAACACCCAAAATGCTCACCCAACAGCTGCGGGAACTGGAGGAGGATCAGTTAATCATCCGTACCGTATATCCGGTGGTGCCGCCAAAGGTGGAGTATATGCTTTCAGATCTGGGAAACAGTATCCGCCCTATTCTGGAAACCATGTATAATTGGGGAGCAGATTACTTAAGGCAGAATGGCCTTACCGTAAGCTGCTCCATGAAATTCCCCACAAAAAACTCTTAATAAGAAGCCTTCCAGTTGGCAAATATATCCTTGGATTCCTTAAGGAAATCATAAGAGATCGTGATGGACTCGTCTGTCACGGTCTTTTCCTTGTCAAAAATAGGCCAGGGATTGCATCCGCCTGCCTCCACTTCCACCCGGTTCATTGGAAAACGGTTTCCGCAGTTCTGGCAGACAAGAGCATCTCCCTCCTGCTTATAGTATCCTCTTCCCGAATCATAACATACCTGGCAGGTGTTAAATGCTGTCCGGATCGTTCCATCCGGAGCCTGGACAGCTATGACCTCCATCTTAGTACCGTCCACATCAACCGGATAAAACTGGGCCGTGCTTGAAATATCCTTTACCGGAATTACAAGTGTCTCTCCATTCTCCACCTTTTGGGTACTTTCTGCCGCCGCTTTGGTTGATTCTGTTTTCTCCGCCGTATCCTTGGGTGCACATGCAGTAAGAGCTGCGGCAGCTATCATCAGTACCGCAAGCTTCATTGGAAGTCCACTGCGTTTCTTTCCGTCTCTTATGTCATATCCGTTCTGAAATTTCTGTAACATGTAAATGTCCTCCTGAATTTATACTTTGTTAATTCTTTTTCTGTTTGTCTCCCATAAAAAACATTGCTATGATAATACCTAAAACCGGGAGTATGCAGTGCCAGTGACTTAATAAAAAGCTCATCAATCCGTTCTCCTTTCCTCTTTCCTTCCCATCTTTCCAGGGCATTATGGTATCCCTGGAAGGGTTTTCCTCAATCGAAACAGATCGATTCCCTGTTTATCCGCAGCAGGAACCGCCTGCTCCCTGGAAGGTATCTTCGGGCCAGATAAGAGTCTTAAAACTGCTTATTTCTTTCTTAATAGCGTCCGTATCTAAGTTATCTAAATCATCCACAACCTTGATATACCCATAAAAAGCATTATCTCCGGTGGAAAAGTCAAAATTTCCTGCGGGTGTAAAATATAGGCTGTTTTCTCCCTTTTCAAGAGGAAGCTGGGTAGCAAAATCAGGAACAAGAAGCAGGGTTCCATAGGTGTCACCAGACGTATTGTCAATAATATTCCATTCCACATCCACACCGGATTTCACCACTGCCGCTGCCGGCTTAAAGCCTTCATCCGTAAGTTCCATCGTAATTCTCTGAATGCTGTTTCCGTATTCATCCGTTGCGTCTTCCGCAACAGCAATCTCATCCGTTGGAATTGTATAACCGGCTGCTACTGGTTCTTCCGGCGCATATTCTTTTAATACACCCTCTCCATCAGAGCCTGTGCTGTTATTCGTATCTCCCTCTTCCGTCACGTAGATGGACCCGCGGATCATCCCCATCCAACAGCTGTAAGAGATCTTCCCTGTTTTTTCAGGAGTAAATTCAATGACATTTTCTCCGGTCTTAAAGGAATATTCAATGCCAAGATCCCGGATAATCATCCGGTTGTTACAGCCGTTTATGCTTCCCTGGGGCGCATCAATGATCCATTTTACCGGAATCCCTTTCTGAACATTGATGTTGGGATATTTACCTGGAGAAAGTGTACTGTTTATGATCTGAACTCCGTCTTCTATTTTTATATCTTCCTTTTTCACCTGCCCTCCGGCTGCATAAGCGTTGTTTCCGCCACTTGAGAATAATTCCGGTGCCTGGAATCCTGACAGGCTTACCCCCTGGGAAAACATGGACATCCCCAGTACCACAACCAGCACCGCTCCCATTGTCATGACCTTGCTTGTAAACTTTTTTCCCAGTGCTGAGGAAAGTGCTCCAAGCCCGAACATCAGAGGTACGGTACCGAGGCTGAACAGGAACATGGACAGCGCACCGGAAAAGGGACTTCCCGTAGACAATGCATAGATCTGCATCGCCTGTAAGGGGCCGCATGGCATAAGGCCGTTTAGCAGACCCACAATCAGAGGACTGCTGCTTTTTGATTTTTCTTTGTCAATTTTTTTTGCAAAAATTTGAGGCATTCTCGGATTCAGCCTGCGCAGCCACGGGAAAATCCCCAGCATGTTTATGCCCATAATGACCATAAACACTCCGGCAGCCAGCTTTAATACTCCCTGAAGAGTATTAGAAAACGTTACCACTGATCCCAGCGCTCCCACCAGGAAGCCTACTGCAGTGTAAGAGATCACCCGTCCCAGGTTATAAAGAAATGTTGGCCGGAATGTAGAAAAACGGCTCTTTTCTGAGACAGCATCTCCGCTTTTTGGAATACACTGGGACAGATTGATTCCGCCGCACATTGCCACACAATGAACGGATGTAACCAGGCCGATGACAAACAGCATTCCATAGCTCATCTTTTCATCTGCCAGCTGGCTGGGCGCAAGCAGGTTTAAAAGACCAAATTGCTGGATCAGCATATATAAGGAAACAATGATGAGCAGGATTCCTATGACCCGGCTGCTATCCGGTCCCTCCTTTACATGATCTGTTAATACCTTGTAATCCAGACCTTCAATAATTCCTACAATGCTTTTATACGAAATAATATCCGTATCAAAGGTGATGACAGCAGTTCCGGCGCTGTAACTTACTTCTGCTTTTTCGATTCCAGCCGTGTTGCGCAATTTTTTTTCAATTTTATTTTGACAGCTGATACAGGTCATCCCGCCGATCCGTAATTTTTTAGTTCTAACAGCAGATCCCATCGTCTGTCCTCCTTTTTTCAATTTCTGAAACAAAGAATAGCAGGTCGATTTGTAGAAATTGTGTAGATGAGATTTTTTTATAAAAAAACGTGTATATCATTCGTACAAATGATATACACGTGTTCATTATGTATTTATAATTACTCTGCCTGATTAAGCCTTATATCCAGACAAACATCACCGATGGATGTGGTCACGCAGCAGGCTGTATGGAATGTATATTCTCCGCTCTCATCCAGCTTACGTAAAACCGGTGGAAGGATATCACAGGTCAGATCTTCCCCTGCAAGCATGGTAAGAACATTTCCGCTGATAATATTGGCAACTTCAGATACGGCAGAAGTTACAAACTCATCTACCGCATCAAATTCCATGCCGCTCATGATATTTACGATGCCGAGAGACGTCTCATGAGGAAGACGGTAAATCACTTCGCCCTTAAGATCTCCAATAAAGCCGATGGAAACATCTAGTTCCTCCTCACATGCAAAGGAATCTGCCGGGTGATCGGAAACATCAGTAAGTTCAAGCATCAGCTTAAATACATTCCGGGTTGCTTCTAAAAAAGGGCCATAAAGATCAGTCATTCTTCGCTACCCCCTTTGAAATCGCATAAGCAGCAATGCGCTGGTCTTCTGCAGCAACATGATTGATAAGCCATGTCATAAGCTTTCCAGCGAACTTCTGCATCAGCTGCTCGTCATAACCGCTGCGCTTATATTCTTCCGTAACTGCAAGGACATAATTTACCATATCGGTATGGATCTTTTTATGCTCCTCCCTGCCCGGATAACCGATTTTCTCCTGGTAAGCCTCCTCGTCACGGAAATGCTCTACCACATACGCATTCATAAAATCTAATGTTTCATTAACCTTTTCTACTTTTTCATCCCAGGAAGCGGATGAACGTAATACTTTCATAAAAATTTCTACCCGCTGAAACAGTTCCATATGCTGTACATCAATCAACGGTACACCCAGCTCATACTTATCCTTCCAAAGCATCGTTATCCTGTCCTTTCTTTAAAATATACCGGCTCATCAAGCCGGTATATCCTTTATCATTCGTTTGAAATCTTTGCTCATGCCAGTATTATAGCACGATTCGGATACAAGTCAATGTTCAAATTGAATCAGGGAAATAATCAATTCTTCACATATCTGCTGTACACTTTTATGATCTGTTTCTACGATTATATCCGCTGCTTTTTCATAAAAATCCTTACGTTTTGCCATAAGCTCTTTTATGAATTCAACGTTCATATTTCCGTTTAAAATTGGACGCCCGCCATCATCCTTTACTCTCTCCAAAATGGTTTCAGGGCTGGCAGTTAGAAGTACGATACAACTGCCCTTTTTAAGATTTTTAACATTTTCCTCACGTATTACCGCGCCGCCGCCACAGGAAATAATAGTCTGGCTACAGTTTTGTAAGTTAAGGATCGCATTGCTTTCACAGTCCCTGAAATACTCTTCTCCGTATTTTTCAAATATATCCCGGATGGGCATCTTCTGGTCCTCCACGATCATGGCATCAACATCCACTTCCTTCATGGCCAGCATATCCCTTAAGTATTCGGAAACCGTACTCTTTCCTGTTCCCATAAACCCAATCAAAGCAATGTTATGGTCAAACAGTCTTTTGCTCTGTACACATTTGATTTCCTCATCAATTTGTTTGAAAATTCTTAACAATTCGTCGCAATAATCATGATCTCCTAATGCAGCTTGTAACGTTTCGTGGCGGAGTTTCTCCTCTTCCATCTGAAATATAGGAAGTCCTTGCTCCTTCTTGTATTCCATGATCTCTGCTGCGTAACTAAGTCGACGCCTCAGAAGGTCTAAAATTTCCATGTCACAGCGATTTAGATCTTTTCTTATTTCATTCAGCTCTCTCATACCGTCTCTCCATAATTATCTTGTCGTTCCTTTATGTTTTTACATTATACATAATATGGAGGCAAGCTGTAAAGCAATTCTTTCGGATTGTTTTATCAGGGACTTTTTACGTTCAATGGGACAAATTTACTCATTAATCATATAAATTCGTTGTTTTAAGGCAGGCAAACATGATATAATTTATTATAAAAGTATATCATATGAACGAAAGGTGGTATGTCTTATGGCGATTGATTTCAAAAAGATAGAAAAGGATTTATACCAGCCGGGCGCGAAACCAGCCATCATCGAAGTGCCGGAAATGACTTTCATTATGATTGATGGGCACGGTGATCCAAATACCAGTGAGGCATATCAGACGGCAATAGAAGTCCTCTATGGTTTGGCCTATACTGTAAAAATGAGCAAAACGAGCGGCAGGCAGCTCAAAGGGTATTATGATTTTGTTGTTCCCCCCTTGGAAGGTTTGTGGTCAACGGATACAGGCGTCGTTGAAACAGGTATAACAGATAAGAACGCGTTTTGTTGGACATCCATGATGCGAATGCCGGAGTTCGTCACGCCAGAAGTCTTTGAAGAGGTGAAAATCCACCTTTCAAAAAAGAAGCCCAGCCTTGATTCATCGATTGCGCGGCTTGAAGTTTTCACTGAGGGGCTTTGCGCTCAGGTTATGCACACAGGCTCCTATGATAGCGAACCGGCAACAATTCACGCCCTAAAAACATTCGTTGCAGAATCGGGTTATAGGATTGATCTTTCGGGCAAGCGCAAACATCATGAATTGTATCTAAACGATCCGCGTAAAACATCTCCCGAAAAATTGAAAACAATAATTCGCTATCCTATTATCAAGTAATGAGAGAGATGCATTATTAGACCAGAGAACTTTACGGTAATTGCAAGAATTTGTATAATAAGTTGCAATTAAAGATACAGATAAAGATACAAATAACGGATGATGCGAATAAGTTTTATTGCTTCATCCGTTTTCTGAATTATGAAATTTTCTTTTAGTTCCATATCCTTCGCCCATGATGGATGAGTTCTCCACAGAAATGCCCTTGAGGTAAAGTCTGCTCCGCTTTAGCGAGTATGTGTACCTATTCTTTAAAAAGTCTGAATCTTCCTACTTCCTGCTGGAGCATCTGCGCCTGGGCAGCCAGCTCTTCACTGGAAGAAGAACTCTCTTCTGCGGTCGCAGCGTTTGTCTGAACAACTGCAGATACCTGGTATAACCCCTGATTGATCTGTTCAATCACCTGTACCTGCTGGGATGAGGATTCTTCGATTCCTTTAATCGCTTGTTCCACAAACTCCGCCTGCTTCGCAACTCCCTGAAGAACCTTTGCCGTCTCATCGGCTAATTTCTCACCCTCTGCAACACTGGTCACCGAATGTCTGATCAAATCAGCCGTCTGCTTGGCTGCTTCCGCAGATTTTCCGGCAAGGCTCCTGACTTCATCAGCAACCACTGCAAATCCTTTGCCAGCCTCTCCTGCACGGGCAGATTCCACGGCTGCATTGAGTGCAAGTATGTTCGTCTGGAATGCTATATCTTCAATCACTTTCGTGATGTTTGATATTTTATCAGAAGCCGATCCGATTTCCTTCATGGCCCCATTCAGCTTTCGCATGTATTCGTTGCTCTCACTAATCCCATTACCGGCCTGCCCGACATAGTCAGCAGCCCTTTGAACATTTTTATCATTTTCTTCTGCCTGCTCCGCCACTCTGCTGACGGAAGCATTCAGTTCCTCAACTGTAGCTGCCTGCTCTGCAGTTCCGGAAGCCAGAGCCTGCGCCGCAGAGGAAACCTGTTCAGCCCCTGCATTGACCTGGTCGGATGCAGTGCTTATTAATAACAGTGTGTGATTTAAATCTTTTCTGATTTTCTGCAGCGCAAGTCCAAGGATGTCCTGGTTAGAACGAAGGGGTACCTCATTGGTAAAATCTCCGTTGCTGATCCTGTCGGCAGCATCCACCTGTTTTCCAATGCTGTCGATCATCTTAGTAAAAGCTTTGGCAAGCTGGCCGGTTTCATCCTTTGAATCAATATTGCCAAGCTCCACATCCACATGCCCTAATGCGATCCGGTTGGCGGCATCCACAACCTGCTCAATTGGCTGACTGATCATTTTCGAGATTCTTGCCCCTAAAAATACTGCTATACCGGCTCCTAATGCAACAAAAAGAACCAGAATAACGGTCAGCCACAATGCAGTATCATGATTGGAGTCATTGGTCTTTCCGGCTTCATCCATCCGGTTGTCAATTAACTTATTAAAATTATCGAACATTTTTTGAATATTATTCGTTTCCTGAAGAAGTGCCTCCCATGCGGCAGTCTCATTACCTGCCTTTGCCTCATCCATACACTTCTCTACGGCTGGCTTAAAGGATTCATTAAATAGCGAAACAGACTCATCCAAAAGGGTAAAAGATTCCGGAATGGATATGGTCTTGCGGTAAGCCTCTATGCTGGATAAAAATTTCTCCGATCCACTGTCAAAGCTCTGCTTCAGTTCATCAAGCTTCTGGGCATCTCCCGCATAGATTACCATGGCTCTGGAGTCCACCCGGAACTGATAAAGACATTCAAGTGCCTCAAATAAATCTTTCATTGGAGCCGTCTGCCCTTTATACATGTATGTATCCATTTGACTGATCCTGGCAAGTCCGGCAATTCCTGCACCCCCGACCAGCAACATAATAAGCGTCAGGCTTAAAAAACCCGTCAGCAGTTTTCGCGAAATACTGAAATCCTTAAAGCTTTTCATTTTATTTCCTCCCTGTTCTCTTAGGTATGATTAAAAATAGGACAATCTGGCTTCCCTATCCGGGAGCGCTACGCTGTCCTGACAGAAGTATTCGCAGTATATTTGGTACTGCGGTTTATGAGGAATTATATGATATTTAAAGGGCTACAGAAGGCCATGACGGAGAATATGACGGCTTTTAATTACTTCCCACAGAATTTATTGTAATAAAGTCCTCTGCAATGGAGTTACATTTTTTACTTATTAAAGCGCGGGTGAATTTTGTTATCAATGCATGGAAAACAAAAAATATATTGACCCGCGATATGACGATGTTATTGACGGCTTATATGCAATTTTTCTAAAAAATATTCTCAATCCGCTACAATAATTCAAATGAAAATTCTTTTTTATTGCCTCAATTATAAATTTATTTGATAATTGACAAATAATATTTTTCTGTTGTATAATGAATATTGTCGAAATATACATAATTTTGTAACCGCAGTACCAAATATACTGCGTCTTTTTATTTTATTTATTATGCTAATTAAATATTTTTTGTGTAAAATATATGGATTTTTCATTAATATTCTGATATATCATAATAAAGTTTTCCAAAATCCAGCCAAATTCTCGACTCAAAAAACCAGCCAGAGCACAAAAAAGCTCTGGCCGGACGGCTATACATATGGAACTTCTATTCAGAAATCAGCCTCTTTTCCCCGGTAATCTCTTGTATGGGTTTTGTGTCCTGGGTTACTTCCAGAACGCCAAGATACTCTCCTTCACGACTTCTCACCGCATAATAACGGATCAAAATATATTTTCCAGCCATTTTGATCCAGAAGTCTTCCTGATCTTTCCTTCCGGTTTTGAAATCCTCAACAATCGTTTCAACAATATGGACACTGGCCGGCGGGTGGCAATTGGAAACATTTCTGCCGATAATTGCTTTTGTTCTCGGAAAAGCCCGTTCCTTTCCTTCTGAAAAATACTTTACCTCATCATCCTTATTTACAAAGGTAATGTCAAAGGGGAGTGTATTTAACATGGAGGTCAGCTCTTCCAATTTAAATTCTCCGGAAGGAAGTTTTATAAGACCTGCTTCTCCTGCTTCCTTTATCTCCGTCTTGTCCTTTCCCTTGTCGGCTGCGGCAGGATTCCATTGCGGTACATGGTCGATCATAAAACCTATTTCTCCGCTTTCATCTGCAATTGTTTTCCACTCTTCCTGGGTCAGCTGTTCTAAAAGCATGGGGACCATGATATTTTCTTCTTTAAATATCATTTCCGTGATCTTATCCAGTAAATTTTCAATCTTCTGTACCAGGGATTCATTGATTTTTACGTTCTGATCAAGCACATCCACTGTTTCTTTTACTTGATTCCTGATCTCATCATCCACTCCCCACATAACTTTTGGAGGTGCCGTAATTCCGTATTTCTCCATGTATGGAAACAGCAGATTTTCCTTCTTCCTATAATGAACGGATAAGTCTTTTAATTGATTTACGCCTTCCTTAAGCTTTGAAAATTCTTCCTTAACATTTTCTTTTGTCAGTACCAGATACGGGCGGATTCCGTTTTCAATAATATGAGCAATTTTTTTATTCTCTTTGACCAACACATTTAACGGATGTCCAGGAATTAAGGCCGGATCATCCGGCTGATGGATTTCTTCAATGGAACCTTTAAAAACTGAGGCGTGGACATCACATAGCTTCTGTACCTCCTCCACCGGCAGACCATCTGCGATCAGAGCAGCCTCAGCCGCAGAAATTTCAGAGGCAGACACACCTTGAAAAGCCTCTTCAAACAGCTGCTTTACCTCTTCCACTGATTTTCCTTCATGTAGCTTTTTAATGATCTCTTTAATCGCATTTTGCCTCATTTCGCGATTGTTAATATATTCACTCATAGTATTCCTCCTTCTTCCACGGCCTGAATCTACTTCCCATTGTATAAAAAACGCCCCCGTCTGATTGGATCATTTCCCTCAGAAGGAGGCGCTCTTCCCGATTATTCTACTGTTATTACCGAAACAGGACAGCCCTCCTGCGCTTCAACTGCCGTTTGCTCCGCAGACTCCGGCACCTCATCCACATATGCTTCTGCAGGTCCGTCATCCCCCATTCGGAACACCTCTGGACAGATCGATGCACACAGTCCGCATTCTATACAACCCTCTCTATCTACTGTTGCTTTCATATCAACAACTCCTTTCCCAAAGATATCTTTATTGTTGGTAATTTCTTTACAAATTATCCATTTTCCAAAGATATGTTTTATTTTTTAAAGAATACCACTTCCAAGGTTTCCTGTATGTTGTAATTACAACATTTTCCATTTTTTCAATAAACATTTATAAATGTATGGAAGTATGGGAAGAAATATGATACATTTTTTTGTAACAGGAAACGTTGACAGGCCGCGAATATATTTGATGAAGGAGAAGAATTGATGAACATATTCAAACATAAAGCATCAGATAAATGTGGCTATGACTTACATTTACAGGAGTAAAAAATGTGGAATAAAAAATTGGTTGAACGTTATTTTCAGGCATGGATCGAAAAAGATGCAGACGTACTAAAGACGGTCTTTTCAGATGACATTATATACAGCGAATGTTATGGACCGGAATATCATGGAATTGAACAGGTTTTAAAATGGTTTGCTGATTGGAATAAGGCGGGAACCGTTTTAGAGTGGTCGATTAAGCGGTTTGTTTCGGAAGGTAATACAATTGTTGTGGAATGGTATTTTAAATGCGATTATAACAATTTAATCGATGGATTTGACGGAGTTTCAATGATTGACTTTGATGTTAACAGGAAAATCAAAGGATTGAAAGAATTTCAATCGAAAGCAGACCATTATTTTCCTTACGAGAAATAAAACAAGGCAAAACAGAGAGGCTGCATAACCGACTCCCGTTCGTTATGCAGCCTCTCTGTTTATTGTGACTGGTTCCAGTTATTATGCGTTCATGAAGAATTCGATGTCATCTTCTACAGTACCAATTCCTGCAATTCCAAAAGTATCAACAAGAACCTTGGCAACGTTTGGAGATAAGAAACCAGGTAATGTCGGCCCTAAGTGAATATTCTTCACTCCTAAGTAAAGCAGTGCAAGAAGTACGATAACGGCCTTTTGCTCATACCATGCGATGTTATAAGCGATTGGAAGTTCATTGACATCATCAAGACCAAAAACTTCCTTTAATTTCAGCGCAATTACTGCCAGGGAATAGGAGTCATTACACTGCCCCGCATCCAGAACTCTTGGAATTCCGCCGATGTCGCCCAGTTCTAACTTATTGTATCTGTATTTTGCACAGCCAGCCGTAAGAATGATGGTATCGCCTGGAAGCTGCTTTGCAAATTCTGTGTAGTACTCTCTGGATTTCATTCTGCCGTCGCAGCCAGCCATAACAAAGAACTTTTTAATGGCTCCGGACTTCACCGCATCAACCACCTTATCTGCAAGTGCCAGTACCTGGTTATGAGCAAAACCGCCTACAATACTGCCTGTTTCGATCTCATCAGGAGAAGGAAGCTTCTTTGCCATCTCTATGATAGCTGAAAAATCTTTTTTTCCGTTTTCATCAGCTGAAATGTTTGGACATCCGGGGAAGCCTGCAGCACCTGTTGTAAAGATTCTGTCTGCAACTTCAGGAGTTTTTGGAGGAACAATACAGTTTGTGGTAAAGAGAATCGGTCCGTGGAAGGACTCAAACTCGCCAACCTGCATCCACCAGGAGTTACCGTAGTTGCCTACAAAGTTGTCATATTTCTTAAATGCCGGATAATAGTGGGCAGGAAGCATTTCACCATGGGTGTAAACATCCACTCCTGTTCCCTTCGTCTGCTCTAAAAGCTGTTCCATATCTGTCAGGTCATGACCGGAGATAAGAATGGCCGGATTCTTTCTGACACCGATATTAACGGATGTGATTTCCGGATTTCCATAACGTGATGTATTGGCCTCATCAAGAAGAGCCATTCCCTTTACTCCGTATTCGCCGGTCTTTAAGGTCAGGGCAACCAGATCATCGGCAGTCAGGCTGTCGTCAAGAGTTGCGGCCATTCCTTCGTATATGAAGGAATAAATGGACACATCTTCTTTTCCAATGTTGAATGCATGCTCTGTGTAAGCAGCCAGACCCTTGATTCCGTAGATGATCAGCTCTCTTAAGGAACGGATATCTTCATTTTCCGTTGCAAGAACTCCTACGAAAGAAGCCTTGGAAAGCATGGATTCTCTGGAGTCCACAGTAAATACTGCAGCATCCTGGTTTCCATTGTATCCTGTATCCTTTGCAAGCTGGTCTCTTAATCCGAGAACCTTTACGATCTGCTTTTCAATTGCCTCCGCATCAAAGTTTGCGTTTGTGATCGTAATAAAGAGGCTCGTAAGCACCTCGTGGTTGATGGTATGTAGCTCTGCAGCATTGGTTTTTGTCTTTACAACAATTTCAGAAATTCCTTTTACCGCATAAACAAGCAGGTCCTGAAGCTTTGCAACCTCCTCATTCTTGCCACAGACACCTTTGATGGTACAGCCTGTGTTCTTTGCTGTCTCCTGACACTGATAGCAAAACATGCTCATATTCCATTACCTCCTAATGTAAATTTTCTATGCACAGCACCTTTTTACAGTGCTCCTGCTTTCTTTTTAAAGGATACCATTGGAATAAAGTTATGTCCGTTGTTATTACAACATACTTGGATTTTTATTTTTTTCCTATAATAAAAACGGCCATATCAGCAATTTGTCTCATCCAAAATGCTGATACAGCCGGTCATACCAAGGAACAGTGCCACAATTGACATTAATCATCCGGAACGTTTTAACGTTCATCCATGCAAATCTTTACAAATTTCGCCATAATCAAAATATAACTGAAAATGAAAACAAAACCTGCGGCCATAAGAGGCCATTTTCTCTTTTTTTCCGGGATCGATAATCCAACCATGATCCCTACTGCACACAGGCATATCTTTAATAGTGCAAAATCTTTTATGCTGCACTTTTGTACAAATGCATCGGCGCACTTACAAATCTCTTTCATCCGCACCGTCTCCTTTCATGAATTTTTTTCTGGTTCTCTTAGTCACGTCCTGATTGCTTGATTCATAGTTAGTATACGCTTTTGGAAAAATTTTATTAAACTCTTAGTGAAAATCCTGTCCAAATTTTAACGTCATGGTTATAACCGGAATTAATCATAATCCTGCACATCAAATTCTTTATTTTTATAATAGTATTTTCTGTCATCCTCTACAATCTGCCGGACTACTCGGCAGGGATTTCCCAGAGCCACCACACGATCCGGGATATCTTTTGTCACAACGCTTCCGGCTCCGATCACCACATCGTTTCCTATGGTAACTCCTGGATTAATGATAACGTTGCCTCCAATCCACACATTGTTCCCTATGGTGACAGAAATTCCGTACTCATATCCTGAATTTCTGGAATCCGGATGTATGGGATGACCGGCAGTATAGATAGAAACATTGGGCGCAAACATTACATTGTCCCCGATTATCACCTTTCCTACATCAAGAATCGTACAGTTATAATTTGCATAGAAATAATCCCCGACTTCAATATTGGCCCCGTAATCACAGTGAAACGGCGCCTCAATATGAACATCCTTTCCTGCCTTTCCAAGAATACTCCGGATCAGCTCTTCCATTTTTTCTTCTTCATTCGGGCACAGCTGATTATACTGGTATATCTTAAGCTTGTTCTCCATTCGCTCCTCACTGAGCCCATCCAGCCAGGCCTTGTAAGGCAGGCCAGCCAGCATTCTTTCTTTTTGGTTCATGGTCATTCCACCCTTTCTTCTTTCATCTTAATTGAAACGGATACTACAATGATAAATCATGTAACGCCGGATATCAACCATTAGGCCCACCATAATATTTGTTGGGAATATATTTTTATTTCACATCTATTGACAGACTATAAAAAATCTGGTATTATGTTCAATAATTTATAAATTATTACATTTTTGAACAAAGGAGTATGCGATGCAGGCAATTATCTTGGCCGCCGGAATGGGACGGCGTTTAAAAAAGCTAACAGAAAACCAGCCCAAATGCATGGTCACCGTAAATGGCATTCCGATGATCGAACGCATGATGAAACAGTTGGATCATTTCCATTTGGACCGAATCATCATTGTAACCGGTCATAAGGGCGAAGAGCTGCAATCCTTTATATCCTCTCTCCCCCTCTCCACTCCGGTCACCTACATAGACAATCCGGTTTACAAAACAACAAACAATATCTACTCCCTTTACCTTGCTAAGGACCAGCTTCTCAAAGATGATACCATCTTGCTGGAATCTGACCTGATTTTCGAGCAGGAAGTGTTGACCCAGATCATAAACAATCCCTATCCCAATCTGGCACTTGTAGCCCATTTTGAAAGCTGGATGGATGGGACGGTAGTCCTGCTTGATGAACAGGACAATATTATGAAGTTCCTCACACGGAAGGATTTCCGTTTCGAGGATATTCATTCCTACTATAAGACTGTCAACATCTATAAGTTCAGCCGCAATTTTTCTACTACCCACTACGTTCCATTCCTGGAAGCGTACAGCAAAGCCTTGGGAAACAATGAGTATTATGAACAGGTATTAAAGGTCATATCACTATTGGATGACCACGATTTAAAAGCCACCAGACTGGAAAACGGTTTCTGGTATGAAATCGACGATGAACAGGATTTAGATATTGCGGAATCCATTTTTACAGATTCCCAAAGCAGACTGTCCCGGTTATCAAAGCGCTTTGGCGGCTACTGGCGGTACCCCGGCCTTCTGGACTTCTGTTACCTGGTCAATCCCTATTTTCCTAACAGCCGTTTTATGGGAGAGATCAAGGCCAGCTTTGAAGCCCTTACCACCAGCTATCCTTCCGGCCTAGAAGTCAATAACCTGCTGGCTGCGAAATCCCTGGGCCTGGACAGAAACCATGTTCTCACCGGAAACGGGGCGGCAGAATTAATAAAACCGTTGCTCCATAGCTTTAAAAATGCCGTCGGAGTCCTGCGCCCTTCCTTTGAAGAGTATGGGGCCTGTTCCCAAAATCCCGTTTATTTTTCGGTTGCGACTCCGGATTATACATATACCGCCCAGGATATTATGGACTTTTACAACGATATGGAACTGGATGCTCTGGTTTTAGTCAACCCGGATAATCCCACGGGAAATTACATTCCAAAGAAAGATGTCCTTTCTCTTGCCAGGTACTGCAAGGCAAGGAGCATCACACTCATTCTGGATGAATCCTTTATTGACTTCTCCTCTGCGGAGGAATCACCGTCGCTCATGTGTCAGGAAATATTGGATGAGTATACGAACCTGGTTCTTATTAAAAGTATTTCTAAGTCCTATGGGGTTCCAGGGCTGCGGCTGGGGCTCCTCACCTGCAGCGATCCGGAAATTATCAGCCTTGTCCGGAAAGAGCTGCCCATTTGGAACATCAACTCTCTGGCAGAGTATTTTCTTCAGATTTTTGAAAAGTATCAATCAGACTATCAGGAGGCCCTGGACCATTTTAAAAGGACCAGAGAAAAATTATACCAGTCCCTTCATTCCATCAGACAGTTGAAGCTTTACCCCTCACAGGCCAACTTCATCATGTGCGAAATCACCGATGGCTGTTTGGCAACACAGATTGCGGAGTTGTTGTTAAACCGCTATAACATTCTGGTAAAGGATCTGTCCCACAAACCAGGAATGGAAGGCAGAGAGATTATCCGCATTGCAGTCAGAACAGAGGCAGACAACGAACGTCTGGCGGATGCGCTGAAACACATATTACGCTAATTAAAGGAGGCAATCAATATGAATACGCAAAATGAATCAAAGGAAACCTGGAAACAGATCTGGACCCGGAAAGGCCGGGCAGATAGCTCCGTTACAGACCTTCTGGCATACGATGGATATGAAGCCACCAAAGTAGATATGGAAGAAGTAGCAAGCCAGATCATCAAGCAGCTGGATATACATAAACATGACAGAGTTCTTGAAGTGGGATGCGGTGCAGGTGCCCTGGCTCAGTATCTGGACTGTGATTACGTAGGCATTGACTATTCTCCTACCCTGGTACAAAAGCACATCGAGTTTTTGCAGAATTCGGTCCTGACCGGCGAAGCCGCAGACTTACCGTTTAAGGATAAATCCTTTGATAAGGTTATCTGCTACGGCGTTTACCTATATTTTGATAATAAGGAATATGCAGAAAAGGCAACGAAAGAGCTGCTGCGTGTTGCCAAAAAGGGAGTGCTGATCGGAGAGATCCCCATGCGTTCTCACCGGGAGGAACACCTGTTGTTTTCCAAGGAAGAATTTCGCGGCTGGGATATCAGCGACGGTTTTTATGATCCTTACAGAAAAGACAGGTTTAATGCAGTTTATATCTTCTCCTAACAAATGTGTTATTGCTGTTTCGTGCAGTCGTCATGAATTAAGACAAGTTAAAAATCAGATTAAGGGAAAGGCTGCCGCCTTTCCCTTTCTTTACTTCTTTTTACGCCGTATCATGCCCTTTTGGATACAGCCCGTTGCA
The DNA here is from genome assembly GCF_002797975.1 of [Clostridium] celerecrescens 18A. NCBI lineage: Bacteria > Bacillati > Bacillota > Clostridia > Lachnospirales > Lachnospiraceae > Lacrimispora > Lacrimispora celerecrescens. Next base: position 849,830 of record NZ_PGET01000001.1, on the reverse strand, counting down.
TTATCATTCAAGAGCTGTTCTTTTTGATTGTTATACTCTCATATTCCTTTGGAGTATGGCCCGTGATCTTTTTAAATACAGTACTGAAGTAGTATTGCGTATCAAAACCAAGCATATCCGATATTTCATACATCATATATTGATACGTTCCTATCAGCTCCTTTGCCTTTTCAATTTTGACCTCTGAGACATAATCCGAAAAATTTTTTCCAGTCTGTTTTTTAAAAACACTGCTTAAATGTCCCTGACTGATATTTAACAGGGCGGACATCTGATTTAAGGTTATCTTTTCCCGGTAATGCTCCCGGATATATTCCTGAACCAGCTCAATATACTTGTCCTTCCTGCTTTCCTTATAGGTCTCCAAAGCTACTGCCACCTGGTCCCGGAACCGCTCCAGCCAGGCGATCACGGCACTTAAGTCAGACAACCTGCTTAACTGCCCTGCCACATCTAAAATATAGGGAAAGCGCTGGTCCTCTCTCTCTTCCAAAAGGAATGTAATATAGTAATAAAGTTTACTGCATGCATTAACCGCCTGGGAACGGGATGGCTTACACTGTGCAAACAGCTGAATGATCTGGTTCATGATATTGGAAAAGCTGTCCCGGTCATTTTGACGGATGATGCCTGTTAATTCCTTCTTTAAAAAATTAACATTAAAGCTGCTGCTGTGAAAGAAATTTTCTTTACAGTTTTCTAAATAACATACAACTGTACTGGAACCGTTGTCATACGTTTCATTCATAGTGCTCATAGCCTGGTAAAGAAGATCCTGAACTCCTTCTGCCTCTCTCACCGGCCGGCTGACCGTAATGGACACAGGAATGTCAAAATAATCCCTGATCACCTTGCAAAACTTGATACTCATTGCTTCCACAGACTCTTTATAATCATTCATTTCCTCCAGGGAAAGAACAAGGATAAAACCCTTTTGCTCCTTTTTCAGAAGACAGCATCTGTCAAAAAAACCTTTTACCATTTCATGAATGATATTTTCCGCAAAAGTTATAATTCTTTTCTGATCAGCCATGGTAAACATCTCGGAAAAGCCCTCATGCTTGTAATTAAATTGAATTACCATCAAAAGCAGCACAGGATAACGTTCCCGGATCATTAAAGACAGCCTTTCATCCGGATGCGCGTCCGTCTCGCAAACCAAAATATGCCTGAAATAATTTTGAATGCGCTCGTCCGCGGTTACCTCTCCGCCTTCCATCAGCCCTATCCTCCGATGGGTTAGGTTGCATCTGTCTTTGGCTCGTTCCAGAGCTGCGAGCAATGCCTTCTCATCAAGCTCCAGCTTTACGAGATAATCAACGGCGCCCAGACGCAGCGCTTCTTTCACCAGTGTGAATTCTTCCAGGTTTGACAAGAGAATAAAAGATGCCGCATATCCTCGTTCAACAGATGCCTTCATAAAACTGATCCCATCCATGACAGGCATTCCAATATCCGTTATCACAATATCCGGCCGAAGAGCTTCCATTTGTGCAAGAGCCTGGCGGCCATTGGTGACCTTTCTGACTATTTTACACTGATGCTCTTCCCAGTTTAAAAGAGAAGATACCCCTGCCAGAATCAGCGGTTCGTCGTCTACGATCATAATCCGATACATATTTATTACTCCTAAGGAATTTTTACGGTTACCTGCATTTATACCTCCGCCTCGGTTCCCCTTGCGCTTATCCCATTGATTTATGGACTAAGGTATCTTCTCTTCTGGTATTCCGGTTCCATTAACCCGTATCGTAATTCGTATCTCTTAATCGTCTGCTCTTTTGTCCCGCTTTTTTACTCCGTTTTTTTACTCCGCTTTTTCACCAGGTTCATTGCTGCATAAAACTGGATTTTTAATAGGAATACCCATACTCTTCCATACACTGTTTTATGTATTTCTCATAGGCTCTTTCCAGCCACAGATTTCTTAGAAGCGTCACAGATTCCTCATACCCCGCCCTTCCGTAGTCATGCTTATCCAGTACCTTTAAGATTCCCTGGGAGGTTCCATAGTCCAATACGCCGCTGCTCTGCCCCGGTTCCATAGACCGGGTCTGTTCTGCAAGCCATGTCATTTCCTGATTATCTCTTGGAAAATCAGCCGTATCATATTCCACTTCCTCGTATTCAATTTTAACTTCTGATACTTCATTGATCTCATTGACGATATCCGCAGGCTCTTTTCCTTCGGCAAATCCTTTCTCCACAAAGCTCCAGGCCTTTTTCAGTTCCTCCGGATACTCTCCTGCCTTCATGCCGTAATACATATAAATACCGATCCTGGCTCTGCACCCCTTATCAAACAGGGCTGGATCTGAACTGGCGTAAATTTCCTTAAGCTGATCCTCAGAAGGCTTTAGTTTATCCTCTATGAGTTTTCCCTTCAGTTCATCTCTTACTTCCATCTGTGTTCTGGAGATATATTCCATCAGTCCATATTGACCGGGACCGTAAGAAACGCTTTGGGATGACTGCCGTTTTTTGTTCTCTTTCTCCAAGGATCTTTTAATGTCTTTCAGAGTGATATCCGCAGGGATGCCATATTGGGAAGCCTTTAACCGTTCCACCGCATCCCGGTAAAGACGGTCCATTGCCTTTTGTTTTAATACCTCCCTGGGGACCTCGCCCTGGATATTCGTCTCCCAGAAGCCGTCTTCATTTGGGTCTAGCTGATACTTATTGTAAAAATAGGACGTAACTTCAGCCCGGCAGTCATTTTCATAAAGCGCCAGATGGTCCTGAGTAATGGTGTAACTTCCAATTTTTATCACTTCATGGGAAGGGCCTTTCAGCCACCAGATCCCTGCCATGAATAAAGTTAAGAATACAACCGGTCCCATTATCAAATTCCATCTGCGCGCTTTCTGTTTCATTGTTTCCCCCTGCTCCTTACAGCTTTCTTCTATATTTTACCAGTTCCTGAGTCAAACGTCTCTCCATTTCATGAATTTCTTCCATTTCTGCATCCGGATCCTGGATAATACGTTTCGCATCTTCAAGCAGCTGTGTCAGATCTTCCTCATCCACATTGCTGTAATCTTCTGCTTTGATATTGGAAGCCATATCGATAATAAAGCTTAAATTCTTTTTTATTACCTTTTCCGGTACATAATCGGATTTCCACACCAGTGACGGCTTAATGGATCCTTCTTTGGCAGTTCTGGAGGAGTGAATATCCAGATAATTATTTTTTGCTGCCGTTGGTATGCTGATCTCAAACGAAATTTCAGTGTCTCCGTTCTTTTTAGCACTGCTAACAGCTTCCGTTACATCAAGCTTCTGGATCAGGCTTTCGGATGCCATTGCTTTTGTAAAGAAAGCCGCCGGATTTGTACCAATACGGGTGGGGAAACTGTTGAAGGTTACCGTTGCCTCTTCCCAATCGCTCTCCACCTGATAAATATCCGCGCTGGTAAAATCCGCATTTGGCGTACCGGACAGCTCAAAGGTCAGATAAACTGCCTGAGCGGATTCCGGCACCTGTTCCAGGCTGAACTTCATAAGGGATTTTCTGGTATAATTCTGTGCTCCCACATCATTTTTTACAATCAGGTAGGAAGAACCGCTGTAATTTTTATTGCTGTCTGATCCGCCCTGTACGTAAACATTGTCCATGACCGATGTGGTTTCGTCGCCGACCTGGACCTGGACCCGTGGGGTAAACCCTGCCGTGTTGCTGAGCCCCTCAGGCAATATCAGCTGCCCGGTTAAATCATAGATCCCTAATACGTCTTTCTGATAATCCCCTCTCTCCCATAAGATATCCAGTGTGTAGGTGCCTCCGGCGTTGTCATAGGCTTCCACTGTCTTTGGAAGCTGCAGATCCGTGAACTTTGTCCCGGGATCTGCCTTGATCCGGTCAAACTCTCCGGAAAGACCGATAATTTCACATGTCTTGGGTTCCTGAACCTTTAATGTGATCTTGCTGGTACGGCCTGCCATTCCTGCTGTTCTCACAGCCAGTTTGATAAACGGAGTTTTCTGAAGCACCTCTACATTGGCATCGGATTCTTTAATATCTCCGCCTATATAAGGGAGTGAAATCTCAATGGTACCATTGTTCTCCTTAGTGGGATCCGACACCCCTACGGTTGCCTCATCTCCATTGATCTGCATTGTTACAGAAGCGGCTTTATTGGATGTGATCCCTGCCGCAGTCGCTGCCTTGTTATTCCAGAAGTTCACTGCCGTGATTCCCAGAGCCCTTTCTCTGACTGCATGGGCGTTTTCGCTGCACTCCATGACTTCAATCCCCGGAGTTTCGCAGTATTGCGCCGTTTCTTTTGCAGTCTTACCAGGGAGAATCACATAACAATAATCCGCGTTCGATGGCTTTTTCCCGTGCTCGAACCAGAATGTGGCAAACTGGTTTGTCTCCTCCCCTTCACTGGTTCCCTGGGCATTCCAGTTACCGGTCCTCTTTTCTTTCAATGCCATGACATCGGTTTTCTCAGGGAAATAGTAGCCTATATCGGAGCCTTCCGCATTTCCCTCCAGATGGATCCAGGAGACACCGTCTATTTTAGCTCCTTTTGATACAAGTTCCGCACCATCGTCCCTGATATCCTTTGCTTCCCCATCGAACAGCACCTCGTTGCTTCCGGCCTTATTAAGCCTTCGGTTGTCAATAATGGTCTCCACGTAATTGCCAGTGGAGGAAGTGATCCCGCTTCCCACTGCTGCGATTTCGTCGTCAAACATGAACCAGGACTTTTTAGCGTCCGTGCCTGATCTGGTACTGCCGCTATTGCCCAGGGTCTTATAATGCATTCCTGCTGCACCGTAACTGCCAAGGCTGGAACCGCCCACCCAGCTGTAAATATTCTTTGTCCGGTCGCCGGCGCCGTTGGGCCGGGTGACATATTCGGTGGTCGTCCCTGCCAGACGTTTAGGATCTACGGTAGCCCAGTAGCCTTCCCCGTACTGGTCTCTGTCATAGTTGTAGAGGTATGTCATACCATCGGAAACATTCCAGGTGCGCTTGCCTTCATCGTTGATCAGCTCATGCCCGTATGTACGGCTGGAATGCATGGATAAAGCGAATCCGAATTCCGGCATAATATGTACAAGCTTATCCATACCTGCAAACAGCTTGTGAAGCACATACTCACTCCTCGGTTCAATGGAAGCATCTCTCATGATCTGATTTGCCTTCATTAAAGAAGCAATATGGGTACTGTGGCTGTAATAATAATCCTCATCCAGCCCAATGAAATATTTCATCATGCGGTTAAAGCGGTCCTGCTGTTCTGCAGGCATGGCATCCCCCATCAGCATCATGGCATCCATGATTCCCGCGCCTCTTGTTTTGTCATTTGAGGTCTTTCTGGTAATATCTCTTCCCGATACCATATCCATGCACAGACCATGATAGATAAATGGCTCGATCCCTTCAAATACCATATCAAAGATCAGCTGTTCTGCGTGATCCTCGTAGGTAAGTTCAAAATCAGTACCGGAAAATACGGAAAACAGAATGCTCAGCTTCTCATACAGCTGGGAACCGTATCCGCCCATATAGGAAAGGGCCTGGTGCTGGATAAAGGATCCGTCCTCATAGAATCCATCTCCTGTGGTCACATATTCAAATACGGTCTTATATGCCTTTTTTACATGATCCAGCTTACTCCTGTTGCCGGTCAAAAGACCGGTTTGGACCACTACCATGCCTTTGTCGATTAGATTGGCCCCTGTCATGGCCGGTGAACCAGGATAGCCGGAGGGACGGTCGCATACGTTCGTAAACCGGTTGACTGCAGCTGCATAGCGATCCATTTGATCCGGTGTCAGATCCTCATATAGAATCAGAGCCGTATCCAGAAATGCAATTGGGCCTCCGATTTCCCAGTGCCACCAGTTTCCGAACACCGGGTTCTTTTCGTCACTGCTGTTATAATGATGTTCATTCATAAAATCCAGGGCCAGGATCAGCTCTTTTTTTACTTCCTCATTCTGGTACAGCTGGCATCCCTTTGTTGCCCATGCGATCGCCACATCTTTTAACCGGTAGAAGGTCACAGCTACATTGCCGGAGTGGACCTTGGCTTCTGCGCCGGTTCCTTTGATGTAGCTCATATCCAGATCGCTCCAGAGATTTGTCCTGGACTCATCGCTTCCCTTTATCATGGCATTCCAGTATTCTCCGGCTTTTTCATCAAGCCCTCGGATATATGTGCGGACTGCCTCATTACCGGTATCCAGCTCTCCGCCCAGCAAAGTAACCAGCCACTTTTCCCTTAGTTCCTGAAACTGGGGATCAACTGGTTGTGCATTCATTGCCACGGAAAGTTCTGACGCAAGTTCATTGATCCTACCCCTCATCCCCCTGGTAAACAGGCTGACCCCAGGAGGAGCCACATTTTCATAGGTCAGCTTACTCTGATCGTATTCCTTCTGGAAAACCGATTTCCCCTCTTCCATAAGCTTTAATATTTTCCCATAAGTCTCGGGCGTATAAGCACCGGGATTTAAGCTTTTAGCCATTTTGTACACGGAAGGAAGACCGGGAAGAGCCACGGTTATATCGTACTCCGGCAGCCAGGAAGAGGTCTTAAAGTTTCTCGCTTTCAATACCACACTGTCTTTATAAATCTTTACATGGTAGCCGATTCCGGCTTCTTTTACTCCGTTTTCCGACTCATTATACGAGGGTAAATCAATTAAGGTGCCGTATTCCCTGTCAATGGCTTCCACCACGCCGAAACCGTTGTGAATATGACCGGACATGTAAATCACCTGGGGATATTTGGCAAATATCTCCTTTACTTTGGAATCCTGGTTACCGAAATCCAGCAGGATATTGCTTCTCCAGTGGCTATCCTTTAATGCATTGTGTCCCATGACAAAAATCGGCTTATCCGGGCTGGCGTTTTCAGCCAGAGTCTCTTCCAGCCAGCTTAACTGTTCTCCGGAAAGGAACATGGTATCCTTTAAGCCGTTTTCCGTATTGAGTACGATAAAATGATACCCCCCCAACCACCGGTCAAAATAGAGGGTTTCACCGTTTCCTGGCATATATCTTTTATTATGTTTCAGATAAAGAGCTTTTGCAGTAGGCCAATAGGCGCTGATAACAGTTTCATCCTTGTTCCATTCAGCTGAATTGAATCCCCTGACATCGTGATTTCCAAGGGCCATGATAACCTTATCGTCAGAAACCGGCGAATACTGATCCATGATATTATAAATCCCACGATACTGGGCCTCTGTGCCGTTCTGCGTAAAATCACCCAGATTTAATACCCCCAGAGAGTCAGGGGCAAGGGTTTTCATATCCTTTAACCCAGCTATAAAATTCACTGCATTGGTTTCCGACAGATCATCAGACTTTATATGGACATCGGCTACCACCTGGAAACTGCAAAGCGGCTCGCTGCCTTCTAAAAATTCTTTGTATTTTTCTTTCAGACTGCCAACGGCTGCCATGGCTGCGGCGGCTGTCATACCCTCCAGTTCTTTTTCAACATTCTCAATTTCCTGCTCCATAGCACGGATCCCCTCCAGAGAATACTGGGAACCCGGCTTGATGGATGCCAGCTGTTTTTTCATTAGTTCCATTGCTGTAATCACTCCTTCTGCTTCATAAATTGTTTTTACGGTAGAGGCACTGATCGCCTTCTTATACACCCTAAGCTCATCAACGGTACAGCCACTCATGCCATAGCACCCTCTGCCATCGCCGCCTAAGATGAAGTCCAGTCCCGTATCAACAGATTTTCCTTTGTGTCCTGTCATAGAAGCGGACGAATACTTCTCTCCATCCAGATAAACCGTCATATCGCCATCCCTGTCAAAGCTGCCGGCTACATGATGCCATTTGTCATCGTTGGCAGGGATTCCTTTTAATTCCACCCGGCTGTTTCCTGTTCCTGAAAAGTTCATTCTTATATCCACATTACTGACATTATTAAAATTACCAAATGCCCAACCCGTATTGCTGCCGCTTATATAGTTTTTATTGGAAAGGATGGTACCGTTATTCTGTCCGTGATTTTCCGTCTTCATCCAGAAGGACAGGGAAAAATCTTCCGTTCCAAATTTCAAATCCCCAGTCTGACCATAGGAAATATAATGGTCGGCTTTGGTATTTGGCTGTCCGGCTTTGCTTGCGTTATCCACGGAAACGCCGTTTCCCCGAATCCCCTTTACAAAGGCCGGCTGACCGTAAATGATTCCATCATTTCCTCTTCCGGTCTGGTCTTTTACCCTGCTCCCGGATAAACTGCTTTCGTCAAAGGAAGAATGCATGACCAGCCCGTCATTTAAAACCGTTTCCAGAGCGCTTTGATCCGTATCAGCCGCAGGACTCCCGGGTAAAGGAGCTGCATATATAAGAGTCTCCATAAGTATAGAACAAATCAACGCCGCCCCGCATATTTTTTTCCATATTACCTTCATAAGACCGCTTCCCCCAAATGGTCCCTGAAAGAGGAGAATCCCTCTTTCAGGTTAAATTATCACTGGACCCAGGCTCCGTTATTATCCACCCGATATCCGTCAGCCGTTGTGGTATTGGTACTAAGGGCTCCTATTGGTCTGCTTCCGCTTTCTCCAGTCTGATGTCCCCATTTGCCGTCTTCTGTTTTATGCCAGCCGGTTTCCCCCTGTGTGACAGAGTTAAAGTAATACCAGATTCCATTGATAAGAACCCAGCCGGTTCTCATGGCGCCGGACTCATCAAGGTAATACCAGTACCCGTCAGTTTCTTCCTTTACCCAGCCCGACTCCATGGAACCCTCCTGGCTTAGCCTATACCAGATGCCCTGATCCACGATCCATCCGGTCTGCATCATGCCGTCTTTATCGAACCAGTACCATTTCCCATTGATTTTTGCCCATTCGTCGGAAGCATAGGTCTTGTCAGCCTTTAAAAATCTCCATGCCGTTTCATTGACCTTCTGCCATTGTCCGCTGATACTGGCCCCAGTCCTTTTAGAAGACGAGCCTCCTCCCGAGCTGCCGGAACCGCTTCCCTGGGAAGTCTCCTTTATCACCGTTATCTGGAAGACGTCTGTGAACACTTTAATGGCATTATTGACCGATGTACGATAAGTGATGATCACATCCTTTACCCCCGGAACCGAAGTGCTTACATCTGATATCTCATAGCCATTTATGACTTTTAATGATCCATCACTGTACACGGCAGCCACCTTTAGGCCGAAATGACTGATTCGCTCTCCTGTTTTGTATTTTATTTGATTCGGTAATGCGATAATTTCAATTCCTGTGACAATCCTGGTTTCCGTTCCCGAATTCCCGCTAAATTCCAGGCCTTCAACAGCCTCTTTCAAATTGTCATATGCCAGATCTACCCGGTCCTGTTCGCCCTTTGTAAGAGTCTTATCCTTTAAAACAGACTTAGCTTCTGAAAGAGCATCCTTTAATTCCTCATAGGACTCCTCGGTGTAATCCTTCTTGTTCTTGGATTCCGCTATGAGCACCAGATCCCGGAGGGCGGAAGTATCGGGCTTTAAATTCTCTTCTGAAACAAGATACCAGATTGCCTCCATCAAACTGACATATGCCTTATGTACTTCTGATTCGGTTGCCTTCGTATTGATCAGTACGAAAGCGGCCTGGTCGAATGCCTTTATAAAACGGTTTTTAGCCACATCGGTCAGTTTATCCAAAGCGCCTTGATTGACCAGATCCGCCGCTTCGGTATAGAGAACAAGGAGTGCATTCTTGTCTTCCGGTTCAATGATGTTCACGGTTACCGCTGCAAACTTCTGATTCGGATTTTCAATTGTATCATGGCCGGTAAGATCCAGATAACCGATGCAGGTATAGGTGAATACCTTTTCCGGGTCATAAGCATGATCCGGGAACCAGTATGAAATGGGTACTTCCGCTTCCTGCCCATTATCTAACAGTGCTGCTGCGGTCCCCGGAAGTCCCAGTTCCTCCCATGGCGTTCCAACCAGCTGGATAATCGGTGCAATATCTCTGACCGAGACGACTTTATGCATCGCCTCCATAACATAAACCGTACACCTTATGGGAAGCCTCACCCCATTCGCTTTTCCATACACCACAAAGTTCCCCTCGCTCTGGTAATTTGCGGAATCTATGCTGTTCCATTCCACAATGACATTCTTTTGTTCTCCGCTTGAGTAACTGACTGATACCGTCTCAGGCAGAACAGGAGTCTTCCCTGCCGGTGTTGATACGGAAACAGCTTCCACCGACCTTTCGTAAACATTGCTTAAAACCATAGTAGGAGCCATCTTTCCGCTTGCCTCTTTGGATGCGAAATCAATGCCGCCATTGTCACCGTTTGCATACTCACCAAAATAATCGGTTGTCATAAGGAAGGAATACTTTGTCTGTCCATTCTTTGCATAGGCATTCTTTACCCAATCGGTCACATCCAGTTCCACCATATTCTCATGGACATCCCGGATATTGGCATACACGATTTTTTTATTTTTGATTACCAGGTTTTCAGAAGAAACATTGGGAGAGGAATTCCACGTAACCGTTCCTTCATTCCAAACGTCATCCACCTCATAAACCTTGAGATAAAAATGATTGTTTATGGTTTTATAATCCGCCTCCGAAACAGGTCTTGTCATCTGCAGCTTTATGGTAATGCTGGAGGCCGATCTTAGCATCTGCTCTTCATCACTTAAATCAAAGCCGATCAGCCCATTTCTTGTATAGGAAGGTGAGTTATTGGCTGTTTTAATCTTAATAACATTGGGGTCGGAGCTTCCGTAAGCCTTATTTCCGTCGCTTTGCTGGGTATAGGCATCCTTTGAAGCCACCTTTTCCTTTACGCTTGTTCCATCTCCCAGTTCACCGATGACCGTTACCTTTGCCGCGCATCTATCCTTCAGACCAGAAACAGTCCCTTCTACCGTGATTTCACCTTCACGGGAATACTGTTCCAGGGTAATCGTTTCCCATGTCACCCCAAGCTCCAGGGTCAAACCGCCTGTAAATTCAGCTGTAACCTTATCAGGGAGTACCGGGTAGATTCCTGCAAACGTCCATACTTCAACCGGCTCAAAGCGTTCCGGTGCATCTGCCACAATGACAGAAGCCACAACCTGATTGGATAAACCCGGAAGGACTCCGTCAAGTTCAATTACTCCCGCCTGCATGCAGTCTTCCTTTGTCAGTTCATCCCACTTAACCGGATAATCATAGGATTCCCCGTCCAGAATGATCTTTAAGGTTGCCGGAAGTTTCGGCACAACTCCGGGAGTCGTTACAATATGAACCTCCTCCACTTCCTCTGCCAGCTCATCCTCACTGGAATATTCCAGAGCGCCTATATCCACACGTCCGGCAATGATATTGCCCATAATATCTTCCGTAGGCATGCCTTCGAGCCTCTGACCGGCGCGGATACAGGGCGATCCCTCCGTCAGCTGATACGGCTCTGCCAGCATCTGGATCCTGTCTTTGGTAAAATCGGAATTCATAAGGTCTTCCAGTTCCTCCAGAGGATACTTAAATTTGGAATAATCCTTTCCCGCCTTATAATCGATCAGCATGGGATCCTTAAATATATTTCCTTTGGCTTCCAGGCTCTCCTTATTCAAAACAGGTCCGGCACTGGTGTTTGCAATGGTATCCGGGTAAAAACAGTTATTTTCTATCACGCTGTCATTATGGATGGTGGATCCCTGGGCTAAAACTGCAAAGTCAATGGTTGCTCCATCCTTGGCCAGAACAATATTGTTTTTGAAATCTACAAAACAAGTTCTTTTGCTCATTCCGCCAAACAGTGAAGTTTTTTTATCTTCTCCAAAGACAACGATGGTATTGTTATAAATTTTTCCTACGCCGGGTCCTGCAGAAGATGTATTGTCATAATGGAAGGTCTGCTGCTGCATCCTGCTTTCCCCAGGATAAGTGCCTGTACCGTCATTAATGCTTATATTATAACGGAATATGGTATTTTTCTGGCTCGACATAAACAGCATGACACCGCCGCCGCAGTCATGGCTTAAATTGTATTGGAAAATATTGTCCACATTCATCATATCGGAATCAAAGGCCTCGCCGTCATCGTACCCGTACCGGTTGCCGTAAACTTCATTGTACTGTACGGTGACGTCATCAGCAAACATGGTCCAGCACTGGGCGTAGTTTACTGCACCCCGGTCAAAGCCGCAGGAAGAATTCACCATGTTTCCCTCGATCAGTCCGCCTTTGGTTTCCGTCAGAACGATGCCGTCACCTACGACATTTTCCAGATAATTATTACGAATGGTTACATTGGAATAGTTTTTAAGGAATTCGTTTTTCCCCCAGCCGGAACCGGATATATCTGTATTGCATTTATTCCGGATTCCCTCAATCGCCACATTCTTTACATAATTCCCCTCAATCACCACCTCCTCAAAAGCAGCCCGTCCCATGGCTTTGGCGGTCAGATTGCCGCTGTCATCAATGGTGACCCTGTTTCCGTCCTTGTCCAGGTAATGGCCCATAACGATAATGCCGCCGGAAGTTTTTCCGCCTTTGAAGTTGGAGTTGACATCGTGTACGTAACAATTCTTCACGGTAATGTGTTTGTATATCTTTTTCTGATTGGAAGAATAGATCAGGATCCCGGCACGTTCACTGGTGCCGCTGTCCATGGCTTCTCCCATCTTATCCGTATTTTCCAGATTCGTCACTTCCAGGTTGTAAATTTCCCAGTACTCTTCGTTATAAATCGTTACTGCGCCGGTAATAGAAGGTCCGGAGGTGCCATTGCCGTTAATCAAAGGGCGGCTGCCTTCTCCGTATGTATCAATGATGATGGGCGCTCCCTCCCGGCCGCTTCCTTTGGGATTCAGTGCCTGATTCCAGATGCAGTCCGCTTTTAACAGTATCTTGTCTCCTGGTAGAAAGGTTTTGGAATTGACCCTGTCAAAGGTCTTCCACGCAGTCTCTTCTGTTTTTCCGTCTCCACTGTCATTGCCGTTTTTGGCATCCACATAATACACCGTTCCCTCTTCCTGCAGTTCCTGTGTTTTCTGTGCATTGGATGCAGTGGCATAGCTGGCATTGGACCTTGTCGCCTTGAGTTCATCCAAGTCTTCATAGCTGTCCGGCGACATTTCCAGGACATCAGCAAATCCGATCACATTCACGGGCAAGATGCCGATCATCATCACTGCTGCCATCATGCCAGCCGCTTTTCTTTTGAAAAGCCTGCTGCTTTTAAGCATAAGAAAAGATCCCCCTTACTTTTTTTTACGCCCATATCCGTTCATTCTGAACCCATTAGCACTTACGATAAAACAGCGGAATTATGGCGTTTCGTTATATAAAAAGTATAGCATTTATGGACCGGCGTAAAAATAAATCATCTTAAGGTTTTTGGCAATATCTTCATTTTTCTGATTTTATTTATTACAGAATTTTACGATTTTTATATTTTCATCATCTTTTCTCATTTGAAATTTATTAGGATCGTTTTATCATTTAATGCCTGAATTGAATGGCCGATTCTATTATAGCACAAAAAAAGGTCCAAAGAACCGCAACCGATCCTTTGAACCTTTCTTATACCTTATATCTCCAGGGAGTTTAAGGTTTCCCATACCTCCTCTATCACCGGGATGCCGTTCTTTAAATTGTCTTCTCTTGTCTTTAATTCCAGCTCGCCCGGATAGAATACTTCCCCGCCTTCTGCAGCCGGCACAGAGGACTTGATGTCCTTTAAGATCTCATCCACAATGGAATCTGTCTCTTCCACGGAATTAAATTTACCCGGATCAATCGCGATCATCACCTGGGACAATCCTACTTCATCTCCAAAGGTGCCGATCTTTCTTACGGAGTTTCCATTGGTGAGTACCGTTGCAATTAAGTCAAGAGCAACGGAGATCCCGCTTCCCTTCCAGTAGCCCATAGGAAGGACTCTCCATGTTTTTTCAATTTCTGCCGGATCTGTGGTGATATTTCCACTTGTATCATATCCGCCTGGAACCGGAAGATTCTGTCCCTTTAGCCTTGCCTCTTCAATCTTTCCATAGGAGAACTGGGATACTGCACAGTCAATGACAGCATGCTTTCCATTGCTTCTGGGAACTGCCATGATGATAGGGTTATTTCCGATCCTTCTGTCCTTGCCACCCCATGCAGGCATGTTGGGCATGGTGTTGGACCAGCAGATTCCGATACAGCCTGCATCAGCCGCCTGCCATCCATAGCTTCCGCCTCGCATCCAGTGGTTGTTATTACCAAGGGCAACAACGCCTGCGCCATGCTCTTTTGCAAGTTCACATGCCCGGTCCATAGCAAGCTTTGCGTTCAAAGGACCAAATCCCCGATGACCATTCCAGCGTTCTATGGTCCCCATAGATGATTCACAGGTGGCAATGGCTGCTGCATTGATTTCCCCCTTGTCCAGGTAGCTGACCACTCTTGGAAAACGGTTTATGCCATGGGAGTAAACACCGTCCAGGCTGTTTTTGGCAAATACGGCGGCTGCCCCTTCTGCATGTTCTGCCGAAAACCCTCTGCTCTCTAAAATCCTCTGAAATTTTTTTAATAAGTCCTCATACTGTACTCTCATGCTCTTTATTCTCCTTTTTTCGCTCCGTTGCGCCGGGTATCTCATTATCATCTTCCTTTATGATAATGCCGTAAGATGCGAAGATGTACAAGCTGCAGGCGCATACAAGAAAGCGCTTTCATGTAGTTATTATAACAGCATTAACCTATATGTCAATAAAAACCTGATTATCTTTCTTTTATTAGTATTTTATATACATTTCAGGGGCTTGTTTATAATGAAAAGGTTGAATGCATTTAATTCTCTTAAAAGCGTTTTCTCAACATATCAAAAAAAACGGCGCTTATCTTCTAATACTCTCAGAAAATAGGCTGCCGCATAAAAAAGCATTTTTATATCTTGTCCAGATAACACTTCCCCCTGTCATGTGGTTCCCCGCGTAATCAGTTCCGGCTGGATTGCCAGGTTGGAAGCTGACATCTTTCCTTCAAGAACCTCCTGTAAAAGCTGGGCACATAGTCCGCCCAGTAATTCCGGTTTATTATCGATAGTCGTAAGCTCCGGCTCACAGATCAGAGAGTCCGGTGAATTGTTGCATCCGGTGATCACCACCTGATCTGGAATGGAAAAGCCTTGTTTTTTTAAACCCTTCATCAGTCCAATGGCAGTAATGTCTTCTCCGCACACTACACCGGTAAAACTTATACCAGAGGAACACAGAATCTCAGCAGCTTTTCGCCCGCCCTCCAGGCCATGTTTGCTGGATATCACTCGTTTTTCCGCCTCAGGGATGTCATGAAGCTTCATAGCTTCCAAAAATCCCTGCCGTTTTGCCCGCCCGCTGTCGGTTTCCAGGTCATAAACATAAACCAGCTCCCGGTGTCCCTTGTCATACAGATAGTCCACTGCGGCCCTGATCCCTTTTGCGTCATCTACCTGAACAGAATAAAAATCAGGCAGGTTCACCTTACCGTTGGCCACGATTACCGGGATGTTCTTTATTTTAGAGGTGATGTCAGGATAGTTGATCAGCTCATTGAAAATAGATCCAATGAGCACGATACCGTCAACCTGCTTTTCTGACAGGATCTCCATGTATTTTTTACATTTTTCTATGGAGACTCCTGTGTTACACACCGTCACGTTATAACCTCTGTTGCTGAACTCCTGCTCAATCACATAAATCATCCGGGCATAATGAGTCACTCTTACATCCACTGTCAGGATGGCTATGCTTTTCATGGTCTTTGAGACCAGACCCCTTGCAATGGCGCTGGGCTTATAATCGTATTTCTTCAGAACCTCTTCCACACGCTTCCGTATCTCCAGATTTACATTTCCTTTATTGTTTAAGACACGGGAAACCGAAGATATGGAAGTTTTTGCTTCTGCCGCAATATCATAAATATTCATCAGTCATCACCCTTGAAAGCCCTTTCCTAAGCTTATCTTAGGAAACTCATTAACTAAAAAACAGATCTTTCACTTCCTGTACAGGCATCTCCTGTCCTGTATAGAGTTTAAAGGCCTCAGCCCCCTGCCACACAAGCATTCCCTGTCCGTCAATGCATGTACAGCCGGCAGCCTTTGCCTCTCTTAACATCTTCGTTTCCTTTGGATTATACACCGCATCAACTACGACTAAGCCAGGGTGGAACATGGTCACATCCTTTACAACGCTCTCCTGATCCATTGGCTTCATTCCAACAATGGTGGCATTCGCCAAAATATCACTGGAAGCGATCTCTTCTCTCATCGTTTCATTATCCGCAATGTCATATACATTAACAACGCATTCCGGCTTTTCCTGCCTGATCTTTTCAGCGGTTTGAAGGGTTCTTTCAAAGAATGCATCCTTTATGTTAAAAACAGAAATTTCCCTGGCTCCCTCTAAGGCGCACTGCACCTGGATAGCGGCTGCCGCTCCGCCTCCGCCGCATACAATGATCTTCCTGCCAGCGATTTCTACTCCGTGATCCCGGAGATTATCTACAAAGCCCTGACCATCTGTAATATGTCCGATCAGCCTTCCCTCTTCATTTACTATGGTATTGACCGCGCCTATGATACGGGCGGCGGGCGATAGTTCATCCATGTATTTCACAGCTTCATTTTTACAGGGCATAGTCACGTTGCAGCCCCTCATGCGGAGTGTTTTTATGGCATCAATTGCTTTCTCAACCTCTTCTACCTTGATATCAAAGGCAAGATATGCGTAATCCAGCCCAAGCTTCTCAAAACAGTAATTATACATAGCCGGTGATCCGGAATGTCCTACCGGCGAACCAATCAAACCTAGCAAACCTGTTTTTCCCGAAATTCTTTTTTCCATCGTTTTTTCTCCTTCTCACTCTATTGCCCATCTTTCCCGGGCGTAAAGGTACGTCTGTATTAACGATAAGATACACTCATTTTACCGGCTTGTCAACAATTTCCTTTCGGCATACTTAGAGCCTTTTCCTTTAGAGAATGGCTTTTATTAAAAACCATAAGACTGGCACCAATAAAGAAGGAAGCATATTTAACGCCTTACAATCCTTGATTTTTAATATGGAAAGACCGGAGCTAAAGATTAAAAAACCGCCAACAAGCGAAATCTCGGTTAATAATTCGGGAGTTAAAAAGACAGACAGGCAGCCGGAAAAAAGATAAATGCTTCCCTGCCACAAAAACAGTACCACTGCTGACAATGCAATCCCGATCCCATAGGTGGATGCCAGAACCATGGAGGTAACAAAATCCAAAGTTGCATTTGTAAAAAGATAAGTATTGTCTCCATGAAGCGCGCTCTCCATGGGTCCTAAAATCGAAAGCGTTCCGATGCAAAACAGCAATATGGCCGTAGACAGCCCCTGGCCCAGATCTCCTTTTGAAAAGCGGGCTACCACCCGATCAAACCTCTCCACCAGATTTAACCTTGCGCCAAAGAGGCTGCCTGCTGCAAGGCTGATGATAAAGAGCACAGGAAAGCTGCTTTTTGGCATATTCTGCACGACTGCATGAATGCCCAGTCCGCAGGCGGAAAGTCCCATGGCATTATATAATGCATCCTGATATTTCTCTTCGATCCCCTTTTTCACACAAGTACCGATTAAACTGCCGGTCAGAATCGCAGCTGTATTTACAATAGTCCCTATCACGGTCATTCTTCCTCTCTGTAATAACAAGTCTTCCATAGGTTTCATGTTTTTCCTATGAAAAACAGTATAACAGATTCCTTCCATTTTGCAAGAGATTGTATCAGTCCAGGCCCGCGATTCTTTGCCGTTTATGCCACCTCTCTCACATAAAGAATACCAGGCAATTGCCTGATTTCTTCTATAATCTTTATATGATTTACCTTATGGTGGAAATTGACATCAAAGGTCAGGGTGCCAAATTCCCCGTTTAAGGTTTTTATTTTACCTGCTTCCATATCAAAAATTTCGTACTGGGATTGTTCTGTATACAGAGATAGATTCTGCATGGAAAATTCTTCGTTGTATTCCAGATATATTTCCATGGTTTTTGCATGTGTTTTAATGTAAAGGTCAATCTTTTTTAAATACATCAGGGAAAAAATAATAAAAATACTCCCTATAATGGCTCCGCCGTAAAAACCGATTCCAACCGCCAGCCCAACCGCTGCGGCTGCCCAGAGGCCTGCCGCAGTTGTCAGGCCCCTGATCTCGTTTTTAGAGGTGGTGATAATGGTTCCGGCTCCTAAAAAACCAATTCCGCTCACCACCTGGGATGCCATTCGGGTAGGATCCACATTGGTATAGATTGTTGCAATATATTGATTGGTAATCATAATAAGGGCTGAGCCGCACCCTACCAGAAGGTAAGTCATAAAACCTGCCGGTCGGTTTCTTAAACCTCTTTCCATTCCGATTGCCCCGCATAAAATAATGGACAGAAAAAGCCGGAATGCAATGGAGGCTATATTTACCTGTGATAACATATAATGAATCAATCACCTCTCCCGCTCTATGTAATCAGATACATAAGTTCCTGAATTAATTCTCTATTATCTGGCTGGCATTTACCTTCACAAATGACATTGTGCCTGTATGTCCCGCACCTGGTACACCGGTGGATCAGTTGAAATCCTTTTTTCGTATGATATCGGATCCCTGTCGGTTCCATAAGCCCCTTGCAGCTGTTTTTTCTGTCACCAGGGACTTCACCATCTACATGGAGAGAAAACAGGCAAAAGGGGCAATGGTTTCTATAACTGCCGTTTGGTATTGGCAGTACCTCTCTTTTACAATTTTGACAGACAAATGCTATATTCAATATTCTTTTTTTCATAAAAAACCGCCTCCATTTAAAAAACGGAGGCGGTGTCTCATGATCCTATGACAATGAGCCGCATATTAAATCATATGCAGCCTCCGTTTTTCATATTCTTTTCTTCTGTCCCGCTCATATTCCATACGCATCACTCCTTTTCTTTCCCCAACTCCCTACTGGTCCAAAGGCTTTAACCTGTTTACCAGGCAGAAGTACTGGTAGAATTCTTCTGCATCTTTCCGACGCTCCGCATCAGTCAGACCATTTTGCATATCAAAAAGAATCTTTTGCATGATCATATTGGAAAAATATTTAAGTTCCACATTTCCCCACTTTGAAATCTCCGCTCCATCGGAAAAATAATCCCAGTAGAACAGAGTTTCTTTATCATTCAGCTGAATCCTGTATTTTTCGTGGCTTTGAATCATCCCATCTCTGCAAGCAGAGCTTTCAAAATTATCCTGCAGCATAAAGGCTCCTATGATGCGCCGTCTCTTTTCTGCCACCCCCTTGGGGCATTCCGTAAGGAGACAGGCTGAATTCAGTTTAAGCCTTACCGGAAGCTTGGGCTTTCCTTTGGAGGCTCCGCTCTGATAGGAACCAGCATAGACTGACCAAGTAGAAAAAACACGTTCCTTGCTATTCTCCACAAATCCGAAAGACGCCTGGGAATCGGGACGGATCTTTAAATTTTGTATTTCCTCCAGACGTTCCTGCTCACTGATCTCCTCCGCACGTCTGCTTTCTTCTTCCTCTAAGATATGCTTCAGCATATTGTTCATTTCTGTTTGCACTTTCTTATCCTTGAGTGTCAGAAATTTGTTAAAGGAATTGGGATACAAAAACTTTTTTTCACCCTGAGGGAACAGTATGGTGATGTATTTCTCCTCAAGCTCCATGACCTTCCCTTCGCCGAACTTCATATGGCTGACTTCCATTCCTTCCAATTGCATAATATTCCTCCTTTCAAAAAAAAGAAGGGCTTTTCATATCCATGCCATTGGCACAATACTAAAAGCCCTTCTTAAAAAGACGGTTCTTTACATGTCAATTATAAGATTGTTCATGAAACATCAAATCTTTTGCTACGCTGGGATTTAACGTCTAATTACATTATAACACAAAAAAAATAATAAGCAAGGCCCCTCTCCAGTAACTTCTGCCAGCTATCTGTATCTGATTGCAAGGCCTTTTAAGAAATTTCTCACATACCGGTCCTGGCATTCCTTATAATTGCGCTGCCCTTCCCTTCGCAAAAGTGCACTTAATTCACCGTTGGACAGATTAATTCCAACAGACTTAAAAATATCAAGCATGTCATCCCCGGTGAGGGACAGGGCAATTTTAACTTTCTTAAGCAGGACATTATTGACGGATCGGTGATCCTTCACCATGAACACCTGCTTTTCCGGCTCTCCCGGCTTTGTTTCCTGCTTTCCCCGTTTAAAAATAATGTAACCGTTTAAAAAGGATTCCAGCATAAAATCATTGCAGATGTCCCTGTTTTTATCAGCAATTGCCTTTTGCTCGCCGGAATCACTTATATCGGCTTGGGGCTTTGCCAGAAGCCTTCGGACCCCTTCCTTTGTAATCGTGATTCCACCCAGTTTGAATATTTCAATCATATCCGTATCTTTAATATCCATCGCATACCGCAATCTTATTAATATATCGTTGTTATCCACACGGTTCCTCCTTAGGAAATACATTTTTACATGAAAACTGCAATATAGGAATTATACTAATTTGTGAAGGAAATAGCAATCTTTCTGATGGGATGTTTTTAAAAATATGGTATACTGGTAATACAAACTGCTTTTTAAGAGGTAACACACATGGATAAAGAAAAGATCATTAAAAGCATTAAAATTGCCGCCGCCGCTGTGTTGGCAATTACCATTGCAGCGGAGCTAGGTTTAAAATATTCTGCTACGGCGGGCATCATCACGGTGCTCAGCATCCAGAATACCAAGAGAGAAACCATTAAAAGCGCCAGAAACCGGACGCTGGCCTTTGTGTGCGCGTTAATACTTGCTGCCGCTTCCTTCCGTCTTTTGGGTTTTACTCTTTTTGCATTTGCCTGGTACCTTTTATTATTCGCCCTGCTTTGCCTGTATGCGGACTGGGGGGAAGCAATTGCCATGGATTCTGTCCTCATCACTCATTTTCTGTCCGAGCGGTCCATGTCTGCGCCTCTCATAGGAAATGAAATTGCCCTGTTCCTGATCGGCACTACGGTTGGGGTTCTGGTCAATATGCATCTTCGGAAAAAGGAAAAAGTATTTCAGAAACTGGCAGACGATGTGGATTCACAGATAAAGGGGATCTTAAGCCGCATGTCCCACTGGCTGATGGAGGAAGATAAAAGTGGATATAACCCGGATTGTCTGATACAGCTAAAGGAAAGCCTTTACCTGGCCAGAACATGCGCGCTTAATAATTACAATAATGCCCTTTGGAAAAAGGATTCTTATGAAGTGGATTATATCCAGATGCGCCAGCAGCAAAGCATGGTGCTTCAGGAAATCTATGAAAATATCAAGAGCATCACCTGCCTGCCCAGACAGGCAAAGCAGGTGGCACTTCTTTTTGAAGGAATTGAACAGGGGTATCACAGAGAAAATACGGCAGAAGGTCTTTTAAATAATTTAGACCTTTTGTTTCAGGATTTAAAAAGTCATGAGCTTCCTTCTAACCGGGAGGAATTTGAGGCAAGGGCGATCCTGTTCTATCTTTTAAAGCAGACAAAAAAACTGCTGATGATAAAGAGGGAATTCATTTTAGCTCATCCTAAATAAAACCATGAGGCTGGCGGGACCGTTTCCTACCCGACAGCCTCAGATTATCTTAATTCGCTTTTTGTATCACACCTGGAACCTCCCATGCACCGTCACTTCCAACCGTATAACCATCAGGAGTCAACGTGTTCACGGCCATGGTGCCCTTCCATGTCAGGTAATACCACTTTTGCTTACAGAGAATCCATTTCCCCGCCGCCATGCTTCCGTCTTCGTTTAAATAATACCAGTTTCCCTTATCAAAGATCCAGCCGGTCCTCATATATCCCCGTTCATCAAAATTATACCACAATCCGTTAATTCTAGCCCAATCCCCGAAAATATATCCTCCGGATTTTTTCTCATACCACCAGCCGATATCACATTTCTTCCATTCTCCTGGAACAGTAAAGCCCGGGCCATGGTCCGCATCTCCATCCCCCACGCCATTTTTGCCAGGGACAGCCGGATTTACATCATCCTTTGTGTTTACCGCCACAAACATAGAAAGCTCCCATACGTCAAAGCTCATTTTGTTTCCCCTTACAATCGGGTGGATCACATGGATATCTCCGTCATGGTAATAGTAAATAACAAGTTTTTCTCCTCCAAGAACCTCCGGAATATCCATAGTGATTCTGATTGGGAGCCTGGGCTGCATTTCATCCTCTGCACCGGATAGGACAATGTCCATTGCTACATATTTCTCTGCCAGATTCACAATCTCATCAGGCACTTCTTCCACAGCCCTTCGAATCTGCAGTCGAATCATCTGAGCTCCTTTCGGCTCTAAGCCGGCATTAAGCCCCAGACCTTCGGCACGGACATTTTTAAAAAAGCTATCCGCCTGCAGGGAGACTGTAATGTGATCAAATTGTTTCAGCAGCTTTTCTTCCAGATCTTTCAGCAGTTTTAACGTCTTATCACTTAATTTTTCTCTTTCTTCCACGTTTTGCATTATTTCCGCTGCTTCGTCTAATGCTTCGGTAAATGCCATTCTTTTTTCAGCCTCTGTTAAGTACTCTCCATAGAGGAGCCTATCCTCCAGCTTTCTCTTCAACGCCTCTAAATCCCCCTCCGTGAGCGCCGTTTCATTTCTGGTGATAGTCACGTTCAGCGTGTCTGAGAATTCCTTTTCCTCCCCATTTTCTCCGTCAGCGTAATAAAAGATGCGAACCCGTTTCTTACCGGTCTTTGAATAATCATCCGGCTCCACTTCCAAATCCTCCAAAGGTACCACTTCTTTATAAGTAGCATTGCTTGAGGAAGCTACCATTTTTACAGTTTTCTCCACAGTCATTCCTTCTACATCAAAATCATCACCCGGACGGTAGATTATCCGGTAAGGCTTTTGAACGATGTGAATCTCTTCTACATAACGTTCCGATTCTTCAGCCTCAAACACCGTAACTTGAAAAGAATCTTTTAAAACTGTGGCCGGTTCTCCATCTTTTTCAAGGGTATAGGTAACAGTGACTGTTGAAATTCCCGGCTCCGAGAAGTCATATTCCGCCTCATAATCCCCAGCCTCCAGTATGGTCACACCTGCTTCCAGAAGGTTCTGTCCGCGTACTTCCATACCAGACAGATCCAGGTCCTCTCCTGAGATATAAAACAGCTTATCCGGTTTCCTTACTACTTTGATTTCCGGAGCTGAATCGGCTTGATAGACGATGACTTCAAAGAATGCCTTTAATATCTTCTGTTCGTTTCCTTCCTCTTCCACATATGTAACTGTAATTTTCTTTTTACCGGAAGTAGAAGAATCCAACTCGCTTAAGGTATACTCCTTTTTCTCCAGAACACGTTCTTCCTCTCCTTCACGATACAAAGCCACTTGAAGCCCCTCAGGGTCAAGCTGATCTCCCATCAAGTAATTTCTCCGTACAGGAAGGGTTTTGATTCTGATTTCCTCCTCCCTTTCCGGTTCTTCCTTTCTGGTTAACTCCAGATCAGCATCAGTTACATTTTTTCCATTAACTTCGATTACTTTTACTGCCTGCTCATAGCCTACCTGATCCGGTACCTCAATGCAGTAGATCCCATCCTTTAGATTTTTAAATGCATAGGCCCCGTCTTCTCCGGTTTTCGCAGCCTCCGAAGGACTTGCAATGGTTATGTCACCGCCTTTATAGAGATTGACATCCAAATCAGCCACACCGTTTTTTTTCTCAGTTACAATACCGGAAATTGTATAGTATGTCTCAGCAGCCTTTTCCGGCACCAGACTGATAAAGCTTAGTACCGGATCGGCTGATCCTGTTTTCTCCACACGGACAAACACAAGACTTGTATCATCTCCTCCAGGTACCGTGAATTTCAGTTCCTGAACCAGATTCCTGTCAAACTGTTCCAGGGTAAAATCTTTGGAAGCCAGTTTTTCTTCCGTTCCAGCCTCATTTTTCTTTCCTGCTGAAATCCTGATCCCCCGCTTTGTATTCCACCACTCCTGATATCCGGTATATACGATATACTCTCCCGGTGATAAGTCAAATGCATATTCAATGGATTGGTCTTTTTCCGCCCACCAGCCGTTTCCATATAAATCATAGCCGGAGTATCGTCCAAACGAAGTGCCTTCCGTCCCCATATACCCGGCATGATTTTCTTCCGTATATGCCTGATCCGGTTCCATGTTCAGCAGTCCAGGGGCCTGATCCTTCATTAAATCAAAATATTCCGAAGAATCCGCACCGCAGTCAAAGAACCACCTGGTATTCCGGTTAAGGATTGTTGCCGTATGACTTATCCTTCTTCCCTGTTCTTCCAGTGTTCCGTATACAGTATAATCTCCAACGAACGGACGATTTTCATCAATATCATCCCATTTAACCGGCGCGTCAATCCATGTTTCGTTACCGGATTTTACGTCAACCATGCCTGGCAGAGCATCTTCCAGTTCTGCCAGTGAGGCGAACTGCTCCGGAATCTCCGTAGTGATATAGGCAAGTCCCTTATTGTCCAGTTCCTCCAGCGTCCAGTTGCTGTAAGGCCGTAATACCAAGCGGTTCCCATCCTGGAATTCCACCGGCAGCCATACGTAGCGGGATTCACTCAAGTCATCGGCATTCCAACGGTCTCCCATATAGATATATTTTCCAGACTCTGCATCCACAGGAAATACACAGGTACTCTGGGTGTAAAAGGTTTTATTGGAATTGGCTCCTTCGCAGGGATCGCCCATGTCTATCCACGGACCCAGGGGATGATCAGCTACCGCATACTTTGCCTCATTCGGCGACCAGCCGGTGCAGCCGGAGTTTATCATGTAATATTTCTTGTTGTATTTGAACATGGACGGAGCTTCTCTCGACCAGCCTTTAAAGTTGGTGGTAAAATGTTCCCCTTGCACCCCATTGTCTTTGGGAACCACCAGACCTGTATATTCCTCGTTCAGCCTGGAAATAAACAATGTCTGGTTTCCCTGGGAGGAGTAGATCACATATGCCGTCTTATCTTTATCGTCATCTACAAACAGGTTCATGTCACGCACGGCGCCTAAATGATTTCCATCAAATCCCTGGTTATCGCTCCTTACGTAGTTCAGGTCATAGGAGCCTAACAGCTTATATGGTCCCTCGGGCCTGTCAGCGATGGCCACACCTGCTTTTGCCTTTCCATAATCCGCATCATTCCATGGTGTCCTTCCATCCGCATGAAACCATATTACGTATTTGTCCGTCTTCTCATTATAAATCATCTTCGGACGCTCGATCACACAGTTGTTCTTATCCAGGTCAATGAATACTTCCTTCTTCTTTTCCTGGCTGTAGTCTCCATACACTTCATTAAAATACGGGTCTGTTTCAAACTCATCCATGCGTTCCATTGTCCTTAGTACCACGCCCTCATCCTTCCAGTTATAAAGATCTTCCGAGGTATAAAGGTGAATGCCCCCTACCGGGCGGTAATCATATGTCTTATCTTCGCCGATCCAGTAATATTTTGTCTTTCCATCTACAGTAATCTGCTGAATCTGTCCGCCATGTGCCTGAATCTGTACTCCGTTGGTATCGTAATAGGGCGCTCCCTCTGCTCCTGTGATGGAATCATACTCTCTGCGGCTGACCAGTCCGGCAAACGCTTCATACAATGAAAAATACATGTTCCGGATCTCTTCCCTATCCTCTGTACCGGCCTCTATCAGAATTTCCGCCTTCTCTCTGGCTATCCGGAAAGCGGCAAGGCTCTTATCTGTCCAGTTTCTGCCTTTTTCTGCCTGATCCGCCGTTTCATCCATTTTCGCAAGTGTATTCCGAAGCATGTTCATGCCGTATTCCGGCACAGCCTTAACAATGAGGTAACTTAAGATCGGATCTCCATACTGATTGGTTCGTTTGGGGCTGTGCACCATTACATTCAGTTCCCCATCCGTTACTTCCACCGTATATTGTTTTTCAATCAGGGTCTCCTGCTGCAGATTGGCAGATGCTCCTGCTGTTCTTCCCTCCAGTTTCACATCAACATCCCGGTCACTCCATGGGTTCATAAAGCCCGCTGTTACCTGGTAATCTCCGGCTGGAAGGGCAAAACTATATTTCAGCCCGCTTTTTTCCCTGTCAAAAATCACATCAGGGCTCATGCTTACGCAAGTTCCGGTGATGTCGGCTGCATCGGAGCCGTTTTTGTCCATAGCGCTGTATGCATCACCTTCCGCATATCCCCATAGATTCTTTTTTACCGGATCCTTCCCATACATTTGATCCACAACAGACTGCATAAGTCCCAGCTTATACTCTGTCGGCACAACCGACGGATCAGGGGTTCCGCAGTTAACAAGATAGAGGATATAATCATTTGCAGCCAGTTCTTCTTCTGTAAATTCTTTTCCATTTACCAAGGCAGTCAAAGCGTCGGTAACAGCCTTTGCAGCGCTGTCGGAACCGGCCTTTGTAGTTTCCGGGGCGGTCAGTTGTTTAAAGCCTGTTAAAACAGCAGTATCAAGTGCTTCCAGCAGCCGGGCATCACACCCCGTCCGGTTTAAAGTATGGGCCTGACCAAGTGCAGAAATCAGAGGTGCATGGTCTATCTTCTGATGGACATCAAAAAAGCTCAGCACCGGGTCGATGCCACCGTTTTTCGATACCTTAAATTCTACCTCACCCGTCTCAGGCAGATCAAATGATGCAGAAACCACTGCCTCAGGATTCCCTTCTGCCACAGTTACTGTTCCCAGTTCCTTTGTAACTGTGTTTCCATCTGCCGTAATATAGGAGGCGCTGATCTTCATAGGACGTGTCTGTCCCCACCATTCCTGAAAACCGAAGTCCACCGTATAACTTCCTGCCTCCAGTGGCATTTTATAAACAATGTCCTGATTCTTATAGGCATACCAGCCATTCTCGTACTTATCCGTTATGCCTGATGGATGAGAGCCGTAATCTTCTGCATACCCCCAGCTTCCGTCCGAATATTTTTGATCCGCAGAGCCATTAAAGAGTGCCAGATGGCTCTTCAGTTTTATGTAAGTATCGGACTCCTGATTGTTGCAGTCGATAAAATACTGAAGATTCTGAGGCACCACCAGGACATCTGCACTGACTCCCAAGGCATATCCATCCACATTGCCCTTTATGGTCACCCCAGTATACTCTTTGGCATCAAAGGAGCCGGAGGATACCTTCCATTCCACCTCCCTCTCCACAGTATCTCCATCAGGCGTGATTCCTGTCACCGTACGAGGCAGATCAGGGACTACTCCCCTGACTGTTACAAATCCTTGAAGTTTTTCTATGTCCACCAGACTATCATTTGTTATTTTCCTGATCTTGATCCAGTTCATAAGTGGATCGCACTGAGGATCCGTATTACCTTTGGAACGCACTGCTTTAATGGTAAGAAGCCCATCTTCCTTAACCACAGCATTATATATTTTCACAGTCTGGTCGTATGGCACAAGCGTTTCCACCTTCTCACCCTGTAAAATAAGATCCTGACTGCGTTTGCTGTTATTCCATGGATCATCCATCCCTACTTCAACGGTATAGCCACCCTTTTCTAACTGGAACCGGTATTCCAAGCCTTTCTCTGCCGCATCTCTGCCGTCATACCGTAAGCTGTCCCACTCTGACCGATCCTCACCGGTATGGCCATATGCCATATCATTCGTATATCCCCAGATCTTCCCGGTTACTATGTCCGCGCCGTAGGCCTGGTCCAAAATGCCATTATCACACCCAAAAGACTGCCCGGATTTAAGTACACGTGGCTGTCCCGTACCGGCATTTACAAAGTAACACAGACCTTCCTCCACTGCAGACGGACGTCCGCTTTCCACGTTGGAACCAGATCCATCATTTCCTCTCACCCGGACCAGATAATCCGTGCCATTTATAAGGCCGCTAAGAACTGCTACCCCATTCTGTGCAGATCCGCTCACCGTCATATTCTCCAGAGAAGTGCCGCATTCCACGGTATAATCCACAACTCCATCCACGCCTTGAAATTCCACTATCAATTTCCCATCGTGAGCTGCAATATTCGTAATCCGCGGGGTCTTCATGGCTAATTCTCCGTTTATGATTTCCGCATATTCCAGCACAATTTCCGGTGTTGCCGCCGTCTGGCTGTCTGCCATGGTTATGAAGACCGTATGATCTCCTTCGCCCAGGGCAGGTGACATATAGAGCAGGCTTCTCCTCATTACTGATGGGGAATTGGTATTAATATTTGTGGGTTCTCCACCATCAACGGTGACCATGAGGTTCGCGCCATTGGGAGACTTCTTTCCATAGATCGCCGCCTGTGTACCTGTAAAGCGGAAACTGGCGGAGGAATCTTTTTGGGTTGTGTATTTCTCCTGGATATTCCAGCCGTCCTTCCAATCTCCGGAATATGAAAATTTGTTAAGATCCGAGGCGCCTGATAAAGCCGTATCATCAGTGGTCTGTATATCGCATTCCACGATTTTTTTATAACCATTGCTGTCCAGGAGCGCCTTGCCATCCTTTGAAGTAATCACATAGGTGGACACGGAATTCCCCGGTAATGAAACGGGGAGAACCCTTCTCTCCAGTGTCCCATCCTGTATCAGCCGGCAGTTTTCTGAGTCGCTGGTTCGGTAAAGCTTCACATCGGAACCATTAGGAAGCATATTTAAATCCACACTGGTGTCCCGTGTTCCTGAAGTAAAATTCTGTGCAACAATGACCAGAACCTGCTTATTCGGTGAAATGGCCGCACACATATTGCCATCTCCAATTTCCACCATGGTATATCCAGACTTTAAAAATTTGCTGTACTGCATCATGGTGTAAAACTGTTTTGTCAAGGCGAAATACCCTGCTTTCGGGACATCTTCCTTCACATTCCCATTGCTGTCAAATAAATTGGAATGATATCCTTTAACAGGCCCATGATCTTCGAATACATAATGAATCGGTCCCCAACTGCTGTTGGTCTGGATACATTCATACTCACTGTCAGCCGCCAGCCACATAATCCAGGCAGATACTTTCATTTTCTTGATATCGGCCATGATTCCTTCACTCTGGTCCTTTGCGTTGACCGCCCACATAGAATCGTGGGTACCTTCGCCATGGGTGTCACCGCCCTTTGTGACCTCGGACATCCAAAGCCCTTTGTCGTAGGATGCTGCCAGCTTTCTAAGCTGTTCCCGCTCACTGTCACTGCCACCATAAGTATGAGCGCTTATGACAGCCATATCCTTCCTGGTCTGTGCATCCAGTTTTTCAAAGGAATTGATGGCATTCCAAAGGGCAGTCTCGTCTGTACCGGTCAGCTTAACATCACTTAAATGTTCCTGCTCCAGCGCCTTTTTCACTTCCTGGTATGCCTTAATCTGATTGGTGCCCGGCCGGAAGATACAGCCTTCCTGCTTGGTACTGCCGTTGATCCAGTAATTCGTATCCGGCTCATTGAAAGGCTCCACATAATCCACACCTTTGCCATACTTGCTTTTTAAATCTTGATCCAGCCATTTTGTTGCACGTACCAGATACGTTGCAAAATCGTCGTAGCTGTCATCTCTTAAATTTTCTTTGTCCCATTCGTAACCACCTGTGGAGCTGCCTGATTTCGTCATATAGTAGGGCGGGGAATTGGAAAACACTTTATTGATGATGTCACCATTTGATACCCGCCATTGGTTGGCCTGCTCCAGCATCCAGATCTGTCCGGCATCTTTCATTTGTCCTGATTCCTTGCTGTAGAATTCCTCTTCCTTAAACGTTCCCGTTCCATCATCCGTACCGAACATGTCCCTGCTCCAGCCTGGTACAAGTCCTTCTACCCGTTTAATGCTCGTATCCGGCTTGTCACCCCCTCCCACGTTATACCGGACGATATTCAAGTTTAAATATTCCGGAGAAAACACCAATTCCGCGATTTCTTCACGGTCGGGCCTGCCATTGCCGTTGGTATCTCGGTCTCCGGCAGAACCAATGATATTTCCCCACCAGCAAAGAGAGGTTCCCCAACCCTCTAATGTCTGGTAATGGACCTGCGGATCCAGTGCTATTTCCCCTATAAAACTGGATGACGATACAGGTACCGTCCGTGCGGCAGCCGGAAACGGTATCCCCGACAAAGCCATAGGAATAGCTAAAAAAGCAGCCACACCACGTTGAAACAGACTTAATTGTTTCATAAATTCCCTCCTCCTGAAAAATTATTAGATATTAACAAGGATATCAGTTGATGAGTTGGAAAAATATGACATAAAGTTATATAACTTGATCTTTGGTTAGATAAACAATGAATTGATATCTGATGAATTCAGACAATTTTATAATATCCTCTTATTTCTATATTTCCATATACAAAAAAATGCCCTCCTTGCAGCAAATAGACGGATTCCTCATCCAATTACCGCAAAGGGAGCATATCACAGCTGCCGGTTTGAAAACTTTATGCAAAACCAAAATACCTCATAAGACCTAAGAAAATGCCATAAGCAAATCCATATTGATCATCACGAAGCTTATTGGCATCCGACAAGTTGCTTAAATAGCCCAGTTCAACAAGGTTGGACGGCATGTTTGTGTTTCTTAATACATACAGAGCCGGATTTTCCCTGATTCCGTTGTTTGCCGTTCCTGCTACCTGGTTTATACCTTCCATAACATGTTCCGCCAGCCACTGAGACTGGGTATAGAATTGATAAATATATACTTCCGTACCATTAATTGCTGGATTCGGATTCACATTACAATGTATGCTGATAAAATAGTCGGCCGGCCAATTATTTGCCATGGCTACTCGTTCCGCCAAACTGGTAGTATTATTGGTTCCTAATACGGTATTGGGTTCCGGCCTTGATACACGAGCTTCAAACCTTGGGTCACTGTTCAGCAAATTTTGCAGATAAATTCCAACCTGAAAATTGACTTCAGACTCGCTTACACCATTGGCCTCCGCCCCACTGTTAAAAAATCCGCTGGGATTATGACCTTGATCAATAAATATTTTAATAGCCATATTAGTATTTCCTTTCATACTTAACTATAATAAATATATGACATAATCCTGCAAATGCCACATTTTATCCAGTTTTTTGGCTATTTTTACATACAAAAATACGATTTTTCCCTAGCAGATTCTGGGCAGGCCTTCTCCATATAGCACATCAATGGTTCTATTTCCCTGCAGCCTGGTTTTCATCGTTACGCCCTTGCCTTCCATAACAGTTCCGATAATTCTTGCATTTTTTCCATATTTGCTTTTCTGAACTGCCTGCAACGCCTTTTGCGCCTGGCTTCCTGGTACAACTGCTATCATTTTCCCCTCATTTGCCATGTAGAGAGGGTCCAGGCCAAGAATATCACAGAAGCCTCTTACCTGGGCGCTGACCGGAAGAGCTTCCTCCCATATCTCCACTTTGCAGGAAGATTGGTCTGCTGCCTCATTAAGGACCGTAGCAAGTCCTCCCCTGGTAACATCTCTCATACAATGGACCTGGATATTTTCGTCAAGAAGATTTTTTACGATGGAGCAGAGGGGAGCGCAATCACTTGCGATCTGATTTTCAATTCCCATCCGGTAAGACAGAATAGCCGCGTGATGCTCTCCCAGATTCCCGGAAAGAATAATGGCATCCTTAGGCGTGCAGTTTGAGATGCTGATCCCTCCCTTTTGGATCTCTCCTATTCCGGAGGTATTGATATAAATTCCACCGTTTCCTTCCACCACTTTTGTATCACCGGCTACAATCCTTACTCCTGCCTCTTTTGCCGCCTGTGCCATGGAAGCGGCAATCTGCCCGATGGTATCAAGCTCCGCACCTTCTTCTATTATAAACCCTGCAGTCAGAAATCTGGGAACGGCTCCCATCATGGAAAGGTCGTTCACTGTCCCGCATACTGCCAGCTTACCGATATTTCCACCTTTAAAAAACAGGGGCGTGACCACAAAGGAATCTGTGGTATAGGCGATTTTTCCCTTTATATTTAATACTGCGGCATCTTCCAGTTTGTTTAAGGTTTTATTATTAAAGTGTTTTAGGAATACCTCATTGATGAGATTGCCGGTCTGCTTTCCTCCGCTGCCGTAGGACATGTCGATTTTCATGGTTTTGCCTCCTCTTCCTATGATCATGAATTCTGATACCAGATGCCGCAGGATCCTTCCGGAGACACCATACAGGGGCCTACCGCGTGAAGCGGATTGCAGGCGGTCTTAAACAGGGGGCAATCCGACGGATTGATCCGCCCAAGTATCACTTCCGTACACTTGCAGCCGATTGGCATATCCTCTAAAAGCTCTTCTTCCGCGCTTCCTGCATCAAAAGCTCCGTATTCTTCCTTAAGTTTCAGAGCGGATCCTTCTATGACCCCGATTCCCCGCCAAAAACCATCTGCAGCTTCAAAATATTCCTTGATAAAAGCAGCCGCTTTCTGGTTTCCCTTTTCTGTCACAGCGCTGGCATACATATTTTTCACCTCAAAGCGCTGCTTCTTTATCTGGGTCATGATCTCATATATGGCGGCCAGAATATGCTCTCCTTCAAAGCCTGCTATAACAAAAGGCTTCCTGTATCTTGCTGCCAGCTCCCGGTATGCGATACTTCCGGTGATTACGCTGACATGTCCGGGGCTTAAAAAGCCGTCAATGTTTTTCTCATTTTCGCAGATAAAGGAAAGAGCCGGTACAATCGTCTTTAAGGAGGTCATTAGTTTCAGATTTTTCAGTTTCTTCTGCCGGATTTCCTCTAGAAGCAAGGCATAAACAGGAACCGTGGTTTCAAACCCCACAGCTGCAAAGATATATTGGATCTCTCTGTTTTGTTCCGCTTCCGCAATTGCCATAAGCGGAGAATAGAGGATCTTTACCCTGCCTCCGGCCGCCTTCGCCTCTGTCAGGGTCATCTTGCTTCCTTTGACTTTCATCATATCTCCAAAGGTCAGCACGCAATGGTTCTCCTTTCGGGAATATTCCGTCAGTTTATCAATATAGGCGGAGGGTGTAACACAGACCGGACAGCCTGGTCCTGAAATCAGCTGGATCTTAGGAGAGATCATGGAACGGATGCCGTTTTTAAAGATGCTGGACGTATGGGTCCCGCATACTTCCATGATCTTTACCTGTTTTCCGTCATAATTTTTCAGTTCATCTATCACCTGGTCAATCATATTCTACAGTTCCTCCTGAAGCTGGGAAAATATCGTGAGAATTTCCTCAGCAACGTCTTCCTTTAAGACATCAATTACACAGCCGGCATGTATGAGAACATAATCTCCTATTTTCGCATCCACCAGCTTTATATTGGCATCGGTGATATTGTCCATAATATTGACTTTTGCATAATCACCTTTTATCTGTATGATTTTTCCCGGTACTGCAACACACATGGCATCCTGTCCTTTCCAAATCCATATGATCGGATTTTAAATAGTTATTTCCCAGATAAGCCTGACCCAGACTCACTCCTCCGTCATTTGGAGGAACCGCCCTGTTTAAATAGACGTTAAATCCCTTTTCCTTTAAAAGCCTGACCGTATGGCCTGTCAGCAGGGAATTCTGAAAAACGCCGCCGCTTAAGGCTACGGTATTGCTTAAGTATTTTCTCTCCAGCCTTTCACACACAGATACTGTGGCTTGTGCCAGAGCAAGATGAAAACCAAGTGCCAGAGAACCTGTATCCATCTTATTTCTCATGCTGCAAAGGGCCTCAAAAACCGGCCGGGGATCTAATTCCAGGGTTCCCTCCCTTTCCTTTATGCCAAAACATAAGTCAGCCGGTATACTATTGTTTCTTTCTGCAAGCACTGCTTCTTTTTCAAACAATATGGCGCATTCCCCCTCATAACGGTTCTCATGTCCGATATTTAGAACAGACGCTGCTGCATCAAACAGGCGCCCCATGCTGGAAGTAAGGACCTTGTTGACGTTATGTTCAATTGCAGCTTTTATCACTCGGATTCTCTCATCCAGGACGTAAGATTCAAGGCCTGCATGAAGCAGGCAGCAGGATGCCGTCTTCCTGGCATCCCTCATAGACCCGTCACCTCCCAGAATGGGAAACATGCTTACATGGGCTGCCCGTATGAAGCCACTTCCTTCACAGACAAGAAACTCTCCCCCCCATATATTCCCATCCGGTCCGCAGCCTGTCCCGTCAAAAGCAACTCCGATCACAGGACCCTTTAAATCGTGTTCCGCTATGACCGACGCAATATGAGCATGGTGGTGCTGCACCTTAAGAATGGGGAGTCCCAAGGCTTCTGCAAAACGTGCCGAGTGGTAGTTTGGATGGAGATCACATACCGCTAACCCTGGAGCCATTCGTAACAGCCTGATCAGATCTTCATAGGATCTTTGATATTCCTCCATCACTGCTTCTTCTTCCAGATCTCCGAAATACTGGGATACCACTGCATTTCCTTTTTGACAGAGGCAGAAGGCGGCCTTTAAATCTCCTCCCGCCGCAAAAATTCCGGTATTTCTCCCATTTGCCCCTCCCGCTTCCTTAGAAAGAAAAACAGGATAAGGAACATAGCCTCTGCTTCTTCGGATCAGCTGGGGCTTACCCTCAATGATTTTTGCAACAGAATCATCCACGGAACGGACGATTCTTCTATTGTTATATAATACTCCGCTTAGATAAGGGGAGGAGAAAGCCAGCATGGGACCATCCTCCCGAATCACTGGCTGTCCGGAAAAATTGGCGCTTGTCATGATAAGAGGCCCAAGTTCCGCAGTCAGTATATGCTGAAGGGGCGTATAAGGTAGAAAAGCACCGCAATAAAGACTTCCATTCGCTGCAGAAGGTGCCATAAGATCCTGTTTCATGGATAACAGCACGATTGGCCTTGCTTTAGATTCCAGCAATGTCTTTTCTTCCTCAGAGACCAGACAGAACTTTCTGATCTCCGAAATTTTTGGAAACATGACAGCAAAAGGCTTTTTCTCCCTTCCTTTTAATTTACGAAGCCGTTTTACGGATTCTTCCACAAAAGGAGAACAAACCAGATGAAAGCCTCCAATTCCCTTAACCGCAACAATTCCTCCTTGTGACAGAACCTTTACTGTCTTTTCATACGCTTCTCTTTCCAGAAGTTCATGTAAGTCATTTTCCTTATCCTGATAGATTAAGTAGGGGCCGCAGTCATTGCAGGAAATGGTCTGGGCGTGAAAACGCCTGCTTTCCGGAGAGGTATACTCTTCCCGGCAGGCATTACACATAAAAAAGTCCTCCATGGAAGTCCGGTTTCTGTCATAAGGAAGGGCTTCCATGATGGTATATCTGGGGCCGCAGGACATGCAGCTGGTAAAGGGATTCTGATATCTTCTGTCCGATGCATCGGAAAGCTCTCTCATGCAATCCGGGCAAACCGGCAGATCCGGCGGGATCACTAATATTTCCTCACCGGACTCACTATTTATAATGAGAAAATCCTTAAACTCCACAAAAGGAAGTTCCTCTGCTTCCATATTAATGATTTCATAGCAGCCCCTCTTATGTTCCTTAAGGTCTGATAAAAACCGGCCAAGAACTGCTTCCTCAGACTGTGCCACGATCTCAACATAGCCGCCCACATTGCGGACCGTTCCCTTTACCCCGTATTGTTTGGCTGCACGATAAACAAGGGGCCGGAATCCAACCCCCTGTACAATGCCGTAAACCTTTATTATTTTTGTAATGATCTTGTTTTTTCCATAATCCATTCTACTACCTTTTCGTAACCTTCTTCTGTCTTTCCAGATACCTTGATCACCGGAGCCGTTTGATTCAGAGCCCGGACTCCCTTCATAAAAAAGTCCTCGTCAAAATCAATATATGGCAGAAGATCACATTTATTCAGTAAAATCAAATCGGCCTTTTCAAATGCCAGGGGATATTTATATGGCTTGTCACTGCCCTCTGTTACGGTTGAAATCAGCATCTTCGCATGTTCCCCGATCATGAATTCGGCAGGGCACACCAAATTGCCGATATTCTCAATAAACAGAATTCCATCGCTGATCTTCAGTTCATCCACTGCAGCTCCGATCAGGGGAGAATCCAGATGGCAGGCTCCGCCCGTATTGATCTGAATGGCCTTTACCCCAAGGGACCGGAGGGTTTTTGTATCAAAGTCCGCCTCAATATCTCCTTCGATAACATAAGAGGCCACATCCGTAAGGCGTTTGATAATCTGTATCAGGGAAGTGGTTTTTCCTGCTCCCGGTGCTCCCATTACATTGATGGCATAAATGCCGTTATTTGTTAATGATGCATTGATCTGTGATGCAACCTGGTCATTCTTGTCATAGACCGACTGCATGATTTCTATTTCCTTATTCTCAGACATCGTTTCCTCCATCTCTAAACTTCAATCGACTTAATATAAAATTCCTGTCCGATATCTGTGGGACGGCCTTCTCCTTTACAAAAAGGACATTCAAAGGTGTAGGGTTTCCGGACAAATAATTTTCCGCAGGTGCTGCATTTAAGCTCAGGTGTTACCCTTTTAATATGAAGCTTTGCTTTTTCACAAGGAGTTCCTTCTGCTATTATGTCAAAATAAAGTTCAATGGAACTGGCCACATAACCGCAGGTATCTCCCACCACCAGATTAATGACCTTTATTTCCCCTGCGTGGTGTTTTTCAGCATATTCTCCGGCAATCTCTATGATTCGCTGGGTGATTGGGTATTCATGCATTTCACATATTCATCCCTTACATTTCCGTATGATGGCTCTGTGTATTGATTTTCCATCCTCAGACATTTCTTCGGACATACCTCACTGCAATAACCGCATTGAATACACTGAAGCCTCTCAATGCTCCAGAGAGCTTTCGATTTATCTGTCTGAATGGCTCCTGTGGGACACTTTCTTTCACACATCCCGCAGAATATACAATCATCCACCGATATCTCGATCTTTCCTCTGGTGCGTTCATATGTTTCCTTTCGCTTAACCGGATATGGAACCGTATAGGGACCATGTAACAGGTTTTTTAAAAGCGTCTTTGACATCCTTAATATAGACATACTATCCTCAATTCCGCTGTTCTTCCCAGCAATGATATCTTTGAACCGGGCCTATCATCGCTCGGTACAGCTGATGCATGGATCAATGGTAAGGATCAGAATCGGTACATCAGCAAGAGAACAGTTCTTTAAAGTCTCCAGCAAGGCCGGGATATTGGCAAAGGTGGGAGTACGGACCCTGACTCTGTCTAAGAATTTTGTTCCGTTTGCCTTTGCATAATAAAGCACTTCTCCTCTTGGCTGTTCCAAACGGGTAAAATGCTCTCCCTTTGGATTTCCTGTTACTTTTCTTTTAACCTCACCATCGGGAATGATGGCAATGCACTGCCTGATAAGATCAATGGACTGGTACAGTTCACCGATCCGGACTTTGGTTCTTGCATAGCAGTCCCCGCCCTGGTCTGTGACCGGCTTAAAATCCAGTTGATCATAGGCCGCATATCCCTGGGACCTTATATCCATTTCAATCCCGCTGGCCCTTGCCATAGGACCGACCGCTCCCAGTTCGAACGCTGCCTCCTTAGACAGTACGCCAATTCCTTTTGTGCGGAGCTTTACGGTGGAATCGTTTAAAAATACGGCGGCAGCCTCCTTTAATTCCCTCTCCATGGCGGTTAAGACCTCTTTCATCCTGTTTAAGGTCTCAGAAGAGATATCCTTTTTCACACCACCCACATCGCATACGGAAAATATGACCCTGCCTCCGGTAGTTTCTTCAAAAATATCCAGAACCTGTTCTCTTAACTTCCAGGACTGCATAAACAGGCTTTCAAATCCAAAGGCGTCTGCCAATAGGCCCAGCCATAAAAGATGGCTGTGGAGACGGGACAGCTCTGCCCATATGGTCCGAAGGAATTTTGCCCGTTCCGGGATTTCCACCTCCATAATGCTTTCTATAGACATACAGTATCCCATGCCGTGCATAAAGGAACAGATGCCGCAGATCCGCTCCGCAACATAAACATACTGCTGATAATCCTTCTTTTCTACCAGTTTTTCCAGACCTCTGTGAATATATCCGATTCTTGGGATCGCCTCAATAACCCTTTCATCCTCCAAAACCAGATCCAGATGGATCGGTTCCGGAAGCACCGGATGCTGAGGTCCAAACGGAACAATTGTCCTGTTTCCCATAAGTAGCCTCCATTCTGACGCCAAACAGCATCATACCTAATCATTCATATGAAACGGTGTCTTGACCGGAATCTTATATAAGGTATCGTTAAAGTCCGGCGTTATCCCCGTGATCTTTACTCCGAACAGTTCCTTTATCTCATTTTCATATAGAAAGGAATACGGAAAAATAATACTGATACTAGGCAGTTCCGTCTCTGTATCGGTTAAAATCCGCAGGTTCAAAAGCACATGATCCTTATCAAAGGAATAGGTCAATTCCATGCCGTCTTTATTGGTACAGGTAACAGCAACAAGCCGGTAACCGTCATTTTTTATTTTCAGCGTCTCCGCCAGCAGATCATTTGCGGAGATCTCTTTTAATATCTGTTCAGCCATAATTAGCCTCCTAATGAATCAATGTTTCTTTCTCTTTTCCTCCAGAATATCAAGCGCTTTCACAACGCCATCAATAATCGATTCCGGACGAGCTGCACAGCCCGGCACGTAAACATCCACCGGGATCACCTTCCCTACTCCGCCAACCACGTTATAGCATTCAGCAAATATACCTCCTGAAGTGGCACAGATTCCAACAGCCACCACTGCCTTTGGATCAGGCATCTGTTCATATAGCTGCTTTACTACTGGGATATTCTGCTCATTTACGCTGCCGGTAATAAGTAAAATATCCGCATGCTTCGGATTGCCTGTATTGATGATTCCAAATCGTTCCACATCGTAAAGAGGTGTAAGGCATGCCAGTACCTCTATGTCACAGCCGTTGCAGCTGGTTCCGTCATAATGCAGAATCCATGGCGATTTTTTTACAACACTCATATATCCTCCATTCCGCCTCTTGGCAGCTTTCATGACCTGCCAGGAATTTATCTGAAATATGACAGGATGATTAAGTTCACCGTACCCATGATTCCGGTTACGATCCACGCTGATTTAAGAGCCTGCTGCCACTTTACCCTGGCGGCTCCATTATCTATGATGATTTCGAGAAAATAAACCAGCAGGCATACGATGACTGCAAAAACACGGCTCATCGGTGCAGCAGTTGCAAAAAACACATACACAAGAGCCAGAGTAATAATCACCTCGTACCAGTGTGTTACCTCAATCACAGCCAGATCCTTACCGGAATACTCAGTGGTAATTCCCTTTACGATTTCCTGATGTCCATGATGGGACATGCTTAAGTCAAAGGGGGATTTTCTAAGCTTAAATGTCAGGATAAATAAAAGTCCAACAAACACTCCCGGAAGATAGACGATTGAGGGCGTTTGTGCCATCACGATATCCTTTACAAAAAAACTGTTCTCAGCATAATATAGTCCAACGCAGGTAAGCAGTACCATTGGCTCATAAGCCATGATCTGAAGCAATTCCCTTTCCGAACCAATGGTGTTATAAGGAGAATTGGATGCATAGCCGCCTAATACGAAAAATACGGAGCCAAGAGTCAGGGCAAATATCGCTAACAGGATATCTCCCCCTGAAAGAAGGATCACCGTGGTGAATACCACAAATGCGAGGGAGATATACACGAAGAAACGGTGCATGGAATTAACCTCTATGGATTCTTTCTGACACAGCTTCAGCACATCATAAAAAGGTTGAAGTAAGGGCGGTCCCTGTCTTCCCTGAAGCCTTGCTGATAACATACGGTCAATTCCTGTCAGCAGCCCTCCGGCAACAGGAGCAAGAACGGCGATCCCTATCATGATTAAAATATTCATATTACGCCATTCCTCCTATCATCATTATGACTCCGCCAACCAAAATTGCGGCAGCTATAACATCACTCCACGGAGTTAATCTCTTGGGGCCAAAATAATCTTCCATATACCAGTTGCTCAGTTCCATCTTTCGTTTTTCATTCATGGCTCCATAGAATGTTTCGTTATCCCCGGTGTTTTCTCCTGCCATATAAACCGGAACTTTTCTTCTTTTATCATTTTTATACATCGGAATAAAACTGATAGGCAAGAGGATGAGCATACTCAGCATACACAGCATCAGCTTAATATCATTCGTTCCGATAGGGATCAAAGCTGTCCTTCCAAATACTTCCGTCAGATAAGGAATCAGTGCGTATTTTGATACCAGCGGAAAGGTAAAGCAGGATACCACTACCATTCCCGCGAGGATTGTAATGGGAATCTCCTCATCCATGTGAAATTTGCTCTCAATCTGCTTGTTCATATTGGCCCTTGAAACCAGTTTCCCCATCCACTTTGTCCAATAAAACAATGTGGCGGCGCTGCCATAGGCCAGAATAATAACAGTAATCACATTATTGGAATCAATAAACGCCTTCATGGCTACCCATTTTGATATCAGCATTCCAAAAGGAGCCAGAAACATTCCGGCGATGCCGATCATCATATAGAGCGCAAGCTTTTTTGAAATCCCAAGGAGAACATCCATATTTTCCACATCCCGGTTTCCGATCTGATGCTCGATGGAACCAACGGATATGAAAAGCAGGGATTTGGATACTGCATGGAATATGATCAAAAGGATGGCAGCCCATAAGGATTCCTGGGTTCCGATGCTGGCACATATTACGATGAGCCCTAAGTTTGCCAAAGTGGAATAAGCTAAAATCTTCTTGGCATCACTTTGGGAAATAGCCATCAGGGAACAGGCAAGAAACGTGATTCCACCCACAAAGGTTACGGTTCTTCCAACAGCAGACGATCCTAACAGCGGCGCAAGACGGATGATTAAGTACACACCAGCTTTTACCATAGTTGCGGAATGCAGCAAAGCGGAAGAAGGAGTTGGTGCAACCATTGCTCCGAGAAGCCAGGAGGAAAATGGAAGCTGGGCTGATTTGGTAAGTGCAGCCAGAGACAGGAAAAATACAGGTATCATCATCTCCGCTTCCGGCTTCATGGAGGTAACCACTGACAATTCCAGAGTTTTATAATAAATGCCGATGAAAATGATTCCAGCTGCAAAAGCAACTCCGCCGCCCAGATTAATCACCAGAGCACGGAAGGAATTGTTTCTGGCTTCTTTTGTCCTTGTATAACCAATCAGCAGGAAGGAGCAAAGTGTCGTAAGCTCCCAGCAAAAAAACAACCATGTAAGATCATTGCTCAATACAATTCCAAACATAGCGGAAAGAAATAAAAATAGAACTGCGAAGAAGAAGCTTTTCCTTTCTTTATATTCTTTGTGGTGGATATGGTAAGTCTTCATATATCCCACCGCATAAATACAAATCAGGCTCCCTACCAGTCCAATAACCAGTACCATAATTGCCGTAAGTTTATCGAAAATCATGGCATGCTTAACTTCAATATTATGTTTTACCCTATATTCAAAACAAAGCATTGCAGCCGCCTGTACAAACGACAAAACCGAAATAACATACTTTTTATACCTGATGCCGATGGAAATCACATACACCGCAATTGCCGTCTCTATAATTGCCATGATAACCTCAATTGCTTTTTCCAAACGGAAGGACAAAGCAATTCCGCTCTTAAAATATAACCCTACAACTGTCAGTGTCAAAACAGCCGTACCTGCGGCTCCTACCCTGACAATCATATCTCTTACCTCATCGTTTTTGACCAGTAAGATTCCTAACGCTGCAGCCAATGGAAATAAAATCAAAACCGTAATCGCACCCATACACTCATCACCTTGCTTTTGTTTTATTATATCTGTCACAATCGAGAATAAAAAAAATCAACGATACCGTCAAAATTCTCCAGCTGTATGCTCTCTGCCGCATCATCGATTAATTCGTGCTCATTATATCACACTAAAAGTGGTTGTCAATGTTTTGTTTTATGTACAATTTACACAATTTTTACACTAAAAAACACAGTTCAAAAAACCAATTCAAAAGAATTTGAGAGCACTCCATAAATCAGAATAAAAGGGGGAAATACAAGATAAAATCATATATTTTTGCAAAAATATATACAACTTCTTAACAGACTTCCAAAAATAACGCTCAATTTTTTAACGAAATTTTAACTTTTCTGCAGGAAACCGGTGTGTGAAGAAATCGTTAAATTAATAGAAAAGGCATCCGAATGGCCTTTCAGATGCCTTTTCCAGTCCTCAATGCTTAATCAGAAACTTCTCTCCATGCCTGCCGATCCAGTGGTTTATTCCAGGGTATTTTGGCTTCCGCAGCCATTTTTAGAATAGAGATAGCTATATAAAATTCCGTGCCTGATTTCGTCTGTGATAATTTCAACCATCATATTTATATGGAGGCGAGATTGCATGGCATATAAAATCTTACGGTATTTTTGTACTGCATTCTGCTCACCTAACAAGGCTCTTGACAAACCAGCGCAATAGCTTTCCGGCTCTACAAAAGCTTCTCCTTCCGTAGATGGGGGCATCTCACCGGTTAAATCCTGATAAATTTGCCGGAACAATGTATAATGTCCTATTTCATTGTCACGGATACCGGATATAATCTGCTTATCCTCTTCTGAGGAAGCCTGGTTTATTAACCACATATAAAATACCCTGTCCTCCGTCTCACCCGATAGTGCTTCCAGAATCAATTCAAGGGCACCATCAAGATTCTGTGGATATGTGAAAATGTCAGGATTCATCATCTGTTGAAATGACAGGGGAGATGCCGGTGTATTCCAATATGGTGGAATATAACCATATGAATATGGCTGGTAACCTTCGTAATCGTAATAACCCATTTTGTTATCTCCAAATAAGAGTCTTTCCATATTCTATGATATTTTTGAATAACCAGTGTTGGTTTTAGGCAAAATTATTGGAAATATGATATTATATAACAAAGATGCAGAAAGAGGAGGTATCGTATGGAACAGAAACTCCCAACTACAATTGGAGAATACATTGCAGGCCAACGCCAGGATATACAGGCTATTCTGGAAAAGCTGTACCAGACCATAAAAGAGGCAGCACCGGAAGCAACGGAAAAAATCAGCTGGGGAATGGCCACATTTGACTATTACGGCAATCTGGTACATTTCTCGGCAGGGAAAAAGCATGTGGGATTTCATCCGGCCCCATCCGCAATCAATGCCTTTCAGGAAGAACTGAAGGAATACCATTACTCAAAGGGCACGGTCCAGTTTCCATATGACAAGCCCCTCCCCCTTGAGCTTATAGGAAGGATGGTCCGCTTTCGGACAGCCGAACAGGCCGTTCTTCTGGAAGAGAAAAAAGCGGGAAAAACAAAAGAAAAGACATTGCGCCCCCGCTATCCCATGCCCGATGATGTAATGGCGGAGCTTTGGAAAGAGAATTTAACAGAGGCCTACAATGCCCGTCCTTCTTATCAAAAAAATGACTATATCGGCTGGATCACAAGGGCCAGGCGTCCGGAAACCCGCAAAAAACGGATCGACCAGATGCTTGATGAGCTGCGGTCCGGCGATGCCTATATGGGCATGGTATATTCCCCTAAAAAAAATACAAAGACCGGTCATTCCTGACCGGTCTTTGATAATCACGGACCAAATCTTAATAATTCTTAATTCCCCTGGATTTCATTGTTATTCTATCCATAAATGATATAATTTTTCATATTAAATTAATAAAAAGGAGACTGCCGATCCATGAATACATTGATATTGGTAGTGGATGATGATGCTGACATCCGGGAAGTCCTTCGCATTCAGCTGGAAAGCAAAGGCTATTCCGTGTCAGAAGCAGCAAACG
This sequence comes from [Clostridium] celerecrescens 18A, assembly GCF_002797975.1. Taxonomy (NCBI): domain Bacteria; kingdom Bacillati; phylum Bacillota; class Clostridia; order Lachnospirales; family Lachnospiraceae; genus Lacrimispora; species Lacrimispora celerecrescens. Next base: position 806,072 of record NZ_PGET01000001.1, on the reverse strand, counting down.
GAAGTGATGCAGTCGCGGCCGTCACAGATAATCCTGATATTGATCTTATTATTTTAGACATTATGATGCCAGATTTATCAGGAATCGATGCCTGTACCCAGATCCGTAGGATATCTTCTGCCCCCGTTTTGTTTTTAACCGCAAAGTCAAAAGAATGTGATAAGACAGAAGCCTATGAAAACGGCGGTGATGATTATCTTGTAAAACCATTTTCACAGGCAGAGCTTCTCATGAAGGTCCGTTCTCTTTTAAGACGATATGTTGTTTATAAAGGGAAAGGAGCACCTCTTTCCAATAGCTCAGAGATCCGGCTGCAGGATCTTATGATCGATACCGCAGGCCATTTTGTTTATCGGGAAAATCAAAAAATCGAGCTTACGGACACAGAGTTCCAGGTTTTGATGTATCTGGTAAGGAACAGAGGAAAAGCCAAGGATGCACAATCAATCTACGAGGGCGTATGGAATGATAAGTTCCTCCCTTCTTCCACGAATACTGTTATGGTACACATTTTAAAGCTTCGAAAAAAACTGGAATTGGATTTTAACAATCCCACCATCATACGAACCGTTTGGGGAAAGGGCTATCAGATCGATGAAGCATAAATGGATCTCGTCTTTACGATATAAGCAAGTATTTGTATTGATCTTTGGCGCGGTCATCAGCTTTGGGATGTATTTTGCCTCCCAGGCTTTTGGCGATTATCTGGTATCCAGGAACCATATGAATGAAGATGCCGCCTGGAAACGTTTGACCGGTTATCAAAACTCTTTTGAAAATTACATTAATAAATACAACATATCAGTGAAAAATGTAAGATCCATTTCCAAATGGGTAAAGAACCATAAATACGTCTACGTAACTATTTTTAACGGCAACGAGATCATCTACGAATCCGGATTCTGGAATGATGCATACGCTCCCTATGAAACTGCCAGTTCCATTGGGGAAAGCAGCAAACAGGCCATACGGGATATTACCTTCAGCGACGGTACCTATTCCGTGTCCATCATTGATTCCTCGGAAATCAAATGGTATAACCTGGTAACTTATATTTCATGGGGAGTATTTTTCCTGTTTCTGTTTGTGATCCTGATTTTCTATAACCACCGGATCATTGCCCGGATCATGCAATTGTCAAAAGAGGTATCCCTGATTGAAAAAGGGGATCTGGAGCAGCCCATTTTCTATAAAGGGAATGATGAGATTGCATTGCTGGCAAAAAATGCGGATAACATGAGAAATTCTATTATTACACGATATAAGAGCGAAAAGGACGCCTGGGAAGCAAACAGTGAGCTGATCACTTCCATGTCCCATGACATCAGGACTCCCCTTACTTCACTGATCGGCTACTTGGAAATACTGGAATCCAAAAGCTATCATTCGGAAGAACAATTAGACAAATACATCAAAAGCTGCAAGAATAAATCCATTCAGCTAAAGGAATTATCTGACCGTCTGTTCCAGTATTTTCTTGTATTCGGCAAAGAGAAGATATTGATGCAGATGGAGACCTTTGACGCTAAGATCCTTCTCCAGCAGCTGCTTATGGAGTACGTATTTGATCTTGGCAACCTGGGGCTTGACGTAAAAACAGAATTTGTAGAGGAATCCTGCAGCATAACCGCTGATATCCAATATTTAAGACGGTTATTTGATAATCTGTTTTCCAATGTAAGAAAATACGCCGGCATCGATAGGCCGGTCTTTGTCAAAAGCCATATAGACGGCAATGACCTGATCATCACCATCTCCAATGAGATCCGTACGGACAGCATGTTTTTAGAAAGCACCAACATTGGACTTAAAACCTGCCTGAAAATAGTAGAACAGATGAATGGTACCTTTGAGATACAAAAAAACCGGACAAATTTTAAAGTTCGTGTGACGTTTCCAATCGAACCAGACAGAGAGGAGTAACAACCTATGAGAAACGTACTTGAGTATCTTGAACACTCTGCAAGCATCTATCCTGAGAAAATTGCGGCGGTAGATCAGGAGAATAGCTGTTCTTATAAGGAACTGTTATTACATGCAAAACGGATCGGCAGCTTTCTTTCCGGTTATGAATCACCGGGAAACCCTGTTGTGGTTTTTATGGATAAAAGTGTGAAGGCTCTTACAACATTCATGGGCATTGTATATTCCGGCTGTTTTTATGTACTGATCAGCCCGGCACAGCCGGCTGTTCGGATCAGCCAGATTCTTAAGGTGCTTAAAGCAAATTCTGTCATCACCTTAGGGGATACCAGGGTAATGCCCGAAGGCGTGGAATTTTCCGGCAATCTGTTTGATTACCATGAGATTGTGAAAAGCGAAATAAGGGAGGAGTCCCTAACACTTATCCGTGATCTTTCCCTGGATATCGATCCACTGTACTGCAACTTTACCTCAGGCTCTACCGGCGTCCCTAAGGGGGTATTGGTGAGCCACCGGTCGGTGATTGATTTTATGGAATATTTTCCTTCCATGTTCGGCATAACCGGGGAGGACAAAATCGGGAATCAGGCCCCCTTTGACTTTGATGTGTCTGTTAAAGATATCTACTCCACCCTTAAAGCGGGAGCCACCATGGTCATAATCCCGAAAAAATTATTTTCCATCCCGACGGAGCTCCTAGACTTCTTATGCGAACACCAGGTAACAACCCTGATCTGGGCGGTTTCCGCTCTGTGCCTGATTCCCCAATTAAAGGGATTCACCTATAGGGTTCCCTCCAGGGTTAATAAGGTCTTATTCAGCGGCGAAGCAATGCCTGTTAAGCATTTAACAACCTGGCAGAATTACCTCCCTGATGCGATCTACGTAAACTTATACGGACCTACAGAAATCACATGCAACTGTACCTACTACCCTGTGGAACGGAAATTTGAAGCCCATGAAACCCTTCCTATTGGAAAGGCATTTCCCAATGAAAAGGTCTTCCTCCTGGATCAGGATGACAAACTAGTCACTGAAAAGGACCAGATTGGAGAGATTTGCGTATCCGGAACTGCTTTGGCCCTGGGATATTATAACAATCCGGAGCAGACAAAAAAGGTATTTGTCCAGAATCCCCTTAACATGCACTGCCTGGAAACAATTTACCGGACCGGGGACCTGGCCTTCTACCATGAGAACGGGGAGCTTTGCTTTGCCGGACGCAAGGACTTTCAGATCAAGCACATGGGACACCGCATAGAACTGGAAGAGATCGAAGCCGTCATAAACAGCTATCCGCTCATTCAGCGGGCATGCTGCGTCTTTGATGAGGAGAAAAACCGGATCGGGGCATTTTATGTCGGTGGTATGGAGGGAAGGGAAATTTCAGTACGGATGAGGGAATCTCTTCCGGTTTATATGATTCCATCCGCGTTTTATTCCCTACCGGAACTGCCAGTCACTGCTAACGGAAAAATAGACAGAAAAAAATTATTGGAAGTGTGTAAAGGAAAACAGCCATGAACGAGATAAGGTTTGAATATGACATTCATGAGTACCACCCCCCCTTCTACATTTTTGATACGGATATCCTAGCTGAACAGATCAGAAAAATCAGGGATTTTCTTGGAGAGGACGTGGAATTATGCTATGCCATGAAGGCCAATTCATTTGTCATTAAGGATTTAGAGGAAGTAGTGGACTCCTTTGAGGTCTGCTCTCCCGGCGAATTCACCATCTGCGAAAGAGCCGGAATCGACATGGGGAAAGTTATCATGTCCGGTGTACATAAGAAGCCTGAGGACATAGAATACGCGCTGAGACATTATGGAGATAAGATCATTTATACCGTCGAGTCCCTCTCCCACTGGCAGATTCTTAGAGACTGCAGCTCAAAGCTTCAAACACCCATACGCGTCCTCCTCCGCCTGACGTCCGGGAATCAGTTCGGTATGGATGAAAGCATGATCCGGCAGATCATGGAAGGCGGCTCCCATGAATTTATAACCATTGAAGGTATCCAGTACTTTTCCGGAACCCAAAAGAAATCAATAGCAAAACTGGAAAACGAACTTCATATGCTGGACCAGTTATGCCGGGAATTAAATCAGGAATACGGCTTTCCTGTCAAACGGCTGGAGTATGGTCCCGGTCTTCCTGTCTGCTATTTTGAAGGTGAGAAAAATGAAGAAGATCAGATGTTAAATGGCCTTGCCAAGTGCATCAAAAATCTTTCGTTCGGCGGCAGGGTCACACTGGAGATGGGTAGATTTATCGCCGCACCTTGTGGATTCTACGTGACCAGCGTGGTGGATCAGAAGACAAACAAGGGAGAGCCCTACTGCATTGTTGACGGCGGTATCCACCAGCTAAATTATTACGGGCAAATGCTGGCCATGAAAAAGCCGCCTATCCTTCATTTTAATCACCGGGAAGGAGAGAAAAAAGAATGGACGGTCTGCGGCTCTCTTTGCACGGTGAATGATGTGCTTGTAAAGAAATACCCTTTTCAAAACCTGCAGATAGGAGACCGGATCATATTCCAAAAAACCGGTGCTTATTCTGCAACAGAAGGCATGTCCTTATTTTTAAGCCGGGATCTGCCGCAGATCCTTCTCTATTCTGCTAAAGACAACTTCCATATTGCAAGACCTCATTTACAAACGAATGCTTTCAATTATTTTCAACTATAAAGGAGACAAAACCATGGAACAATTATTAGAGATCTTAAATGATATTAACCCAGGCATTGATTATGAAACAGAAACAAGACTCATTGACGGAGGGCTCTTAGACTCGTTTTCCATTCTCTCTCTCATACCGGAGCTCGAAGATGCATTTGGCATTGAGATCACTCCCATAGACATGATACCCGCTAATTTTAACTCTGCAAAGGCAATTTGGGATATGATCCATCGGTTAAATGAGGAATAAAGGATGGCCTACAATTCACTCCTGTACCTATTCATCTTTATGCCGGTTGTATTGCTGGCCTATCAGCTTGCGCCCCAAAGCTTCCGTTATAAAGTACTGCTTACTGCCAGTTATGTCTTTTTTCTTTCTTTTAGCGGAAAGCTGCTGGTATACCTGCTTTTTTCCACCCTTTCCATTCACCACACCGGTCTGTGGCTTACTTCCTGTAAAAAGGACTTTCTATCGGCAGTTCACGCCCCCGAGAATAAAAAGGCAGAAAAAGCAGCCTATGAGACCAAACGCCGCAGGATCTTATGGCTTGGGATCGGATTGCAGCTTAGCATTTTATTGATTTTAAAATACTCAGGTTTCTTTTTCGAAAACTTTAACCTGGTATTAAAAGCAGTATCTTTCCCAAGGCTTCTGCCTGCCATGAAGTTCGCCCTGCCAATCGGTATTTCCTTTTACACCCTGCAGGCGGTCTCATACCTGATCGACGTTTATTATGAAAAAATAGAGGCTGACGACAATTTAGGCAGACTGGCCTTGTATCTCTCCTTCTTTCCAACACTGTTGGAAGGCCCTATCTGCCGCTACTCCCAGACTGCCAAAGCCCTCTGTCAGGGAAAGCCTTTGGAATACAAGAACGTCACTTACGGCCTTCAGCGGATCATGTGGGGATTATTTAAAAAACTTGTTATTGCAGACCGGCTTAATCTGCTTGTGGAAACGATCTTTGATACCCCCAATCATTACGGCGGGATCATCGTTATCACTGGTGCCGTTTTATATACCTTTCAGCTATATGCAGATTTTTCCGGCTGTATTGACATGACCATCGGTACAGGAGAAATGTTTGGAGTATCCATTCCCGAAAACTTCCGTCAGCCCTTTTTCTCCAAAACCGCATCGGAATTCTGGAGACGCTGGCATATCACCCTTGGCGCCTGGTTAAAGGATTATATCTTTTATCCCATATCCCTAACCAAATTCGTCAAGAATCTGGGAAAGAAATCACGGGCGAAATTCGGAAAGCATTTGGGGCAGATTATCTCCTCTTCTGCCGCTTTGTTTGGCGTGTGGATCTTAAACGGACTGTGGCACGGAACAGGCTGGAACTATATTTTCTTTGGAATGTATTATTTTGTCCTCATTCTCATGGGGAATCTGTTGGAACCGGCGGTCCAAAGGATTACAAGTACCTTAAGGATCGATAGGACCTGCAGCTTGTACAGGAGTTTTCAGACAGTGAAGCTGCTTTTCCTTGTATTTACAGGAGAACTTTTCTTCCGGGCCAGCAATCTGACCGCCGGCATGAATATGTTCCGGTCCATTTTCACCGGCTTTCACTGGTCTGCGGTCACTGACGGCTCACTCCTTAAGCTTGGTCTGACTCTGCCGGATTTCATTGCCGTATTCTTTGGTTTTCTTGCGGTATATGCCGTGGGCGTGATCCATGAACGGGGGATCTCTATCCGTGAAAGGATTTCCGGCTGGAATATGTTTGCCCGCTGGACCTTCCTTTACGCCGCAATCCTCCTTGTCATAGTTTTGGGGGCATACGGCGAAGGATATATACCTGCAAAACTAATTTATGCCGGATTTTAAGGGGTGATGAGATGAAGAGCAAAAACAGGATAAAAACATTGTCATTTTTAACCGGACTTTTTCTTTTATTGTACATTGCCTCCTACCTGCTGATTCCATACAATAACATGGGAGACAGCTTATATAAAAAGGCAAACGGCATCCTAAAGGAACCAAAAAACACCATAGATTATGTGGCGATCGGGGACAGCGAATGCAGCGCCAGCATTTCACCCATGGAAGTATGGAATGATTACGGCTACACAGGATATAACTGCGGCGTCCCAAGCCAGCAGCTTCAGGATACTTACTATCTGCTGGATCGGGTGCTTAAAAACCAGCAGCCAAAGGTTGTTTTCCTGGAAACCAATGCATTTTACCGGGATTTTAAATACATCAATACCCTTGAAACTTCCATCGAAGAAACAGTCAAAAAAATATTTCCCATTTATAAATACCATGACAACTGGAAATACTTTCATTTTTATATGCTGAAAACTTTAGGCCATAGGATAAAGCAGGAGCAGCCTACGGTTTATAAGGGATATCAGTACAGCGCAATCGTGAATCCCTACAAACGAGGGCCTTATGTCACTGAAACAGACGATGTTTATGTGATTGACGAGCAGCCCTTACTATACTTAAACAAAATCGCTGGCCTGTGCAGGCATAAGGATATCCAGCTGATCCTATACAGCGCACCTTCGCCAAAATGCTGGTCCTACGCCAAGCACAATGCAGCCGCAGCCTATGCCAACGAAAACCAGCTGACTTACATTGACTTAAATTTAGATATCGATACCCTGGGCATTGACTGGGCAAACGATTCCCGCGATGACGGTGATCACTTAAACTACTTTGGAGCAAAAAAAGTATCAGACTATATGGGGAAATATTTATCAGAGCACACAGACTTAACCGACCACCGGAAAAATGATCTGTTTGCAGGCTGGAACAAAGAGTATAAAAATTATCTCAAACTGACGGAACAGCATTAACACTTAAAGAGCATTGGGCAGCTGGAATACAGGCTGTTTCCAATGCTCTTTTGTCACTATTTTTGTATGTAATAGGACATGAAATCCGCCAGCTTATCACATGCCACTTTTAACTGGCTTAGCTCCGGAAGGTAAACGACCCGGAAATGATCCGGTTTTTCCCAGTGGAACCCGCCTCCATGAGTCAGCAGAATCTTCTTATCCTTTAAAAAGTCTAATACAAACTTTTCATCATCATAAATATTAAATTTACTGGTATTAATTTTAGGAAACATGTAAAAGGCTGCTTTTGGTTTTATCACCGAAATTCCCGGAATCTCATTTAACGCCTGGTAGGTGTATTTTCTCTGTTCGTATATTCTCCCGCCCGGTATCATCAATTGTTTTGTTTCCTCCTCCATTTCCAGTGCAGCCTCGATCACGGACTGGGCCGGAACATTGGAGCAAAGCCTCATGGAGGACAATAAGTTTATCCCTTCCACATACCCTTTTGCAAAGGATTTATCACCGCAAAGGCTCATCCAGCCACAGCGGTATCCTGCAATTAGATGGGACTTTGAAAGGCCATTGAATGTGATGGTCAAAAGATCCGGTGCCAGAGAGGCAATAGATACATGTTCCAGGCCGTCAAATACTAGTCTGTCATAAATTTCATCTGCAAAGATGATCAGTCCATGTTTCCGGCATACTTCCACAATCTCCTCAAGGACTTCCCTGGGATACAGGGTTCCGGTAGGATTGTTGGGGTTGATGATGACAATCCCCTTGGTTCTGCTTGTAATTTTACTTTTGATATCGTTGATATCCGGGTACCACTCCGCCTCTTCGTCGCACATGTAATGGACAGCGGTTCCTCCCGAAAGTGTTACGGACGCAGTCCATAAAGGATAGTCCGGAGAAGGTACCAGAATCTCATCCCCACTGTTTAACAGCCCCTGCATGGCTAAGGTAATCAGTTCGCTTACGCCATTTCCCGTGTATACATCATCTACAGTAACTTGTTCAATCCCTTTTTTCTGACAGTATTTTACAATGGCCCTTCTGGCTGACAGCAGCCCTTTGGAATCCGAGTAGCCTTCCGTACAGGACAGGTTTTCATTCATTTGCTTAAGCAGTTCTTCCGGCGCACGAAAACCAAAGGGAGCCGGATTTCCAATGTTTAATTTTAATATATCAACTCCCTGATCGATCATCCGGTTTGCTTCATCCATGACCGGACCTCTGATATCATAACACACATGATCCAGCTTACTGGATTTTTCAAAATTTCTCATCATTGCTCTCCTCTTTCTATGTAATTTAATAAGTGAAGGTAATAAAAAAACGCCCTAAACGTCGAAACGTTTAGGGCGAATGTACAATCCGTGTTACCACCTAAATTCAGAGAAATCTCTGCACTCTCTACGATACCATCATATCGTGCCCCTGTAACGTGGGAATACGTTGAAGCCTACTAAACATCTCCTTGAAATCAGGGAAACCATTTTTCGGTTCAAAGCTCCGAGACTGCTTCGATATACTAAAATAAAGATTCGCACCAACCATCTTCTCTCTGAAATTTATTGTATATGTACTATTTCTCTTCATTGCCTTTTCACTATTTCCGCAATAATAACACAGGCAGGAAGAATTGTCAATTACTAAAAATAATTTATCACCGCGGATAACCCTGTCTTAAATTTCCTCATCTGCCGGGAACCGGATTCCTCCTTTATGTCTTGCAGTTGTCTGAATTTCGCTTACAAGCAGGGTGTGGTCCAGAAGCTGATAGCACCTTTCCAGATCATTACCGCAGATCATATCCTGGAATTCCATAAATTCATTCACCATACGGTGTTCGAAATTATCTTCATTTACAAGGGATTTAGTCTCATCATTCCTGATGATTTCAAAGCCTCTGCAGATGCTGGCAGGCGTATCCTGACGGATGACCCCCTTCTCCCCCTGGATATAATTAGCGGCAGAAGCCTTGCAGTCCTTTGCTCCAATGCAAGTACATTTAAAAGTGCCGTAGTCCAAAATTAAAATTCCAGAGGTATCAATCCCTCTCTCCACATTGGGGAAGTATTCCACCTTAAGCGGTCTTCCGAATAATCCTGCAACATAATGGATGTTATAGATATTAATGTCCATGAGCGCACCGCCGGAACAATTGGGATCAAAGGCAGGCAGAATGCGCCCCTCTTTGAAGCTGTCATATCTACTGGAGTACTGGGAATAGTTGAACTGAACGATTTTTATGTTTCCCAGGGTTGGCAGAAGCTCTTTAATTCTTTTATAATTCGGCAGATACAGGGTCGTAACAGCTTCAAATAAAAACAGCCTTTTTTCTCTTGCCAGCCCGCTTAATATATGGGCTTCTTTAAAGGTGGTGGTAAAGGGTTTTTCTATAATCACATGCTTTCCTGCCTCCAGTGCCTCTTTCGTAAACTGAAAGTGCAAATGGTTAGGCAGAGCCACATAAACCGTATCTACATCACTGTTTAAGAAGTCCTGATAATCTGTAAAAATTTGTTTTATGTTATATTTTTCACCAAGTTCTCTTCCCACTGCTTCACTTCTTTTCGTACAGCAAATGGCCGCAAGCTCCACCTTATCCAAATAATGAACGATTGGCAGAAACTCCTTTACAATCTTCCCTGATCCAATAATGCCTAATTTCATCCTTATCTCCTCTCAAGTACAAATTAGTGGTTACTTTATCCCACACTACCTTACCATACCCAATGCTGCACCAGACACATATGGAATCAGCCAGATAATCCATACAATAATGCTGAACTTGTGAAAATCAGCTCTGGCTTCTTTATTATCCCTTACCACAACTATGGTAGCCCAAACCGCATGAAACACCATTAACAGAATGGCAAGAAGGCCGGTTACTCCGTGAAAATTAAGCTGGAAACCGTTAGAGGCGAGTTTATCCATTAATAAGGTGCCGATGGTATCAAAGACCAGGCCTAACCAGAAAATTACCAGATGCCACTTTTTTAGCTGGCCCTGGATCCGTTCGCTCCATACGCCGATCGTATAAAATACCAATGCCAAAGTAATCGATATCACTGCATAAACTAGCATGAAAATCCTCCTTTTATGCGAAATCCGCCAAGAACTGCTGCTTAAATAACCTTTCTTAATTCACCGGTAACAGAATCTATTACCAGACCGTGTATCATGATCTCCTCCGGAACAAATGGATGGTTGCGAATCAGATCAACGGAATTTTTGATGGACAAATCCAGATCCTTAAATCCTCCCAGCCATGAATCAAAATCAATGCCATAGTATTTTACCAGGTCGATATTCTTTTGCTCGATTCCCCGCTGTTTCATTTTTTCAATGATTTTCTTGCTGTCCGTATGTCTGGCCCCGCAATCGGTATGACCGATTACGAGGATTTCCTTGACATCCAATTCATAAATACCGATCAGCAGGCTCCTCATGGCACTTCCAAATGGGTGGGATATAATACCCCCGGCATTTTTGATGATTTTTGCATCCCCATTTTTAAGCCCAAGGGCCATCGGCAATAATTCCGTTAATCTTGTGTCCATACAGGATACAATAGCGACTTTTTTATCCGGAAACTTATTGGTAATATATTTTACATATCCTTTGTTTTCAACAAACTCTTTATTGAATTTCAGTATTTCATTAATCATCCTTCATTCTTCTTCCGCATTTTTATTTCAGTCCTGTCAGTCAACCGGATATCCGCAATCCGCTTCGTTACTTTATGAGGTTAAAACAGTTTCAGATAATCTCCGTATCCTTCCTTCTCCATCTTTTCTTTGGGAATAAACCTTAAAGAAGCGCTGTTAATACAATAGCGCAGTCCTCCACGGTCTATAGGACCATCGTCAAATACATGGCCCAGATGGGCATCTCCCAGCTTGCTCCTCACTTCCGTGCGTATTCTTCCAAAGCTCCGGTCCTCATGGGTCTTAATGATCTCTGAGTCAATCGGCTTAGAAAAGCTGGGCCAGCCGCAGCCTGACTCAAATTTATCAGTTGACATAAAAAGCGGTTCCCCTGTTGTAATATCTACATAAATTCCCTCATCGAATTTATCAAAGTATTCATTTTGAAAGGGAGGCTCTGTTGCACTGTTGTGTGTTACTTCAAACTGCAGACTCGTTAAGTTTTCTTTTAATTCTTCCGTTGTTCTTTTTCCATATTTTTTGCTTTTATCCTCCGCCTTCTTTGCCTTTTCAAATTTATCGGCACCAATATGGCAGTATCCTCCTGGGTTTTTGTCCAAATATTTCTGATGGTACTCCTCTGCCCGGTAGTAACAGGAAAGAGGCTTTACTTCAATCGCTATTTTTTCTTTATATTTTTTCTGAAGCTCATTTATGGAATCCTGGATCACTGTCTCATCCCTGTCAGCCGTGAAATAGATTCCTGTCCGGTACTGGGAACCAACATCGCCTCCCTGGCGGTTCACGCTTATGGGATTGATCACGTCATAATAAAGCTGCAGCAAATAGGTAAGACCTATTATGCTGTCGTCGTATTCCACCTTCACCGTTTCTGCATGCCCGGTATCATAGCTGCATACTTCCTTATAAGTCGGATTCTCTGTTTTACCATTGGCATATCCCACCTCTGTAAACAGGATGCCCGGAATATTTTCCAGGTACTTTTCTGTTCCCCAAAAGCATCCGCCTGCCAGATAAATTTCTTTCTTCATAGAAATCACCTCTCTCTAAAAGTATAAAAAACTGCCTTTTTCTCCATCATGGAATCAAATGATATGATATTCTTCCATCAGCTTCAACGCTGACTTCACGATCTGAGCCGTCATACCCCATATGATCCAGTCTTCATATCTATAAAACAAGACGTCATAAGTTCCTTTTGCCCAAGGGTATTTTACCCCTCCCGGAATCCATTCATACGGAAAATCCTCCGGCGGCTCCGAAATCAGTTTACTCACAAATCTCTCTGGTTCCTGACTGCGGAGTAAATCCAGTGGTATTTTTATAACTTCTTCTACTTCATCTCTGCTGAATGTGTCCTGATAATCACTTATAGTGCCAATAAATGGATGGATCATTAAGTTAAAGGGTGACAGATAAATATCTCCCGGTCCCATCACCTCAATCTGCTGAGGAGATATGTTCAGTTCTTCAACTGTCTCACGTACCGCACATTCCTGAAGGGTTTCTCCAGCTTCAAGCTTTCCGCCTGGAAAACAAACCTCTCCCGGCTGCCGCTTTAACTCATTAGACCTTTTTTCAAATAGCAGATAAGTGACTCCTGAAATATGGATCAGGGGAATCAGAACCGCATACTGCCTGAATTTTTCTTCTCCGATCATTCCAGGTCGCCGGATTGAAAATTGTTCTTTTTCCAGAATAATGGCCTCCTTCCGCTTGAAGTTTTGTGAATCAGCCCGGGCATGGACCGATCCTCAAAACCATGGGATAAATGCTATATAAATTTTACACTAAATCTTATATAATAACAATAGTAATTCCTACTTATATACTATATATTCATCCTTTTTTTCCATGTGCCAGACCGGCAGAATGATATTAGGAAGATGCGTAACTACTATGATTCATGATTGGAATCTTAAAGCTTTTTTCAGATTATTGTGCTATAATCCCTTTAAATCTTCAAAAAAGAAACATGGGGATATGCGTTAAAAGTGACAGGAGGAGATGAAATCAACAATGAAACAGAATCCTTACGATAACAAAGCATTCTTTGAAAAATACAGTCAAATGGACCGTTCTACAAAAGGGCTTGCCGGTGCAGGGGAATGGAAGACTCTTGAATCAATGCTGCCAGAATTCAAAGCCAAACGGGTGCTGGATTTAGGCTGTGGATTTGGCTGGCATTGTCAGTATGCCATAGAGCATGGGGCCAAAGCTGTTACAGGCATTGACATTTCCGAAAAAATGCTTGCAATTGCTAAGGAAAAGACAAGTGATAAAATCTGTTATCACAACATGCCAATAGAAGAAATATCTTTCAGTGAAAATACATTTGATGCAGTCATAAGCTCTCTTGCGTTCCACTATCTGGAATCATTTGAACAGATTGTTGAAAAGGTATCCTGTTGTCTTGTTAAGGGCGGTGATTTTGTCTTTTCTGTAGAGCACCCGGTTTTTACAGCGTATGGCAGTCAGGAATGGTATTACGATGAAACCGGAAAGATCCTTCATTTTCCGGTTGACAATTACTTTTTTGAGGGACATAGACAGGCCAGTTTCCTTGGAGAAAATGTTACGAAATATCATAAGACCCTGACCACCTATTTGAATGGTTTGATACAGGCAGGCTTTGAATTAACCGGTGTTGTGGAACCTCAGCCATCAGAGCATCTGCTTCAAACCGTGGAAGGCATGGAAAATGAGCTTCGCCGGCCCATGATGCTGATCATTTCAGCAAGGAAAAAATAACGTTATCAGAACGAGAAAAAGGGAGCCTATTCGCTCCCTTCTATACAAAACCGCCAAAGGTAGTCTCTGGCCTCCTCTGCATAGTCAATTCCTACACGTTTTGTTTCAATGATATTGAAATTTTTGTCTGTGCCTTCCTCAAAATAGACCTGATCCCCGCATAAGTCTATGCCGTTAAAGCTTCTATCCAATGATAATGCGCTGCAAAACTTTCCCGGTCCGTTTATAAGACCCTTGCGCTGGCTTTTGGAAAGCTGCTCATACTCCTTTCCAAATCTCTTTTGCGCCATCCACCGGATTCCCTCCAATGGTTCGGCAGCCCTTATTAAAACTGCCTGTGGAATCCCCTTCTCCCTTGTTACTACATTGAAGCAGCTGTACATCCCATAGATAAGAAACATATAAGCATAACCAGGATCTCCATACATCACTTCCACCCTTGGTGTCCTCTTTCCGCCGTAAGAATGGGCAGCCTTATCTTCAACGCCCATATATGCCTCTGCCTCTGTAATCTTAACGGCGAGTCTCTGTCCCTCAATCTCGTGGACAAACACCTTTCCCAATAGATCCCTGGCAACCAGGACCGAATCCCTGTTATAGAATTCTCTGTCTAGTTTTTTCATCCCCTCAGCCTTCCTTTCGTATCATAGCGACGATGAATTTTTGAAAGCAGATTATCATCCGCCCTATTTGAACATTGTACTGGAATTTAGTACCGAAGTACTGTATACAAAAAGCACATCCTGATCATCAAAGGTCATATAATCACCGATCAAATTACTGGCAATGTAACGGATGTCAACCATGGTCACTTTGGAATATCCATCAAGCAAAAGGGGCGCCAGACTGCTTCCAAAGGAATCCCGGAATATCACAAGCTCTTTTCCGTTTTTTACATTTGGATTGGTGATTTCCAAAAGGGCCGCCGCACCGGATAAATACACATCATAAGGATCATTTCCTGTAAGCTTTTGGGTATCATACACGGCTGTGGTCTTTCCTGTCTCCCAATTATAAACGGTACAGGCATCTATAGGGCCACTGGTAAGATATTTCAGTTTGTCCGGTCTCATGGGAAGGGCACAATGCCCATAATATACTCCGTAAAAGGGTTTATCCGCTTCGATTTCCTTATATTGTCCGGCGTTTACCTTCTCTTCTCCTAAAGCATTACGGATTTTATCCGCGGCCTTAATGATCCGCTCCTGTTTCCAGTGAATATCTGTCTTATAGTAATCTTCAATTTCCAAAATATCCGTTAGATCTATATACTGCGCAAAATCTGTATCTGCCTTCATCATATCAAACAGCTTCTGATAGTCCATGGAGGGATAGCCATTTGCCTGGGAGAGAAAATACCCCTTGTCAGGAACAATGGTTAGATAGGTTTTTACGTCTTTACCATCCATATATGTTTCATACAGATACCGGAACTTTTCCGCCGCTTTTTGAATGGAAGCTTCATTCAAGGGGTACTCCATTTTTACGGCATAGCCATCCTGAATATAGATACCGTTATTATCCTTCTGACCCAATGGATAAAACCTAACATACGCTTTTATGGTACGGTATAAAAAGCGGCAGGGAAACTGGTCTTTGGCATATTGCTCAAAGCCCTCCATAAAACCTGCCGTAACAAGGCTTTTAAGAGTAAATTCGGGAAAACCGGCAAGCGTTCTTCTTTCACTGGCTGATATTTCCTGTGTTGGTGAAAGCCAGGAAGAAAGCGCCAGAAGAACCCATGCCGTTCCTACCAAAATCACAATCATCCGATTTGTTTTTCTATTCTTCATTCCTGCCCTCCTTAAAAGCGAAAATACAGAAATGGATTAAAGGAAGCATCAATTAAGTACGCGGTTGTCAGCAAAAGCATCACCATGCATACCACAGGCTCTGCCCAAGTAAGGGCAATCGCTCCAAATGGTGTCTTGCGGATTCTGCCTATGATTCTCTTTGGCAAATCAGTGCTTCCGGTTATGGCTATCACAAATATGATAAGATAGCTTCTTAAATAATAGGCTGACTGGACTCCTGTAAGCGCCAGTCCGCTCATTCCGAACATGGAACGAAGCCGTTCCGCTGATGTACTCAGATCAGGTGCATCAAATATGACGAAGCTTATAATTACAAGAAGCATAACATACAAATGAGAAATGCTTTTCGGCATGTTCTTTAAGTAACTGCCGATCCACAGCTTCTCAAGCATCAGGAGAATAGCAAATAACAATCCCCATATGATAAAATTCCATGCCGCACCGTGCCATAAACCGGTCAGCATCCATACCAAAAAAATATTAAAGAGCCAGCGCAGCCTGCCAACACGGTTTCCTCCTAAGGGAATGTATAAATAATCCCTGAACCAGGTTCCTAGGGACATATGCCACCTGCGCCAGAATTCAGTAATGCTTTTGGAAATAAATGGGTAATTAAAATTCTCCTGAAAATCAAAGCCAAATATCTTGCCTAAACCGATTGCCATATCACTGTATCCGGAAAAGTCAAAGTAAATCTGTAAAGTAAAGGCCACTGCATAAAGCCAGTAGAATAAAACATTTTGTTCCGGGGAGTCTGCAAAGGCTTTGCACAATTCTCCGAGTGTATTGGCGATCAGCACCTTTTTTGAAATTCCAAATAAAAACCTGCGAATTCCAATGCGGGCGTTTAAAAAGCTGTGCTCCCTTCTGTCCAGAGCCTGTGCGATATCCGTATATCTTACAATAGGACCTGCGATCAGCTGAGGAAAGAAGGCCACATAAGTGGCCAATGATAACAGATTCTTCTGGGCCTTTGTGTTTTTTCGGTAAACATCAATGGTATAGCTGAGAATTTGAAACGTATAAAAGCTGATGCCAAGGGGAAGAACTACGTTCAGCATCGGGACTGATAATCCAGTCATGGAATTAATGTTTGCTATAAAAAAATCCACATATTTAAAATACCCCAGCATTCCAAGGGAAAAGACCACCGAAACAAGCAGCCATACCTTCCCCCATGCCGAACCGGAGTATCGCTCAATGAGCAAACCAAGAATGTAGTTCACCAAGATGGAAAGGCCCATAAATATGATGTATTTCGGCTCTCCCCAGCCGTAAAATATTAGGGAAGAAAAAAGCAACACACCATTTTTCAACTTCTTCGGGCATACAAAGTATACGCCAATAACCAGAGGTAAAAAATAATATAAAAATGTTATGCTTGAAAATACCATGCTGTCACGATTTAGATAACTTAAGGTCGAAATCTGTACCGCACATTTCCTTAAAGGCATCTACAACCTGTTGGGAGGTTACAGCATCCTTTAAATTGGAATCAACCATAACAAGCATTATCAAATCATTGTAGGTAACAATCTGAAGGTCATCTGCCATAACACAAATCCACTTCCTCGGATCAATCCCATTAAGCATATCCTTTGCAACTGCTTCTGCATCGGATACATTATTTACACGGGCAAGTACCAGGGAATAGGCCTGTGAACCGATCATCGCCTCGGATACAACGGCTTCCTTCACTTTAGAAGCATCATCAAGGCCCATGTTATATTTCACCATATCCTTATTTGTTAAATCAATGGGTGTGTTTTCCAGCCTTAAATCAACCTTAGCTTTCTCGTATATTGTACCAATAATTGAGGTTAAATCTCCTTTCAAAGCTTCCGGCATATTACCTCCGCCCTCTGTCTTTTTGCATCCGGTTACTAAAACCATAACCATGGCCGCAAATATAAAAATTGCTGATATCTTATTTTTCATCTTTATAAACGATCTCCTTTATTTTCATTAAATCAGTATAGAATTCCTGAAACGCCTCCTCGTCCACTTCCTCTCCCTTATGAAAGTCAATGGTTCTCCTGGTGTTCCCTATCTTAAGAATTTTCATTTGACAATTCCTTGCCGCTGCATCCAGTATCTATTTTAAAGCCGTAAACATCCAGTTGACGCCATATTTATCCTGTAAGGATCCATGTAATGTTGCAAAAAATGATGGGATAAGATCCATATAGATCTTACCTTCCTGTTTTAAAAGATCCCAGGCAGCTTTCACAAGCACCTCATCCTTGGTTGTAATGGAAACATACATATTATTGCCATTTGTGTTTTTCTCAGAACTATCGGCACACATAATTTCCGTGCCTTCAATCTGAAGACGGGCATGAAGAACCAGATTTTTGTTTTCTTCGGGAATAGGGAAAGCGGGGTTTGGCGGCATATCACTATATTTCCGCATCTCAGTAATCGTACCGTTAAATGCTTTTTCATAAGTTTTAATTGCCTCTTCGCAGTTTCTATTAAACATCAAATAATGACCTAGCATAGTAAAACCTCCTGTTTTTATTTGTATCAAGTAATTTTAATGATCATTGTTATTTTTTACTTTCTGGTTTTAAATATACCATGAAAACAAACTCTCGCAAAGCAACGATTTTCTTAAATAAACTTTACATTCCATAAAAAAGGCTGCATAAGTTATAATTATGCAGCCTTTGATTATTATACGTTCTCCTGGCGTTCCAAAAGAGAATGCATGATATGGAGGATATTATCCTTACTCATTGGTTCGGCATGTCCCATGACACAAATATCAAAATCAAATCCTTCTATCGATGTAATTAATGAACGAAGTTTCTCTTTATCTAAGAAGCAGTTGTTATAATAATCAACCCCAACCGCATCTCCGATGAATAATACTCTTTCCTGACGTATCAGGATACAGACACAATCCTCACTATGAGGAGATTCCACATGATAAAGTTCCGCAGTTATATCCCCCAGATCAATTTCCATGGATTCGCCAAAAGAAAGATCGGAGGTTACCACTTGTGTCGGCCGCTTTATCAAACATGCTGCAAAACACGCAATCTGTTAGTTGTCTAAATTCCATTAAAAGATTCTCCTGTCGTATTTCTATTTTGTGAATCCGGGGCAGAAATATTATAAGTGCTCTTTACAGGAAAGAGTTTTTACTTCCACTTTAAATACACCGATAACTGTTCTCTTTACTCTGATTTCGAAGCATTCCACATCTGTTATCCGGCAAGTATTCAAATCTATGCTTATTGTACAGCTGGTCAGCAGGGCAATTCGCTATCAGGCAAATATAGCTGTCCTCATGTGTGTTCTCATCAAAGTAACGGTCAATGGCCTGCATGATTTGTTCCGCATAACCTCTCCGCCGGTATTCTCCATCAACCATTATATCACTTACAACGTAGGTGATGCCTCCATCCCCAACTACCCTGCCAAAACCGATCAGTTTTTCTTTATCATACAGAGATACAGCAAACAGAGAATTCTTTAAAGCAATTTTGCTTCTTTCCAAATCTTTATTACTCATTCCCGCACGTAACCGAAGACTTATGTAATCCTGGGCTTTTGGAGCTTCATATACTATCTGTATATCCATATTTTCCTCCCTCAACTTTCTAACTATATATAATAGAATCGTTCACTGCCTGATGATTGAATCAGACTTTAATTTGCTTATTTACCAAAATCTCTTCTACTGCTTGTCTCCAATACTGTTCGGGAATATCTGGCCATATGCAAGTACCGGTTTCAGCTTTACATAATGCCATAGCCCTTTTCAATACTGTGCCAGGCGATATATTACCGTTTCGTAATAAGTTTTCTGTTACAATGCACCAGTATGGTGCATATTTGTTAAGTCCTGATGTATGTAATTCCTCTATTACCTTTTCTACATCATATTCAATACTAATAAATTCTTCTTTCCATTGTTTGCCTGTTTGATGTAAAATCAAAAATTGAGATTTTCTATTACTAAACAAAGGAACTCCGACTGATCCAGCATTTAGTACCGTTTTTCCGTTAATTTCAAATTTGGTCTGAATGTGAGTATGCCCGCATACTATCATAGAATACAGCAAAGACCCTGTTGTGGAATCTTTATCTTTCCAGCCAAGTTCACCGTTATTATAATAATCTATCCAATAATCTTCTTTATTTCCTCTGATGAAATAGCAGTTGTACTTCTCAGCCATTTCAAAAATCATTTTCATTGTCTTTTCAGGATATGCCAGTTCACCAACATAATCTCCTAAAAAAGCAAAGGCTTTTACGCCTCTAGACAATGCGTATTCCACGCATTTTTCCAAAGCAATGTAGTTGCCATGTATATCTGATAGTACTGCAAAATCCATTTATAATTACCTCCTTATATCGGCATTTATTTTTCAATGGATAGCTTTGCAGCCCTTACAGCATGAATTTGTGCAGTATCAAAAACAGGCAATTCCAAATCCTTTTGCTGTATCAGCAGGCCGATTTCTGTACAGCCGAGAATAACTCCCTGTGCACCTTGTTCTGCAAGGCCGCGAATAATGCTGAGGTATTTTTCTTTCGATGCCTCTGAAATAATTCCCAGACACAATTCATTGTAAATCACATCATTCACAATTTCAATTTCCTCTTCATCTGGGATAAGAACTGTAATTCCTGCATTAATTAACTTATCTTTATAAAAATCCTGAGTCATGGTATATTTTGTACCCAACAATGCGACTTTTGTAATGTTATGATATTTTAATTCATTTGCCGTTGCCTCCGCTATATGAATAACAGGAATCGTAATGCTGCTTTGGATCTGGGGAACTACCTTGTGCATCGTATTTGTACAGATCACAATAAACTCCGCCCCTGCTTTTTCAAGATTTTTAGCTGCTGCTGATAAAATAGCAGCACTTTTATCCCAGTCACCGTCTGCCTGGCACTTCTCAATTTCAGAAAAATCCACACTATATAAAAGCACGTTTGCTGAATGTAATCCTCCCAGCTCATTTTTCACTGTTTCATTTACAATTTTATAGTAAGTAACCGTGCTTTCCCAACTCATTCCGCCAATCAGTCCTATTGTTTTCATTTTTGTTTCCTCCCCCTAATTATTTATTGATATCATATCATAATTATCTTACATTGTCTTTAACTGCTAAAAGATAAATCTGTCTTTGCCTGTATATCGAGTGAAAATAATAAAAGAAAAGGGAGATTTTCCAGTCTCCCTTTTCTTCAACATAAAACCCGTCTTCCTTCTTTCCCACTTTTATAAATTGCACACACCAGCTCCTGCGCCGCCATCACCTCTCTTGATGTATTACGCGGTATCTTCCCCTCTGCCAGGCAGGAATAAAAATTCTGAATCTCTTTCATATGCCCCACACCCCAGTACTGCTTTACATTTCCAAAGTCAAAGGTTTCCATGGGGTTCCTGTCCGCTACCACCTGCCGTCCATCATGAAAAACAATCACCGCCTTCTCTCCGGTCAGATTCACCATACCCTTTTCGCAGTGCAGCTCAATCTCCACTGGCGCATCATAAGTATAATAATTCATTGCATAAAAGCTGGCATTAATCCCGCTTTTATAATGGATTAGCCCTTCCGCGCAATCTTCCACCCTTATGGTCTTATGGGCCCTGCTGCTGATGGTGGCATCAACCCACTGAATCTCAGAATCAATAAACCAGTTCATAAGATCCAGCGTGTGAATAGCCTGATCAATGATCACACCACCGCCCTCCTTCTCCCATGTCCCCTTCCAGTTACTCCTGGAATAATACTCATCAGACCGGTTCCAGGTTACGGAAGCCTTAGCGGAAATAATACTTCCCAGTCCTCCCGATTCCAATGTCTTTTTAATCAGAAGCGAGCCTGGATTATAACGGTTTTGAAAGCTAACCACTAAAACCCGTTCGTTTTTTTCAGCCGCCGCTTCCATCCGTTTTGCATCCTCCAGTTCAATGGCCATGGGCTTTTCTGTTAATACATTGATTCCATGCTCCAAGGCATAGACAGCCATTTCCGCATGAAGATAGTGAGGGGTACAGATATGTACCGCATCAAGCTCCTCCTTTGCTATCATTTCCCGGTATTCCGTATAGTAGCTGCATCCGTACTGCTTTCCCGTCTTCTCTGCAAGTTCTCTGTTACTGTCGCATACTGCCACAAGCTGTACGCATGGCTGCTTTTTGATTGAAACCGCGTGCATAGGAAAGATTTTCCCGCAGCCAATAATTCCTGCCTTCATTCTTCTAAGCCTCTCTCTATCTGTCAAATTCAATATGTTCCACTCTGGTGGTTATATGGCTGTCCGTGGACTGGTAGGCGGCTACAGCCACCTCTAAGGCCCTGGCTCCGTCTTTTCCTGACGCCAGTGGTTCTTTCCCGGTTCTTAAGACCTCCACGAACTCACGTATCAATCCCTCGTCACCACCTTCATTCCATATCACGTCCTCGATGATGTCACCTGCTTCATCCACGATGTGGTTGACCTGTCCGAAGGCCTTTACCTCCAGCACACCCTTTGTCCCGATAATTTCCATATCCACCTGAGGCCAGATGGGGTAATTTTTATGATGTGCCCAACTGCAGTCAATGGTGACAAACGCTCCGCTTTCCATTTCAGCCATGACTATTCCGCAGTCATCGATCTGCCGGTTATGAATCAGATTACCGCTTTCACAGTAAACCGAACGGTACTCGCTATTTGTAAACCAGCGAATCAAGTCAGCCAGATGAACGGTATGATCCATCACTCCGCCGCCTCCCGACAGTTCCTTATTCAAAAACCAACCGGACGGTATTTTCCCGTGGTTAATGCCTGTTATGCTTAAAATATCCCCTATTTCCCCGCGTTCCACTATCTCCCTTGCGGCCGTAATATTCGGGTTAAAGCGCATGGGAAATGCATTCATAATACGGACTCCGGCCTCATCTGCGGCCTTAACCATCTGCTTGGCCTCAGCCGCAGTCAGGGCAAAAGGCTTCTCAACCAAAATATGTTTTCCTTTTCGTGCGGCATCAACCGACACCTGACAGTGCATTTTATTGTTGGTACAGATAATAACCCCGTCCACTGCTTCATTAAGAAGGTCATGGTAATCCTTAAAATATTTGGTATTAAACTCATAAGCCATCTTAGTTCCCCGAAATTCGTCCTCGTCGGCTATGCCCAAAAGCTCCACTCCCGGAAGCGCCAGCAGGGCTTTTGTATAACTTACAGCATGCATATGTTCAAAGCTGATTACACCTATTTTTATATTCTTCATTCTTTATAGTTTGCCTTTCTGCGAATGGCATCAACGGGGTTATGAACCCCTGCACCTCTCGTCTTGTTTTTTTTATTACACTTAAGTTGGAATGGCATACCGCTATAAGCTCACCGGCTGTCCTGACTTAGATGACTGTATGCCCGACAATACTACCTTCAATGCTTCTACGGCTTCCTGACCGGTTACCGCCAAAGGTAAGTTATATTCGATAGAACGCACAAATTCATTCAATTCCGCACAATAGGGCTCTGATAACCCCTCGACCGGTGAAAATGCCTCTAACTTGTGCAGGCCATTTTCACAAGTCTGCTTGATCACAGGAGAGGTGGTCAGATTATCGAATTCAATTTGTGCCTTTGTTCCCACAATTTCATAGGTTACATGGAAAGCAGAACCGCTGGGGTAAGCCCAACTCCCCTCTACATGGGCTATGGCTCCATTTTTCAGGCGAAGCAGAAGGATACAGTGCTCCTGACCTGCCACTGTGCCGTTAAAGCTTTTCGCATAAACCCGTTCTACTGCTCCAATGTTGCGGATGATCCAGTCCACATCGTGAATCACCAGATCCAAGATGGGGCCTCCGCTTTTTGCATAGTCCTGATACCAGTTCTCCCAGCTCCACTGAGGAAACGCTTGATTTCTTGTAGTCCTGATCAGCCTCGGAACCCCCAGTCTGCCATTTTCAATCTGTTCCCCTGCCTGTTTGTAAGCTGGGAAAAAGCGCAGCACATGACCCACAGAAAACTTTACTTCATTTGCTCTGGCCGCTTCCAGCATGGCCTCACCATCTTCCATTGTCAGAGCAATGGGCTTTTCACAAAAAACGTGCTTCCCCTTATTCATGGCTGCAATGGCGTATTCCTTATGGAGATAAGTAGGAAGGCACACATCCAGCATGTCAAAGTCTCCCTGCTCCAACATTTCTTCGAAGCTTTTGAACGCTTTAGCGCCGTGGTGCTCTGCCAGCTTCACCGCCCGCTCCTCTTGTATATCGCAGAAGGCCGTTACAGCTGCCTCCTTAATCTTTAAATATCCACCGGCATGGGTTCTTCCCATAGTTCCGCAGCCGATCAATGCAATTTTTACCATTACCGCATCCCTCTACTTTCTGTCTTTTCTTTATCTGCATGTACGACCGTGTTCCGGTTCATACAATTTAAGATTGTATTTTTTTACCAATTCCATAGCCCGCTCATTTTTCCCAAGGATGTTGACAGCATGAGCGTCGCTTCCTGGCGAAAATAAAATGTCCTGCTTTGCCAACGCCTCTACCACCCATTCTCTTGGCGTTTTCGTGGCACCATGCAGCTCATATGCCTTCCCACTTTTCTTAAGCTGCTCTCCCAACTCCTGGATAAATGCAGGATCAAAGTATTCCACGCTGATGCTTCTGCAGATTTCCTGTCTTCCCTCATAAGTCGTACCCTCGACCAGCATCGGCCCGATGGGAAGGTATCCTTCCGGGTGACCCAGTACGTGTCCTTCTCCTGCTGCCATCATAAGCAACTTTTTCTTATAAGCCAGCCAGTAGGCATCACAGAAATACACTCCCTGCCGAAAGGGATAGTCTCCCTCTATATAATGGGGACTGGTTATAATGAGATCACAGGCAGAAAGGCATTCCCGGTCAATGCGCAAATGCCCGTATTCATCCGTACAGGTCTCAATGCCGCAATAGACCGTAATCGGTTTTCCCCCAGCCAAATTTCTGATTCTGTCAAAATGACGGAGTAACTCCCCTGTAGTCTTTTGATGTCCTGAAAGCCCCGGATCATATACATCGAAATGGTCCGTAATTGCCAGCTTTTCAATGCCCAGAGCGACAGCCAGATCTATGACTTCCTTTGGAGTCCTTTCCCCATCGGAAAATGTTGTATGTACATGATAATCTACCATAACCATACCTTCCTATTTAATTCCGGATAGCGACACGCCTTCCACTAAATATCTCTGGAATATGATGTATATGATTAAAACCGGAATGATAGCCACAGCAGCAGCAGCCATTTTTAAGTTGTATGAATCGTAATACTGGCTAGACAGCTTGGCAATGGCTAGTGGAAGTGTCCTTAACTTATCTGAGTTCACCACAAGAAGAGGCCACTGGAATGCATTCCAGCTTCCTACCATCTTTTGAATGGCAATGACCGCAATCAGAGGCTTTACTGCAGGAATTACGATTTTCCTGAAAATCAGCAATTCTCCCGCTCCGTCTATCCTTGCAGCTTCTAAAAGCGGCGTTGGAATGGCCGACATGAAATTTCTTGCCAAAAAGATGCTGAAGGCATCTGCCATCCCTGGTATGATTAAGCCGGCCATGGTATTTACCAGCTTTAACTGGTTTGCCATGATATAAAGCGGGATAATCGTGGCCACCCATGGAATCATGGTAGAAGACAGAACCATAAGAAATAGTACATTCTTTCCCTTAAATTCATACTTTGCAAATCCATAACCTGCCAACAGGACGATAACAATTGTTGAAAACACCTGTGTGACTGTAACTATCACGCTGTTCCAGTAATAAAGACCTATATTCAATTTTTCAAACAGTTGCCTGAAATTATCCAGAATAAAATGTTCCGGCAGCAATGTTGGCTTCAATACATAAAATTCTTTCGATTCTTTGAAAGAAGCAAATATCATCCACACAAAGGGGAAGGCAATAATAACAGCCAGTCCTAGGGTTATGAGGAAGAAAAAGACCCTCACAGCCACTTTTTTCGTTTTTTCTTTATTCATTTGGTTGCACTGTCTCCTTCCTATAATACATCCATTTTGGTTGCTTTATATTGGACCAAAGTAATGAGCAGCACAATAAAAAACAGACCGAAGGACATTGCGGATGCGTATCCCATCTGATAGCTTTGAAATCCTTTTTCGTAAATGTAGTTCACAACAGTTCTGGTGCTGTTTAGCGGTCCCTTTAACATATAGGTCTCCTGGAAAATCATAAAAACGCCGATTACATTTTTCATGAGAAGGTAAATATGGGCAGGGCGCAGCATAGGAAACGTAATGTATCGGAATGTCTGCCAGCCGCTTGCTCCATCGATGGCGGATGCTTCTTTTATCTCGGCTGGAACATCCTGAAGTCCTGCCAGATAGATCAACATGGCCTCTCCGAACCCCTTCCACACCTTGAAGATAATAACAGACAGTACGGCTGTAGAGGCATTTTCCACCCAGCCAAGACTCTTTAGGCCAAAAAAGCCTAAGATACTGTTAAACAGACCAAAACTGGGCTGGAAGAAATATTCGAACAGAATCGCCGCAGCAATTGTGGAGGTAATAACCGGTGAATAAAATATAAGACGGAATAATTTGACGCCCTTAATTTTTATATTCAGCAGCAGCGCAGTACCCAGACCTGCGGCCATAACTAGAGGCACATAGATAAAAAATTGGCCCATGACAAGGCACGACTTCCAAAAATCCTTATCCCCCATGAGCCTGATATAATTATCAAGTCCTACAAAATTTTTTTTCGGGCTTAAGGCCGACCAGTCTGTAAAGCTGATGGGCAGAGCCATGATGGCCGGCACCAGAGTAACAAGAAATATATAAATGATGGATGGTGCAATAAAAAAATACGGCACTGCCTTGTGCATAGTAATCCGGTTCCGACTTACTGCGCCTTGAGATACTTTCATTCAAAAACCTCCTAACGTAAGTACTTGGAAGCACCAAGCGGGACCTGCCGCTTGGCACCCTTTTTTGATTTTTATACCGGATTCTTTAATTCATCATTCATTTTGCTCTGGGCATCCTTTAAGATGGTTTCAAGCGGTTCATCTGTCTTTAAAATCCGATCCATAGATTCTGTCCAGATGGTATTAAGCGCAGAGGTCTGGAGCACCCCAACAAATGAATCATTCAGGGATTCAATGGCAACCGCCACTTTCAGCTCTGATTTTAAGCCCGCATCCTCTAAGAGTGTTTTTCTGGCCGGCAGCTCTCCCGTCTTCTCTGTCCACTGCTTTTCCACGTCCTCGCTGCTTAAAAACTGTATGAACCGGGTAGCCGCCTCATCTGGAGCCTTCGCGCTCATTACGTAGCCCCATGAGGTCACGCAGGTTGCACGGCTCTCTCCCTTTGCCGGAATCAGCCCCACTCCAAAATCCAGATCGGGAGCTGTTTGCGGTAAATTGCCGATCATGGCTGGATGGCCTAACATCATGCCGATCAGACCCTGCCTGAAACCGGCCCAGCTTTTTACGAATTCCGTGTTATATACCTTGTCGGTTTTGTATGACGCTATGTAAGCTTTTATCGCCTCCAGGACCTTCGGATCGTCAGCAAATACGTACTGACCTGCCGTGTCATCATAGAAGGTACCACCGTACTGCTTTATTATGGAAAGCACTTCCGGTGCATATCCCGTTCCACCCCATCCGGACTGAACCAGCTTGCCGTCTTCTGTCTTTGTCAGCTTTCTCGCCCAATCAAAAAATTCTTCCCAGGTCTGCGGACCTTTTTCCGCATCAAGACCAGCCTCAGACACCAACTTTTTATTCCATAACAGTACGATTGTCTGTAAGTCTGTAGGCATACCGTAATATTTGCCGTCGTATTTCAAACCATCTACTGCCGCAGGCACAAAACCAGCCGTGATCGAATCTGCAGACATAACGCTTTCAGCCAGTGGTTTTATGGCTCCGGACTGCGCAAGTTTTGACACCATTCCGGACTGTATCTGAAATACATCGGGAGCTGTATCAGTTGCAAGTGCAGGAATCAGTTTCTGACTGTAATCTGCCTCCGGAATAAATTCCAGATTTACCTTAATATCCGGATTCTGCTCTTCAAATGTTTTGACAAGCTCGGTCATCATATCATCTCTCGCCGCACTGGAATGCTGCCAGTATGTCAGCGTCACTGGAGACTTTTCTCCACCGCCGCTTTCCTGGGAAGCTGTTGTTTCTGCTGTCTTTTCCTGGCCTGCTGCCCCTCCGGATGTCTCCTTTACAGCTGCCTTTGAACAGCCAGAGATTCCTCCAGCCACTAACGCCGCTGCGACCATCAGTGATACCATTTTCTTCATTATGAAATCCTCCTCTTATTTAGAATATTTAGGCGTTTGCAAAACACCAAAACCCGCTTTTGCGGTGTTTTTTCAGGCTAGAAATCCTGTCAGTTTTCTGATAGAAACCGCAGTAAATACTTCTTTGTCCAGCACATACTCCGCCATACCATATAACGATGCGTGATTTCCCAGCGTGGGAGCCTTAATCGATATACTAGAGGTAAATGGCTTAAGCGCCTTTTTCTTCACCCACGCCTCCACTGTACCAGCCATTTCAGGAATTCTCGCCACTGGTCCGCCAATTACTACCAGATCGGGATTGAATAGATTAACTGTATTGACCACGACCACAGAAAGTAATTCAATCTGCTCTCTCATGACCCTTGAGGCAATTTTGTCCTTTCCTTCTAATGACCTGTCAATCAGCACATCGTAAGAAAGCGTAGTACCATCAAATATGGTTTCCGGATAAATCGTTTCATATATCTGTGTGTACTGCGCTGCCGCAGGCTTTTCTCCCAGAAGTGTCCCCACACAGCCTGTAGACGAGCATTTGCACGGCAGTCCATGAAGATCTATCGTGGTATGTCCGATTTCAAGGCCGCAGCCAGTTAGCCGCAGGAGGTTCCCCTCACTAATCACCGACATGCCGACGCCCTGATCACACAGAAGGTATACCATGTTTCGGCTGTCCTTTCCTGTTCCGTAATACTCCCCCAGAATCAGGGCATCCGTATCCTTAAATACGTAAACCTCCATATCCTTATTAAATAACCGGTCGCTCAAAGCCTGGAGATCAACATTCTCCAGATATAGTGCAGCGGAATAAACGATACTTCTTGTACTGTAGCAAATAACACCCGGTATACTGTATGCAACAATAGATATCTGTTCCATCAGATTTCGCTGCTGTTCCTTAAGCTGAGCTGCTGCCTCTTTCATCGCACTGCGAAATGTAGCCTCATCGTGAATTCTAACTGGTAAGGATTTATGCCAGATAATTTCACCTTTCAGATTCACAATTCCTGCAAGAATCCCTTTTGTAGTCACTTTAACAGTAAGAATTCTAACCCTTTCTCCATTTAAGCTGTATATCATAGGTTTTCTGCCGCCGCTGGACTCACCGTAATATTTCTCTGTCAGGAGTGTTTCTTCCATTAGCTCCTGAATCAGATTCGATACCGTAGCCGCGCTTAATTTCGTAACTCCCATGATCTCGGCTTTGGTCACTTCATTCTTTTCCCGGAAAACATTCAATATGTTTTGCTTGTTTATGTATTTAATTGTCTCTTTTCCTGCCTTCAAACAATCACCTTTCCATTTCTTCTCTCAGAATCGAAGTAAGCCACCTGCCGGTTGCATCTCTGGGTTGTTTCCAGCCCAAACAATATGCCAGCGTGGGAATTAGATCCTTAGTGTACACCAGGGAGTTTTCCCGGTAATCTGACCTTATACCAGGCCCTGCCATTGCTGTAAAAATGTGCTGGCATTTCTTATGAAGGCTGTCATGGGTCGCATATAAATGTTCCTGGTCAAGGGGATATAAGGAAAAGCTTTCTCCCTCCGCCGGACTGATTAAAAGGTCTGCATAATCCCGGTACACGCCCCGGTCCGCAAGCTCCTTCGCTGTCATGACTGTTTCCACATAAGGCAGCTTAATGATGCATTTCTTTAAAGCTTCCACCTTCATTGCCCTCAAGTCTTCTGACTTTTCATTCAAGAACATCTGACACTGAATATCATGGGAGGTTAAAAGGATATCATAATCCTTCATTTCCACTTTTCCTTCTTTACATACAGCTACTCGGAATCCCCATTCCTCCAGGGCGCATATAAAGTCACCTAACCGGCTTTTCCCTCTGTAGCTAATCATGCCATGGTCTGTGGTCAGAAGGAGATACATAGAATCAAACAGTCCTTTCTCTTCCAGACTGTTAAACATCTCCCCCAGCATCTCATCAATTCCCTCCAGCACCCGGCAGACGTTATCAACACGCTTTCGTTCCGAATCTGCATAGCACCAGGGAGGATTATGACCCACAGAATCCAGATCGTCTATGTACAGGAACACGGCTTCCGGAAATTCCGGATACTCATATACGGTTCCCTTATCCTCTATGACATTTTCCCGTATAAGCTTCAATAACATGGAGAAACGTATCCTGTAGTCACCACCAGGTTCCGTATAAAGCCTGTCTCTCTTCCCCCTGACAGCGCCCTTTCCTTCCAGCGCAAACTGCTGGATGGATACGAAGGTTCTTCCTTCCTCTGCAAGTGTTTCACCTATGGTCTGCGCCCGGTTAAGGCGTCCTGTAAGAATTATTTCATTGGCCTCCCTATCCCAATACTTATCGCAGTTTCCCGTTCGGTCTGAATAGCAGCCGCTGACAATTCCTGTCTGCATTGGGACGGTAATGGACGGTATTCCAGTATAAGCCTGTTCAAATAAAACACCTCTTTTCACAAGCTTTTTTATATTAGGGAGGGCCTCCTTCCCTGCACTCATCTGATCATAATAGTATTTTCCAAAACCATCAAGATTGATGTAGATGAGACGTTTTTTCGTCATCGAACTCTGTATCCTCCCTCATTCTATTTTTAGTCACTAAAATAATTCGGCTTAAATATAATTCAAGCTATCTATAATGTCAATTATCTTTTTGTTTTTTCTCTTTTTATTGGACATTTTTCACTTTATTTCACAAACTTTTTTTAATCATTAAACTTAGTTAAAAGAAGTAGGCAAATTCTTGTCCTAAAGACCTGCTTGTGTTATATTTGAAATAAATTGGAAAGGGGATTACTTTATGATAAGAGCAATACAGGAAGATGAACTGGAAGAATCCAGACGTATATGCTTTACAGTCTTTGAACGGACCATAGACGGCGCCTCCTGCGCTGCGGAATCTGCCGCTAACATACAAAAGCATCCGGTTACCCGAATGAAGCGGGATTACCGTAACACCCTGGCCTGGTTCGATGAACAGAAAGCCATGCAGGCATGTGTTTCCCATTGCGTCTGCTCAGTGGAATTTGACGGTGAAGCGGCTTCTATGGCCGCGGTCGGCGATGTAGCTGCCATGCCCTGCTGCCAGGGCAAAGGGGTGATGAAAGCTCTATTTGGAGCAATGTTAAAAGAATGGCACACCCATAATATCCAATTTTCTTACCTTTATCCATTCTCAGGAACGTATTACGGCCAGTTTGGATACACCTACTGCGTACGCAGAAAACATTGGAATTTCCCTATGGCACAGCTTCCTGATTACAAGGATCTTGGCACCATAGAGCTTTATCAGCCATCACGGCTGGAAGATTTAAAAATGCTTTATCACGCTTTCTTTGCCGGATGTAATCTTTCAGTCATGCGGGAGGAAATCGAATGGCACCACGCCGTGGGGCAATATGAACCAGACCGTGACTTCCGTTTTACCTACCTGTATTACAACGAAGCCGGATCCCCCTGCGGCTACCTCATCTACTCGAAAATTACAGATGAAAAACAGACTGTTACCATGAACTGTCATGAATTTGTATATTCAGACATAGAAGGACTTATGGGACTGATTCATTTCTGTAAAAGCAGACAGGCCTATTATGACAGAGTTTGCATCCCCCTTCCGGACTTCGTCCCGTTTGATCTTCTCTGCTTGGAATTTAATCTGCCGGCAGGACGTGCGGCTACCATCCATCAGATAATGCACGGCATGGTACGAGTCGTCCACGCAGAGGAAGTCTTAAAGGCTGCACAATACCTCGGAAACGGTTCTATTCGTCTCTTTCTCAACGACTCCTGGCTCCCTGCCAATAGCGGTTTATGGGAACTGGGCTGGAAGGAAGGCCGTTATTCCTCTCTCCATTATAATGCGGACGGTTCCGAAACCCAGGCCGATACTGTCATGGATATCACTCTGTTCTCCAGGCTAATTTGCAGAGGTGTTACAGAGGAAGAGCTCCCCTGTCTGCCGGCTGAATGCCGTCGATGCGGCAATGATACTCTGCTGAAAGTTTTTCCGAAGAAAAAGTGTGCGATTTCAGATTACTTTTAATTCCTGATGGCCCGTCTGCTCCTTAGTGAGTAAAACGGAAATGGGCAAAACTAAAAAACGGCGGCTTTTTTTAAGCCGCCGTTTTTCACAAGCATATGAACTACTGGACAGATAGCCGGATTTATTATCTAAAAAACAGTCCTACAACTCCTTCAAACTCGGATTGTTGAAGTTTGCCCATGTGAAATTATTATCAATATATCGAACCATTCTGTAAGCCATAGGCTTAAATCCGCACTTTGGCCAAAATGTCGAAGAGGCAAGATTGGTTATCCTCCAATCAGTTATGATTCTCTGATATCCTTTTTCTTTTACCAGCCTGCTGCCTTCATTCATTAATTTCTTCCCAACACCGCCTCTCATTTGGGTTGGGTAAATGCCTGCGATACTTAGCTCCACTCCATCATCAGGCGTCATTAAATCCGGAATAACTGGTTCGTATACCTGAAATCCCAATTCCTTTCTGTCTTTTTCCGCAATGAGGATCATTGCTTCCTCATCCTCTGCAAGCCCTTTATATCCTTCCCTTATTCTCACTACAATCTCAGGTAAAGCTGGTTCAAACACAGGCGCAGAATTTTGATAGGAAAAGATGATTCCAGACATTCTCCCCATTGCTTCCCTATCTGCTTTACCGGCGATTCTGATTTCTGCATCAGATGCAGTTTCAAATGCATTGTAATCTCCAATATTCATTATCCCATGTACTTGCTGGATAGAAAAGCTCAACCCAAGGAAAGCCTCATAATACCCCTTGCTCCCAAGAGGTATTAATGCATATTGGTGAAAACAGCCTTTTTGGATCCACAGGTCAGAAACTTTAGCATAGAGAGTTCTTATGAGTTCTGAGGGCTGGTCTCTCCTCACTGCAATCCCTTCATAAGGCACCCAGACATGCCTGCCTCTCTCATGGTCAATCTTTATCTTTCCTACGATATAGCCGACCAATTCATCATTTACAAATGCACCTATCCCAATTGATTTATTATTTTTGAATAGTTTTTCAAGTAAATCCTCGATATATATTGTATTGAGACAGCTGTTTCTTAAAGATGGGAATTCATTACTCTCAAGATTCTGCCTGCACGTCAACAGGTCAGCCATAGCTGGCACATCATCATTACTGATCGGCCTGAATTCATAAAATTTCATATCTTATCTCCCCACTTCATTTATTTTACAGTTTGTATTCCCCACTTTATTCCGTACTCATGCGTTTCGCCCATTCTTCTACTCTCCGGCTGCTTTCTTCTTCTGATAAATCCTCGATCCTGGTCATAATGGTCCATCTCACACCAAATGGATCCAGAATACTTCCAAACCGATCCCCTGAAACAAAGTTTGAAACTTTCTCCCGGATTTTTGCTCCTTTTACCACCGCATGATCAAACACCTCATCAACATCGGAAACATAAATTGCCAAAGAATAGCATGCATTATCATCCCCTGGTGGTAAAACCAGTTGATAAGCCGGATTCGCAGCTCCCAGCTGCAAAAAGCCAGTTCCAAAATCAAGTTCCGCATGAACAATGATACTATTACCGTTTTCATCGGAAAATTCTGTGCTGTCCTTAACCCTTGCGTGGAATACGGACTGATAAAACATAATTGCTTCTGAGGGATTATTTACTACGATGAATGGTGTTATGGATGTAAACCCATTCGGCAGCCCATTTTTTGTATGATCTCCTGTTGCTCCCATGTATTTCGCCATTGCTCTTCCTCCTTATTACTAATCATCAATATAATCTCATTATATATTATCTACCCTGACAGCAGCTGTCAGTATTATCGTTAATTTTGATAATATTCCATTAGCTCCAACGCAATGTCTGCCAGTCTTTTTTTCAGGTTCTCAGGCTCTATGATCTCAATGGCTCTCCCATAGGATAATAGAAAATTTGGCACATATCCATTCATAA
Organism: [Clostridium] celerecrescens 18A; assembly: GCF_002797975.1. NCBI lineage: Bacteria > Bacillati > Bacillota > Clostridia > Lachnospirales > Lachnospiraceae > Lacrimispora > Lacrimispora celerecrescens. The sequence continues at coordinate 772,175 of NZ_PGET01000001.1, read as the reverse complement.
CTCTTTCTTCAAGTAAAAAGACAGCCTGATTTGGAGTCCTCTCTTTCAGATAATGACCTAAAAACCAGTGAATGCTCAAGTCATCCAATGCCTCTGCCCTGCCTCTGATCACGACTGAAACCACCCTGTCCTTATTTGCCAGGTCAGGTAAAAGATTCTGTAGGAAGAATTTTTTGGCGGAAAAGGCTTCCGGACGTTTAAACGTCATTTGCGTCCGGTTTATCTGTAAAATCCGCTCAGCACGAAAGCTGCGGATTTCATTTCTCAGATGGCAGAATCCAATGGTATACCATTTATTGTTCCAGTAAATTACACCGTATGGATCAATTATCCTTTGCCTGGATTCTTCTTCATGGCTTGTACGATATTCAATTTCCACGGAATACTCATTTGCCACAGCCCGCTCTATCTCTACCAATTTCGGCTTAACAGAAGAATCGATCTCGCGGCTTATCACTTCAAAACCGGTTAAATGGCGATCGACAATGCGTTTCTGTTCCCGGTTGGAATACATTTTCAGTTTTTCTGTTGCCCTGCTTAATGCTTCATTAAAAGGGTACCCTGCTTCTTTTGCAAACACAGCTGCATGGAGAATGGCCTTTTGCTCATCTACATCAAAAAATAAGGGCGCATTGATAAAATCATTCAGCAGACTATATCCGCCATTCTGGCCTGCATCGGATACGATCGGTACCCCGCTGGCACAAAGCGAGTCAATATAGCGGTATACAGTCCGTATATTGATCTCCAGCCTTTCCGCTATTTGTTTTGCAGTAATTTTTGTCCCTGAATTCAGCATCCAGAGAATTGCCAGCATATTATCGTTTTTTGACATTGATTAACCTCATTTTCTCCTATGTTTCCCATTCATTATCAAAACTGCATCTAAGATATTTATCTTCTGTAATTAATTTACACAATAATCATTAAAATTACAATCAGAAACTCAATCTCTGTACAGCGTTTTCCTTATGCCACGTCCATGAGATCCAAATTATGCCGGCCTGCAGCTCATGACTCCCCTATTTTGTTATATTCACGAAAGGTTTCCAATATATTAAACTGTAATGATATTATGAGGTATAATCAATGGCGGTTCCATTAAATCAAGTTATAAACCCCACGAATGAACAACGGCGCGAAATGATCAGAACATCATTAGAAACGGCGGGCCGTCCGGAAGATTACGAATATATTGTTAATTTACTAAGTCCTCCCCCGGATATCACAAATTATGCATCGCCGGGAGAAATGAAAGGGGTAAAAATCGGTATCATCGGAGGAGGTCTGGCCGGCTTATCCGCCGCATTCGAGCTTCGTAAGCTGGGAGCCGATATTACAATTCTGGAAGCCAATGAAAATAGAATCGGAGGAAGAGTTTATACCTATTATTTTGATCCGGAAGGCAAATACTACAATGAATTCGGCGCTCATAGAATCCCGGTAACTCATGAGACCACCTGGCATTACATCAATTTATTAGGCCTCAACACCCTTCCACTGTCCGTAAGGAAGCGAAATAATTTTTTATATGTACATAATACCCGTTTAAGAACATCAGACTCCATTGAACAAATGCTTTATCCTTTATACGATTTGACCCCTCAGGAAAGAAGCACTCCCTGGCCAGAGCTTGATGACTATGCCTTTTTGTATCTTATGTTGCAGCTTCCGCCTGAAATCCGTTCAGAACTAATACAAATTTTACCGGAATATTCCCCGGAATATCTGACTCTTACAAACTATTCCGTCCGGCAGACCCTGGAAAATCTGGGATTGAGCCAGGGGGCGATCAGCTTGATCTCAGGAGTCAGCCCAGGTACCGGTGCTTTACTGAATGTCAGTTATGATGAAATCACCCATGAGGAATATACTCTTGATTACCGTAACATCTATACCATCGAAGGCGGAATTGTAAATCTGCCATATGCTTTTGTCCAATCCCTTCTCACAGATAATCCGACTCAGTATCAAAATATTCCGGCTGCTCAGCTTGGCACGGTTAAATATCAGCCTGGACAGACGGTTATAGGTATTTATCAGTCGCCTTATAACAATCAAGTCATTCTGACTCATCGTAATGTGCGGAATCTCAGGAGAACTACCGATGTATTTGATTACGTTGTATGTGCGATTCCCTACTCCACTTTAAGAGAGGTTGAAATCAAGCCATATTTCAGTAACCTTAAGATGCAGGCTATTTTAGAATTTAATTATATTAATTCGCAAAAAACACTATTTATGTGCAATAAACGCTTTTGGGAGCAGGATACCGATTACGGAAGAATGGTGGGGGGATTTTCCCAGACAGACCTGCCTATTCAGTCCATCTTTTATCCTGGAGATCATATCCTTTGCCCCGATATTTCCTCCTGTTCGCCGGATGAACCTGGAGTACTGGTGGCTTCCTATAATTATCATTTAAATGCAACAAGGGTGGGAAATATGAGCGAAATCCCCCGGTATAAACTGATAAGAAGTAATGTGGAGGAAGTTCACGGATTGCCAAGAAGATTCTTAGATTCCATAGTGGAAGACCATAAGACCGTTGTTTGGGATAATCAACCCAATATCCGGGGAGCTTTTGCTATGGCACTTCCAGGTCAGAAAAAACTATTTGCCTATGAGATGCTGAAACCGGAATTTAATCAGAGAGTCTACTTTGCCGGTGAACACCTATCCACAAAACATGGCTGGATGCAGGGGGCATTATATACCGGTAAAGAAGCCGCCAATCAGCTGGCGAATACGTTTCACGATCAGCTTAATTCTACATCGTCATGAGTAAAAGCCGTTTCAGGCTAAAGCCCATGCATAAAACCGCTGCCCTGTAACATGGGGCAGCGGATCATTTAAGAAATAAATTCATAACTTTTACGGTATGTTCCTTATTTCCATAGGCCTTTTTCACTCTTTCTACTTCTATATATCCCATCTTACACCAAAACTTATACCCTATGTGGTTATCTTCTAAAACCCCGATTCTTAATGCCCTGCCATGTTCTTCCAGAACCCAGTCTTTTATAGAATCATGTAATTTTCTTCCCAAACTTTTTCCTCTTTCCTTTGGGTCAAGCATAAGTAAGCCTATTATCCACTCTCCAGTCGCTTTATAATCTTTAACCATATCAATTACAGCAATTAAAACATTCTTTTTATATACTCCAAATACAAACTTGTCTTTCATTGCTTTACCCGGCGGCAAGTCAAACAGAATGCTTGTTCCTGCATCCTTTTCAGGCGGTCTGCCTTCAGTTAATTCAAAAAAGTCCGAGCATCTTTCACATAGATCTTGTACGTCTACCTCATCATCGCCTGACAATAACCGGATATTGTATTCATGCTGCCCTATTATTTTATTTCCTAACAATATTATTCCTCCTTTCCTATTTCTAAATTATAAAAACCGCCTCAGTTCACTCTAACAGGATTGGAAGCACCGTAGTTGCTAAAATAAAGATTATAAGTGCAGCGATCGCTATGAGACTTTTAGGATTTCCAAAATTTAAGGTATAACCTATTCCGAATCGTTTTTCTACAAAAAGAGATGGATCTTCTTTGTTGCAATACAGAAAACCACCCAGCCAATAACGGTCATCATCCACCTTGTTTCCTGTCACATCATCCCTTATATCCAACCGGCTTCCTCCCTGGCCGACCTTTACCCCAAGATAAATACAGCTCAAAAAAACAACAGCAATAAAGGCAAAGGGCAGAACCATCATCAGCTTTTCATTTATTATGGACAGCATAGTAAGTTGAATGCAGGTAAATAACAGCATTACCATAAATCCGACAGCATATAAGAAAAAACTCATTATACCATGAAAGGCCTGAGTTCTCCGGTGATTCCGCTGATGCCTGGACGTGCCAATGCCAAAATTGATTCCTGCAAACAGAAGGCCGGTGAAGCTTTGGATCAATGGCATCACAGCAAAAGTACCTACGGATTTTGCAGCATAGCGGTCCACTTCTCCTGCAAGGTTGTAATGCATGGGGATTTGACCGGGTAACGATGGATATTTAAACACTGCTGCAATAACTGCAATGCCAATCGGAACAAGATACAAAAGATACCACGCAGTACCAATGGTTTTATCCGGCTTTTCACTGTTATTTGTCACTGTCTCCGTATCAATCTCCCAATCACGTTCTTGTTTGATCGCCTTGATCTCTGAACGCGCGAAAAAATAAATGAAAGTACTGGCAGCGAGATACAGGAATATACCGGTAAGCTGGAGCCATAACGCCCGCTCTGCCGGCATCCAGATATAACAAATAGTGCTTCCAATTCCCAAAACCAAACCAATCACAAGACAGCTGATGCAGTAATTGCGCCGCAATAATTTTATCTTAGGATCGTTATATTCGCTAACAGGTATAGAAATACCAAAGCAGATATTTTTTTGTATAAAATATGGGGTTAAAGCAGTGGAAAATAATACAAGAACCCATGAGAACCCCATTATCCCAATGATATAACTTAAATTTTCACTCAAGACAATTTCCTCCTTCTATGCTTTTATTCAAAAGGTCATACATTATAACTGCAAGCCATTCTTTGCCGACGTCCAGGAATAAATGACAATCGGCAGATCATACGTCTCCCTTACTTTCATCATACATCAAATATAGCACTAAAATAGGATTTGTCAATTTTATGATTTATAGCCATTTAAATTTAGCCTTGACTATCCCCAAATGTCACAAAATGAAGTAAGGGGGTGTCAAGGATGGCGAAGCCGCTTGTTAATCCCTGACACTCCCTCATGGTTTTACTATCTGCACCTTTGGAAACATAAAATATTGGTTATTTAGATTATCGTTTGTGCATAATTACATTGGCTTTAGGTTTTTATTTAATCGTTCAACCATCCATGCCAGACGCTTAATTCGACCGGAGTCTGTTTTGGCATCAAGATATGCCCGTGTATATGTCTTTTTTACAGATGGTGTCATCGTCTGAAAATTCGTATAGGCCGGTTCGTGCGCTCTTAACAAATCATTTAAAAGCCCTATTTGTTCATCAGTAATCTCTGCAGGTTTGGGAGCATCCCATTGACCATTTTTCTTAGCTTCTTCTATTTTAATTTTGCCATAATCAGTCATTAGTCCTTGTTTTTCAAGTTTTTCAACAAGCGCTTTATTTTTCTCCGACCACTTACTATTTTCTCTGCGGGAAGAGAAATATTTTATATATCTATTATCGTCAATGCTCTTCATTTGACCGTCAATCCAACCGAAACAAAGGGCTTCTTCAAGCGCTTCATTTGCCCCTATGGTCTTTGGCCCGCCTGCTTTTCCAAATAACAGCCAGATTCCGCCGCTGGAGAGGCAATTTTCTTCTAACCAATTTCTAAATTTATCCCGTGAAGTAAATAGCAAATGTTCAATCAAAATGGTCACCATCCGATTCATTAATTTTATTTTAACCGTACTAAAATGTACTACCGTGCTTCAATATAAAATGGTCTGCAGTTATTTGCCCTGCTATAAATATATTCTATAACACTTCATACATTCAGTCTATCCCACTTTACTTAAAAATTGAAGATTCTTAAGATATTACTTTCCTAAACTTTATCATTCAATAAAACCATATGGATATGGTCTTCCCATAGCAATCCTTAAAGGCTAGAATGATTTCTTATCAATCAATTGCTGATAACTTTTTTTACAGTGGCAATAAAATCTTCCAGATTTTTCGAAAGCCATTTATCTCTATGATATATCAATTGTGAAGCAATTTTATCGTTTATCATATAGCTAAGCGGTACCAGTTCCCCGTTTTCTAACTCTTTCTGCACAGATAGCTGCGGAAGTACACATACCCCAAGCCCGCTAAGTACCGTTTGTTTTATTACCTGCAGGCTGCTTGTTTCAAGAACAACTTTTGGAGTTATGGAAGCTTCAGCTAAAGCTTTTTCAAACATTTTTCGGTAACAGCATCCTTTCCCTGTTAGGATGAAAGGAATACCAGAAAAATCCTCTATCACCACTTCTGTCTTTTTTGCAAGCGGGTATTCAGGAACAGAAAACGCACAAATCGTTTCCTCAATCTGTAATTCAGTAATTATGGAAGGATTACTTATGGGGACATCAAGAGTAAATGCAATATCAATTGTATTATTCGTAAGCAAAGGCATAAAGTCGGTTGTGTCCAAAACTTTTAAAAACAATTCAACATTGGGATGTTCTATTTGATAGGCTTTTATAATTTCAGGCAGCCGATAGATACATATAGATTCAGACGCACCAATGGTGATACGGCCATAGTCATTTTTATCAGCGAATTTGTGCTTTAAATTATTCGACAAATTAAGCATTTGCCGGGCATAAACGATCAATTCTTCTCCCTCTGGAGTAAGGGTGATGTTTTTGCCAATACGCTCAAAAAGCCTTACACCTAATTCTTCTTCCAGTTGCTGTATTTGGGTAGTAACATTAGATTGTGCGTAATGAAGATATTCAGCAGTCTTTGTGAAATTCTTTATTTCACTTAATATTAAGAAAGTATGCAAACGCTTTAAATCCATATGGGATCCCCCTCCTGTCCATAGCATGATCATCTGTATTCAAGATCGTAACAATCGAAACAATCAATTTTACAGATTGATGTATTACATAGTATCATGGGATCAGGAAGAAAGTCAAAAAAATATGGAGGCATGGCATATGGATGTAATTAATCTTTTAACAGAAGCCAATAAAATCACCGAGTTATATACTTATAAAAAAGCAGGCTTTTTAAATGGAAATATTCTAAGTATCGTACAAGTTGAAAATCGGACATTGGATTTTCATGTTCATGAAAATTCCGACGAACTGTTTTACGTAATTGAGGGCAGCTTTTACTTGGAAACGGAGGGAGAAAAATCAAAAGTTAACACAGGGGAATTTATAATTGTTCCCAAGGGTGTAAAGCACCGGCCAGTGGTAACAGTTTTGACGAAATTTTTGATGATTGAGTTGTCAGGGACTTTAAACAAAGAAAACAGCGGAGATTATTATGAGGAATAATTGAACGCAAAACCGTTTATTTGTACCATTTTTCATATGAGCGGCTTTTGGATTGTAGGTCCTCCATGTACCAAAAGCCACTTTCTTTATCAGAGAAGAGCTGCCACCTTACTGTGACTGCTAAACTCTAATCAATACCATCCCACCTTTGCGCCCGAAGCCAGTCTCCCACAGCTCATAAAAAGACAGCCAGCGAAACCCTCCATAGGTTGCAATTTTTACAAAAAATTCATCTTCGAATTCTTCATATCCCACAAGCATGAACCAATGCCAGACCAGATCCTTAAAATTTACATTCTTATGCCGCAGCAGTAAGAAAGGAATCGAGATCCCCTTGTCAATCTGGCTTATGATTTCCCTGGCTGCTTCCTTAGCCGGAACCTCCCCCGGGCAGCCTGTGAGCTGTACATCCGGAGCACCCACATCCTGCAAATATTTATAAAACCCATCCATAAATATTTCCAGTGTATCGATTCCATGAAATCGGGGCTTTAAATAAGGCTTCATTATCTTGGAAAAATTTATATAATCATCCTTGTCAAGTCTTTGAATATCAAAGGGATACAGATGGGTTTTATTGTCATGGAGCGCTGTATTGATGCAGGCATCACAAGCTGCTGCTGCCCCACAGCCACCAAGATGCATCATTGGGTCCCGGAACCAATCCTGATTTCCGCCAAAGGAATCTCCAACTCTAAAATAGGACAATTCTTTCTTCATCTTTTCTCCTCACTTCATTTATACTATAGATGAATTATAGTACCAGTCTTGCGTTTCGTAAAGAAAAACAATGTTATAAAAAGTCCATGTTTTTCAATGTGTGAAAAACACGGACCTGCTTTAAGGTTTTCAAATACATTTTAATATTGATCTCTTCTTAATATATGTTTACATCCGATATAAGTCAATCCAAAATAAACGCCATAAATAAAAACGATAAATAATGCCGGGATAAGAACGCTATCCATCACATTCACACGCTCAAAGGCCATCATTACATCATTTACAGCCGTAAGCCCAACAATAGAATGAACAATTCCAAGTATAAAAGGAAGTAAAAAGTAACAAAGAATTTGTACAAACAATGCTCTGTCCAGCATTTTCTTTTCAGCCCCCAGCTTCCTTAACAATGCATAACGTTCCTTGTTATCCGATGCCTGGGCAAGCTGCTGGATTGCAAGTATTGCCGCGCAGGCAACCATAAACACAATACCAAGGTAAATGGCTAAAAAGGATATGATGGCTTTCATGGCAAGCGATGAGGCATAGATCTCATCTCTGCTTGAATAGTACCAAAAGCCCTTTTCCTGATAATCTTCGCTGTTTCTATATTGAATCAGTTTTTCCTGAAGTTCCTTTGATCCTTCCCCAGTTTTGCATATCATGTTAAGCACCTGATCCGGAGATTTGTCAAGGATCTCAGAAAATCCGTCATCTACGACGAATGTAATACCGGAATCACTGTTGGAAAGCTTTATGTTTTGCACTTCCCCCTTTGGCTGGAGCGTTTTACCCCCAAGGGTAATTGTTACATTTCTGTCAAGGAACTGCTGTGCAATATGCAGGTAGACATCGCCGGTCGCAATGATGAAATATCCGTTTCCAGGAAGGTCGTTCTTTTCCTTTCCCTGCATTTCTATAAACTTTTGAAAATCAGAAAACATAACAAAATCAACGCCGCGTTTCCCAATATCAAAGGACAGGGAAGAATAATCAACCGGGTAATCCTTGAAATGAAGGTCCCCGCGGTAAATACTATATTCATGGCTAATCGCATCAATACCTTTTATTGACAAAGGAAGGCTTTCATATATGGTCTTATGATTCCCTTTCCCATCACCATAAAAACTGACATCATAGGGTGCAGTCTCCTTTAAATCAGCTGACAGAATATTTTTCATGCTATAACCGGTTGAAAAAATGCCAATTACCAGAAGCAAAACAATGCTGACCACGGATATGGAAATAAAATTCGTGTTGATCTTACTGGTTAGCTGACGGGTTACAAACATGGTAAGGTTTTTATAATACAGCTTCCTATTTGATTGTATCAGCTTTGTAAGTATTCCCGAAAGAGAAAAGAAAAACAGCAGCGTACCAGCAATTCCTAAAATAATGGACCAAAGGAAGATACGATTAATATTAATAATTCCATTTTTCAAAACCAATCCATAGGCAGTTCCTAAAAAAACAATGGATACCAGGAAAACCAGCACAGATAATTTGGTACTTCTGATTTTTAAGCTCTCGTTTTTCCGGCCGCCATAAATCAAATCAATCAGTTTATACTTATTGACTGCAATTGTATTGAAGATGATTACGGTTAAAAAAATTACCGCAAAATAAAGGATACTTTTCACCGCTGCATCTGGAGAAAATATGAATTTATAGGCAGTCATATCTGCCTCAAATATTTTAGCAGTGAACACGGACATAAACTGGGAGCCAAAAACACCCAGGATCAGCCCTGCAATTAAAGCAAGGAGTCCCATGAGAAATGTTTCAAGTACAAGAATGGCAGAAATTTTACCTTTGCTCATACCAAGAGTCATGTAAATACCCATTTCTTTTTTACGACGCCTGATGAAAAAACTATTTGCATAGACGATCAAAAAACCCAGGATCACTGCAACAAACACAGATATGACTGATAATATCTTTCTAAGTGCAATCATGGAATCGGTCAGTATTTCCGTCACTACCATGATTTCCTTTTGTGCATAGATAGAGTTAAACATATAAAAGATAGAAACGCCAAAAACAAGAGTGAAAAAATATACCGTATAATCCTGCATGCTTTTTCCTACATTTTTAAAAACAAGCTTAGTCAGCACTTAAATCACCTCCAAGAAGGGCCATAACCTCCATGATCCGGTCAAAAAATTCTTTGCGTGATTCCTTGCCCCGGATAAGCTCATTAAACAGCTTTCCGTCTTTGATGAACAAAATGCGTTTGCAATAGCTGGCGGTAAAAGCATCATGGGTTACCATCAAAATGGCAGCATTTATCTGCTCATTGAGATTTTTAAAGCTTTCCAGAAGCATCTTTGCAGACCTGGAATCCAGGGCACCGGTAGGTTCATCGGCAAGAATCAGGCTTGGATTCGTAATAATAGCCCTTGCTGCGGCTACACGCTGCTTTTGTCCTCCTGACATCTGATACGGATACTTTTGCAGTACCTCCGTGATGTTTAAAAGGGAGGCAGCCTGGTGGATCCGTTCATCCATTTCTCCTGCAGGAGCTTTCATAATTGCCAGGGCCAGTGCAATATTTTCATGGGCAGTCAGAGTATCCAGAAGATTAAAATCCTGAAAAATAAAGCCAAGCTTTTCACGTCTGAACTTAGATAAGGCTTCTGCTTTCATCTCAGTGACATCAGTTCCATCAATATAAATATGACCTGAGGTAGCATCATCAATGGTGGAAACACAATTTAGAATGGTGGTTTTACCACTTCCCGATGCCCCCATGATTCCGATATATTCTCCTTCCGAAACATTAAAGCTGATATTATCAACAGCCTTTGTGACATTTCCTTTGTTCCCGTAATATTTCTGAAGGTTCTGAACCTTTAAGATTGTATTCATAGTGTCTGTCCTCTCCCTTAGTATTTAGAAATAATATTTGCTAAAATCGTAAAAGCATAAATATGGGCCGGATAAAAGGCATAAAAGAAATATTTCATTCCACGGCCCTTCTGTTTATTGTAAAGCAGCATAAATGGTAAAGCAAATACCATGCACCACTGGATATTATGCAAAAACATGCTTTCCACACCGACTTCGGGGTTATAACCCATTGCTAAGACTAAAATACTGAGCACCAGATAAAAAATACCTATTTTCTTTTTATCCTGGCTGCATAAATATAATCCAACGCCTAAAATAACCAGTATAATACCGCCTTCACAGAATAAGAGGGAAGGAACAAAGAACATTATCCCTCTTGCTATTAAAAATAAGCTGGGATTAGACATGGCCATAAAAATAATGATACTGCTGAAAACAGGAACAAGCATTAATAATACATATTGCAGAAACGGACGGTTTTCTTTCCTGCATATGGAAATCCGCTGAATACTGAATATGATCAGGCATATCACAAATAGGGTGGAAAAAATATTATTTATGATAATCCCCCCATTAGGCAACGGGAAATAATGATTAATCAGATCATTGCCAAAGTTCATAAATACAAATCCAAACCATAAACGCATTAAATATTTTAACGGGTTTCTTGTGTATCTCATGCCATTGGCTGTAGCAAAGATGAATAAAGGTGCTGATAATCTGCCCAGCATGGTAAACCACAGCGGAACCTGGAGAATACCTGAAAAAATATAGTGAATATGATCGAATACCATGAGCACCAAAGCAATTACTTTAATCTGAAAACTATTTAATCCTTTTTGTAACATTTATGATCTCCTTTTCTATTTCTAACTTATGTCTATTATAATTCCATCTTAGCTGTACAGCCATTGATTTTGCTTACAGGGAACGAACATTTTTGTCACTTTTTATTATATCAGGAAAACAACGGGCCAAGGGCTGCAAAGCAGTATTTTGCGTAAGCAGCACGATAATGGACGCTTACATCTTTTATACTGGAATCGCTTTGTAAACATTGGGATTGTACTTATTTGGGCTTTTAATTGTCCATACAAGTGCCTTGATCTGCGTGTTTGTCAGATCCAAAGGCTCAACGCCGTAATAATGGTTCGCCGCCTGCTTCAGTCCATAGCATCCTTCCCCGTAGTAAGCAATATTACAATAAAGCTCCAGTATTTCATCCTTTGTAAGATCTTTTTCAAGCTGAAAAGCAACAAATAATTCTGCCACCTTCCGTTCATATTTCTTTTCAAAAGAAAAGTACATATTTTTTGCAAGCTGCTGGGTGATCGTACTCCCCCCTTGCACGAAGCTTCCTGCGATCAGATTGTTTGCCATAGCCCTTGCCATGGCTATGGGATCAAACCCAAAATGATAGTAAAAACGTTTGTCTTCTGACTGCAACACCTGTTCTTTATATCCATCCGGTATTTCATCAAATGCGATATAACTGTTTTGCTGTTTAAGCTCCTCTACTTTATCCGGCACACTTATGGCTTCTGTCGCATTCCTATACATTTCATATCCGGCAGTAACTATAGGAGATATTTTTAAACTCCCCATAAGGAAGCTGATGACAGCAAGTAACAATATACTGATACTAATTGTTTTATTTTTCATCAAAATCACTCCTTTCTTGATTTGCTTCCTCAGTATAACAGGAGAAGAATCATGGAACCATAGATTTTACTTACGACAATCGAACAAATTTGTAAGATAAAAGGCTGTATGCTCCCGCAGAGGGAACATACAGCCTGTATTGTTGACACGCTGCTTTGCTTGCAGCGTATCGTGTGTTATACGCTCTGTCAGCGTTGCCGTCATAAAACAATAAATTAAAATTAACGCCTCATTCTTTAGGTTTGATTTATCTGTCTCCAGCTTTGCAGTTCAAGAATATTGCCTTCAGGGTCCCGTGCATAAACAAATACCGCTTCTTTGCCGTTTGGGTATGCCGCAGTAACCAACTCTCCGACGTTGCTTCCTCCCGCCCTAATAACTTCCGCTAAGGTTGCTTCCACATCATCCACTTCAAAAGCTATATGTGCAATTCCCGGGCGATTAATCTCCGGTGGTATGGTTCCTTCCAGCAAGTCGTATGAAAATATTTCAAGCGTTGGATGGTCTTCTACGTATCCGGGCAAAAGAAGATGTTCTCCTGTAATATGTGCATCATTCAATCCTGTTAGTCCGTCTAACCATCCCCCTCGCAGATCACGTGTTTCATTGATGCTTTTGCAGTGAAACACCTTTTTATAAAAATCAATCAGTTTATTTGCATCTTTAGCAATAATATTTGTGTGTACATAGCGGAACATGACCATTAATCCCCCTCTTCCGTTTTATAATTAATAATGTTCTGCATATCTTTGCTGCAAACTCAATTATACAGTACAAGTTTCAATTCTACAATTATAGTTCACTTCTGGGCGATAAATTTAAAGCGGAACCCTTTACTGCAGGAATGACTGTCTGTCTTTTGGAAATGTTATTTTAATTGTTGTACCGTCACCCACGGTTGACTCTGCTTCCAGACCAAGATACATCTTATTACAAAGCTCTTTGCAAAGGTACAGACCGATCCCCGTAGATTTGGCGAATGCTCTTCCGTTTTCACCCGTAAATCCCTTTTCGAACACTCTCCCAAGGTCGCCTTCAGAAATTCCAATTCCGTTATCCCGGACAAAAAGAATAATATTCTCCTGGTTTTCTGATGCCGAAAACCATAGGGTCAAAGCAGCCTTTTTATATTTGATGCTATTTGCAATAATCTGCCCAATAATGAAATCTAGCCACTTTTCATCGGCATAAACCGTATGATCAAGATCGTCCAGTTTCACCTGTGCGCCGCACCCTATCAGCTGTTTTGAATGTTTCTTTACAGCGGCCTTCACTAAACTGTCAAGAGAAAGCCTTCTGATGCTGTAGTCAGACGCTACATTTTTGCTCCGGGCATAATAAAGAGCCTGTTCGATATAAGAATCTACCCGTACAGTTTCCTCGGATATTTTCTTTGTTATGTCATTGCGGTTATTTTGACAGATCAGATCGATGCAGGAAATAGGGATCTTAATCTCGTGAATCCATGTTTCAATATATTCCCGGTATTCTTCCTGGGATATCTTATAGGATGCAATCTCATCGTTCATAGCTTTCGTAACACGCTTAAGAATTTCACACAGAACTTCCGCTTCGGCAAAATTAGGCTCTTCTAACAGGGAAGCGACATACTGCTTTTGCTCCATTGACTCCAGTGTTTTATTTAATCTCTTATAATATCTGCTGCGTATCAGGTATTCGTAAGCCAGTGCAACGAAAGAGGTTATGATAATGGTCGTACAAATAAGTATTATGGCATAACGGCTGATATGGTAGACATCTAACAGGAAGACCAAAAAAACAGCAATAAAGCTTTGCGCCAATAAAAACAGGATCTTATCTTTCAAAAAGCTTGAAAACTTCATATCATATACCCCTGGCCACGCTTGGTCTTTATAAAATCTGCAGCACCGATTTCTTCCAGCTTTTTACGCAGACGGTTCACATTAACAGTCAGTGTATTGTCATCAACGAATTCATCCGACTGCCAAAGCTCATCCATTAAATCATCCCGTGAAATAATACTGTTTGCGTTTTGCATTAAAGCAGAGAGAATCCGTAATTCATTTTTCGTAAGCTCAACCTCTTTGTTTTCATAATATACCGTGCTTTTTGCCATTGATAATGTTAATCCCTTATATTCTACTTCTGATGAATAATTCTTTTGGTTGGTGCGTTTAAGTATGGCTCCGATCCTGGCAAGCAAGATCTGAATGTTATAGGGTTTTGTTATAAAATCATCTGCGCCCAGGTTCATGCTCATCAGTTCATCCATGTCATTGTTACGGCTTGTTACAACCATAATTGGCACATCCGAAACCTTACGGATCTCCCGGCATACATGATATCCATCATAATAAGGCAGATTGATATCAAGCAAAATCAAATCTGCATCTGAATCCGTTGCTTCCGATATTATATTTTTAAAGTTATCACTTGTTTCACAAGAATAATTATAGCTTTCCAGCAGCGAAACCAATTCTGTTCTCAGAACGATATCGTCTTCTATAATAAACAGCTTCAAATCGAAATAACCTCCCAAATTTCCGTTTATTGGATTGATATTATACCCATCACTTATAATAGCTTGGCCATATAATATTCGTCCACATACGTCCCGTCCACAACCATGGAATTTTTCTTTATTCCTTCAACGACAAATCCATTTTTTTCGTAGAGGCGTCTCGCAGCATCATTGATACACATTACCGTTAATTCAAACCTGGTAACCCCTTTCTCATCGGCCCACTTGTCCAGCTGCTTAAAAAATGAGGTACCGATTCCCTGCCGCTGATAGGCTGCACGAATTCCCACTACGATATATGCAGAATGTTTTACTCTTCTTAAAATGCCTTTTTGCGCAGATATATATCCAACAATTACATGATCTGCTTCGGCAACTAAAAACAGATTATTGCCTGTGACAGCTTCCTTGATGGTGGATTTTATTCTATCGATATTTTTCATCCGTTCTTTTGGCTCATACATCATATATTTTGTTTCAGCATCAAGTGCGGACATCATTTGCCAAAGTGATTCCGCATCATTTTCCTCAATAGGTCTGATGATAACATTCATAAAACCTTATACCTCCTGTTTATTAACTGTGCATGGCTTTCGTTTCATCGGTCAAAGTTTGAAAAGAAACCAGCAAATAGCTGATCCTGTTCCGGCTTGTGGGTGACATAACCTATAGCAATTTTATTGTTTGTCAGTTCTATCAATTTTTGCGCGCCTTCTTCACCAAATGCTCCGTATAATTCAACTGCCCCATGCAAATTTTTTCTTCATATTATCTTCTCCTTTCCCAAGCCGGCGAATCAGCAGCAAGTGACAATAAAGCCTGAAAGATATCAAACAGATATCTCCCAGGCCTTTATTATTCCGCACCTCAATTATAAAACTCTGAGTTCTCTCTTGGTCACAGACCGGTTAAAACTGCGGAACCCTAGAAAACCTAATCTTTTACTTTATATAACAATATTCATTTCAACTGGTTATCATTATATATTTTATGGGATCATTCGTCAATAATCTTTGCTTATCGTTTTAGCAGGCACGTTTATTTGTTATTTCGCTGCCACAGCTTCAAAAGTGATAATATCCTCTGGTGATGTTGGATATCTACCCGGTTTATAATCTGAAGAAATCTCAATATCTTTAAATCCGATGTTTTCAAGCAATGACCGAAACTCTTCCACGCCATACCACCGCAGCGGAAAACGCTCTAATTCCGTCTGTATAAGCGCGCCGTCACGCCACTTTTCATACCGACCGTGGGAAATCGTATATTGATTGATATAATCAACTTCTACAATTTTATTTTCTAATGTAATGATATCCCCATTCGGACACTCCCAAGTCCTTGTGGTTACAATTCCTTTTGAAATATCACTTTGTAATAATATATCAACGATGATCCGGCCGCCGTCGGATAGATGCTGATGAAAGTTTTGTAATGCTTTTATGGAATCAGCTCTTTTGTATAATAAAAGAATGGTTCCCGTTGGTACGATAATAGCCTCATATTTTGATTCCAATGAAAAAGACTCCATCTTTGCCTCAAAAAGATCAGGATTAAAGCCCCTCCTTTTGCAATTATCATGACAGATACGCAGCATATCCGTTGAACTGTCAAATCCATCAATATGGAATCCTTTTTCTAAAAGCGGAATCAATGCACGGCCGGTTCCTGTTGCCGGTTCGAGAATCGGGCCTTTACATGACTTTAACCGATCTGCATAAAATTCTATGTCTCCAAAAGAATGGCCCACAGGCTTATCCAGATCATACACCTCGGAAGACAATCTTCCATAATAGTTCAACATCCTTTATCACCTTTCCTTCCTGATCATACTCATTCTGTCATTATGCTTTTTTAACAGGAATATAGATATCCATAACCGTATCCTGCCTATGATGACATCGTTCATCGTAGAATTCAAAATCAAATTTACTTTCGTCGTAAACATAGCCGCTATCCTGAAACCAATCTTCAAAAATATACTTCCATGTTCCTGCAATAACCTTAGCAAACTCTTTTTGCTCCTTATCATTGGTGGTATCCACAGGATTGGTAGTAAAAACGGCGTACTCAGCATTAGGAATTTCTGCTGTCAGCATATCTTCCCCGACATTTGTAAAATCATCCACAATCACGCCCAAAAGATATATTGCATTGCCTTCTTCTGATAAAGGAATATACAATCCCACTTCCCCATGCTTTGCAGGATTCAGAATTTTGTACATTTTACTTTCTAAATTTTCGCCATTATAATTGCTCCAGAAAGAAGCAATATCCTTTGTATAGGCAGCTCCGGTAATATCTGTTTTAATTCCATATCCGGCAACCTTAAATGAGGGCCTCTTTACAATAACAGGACACGCATTATTTACATCAGCATACACGGACATCTGCTCCACATACTGTGTAGGCGTATAGCCAAAGGCTTTACGGAAAGCTTTTGTGAAACCGCCGGATGTCTCAAACCCATAATCTACAGCGA
This sequence comes from [Clostridium] celerecrescens 18A, assembly GCF_002797975.1. Lineage (NCBI taxonomy): Bacteria > Bacillati > Bacillota > Clostridia > Lachnospirales > Lachnospiraceae > Lacrimispora > Lacrimispora celerecrescens. The sequence continues at coordinate 754,938 of NZ_PGET01000001.1, read as the reverse complement.
TGTCAATGACTTTCCTTCCCTTGAATAATTCCGCAGATGCCAAGGACAATCTGCGCTCTCGTATGTATTCCATGGCAGAGACACCCATGCATAGATTGAAAACCCTGCAAAAATGATAAAGAGAGTACCCGGATTGATTTGCAATTTCTTCTATCGTAATGTTTTCCCTGATATGGTCTTCCATGAACTCAATACTTTTTTCTATATGTTCTCTGTAATTCAATGTATATCCCTCCTGACATTTCTTATAAGGTATTATAGCATTCAATTTATACGAAAGATGCTCCTGCCTTGCTAAGTTAATGTAGGAATTTCATTTTAATATAAATAAAGTGCGTTTCCATGTCCGGAGAACGCACCTTATTCATATGATTCATATTTGCTTATCTAACAAATGGATCCGTATTCCATAAAAGAGCTCCATTACTTTCAATGACCTTCTGGTACCAATAAAAACTATCCTTTTTCATTCGGTTCAAATCTTTCGGGCTCTCATCATCCCGATTGACATATACAAGCCCATAACGCTTTTGATACCCGTTGCTGGTGCTTAGCACATCCACAAACGACCATGGTAGGAATCCTTCTACTTCCACGCCCATTTCTATTGCACGATGTATCGCTTTAAGATGCTTCTTCCAGTAATCGATCCGATAGTCATCATGAATTCTTCCATCCGCTTCCAGCATATCCCTGGCACCAATTCCGTTTTCTGTAATCATCATCGGGATCCGATATCTTTCATAAATATCACGCAGCAAGTATTCCATTCCATCCGGATCAATGGTCCAGTCCCAGTCATTGGTATCTGCATTGGGATTTTTGATGTATTCATAAAAATCAGGCATCACCTCATAGGCTCCCATAGCACCTTTTTGTCCTGTTAAGTTGCTTTTTGCCTCTATGAGATGATTTTTCTCCTTATCAGGGTATTTTACACATTTACTTGCATAATAGTTGACCCCAAGGAAATCAAGACGGCCCTCCCGTATGGCCTCCATATCTCCCTCCTGAATCACCGGCGCCATCTGGTGCTCTTTCAGATAATTCAAGGCACCAGGTGCATATTCTCCTCTGAAATAAATATCCAGGAAGAAATGATTCTTTAAATCCTCTGCATTTAACATGGCCAACATGTTTTTAGGAGAAGAATTTAGGCCATATACCGGGGAGTATCCGATTGCTGATCCAGCCCGCCCATCCTTTACATATTTATGAATCAGACTGCTTACCTTCGCCTGGGCTAAGTTCATATGATGGTTGATCTGAAATTTTATCTGGGGATTATCATGGTATTTGGGTGGAATATAGTTTTTCTTTTTCCAGAATTCCACTATAATACTCTGCTCATTGATAATCAGCCAGTTTTTAATCCTGTCCCCGTATCTCAGAATCAAAAATTCTCCATAAGAAGCAAAATCCTCCACACTTTGTCTGCTGATCCAGCCATCATATTTTTCTACCAGAGCCATAGGCATATCATAATGATAAATTGTTGGGACCGGCGTAATCCCATTGCGCAGCAATTCATCGATCAAGTCATCATAAAACGCGACACCCTTTGGGTTTACGTCTCCTACTCCATCAGGAAAAATTCTGGACCAGGAAAAAGAAAAACGGTAGGCATTAAATCCACACTCTTTCATTAACGCTATATCTTCTTTATACCGGTGGTAATGGTCACTGGCAATACTGGCATCCGAAAAGCCTGTATTCTGGTTTAACACGTCCATCTGGGACAGCTTCTTTCCATCCTCTGCAGCGGCTCCTTCCACCTGATATGCACTAGTGGCGGCCCCCCACAAAAAGCCTTTCGGCATCTGTTTTGGTTTTTGATTCATTCCGACATCTCCTTATTTATGTACCGTTTTTTCTTCGATCTTGTTATAAAACTTTTCAAATAACACTATCATCTTTTCCGCCAGGTTCACTTCTGTCATAATTGTCATCAGCGTGTCCTGTGCATGGTTGAACAACAGACTTGGCGGGATGGATTCTTCTCCTGAGATTTCTGCCTGAATTATTTCGGTCTGGGCATTGTGCGCTTTTAATATATCATGCTTTGCCTCCTCCAGATATTCTTTTGCTTCATCAAAATCAAAGGTCTCCACACAATCCAGAGCTTTGCCAGCCTTGTTTCTGGCATCTCCTGCTGCCATGACAATTTCCATTGCCACTTGTACTACCATGTCCTCATCCTTAAATTGCGGTTTTTCCATAAATTAACTCCTCATATTTCTTTCTTTACTTTACTGCCTCTTCCTCCATACACTGTTTTTCATACACCTTATAAAACGGGTACCAAATTACAAGATACAAAGCAAACAGCACAATATACAAAGGCACAGCCCGCCAGTCTTCTGTAATCATTACGCTGGAAAACGGCGCTGGAATCTGTCCCACCTGTATCATCTTTGATGGTATATTCAAAAGACCAAAGTGCATGGTGAGCCAGACAATTGCAGGACCAATTATACTGTTTATCCAGATAGGAAGCATAAGCAGAGGATTAAAAACTACCGGCGCACCAAACATCAATGGCTCGTTGATATTAAACACGGACGGGCCGATACAAATCTTTCCCATCGTCCTAAGCTTTTTTGATTTCGACTTAAGCATCAGTACATTAAGAGGAAGAGTTCCTCCCCTGCCGCCCATGGTAATCAATGCCGCTGTAAAAACAGCTTCACTGGTAGCGATATTTAACGGTGCTCCTCCATTTGCAACTGCGGCTATATTCTCTGCAATGGCGGCCATAAAAATCGGAGTCGTCACCGCATTGAATACCCAGCTGGAAATTCCCATAGAGTAAAAGATAACAGGAACAAAACAGATCATAATAAATCCGGGGAGAGTCTGAGCCCCTCTCTGCAATGGCATAAAAAGATTTACAATTAGCTGATAGAAATCAAGTCCCAGAACATTCCCTAAAACCATGGCAATTCCCAATGTGATGGTAATGGGGATGATATTGTTAATCCATTCACTGACAAAATCAGGAAGTGCCATATTATTCTCCAGCACATGGAGCTTTGCATAAAAATGAAACACAACTGCCACATAAATTCCCACAACTAATGCAAACATGATGCCTGCGGCTCCGATTCTGCCATTAGCGATCTGAAAAACACCATCAACTACCTGCGGTTTACAGAGCAATAAATAAGCTGCTATTGCTGTCAGGGAAGCGTTGATCTGATATTGCCCATGATCCAGCTTAATCATAGCCTCATGCGTTACGATAAACACCACGAATACAGCTAAAAGTCCAAAAGTAAAGTTAGCTATTACACTTAAATCCGGTAAAAAGGCCAGATAAGACCGGAATACATTATAGAAAAAGATCAGCGAGCCTGTCAAAATAAAGGGAAGTACCTTTTTCATGGTACTGGCTACTGCATCAATCCATGGATTGGCAAATACTTTCCTGGCTTTTGGAGCAAAAACATCGGATAACCAAATCATCAGCCCATTCATACCAACGTCCCTCCTTTTTCACTTTCTGCCAGAATCGCCAGATTCACCAGTTCTTCTCCATCTAAAGCGGAATAAATAGCGGAAGGAATCAATTTCACTTTTATTCCGAGAGGTTCATATTCCTCTTTCAATTTGGCCAGGGCCCCTTCATAATGAGGACCAACTAACAGCACATCCATCTTATTCACATATTCGCTGACTACGCTTTCACTTCTGGCATCAATTGACATATCCAGATTTCTTTTTTTTGCGGCCTGCCTGGCTTTCTGGGCCAAAAATCCGCTGGAAAAGCCTGCACCACAACACAATAACACTCTCAGTGTACCCATAATAACTCCTCCGTAATTTTGCACATCAGTCTTATTAACATTTCTCCATATCTTCAATAATCCCCATCAAGGTTTCATAACGTTTGTCCTTAATTAAGCGTTTCATACAGTCTTCATCCATCATAATCCGGGGCGCTGTTCTGTAAAAAGTTTCTAGATTTTCTTTCCGGGTTGAAATTGACAGCAAAAATACTACCTGCACATCACAATGGTACCATCGTATGGGCTTATTTAAAATTGCAACACATACAAAGGTTTCATCCGTCAAGGGCTTATAAGGATGAGGAATTGCAATTTGTCCGCAAAAATCCGTCTGCATGATCTTCTCTCTGTATAAGACACTTTCTTCAAATTCTTCCGGTGTCTTTCGCACCATTCCAATGCGCTGACAAAGCGTGTGAATCACCTCTTCACGGTTCTCCCCTTTTACATCTACAAAAAACAAATCCTCAGAAAAATAACGCTTTATCGTATCTGGATGATTATCTTCTAAAATCCACTTTACCTGGTTAATATTATGTCTGTCAAAAAAATACTGCACCTGGTAAATTGGAACCGGAACAGGGAATGCTATGGGAACTGTAGAAAACACATAATCCACATCATTAAAATCCTTGCCCGGCAGAGAACCAATATCGCAGATTTCTACTTTATTTAAATATCCCTCGAATAATTCTTTGAACCGGTATTTAAACAGCCTGGCGCTGCCCTCTCCTGATGCACAAACCAGCAGAATATTTCGCTTTTTCTTTTTCTTATTCCGCTCCATGGAAAGAGCAAAGCATAATGCCAGATAGCCAATTTCATCTTCAGATACCATTGCATGAAAATATTCAGAAAGTACGGTAGCCGCCTGCGCCGCTACTGCATATGGAAAGCTGTATACCTCCTTAATTTCTTTTAACATAGGATTTTCAAGTTTTAAATGATACCGAAGCCTTATCCGCAGGGATATCATATGCTGTCTCAGAGATGTGCTTAAGTCAAAATCCGATTTAAAATCCAGCTGAAATACCTGATAAACGTTTTCCAGCATCTCATTGACCAGCTGATTTATCTCCATATCAATGACCACATTCCCATGTTCACTGGCCAGCAGCTTCTTTTTCCCTGACAAATGAATGGCAAGATACTTGATTTCCGGTACCGGAATACATATTCCCAGAGCATGCTCCAAACCCAGACTGCACCTCCCGGCCACCTTAATATCGCTCTCCTGCAGCCACTCCTTGCTGTCGACCTCTTCCATGGTGATACCACTCCCCATCTTCCATCGGTAAAGAGCAATCTGAATTTGGAGAACAATGTTGGAAATATCCGTCTCGTAAATGGTATATCCCCTCTCGCGGATATTGTCTAATATCTGTTTTCTGATTATCTCAGCTTCTTCAAAAGTTTCATAAATTTTCTGAAACCACACATCACTCAATTCATAAAATATAGCACTTAGAGCTAAACGGAAAGCAAACTCTGTTCCTTTCATTTTAAGCCCATAATAAGGCTTTCGTTCTAATGATATATGATGACGGTTTAAGAATTTTTCCACTCCTTTTAAGTCTACGGATATGGTTTTTCTTGACACATACAGCTGGTCACATAGAGTCTCTATTTTTATGTAGCCTGGAGTTTGAAAAAGCAGTGCCAGCACATATTCCATTCTCTGTTCCCCGGAATCCGGAATTCTGGAAGGTATTTCTTTCTTACAAAATTCCTGGTACCGTTCCCTGTCTGTTATATGAAGCCACAGCCCCTTCTTTCTCTGTCTCTCTATTATGGCACCCTTTTCGTTCAGCTGTTGTTCCAATTGGTTAAGCAGATCTCTGACAGTTCTCTGGCTCAGCTGAAGCCTTAAGGCAAGTTCACCAACCGTTATAAAATTATCCTCTGAAAGGTTAGCCAAAATTGTATACAGTCGTCCATCCACTTGTATCCTCCTCCATAACCAAATTATCAACATACTTGTAACTGCAGTTCTTTTCATCGATAACCAAAGTATAGCATTTTAAAATTAATGATTCAATTTCGTATTTTTCCATTATAATGTGGAAAAAAGTACATGGATCATGCTTCTTTATATGGCGGGTCACATGAATAATTCATTACTCTTTTATCTATTTATAAGGTACTCTTAAATCGATAAACGCTTCTGATATAAGTACAACTTATCTCATATATAAAAAGCATTAAGTTTACCAATATCAATAATCATGATATAATAAAGTGAATTAAATACATCCCATCAGCATTTGTCATGGGTTTAAAGGAGAATCATCATATGGAGAGATTAATAGGTACTGTATCAAGGGGTGTACGTGCTCCAATTATCCGCCAGGGAGACGATATAGCAGATATCGTTATTACTAGTGTACTTGATGCAGCCAAAAGTGAAGATTTTGAATTGCGTGACCGTGATGTTGTCGCGGCTACCGAGGCTATCGTTGCCCGCGCTCAGGGAAACTATGCTACTGTAGATCAAATCGCCGCTGATATTAAAAATAAATTCGGTAATGAAACCATCGGTATAGTATTTCCTATTTTAAGCCGTAACCGTTTTTCCATTTGTCTTAAGGGCATTGCAAGAGGCGCGAAAAAGATCGTAATCATGTTAAGCTATCCTTCGGATGAAGTAGGTAATCACCTGATCGATCTTGATGCTTTGGATGAAAAGGGCATTAATCCCTGGACTGATGTTTTAACCGAGGCACATTACCGTGAACTTTTTGGTTATCGTAAGCATACGTTTACCGGAGTTGATTACATTGAATATTACAAGGAACTTATCCAAAATGAAGGCTGTGAAGTAGAAGTTATTCTTGCAAATGACTGCCGCACTATCTTAAATTATACAAAGCATGTTCTTAACTGCGATATTCATACCCGTTTTAGAACGAAACGCTTATTAAAAGCAGCCAATGCAGAGACTGTGTTTGGTCTTGATGATATCTTAACCGCACCGGTTGATGGCAGCGGATATAACGAAAATTATGGCCTGCTTGGCAGCAATAAAGCTACTGAAGACACCGTTAAATTATTCCCCCGCAACTGCGAACCCATTGTTAAAAGGATTCAAGACGGACTCCTTGAAAAGACTGGAAAGCATATTGAAGTAATGATTTATGGTGACGGTGCTTTCAAAGATCCTATGGGTAAGATTTGGGAATTGGCAGATCCGGTGGTTTCTCCGGCATATACAGAAGGTCTGGAAGGACAGCCCAATGAAGTCAAATTAAAGTATCTTGCGGATAACGATTTTGCGGATTTAAGCGGAGCGGAATTAAAGGCTGCAATTTCAAATTATATTCAAAGCAAGGACAGCAATTTAGTTGGTAGCATGGTATCACAGGGAACTACCCCTCGCCGGTTAACCGACTTAATCGGTTCCCTCTGTGACCTTACTTCCGGTAGTGGTGATAAAGGTACACCTATCGTATTAGTTCAAGGCTACTTTGATAATTACACCAAATAAGTCGGATATTATAAAGACAGAGAGATAAAAAAACAATGGCTGAGAATCGTCCAGCATATGACAGGATAAGAAAACTATATGATTATGGGCAACTGCCAAGTGAAATATCTAAAACAAGTGTATCGTTCTCAATGGGCGATACGCTTGTTTTTTGTTTTGTCCTGGAAATGAACGACAGCGAAATGACGAAACAAAAGCCGGGTTTGAGGTGGCAACCCCTGAATAGTGCTCTTGATGTTTTTATCATCTGGACATATAATATAAATAGTGTAGAATTAAAAATAAAAAACAATCGATATAAGCACAGACAGAAAAAGGAACTAACTACGCTATATTCACTATAAAAATGAGGGGAAATGATTTGATTATCAAAAACAGCTAGCAATTCAATATGTTGAACTTTTCAATTCACTGTATCAAGCGTTTTTAATGTCAAAAACAGGGGTAGAATTGGTTAACAACGAGTGCCAACAAAACCCAACCAATTAAGGAGGAGGCCTATGAACTGGGAGCCGTGGACAGGTTGCTACAAAGCAAGTGATGGCTGTACAAATTGCTATTTTTACGGACCTTATGCGAAACGCTATGGTCAAAACACAATACATAAAACAGATAAATTCGACTGGCCTATACGGACAAATGCAAAAGGTGAATACAGAATTAAAGGAGATAAAATTCTTGCAACATGCTTTGCCACTGATTTCTTTCTCCCTGAAGCAGACGAATGGCGTAACGAAGTTTGGGCTATGATCAGGAAAAGAACAGATATAGAATTCTTGATTTTGACAAAGCGAATTGACCGTTTTCTTGTTTCACTTCCATCGGATTGGGGTGCAGGATATGACAATGTAAATATTGGATGCACTGTTGAAAATCAAGAACTGGCAGACTATAGACTTCCTTTATTTTTATCCTATCCGATAAAACGGCGCTTTATAGCCTGTGCACCACTTTTAGAAGCGATAGATTTAACCCCTTATCTTCATGGAGTAGATCATGTTACAGTTGGTGGTGAAACAGGACGGGAAGCTCGTGAATGTGATTATGATTGGGTTCTTAATATCCGTGAACAATGTGCAAAAGCAAACGTAACATTCTGGTTTAAAAACACAGGCTCACTATTTAAGCATGATGGGGTAGTGGATAAGATAAATCCATTTAAGCAAACCAGCGTAGCTAAAGAATTTGGTATAGATATTACAGATGGTAAAAAGTTGTTTTGATGGAAACACACCGCTCTCCATTCATCATCCATAAGCCAAACGGAATAATCCGAAAGCTTGATGAATGGAGGGGCCTGAACTTGTGTTAAGAATCATTGATGCTTTGCTCTGACATACTCCATTGCTTCCTTGCCGGTCATGTGATCAACATCAATAGCAATAACGTAAGCATGGGTACAGCCAGCTATTTCCTTGTTCCTGGCATCTTCCGGCTGATCACCTGAATATTTTTGCACCAAGGCTTTAAATGCTTCTAATCGTTCATCTCCTTCCGCAATTCTGGCTTTTCCAAAAGCGATAACACTGCGGAAGTAAGAAGTATATTCCTTACTTACAATCGTATCTTCATCAATTACCGAAAAAGATACCTTAGGATATTTTGTGATAGCATCAACTTTATGACCGGCTTTCGCTGAATGGAAATAAATCTTGCCATTGAAATATACGTAGCTCAGCGGAACAGCGTAAGGATAATCGTCATCCCCGAAGCATGCCAAGATGCCATTGGTGCATCTTTCCATTACAGCGATTGTCTCTTCCGCCGATAATAATTGTTTGTTTCTTCTCATTTCTCTAAACATTTGGTGTTTTCCCCTTCCTTGAATGGTAATCCTGCAGATATATAACTATGCCAACTCCCGCAATGATCAGATTTCCACTCACTCGGTCACAAACCAGTTAAATTACGGAACACAAGATCACTTAAATCTTTAATAAGATGATGTTTCTCAGATTAAGCTTGATTATAAACTCGTTTTTGAAATTAGTCAATGTTATTCAATTTATGGGAAATATGCGATCAAATGTTATTATTTTTTTGTACTTCTCAATGCCTTTTATGTTCAATAACAGGATTACTTTTTAATTTGTAATATTAAATTAAACGCGGTAAATGATGTTCTTATAATTAGTAACATTACTTGGACATGCAAAATATACTATATTATGAAAGGAGATAAATTAATATGTTATATAGTATTTATCGCGATCATAAAATACTGAAATACAAATCATTAATATTCAACGCTGGAAATATGAATGATGCTAACACTACTGGATCTGACACAGCACAGCTGGGAGGATCCGGTATTTTTATATTAGGATGGCTTATGCCTCAAGGTGATACCGATGAATATTCATTAACTTTTAGTGTACCAAAAGATGCTCGAAAAGGAAATCATAAATCGAGAGTATTTGTTCATTTAATAAGTGATAATTCAAGTATACCAATGGGCGATCGATTCTCAATCAGACTCTCATCATTATTTACCAAAGCCAACGATGTAATCGATATAGCTAATTTAAGTACTGTTAACAGGGAGAACATCCTTGTTCAAACTTCACCTGGCAGCCAGCAGTATAATCATTATGTAATAGAATTTTTTTTAGATGATTTTTTTCATGCAGAAGATTTTGCCTTACTTAGTATTGCCCGTATTCCAGCTTTTAATGACTATGCCGGCGCGATAGCTATAACTAGTATAGAATTTAGATATATATGCTGTTAAATATAAAATCCGCTGATCTGTAACATTGGATCAGCGGATTTTTGCTATTTACCTGGAAGCCAGGAAATAATATACTGCACCTGTTCCGGGGTTGGTATCTCGGGTTTTGCAAGCTTTTGAAATTTCCCCGACAATTCCCTTTCCAATGCAGCCATATGAAAATGGCAGGTCGCTATACCCATATCCACTCTTTGAATGTCAACCTTATCGTTTTCGCTTTTTAAAGATCTTGCCAGATAAAAATGATACGTGTCTTTATCCTGCACGATCCTCCATGGCTGTTTATTAACAGCAGAAGGAGCCAGACGCACCATTTCCAACGGGAATGCAAACTCCCCAGCATCATCTTTTGTCAAAGGTTGTGAGAAGTTCTGTTTGAAAAATAGCTCGCTCCATTCTTTTCTCTGATCTGCCTTTGACACCCATCTCATCAGCGATTCCATAGTTCTTTTTTTACCTGCTGGATATCCGATGGGAGAAATGCAGGGAAAAAGATCTCCTTCTTTTAGATTCATGGCCGCAGCAAAACCGCTGCGGTTAAAGGTTCCCCCAAGCCAGCAGGTACCAAGTCCAAGGGATGTGGCATACAGAACCAGTTTTTCGAAAGAATAGCCAAGGGCTTCTAAAGCCAGTTCTTTATCTGCTGCCGATGCAGCAATATAATTCCCTGCACCTTTAATAACACCATAGGTTCCCAGCTTCTCTCTATCGGATGATGAAGCCTTTTCCAGAAGTCGAAAGGTAACATCTGCGGAAAAAGGATTGGATAATTTATTAATATAGGCGTTGATTTGATCCTTTTCATTTGCTGAAAGATCACGGTTCTCATAAGTCCTGACACTGCTGCGGGCATTGACTGTTTTAGCAACAGGGAAATCCATTTTCATAGTTTGCTGCTCCTCCTTTTTCAGACTAACGTCTTATAAAGATTGATATTACCTGGTTTTTCCACGAGATCCGCAAACAATGCGATGGCTTCCTTAAAATGCTTTGGCGCCATATGTTTGTTCAGCGCTTCCTGATCTTCCCATTCCTCAAGTATTGTCAGAAGCTGTTGGTCTTTTATATCCTGCAGCAGCTCATAACGGATACAGCCAGCGTCGTTCTGCCTGGTATCCTGTACAAGCTGCTTTGCTAATACGATAAATTCTTCTACCTTTTCTGATTTTATAAAATTTTCTGCAACAACTTTAATCATTGATTGATAAACTCTCCTTTTCGTTTTGTCACCAAATTTCGTAATGTACCCGATCCGCTTTATAACGGTCAACAAATTCATTACGCTGTCCATCAGGGTATCCGATGGAAATCAGCGCAAAGGGTCTGATATGATCCGGAAGATGGAACAAACGGCTCACATTTTCCGTAACAACATCGGATGTAGCGACGCCAAGCCATACGCCCCCAAGTCCAAGATGAACTGCTTCCAGAAGCATGTTTTGTGCCGCAGCGCTCATATCCTGCTCCCAACCGGCAGGTACTTTCAATTCTTTGTCATTGGCCAGTAAAACAAAGGTTGCCGCGGAATTCTCAGCCAGTTTCGCATAAGGAGACGTTTGAGCAATTTGAGCCAGTCTTTCCTTATCCTTTACCACAATGAATTCCCATGGCTGCTGATTGGCAGCCGATGGCGCCTGCATAGCTGCGCGCAGCAGCTTATCAATTTTTTCAGGTTCCACTTCCTGCTCTTTAAATTTACGAATACTTCTTCTGATATAAATTTCTTCCATAGACATAACCTCTTTAATTTGAATTTCTATTTATTTTTTATCGTCCAGACTTTCAAGAAGCTTGTTGCTGATTTCTATAAATTTAAGGGTTTCTTCTTCTGTCAAAACGTCCTTGTATTTCTCTTGAAGCTGATTCCATGCTGTTAAAATTTCATTTTGCAAGGATAGACCCTCTGGTGTTGTACTTAGATATACATTCTTTCCTTCCGCTTGTTTTACAATCAGTCCTTTCCGCTCAAGCCTCTCAAGCAGGCGAGTTATGGTTGACGGTGTCAAATGCAGCATTTCGCCAATTTCTTTCTGTGGTATTCCACCTTTGAGGTTTACAATATACAGGAGCATAGCATGGCTGGGTGACAACCCGGTTTTGCGGAAGGCTTCATCTGCCATTTTTCCCAATTCCCTGGCCAGTTTCGCAGAAGTAAAAAACAGGCAGCCATTTAGCATACACTCCTGATCGTTTGATTCATAATTACAATTCAAAACATTCCCTCCTTTGTTTGTACATACAAATATAGCATTTCTTTATTTTACTGTCAAGTCTAGTATTTACAATATTATGAGCTATGAAGCTGGCAGCTCCTTGCGGTGGTAAAAAAAATTAGGGCGTATATATCCACCGCCCTAATTACGATTCTTTTACTGACCAAACAGCTCCTCCAAATGATTCAGTGGAAATGGTGTCATAGCCAACGGCTTTACTGCAATGGACATGAGCATAGCTGGATTATCATCTGCTGCAATTCGATTGGAACTCAAAGCGCCGCACATTCGGCATCTGTGAATAATCGCCCATTCGCCCCCCTTGCGTACCCAAACACTGACTGGCTCCATAATTCCTTTGCATAAGGAAGCACGGTCACCGGGATCATTGTCTATATGAATACTTGATAAACACTTCGGACAATGGTTTCGATGCCGGCTCCCGGCACCTTCCGGCACTACAAGCGTTCCGCATACCTTGCAGGTGAAGCTCTCAGTGCAGGCAGAATGCCGGTAATCAATTTTGGGGGTGAAGCTTGAAGCGGCTTTGATATCAGTCATCTTCTGATATGCATCATATCGTTCTCTTTTTAGTTTCTTTGAGCGAAGGGCCTCAAGAACCTGGCACCCATCTTCGTGGACATGGGTGCAATTCCTGAAATAACAGCCTCCTGTTAATTGTGCCAGTTCAGGGAATACCGCGTTTCTCTCCTCTTCAGAGATTTGCTGCAGGGCAAAATCCCGGAAACCCGGTGTATCAATCCAAAAGGTTCCTTTAAGGCCAACCTCCAATACGCTGGTATGAGTGCTTGTCATCGGACAACGGGAATCACTCCCATGTATGAGCGTTGTTTTTCCGCAGGATCTGTCACCAACGACAACCACAGTCTTTCCCTCAACTGTTTTAAATAGTTCTTCCTGCCGCTCACGAGCGGAGCCTGCAAATACAAAGTCGGCAGTGTTTTTATAAAGTTCCAGTTTGGCTTCTAACAGAGCCTGAGCGCTTTCCCCGATCAAATCCCATTTACTGATAAATATGCCTACTTGAATTTGTGCGCGTCTGGCAGCAATGATTGCCGATTCCAGGTACCCAGCCTGATGGAGCAGGTAATCCGCAGTCACAAATGCCAATAGACACTGAACATTCGCTGCTACCAGTACCTTCTCCTCTGGAGAACGGCGATTTCCCCGGTATAAGGCAGTTTTTCTTGGGAGTACATGAATTAGTTTATATTGACCGTTTCCGGCATTTTCTGCTTCAACCTCATCACCAACAACCAGGGAATTCTTATTTGAGATCAAAGAACCGGGAAGCAGGCAAGAATAGACTTCACCTTTTGATAATACTTTCACTTGTTTATTCATGATATTTATAACCGTGGCCTGAAAAGCTTCCGTATTTATATCTTTTTTGATTTTAATTCCTTTTTTCTTATTCACCTATATTTCCTCCTGATCAGGAACAAGCGTTGTGGCTGCGCTTGCTCTTTTCATTAAATATTATAGGTTCTGTTTCCATATAGCGGCAACCGATTTCACGTTTCAGAAGCAAAGAAGCACCATGCAGTTTCATGGCGCTTCTTTGTTTAATGATTCTTCAGTTTTAATTTCGCAATTATTTTCTGTATACTTTTTGGCGATAGATAGTAAGTCTCCGAAAGATGGTCTATTGGTATTCCTTTTGTATATTTTTCATAGATCTCCATGTTTCTGAAATGAATCATCTCTTTGCTTCTGGTATTCTCTCCCCATGCTTTGCGATTGATTTCTTTTCTTGGAACGTAAATATATTCACCATCAATATAATCTTGTATTAAGTCTATGATTTCTTTTGGCAGCACATCGGCTGCTTTGATATAGCTCATTATGCTCCTCCCAATCTGTGTTTTCAGGAATGGGCAAAGGCTATACAAGTATCAACTTTCTGATGCCATGCAATAGCCCTTGCTATGCATAGCGAACCGGGCTAAATATCATAAAATGCTTCCTCCCTTCTTAAAGGCTATTTATAAGCAGTACAATTTTCTGATTCAAGCGGCTTCCATACCATCGTGAGCTCGCGTTCTTTTGTTTCCTCCTCGATCTGTTCCGTCGAAACCGCAAAGCCTTCTTTCAGATAGAACGCTGCTGCCCTTTCATTTCGTTTATAAACATTTAAAAGAAGTTTGTTATGCCTCTCTTTGGCATAACCAAGCAGTTCTCTTCCAATTCCTTTGGATTGATATTCTGCATCAACAAAAATCCCTTCAATGTAATCCCCGTTCAGTCCAAGGAATCCTTGGATCCGATCATTGGAATCATACACATACACAGTTGCCTGGGGCAGAACTTTTTCCACTGCTACATAGTGTTTTAACCAATAACTGCTGTCAATAAAATGATGCGCCTTGATATTCGTATCAAGCCATATCTTCATAATTTGTTCCATATCGGTTTCTTTCAATTCTCTTATCATAATTAAATATACTTTCTCCTTTTGAGCGAAATGATTTATTTCCATTATGTGATATTCTGAACAATAAAAAAACAGATAACTCTGTCACTTAGAGCCATCTGCTTACTTATCCCACACTAGCGTAAATAACACGCTTTACTGGTTCCCACGGAATTGCGGCAGTCTCCTGGCAAACTTCCATTTAAGTTCACCCGATCCATTGCCTGCGCAAATAAAACCTATAATTTTTCAATCAAATTACAGGCAGCCTGAGCTTCATATATCCGCAAAATAAGTACAACAAAAAACCCCTCGTGATATGAGAGCTAAATTTTATTGTTCATTATCTTAGCGAATAGACGACATCAAGCCACCTCCCTTTGTATCATTAGAATTATCATAACGAATTTTTCCAAACTTTGCAAGATGTTTTTTGTGCTTAGCTGTTTTTCTATTGTTTTAATCATTTTTTGCATGCATTGAACCAAAGTATTTGATATTTCCGGCTCTATTTATGAGAATCAAGAACAAACAAGGATGCATCTTGCCCCATGAATATTTTACTTCCTGAATATATTGTTTTAGATTGAATACCCTTGTACCCTATTTTTGTCATGACGTCCGTTAATTCTGCCTGCTCAAAACCATTATGAACCATATCTGAGGCAATTTTTTCATTTTTATCAAAGTCTACAATTAATAAATGCCCATTCTCTTCTAAAGTCTCATATAATCTTGATAAAACTAATTCAAAGTCTTTGATATGGAGTAACACCTGAACCATAAAAATATAGTCAGCATGTAAATCTGAAAGGCTGTCTTTTTCAAAGTCAAAACATAATGTAGCTGCATTCTGAATATTAGAGTTTGAAATTTTTTGCTCTATTTGATGAATCATGTTTTGCGATGTGTCCAGAAAAAGCATAGAATTAAAATCGTTTCGCAAATTCATTCCAACTAGGCCGGTTCCACACCCAAAATCAATGGCATTCTTACTTTTCGCATCAACCACGTATTCACGAATGGCATCAGATGATACCTTTGCAATCTGGATTCTTTCTGGAGTGTCGTATCTATCAGCTATTATTTCAAACTTATCCGTATTCCCCATTCTTGCATCTCCTAACCATCTTATTAATAATCTGATATGAGCCAGCCTTATCTCCAGCCATCTTTAATGACTGACTGCGGCAGCTTTATGGCGGACAATCGTGAGCTATTTATCAGACAGCAAGGCCCTCGGCCCAACTGACAGCTTTCAGCAAATTTTCCTCTAAGCTTTTCTTTGGTTCTACATAATCTATTTCTCCGATGAATTCATTCCCAGAAAGCTCTTTCTTTAGTTTTGTAAAGCACTTTTGGGCTCCGCCTCCTGCATGGCTGGCAAACATCGCAATCCGTTTGCCCTGGATCTTGTATTGACTGATAAAGCTTTTCATAGGCGGTGTAAATGACCCGGCCCAAATGGGTGTTCCAATGATAATCGTGTCATACTGATCTAAGTCAACGAGTTCGTTTGTTAACCTTGGCATCTCACCAAAAATGACACTCTTTCCTCCCCAAAAGTATTTCCGGAATCCTTCTGTGGGATAGTTCTTGCTTGTTTTTAACTCCGTGATGTCAGCGTCTATCGTTTCTGCAATCTTTTCTGCAATGAATTTCGTACTGCCAGTAAACGAAAAATATACAACCAGAGTGCTCATAGCGAATCTCCTCATATAATAAGTTTATAGCCGGAAAAATGGGTTATAGGCTTATTCTTTTTGTGGTATCGATGATATTTTATGAGAGATCTCTCTCTTCTTAACTCATCAATACAATTAATGGTTACATCATAAATTAATTATTCAGTTAATTATCATCTTCTTTCTCTATAATAATTTTCTTTGCCTCAACAGCCCAATCCCTCATTGCAGAATAAACATAAACGCCGCAAAGTGCGGTCAGCTGACTGTAGGAGCAGTCAATATCTTTCTCTTTAAACTGCCCGCAAAGCTCGATATAGCCGTTCATCTCTTTCACCAGCTTATCATTCCTTCTGATAAAATTGTCCAGATGACCAAGCAGCACCTCCGGCTCCGTGTTCTCGCCAAAGGAAACTTTAAGCAATAGTTCGTACCTGATTCTCTCGATTTCCGGCTCCTCTCTAAGCCAATCTGAGAGCTCTTTTCTGCCTGCGTCAGTGATATTGTATACGATCTGTCCCCGCCCATTCCCAGACTGCCTATTATTTGAGGTGACGGCAAGCCCCTCAGCCACCATTTTCTTAAGAGTCGGATAGATCTGACCATAACTTTCCTGCCAGAAATGGCTGTATTCATTCTCTATCCATTTTTTTATGGTATAACCTGTCTGCGGCATGCGGGCGAGCATTCCCAGTATTACATATTTCGATTTTCCTGTATTTTCTTTCATCTATGCACCTTTTGTTCGCTCTATATATCATTATGATATATCATTATAATATGCCTTGTCAAGCTTTCTGATTGCAAATCTTACAAATTATTTTACGGGCCGTCATTCTGAGAATATTGCTGCTCTATATGGCAATAAAAAACTATGCTTTTCAACTTTTTGAAAAACACAGCTTTTGGGATTTCATCTCCGAAATAATTAAGCCCGATAATGTAAGTACAATCCCGAATACAGCAATACCTGTAATCGTTTCACGAAGTACAATCACGGAGGTAATAACGGTTATTACTGGAACCATGTAAATATAAACACTGGTTTTTATTGCGCCCAGTATTTTAACCGAAGTATTCCACGTCACAAAGCAAAGAGCAGATGCTCCCAATCCTAAGAACAAAATGTTAAACAGAATAACCGGCTGCATCAATTGATTGATCTTTGGCTCAAACCCAAATATGAATAATGCAGGTACCATGAACACCAGCCCATAAAAAAAGATTCTGCGTGTCGCTTGGATCGTGTTGTAATGAAAACCGCTGATTCTCTTTGTCAGGACAGAATAGGCTGCCCATACCACAGCGGCCAGTACAGCTAATATATCTCCCAATGGATTCAATTTTAAATTATTGCTTCCGTTAAAGCTTAAGAGAAAAATTCCCATAACTGCAACAGCAAAACCTATGAAAAATTGCAGTCTTAATTTTTCTCTATCTAAAAACAGATGTGCAAAAATGGCAGTAAAAAATGGTGCAATCGAAATAATGACCCCAACATTGGATGCAAAGGTGTAAGTCAGAGCAATGTTTTCAAATAAATAGTATAGTGTGACTCCACACAAGCCAGCCGCAGCAAAATACAGCTCCTGTTTTCTATCCTTGACTTTGAGCCTATGAGGGCAAAACACAAGCAGCACAATAAATCCTATCGTAAATCTTATAAACAGTATTTCAATTGGAGAAATCGCTTTTAAAAGTATTTTGGTTGATATGAAAGTCGTACCCCAAATAAATATTGTCACAAATGCAAACAGATGTCCTTGTATATCCTTTTTTCTGTCCATATAAACCCTTTCGTTATTAATAATCAGCTTTGTTTCTTTATAAAAATCTTCATATACTGTTTTGGTGTCAGTCCTATGAACTTCTTAAAAAAGTTGGAGAAATGACTTTGGTCGGCAAACCCTGTCTGCAATGCTGCTTCTATTGGAGGTATACCTTGTTCCAGCATTTTCTTTGCTTTATTGATCCGTATCGTTTCCAGATAGCTGTAAGGAGATATACCTTTTTGCCTGGTGAAAGAGCGAAGCAGATAATATTTACTTAACCCGGTCAGCTTGCTGAGGTCAGCCAGTGTAATGTTCTCCATGTAATGTGCCTCTAAGAATTCACAGATTGCTTTCACTTCCATACTTTGCTCTGCACGGGCTGCCGGAACCTGCTGTTCTGTATATTCTTCCATTAATTGCTCTAAAAGGAAGAAGTAGATTTCCTCCTTTCTAAAAGCCCTATCTTCCTCTATAATCATTTGATGCAACTCTCGGAGTACAGCAACCAATTCACTGTGAAAAATAACTTGAGGTGTAAAATAAGGTAAATATTCATTTCCTGTTATTTCTAAGACAGCATTGCTCATATTTTCCGGTTGGATATTGATACAGCGATAATCCAGTGTTTTACCATCAATTTGTTCACAAGCATGATTGTCATGTGGATTAAACAGTAATAAATCACCCGGTTCTATGGTATATTCCTTGTTTTTGCAGGACAAAAGCCGCTGACCTTTTTCAATAAAACCAATCACATAATACTCATGGAAATGATTGGGAAATTTCTGCATGATCCCTTGAAAATGATAAGCTTCCACGTTTAATTCGGTATCATATTTTACAGTTCTTATCTCTTGTTTCATTTACAAGCCCCCTTTCCCGATTATCTGATATCCAGTGTACCACAAGAGATAATGGAATGCTTGTATGATATTGCCCTTAAGTTAAATTGGAGGTCTTCCGCAGTAGGTGACGCTAAGCTTATAAGACGTCCCCGCATATTTAGCGAAAAAGCCCACCTGCTTTCCAGCAGGTAGGCTTTCCATCTTTCGGACATGATATAAAATTATTTGCAGAATATCTCTACCGCGTCACGCAGAAACGCTGCACAGCCGGGCGCTATTTTATCGTAATAAGCAGTAAAACGTGGATCTTCCACATACATCTGCGTCACGCCTTTATGTGCTTCTTTGCTGTAATCGTTCCAATAAAAGCAGAGCCATTTTTTATGCAGCTCACAGGCTTTTTGCGCCAGTTCACTGGCTGGGTCTCCTTGCTCATAGGCCGCTTTTAATGTTTCGTTCAACTCTTCCGTCAGCCTTTCCAATTCAGTGAATTGTTCCTTGCTCATATTTAAAACCTTGGTGTTAGAGCGGTTTATGCGCTCATCCCCGTATTTTTTCCGGACTTCCTCTCCATATTGACGCTCGTTTTGGTCCACCAGCTTTTGAAGAAAGCCTTCAAACTTCTCCTGGTCACTCATTATCATTTCTCCTTTCATGGTCTTAATGGTCTTTTCGACATTGGCGACCAGCAAATTCAATTGTGCTCGCCTGGCAAGCAGGGCAGTCAAATGGCTCTCCAACGCCGATAGTCCGTCAAAGTCATTTGAAGCAAGAATATTTCGGATTTCTTCCAGCGATACGCCCAGTTCACGGTAAAAAAGGATTTGCTGCAGCCGATCGATCTCCTTTTGTCCGTAAACCCGGTATCCATTGGAACTGACCCGGGCGGGTGAAAGCAATCCCAACTCATCGTAGTACCTCAGTGTTCTTGTACTGACCCCCGCCAATTTCGCCAGCTTGTTGATGGTGTATTCCATCTTTTCACCCCCTTGCAAAGACCACTATAAACTATTACGCAGCGTTAATGTCAACCGTTTTATGAAAGATTTATCCTAAATATGGAACCTACTCTGTCCTTGATATCAAAATACCCAGAATCCATCATGATGGTAGGATTGACCTTTAAAGCATTTGGTTTACCATTTTCCAGACATTCCTCATTCGCATATGCCGCAACAATTTCCCCAAGAAACATTGTAAAATCAAAAATTGGAATTGTCTGAATTACTTTGCAAAGATAATTAACCGGGCACTCTTCTATCATGGGTGCATTACCTGCATCATCGTAAAATGACTCAAAAACGTTTGATTTATCTGTTTTATTTCCCGTTGCAGTCCCGCAATAATCCGTTTTTTCTATATCCTCGGAAGAGGGAATGTTTACAGAGAAGTATCCGTTTTCTATAACTCCGGCTGTTGTGTAATGGGTATTTTTCAGAGAAATATAAAGTACAGGCTTTTGACTTACAACCCCATACGCTCCAATGGTGGCATAATTGGGCTTTCCCTTTACAGAAGCCCCTGCTAAAACAGTAACATACGGTCCAAAAGGGATATTTGCTATCTTTGTCTTTGTCATTTTTATTCTCCTATCAATCGGTTATATTTGTCGCGACAGTGAAAATTATATAATAAAATTTCATAAAGATATAGACTTTTTCTTTATGATCGATTATCATATAGATAGAGTGCGCCCCATGGGGTGGCTCTTTTTATTATACCCTCAAAGGGGAACCCATACATCTGTCAGATATTGTTGACAAAGTAAGTTAAGTACTATAAAATAAAAACATAAAATTTAAAAGAAAAGGTGATGGAAGTCCGGCATATCTGATGCCACATAAACGATGGCATGGATATCACTGGAAAAGAGCAGATAAAATCAATTCAATAGGTTTAAGAGCAAGCTGTTAACACAGTTTAGTTTTTATGCCTGATGTTTGATTTTATTTTACTCTTAACTTCTATTTTATCTTAGGAAGATTAGTCGTAGAGTAAAATCTACGGCTTTTTCTTTTGTTCATTTTGAAAGGAGAAAACATGATGTTTAAAAGCTTAATACCATTGTTAGAAAGACCGCCACTGTACACGAAAACAACAGTTCCATTTTGGGATGATGAGCATATATCCAAGCAAATGCTCAAAGCCCATCTGGATCCTGGCTTTGAAGGTGCAAGCAGAAAGTTAGCGTTTATAGATAAATCTGCCACCTGGATAAAAGAGATTGCACCACCATCAAAGTACAGGCAACTTCTTGACATTGGCTGCGGGCCAGGAATATATGCGGAAAGATATGCACAAATGGGCTATCAGGTAACGGGAATTGATTTTTCCAAACGGTCTATAAACTATGCCATAGAGTCTGCGAAAAAAAGAAATTTAGATATTCAATACTTGTATCAGAATTATTTAACTATGGATTTGAATCGTAATTATGATTTTTCAACAATGATCTATTGTGACTACGGTGCGCTTTCAACAGCAGACAGGCAAATGGTAATGACTGCGGTATACCGTCATCTAAAGCCTGGGGGAAGGTTCTTATTGGATGTTTTTTCAATGGCTAAGTATAAGGATTTTGAAGAAAAACAAACATGGGAAATTTGTCAGGATGGGGGGTTTTGGCACAAAGAGAACTATATTGCATTTAACGGATGCTATCGGTATCCAGAGAATGCAACATTAGAACAAACTTCTATTGTTTTTGATACAGGGGCTATCTCTTACTATTTATGGAATACCTGTTTTACCAAAGAAATGCTGATGAAAGAAGCAGCCGATGCGGGTTTTAAGGTATGCGAAGTATTTGGAGATGTTGCAGGCAGCACTTATCGTACAGATAGCATAACGATTTCTATACTGCTGGAAAAATAAATGGAACGGTATCTCATCATTGCACCCTGCCGAATTAAAAACTGTAATCCGGCAGGGTGGTTTATGAATGGCGGTTTGAAGACAACCGCCATATCTATGCATCTTTTTGCTTACGGTAAAATATTCCCGGCGCTAAGGTAAATCCCGTACCATTCCTCCCGGGTCAGCTTAATATCGGCAGCCTTGGTACAATCCTTCAGACGCTCCACATTCATGGTCCCGGTCACAGGCTGCATATTGGCCGGATGGCGCAGCAGCCATGCCATGGCGATGGTCGTGTTGCTGACCTCATATTTAGCAGAAATTTCATCAATCTTGGCATTGAGCTTTGGAAACTTATCATTGCCAAGGAATACACCCTCAAAAAATCCGTACTGGAAGGGAGACCATGGCTGAATGGTGATGTCATTTAAGCGGCAGAAATCTATTACGCTGCCATCCCGGTTCACTGCCTGATCATCCAGCATATTGACATGAATCCCCTGAGAGATCATATTTGCGTTTGTAATGCTTAACTGCAGCTGGTTTGCAATAATCGGCTGTTTAACAAACTTCTTCAGCAGCTGGATCTGCATGGGGTTTTGGTTGGAAACTCCAAAGTTACGTACCTTACCAGTACTTTGCAGGATGTCAAATGCCTCGGCTACCTCCTCTGGCTCTACCAGAGCATCCGGGCGATGGAGCAGCAATACATCCAGATAATCCGTTCTCAGCCTTTTTAAACTGCCGTCTACTGCTTCTAAAATATGTTTTTTTGAGAAATCGAACGCAATACCTGGACGGATTCCGCATTTTGACTGCAGGAACATCTTTTCACGCACAGTTGCGTTCATATGTGCCGCTTCTGCAAATATCTCCTCACACACGCCGCCGCCATAGATATCCGCATGATCAAAAAAATTCGTGCCTAAATCCAGTGCTGCCTGTACGAAATGCTCTGCTTCGGACTTATCCAGTTTATTGATACGCATGCAGCCGACTGCAATCACCGGTACCTGCAAATTCCCTAACTTAACTGTTCTCATGACATGAAACCTCCTTAACAAAATTAAACTGTTCTCTAATTTCAGACTTTTTTTATTGAGCCAGCTTATAAATCTCAAGCACATCCTGCCAGTACAGCTTCTTTAAGCCGCCAATTGGCCCCTCATTTCCAAATGCAGCACCTGTCGCTTTTTTAGCCATTATTTCAAGCTGGCTTGCGTCTATGCCAAGTTCTCCAAGAGTAGCCGGAAGTCCCATCTTGTTAAAAAATTCACGCAGACGTAAAATCGCTTCCTGTATTATTGCGTCCGGATCGCGATAGCTGCCCTTCACACCCATGACATTAACCGCAAACTGTACGAACATATTTACATTATCCTTGTATACATACTGCATCCATGCAGGAGTCAGTACCGCCAGACCTGCTCCGTGCGCCACATCGTAGATGGCACTGAGTTCATGCTCCATGCCATGGCAGGCCCAGTCCTGTTCACGTCCCATACCCACTAAACCGTTATGGGCAACTGTACCTCCAAAACCCACCTCGCACCAGGCATCGTAATTCCCTGGATTCTCAAGGACAAGCGGAGCATTCTTTATGATGGTCTTTAAGACTGTTTCGCACAAACCGTCCGTCAGATCGGTATGTGTGGTGTTGGTAAAGTAACGTTCAAAGACATGGCTCATCATGTCAGCCACACCGTTGGCGATCTGATTCTTTGGCAAGGTGTAGAACAATTCCGGATTCATGACGCTGAGCAAGGGACGCAGGTGGGGACTGCCATAACCGTATTTTAGCTGCTTTTCCTCATTGGTGATAACTGTGTCGCCGCTTGCTTCGCTTCCTGCAGCAGGAATGGTAAGAATTGTGGCTACAGGCAGCGCCTTTTGGATTGCTTTGCCTTGTTCATAAATCTCCCACACATCACCATCATAATATACACCCATTGCAATGGCCTTGGCAGAATCAATGGCGCTTCCGCCGCCAACCGCTAAGATTAAATCCACCTTTTCTTCTTTGCATAAGGCAATTCCTTCATGTACCAGGGAAAGACGGGGATTTGGAACAACGCCCCCCAGTTCCACATATGAGAGCCCACTCTCATTCAGTGAAGTGATCACCGTGTCATATAATCCGCTCTTTTTTATGCTGCCTCCGCCGTAATGCAGCAGAACCTTGGTTGCATGAGGTTTTAAAAGAGCACCAATCTGTTTCTCCATATCTTTTCCAAATAGTATACGAGCCGGTGAATAGAAATCAAAATTAAGCATTATTTTTACCCTTTCTTTTGGTTATATCTGGTTTATTATATGTTTTACCATGTGATTGTATCAGGATCTGCAGAATATCCACAGCAGCCTTTCAAGTCGGCAATTATCTGCACATCCTCAGGGGAAAGCTGGAAATCAAATACATCAGCATTTTCCAGGATACGTTCGGGCGTTATGGATTTTGGCAGAGGCAGATATCCGCGTTCCAGGCTCCAACGCACGCAAATCTGGGCAATGGACTTTCCATACTTTTGTGCCAGTGACTGCATCTGCGGAACTTCAAAAATCCTACCTACGCCAAGGGGGCTATATGCCTCCAGAAGAATCGAATGCTTCCTGCAATAATCTACCACGTTATCCTGTGTATCACCGGGGCAAAGCCGGATCTGATTGACCATTGGCTGGATCGTTGCCGTCTGCATAAGCGCCTCAAGATGATGCGGATGGAAATTGCTGACTCCTATCCCGCGAATGCTTCCGGCTTTGTGAAGCTCTTCGAACGCTTTCCAAGTGCCGGCATTGGCTTCCTGCCACTGATCGCGGTACTTGACTGGATTAGGCCAGTGTATCAGATAAAGATCCAGATAATCCATATCAAGATTTTTCATCGTCTGTTGAAAGGCTTCCATGGTATTTTCATATCCATGCATATCATTTTGAAGTTTGCTGGTAATAAAAATTTCCTCGCGGGCAATACCACTTTCCTTTACAGCTATGCCGACGCTTTCCTCATTCCCATAACCTGCTGCGGTATCAATATGACGATAACCGCATTTTAAAGCTTCTTTCACCGATGTGATGGCCATATCTCCGTTTTGTGCCTGCCATGTGCCGAAGCCAATACATGGGATTTTTACACCGCCTGAAAGTTCATAACAATCTGTTAATGTTTTCACTATATTTTCCCCCAATCTGCAATTTGACAAACTGTTATTTTGATTGTATATTGGTATCATAAACCTTAATCTTAACTCTAAGTCAATATCAAATTGCAAAATTATTAAAGTGAAAGGGCTATCTATATGGGTTATACAATCAAACAGGTATCGGAACGTACAAACCTAAGCGCACACGTACTGCGTTACTATGAAAAAGAAGGTCTTTTGTTCAATATAAACAGAAGCAAAAGCGGCATCCGTAATTATACCGAAGATGATTTAGAATGGCTGGGACTGATCTGCTGTCTCAAGAACACGGGCATGTCCCTGAAACAAATCAAGGAATTTGTAGAATTAAGTGCAGAAGGCAGAGAGACACTCAAACAGCGGTGCGATATATTGATCGAACATAAGAAGAACGTGGAAGCTCAGATTCAGGAGATGAACAAGCATCTTGAAAAGGTATCTCATAAAATCAACCATTATACAAAGCAGTATAATGAGTACAACCATGGTGGATCCCATCAAAACTAGGTGCAGCAGTTCCATGATAATGGGATAACGGGAACGTGGTCGATGTGGTTTCATTGGTGAGCCGTTTGATCGAAAGGTCGCCGGCTCCAACATATTGGCAATCACCATTACCAAAGACACACTCAAACCGGCCTTCCCTGCAATGATTGATTTCAAATACATCTGATTCTCTTTTACACGTACTGAAAGTATCCTTTTAACAATTTCATTGCATGATCGATCTCTTTCTTTGTAGTATACCTGCCTACACTAAAACGTACAGCCCCCAATGCAATTTCTTCTTCAACACCCATCGCCGCCAAAACCGGGGAAATAGTCTTCGAGCCAGAGTGGCAGGCGGAACCGGTAGAAGCACATAGTTCAGGAAGCGCCGCCAATATATGAGCACCAATTTTTCCTACAAAACTAATATTAAGAGTATTGGGCAGACGGTGAACTGCATCACCATTTAAGTGAATATTACTACCGAATTCCTCCACTAGTTTACTATAAAAATAATCTCTTATTGGCATCAAATCATTTTGATCCAAATGGTTTCCTGCCTGTTCCGCTGCTTCTCCCAAAGCTACAATATAAGGCACATTTTCCGTACCGGCACGCCTGCCCTCCTCCTGGCTTGCACCATGCAGAAATGATTCCATTACAACTCCATCACGAATAAACAATGCACCAATTCCTTTAGGAGCATAGAGCTTATGACCGGCAAGAGTCAGAAAATCCACTGGTAACCGGGAAACGTTAATATCCACTTTTCCAATGGACTGAGATGCATCTGTGTGAAACAAAACGCCTCGTTCCCTGCAAATTTCCCCCAACTCTCTAATTGGCTGCAAAGTACCCACCTCATTATTGGAATGCATAATACTAACCAAAATCGTTTCCTCACAGATGGCATTTCTTAAATCCTGAGGATTCACAGCGCCTTGCCTGTTTACTGGAAGATAGGTGACTTTATAACCATTTTTCTTTAAAAATGAGAGTGGTTCCATGATGGAAGGGTGCTCGATACAAGAAGTAATAATATGCTTTCCCTTGTTCCTATAAGTGTAGGCAACTCCCTTGATTACGGCATTATTGGATTCACTGCCGCAGCTTGTGAATAAAATCTCGCTGCTTTTGGCACCTAGCAATTCTGAGACCTGTTTTCTGGCATTCTCAACTGCACCTTTTGCAAGCTTTCCCAATTCATAACTGTTGGATGGATTTCCAAACTCTGACTCCAGATAGGGAAGCATGGCATGATATACCTTTTTGTCGATAGGGGTAGTGGCATTATAATCTAGATAGATCATAAATTATCCTCCTTACACTGATAATATTGAGCATTCAACGAGAACCAATATAGAACATGTTATATGTTAATTTTCTTGTTGTACTCTTTGCTGTTTTAATTATGATAAAAAATTATCTTATAAACAATATAAAGCAATTATTCGGCATGCTATTTCATTACATGCTAAGTTTGATAGCAAAATACTTTCTAAAGACAGTTTATAATCGCATTTAAATAAATATAGCATATATTAATATAAGCGTAAACACCATATTACGCACATTCCTATTAATAAAATTTCATATAAGGAGTGATATATAAATGTATGATATGACAAACTGCCGGCATGGATATGCCGTTTACTCTATGACAAATAACGCTGACGAAAATGAAATAATAGCGATACGCCAGAAATCAAACGATGATTTTACATTTATAAAGGCTTACAGGACAGGCGGTCAAGGCACCGGAAATCCCATTGTTGATCCTCTTAGTTCACAGGGATCAATTGTAATATCTGATGACGGACATTTCCTTTTCGCCGTGAACGCTGGCAGCAACAATATCTCCAGCTTTAAAATTACCAAATCGGGAACCTTGATTCTTGCAGATGTGAGTCCGTCCGGCGGTTTCCTTCCAATAAGCATGACAACTCACCGCAATCTTCTCTATGTGGCAAATGCAGGCAATGGAAGCAGTATTGCATCCAATGTTACCGGTTTTCATATAGACAAAAACGGCATGCTTACCGAAATCATAGGCTCTGCTAAACCATTAAGTTCAGTAAATGCCAAACCAACCTGCATTGTCATCAATTATAATGGCAAAAAAATAGCTGTTTCCGAGCAGAACACAAACCTAATCAGTGTATTTACCGTTCAACAGGATGGATCCCTCAATGGCCCTATTGTCAGCAATTCCAGCGGTCCCGGACCTTTTGGCTCTGTCTTCTTAACAAATGAAATCTTGCTGGTTACGGAAGTTGGAATAAATGCATTATCTTCCTACAAAATTAATCATGACGGAACACTTTCAGTCATTAGTCCATCTGTATTGAATTTTCAATCAGCTACCTGTTGGGTCTCCCTATCTGAAAACGGACATTTTGCCTATACTTCCAATGCTGGCGGCCACACAATAACGACATATGAAGTTGAACGTAACGGACGTCTTGACGTTTCTAATATTATCTATAGTACGAATGATGGATCTGGTTCACCAATTGACAGCGGTATTTGTTCTAATAACTTGTATGTACTCAACGGAAATGAGGGCTCCATCAGTGTTTTCTTTACTGACCGGAATGGCAGACTAATCCGGACGGAGGTTATCCGCGATACACAGTTACCGATTATAGGTTCACAAGGTCTGGCAATCCTATGCTCGCCAAATAGATATTAAATAATCACTTATTAATCATTTTAATCTCAATTTGCCTGATATCATTTACATAATCCTGTCAGGCAAATTGTGGTTGCCCAGAACCATTTATATATCCATCGGAATTATCCGAAAGCGAATAATATCCTTTTACCTGCAGATAATAACTCTATTAATATTAAGGAGAATAATTATGGCAAAAGATTCACAACTTGACCCAAAATCGATCCGTAAGAAAAAAGCCAATGGTGGCCCTACTATGGCTGAGAGCGCATTAGATGGAGAAAGCCGAAATACTAAGAAGCAGTCCGGCAGCCGTCACAAACCCGGTAACGATAAATAATTAACTTTTTATGCAAAGGAGTAAATTGTATGAACCGTGATAAGCTCATATCCCAAGTAAAAGACGAATATGCACGAATAGCCTCATCTGAGTCCCAGCAGCATTTCCACCAGACCACAACTGAAATAACACCGGAAGCATACTATGAAAACCTGTTAAGCAAAGCCATCAGCGAGATTAACAGAGGAACCTTTGACAATTTTAAATCAGGAGAAGAAATTGTTACCGCTATTGCAAATGATAAGTCCTGGCTTTCCGATTGGAAGTAACTTTCGTCGCAGTTTTATTACCTAAATATTAAACCGCAAATAAAAACCGCAGTCCTTTTAAAAGGATTGCGGTTTTTATTAAATTTCGGTATAGATGCAACCGTTTGTAACGATGCTTTTCCTGCTGCTCCGTTCCATTGATCCAGCCCGAAGCAATACGTTAACAAGAACATCCGGCCCCAGTGATAGGGGGTTACTCCATCTTAGTTATTATAATGAGACGAATACGGATTGTTTTTATAATCATAATTTTCAAGTGGTACCGGTCCTCTGACTACGGTCCTGTGAACACGCAATTCTCCTTTTTCATTGGCAGCAATTCTCCAATCAACCATTTGTATCATGCCATTAATAATTTCAATCCCATTAATCCCACGGGTACGTATGCAGCAGCCAGTATTAAAGTATGGGAGGTCATCTGCTTTCGGGAACTTTGGTCTGTGAGTATGTCCGCAGATCAGCATCATCTTATTTTTTTCTATCCATCTGTCATAAACCTTCTCTACTTTATGTCTTTTAAATAAATTACGGGCCGGGCTGGTTGGATTGCCGAATCCAACAATATGCAGATACCTCCAAAAATACCGAAGTAATAACATGGAAAAAAGCCATAGCTGATCATTCATGATGTCACCCTGATGCCCATGAAGCACAAAAATCTTCTGTTTCGTTTTCTTATGTTTAAGAATGATGGCCTCCTTCGGCTTCAGTCCCCTGTATAGGTCCACTCGGATCTGGTTGTATTCATCATAATATTGATAATAATTTTCTCTGATAAACAGCTTTGACTTTAAATAAATATTATGGTTCCCATATAACATGATAAAGCGGCCTTCATCATAAAACTTTTTGATAACTGTAAAAACATCGCTGTGGGCTAAACGGATAACACTAAAATTCTTGTATTCCCAAAGCTCATCTCCATCCCCAACTTCTATATATTCATATCCTTCTTTATAATAGTAATTTAATGCATGCAAAAAAACATTCTGATTTCTGGTGAATTCATCTGAGATGCTGTCATCCCCTCTGTGGATATCACTAAAAAATATATATTTCGAATTATCATCAAAATACACAACCTCCGCATTTTTATATGCATGATTCAATCGTCTGTCAGTCTTCATGTTACCTCCTTTCCGATTTACCCATCCTGGTTGCTTAGGACTCAGCTTCCCAGAAACAGCAAGACCAGGTATTATACGATAACCAGATGCTTTTCTCCGTCATCCACCAGCGTAACCCTGTTCCCCTGAATGAGCTTGTCATCTACTGTAACTGCTTCCGTTGTCAGCGTTCCCTTGCTTCTGCTTTCGACCCTGATTTCATAGATGGATCTTCCATACTTATACTCAATGGAAAAATCGCCGAAGCTTGCCGGTGTAGCCGGATCAATGATCAGTTCATTCACCTCTTTCCGAATGCCAAGAAACCAGCATAATAATCCCTGGTACATCCAACCTGCGGATCCGGTATACCAGCTCCAGCCGCCTCTTCCGGTATACGGCGGGCTTAAGGAGATATCCGCCGTCATAACATAAGGCTCCTTCTCATACCTGAGCACATCCTTCCTGGTTTGCGTCACATGAATCGGATTAAGTATGGTGAACAGAGTTTGTGCCATGTGATAGTCGCGGAGCATTGACGTAGCAATCGCCAGCCAAACCGCCGCATGGGTATACTGGCCTCCGTTTTCCCGCATACCGGGGATATAATTTTTGATATAACCTGGGTTTTTGCTTGTTTTATTAAAAGGAGGAGTCAAAAGCAGGGAGATGGCCTCTTCCTCTCTTAGAAGATAACGCCATGCCGACTGCATTGCCGTTTTTGCACGTTCCTCTTTTGCTCCCTTTGATATCACACTCCAGGACTGACTGATGGAATCGATCCGGCACTCATCATTTTCCTTGGATCCCAGTTTCGAGCCGTCGTCGTAGAAGGCACGAAGATACCACTCCCCATCCCAGGTGTGTTCTTCGATGCTTTGAAGCAGGCCTTCCCGTTTCTGCTCCAGTTCCCGGCCGTAAGCCTCATCATTCTCCTGATTGCACAAAGGAATGAAGTCACCCAGTACCGTATAGAAAAACCATGCAAGCCAGACACTCTCTCCCTTCCCCTCTATTCCTACCTCATTCATACCGTCATTCCAGTCGCCGCCCCCCATGAGAGGAAGTCCGTGTTCTCCGAAGTTTGTCCGTTCGATGGCTTTTTTGCAATGTTCATAAACACTTTCAAAGCTTTGGGATATTTCCGGGGTAAACATCATATCATGCTCCCCATCCTTTAGGACCGGACCCTTGATATAAGGGACTTGCTCCTTTAAAATTGTGGTATCTCCGGTACTTCGGATATAAGCTGCGGTGCAATAAGGAAGCCACAGCAAATCATCGGTGATTCTCGTTCTCACACCGATTCCCATGGGCGGATGCCACCAGTGCTGGACATCTCCCTCTTCAAACTGCCTGCTGCAGGCAATAAGGATTTGCCTGCGCAAAATACTGGAATCCGCAAAGAGTAGGGAAAGGGTATCCTGCAGCTGGTCCCTGTATCCATAAGCTCCTCCACACTGATAAAAGCCTGCTCTTGCCTGGATGCGACAGGACACAGTCTGATAAAGCAGCCAGCCGTTTACCAGGATATCCACTGCCCTGTCCTTTGTTTTGACTTTAACCGTCCCTAATAAACCGTCCCAATAGGTTCTCAACCTTTCAAGCTCCTTTTCAGAAGCGGCGGTTTCCCTGTATTTATTTCTGATTTTGTATATCTCTTCAAGGCTGGTGCTCTGACCCAGCCCGAACAACACCGTCTTACTCTCTTCCGGCTGTATTGCAACGGATACCTGAATCGCTCCGCAGGGATCATAGCATACCCCCGTATTACAGGATAACTTGACCTCCGCTCCCCGCGGCTCCCGGACACTGCCCTTTTGCCCCAGAAACTCCTTCCTGTCCCCGGTATAACCGATGATGGTTTCACTGGAAAACAGGTAGGAATAGGTGTTTTGAAAGTTCATGGTATAAATGTTCTTTGAATATAAGCATTCATGTTCATTGTTATAGGAGGTCAGAATATAGGGGTTGGTTTGCTCCCCCTGGGTTCCCAAAACCCATTCCACATAATAGGTCAGGCTTAAATATTTCACTTTATCCGAACGGTTGGTGAGCGTAAGGCTCCACAGCTTCAATGACTCATCCAAAGGAGTAAAAACAGTCAGCTCCTGACTGATAAGCGCTTCCTCATGAAGGAACCTGCTGTATCCAAAACCATGCCTCACCCGGTAAGTGCCCCGGTCAGATCTTCCTAAGGACATGGGAGTCATTACCTCTCCGGATATTTCATCCAGAATGTAGATCGCCTCAGAGGCCCTGTCACTGACTGGGTCATTGGACCATGGAGTCAGCTTATTCTCCCTGCTGTTAATACTCCAGGTAAAGCCGGCGCCAGATTCCGATATCTGGAATCCAAAATTTTTATTTGAGACAACATTAAGCCATGGTGCCGGCGGCCGGTTATTACCCTCCAGCAGAATTTCATATTCCCTGCCTTCACAGGCAAATGCCCCGAAGCCGTTAAAAAATTCATAATTTTCTGTTTCTTTCTCCTGTGTCGTAGGTGCATATGCTGTGTCCAAAACCCTTCCTCCTTAAAGCCTAATATTCTTCAAGTAATTCATACTGATTTTCTTGGCCATTGGTAAAATAGATCCCTGTCTTCTCTGAAAATACGACCCGTGCTACCGTATACAGCAAATCAAGCTCCGCCGGTTTCATCTCATACGTATGCAGCGTAAAGAAGCTTGGCTTCTCGCTTCTGGAATCATAGATTCGAAGAGAGCTTGTCATATCGTTGATTAATTCATCCACCTCCTGATGATACCCATGCTTGGAATCGATCAGGATAACTAAATCCACCATAACTCGGTTGATTCTTAAATATTCATAAGCCTTTAATGCATCCTTTACGATTCTTTCCTGCTTCATTGACCGGACCATTAGAAGCAGAATGGGGTTATCTCCGGATACTCCGAATTTCCATAAGAAGCTTTGATTCATAAAGTTCCGCCTTATATTTTCAGCCGGCCCCCGGTAAATGCCCGAAGGATAGAAGACAGGGCTGATTAAGTCCTGAAAAGCGTTTAACTGGGCTCTGGTAATTTCCAGATACTTTAACTCCAGGTTCGTTTGTAGCCGGAATTTTTCCAGGATATCGTCGATCCGGTAGCTTACATTTAATTCCCCCGCGATTTTTATTGCTTCCTCTTTACTCCCACACACTCCGGTAATGAATGAGATGCAAGCGGTTTCACCTGCCCCTATGCAGATCTGTGCCCGCAGGCTCATGATCGGGTCATTGCAAAAGCCTGAATTATTTAAAAATGCAATGCTGTTAACCACAGAATCCGGATTTTCCAGGGTATTGTTTCTTCCTATAAAGCGTTTTCTGTCATTTTCATATTCCAGTTTTTTGCATAGCTTTGTTCCGGTTCTTACCATGTGCATCATATAAGGATTATCATCTTCACCCTTCCGACGTCTTTTAGCAAGAAAGATGTCCTGCTCTTCCAGATACTCACTCTCCAGAAATAGCTTATTGAATGCAGGATGGCTTATTTCTGCCAGATGGGTATCATCGACCACCTCCAGATAGCTGGTCACCTCTAAGTGCTTTTCCTCATTCCCGTGATTGGTAAAGATTACCTTACGTATCTCATAGTTTTGGTCCGCATTTAAGCTGACAATCATGTGTGATGAGATATCTCCATCCCTGCGTTTAAATTCCGCCTGGTGCGGGCTGAAAATTACCTGGTAAGCATCCGGTGTCTTTCTGGTCGGATGATAAGCGGCACTCCAGACCTTCCCCTGTTTCATGTCTTTGATATAGATATAATTACCTGTATTCGCATAAATATCCGACCGGAAACGGTAAAGCATACGGTCTTCATATTTACTGAAGCCATCCCCATCGGTGGTTATCATCAGGGAATAATTACCATTTGACAAATAATTCACAACCGGTGGATTCATGCCGGTGCGCTTGACATACCGGTTGCTGTAAATGTCTTCTTTAAAAAGAGGTTTTCCTATCTTAATGGTATATCCCTGCTTTGCAATGGAAATCAAATAGGACTGACGTTTTTCTTCCAACAGAACTTCTGTGGCTTTTATCATCATCTCCCCGTGAAATCTCTCCCGGAGGATTCCCCCATTGAGATAATTATTAATTGCAGCCAGATTCATCCCCTGATGATGAGCCATATAGGATTTTACAATGCAGTAAGGGGTCAGTTCCACAGAATTCGGCACATTAAAATCCACGGATTCATAGAAACCATAAGTGCCGTAAGCGCCTAATTCCTTCAGACGTTTTAAATTTTCCATGCACTCTTCTTCTGCGATATCCAGTGCCAGCATCGTCGCATAGGGAGCAACAACCATGGAATTTTTACGGACCGGCTGAAGCCTTATCTTCGGAACACCGAAGGCTTTATACTGGTAATTTGAGTTTAAGTCGAACCGGTAATACTGGGACTCAGATATCCCCCATGGTATCTCCGCCTCCTTCGCATACTTCATATGCTGGAGCACCGCCGCCCTTGATGTCTGGGCATAGACCGAGTCTTCATATTCTTTGAACACGAGATTTGGCATCAGATATTCAAACATCGTACCGCTCCAGGACACAAAGCAGGGAATGCCTCCCACAATGGTCAGCGGTCTTCCCAGTTTATGCCAATGCTTTAGCGGCACTTCTCCCATGGCTATGGCAAGAAGGCTTGTAAGCGCCGATTCAGACGCCATCAGGTCATAGCAGCCCTCATCAAGCGTATGGGAGGACACGTGATATCCGATATGGAACAGCATTCTCTTTTCGTTAAATAAAAAACGGAAATCTACATTTGTTAAAATGCAGTCTATTTTATTGCTGAGCGCTCTGATCCGTTCCATCATGCTATCTGCGAACTTATTGTCCTCTGACGTAATACTGCGAAGGGAAGGATAAGAAAAATAGGTCTTCTCCTTCAGTTTTAAAGCTTCCGCTTCTTTTACAGTGCTGGCAATGAGATTCATTAACTGTCTGCTCCAGAGGTAATCTTCTGGTGGTGTAAGCTCCCTATCCTTTAAATCTTCCTGGATTTGTGCAATATCATCGATCAGCTCCCCTATCCTTTGATACCTGGGCTTAAGTTCATTCCCGGCAGGACTGCCTGTTCTTATCCGTATTTCTTCATTGCTGTTTTCAACCGCAATCCTGAGTTCGGACAGAAAATTCTCCGGATAGACCGGCCTGTCTACCTGTTCCAGAAGTCCGTTTTTCAGCGCGACCAGATGACCCAGGAAATTGCCGCTGTCAACAGTTGATATATAGGCAGGATTTAAAACCTCCAGGGTCCCGATGTGATACCAGTTATAGAGATGCCCATTGAATTTCGGCATTTTCTGAACAGTTTCCATCAGATTTTCCACGACTTCAACCGTTGCGCTTAACGTTTCAAAACCCAGATCCCTTGCTGACAGGATTGCCAGAAACTGAAGTCCCATATTGGTCGGCGATGTTTTATCGCTGACTTTTTCAACCATTGAAATCTGGTAATTATCCGGACAGAGCCAGTTATTTTCCTTCGTGGAAAGCTCCTTAAAAAACTGCCAGGTTCTGCGTGCAGTATCCAGAAGCAGTTCATTGTTCTGTGCTTTATTTTTCAGTTGAAGCTTCTTATCCGGCTGACTGATCCCGTAAGCGATCTGGGAGGCAAAGCACCAGTCGGCTATTACGATTGCTGTCAAAATCATTCCGGCCGGGTTTAAATATCCCATAAAAAAAATTATCGCAAGGGCAGCCGCTGGAAGAAGAGAACTCCACATAGTGATAAAATATCCTCTTCTGGTATTGACAATGGAGGCGTCCACTGCTTCCGCCGTATTCCAGCGAAGCAGATTTTTTTTGCTGATAAAGATCCGGTACATGGTTCTGATTATTGCATCCGTTGCGACATAGGCACGGTATGGAGTGATTGTAAACTCCAGAAATGCCCGATAAAGCATTGTAGCTAGTTCCCTAAAAAAGCATTTATAAACAAGAGCGAGCTTTGGCCGGATCAGCTTCTGGGTAATCACTGCAAGCAACAGAATCACCAGAGTAAATATATCATTGAAGAAAACAATGGGTAACCAAAGATAATATGCTTTTGGCATCCAAGCCAGATTGAACAATACAAATAACGTCTTACTTAAAGGAACCATGCTTCTTCTTAAATTGTCAAAGATCTTCCACTTTGACAGCGTACATAAGTTTTTACCGTCCTGGTTCTTTCTTAAAAACAGCCAGGGCAGCAGCTGCCAGTCCCCGCGCAGCCACCGATGTTCCCTTTTGGTGAAAGATAAAACGCTGGTTGGAAAATTGTCCATAATCTTGACCGTACTGGAAAAAGCTGTCCTCGCATAGCAGCTCTCAAAAAGGTCATGACTTAGAATCCTGTTTTCCGGTACCTTGTTCTGAAGCACCTTGTGAAAGGCCTCCCTGTCATAGATGCCCTTCCCGGTATAGATTCCCTTATTAAAAATATCCTGGTATATATCTGATATTACGGTTCCGTAATGGGCAAGGCCCGATTCCCCTCCAAAGATTTTCGCAAACCTGCTGCCGTTTTTATCCACAATATGGTTTCTTACCGAAGGCTGAATGATGACATAGCCCTCTTCTACCTTTTGGCCTGCCGGATCCAGGACAGGCTTATTTAAAGGATGATCAATCAATCCTACCAGTTTTGCGGCATTGTCACGAAGCAGATTGGTATCCGCATCCAGTGTGATTACATACCGGAAGGTGGGAAGGAGCTTATCGTCACAGTAAATAGAGGAAAAGGTGGTATTCTCCTTTTCTTCTCCATTTAAAAGGTTATTAAACTCTTCCAGCTTTCCTCTCTTACGCTCCCAGCCCATATAACAGTTTTCTGCTTTATTCCATTTGCGGCAGCGGAAAAATAAGGAAAAGCGCTGCTGTTCCGAAGGATAGAGTTCATTCAGCTCCTTCATACGTGCAGCAAGGGCGTTTTCAATCACCTGGTCCTTATCCATGAACTCGTCCTGGGAATCCGCAAAATCAAGCAGCAATGCAAAGTAAAGGTTGGATTGACTGTTTGCCAGATAATGCTTTTGAAGGCGTTCCATGTACCCCAGGCCCTGTTCCTTTGAGGAGACAATAACCGGCATAACCACAAAAGTTTTTGCTTCCTCCGGTATTTCCTCCAGATAGTTCAGAGAAGGAATCTTTCTTACTTTCATTCTTCTTGTAAAAATAAAATTTGTAAGCTCTATGGAAATACCCATTAGCAGCGGCATTACCGATAAAAAGATAATGACTAGCCGGCTGATATTCCTAAGTCCGCCAAGGTTCCAAAAAGCATAGAGCAGACAGGCGCAAAATGCAGGAATAATAAGGAACATGGTAAGGAAATAAAGGAAGCCGCTTACGTTCATCCTTTTCTTAATATTTTGAGGGATCGGTTTTCCTAACGCCTTTGCTTTCAGAATCGGATACCCCTTACCCAAAAGATAGGAACCCACATGATGGGAACAATGCAGGTCCTCTCTGCCCTGAACCGCCAGCTCCAGACAGTCTCCGGCTATTTTTTCCTCCAGCAGCCGGTAACGGTGTGATAATTTAACGATAACCCCACGGTACATGCCCCTGGATTCCAAATCCATCTTTGGATATACCCCATCCGGATCCTGTGATAAAATCTGCTCCAGATAAGAATATTCCTCAAAGAACTTTTCTTCATCAACTTCATTAATATCCCTGAGGCTTACAATCAAGGTCCGGATATTTGTCTCAAGAAATGATTCAATTTTTCCTTCCTCCATGAATACTCCGGAGGTTTTCACCTGCCTTTCCAGGGAAGAAAAGTGATGTTCCAGGTATTTTTGAATGGAGGCCTCATCAAAAGACAGGTTTTTCAGCAG
Organism: [Clostridium] celerecrescens 18A; assembly: GCF_002797975.1. NCBI lineage: Bacteria > Bacillati > Bacillota > Clostridia > Lachnospirales > Lachnospiraceae > Lacrimispora > Lacrimispora celerecrescens. The sequence goes on along the minus strand of NZ_PGET01000001.1, from coordinate 717,219 downwards.
GTGTATTACATGGGCATGAAAGGAGTAGTTCAGCCTTAAGTTATCCTCAGTTTTGCATAGCAGCGCTGATATATCGGCCGGACCCTTCTTATCCGCCAGCTTATCACGGAGAAACTTTTCAGCCTTTGATTTCACATCAATCATATGAAGAATTTCTTCCGCGATCACAATGATTTCTTCCAGAATGCAAAAGCCCAGCACTTCCGGCAAAACCCAGATTTCCTTGTCCGTAAGGGGGATCTTCTGCTGATAAGCCTTCAGCATCACAGAAATATTTTCTTCACTTAAGTGCCCGCCGGAAAGAGCCACCATCTTTTTTGCCACAACATAAATACGGGGAAAGTTCCGGTATTCCTTTCCCTCCAGAACCGGCAATACGGCATAGCTGGTTCCTGATGTACGGACCTTTTTGATTTCCCGGTACAGCATCTGGAAATTGTCAAAGAGCCAGCGTGCTGCAGGAATCAGGGAAATGATATCCGTGGATACGACGGAGATACTGTCTCTTATTTTATTCAGTTTTTTATAGGCGGCCTGATTATAATCATTAAGAACAAAGCTGCGTCCCACCAGCCTGACCTGGCCATGACCTTCTGCCAGATCAAGCATCTGCTTTTCCCACTCGCTTGGATCAAGTTTATTTTCTTCACCCTGGAAGCAGTCCAGGAAATGAACGTTCTTGCTAAAATGATAACGCCGGTAATACAATATGAATAGTACAAGGCAGATTGACGCGGCCAGCAGCAATAGAATATTCAGCAGGAACGGTGAATTTATATAAAAATTAGTTTTTTCAAAAAAGCTCTGCAATTGAAGCTCCTCCTTATTTAAGAAATCCTTCCGGCATAACAATATCTTTTTACAGATAGTTTGTCTGTTTTTCTATAAAAAATAGCGCAGTATTATATTGTGGCACTTTTTATGTTTTTTTATTAATTTCCTGCCATATTTATAAAATTTACACGAAATCCGTGTTCCTGCGGGTACGTAGGCCGTTTGAATTTATTTCATAGTTAAGGACTATGGTTAGTAAGGAGGTGCAATTCCTGACAAGGCATTTAACAGTGGATTAATTGTAAGCCATACAAATACATGGTCTTCTTTTTACGTAAACTTCCGGTCATAGAGCACAAAGTCTTCCTTGATTCTTTCTTCATTTTCCAGTACAATAAGTTCATAATAGAACATATTGTTCTTTAAATAGTATAACAATGGCATTTGAGCGATACAAGAAACGATTTTTTCAAAATGTACGAAACCGAACAAATCTGCGAAATTGTTCAAAATGGAGAGGTATATGGACAGACGACAAAGAAAAACCAGGGAAGCTATTTTTAATGCATTCAGCAAACTGCTGATTCATAACAGCTATTCGCAAATCACCGTGCAGGAAATCATTGATGAGGCCAACGTGGGCCGGACCACCTTTTATGCCCATTTTCCAACAAAGGACGATCTTTTGCGGGAGATGTGTGCGGAACTGTTTGAGCATGTTTTCTCCCATAAGCCGGAGGCAGAACCGACTCATGACTTTTCAATGGCGACCGGCGATCCAAAGGTGATTGTGACCCATATTCTCTACCACTTAAGAGAACATGGGCGGACGATGATTATCCTTTTGACCTGTGAAAACGGGGAACTGTTCCAGCGTTACTTTCATCAATACTTCCATGAGCTTGTAACGCTGCACATATTTTGTGGGAGTACCCGTAAAAATACCATTGTACCGGATGACTTTCTCATCGATCATATTTCAGGGAGCTTTGTTAATCTGGTGCGGTGGTGGCTGAAAAATCATATGAAGCAGCTGCCGGAAGAAATCGCGGAATATTTTTGGGCAGTAATAGAGCCGGTTGTATAAGGGAGGAAAAATAAGATGACATTACAACAGTTAAAATATTTTATTGAAGTGGCAAACTGCGGTTCCATCAACAAAGCCGCCGAAGGATTGTATATTGCCCAGCCAAGCCTTTCAAACGCTCTTCGTGAATTAGAAACAGAAATCGGACACGAACTTCTCACCCGGACTCCGAGAGGCATATCTTTAACCACTGACGGAGCGGAGTTTCTGGGCTACGCCCGGCAGGTCGTGGAGCAGGCGAGTCTCTTGGAACAACGGTGGCTGAATAAGAAACCATCACGGCGGCTGTGCTCCATATCCACCCAGCACTATGCCTTTGCTGTGAATGCATTTGTTAATATGGTGAAAAAAACCGATGCAGAAGAATATGAGTACACACTGAGGGAAGCAAGGACTTTTGAGATTGTGGAGGATGTGAAGAATCTGCGCAGCGAACTGGGGATCCTCTACATGAACAATTTTAATCGTCAGGTGTTAGAAAAGCTGCTTCGGGAACACAATCTGACCTTTCATCCGCTTTTTACCGCCGTACCTCATGTTTTTATAAGCACCTCCAATCCCCTTGCAAGGAAAAATTATGTAACCCTTGAAGACCTGGCTGATTACCCCCGGTTGTCCTTTGAGCAGGGGGATTACAACTCCTTTTATTTCTCAGAAGAAATACTCAGCACGGAATACGCCAGAAAAGATATTCATGTCGGTGACAGAGCTACTATTTTTAACCTTATGATCGGGCTTAACGGTTATACAATTTCCACAGGAATTGTGAGCGCAGATTTAAACGGGGATAATATCATGGCAGTACCTCTTTGTGTCAACGATTCAATTGAGGTTGGCTGGATTTCCCACAAAGATATTCAGTTGTCACGGCAGGCGGCAATGTACCTTGAGGAATTGAAAGCTGTTGTGGCCGAATATGGCATTGATATTAAAGATGAGTTATAGCCTTATGCTATAACTTGGCATATTTTTTTCATGTTACCAATAAGTCCGCCTGGGATGGTACAATCAGCTTACTAAATTGATATACCAGATAAAGGAGGATTTCCCAATGAGCATAAAATTCCAGACAGTAGGCAGTCTGCTGCGTCCGGCAGCATTGCTGAAATATAAGAACCAGATTGAGATACGGGATGATGTTACCTACCCGTTCTACAAAGATTTTGAAGGCTATGAGCAGTGTGAAGCAGAGTCCACGAAAGATGTCGTCGCAAAACAAATCGAACATGGATTAACCGTCATTACCGATGGCGAGTATTCCAAGTCCATGTGGCATCTGGACTTTGTCTGGGGTTTTCACGGCGTCAGTCGTTACATAGCGGAACATGGTTACTTTTTCCGTGACAAAGATGATACCCGGAAATACGAAACCCGCCGGGACATCGGCCTTAAGATCACGGAACCGCTGAGCGGCAGGAATCACCATTTCATCAAAGTCTTTGAGCAGCTTAAGTCCATCGCCGGGGAAAAGGAAACAAAGCTTTGTATCCCCTCCCCCTCCCATATTTTTGGAGAACTGTTATGGTCAGATAACCTCGGCGGAAACGGCTCTATTTACAATAACCCGCAGGAGCTGAAAGCAGGGCTTACCAAGGCGTACATAGAATTTGTGGAGGATTACGCTGCTGCCGGCGGAAAAATTCTGCAGTTTGATGACTGCCTTTGGGAGCTTTTTGCAGACGATAATCCCAATTCCCCATATACGGGCGAACATATCAACCAGGAGGAGGTCAAGGCACTTGCGGCTGAATTTATCGAAATCAATAATACAGTGATTGATTTCAGCCACAGCCTGGGGCTTGCTATGTGGACCCACAACTGCCGCGGCAACTACGATTCACGGAATATGGGCGGCGGCTCCTACGAAAAGATTGCCAACCTGTTTTTAAAACAGTTAAAATATGACCGTTATTTTCTGGAATGGGATGACGACCGTGCGGGATCCCTTGAGGCACTAAAAGTCTTTCAGGATAAGCCAGATACAGAGATTGTTCTGGGCTTATTGTCATCAAAAACCAATACGCTGGATGACGAAGCCCGTGTGATCCGGTTTCTAAACGAGGCATCTGAGATCATCCCAAAAGACCGTCTGCTCCTCTCTCACCAGTGCGGATTTGCTTCCTGTGATGGCGGCAACGAGCTGACGGAAGAAGAACAATGGGCAAAAATTGATCAGGGGCAGAGGATCGCACTTACCTATTGGGGCGAATGAGTTTGAATCCGTCTAACAGACATGAGAAATACCGGCAGGAAAACCTGCCGGTTTTCGTATTCTGAATCTCTGTGTTGTCGCCTTTTTAGTCATTATCCTCAACGACTGCAATTCCATCCACTTCAAGCAGGCTCACTGGACGCCCAACTCATGATTGGATTGAATTCATCAACTCATAAAAATATTCCGCTTTCTGTGTCCTGTAAAGATTATACCAGTGATCTAATGTTTTTACTGAAAATACATCCAGAGCTTTCAGGACATGGAAAGAAAAATCCAGGGGAGCTATTCCAGAAGCAGTTATCAAGTTCCCGTCAGTTACGGCAGGTTCCTGCTGATAGTACTGTTCTCCGACATATCCTGGGCAGATCATCTTAAGATATCCCAAGTCATTGCTTGTATGAAGATTTAGATCCAGCAATCCTTTCCGGGCAAGTCCTATTGTAGAACCGCAAATAGCTGCCACAATAATACCTTCCTTTAAAAACTGCTCTGCCATCGATAATATGGGATCGTGAACCCGTTCTGTCCATGTGTTTCCGCCAGGTAAAATTAAGGCATCTGCATTTTCCATGGTACACTCATCAAGTTCAATATCCGGTATTATTTTTAGGCCTCCCATTGTGATAACAGGAGTCTTATTCATTCCGACCGTAACAACCTTTAACGGGGCTGAGCCTTTCTTATAATATCTTCCGGAATTCAGTTCCGCAGTTAAATAACCTATTTCCCAATCAGCCATTGTGTCAAAAACATAAAGATATACAACGTTTTTATTCATATACACATCCTCCATTTTTTAATTTCCAGACGCGGATCGAATAATCAGCCGCGAGAAGAAACGATATTATCTTTATAATAAAACAACTTCACTGACAACTACTGTCAGTGAAGCTTTTAAAGTTGATTTTCTACTAATTCCCTATCTGTTTTAAGAAAGCGGTTTAGTTTTTCTTCTGCATTGAATATTACATTTATAAGACCCAATGTACTGTCGTAGTGCATAGTCTTGATTCTAAAAACAACACGGCAGATACGCTCGTCTTCTTCTGTATGAAAAATATATTTTCCATTATGCAAAATCTTCTTAAAGGCATTTAAAATTTCTTTAATTATATCCACGTTACATTCACGGCATTGTACCAACTCATCCATTACATCTGCGCCGTGCGCTGCTGCATGTGCCCAATTGTTCAATCGTTCTACTCCTTTAGCATATAGTTCTATCTATCAGGTACTCCGGCATTGCAACAGGACTATGGGCTTGATTTAACTACTTCAATCCGATTCCGTCCATTCCTTTTTGCCGCATACAAAGCATCATCACTTATTTTATACAGTGTGTTTATAGATGTGTGTTCATCTGGAATAACGGTGACGATCCCTATACTTATCGTATATTTTATAATATGATCTCTGCCAACGTTGACAGAAGCTTTCTCTGCAATCCTTCTCAATCTTTCCGCAACCTCAAAAGCCTCCCTTTCATTCGTTCCAGGAAGCAGTACTGTAAACTCTTCGCCGCCAATTCTGCCAAACAGATCATAATCCCTTAATTGATTTTTTATTTTCACTGCAAAATCTTTTAGTACCATATCTCCTGCAAAATGGCCATAAACATCATTGATCTTTTTAAAATTATCCAGGTCAATAAGAAAGAATGAAATAGGCTCATTTCTTCTTGAAAATAATGAGATGTTCTCTTTTGCCCGCAGTAAAAATGCTCTTCGGTTGAATATATCCGTCAGTTCGTCATATGTAGCGACCTTAGTCAATTCCATATCCGACTTTTCCTTTGCCATAAGGATAAAACCAATATTCCCGATCAGCATAATCAGATATAAGCAAATGAAAAACAAAACATTGTATATATTATTTGACATCAAAGAAACGGATTCACTTAAACTGATTCCCATATAAGCTCTTAGAATTAGTAAAATAAATCCTGCTAAATAAATAAAGGCAACTGTCTTTTGTAAAACCGATGAATTTTTATCCATTAAAAATACATAGATGGGATAGCACCAAAGGATAATCATACTGATGGACATAATTGAGATCCGCACACCCTCCACATATTGCAGCAATATGGCTAAATGGATCACCAAAATAGCAATGGCGGAAGCAATAACATATACCCGTTTTACCAATTTGTTACAGCGTTTCTTTATAATCAAGAACGCAATAATCTGCGTGGTATGAGCAATAATTAAAAAGGAATTACCAAGGGATATTGAAATAAATAAATTAATATCGTCCCGTAACCCAAGAAGAACCCATGCAATTGTATCAAACAGTCTTGCAAATAAAAAGATATACAAAGAAGAATCCTTTTTATGCTGAATCATGTAGGCGATACCTAATATTCCGGAAAAAAGATGTCCTAAAACAATTGTAAATATAAGAGTTCTGATGCTGAAGTCTAAACTCATTTTATTGCTCCCCACCTTCATGTTGAAGTTCTAAGCTGAAATTATAAACAATTAACCTTCTTAAGCAAGCCGGACCTAAAGCCACTGAACCTTTACCATTATAATCTATAAATACAGAGCGTTACAGCTTCCACATGTCATGAGATTGTGCCTGAATTACTCTCCCCCTTCATATACCTTCATCATTAAAAATTCGTCATTCCACTACGATAAAGGCTTGGAATTGTTGCCAGGTACTTATATCCCAATTTCTCATAAAAAATCTTTGCATCTGGATTGTAATCACCAACCAATAAGAATATATCTCTTCTTTTAAAAAGTATATTTTCTATAAACTCCAGTAATTTCTTTCCTATCAGAAAATAAGCCGTACAAATTGATGAATGTTCCATCGCTTTTATACAACTATCTAAATATTCTTCCGTTCCTTTTCTAAATTGTATGTCCACACTCGTCCCTCCCCAGAAATTGAAACTATTTTAAGTTCTTAATTGAAATCAACCAAATGTTCCTTGTTGCGTTGTACGGTTGGTATTGCCCCATTCACACATGATATCAAGAATTGGAATCAGGGATTTTCCCCGTTCGGTTAAGCTATATTCAACCTTAGGCGGAATTTGTGGATATTCCTCCCGATGGACAAGCCCGTCAGCTTCTAATTCTTTCAGCATTGTACTCAAAGTTTTATATGAGATCGTTTTGATATACTTCCTCATTTCATTATATCTTACTACTTCAAACTCCTTCAAACAATATAATATTACCATTTTATATTTTCCGTTGATCAGAGATAAGGTATAACTAAATCCTGTATTCTCCAAATCTTCAGCTTTTGAAATACACGAAAAACTCATTCACTATCTCCTTTTTATAGGTACTATACCTTAAACCAGTATTGAACATCTATGTGCGTACTTGAATAATAGCCAGTTCACAATACAATTAAAGCAGACATACTGGTTGGTGTCAACATTCTAACGCTGCCAGCAGCTTAGAAACGTATCTACTTCGTCTTAGAGAGTGACTATTCCCTTTTGAATTGTGCAAAAACAGAATAATTCTTGTTGACAAATGAAAAACACATAGTATAATAATTTTAATTGAATAATTTCTTCAGGGCAGGGTTCGATTCCCTACCGGTGGTAAAGCCCACGAGCCGCAAGGCATGATTCGGTGTAATTCCGAAGCCGACAGTATAGTCTGGATAAAAGAAGATGATAAGTCACAGTATCTCTGTGTATATGTAAATTTGCTCTGGAATTTTTTTATTTATTCCAGAGTTTTTTTATTGCAGCATATACCCTTCTGTACCCGTGATTTTTAAATGCCTTGAACGACTTTGTTCAAGGCATTTAATTTTTTGGAGGTGTTGTATGACTGATACGGAATACATGCGATTAGCTTTACAGCTTGCAAAGAAAGGATGTGGTTGGACAAATCCAAATCCCATGGTAGGGGCGGTGATTGTGAAGGACGGTAAGATGATTGGTCAGGGATATCACAAGAAGTACGGGGGCCTCCATGCGGAACGCAATGCCCTGGCCAGCTGCGTAACGTCGCCGGCGGGGGCAACCATGTATGTGACTCTGGAGCCTTGTTGCCATACTGGAAAAACACCCCCCTGCACCGACGCGATCCTGGAAAGTGGTATCCGCCGTGTGGTAATCGGCTCGTGTGACCCGAACCCGCTGGTAGGGGGAAAAGGCATTGAGCTGTTGCGTTCCAGTGGAATTGAAGTCTTAAAAGGAATTTTAAAAGACGAATGTGACGCTCTCAACCAAAGCTTCTTTCACTACATCCAAAACAAAACACCCTATGTGGTCATGAAGTACGCCATGACACTGGATGGGAAGATTGCGACTCGCACTGGTAAATCCCAATGGATCACCGGTGAAGCAGCACGGCATCGTGTTCATGAAGACAGGCACCGTTATTCTGCTATTATGGCAGGAATTGGCACCGTCCTTGCAGATGATCCGCTGTTGACCTGCCGGTTGGGAAACAGCAGAAACCCGCTCCGCATTATCTGTGACACCCATCTAAAAACGCCCTTAAGCGCAAAGCTTGTTACTACAGCAGGCATAACCGCCACCCTCCTTGCTACGGCAAATACAGATCCTGACAAGCATCGGCCGTATCTGGAAGCAGGCTGTAACATTTTGGTACTTCCTAAAAAAGAAGGGCATATTGATCTAAACTGCCTTATGACAGCTCTGGGTGAAAGAAAAATTGACAGTGTATTACTGGAAGGAGGCGGTACTTTAAACTGGTCTGCCCTGCAATGCGGAATCGTCAACAAAGTACAGACCTACATTGCCCCTAAGCTGTTTGGCGGCAGCGGGAAAACCCCGGTAATGGGCCTTGGAATAGACAGCCCGGACCAGGCGTTTCATTTAAGCAGGCCGGCCATCTCATGGTTTGAGGAGGATATTTTATTGGAAAGCGAGGTAATCAGGTGTTCACAGGAATCATAGAAGAAATCGGCAGAATACAGACCGTCCGCAAAGGCGCAGAGTCCTCTTCTATCTCTGTTCAGGCAAAGATAATCATGCAGGATGTCCGCATTGGGGATAGTATTGCTGTGAACGGTGTGTGTCTCACGGTTACGGCATTTTCTCGGAGCGGATTTACTGCCGACGTTATGCACGAAACCTTTAACCGCTCCTCTCTTGGGAGTCTGCCAACAGGCAGCCTTGTCAATCTGGAACGTGCAATGCCTGCAAACGGAAGATTTGGGGGGCATATTGTTTCAGGCCATATCGATGGTACCGGAACAGTTTCTGCCATTCAAAAAGACGATAATGCTGTTTGGTATACGATCAAAACACCCCCTGGCATTCTGCGGTACATCATTGAAAAGGGATCTGTTGCGATCGATGGAATCAGCCTTACCGTAGCAAACGTAGGAAGGGACTGCTTCCGCGTTTCTATCATACCCCATACAGCATCAATAACTACGTTGTCAAACAGACGCGTTGGTGATACGGTCAATCTTGAGAACGACTGTATCGGTAAATATGTGGAACGTTTGACGGGCATTCAGCAATCCAAACATAATATCACCACCGACTTTCTAACAAAATATGGATTTTAGGAGGAATTAAAATGGTTCAATTTAACACCATAGAAGAAGCACTGGATGAACTGCGGCAAGGAAAAATTGTTCTGGTGACAGACGATGAAGACCGGGAAAACGAGGGAGATTTAATTTGTGCCGCTGAGTTTGCTACCACGGAACAAGTGAATTTTATGGCAATCCATGGCAAAGGTCTCATTTGTATGCCAATGAGCACGGAGTTATGTAAAAAGCTGAAACTCCCTCAGATGGTCTCTGATAATAATGATAACCACGAAACTGCCTTTACTGTATCCATTGATCATGTCGATACCACCACCGGAATTTCAGCAGCAGAACGCAGTCTTACTGCCATGAAATGCGTGGAGGACAACGCAAGACCGGAAGATTTCCGGCGGCCCGGTCATATGTTCCCTCTTCTGGCAAGAAAAAATGGCGTCCTGGAACGAAACGGGCATACCGAAGCTACGGTGGATCTCATGCGTCTGGCAGGATTAAAGGAATGCGGTCTGTGCTGCGAAATCATGCAGGAGGACGGAACCATGATGCGCACACCGGAATTAATAACACTGGCAGAAAAGTGGGGACTAAAAATAATTACCATAAAAGCCTTACAGGAGTACCGCAAAAGAAAAGATAAGCTTGTTGAACAGGCTACCTGCGCCGATCTTCCGACAAAATATGGTGATTTCAAGGTTTATGGGTACATCAATAAGCTAAACGGGGAGCATCATGTGGCATTAGTAAAAGGTGAGATCGGTGACGGCCAAAATCTTTTATGCCGTGTCCATTCCGAATGCCTTACCGGCGACGCGTTCGGCTCTGAGCGCTGTGATTGCGGCCAGCAGTTTGCGGCAGCAATGACACAAATAGAGAAGGAAGGCCGCGGAATTCTGCTTTATATGCGTCAGGAAGGCCGCGGTATTGGACTGATCAATAAACTGCGTGCCTATGCCCTTCAGGATAAGGGTATGGATACTCTGGAAGCGAATCTCGCCCTTGGTTTTGACGGGGATATGCGGGAGTATTTTATCGGTGCGCAGATTCTGCGTGACCTTGGAGTCAGAACATTGCGCCTGCTCACGAACAACCCGGACAAAGTCTATCAGCTTTCTGGCTTTGGGATAGAGATAACAGAGAGAATTCCCATCCAGATGGATGCTAACGCAAATGATCTGTTTTATCTAAAAACCAAGCAGGAAAAAATGGGCCATATTTTAAATTATTAATATATTTTTAAAGGAGAGCTTACAATGAAAACATTTGAAGGAAAACTCGTATCAAAGGATATTAAAATAGGCATTGTTGCCGCACGTTTCAACGAATTTATAACCGGAAAATTACTAAGCGGTGCTTTGGATGGATTAAAGCGCCATGAGGTCAGTGATGACAGCATAGATATCGCATGGGTTCCCGGAGCCTTTGAAATTCCGCTAATTGCCTCTAAAATGGCAAAAAGCGGGAAATATGATGCAGTGATCTGCCTTGGTGCAGTCATTCGCGGCAGCACATCTCACTACGATTATGTGTGCAGTGAGGTGTCCAAAGGCATTGCCAGTATATCCTTAAGCAGTGATATTCCTGTTATGTTTGGTGTGCTGACCACAGAAAACATAGAGCAGGCCATCGAGCGCGCAGGCACCAAAGCCGGCAACAAAGGCTTTGACTGTGCGGTTGGAGCCATTGAAATGGTCAACCTCATCCGTGAGATTGATGCCCGGTAAGGACAGGATGATCCATTCCATAGAACATGCGGCGGGTAAAGACACTGATCCCAAACATGATCAGGGCAGCCATATAAAAAGGAAGGTAAGTACTGCTTTCTATTTTTTCAAACACAATACCATAGAGGAACTGTCCAAGAGGATTCGTACACATACAAATACACATAACACAAGAAATGACTTTCCCGGTTAATTCTTTTGGCGTTAATATCAAACATCACCATGATGTTTCTCTTATTCACACGGTCAGCAATGATTCCTCCTATAGGGAACAGGAATAGCATAGGAATAAAAGAGCAGGCAAGAATTGTCCCAAACAAAACAGACGAGCCCGTTTGATTTAACAGGTAAAGAGGAAGGGCATACCTTAATATCTGATTTCCAAACAAGGAAATGACCTGACCGATTGCTACAAGTATAAAATCTTTTGATAATATCGCTTTCGTTTGCATAATTTATTCTCCTTTCGCGGCACTTTTTGTGTCCTCGGAAACATACTTTACCACTTTTTTGGGTCCTTGTCAACAAATATAGCAATAAAAAGGCAGCCCGCTCTCTATAGAGTCGGGCTGCCTGTGGTATCACTTTCATTATTCAATTTGTCTCTGCAGGGGTTGCGAAACACTTGGACCTGATTATTTCCGGTTCTATAACCCGTTTATAAGGGCCTGGCATTACTATAATTTATCATAGCTTTCCGTCTTAATATCTACACCCAGTTTTTTTATTTCTGCATCCAAATGCTTATTATATCTTTCTGCAAAACCAATCATGCTGTCTAATTGTTTTTCAGACACATGTTCAAATACAGCCTTATCCCTCTTTTGGAACTCTTTGTGCAGTTCCTCGTGGACTTTGTAAATAGATTTCCCTCGTTCCGTAAGCTTAAAATAAATTTCTTTCTTGTTATCAGGCCTCTGATAGCTTTCGATAAGGCCTTTTTCTATGAGTTTTTTCGTTATTTTACTTATACCGCTTCTAGTCATATAAAAGGTCTCTGCTAGCTTTGTCACGTTGGAATCTTCACTTTTTCCGATGTATTCAATGCAATGTATTTCAGAAGGCTTATAATCCTTAAGGCTTTCTTTCATCTTATACCCATCTAGCCAGATCTTTTTGCTAAATAAGTCCCAGAAACCAGCTATGACCTGCTCTTCTTTTTTCATGGCCTATCCTCCCACCCATTGGTGTATTAACAATATTATACTGAATATATGTTTCTGTTTCAACATCATATAAGAATTGATTTTTTTAAAAAAAGCCCTTGCATTTATACATTTTTAGCTCTTATTTCATTCAACAATCCTTCAAACCATTCAACATTTACTAAATGGTGAGCAAGTGAATTATTCAACATGTGTTTAAAATAGGCAGGGTTCCTAAAATCTTGTTCAAGGGATTTTTCCAATAGAGAAATCTTCTCTCTGGTTTGTTTCATTTGCATTTCTAATAAATGTATAAAGTCCTCTGTATTATATTCATTGGCAAACAACATTGTTGTATAAAATGATAAATTTACATACTCTGTTTTCGAACCATACTGATACATTAATTTATCAAATTCTTTATTTCCCAGCTCAGTAATAACATAATTGTGGGTTTCTCTGGCGCGGTCGCTCTTGTCAACATCAACTTTTTTAATAAGTTGTTTTTCTTCTAATTGCTGAAGGTTGTAATAAAAGGATCCTCTCGTAAAGTTCACTATATATTTGTAATGATTTTCTTCCATTAGAGCTAATAATTCGTAACCATAAGAACCTGGGTTTTGCTTCAATAAACCTAATATTAATAGCGGTATCAAGAAGTTACCTCCTCTGCTTATAACGTACTGACATCCGTTTTATAAAAAAGTTAATCATTGCTGATTTGTGTGATTTGAGATTGGAATTCCTCAAATGTCATTTTTCCTAATGCAAAATCCTTGCTTATGATATAGATCTTTTCCGCTTTTGTTTGAGTTCTGGTGTCATTACATTTTATCAGTTCGTTTTCATTCACTAATGGCTCCATTATATGCTGCCTTTTATCAAATGCTTCAAAATATCTTAGACCAAATTTTCTTTGCGAAACTGCATCAATATGGATCCCATCCGGATTAGAGGTTAAACCTGCAGCGGTAACGAAGTAACAATTGTCTTGTTCAAGGGCAAACTTCTGCAGCTCTTGATTTATATAATTATATTCCGTGCAGCTTTTTCCAAACCCTTCTTTGCCCAAGAAATCTCCTAACCCGCCAATTATCAGAGGAATATTCGGAGAACTTAATTCTTTCCTAAGAGTTTCAATGATTGAAAATAATTTATTATAATAAACCTTGTAATTTCCATTGGTACTATCACTTTCACCCTGATGCCATAAAATTCCTGTCAGCTCACTATTCTGGACTGCAAATCTAGCTTCATTCACTGCATGTTTAAAAAGTACCCCATCGATCGCCCATTCATCAAGAGTGCTTCCGCCCTCGGCACAAGGAATCAATCCAATGGTATCCTTCTCATTTATCTGGCACCATGCGTCTGCAAAGGAGGCTGCAAGGCTTATTCCCGAAACGGGACGGTCATAGTTGATGGGTTCAGTCATCATCTGCCATCTTCCATTGCGCAGCATCTGTATCCTTTCATTAAAAATAGGGGATACTTCGTGAATAAATCCCCGACCAGCCATATTAGACTGTCCTAACATTAAAAATGATTTAACCATTTTTTAACCTCTTTTTCAATATCGTACTATAGTAATGTGATCTAACTAGACTATATATTTTTATCTTAGTCTAATTAGACTATCTTGTCAACTTCTTTTACAATAATGGAAGAACTCTACGGAGCGTTTATTGATAATCCAAAATTCAGGGGTTACAATAGTTCGTGGGGAGATAATTTCATTCGCTTTCGATGATACGAAAACTTATTGAAAAGGAGAAAATGAATTTGGATAAAATTAAAATAGATAAATTTCTTGATAATCAAGGTAAAATTACGCAATTACCACAAAAGCAATCCATCAGAGCTGCAACGCTCTGTTATCTGGCTGAAAAATTTGAATCAAACCGTAATTATACAGAAAAAGAAGTAAACTCCATCTGTGAAGCTTGGCATACGTTCGGAGATTATTTCATACTCAGGCGGGAACTTATTGATTATGGTTTATTATGTCGCGAGCCAGACGGATCACGATATTGGAAGCCAAAAAACGATCTGCCGAATAGAACAGATAAAGAATTACGATTAAATACTGCCTTTCATCTCATTGATTTTGATAACTGGGATAGGAAACAATATTTCTATTATTTCACGAAAATGTTACCTACCGGATTTTCCATTAGTGTGGAAGCAGACATTACCAACACCTATAATATGATAAAAAAGCAAAACAAAAAGTTTTTCCCTGCTTATTTATATCTGGCTTCAAAGCTAATCACTGAACAGCAGGAATTTCGTATCTCCAATTTAAACGAGCAACTTGGTTATTATGAGGTTTTACATCCCTCTTATGCATGTTTCCATCAAGATGACAAGACGATGTCAAATATGTGGACGGAGTATGACCCGAATTTCGAGATTTTCTATGATAATTACATGGAGGATCAGGATCGATATGCAGACAACCATGGGATATTGGCAAAACCTGATACTCCACCGCAGAATAGCTTTATGATAGGTATGCTGCCATGGATTAAATTTACAAGTTATACACCAGTACCTTATGCCGATATCAACAATTATTTTCCCGTAATACAGGCGGGGCAATTTTTTGATAGAGATGGAAAAAAAATTATGCCTCTTTCTATTACCGTTCACCATGCTGTGGCTGACGGATATCATGTGGGGTTGTTTTTAGAAAAGTTCAAGACTGGTATTGCAGCTCCTGAAAGCTGGATATAGTAGCTATAAGCTTATTTACCGATGACAAACGATGGCGCAGTTATGATGTATGCAAAAATGCAACTTATAAAGAAATACAACATCCATTCTAACTCTCCTTTTTTATAGTATCTAACCTAAAAGTGCATACTTGCTAATATAATTATCCTATCATAATATAATAAATATAAAATGACAAGGAGGATTATACAATGAAAAAAGAGATTGAAGTATTTGATTATACCAATGAAATCATGAAAGCACTAAAAACAGGCGTTTTGCTGACCACACAGACAGATGACAAGGTGAATTCCATGACAATTTCCTGGGGTACCCTGGGAATTGAATGGTCAAAACCGATCTTTACTGTTTTTGTTAGAGAGAACCGCTTTACAAAACTTCAGCTGGAAAAAAATCCTGAATTCACGATTAATATACCATATGGCGATTTTGACAAAAAGATCCTGGGGGTATGCGGAACAAAGTCCGGTCATTCCATTGATAAAATCAAAGAACTTAACCTGTCACTTGAAACACCCAATGCTATTTCTGTTCCTGCTATTAAGGAGCTCCCTTTAACGCTTGAGTGCAGGGTTGTATATAAGCAAAAACAAGATGAACACGAAATTACCGAAGAATACCGAAACGCATTTTACCCACAGGATGTAGACAGTTCATTCCACGGCGCAAACAAAGATTTTCATACCGCTTATTACGGAGAGATTCTAAGTGCATATATTATCGAATAATATCAATATCAGGCCTGTTTTTGTGCGTATGGGGCCAATATTATATAGCTTTCAGGCATAACTAAAACCTCCTGTCGTATTCTATTCCTACGACAAGAGGTCTTTTTTGGCAATATCCATCTTATTAGATTTAAAACTTGTTGTAATGAAGCTTTTGATATGGCAGCGTACGTTCTTCATATGGCTTTTTCTCCTCTGCGGGATAGCCAATGGCAATCATACATTCAACACTATATTGCTCAGGTATTTCCAGCACTTCTCTTATATAATCTTCTGCTGTCTCCTGTTCTGTATGGAATCTTTCTCTTACTTGAATCCAACACGACCCAAGATCTAAATCCTGTGCCGTCAATTGAATAATCGCTGCCGCTATGGACGTATCCTCAATCCATACGTCACTTGAACCTTTATCCGCCAATACTGCTATTGCCAAAGGAGCACCTGCTAAAAACTGAGAACCAGGTTCTCTGCAAAGAGAGAGCTGGCGGATCAGATCCGCATCGGTGACGGCGATAAAATGCCAGGGTCTGATGGACCGGGATGATGGAGACAGCAGGGCACTTTTAAGAATCACATTAATTTTTTCTTTTTCAACTTCCTTATTTTGAAACTTTCTAATGCTTCTCCTGGATTTTAAAATGTCAAATAGCATAAATTGTCCTTTCTATGTCCTTTGCGTTTATTACCTTAATAATTTTATCCTTAGAAATGAAGAAAGTCAATGTTACAAACACCTCCTATACTGCCATCTGCAGTCAGGAGGTATTCTTATTTTTATCAATGCACAGATATTATTTCATTGTATTTAATAAGGAATCCGTTACAATTTTTAACTGCTGCAATACAGGCTCTTCCATAACGAGTTTTTTTCATCTCTTCAACATCTTATTTTAAATGTATCATTTGTAGAATTAAATTTACATATCCAAATAATAAGATATAATAAAATAAGAAGAAATTGAAAGGAGTATCACTATGCATACAGCAGATTATTTTATTAAAAACTTGAACATGACAGCACATCCGGAAGGTGGGTTTTACAAAGAAATTTATGCGTCGGAAGAAACTATAACTTCAAAAGAGTTAAAGGTTGACTTTGAAGGTTCACGAATACTTTGGACAAGTATCTATTTTTTACTCAGGGACGGAGAAGTATCTAATTTTCACAGACTAAAATCAGATGAAATGTGGTACTATCATTCGGGTTCTCCCCTGACGATTTATATGATCAGCCCAAAGGGAGAGTTTTTCACCGAACAGCTTGGACTTGATATTGAAAATAATGAAAAGCCTCAAGTATTGGTGCCAAAGGATTATATATTTGGTTCCGCTATGAATAATAAAGGATATGCATTAGTGGGCTGTATGGTATCGCCAGGATTTGAATTTAAAGACTTTGAGCTATTCAAAAGAAGTGAGTTGATAGAAAGATATCCTCAGCATCAGCAGATTATTCTTAAACTGACTTCCAATGAATAAATGTTGACTTCGATGATCATATATTTTGCATATTGTAAGGGCTGCTGACAAAACAACCTATAGGCAGCCCCTACAATCAGTTCTTCCTTGGCAATCATGGCAAACAAATCTGTTCAGTGATGCAGGAAAGGTTTCAGTTATTTAAATAGTCAGCTACGGCTTCATTTGCTTTCCGAACCAAATTCTCTTCGTCCATTCGCACCAGCCGGCCTTCTTTCACAACAATATTGCCATTTACAACCGTATAGTCCACACTGCCCTTAAGCCCCACCGTGCTCAAAATCGACATTGGATCAAACTGAGCGCCTATCATATCAATACGGTTTAAATTGACCAGGAAAAAATCCGCCGCCATGCCTGCAGAAATTTCTCCTAAATTTTCCCGGCCCAGCACTCTTGCACTTCCCTTAGTTGCGATTTTCAGCATATCATATCCGCTAGGTGCCTTCCGGCTGTCATTTAGCCTGTGGAGAAGGTATCCCACTCTCATTTCTTCCAGAAGATTGGAGCCGTCGTTGCTGGCTGATCCGTCCACAGCCAAGCCTACAGGGACATCCAGATTAAGCATTTCCGGGATGGAAGCGATGCCGGAAGACAGCTTCATGTTGGAGATGGGACAATGAGCTACACCTGTCTGAGTTCTGGCCAAAAGCTCCAATTCATCCTCGTTAAAATGAATCCCGTGGGCATACCATACATCGGGGCCGACCCAGCCAAGGCTTTCCATATATGCTAAAGGCCGCATACCAAAGTGAGAAAGGGTAAATTGTTCTTCATCCTTTGTCTCTGCCAGATGAGTGTGTAGTCTTACCCCCAGCTTTCTGGCCAGCTTTGCCGATTCCTTCAAAAGTTCCCCGGTCACACTGAAGGGAGAACAGGGAGCCAATGCCACCTGGCGCATGGAATATGGGCTGCCATCATGGAATTTTTTCACAGCAGCTTCGGAATCCTTTAAAATCTCATCCACTGTCTGGACAACGGAATCCGGCGGCAAACCTCCGTCCTTCACACTCAAGTCCATACTGCCTCTTGTGGCGTGAAAACGGATGCCAAGCGCCTCCGCTGCAGAAAACTGGGCATCCAATAGCCCTGTTCCGGCATGCTTTGGGAACACGTAATGATGGTCCAAACAGGTGGTACACCCTGTTTTTAACAGCTCCCCAAGTCCTGTAAGGGAACTGTAATAAACCACGTTCTCATCTACGTGCTTCCAGATTTCATATAAAGTTTTTAACCACGGGAATAATTCCATCCTCTGAACCTGAGGCAAATTACGGCTGAAGGTTTGATATAAATGATGGTGAGTATTAATAAGTCCCGGATACATCACCATATTAGATGCGTCGATCACATCATCAGCTGTTTGTTCATTGCTGCCGACTTCGGCTATTACACCGTTCTTTATCAGCACATTCACTCCCTCCAGCAGTCTGTCATCAGCGTCACATGTCACAAGATGTTTTACATTCTTTACAAGCAGGGTTCCTTTCATCATTACCTCCTGGTATTAAATACATAACAAGCTTTGTTTCATAGACTATATGACTGGTGTACTGCCGGCGGTTCGGGTGGCCACGAAACACCCTCATACGCTAATCGGTATATATGATACCAGCAGTATGCCGCGTGTTCCCAGCTACGTTTTAAACAGCTATATAGATATGATTTTTTCAAAGAACAATTGATACTCTGTTATTATATTGGTTTTCTTTTTATTATTCAATGTTAATTATATAACAATTATCAGAATTATTTTGTGTAAAAATCACAATTTTTAAGTTTATTGCAGTCTTCTCCCACCGGCTTTATTTGCAGAACGTAATAAAGAAGAGGATACTCCAAAATCATTTCCGGACTATCCTCTTCTTTTCTTCGATTTAATATTACCATATGCGTCTTACACCTGTAACCTATCAATTTATCCCTTATTCATATCCCTGAGCAGATGATTAAAGATAGCAATGATAAAGGCAGCCAGAAGTGAATTAAGAAAGCCGCCCATGCTTATGTCTGCTACAAATTGATCTGCAATCATAATCGTCCAGGCATTCACAATAAAACTGAATAATCCTAAGGTCAGTAAGTTAACCGGCAGTGTAAACAACAGCAGAATCGGCTTTAATATAAAGTTTACTGCCAACAGTACCAAGCCCATAATAAGAAGTGCCGGGATGCTGCCAATATAAACCGAGTGTGATACATATGACATCAGATATATGGTTAATACGATTGATATATATTTTATGAACGGCTTCGTCATTTTTACCTCCAATAGACATGCTTTACCTGATTTTAATTAGTACTTTAACTTTGTCGGTTGTGACATCGACAAGATTATATGGTTCATCCTCGGATAATGAATCCAGCAGCTTCATGGCTGCAATATTGAGCGCTTTCACTGAATGGATGGTGATTGAGGAGGATGAGCCGGGATCAGGCACTTTCGGTACAAAGAAACATGCAACAGTCAGTAAATCCTGAAAACAGTCCAATAATTCCTGAAAGCTATACAGGGGAATGGGAAAGGGAATTCTTATGAACCTTCTGTTCTCAATCTGGAGCTTGATCCGCAAAAAATGACAGCCCTTAATCGACATATACTTTCACCTTTACCATTGCTTTATGGCTTTCATCCCAGGCTTCCACATCAACGATATTCGGATCATCCAAGGTGCCGTTTATGATTTCTTCGATTATCTTTGCAAAATCGATGCTGGAAATATTGATCCCCTTTGCTTCCATCTCTCTTCTGGCATCAGCAGGAACCATAGTAGTCATCTTATCAGCGATTTCACTGATCGTAGTCAGCAATCGTAACGGTATATTTACGTTAACATTAACGGAATTGTCATCCGACGTTACTTTTACTTTAAGGAACTTATAGTTTCGTCTTGCAGCTGTTACAGCTTCAACCCTTTGGATTGCTTCTGTTCCCTTTGTCACATTCAGAGCTTCCAAAAGCTCCATGCCTTCTGCAGCGGTAATCTGCCCTTTTTCTATCATTTCCAGTATTTTTTGTTGTTCACTCATGGACTGACCCTCCTATTAATTATAGATTTTTAATTCGTTCCGTTGCTTCCTTTGGGGAGATTTCACCTTTTGATAATTGGTCAAGAATTTCATTCCTGGCGGTTGCTTTATCTTCATTCTCCTTCATTGATTCTTTTGATGATACTTCATACCCAAGGCCTCTTATGACCGAATCCAGTTTACCCCGGACCGTGGGATAGGAGATGCCCAGTTCTTTCTCAACATCCTTGATATTACCGCGGCATCTTATGAATACCTTGACAAACTCGAGATCCTCTTCTGGAAGACGACAGAATTCACAAGGCTGGAAATCGCCTTCAATGGCTGTAGAACACCTAGGACAGCTTAGCTTGGTTATGGAAAGCTTCTCACCACATACGGGACATTTACCCGGAGCTTTGTATTTCATATTTTCACCTTTCTGATGTAGTATTTGATTATAATATACAACCGTAAATTAAATATGTCAATACTCAAATCAATAATATTAATAATATCATTGAAATAATTGATGAAAATGTTAAATATATTAAACTGGTCTTTTAAGAATATTAATAAAGCCTGTACATTTGATAATAAAAATCCGCCATATACTCCTTCGTGTCATTTTTTCCTTAAAAATTCTTTTATTCTTTAAACTTATTGTATATCACTTGATAATCTACTGTTAGATTATGTGATTATGCAGTCAATCTTGCCTTTAACAGCCTTCCTGAACAATATATCAAGTTTACTGGAATCAACATGTTTTTATTGCACATGTTCGCTCATGAACTTTAGATATCCTTTCTGCATCTTTGTAAAAAGAGGCTAAGTTTAAAGGTCCCTAAAGCAGACCTAAAAACTTAGCCTTTTAATTTTTCGTAAGCAATATCTTGAAATTACTCCTCTTTTTTTCTGCATGCATTTTATGACCTTTTAGTGTTCTTATTTGACAGCAATTTATCCAAATATATGGATTTAAACTGTTTGCTAGCCATCATCTGCTTTAATGGGGGTAATTTAAGTATAACACCAAGTACTGCTGCCATCGCACGATGATTGGCAAATGCCTGATTATCAAATATGAGATTTTGGAGGGTTCCCTTTTCGATTGCTTGCAGCACAAATCTATGAGTACTATTTACCGGTGTAATGACTTGTACCTTTCTTCGCATTAATTCAATGGCATTTTTAGGACAGCTCCGCACACATACACCACAGCCAAGACATACCTCCTCGTCCACCTGTGCTGCTGCTTTCCCCTCTTTGTATTTTTGCATGGAAATAGCCAATACCGGACATACCTTTGCACATTTACCACATCCTATACATTGTTCCGAAATCTTAGGTATAAAATTTGTAGTAGCCACAGGCTGCATTGGACTGAATTTTCTTGCTGCCTGCAAAGCTTCGCAGCAGCAACCGCAGCAATTACAGATAAAAGCCGGAGCCTCACGAACATTTTCGCCAATTTGTACAAGATTTGCTGCATAAGAACGTTCTAATACATCCATTGCTTCTTTCTTATCAATTAATCTTGCATGCTGTCCATTTTCTGCAAGAGAACGGGCCACATTTCCAAGGGTGAGGCAAACATCCAACGGTGCATTAATTTCACATGGATGGCCTGCATGCAGCATTTTGTGCCTGCAATAACAGGTTCCAAGGCCTATATAAGCTGCATCTTCAATCATATGACTGGCTCTTTCATAATCCAAAATATGAATTGTGTTTTCACTTGCCAGGACCGGCTCCTGAACATAGACTCGTCCAAGATACGTCTCTGTTGCGAAAAATAAATCCTTTACAAAATCTTCCTCTACATTCATGTATTGATAATACAATTCACTTAAATATTTCTGATCAATATCGCCTCTTGTGCGCATCAATGCAAATTCAATGAACCCTGCCATTGGCGGTGGCATTACAAATTGACGTACCCCATTATAAAATGAATCCACAAGTAACGCTTTCTCACAAAGATGCTCTAAAAAAGCTTCTGCTTTCCATTCACTGGTGTTCCAGATTTTAGCTGCTTTTTTTGCTGTAAATGGACGAACCGGCAATAATGCGACCCATTTGGCTTCCTTTTCTGTATATAGAACTTGCAAAATTTTATACAGGCTTTCCGTTGGCGGAGCCCCTTGTGTGAACCAATTGATTCTTTCTTCTAAATTCTTATAGGCATCTTTGCTTGTAATATGTCCCATGAATTCACCTTCCTAATATAAAGTATGGTTCGTGTTATATCTGATTTATCAATCTTCTTTAATCAGTGCATACATTTTCATGTCGAGAATAACCCCATTTTTTATTGCATTCTTTCTTAAAATACCTTCACATTGGAAACCTGCCTTTTCAAGAATATGACAAGATGCTGTATTATAAGCAAAGGGTTCTGCAAAAATCCTGATAATATCCGTATGTTCAAAAATATACCTGCAGGTCTGCTTCACTGCACTTGTACCAATCCCTTTACCCCAATAGGATTCTGCTATATAATAACCCATTTCAGCACTTCTGAAATGAATGTTGTTACAACGGAACACTCCAATGCTTCCAATCGCTTTATCATCTACTGTAATTGCAAAAGCATATGTCTCATCCTTGTCCGCCGACAACATAGAGGTAATGTATTCTTTCGCATCTTCTACGGAATAGGGATAAGGTAACCCATCTCTTAGATTATCTTGGATTTTCTTGTTATTTATTACTAATGCTAAATTTTCGGAATCCTCTATCTGCCATTCCCGTATTATACACTCCATTTAAATATCTCCCTTCCAATTGGAATTCATCTCAGAAAAGATACTCCATTATGAACCCCTCCATAGTTTCATCAATAATTTTAAATCCTGCCTTTTGATACATACGTAACGCATAATTGTCCTTTTGGACGGCATGTGATACTTTTTTATGATATTCATGTGCATACATTTCCCTAATATTATATGCGGCATGTTCACGGCAAATATTCCAATATGATATAGGGGATTTCCTAAGCCTGTAAAATCGGTTATTCATTAAACCTTCACCCCGATTTCATAGGACGGATGATACAGTCCCGTCGGTTCATAAAAATTTAAACCAATATATTGAAAGCCCAGTTTCAAGAGCAGCTTTTCTGAAGCCTTATTTTGCGGATGATGTCCTGCATACAATTTATCTGCTTTTAAAATATCAAAACTGTAATTTATGACAGCCCTTGCTGCCTCGGAGGCATACCCCATACCCCAGAATTTTTTTCGTAGATGAGAACCAAGCTCATAAGAATGCGGATTCATTTGAAAGGGGCGGATACCGCAACAGCCAATCAGTTCACCTGTAGTAAGCTCAAAAATAGGCCAATACTGTATATGAAACACCTCATCATTATGAATTTCAGTATTCAGGCGGTCAATGATTTCCTGATGTGTAAACGTTCCGGAAGCACAAATAAACTGTGTGACCTCTTTATCTCCCCATAGCTGGGCAGCCAAATCAAAATCGGATGCACTCCACTTCGAGAAACCTATCCGGTTTGTTTTTAAAAAATACTCTCGCATCGTTTGATACCTCCCTTACTATAAAAAACTCTCCCTACTTGCGTTCATTCCTTATATGGTTTTGCAAATCTTTTTTCATAAGCACCATTCTTCTTAAGGTTGAAATCCCAATAGTAGTTCGTTAACCCGGTTAACGAGAATATAGAAAATAATAATTGAATCCCTTTTGATAGATACTCCGATTTTTCATATTCTTTTTTCAAGTTTAAATCCATAATTCCTTTGCCGGCATACGTTCTGCCTATTGTCTCCATTTGATCAAAGAACTTTTTGTTGGCTTTTTCCGGTTTCATTTGAATCCCTTCCACACCGCCTTTTATAATGATTCCATCAAAGGATACCCCCAGCCTTTTTGTAATTAGTTCAAGATAAGGTCTCAAATAGTATGACTGACTGGTTTCCGGAAAACCGGACTGTACTAAAAATGCCATATGTACCTCTTTATTGTTCATCGGCCTTAGTTGTTCAAAAAATTTCATTACCGATCCTGGCATAGCGTGAACATAAAGCGGAAAAACAAATAAATTATTTTCAACGGAACTGAAATTTTCAGCCCAATTTTTCTGTTCTTTTATATTAATCAAATTCCTGACTTCAATATTTTCTACTCCCTGTACTTTCATTCCCATTATTATCTTTTCAATGATCAGCTTACTGTTAGAATGATTCCCTCTTGGAGATCCATTATAAATCACCCATTTACCGTTAGGTTTTCTTTCAATAATTTCCTTTGATAAACTCTCGGCCAGAGGCTTTGTGTTATCTAATTCAGCTGTTTGTATGCTTTCGTTTTCATACAAAATTTCATTACAAGAGCTTTGGAAATGATATGCCACCCGGGTGAGATAGTCCTTTATGACTTTTACTTCATCAGTACTTAACCCAGTCTTTTCAAAATAGAAGTTCATAACAGGATATTTATCATATCGTTTCAGGTGACCACATTCACCATTTCTTAATTTAATGTAGGGTAAATAATGTTGAATTAATCGGTCCAGAAATGTTTTTCCCTTGCTATCTATAAAGCCATTTGCTGTACGAAACAAAATAACCACTTCATCACTGTTTATATAATCCTTATACAATTTAAATGCATCATCATTCAAAGCACATTTTCCAGGAGTCTTCCACCAGCAACTCCAGCAACCGATGCAATCCTTCATTTCAGTATCCATAGGATGATAGATAACTACCTCAGTTTCTTTTTTTGTTTCTGCATAGTAATCCTTTATTTCCTGAGCCAGAGATTCATTTCTTTTATTTTGCCCTAAATCAAAAATCGATATCTTCATAACTCCTCCTCAATCCTTATGAAATAATCTTCAAACCACTTTATAACAAAGCTGGTATATGCAAGGCCAAATGCAAGAGCATCATTTTCATATTTTGCCGGTCTATGATTATCTGGAGATAATCCCATTTCCTCAAGGCGCAGGTTCCCTTCATCTCTAATATTTACAAGGTCTTGCTGCATATTTTTAAAATTCTTAATATGGAGGTTAATCGATTCCAGCCGTTCTTCTTTGGTTAATTCGTTAAAGAATAACATCTTTAGCAATTGTGTGGACTTATACTTATCAGAACCCAAATCCTGTCTCATTAAGATGCTAAATCTCTCTCTTCCAGAATCCGTAATTCTATATAACTTTTTTGTCCTGTTATTTTTAACTTCCTCTTTTGAAATTATATATCCATTCTTCTCAAGTTTCACTAAGGCCGGATGTATTGCTCCTTGACTTGTACTTGCAAAATATTCGGTGCTTCTTTCCATTCCCTTTTTTATATCATATAAGGTAAGAGGATCATTATAAGATAAAAATCCTAAAATAATTAACTCTATCATGTAATTTCTCCTTTATAAAATCTTATATATGTCGTTTAGACATATTTAAACATTACTCCAATTTCTATATTTTGTCAACAAATATATGTAAAATCCCTCGATATGTTTTCATAAACACATATCGAGGGATAAATACAAGACGAAATACTTACTTTTATGTTTTTTAAGACGTTCAGAGCTTCATACTTTTGAAATCAATACCAAGGTTTCACATACCTTAATCCGTCAAAAATAATGTTTATTTATTCTCCCAAAAGGTAATTGTTTTCTTCATTGGCTGGTTCCAGCGTTCTGATTTCAAAAGATTTACAGCCGGAAGCAATGAAAGGGTCTGATTTTGCTATCTTCGTTGCTTCCGCCAAGTCTTCAGCTAAAAAAATGACCATCCCTCCGGGGTAATCTGTAAAAGGCCCGCAAAATACAAGCTTGTCTTGATTCTTTAATTCTTTTAAGTGATCCACATGACTCATTATGAGTTCCTTATGTAATGGTTTTACATTACTCATCAAATATATATACGTCATCACTCTTCCTCCTTAAATACTCCATATTACTCAGGTGCGGGGATCGCATTTTCCTGCACGGTTATCTGCCGAAACTTCGAAATGCTGTTTGGCCAGTTCTTCACGAAGTGTCACGTATGAATACAATGGATCGCTGTATCCCATCGAATGGTATAAATCTGACCTAAAAATAACATATGAGTTCTGGAAAGTCAATGAATGTTATAATTATATTATTTATTCATTGACTTTTAAATTTATTCTCTGCCTTCGTTTTCTGCCAGAGAACGGGCAGCATTTCCATTTGTAAAGGTATGGCAAACATCTAAAGAGAAATTAATAAAAAAACTGCTGCAATTAAGGTATACCCTTGCATGCAGCAGCTCTGACAAAATTTAATAAACAGCAAATTGGTAAAAAATTAATCAATCATAAAACAGGCTACACCAACATTATTCAGTGTAATGATTGGTTTACACCGGAATGTCTTGCAACAATTATCAGTCATTCTTACTTTTAAGATATAAAAACCTTCATAGGGAACTGTAAACTCAAAGCAGCCGCAACCATTGATCTGTACACAGCACAGTAAGGTGTCAATGTCTTTGCATCTCTCGTATAACTTTACATCCCAATCATGAAAACTATTGCAGCAACAGCCCCAGATACAGCCCGCAATAATGCAGGGTTTAATCAGGCATTCCTCACAAACAGGGCAGAGTTCCGGTTCCGGACACTCTGTAGGAACTGGTATTGGAATGGGAATAAATACCGTTTCTGGTTCCGGGCAAGCTGGGCATGGCTCCGGTATCGGGCATTCCGGGCAGGCTGGGCATGGTTCTGGTACGGGACATGGTGGACAAACCGGGCACGCTGGACATGGTTCTGGCACCGGACATGCTGGGCATGGTGGTGGTACCGGGCACGCTGGGCATGGTTCTGGCATCGGACACGCTGGGCATGGTTCTGGCACCGGACACGTTGGGCATGGTGGTGGTACCGGGCACGTTGGGCATGGTTCTGGCACCGGGCACGCTGGGCATGGTGGTGGCACCGGGCATGGTGGTGGTACCGGGCATGGTGGTGGTACCGGACACGCCGGACAGGGTTCTGGGGTGGGGCATGGTGGGGGTACCGGACATGCTGGACAGGGTTCTGGGGTAGGGCATGGTGGGGGTACCGGACATGCTGGGCAGGGTTCCGGCGTGGGGCATGGTGGGGGTGTCGGACATGGTGGGGGTGCCGGACATGGTGGGGGTGCCGGGCATGGTGGGGGTGCCGGACATGGTGGGCATACCTGTTCTTCCTGTCCTGGTGATACCTGAGGTACTTCCGGAGCTGGTGCTGCAGCTGGACATATCACTCCTCCTACAAATGGGAAATAATGAAATTCAAAGCCGCTCTCTGCATTTACGGCAAAAGATCCTAAGGCAGCATTGCCGCTTACACGGCCGCCTGTAGGATGAGCATGGAACATAGCCTGTGGTGCTAATATACTTCCCCAGATATCAGAAGACTTTTCCATATAAATATTAGTTGCATCCTCAAACACATACAATGTTTGATTAGTCTTATTTCTTTCCCCATAAACACCGTATTGCAAATGGGCATTTGCTCCTGTTCTTAACCTTACAACGACTCTACTTCCTTGTGGAACTTCTGCACGTATTCCTTTATTGATTAAACCATTTGGCCTTACATCGATAAGGAATACATTCTGTACAGGATCATTGCCCCTTAAAATCCACTCGTAATTATTATCCACTACATTTCCATTGGGAGTTAAAGATTCAATACAGTCTTTGTAGAAACCGATGCTTTCCCTGGCATCACTAAAAAATCTAGGTAAATCAGCACCTATCCTGCTTGCAGGTATATATCTTGGTACGTCATAACTTGGAACCACATAGTGATCACCTTTATCTGATGGTGTCCAATATTGGCTGCCTCCATTGGCTTGGTACAAAAATTTCAGTTCTTGTATTCCATCATTCATACCATCTTTTCCGATTAAATAGGTACTTCCCTTGGCTGCACGGAATCCTCCGCCCACAACCACATGACCGATAACTACCAAAGGCCCGGTCATAGATACATTACCGCCAACTAAAAAGCGTACTAAATCCGGTGAGTAATTGACTGCTTTGTTACCTTTACTGACAAAGCCAACACTCAAACCTCTTGGGCTGTAAAAACTTCCGCCTATTGCTACAGGTCCTTCAATATCTATAATGTTATTGGCATCATTAAATATAATAACATTAAATCTAGAGGCAGTACCAAAAGGCTGACCCGCAATATTATACCAGTTTATATTATCATAAGGTAATCCTGCACTTGTCATTGCTTCATCACTATAACTGATATTGTCCATATAAACTCCTGCAAACTGCTCGATTTGCAACGCATTTTCATTCTCAATTCAGTTTATTCTAATGAAATTGGTTCTGTGCAGTTTTCTATGCAATTGGACGAAATTTTATGATAATTATCTGAAATTCATAGGAATTTATATAAGTGCGGTCACGAAAATTATAACATAATAAAACCATTTTTCCTGTGATTAAGCCTAAAAAAGAAAAGAGATTGACCAAAAATTAGTCAATCTCAAATACATTTCCATATAGATGTAAAATCGGACAGTCAGCCTTTTGCTAATTTGCTCTTCTTCTAAATCCTGAAGCCCAGTTAAAATGTCATTGAGTAGAATTCATCGTTTGCCACAGTCCTTATAATACATCTTCTTTTTCTCCATAATGCAGCACTTTTAAATTTTATCCACTGCCTTCGTTACCTTCAATTGTTTACCGCAAATCATAGTATTTTTCATTGCTTTCAGCACCAAGGGGCCTTTCCCGTTTAGTATTTCTATATAAGTAAGGGTATCTTGTATGGTTATAATTCCGATGTCTTCTGCCTTCATACCATCAAGATTGGATATGACCCCGACAAAATTAGTTGCTCTGAGTTTCTTTTTCTTTCCACCATTGAAACGTAATCTCATTATATCTTTATTCAATTGATCACTTTTCATTTTTTTAATCTTAGGAGCCGTATTCAATTTTTTTTCAAAGGAAGGTTTCAGATTGGCTACTTCCTCTTGGGAAGGTTTCGTTTTTTCCTGAATTTTAAACCCGATCAGATCTTCGATGTCATGCAGATATCTGGTTTGAGTCGGAACAACAAAGGAAATGGCCTTCCCTTTTCGCCCTGCACGCCCTGTTCTTCCTGTGCGATGAACATAGTTCTCTTCATCCAAGGGGATGTCATAGTTAATAACCAGAGAAATATTCTCTATATCTATCCCTCTTGCCGCTACATCAGTGGCTATTAAATAGCGGTACTCTCCCCTTTTAAAACGCTTTATTGCAGATAATCGATCGTCTTGTTCCATGCCGCCATGCATTTTATTACAGGGATAGCCTAACTTATTCAGACGTTCACTAACCATATCCACTTGGTCTTTCATACTACAAAAGATGATACAGCTATCCGGATTTTCAATAATCATAACATCGGTCAGTAAGTTAAATTTATCTTCTTCATCCGTAATATAAAGAGCATGATTAATATCAGCCGTCACGATACCGTTCTCACTGACATCTATATTGATGGGATCACTCATATAATTTTCTGATAAACTTTTTACTTCATCGGACATCGTAGCAGAAAACAGCATTGTCATCCGTTCCAGGGGCAGTTCTTTCATAATTTCTTTTACCTGCTCAATAAATCCCATATCAAGCATTCGGTCAGCTTCATCAATGACGAAGCAGTTAATCTTATTTAAAGGTAACGTACCTTTCCTTATGTGATCCATGACGCGCCCCGGTGTACCAACAACTACATGAGTTTTTTGCTTCAACTCTGCTTTCTCCATAGAAAATTGGTGACCTCCATAGATTGCTGCTGCTTTTATTCGTTTAAATCTGCCTATATTAGTAAAATCCTCTTTTACTTGAACAGCAAGCTCCCTTGTTGGAGTCAAAATAAGCGCTTGTGGTTTATTTTCCAGCCATTCAATAAATTCACATATCGGAATTACATATGCAGCAGTCTTACCGCTGCCCGTCCGGGCTTTGACGATAAGATTATTTTTTTTCAGAGCAGCCGGAATGACTCTTGCCTGAACCTCCGTAGGTATATCATACTCCAGACCATTAAGCGCCTTTACAATATCCTCACTGATTATATAATTATGAAACTTACTAACATCCATATCCAGCCTTTCTTTCCATTCAAAATCTGTATAATAATAAAAAAGATTCCTTAATTTGGGGTGAGTTACGTGCTAACCCATTTTACATGAGAAAACCGTTTAATGCAATCACTACTGTTTAATTAATTTCCATTTGAGGTAGACTTGATTTATCCTACAGATTCTTATATTATGCATTTGCTATTATGACATGCATTTGATATCATGTAATGAGTAAGAATATTTAAAGCCGTCAGTTTCATGACGCTTTGGATCACAGATAAAAAATAGATATTTAAAAAGGCGGAAACAAAAATGGATAATCAAGAACAAAAACATCAGCGTCGCCCCAGATATAAAGGCACTCACCCCAGAGCTTTTAAAGATAAATATAAGGAACTGCAACCAGAGTTATACGCTGATGCTGTGGCAAAGGTCATTCAAAAAGGAAATACTCCTGCTGGTATGCATCGCTCCATTTGTGTAAAGGAAATATTAGAAATTTTACAAATCGCCCCTGGTCAAACTGGATTAGATGCAACTTTAGGTTATGGCGGTCATACTTTAGAGATGCTTAAATGCTTAGATTCAAAGGGACACTTATATGCTACTGATGTAGATCCTATTGAATTACCCAGAACCAGGGAGCGTTTGGAACGCTTAGGCTATGGCCCGGAAATTTTAACGGTCAAGCAAACAAACTTCTCCAATATAGATCAAATTACTTCCGAATCAGGACCATTGGATTTTATATTGGCAGATTTAGGCGTCTCTTCCATGCAAATAGATAATCCTGAAAGAGGATTTTCTTTTAAAACAGAGGGACCGCTAGACCTTCGGTTAAATCCATCGAAAGGTATCTCTGCAGCGGATCGTCTTAAAACTATTTCACAAGACGAATTACATGGCATGTTGTTAGAAAATGCGGATGAACCACATTCTGCAGAAATTTCTCGTGCCATTATTTCCGCAATAAAAAAAGGAGAAGACATTACAACAACAAGTCAGCTCCAGCAAATCATCAATGATGCATTGAAATTCATTCCGGAAAAGGATAGAAACGATGAAGTGAAAAAATCCTGTCAAAGATGCTTTCAGGCGCTGCGAATTGATGTCAATAATGAATTTGAAGTGTTATATACATTTTTAGAAAAACTTCCTGCTGCAATGGCGGAGGGCGGACGTGTTGCGATCCTTACCTTTCATTCTGGCGAAGACCGCCTTGTTAAAAAATCCTTTAAACGTTTCTATCGTGAAGGGATCTATAGAGAAATTGCTCCTGAAGCAATTCGACCATCAGCAGCCGAATGCAATTCCAATGGCCGCGCTCGATGCGCAAAATTACGTTGGGCTGTAAAAGCTTAATAGGAACAGATCAATCAAGAAAACATAAACAGGCCTGAGGCTGATTGTATTGCTGGTTAACTTTCTGGAAACCAAGTGGCTAAAATGAATTTTATAAATCCTTGGCAGCACCCGACTTCTATTAGTTTAGGTTTTTTCATTATGATCTCTTTTCTAAATAAGGACAGACGTGAGTTCACTTTCACTCACGTCTTTTACTGTTTTCTATTCTATTTACTAATCAACACGTTGCGACGAGCATACAACCTTACAATGCCTTGAAGTCACAATAGTGAGATCGTAAGTATCTAGTTCCCCCATCCCGTAAACCTGTCCAAAACAAACAATGTTCAAAAAAAGAGGGATAGTCTGCATCTCTACATTCCCAGCCTACAGCTTCTGGAAGTTCATGCCCTCAATAACTTCTATGCTTTCTATATTATGCTGCCGTTCAGTTTTCATTTAAGTGTGGTTGTGTCAGGTTCAAAAAGCTCGTCAACCGTCGTTCCCAGTATGTTTGCCAGCTTAAAGGCTAATAGCAGAGTGGGGTCATATTTGTCATTTTCAATCGCATTTATCGTTTGTCGTGTAACACCTAATGCCATAGCCAAATCTTCTTGTCTATATTTTTTATCTTTACGTAATTCTCGTATGCTATTCTTCATAATTCTCAACGACCAATCGTATAATACAGGATTGCGCCAAAGAATATGAGTAGAAGTATTACACCTAAAGAAATTAGAATTTGTTTTTTGCCACTGTTGTCATCAACTTTTATCTTTTCAATGCCCGTTACAAAAAAGTAAACCAGAAACTGTAGCCCGAACAGGATAAACGGAAGTGATGTCTGTTGACTTTTAGCATAGTTAAATACTCCCCATATAACGAGAGAAAAAACCAAAAAGGCCCAACTCCATTTAATTCCTTTCTGGTTTATCTTTAATTCCATCTCATCCATTTTTCTCATAAAAGCCTCCATAATGTCAAAAGTATTTTACATTTTTAGAATACTATTCATATACAAAAATGTCAAGAGAATTTTACATTTACTTATAGTGATCACAGAACCGGTTCCTGGCCGGTAATGGATTTAAGACTTTAAGGAATATCCCATTTCTTATTTTGACTGAAATAAAAACAGAAGAATCAAGTTTTATAAATCCGATCCCTCTGTTTTTATCATATTAAATTGTAAGTAAGAAGAGCCTTTGTAATCAAAAGGAGGTCACCCTCTGGTATTCCTTGGCTGAAAGATTATTCTCTTCTACTGCACCTTGAAAGCATCTACTCACGTTCACTTATTGCTCCCAATGGGTATTCAACCAATTTAATGACTTATGCAATGATGCAACAGTTTTTGTTTCAATCACGCATCTGCAATGATTTTGATTGGCAATATTAAGCTTTTCAAGCAAATTAATATTTCCTTCGCCAAGAGTCAGATGATTTTTTTTCCCGTTGGCATCGTGTATATGAAAATGTTTTAATTTACACTCATTTTGCATAATATATTTTTCATCAATATCATCGGCAGAATGAGAGTGCCCAATATCCCATGTCAGAGCGAAAACAGGACTTTCAAGCAGAATATCAATTGCTTCTCTCTGGTGTGCAGGATAGCCTTCTGTGTTTTCTATGGTAATAATTAAGTTGTCTCCGCCAATTAGATTTTCACATATAGTTTTGAAATATTGAATGCTCCTTAAATAAGAATCCCGGAATTTTTCAAATAAAAATATTTTCTGCTCTGGAAGCGTGAAATATACCCCTCGATTCATGTGCATATTTAAAAGGGGAATTTCCAGCTCTTTGGCAATCATCAAAGCTTGTATAACCGTATCCAGATAAGCTTTGGTCACAGCTTGATTAAAATCGCTGATATTCAGGTTTTCATCTAAATGGATTGTGTAATAGACTCCGTATTCCTTGGATATATCTTGAAACATTTTTGTTTTTTTCATGCTCTCTATCTGATACTGTGGTAAATTCAT
The DNA here is from genome assembly GCF_002797975.1 of [Clostridium] celerecrescens 18A. NCBI lineage: Bacteria > Bacillati > Bacillota > Clostridia > Lachnospirales > Lachnospiraceae > Lacrimispora > Lacrimispora celerecrescens. Next base: position 683,390 of record NZ_PGET01000001.1, on the reverse strand, counting down.
GTTAAGCTCAATAAATTTTAGTCCAAGGTTATTACAAAGCTTAGCATTTTCCTCTAAGTCTGTCAGTTCGATTAAAGTGGGCATACCAAATTCAATACTCATAAATTCCCTGCCTTTTTTTGACATAATGCGTTAATCCCCCTTCTCTCTTATCTTCATGTTTTATAGTCCGGCAGCTGCTAATACTTTATTCCATATCCCACCGGAACAACAGATAAGCAAGGGGAAAAGCTCCACAGCATGCCTGTTATCTTTGCTTCATTCGCTACTGCAATCCCCATCTGATAGGTTAATTCTTTATTATTAGCCGCACCGATACCTATATTATGAGGAAATATGACCGTGCCTTCACATGTATTAACTCTGTGAACCGCATCATTTCCATATATGTAAAAGTTCCTTTCTTGTATTATTATCAAAAAACTATATTTACTGTTAGTATAAGCTAACTATACCATACTGCCTTAATTATTTCTAATAGGCACAGTTTGCCCTTGGTTGCAGGGTATATTCTCTCAGATTAATAGTTTTGCCATGTGGTATAAATGCTGCCATCTATGTAAATAAATAGCTTGTCATAGACAAGGAACCCATCATGCAGCCATTGTTATAGGTCGATATCTCATCTTCTTTATCGGAGGCGCCAAGTATATATAAAATCGGATTAAAATGATCCGGCGTAGGTACGGCTAATTTTGCTGTTTCTCCCAAGCTCAGATAATTTATCACTTTCTCATGATTTCTATTTTCAATATTTTCTTTCATATAATCATCAAACTTATATGCCCAATCAAAGCCTTTGTCTTTTATTTCCCAATCAATCATTCGCAGGTTGTGAACGATATTTCCGGTGCCAAACAAAAGAACGCCTTGATGCCTTAAGGATTTTAACTCCCTGCCTATTTGATAATGAACTTCCGGCTGCGCGGAGGCATCTATACTGATTTGAAAAACGGGGATATCCCTTTCGGGGTACATATGGACCAGAACAGACCAGGTACCATGGTCAATGCCCCAGGAATTATCAAATACACTTTGTTTGCTGATTAAACTTTCTACATTCTCCGCAAGTTTCGGATTACCAGGAACATTATATGAAATCTCATATAACTCTTTAGGAAATCCGTACATATCATAAATAGTCTTTGGATTTTCCTCATTCATAATCTTTGTACCTTTCGTATACCAATGAGCCGAAATTGATACTATTGACTCAGGCTTAGGTATTTTCTTTGCCATTTCCATCCAGCTCTTCGTATAGCGGTTATCTTCTATTGCGTTCATAGGTGATCCATGACCTATAAACATCATCGGCATTTTAGACATATTGTCAACTTCCTTTCATTTTAAATGCATCTATTGATATTTGAAGAATATAGTTGCGCTCTAATTGAAAATTCCAATCTGACCACTTAACTATTAAATCTGCCTTAGTAGACTTATTCCCACGAACTGAATGTGGCATCAGATTAGGTACCGCTAAAAGCTGCAGCAGCATAGATCTCATATTCCATAGGTAGAAATATCTATGTATCCGTCCTCGGATACCTCTATTCCTTCTGATATAAGAAGTTCTCTTTGAAAAGCTGCATATCTTTTATCCGTGATTGATATTTTGCCTTTGGAGTTAATGATCCGGTGCCATGGGAGATTGTATTTCTCAGACATGGAATGAAGTATCCTGACCACCTGCCTCGCACCTCTGGTATTTCCTGCAAGTCTCGCAACCCTACCGTAGCTCATAACTCTCCCATATGGTATTCCCTTAATTATTACCAGGACTTCCTCAGTAAACTGTGTCATTTCGAGCAATTCTCCTTATCAAACCTTAAATTTATATCTCATCACAGCTCTGTTACTGTCAATATACGGATTGCTGTGCTAAGTATGATCGCAGCCAGACTGGGAATGCTTGAGCTCAGCCGGCTTTCACCAACCTTTGTGATTATAATCATTGTTATGATGTACATCCTTGGTACGCACATGTTCATGCCCGTCACTCCATCCATTGGTATGTCCTTCAGTATCTCAATAAACTTCGTTTATTACCTGCACTCTAATTATATCATATTACTCAAATTAATGAAATGCATGCCTCAACTATATTACCTGAGCACACAAAGCTCCAGACTGCAATCAATATAGATGTATTAATAAAATATTCCATGAGATTGCCGTTACAGAGAAAAATACAGTATTTGACTTGCAAACAGAAATTATAAGAACTATAATTTTATATTGTTTGCAGATGAAATAAAATACAGCTACAGGAGGGATGATTATGCAGACTGAATGTCACACGGTAAAGAATACCATTCATCGGTACCGAAGTTTTCGCTATGCTTTAATATTGGAAGGAATTGCTGTAGGTACAATTTCAGGCGCTTTTGTTGTGCTTTTCCGGTATCTCCTGACCTATGCGGAGAAATTGCTTACTACAGTTTTAAACTATGGAAAGGATCACATATGGGTTATACCAGTATGGTTTGTTTTTTTGACAGCTGCAGCTTTTGTTGTTGCAATGCTGTTGAAATGGGAATCCTTTATATCCGGAAGTGGAATTCCCCAGGTAGAAGGTGAGATGATGGGAGAATTAGACCCCTGTTGGTGGAAAGTCCTGATTGCAAAGATGGGCGGAGGTCTACTTTCCATTGGGTGCGGTTTGTCACTGGGAAGAGAGGGGCCAAGTATTCAGCTGGGGGCAATGGCCGCAAAAGGCTTGTCGCGCCTGACCAAAAGAGCAAGGACAGAGGAGAAGCTTCTAATTACATGTGGGGCCAGCGCCGGACTTTCTGCTGCATTTAATGCTCCCATTGCCGGTGTTCTATTCTCCTTGGAAGAGGTTCACAAGCATTTTTCACCGGAACTGCTTTTATCTACCATGGCCTCCTCCATTACGGCTGATTTCGTTTCAAGAAATGTGTTTGGCCTTCAGCCCGCTTTCAATTTACAGATCAGCACCATGATGCCTTTATCTTCATATGGCCACGTAATTCTCTTCGGGGTAATCCTGGGAGCCATGGGGGTCTTCTATAACAACTGCCTTTCCATGACTCAGGATTTATATATGAGAATACCATTTCAGGCAGTCCGGGTTCTGATACCATTTTTACTGGCTGGAATTTTCGGTTTTACCTACCTATATGTATTAGGCGGAGGTCATCCTCTTGTGGAAACACTGTCCAGTAGCCAGATGGTACTTGGGGCATTGATCGTACTTCTGATCGCTAAATTCAGTTTTTCCATGTTAAGCTTTGGCTGCGGTGCACCGGGTGGAATCTTTCTTCCTCTTCTGGTAATCGGAGCAGTGAGCGGAAGTATTTATTACCATGCGGCTGGATTGGTAACCGGTTCCTTAAACGGACTTCTGGGCAATTTTATTATTTTAGGAATGGCAGGTTGTTTTTCTGCCATTGTCCGCTCTCCCATCACCGGAATAATACTGATCAGTGAGATGACAGGTAGTTTCTCTCATTTGCTGACACTGTCCATGGTCGCCCTGGTGGCCTATATCATCCCCGATATGCTTCATACGGCTCCTGTCTATGACCAGCTTCTTCATCGGTTACTGGCAAAGATGAAACCGGAAATTCATTCTTCTCTTAGCAGAGAAAAGGTACTGGTAGAAGGGATGATATATTACGGAAGTGATGCAGATGGACAGAAGGTTTCTGAGATCAACTGGCCCCAAACCTGTCTGCTGGTATCGCTAATGAGGGGCGAAGCAGAGTTTGTTCCGCGGGGTGATACAACTTTATCGGCCGGAGACAAGATCGTAATCCTGTGCGACGAATCTGCTCAGGGGAAAATCCACAGAATCCTGCGGGAAATGTGTGAAACAGTAAAAATATCTTATCAAAAATAAAAATAAGCTGTTGATAGCTTTTTAAATAATCACATCGTCCTTCAGATTCAGAATATCTACCATTCTCATCACGCAACGCCCTATACCCTTTTTTGATGACTTTATATGAGAAGTTTGTTTCCTCTATAAAAAATTGCACCCCTTTCGCCTAACATGTTATCACATGCCTAGCTTTTGGGGTGCAGTTAAAACTGAGGTTGATTGATTTCGTTGCATTGATTCAATTGGTTTCGCCGTTACTTTTGCATAATATGGATGGCAAAGCCGCCAAACTCACCGTCTAAATAGACATTCTTCAGTTTACCTTCCTCGGAATATGCGGCGGTATCCATGTTAAAGGAGAAGCCTTTCTCTTTTAACTCTTCTGTGGCGGCGGTCAAATCAGGTGTACGCATAGCGACATGGCCATTTTTCCCCAGGAATGGAGCCTTCATACACTCGAAGTAAGGACCGCCGAATTCGGACTTTTGTCCATGACGGGGCTCCAGATTAAACATCATGCTCAGAAGCTGAGCCAGTCTTTCCGCCTCCTCAGCATTTGGTGTGTTGATGCCGATATGCTCTAGTTCAAATTTATTATTCATAATCATACCTCTTTCTCAAAGTGTCGGAAGATGATCCGTTTCATATAAAGTTGGATATTTTTTGATTAAGATTACCATTCATTTAAGTAATTTAGAATCTTACATTGGGAACAATAGCAAAGCTCCGGCAGTTAAAGCAAGCAGGCGGATAAAGTACATCGGAATTGTGTATTTCCAAAACTCTATTAACTTGTACTTACCAATTCCCATTACCATAGCCGGCATACCGTCAATTGGTAAGAAATGGCCATTCCAGCCCGAAACTACAATTGCAGCAGCAGCTGCTGTTGGATTTAGACCCAAGCTCATGCAGGTAGCAATAGCCATAGGTGCAAATACATACACAGTACCTATCGTGGATCCTGTAAGGGTTGCAAGTACACTTGTTAACATACAGAAAACAAAGATCAGGATGAAAGGATTGATATTAGTGCCAAGCATATTAGCTACAGTTTCGCCAACTAAAGCAGTTAAGCCTGTACTGCCAAGAGCATCCGCAACACCGATGACGCCAGCAGACATCAGAATAATTGGAGCACCGATGTTGTTACGAATTTCATCGAAATTAAGAACACCGATAGCTAAAATCAGACATGCAGATAAACCTGGAATCATATATCCTGCATCGCCAACTTTACTTTGAAGAATCATACCAACAACAGCTGCAATAAAGGCTGCATATGTTGTATTTTCTTTCCATTTTGGTAAATCGTAAACTGTTTCCTTAGACTTATCAGCGTCGATTTCTTTATCTTCAACATTTTTGTCAGGCAGAACTTTATAACCAATTAAAGCCCATACTACATAAGCTAATGAAAGTATAAGGTTTACAATTGAGAATTTTGCTAAGGAAACGCTGGTAATACCTGAACCAGCAGCTCCTAAAACAGCAATAACAATACCATATTGTAATGTAACATTTACAGGAATTAGTGGATGGTTAGCTGCGAAACCAGCAGCAGCAATAACTTTACCACGAGGTAACTTGTCAGTATACTGTATAGTAGATAATATACCTAATGTAAGAACATAGAATGCAGTTGAGCCCGTGCCAAATATACTGCTAGCCAACATAACGATAATAAATAACAGTATATATGCCTTAAATCCACCTTTGTTAGCCATATTCAAAATTGTTTTTCTGAAAGTACCAATAAGGCTGGTTTTCTGAAGAGCGGCTACGATTGCCATGAACGAGGCAAGCATAATAATGGTAGCGTTAGAAAAACCACCGAAAGCAGTCTTGATATCGGTTATTCCAAAAAGAACCATTAGCAGACATGCGAGAATTGGAGGTGCGCCGAACGGAAGTTTTTCTGTCATGATTAAAATAATCATGAATGCAGTGATAGCAATGGCAATAATCATTGGGATGGTCATTTGATTGAACTCCTCTCTTTTATACAGGATTATTTTTTTGCATTTGGGACATTACATCAATTCAATCGTTCTGTTTGGTGAAATGCGTGTTCAGTGTATATATCAATATCAGGCTTCTTTCCTGGCATTAACCATAAGGATGGCATAATCTATGGCATTGACCAGGCTCAGTTCGCTGGAACGGCCGCTGCCTGCAAGGTCGATGCCGGTGCCATGGTCTACGCTGGCACGAATGATAGGCAGACCCAGGGTTACGTTCACACCTTCGACGGCCTCCCAGTGCTTTTCTTCACGGTTATAAACAAAGCCCTTCACCTTTAGTGGGATATGACCTTGATCGTGGTACATGGCCACAACGATGTCATACCAGCCGCCCAGCGCCTTAGAGAACACTGTATCGGGAGGGGTAGGCTTTTTTTCAGGGATCAAGATGCCCTCAGCCATGGCAGCTTCGATGGCAGGTTGGATTTCTTTCACTTCCTCCCAGCCGAACATGCCGTTCTCACCACAGTGGGGATTCAGCCCTGCAACGCCAATTTTAGGTTCTTTAATTCCCAGTGCTTTGCAGCCTTCGTTGGCAATGCGGATGCAATCCAGGACACGGTCTTTCTTGACACGGTCACAAGCTTCACGTAATGACACATGAGTGGAAACATGGACGACCCGCAGATCGCCGTGAGCCAGCATCATGGTATACTTAGGTGTATCGGTGTAATCTGCATAAATCTCGGTATGGCCTGAGTAGTGGTGGCCAGCCATGTTTATGGCTTCCTTGCTCAGAGCATTGGTAACTGTAGCATCGATCTGGCCCTCCATAGCCAGCTGAATAACTTTTGCAACATACTGGAAAGCTGCCTCTCCGCCCAGGGCACAGGCTCCCACGCCAAAAGGCTCAGGTACATCCAGATTGGAGGAATCCGGAATTTTATCTGCAGGAATCAGCTTCAAATCCATTAGGTCGATGGTGCCATAGGTGTACTTGCCTTCGGCAGGTGTGGATACCACATTCAGCTCTAGATGAATGCCGTGAACTTTCCCGGCCACCTTCAGCGCGTAACGCATGGAGGTCTCGTCGCCAACTACTAAGGGTCTACAGCGCTTGTAGATTTTTGCATCTGACAGTGCACGAACAGTAATCTCCGGGCCATTTCCAAAGGGATCACCCATAGAAATGCCAATCATAGGTTTCAATTGTATACTCATATTAACACATTCCTTTGTCGGTGTTTTCCTTCAAAACTTGTTTTAGTGCGGTGACGCCTTCGTCACATAGATCGTTGAATGGCCGGCGGCAGTCTCCTACAGGATAACCAAGCAGAGAAACAGCCTTTTTAACTACCGTGTTCGGATTGCCATATTTGAATACGGCACGGAAGGAGGCGATGGAGTCTTGAGCTGCTTTAGCCTCTTCCAGCTTGCCAGCCTTGAACAGTTCATAAATAGATGCCAGAACATGAGGATATACATTGGCACATCCTGCGATGCCGCCTGCACCTCCCGCCTCTAAGCAAGGCAGAATCAGGGAATCGTTTCCGGACAAAACACGGAAGTCTTTGTCTAAATCCTTTGTAAGGTTGATGTATGCAAGTAAGTTATCCCAGTCTCCGCTGGAGTCTTTGGCACCCATGATGATGTCTACATCTTTAGCCAGTTTTGCAACGGTTTCAGGTAGCAATTTGTTGCCTGTTCGTGCTGGAATGTTGTACAGCACAATCGGAATGTCTACATGCCTGGCAACTTCTACATAATGGTCGTAAAGCTCTTTTTGTGAAGCAAGCGCAAAGCTGGGGGTGATAATGGATAGCACATCGGCACCAAGCTCCTGCGCTTTCCTGCTAATACGAATGGTATCAGCCGTGGAAATGCAGCCGGTACCTGCGTACACCGGAACACGATGTTTTACTTGGTCGATCGTAGCTTCCAGAACCTCGATTTTTTCATTTTCGCTTAGGATGTAACCTTCACCGTTGGTTCCGAATGGGAACAGGCCATGAACGCCGCCCTCCAACATGCGTTCAATCTGGTTACCCAGCTCCTTAAGATTGATTGATTCATCAGAATTCATCGGAGTTAAAATCGGTGGGATAATGCCTTTTAATTCAACATTCTTCATAATAACGCTCTCCTTTTTTTGCATAATAATTTATAGGATTTTTAAGTACAGATTTCTTGCATCCTCTGCAGTTACGAGACGCATATTATTTACCAGCAAGCGCTGCACTTGCATACTAGCCTCAACTAAGCCATCCAAATCCTCGAGTGGAACGCCGAATTCCTTTAAGCTGGTTGGAATTTCTAAATGATGTACGATCCGCTCAAGCTGTTCAATCAACCATTCTGCCTTTTCATTCGTTGTCTGGCAGATCGTTTCGGTGTCATGACAGCAGCGATTATAGACCTGAGCAAAACGTTCCTGACAGACAGGTGCATTAAAACGCATAACCGGTGCCAGTAAGATAGCATTGGAAACGCCGTGAGCAATGTGATACCTGCCGCCCAAGGGATAGCTTAGGGCATGAACCGCTGTGGTACCGGAAGCTGTGATGGCAATTCCGGCATAGAATGCAGCAATCTGCATCTTGTTCTTCGCTTCCATCGCCTCGGGATCATCACAGGCAGGGATAATATTGTTCAAAATCAGATCAAGCGCTTCCATTGCAAAGGTGTCTGAGAATGGATTCGCCTTTTTGCTGGTGTAGCACTCAATGGCGTGAGCTAAGGCATCCACGCCGGTAGAGGCAGCTATCGGTCTGGGTAAATTTTTAATCATGCGGGCATCTAAAATCACATAATCAGCAATCATATTTTCATTTACTATACCAATTTTCAGCTCCTTTTCCGGAACTGCGACAATTGCATTTGGAGTTACCTCCGCACCGGTGCCTGCAGTGGTGGGAATCAGAATTGTTGGTACACACTTTTTTGCACGCCCCGGCTCATCGAGTAGTTCCTTTACACCGTATTCGTCGGTTACTAGTACACTGGCCAGCTTAGCAGCATCCAAAACACTGCCGCCGCCGCAGGCAATCATCATATCTGCACCGCTTGCTTTGAATTGATCAACAATATTCTGCACCGCTGTGTAGGATGGCTCTGGTGGAATCTCGTCCAGTACATAGTAATCTGCTCCCGCAGCCTTTACTGCAGCTTCCGGCAAATCAAACAGGCCGGAGGCATGTATTCTCTTGTCGGTAAACATGGCTACACGTTTAACCTGATGATTCTTTAGGATTGCGGTAATATTGTCTATTGAGTTTTCACCGCCGTAAACGGCATGGGGCAATTTTACATTGTATACAGTCTGCATCTGACATCACTCCTTTTGATATCCATTCAGTAAAAGACTTCCTTGTGGTTGTTGCTTATTTTGTACCTTCGCCGGAGGTAGGGTTGTACACGCCGACGAACTCACGCTTTGCGCCGATAACATCTTCTTCGGTGAAGCTGACGTATTTAATGCACTTACGGGTGTACGCTGCGTATGTTAGATGCAGTCTGCCATCGGTGCTCTGCATCAGGTAAGGATACTCGTACTGCTTGTTGTTTGTTTTGTTCTCCTCACCGATGTATCCCTCGCCGCGTTCCATCAAGCGGATTAACGGGAAAGTAAGGCCGCCGTCCTCGGACAGTGCCACAGCAACCGGGCAGCGAAGCCCCGGCCATGCAGCTTTGCCTGGAACAGGTGATGGAGTGGCGGTGGGATTATATGCCACAGCAACACGGCCGCTTTTGGTGCGGATAGCACTTATAGAGGAGTTATGGTTTGGCAAAGGAGTAGGTTTCGGCTCTGACCAGGTTTCGCCCCAGTCCAGAGATTCGCTGCGGTAGACATTGTCTGCCTCACGGCTGCGCATGAAAGCTGCAAGGTGCCCGTCTTCAATCTCAACAATGGTAGGATGAACACGGCCACGGCTGTTCGGCATCTCTACCATACGCCAGGATTTACCCTGGTCATCTGAAATCTGAAATACGCTGGGGTCACCGGAAAGACCTTCTTTAGAGTCGGTGCACAGCCAGTTGCCAAAAATCCAGCGGCCATTTTTCAGAATCTGAATCGGCTGGCGGCAGAAGCTGCCCTCTCTTTGGAAGACGGTTTCATAGCCGCCCCAGGTCAGGCCGCCATCAAAGCTTTTTTGGCATCTGATCTGAGAGGTGAACTGCATGTTGTCTTTGCCCGCAATACGGTCCAGCTGTGCGGTGTACATACACCAAACAGCGCCGTCTGGGCCGTAGAACAAAGATGGATTCTGCTCGCTGCGCTTTGGGTCGCCGGAAACAGAGACCGGCGACCTCCATCGATCGGCCCCCTTTGGAAGACGGGCACATACAATATGTACGTCAGCTTCCCCTTCATAAGTTCCCGCAAACCAGCAACACAGCATGTCACCGTTTGGCAGCTCCAGCATGGCTGGAGAATGACAGGTAGCGAAAGGGCCGGGAGGTACCATGGATTCCACAGTACCCATTTCCTCGTTGCGGTAGATACGGCCGTCTAAAGTCAAACCGGCGAGAGTAGGATAGTTCATAATATATACCTCCATTATTATTTTGTTATTTTAAGGAAATCTTTTCTGCTAATTTTATAAGCAGATCCTGATCTCCAAAACCACCGGATTTTGAAATAATATGATATGTTTTTTCTTTATAAGTAAATTTTGTTAAAACAACGCCGGTTGTCATTTCGCAAATTGGCGTCAGCTCCGAAACACCTACCGCTTTCATTAATGCCATCAGCGTATCGCCGCCGGTACACAAAAGAGTAGCATTCAGACCGTCGTCAAGCATTCGCTTAATCAAAGCTGCCAGATTGTCTGAAATTAGCACCCGTAGCTGTTCTGTTGTCAGGTTGTGTTCCCTTGCGTAGATATCGGTATCCTCACACCCTTCCGGGTCATTAACATCAAGAATAAACCGTTTTTTTGCCGATGCCTGTGCCAGCCATTGTTGAACACATTCGACCGCCGCCTCACTATCCCCCCAGCGGCCTTCCAGTTTTTGAACAGGGGTCAAATTTACATGTGGAAAGCCCTGTTCCCGTGCCGCCTTCATTTGGCTGATCGTAACTGGATTGACACTGCCACAAGCTATAAACAGGATATCTTCAAGCTTTGGTATCTCCGGGGCAGGTCCCTTCAAATTCAGCAAATCTGCCATCACCGCCGCAAACCCGGCACATCCTGCACAGAATCGCAGCCGATCCAGGCCCAGTTCTCTGCCGATGTGTTTTAAATCTGCATCTGTTTCAGCATCAAATACCTGGATGCCGGGATTTGAAATTTTATGCTCTTCATTTCGTGGGTGTATCAACACCGGCACATTCGTTTGCTGTCCAAGGATATCCGCCACCGCCGAGTCCAAAATCGGTTCAAAAGGATCCTGGCCAAATACGCTCTGGTCCACAGGTACACCGTCAATATAGTGAATTCCCTCCCGGGTGACTCTGCCCAGTTTGGGAAAGGCAGGGAGAAATGGTATGGTGTCGATACCAGCTGCGTCCATCAGTGCCGTCAATTCACTGCCAATATTTCCCCGCAGTGCGGAGTCTGTCTTTTTATAAATGTAAGCAATTCCGGCTTGATATGCTCTATGCACTGCGCGGTACACAATCTCATACGCCTCCTGCGGCTGCACATGCCGGGTTTCTGCAACCATAACTAAAACTTCCACTGTTTTTTCAATTGAACGGAAATCATAGTATAAATCTGTGACCACGATTGTTGCCGCACCCCTGGCTGCAAACTGCACGCCGGTATCAAGTGCTCCCGTGAAGTCATCAGCAATGATTAAAAGCTTTACCATGCATTCACCTCTTGTTGTTTCATTTTGAAACAGTTAAGAAGGGCTAATTCCTTATTTTGTACATTACGGAAATTGTTAATCCCTTTTTTATTAAATTTATATTCATTTTATATAAATCCAACTGCTTTCGTCAAGTTATTTTCGCTTCATAATCGTTTATATTTGAAACATACGAAAAATTTGTTGCTTAATTTTTGTGCATTTGGTATAATATGTTCATATATGAAACGAATTATTGAGGTGCCTATGAAGAATTATATTCGTGTTTTGGGCATTGCGCCCTATGAGGGAATGAAAAATCAGATGCTCAATCTGGCGAAAGAATATCCCCAGATTGATTTAACAGTCTATGTGGGTGATATGGAGCAGGGTCTTATCATCGCCCGGAATAACTTTCATGGGGATTACGATGTGGTAATATCCCGTGGTGCTACGGCACAGATGTTGCGGCAGCAGTTAACCATACCGGTTATCGAGATTGAAATTTCTATGTACGATATTCTCTGTGCCATCAAACTGGCGGGCGGGCTGAAAAAAAAGACTACCATGATTTCATTCGCCGATATTCGAAACCATGTGCTGCCTCTGTGCGAATTGCTGGAATGCGACATTGATATCCATACCGTAGATTCTATTGAGGCGGTGGAGCCGACACTGCGCAGTCTTCAGGATCAACAATGCGAGACAATCCTCTGCGACGTGATTGTTAACACCGCAGCCCAGCGGCTTGGAATCAATTCTTTCCTTATCACCTCCGGGATAGACAGTATCCGAAATGCCTTTAACGAGGCATTTCTGCTGTGTGAAAGCCAACAATACCTGCGAGATGAAAACTTGTTTTTTCGAGAACTTATTCGCGGGCAGATCGGGCATACAATTGTTTTTGACAGTCAGGGAAATCTGTTTCTGTCCACGCTGGAAGATTTAAAGCCCGAATTATTGGAATTGCTGCGTCAGGAACTATCCCAGGCTGGACAGGAAGGAGATCAGCGGATCAGCCGTTCTCTGAAAGGCATGCGCTACTCCATTCGTGTTCGGCAAATTGCCAGCGGTTCTTTGCGATATACCGCCTTTTTCTTCGATGAAAGAAAATTGCCGGTATCCTCAAACCAGATGGGGATCAGTTTCTCCGGCCGAGCAGAGGCAGAGGCAGCTTACTACAACAGCATTTTCAGCTTTGCAGGGAACCTCCAAGGTTTTCAGCAGGAAATTGACCAGATAGGCCAAAGCACTGCCCCTGTCATCTTCACAGGTGAGGATGGCACAGGTAAGGAATCCATCGTCAGCATGTTTTACATCAGAGGCCCGCTGCACAACAACCCTCTGGTGTCCATCAACTGCAGCCTGCTGAACGACCGCAGCTGGGCGTTTCTTATGGAGCATCACAACTCCCCATTGGCAGACGAGGGCAGCACTCTATACTTTGCGAATGTGGATGTATTATCTCTGGAACGGCAGTACCAGCTAATCGCTGTGCTAAAAGAGATGGATGTGTGCCAGCGAAACAGGGTAATGATTTCCTGTGTTTGTCAAAGCGGCGAATATATATCTAAAGTAGGTGCTCTTTTTCGAGAAAAGCTTTCCTGTCTTTCCTTATATCTTCCGCCGTTGCGTCAGCTCTCTCATCAGATTCCCACTTTGATGAATCTATGTCTGAGCCACATGAACGTCCACATGCCCCGGCAGATTTTAGGTGCTGATCCAGAAGCGCTGTCTCTTCTGCAAAGTTACAACTGGCCCCATAATTACACCCAATTCCGCCGTGTAATTGGGGAACTTGCAATAACGGGTACCAGCCAAATCATTACTGCCGAAAATGTCCGTCAGGTACTACGTAAGGAGCGGCACGTTGGCGCGTTCTCCTCCTTAAAAGAAAATGCCGCTACTCCTCTGGATTTAAACCGTACGCTTTCAGAAATCAGCCAGGACATCGCTATCCGGGTGGTAGGCGAAACCGAGGGCAACCACACCGCCGCAGCCAAACGCTTGGGTATCAGCCGTACAACCCTATGGCGTCTGTTGCAAAAATAATACGCAATAAAGCACACAAGTATCTGTCAACGAAACATATGAGTGCCTGGACGGGGCAAAAAAGCTAGTAAAACATTGTTTACTAGCTTCAGACTACATACAAAGGAGCTAAGGTATAAGCCCTAGCTCTATTTTTATCTTATTTTTTAGTTCTTTTATAAAGCGACTGCATGCCTCTCAACACCTTCTCCATCGGCTTACCTTTTGCCAGTTCGTCCACCAGCTTATCTAACCAGCGTACCTTCTGCATAAGCGAATCTTCGATTTCCTCGACGCGAACCCCACAGATTACTCCGGTGATTTCAGAAGCGTTCGGATTAATTTGAGGGGCTTCGGCAAAGAACGTCTCAAAATCAACATCTTTTTCGATTTGAGACTGTAATCTGTGTTCATCGTAACCTGTCAGCCATTGGATGACGGTATCGACTTCCGCCTTCGTGCGTCCTTTACGTTCAGCTTTTTGAATATACAGAGGGTAGACCCCAGAAAATTTCATTTTGTATACACGTTCGTTATTCATCTTCACCCCTCCAGTTTCTTCGGCGCTTCTTCAGCGACGACATTCCAGTTCATGCCGAACTTGTCCGTTACTGCGGCGTGGAACATGCTGTAGAAGGTCTCAGTCGGTGGGAGTACCACCTCGCCACCTACGCAAAGCGCATTAAAGATAGCCGTCGCTTCCTCGCCTGTGGGTACCGTGGCGGTTAATTTGATGTTGCTGCCGTTCCTGGGCGGCATTGCTTCATCAGCAAACCAGAAGTTCGTGCCGCAAATTGCCATCTCGGCGTGCATAACCCAAGTACGCAGCAGTTCCGGCGGTGTCTTTGATCCCTCCGGCATATAATCACCGTAAGGCAGGACTTTTGGCTCGTCGCAATGAAAGACTGCGCGGTAGAAATCCAGCGCGTCTTTGCAGTTACCGTAGAAGGTAAGGTAAGGTATTATCATGGTTTCTTCTCCTTTTTTTGTTTTTGGGATAAATCAGGTAGTAATTGCCCTGCACCTGCTTGTTGAATTTAGTATAACATAATATCTGTTTAATACGCACCCATCGATTAACATCTATAACCTTATTTGTCTTGCATAAATGCCACTCCCGGTTTCCTCTCCAATTGTACTGCCTTCTCTTCTGTTTTAGCTCTGCAAAATACCGTAAGGTGCATACATCATATTACTCCCTACTCTTATATTATAAAAAGGAAATAAATTAGAGGCATGCCTCTAATTTATCTCCTTTAACTCACCTGTAATCATGTATATCGTTCTTTCACATATATTGGTAGAATGGTCGGCGATTCTCTCAAGATACCGTCCTAAGAACAGAAGTTTCGTACCTTGTTTTGTAAGTTCCCTTTTTTCTGTGATGATGTTGAGAAAATCATTTATAACGGTTTCATAGAGCCTGTCAACATCCTCATCCCTCTCAGCTGCCTTTTCTGCAAGGGCAATGTCCTCATTTACAAAGGCATCAAGGCTCATTTTTAACATTTTCTGAGCAATATCTGCCATCCTTGGAATATCTTTTAGGGAATTTAAAATGGGTTCTTCGCCAATCTCAAGTATTACCTCTGCAATGTTCACTGCATTATCACCCATTCTCTCAAGATCTGTTATGATTTTCAGAACCGATGCTATTGTCCTTAAATCCTTGGCGAGAGGCTGCTGAAGGGCAAGAAGCATCATACATTCCTTTTCAATTTCAAGTTCTAACTGATCTATTTCGTCATCTTTCTTCAAAACATTCCTTGCAAGTACAAGATCTTGAGTATTCATTGCAGTCACTGCCGTGTCAATAATATTCTCAACCAGAGTTCCCATTTTTAATACCTTTTGTTTAACTTCAAGTATCTTCTGTGTAAAACGTTCTCTAACCAATATGCTCATCTCCTTTTACAAAAGCTTATAGAATAAATGGAATCTTAGCCAAATCTTCCGGTAAGGTAATCGTTCGTTCGATTATCCTTGGGGAATGAAAAAACCTCTTGGGTATAACCTTGTTCTATTAAATCTCCCATTAACATAAATGCAACCCGGTCAGCGATACGTCCAGCCTGCTGAACGGTATGCGGTGCAATGATAATGGTATATTGCTCCTTAAGCTGTATTAAGGATTCCTCAATTTTGGCCGTTGATATTGGGTCAAGAGCTGAACAGGGTCTGTCCAGCAAAATAACCTCCGGCTCAAGAGCCAAAACCCTGGCAATACACAAGCGCTGCTGCTGACCACCGGATAACCTGGCTGCAGGAGTATCCAGCCTGTCTTTGACATCATCCCAGAGGGCAGACATACGCAGAGCCTTTTCTACTTCCTCTGCCACATCCGCCTTGGTTTTCATTCCGCCCATACGGGGCCCCAATGCGACATTGTCAAAGATGGACATAGGAAGAGGTGTTGGTACATCAAAGACCATCCCTACCCTGCGGCGCAGTTCTGTAACATTAACATCCGGGTCAAAGATGTTTTTCCCATCTAAAAGTATCTCACCCTCCTGTCGGGCCCCCACAGTCAAGTCACTCAGACGGTTTAGAGTGCGAAGCAGTGTTGTTATACCACTGTTGGCTGGACCAAAAACTGCCATAATCCGATTTTTAGGTATCTCCAGGTTCAGTTCTTTAATAACCTGCTTTTGTTGATAAAAGAAGTTTAATCCTTTTATCTCTATTTTTGATTTCTGTGTCATTTTTCACCTCTTAACGGCCTTTCGCTATGAATCTATTGACCAGCATATTGAAACCAACATTAAGCAGAAGAATAAGAATAATCAGGAGCGCTGCTGTTCCATAAGCGTTATCCATGGATATTCCCTCCCTTGCCAGTATATAAAAATGTACTGCCATCGTTCGAGTTGGGGAGAAGATTGATGTTGGCATACGCAATGCTGATCCTGCGGTCAAAATAACAGCAGCTGTCTCAGCTACACATCTCCCTATGCTTAGTATTACTCCATTAACTATACCTGGGAGTGCTGATGGGAGTACCGTCCTGGTTATTGCCTGCCACTTTGTGAGTCCCAAAGAGAAGCCTACCTCCCGGTATAGCTGCGGCACAGTACGAATCGCCTCTTCTGATGTACGTATGATAGTTGGCAGAATCATGATAGCCATGGTTAATCCGCCGGACAAAATTGACCATCCCATTTTTAAGTATATAACAAAGAAGATAAAACCAAAAAGTCCATAAACAATGGATGGGATCCCTGCCAGAGACTCGGCACTGAATCGGATAATGCGGGTGACTCTGCTCTCACGTGTGTACTCCGTAAGGTATATAGCTGTTCCAATTCCAAATGGTGTTGCGACAATAACGGCTACAGCAGTCACAATCAGAGTACCGACAATGGAAGAAGAAATACCCCCAGAACGGCCCATATCCCGCGGAATATCCGTTAAAAACTGCCAGCTGAGCATAGGTATGCCCTTGACTAGTATATGGATAATTATAGAAAAAAGAATTGCAATAACAAGAAGCGCAGCTGTCCAAATCAAAACTTTTGCTATTTTTTCGGAAGTTTTCGCGTTAATTCTCATAGTGACCTCACCTCTTTCGTGTGATGTATTGGGCAGTAGCATTTAAAATCATGATAATGACAAACAATACAATACCTGTGGCAAAAAGCGCCTGCTGGTGTTCGCCAGATGCATATCCCATCTCAATGCCGATATTCGTGGTCAGTGTCCTGACAGGGTCAAGAACTGATTCAGGAAGTGCGACAGCATTACCCAGAACCATAATCACCGCCATAGTCTCACCAATTGCCCTGCCTAAACCTAATATCACGGCGGCAACAATTCCCGATTTGGCTGCAGGTAACAGCAAGGAACGTATCGTTTGCCATTGTGTCAATCCTAATGCAAGTGCCCCATCCTTATAATGGCGCGGCAGCGCAAGGAGGGATACTTCGGTGATGCTGATGATCGTTGGCAGGATCATAATACCCAAAATGATGGAACCTGCCAATATGCTTAAGCCCGGCCCTCCCAGGTAATTACGTATCATTGGTACAACGAACAATACTCCCCAGAACCCATATACCACGGAAGGTATGGCAGCCAGCAACTGGATGGCGGGTCTGAATAAGTTTCTAAGTTTTGCAGGAGCAAACTCAGCCAGAAAAATACTGCAGCAAATAGCAATGGGAACTCCCAGGATTGCTGCTCCTAATGTGACCGATACAGATCCTACTATCATCGGGAAAATGCCATAGGCGCCTTGGCTGGGAGCCCATTTCATACCAAAAACAAAGTTTATTATACCTACCTTTGCAATAATAGGTATACCTTTTATAAATATAAACACAGTGATTAACGCCAGCACCGATAAAGTCGAAAGAGCAATTAGAAGAAACACACGCTCAGATAATTTTTCTTTAAAATTCTTCATTTTCCTGCCCCCTCTGCTGATGGAATAAGCCCCTCTTTGCTTAGCAATTTTTGCCCTTCTGAAGAAAGGGTAAAATCTATGAATTTTCTATTTAACCCGGTCGGTTCCCCGTCAGTGACAAATAAAAACTGCCTGGACAGTCTATAGCTGCCATTCATTATATTTTCTCGTGTCGCTTCGATACCATCTAAATGTAAAGCTTTCACTTCATCCGTAACCAATCCCAAAGAGATAAATCCTATGGCATTGGGGTCATCCGCAACCAATTGCCGTACCGCCCCATTGGAATCCTGGACGATAGCTTTCGAGGTAATCTCTTTTTCACCCATCACAAGCTCTGCAAAGGCACTTCTTGTACCCGATCCTTCTTCTCGCGCTATGATATTGATCTTTGACTTTGAACCTCCCAATTGACTCCAGTCGGTAATCGTAGCTGCGTAAATATCGCAAATCTGATCTGCAGTAAGGTCTTGTATCGGATTCCTTGGGTTCACTATTAATACCAATCCATCCTTAGCAATTTCTACATTCCACAGATTTTTCTCCTCATCGGTCAATGCCCGGGAGGACATTCCAATATCAGCACTGTGTGTCTTGGTTGCCGTAATACCGGCCGAAGATCCTCCGCCCTGGATATCAATCACAGCGTCTGGATTTAAAGCCATATACTCTTCTGCCAGAATCTCAGCATAGGGTTGTACGGAAGTTGAGCCTGCAACAATCGTGGCTGCGCCAGGTGCTTGGCTGCATGCAGTCAGCACCCCCATAGAAAGGGTCATTATCACTATGCTGACAGAACCTTTTATTCGTCTTAATAATTTGCATGTTACAATATTTTTCCTCATGTCTCTCACAAAAATCAAACATCAAAATCATCTACTTTGATAAAACTCTAATGTTCGATTTCCTCCATTTCTCAGAATATATTAAAGAACTGCAAGTTCACTTTTTAAAATTTTTTTATCCGAACCGACCTGTAATATAGTCCTCGGTGCGTTTATCCTTAGGATTAGCAAAAATTTCAGCTGTAGGAGCGTATTCGACCAATGTCCCCGCTCTATCATGATCCATCATCATAAACGCAGTCATATGAGACACCCTTGCCGCTTGTTCCATACTATGAGTTACAATAATGATCGTATATTTTTGAGCCAGTTCCTCCATTAACCCCTCAACCTGCATTGTAGATTCCGGATCAAGAGCACTGCAGGATTCATCCATTAATAAAACCTCAGGCTCCACAGCCAATGCACGGGCAATACACAGACGCTGCTGCTGGCCCGGCGAAAGATCAAAAGCAGATTCTTTCAGTTTGTCCTTAACTTCGTCCCATAAAGCTACCTGGTTTAAGTTCCTTTCCACAATCTCATCAAGACGAGCTCTTTGCTTTATTCCATGATGCCTTGGACCAAAGGCCATATTATCATACACAGACATGGGAAAGGGGTTCGGTTTTTGAAAAACCATACCAACTCTTTTTTTCAGTGCAACGACATCCATACTTTTATCATAAATAGAAACACCATCAAGCAAAATTTTCCCCTCTACCCTAACTCCTGGTATCGGGTCATTCATACGATTAAAAAGACGCAGAAGGGAAGATTTACCGCATCCCGACGGACCAATTATGGCTGTGATAGCACATTCCTTAATATCCATTGTAACATTCCTCAGCGCTTGGAAGTTGCCATAAAAAAGGTTTACCGCATCTGTTTTTATCTTGGCTTTTTGCCCAGACTTTAACATTTGATCATCCATTCGTCACCCTCGCTAATCTACTCCTTATTAAAACTTTAATAAGAAGATCTTATCCTTTTTAATATTTTAAATTTCTATCTTTCTCTTCACAACGAATATTAATTATACAATAATTAATGATAATAAAAGCATTATCTATGTTAATTATAGGTAAAATTTGTGTAAAATTTTCATCCCCGGAAAGAGACCAGCAGGCAAGGTAATATAAAGTCCTCTCTGCGGGATTCATAGGATACCGATATTTTCAGGTATGATTCCGAAGCATTTTTGTAAATAATTCTTCAAAGATATTTGCATCTTGTTCTTTATTACTATCTTGTCCATAATTCGAAATATATTTTCATATTCATACTGTTCATATTCACAAATTTTTGTTTATTTATACTGTTTTTAGGTTGATTACGAGGAATTATACGTATACCGTGAATCGGGCTGCTGACAACAAAAGGCGGTATGCACCTGACAAAGTGCATACCGCTGTTTTGTTATGGGGAATACATAATATCTTATCCAAAATGGAATGGAGCAGGAGTCACACGAGGGCTCTCCTGCCTTGTTATCCATAAGCAAAAACGGGAGGGAGTGTTAAGGACGGCGCAGCCGCTCGTATTATCCTTGACACTCCCTCCCACTTTTCCACCTTCGACTTATGCCAATAGGGGTGCAGGTGTTTTTATTGAGCTATGTTTTTTATAACAACGCAAAATGGGGACTTTCAATAATTGATTTCATCTGGCATAAGCAAAAAGGGTGTCCGGCGGGGTCGAGCATGACCCTCCAATTATCGGAGAATTGCTCATCTGCGATAGCCGCTCCACAATGAATGGCATATTCAACTGCCTTCTCCAAATCATTAACGGCAAAGTCTAAATGCGCCATTTGCTGCTGCGCATCAGGCTCATCCGGCCACACAGGCGGTTTATACTCAGGATTCCGTTGAAACGTTATACCAGGATATACCCCCTGCTCCGTTCCCGGAGCGCCTACACATGCCCAATCTTCATCATAAAATGGTATTTCCCAATTGAGCATCGCTGCATAAAACTTCGCTAGTTCATAAGGGTCTTTGCAATCCATCGTAAATGAGTACATTTTGATTTTCAGTTCATCAGCCATTGCGCGAATACCTCCAAATAAAAAATTGTTTTTTATGGGAAAGAATAGCAACCTTCTCCATATGTGCTGGGACAACCGTTCTTTACTGCATAATGAAACTTATTGAAATTATGTCATTGACATTTTCATTTTTTTAATAATTTCTTCTAATGACTCCATCAGAACCTTTGCCATTTCAAATTCGTTCGTTCGAAGCAGCTGTTGAATTCTGGTTTCTGTCTCTTTTTTCTTTTGCTCCAGCAGGAGATAATCTTTGTCAAAATGATTTGCATATATCATCTGTCGGAATTTACGGATGCTCATTCTGCGCACAGTGTTGTTTTCTGCCAAAAGTACATAGTCCATACAATTGGCCACCGTATAATAATCATGGGATACCATAAGAATTGCACCTTTGTACTCTGAAACCGCTTGTTCTAATGCAATCTGCGCATAAACATCCAAATGCCCCGTCGGTTCATCTAACAGCAGGAAGTTGGCTTTTTCTAATGAGAGCACCGCTAATTGAAACAAATCTTTTTCTCCACCAGATAATTCACTCACTTTCTGACCAAGCGTCTCTCCTTCAAAACCATATTTTTTTAAATAGTTCTCTATATCATTTTTTCTATCAAAGCCTTTTTCTTCGAAGATTTCAAGCAGCGTTTTCGTATCATCATATAATGAACCAGTAACCTGGGAAAACATGCCGACCTTTGCACCTTCACTAATCCTGATCGTGTCTTTCTTATTTTCAAAGATTTCACATAGCATTGTTGTTTTTCCTGTTCCATTACTCCCCACGATTGCTACATGCTCTGCAGGCTTCATTTCAAAATTCACATGCTCTAAAAGCTGCTCATCAAATGCAACACTGTAATCCGTCAATTCCAGAATATTTTCTTCTGCCACTTCATTTTCCAGATCAAAATAAATCTCCGGCTGTTTGATGTCCACGAAAGGGGCCTTAGTTTTTCTTGCTTTCAGCCGATCCACCAACGTCTGTCTTGCGTGTACGGCTCTTCCAAGGGATGCGTTGTCCATTTCCGACGCTCTCGCTCTGGATTTTTGTAAGATTTTACTTTGACGGTCAATCTCAGCTTGGTCTGCAGCTGCTGCTTCTTCTAAATCAATCTTCGTAGCAAGAAGTTCATAATTATATTCTGTATAGGTTCCATTAAATTCCTGAACATCCATATTTTCCATATGAAGTATCTTGTTAAAGCAATGGTTTAACAAATACCTGTTATGTGTAATAATAAGAAGTGTTCCTTTGTGGGCATTGATCAGATTTCTTAATGCATTCAGATGATTAAAATCCAAAAACACATCCGGTTCATCCATAATTAGAAACCTTGGACTCAGCATCATCTCTTTGATTACCTGAACCAGCTTAAATTCTCCGCCACTCAGACTACTGACTTTCTGTTCTTCTTTCTTTTGCAGATTAGCTAGTTTTAATTGTTTCCTTATATTGATTTCGTGAGAATCTCCATCAATCGCATTCCATTCATCTAACTCTTTCTGATATTCCTCGAAGATACTTTCCAGGTCTACAGCAGTCTCCATCTCCTTACAAAAGTCAAATATTATCTGCTCATGCTTTACAAATTCATCGCTTATATACTGAAATACGGTCATATCTTCTTTTAGATCTAATTGTGAAAATTGACTGACATATCCGATTCTGCTTGCATTGTCAATTTCTATTTTACCATCGTACAGATACTCTTCGGAGTGCATTAGTAAATCGAGTAACGTACTTTTTCCTGTACCGTTGGTACCAATCAACGCACAATGTGCATTATCTTCTATTGTAAATGAAACTTTTTTATATAAATCCTTTTGCGGATATGAGTAGGACAAGTTTTGAACCTTAATCATGATTACCTCCTATGGCATTTATTTCCGATATAGTTTGACATATACTTCACAATGTGATGCAACCGTTCTTTTATATTTCGTGTCAAAATCCCACTTTACCCCGCCTACTATTAATTAAACAAGATTATTAAGCTGTTGCATTGCCATTTTTATCACCTTATTATATCGGCGTTTTGATGTAACGTCAAGACATGCTGAAATAACTGGATATTCAGGGAACACAAAGCTATAGCTAGTAATCTCATGACTGTTCTCTTTTGTAAACTCTACTTTACCGCAACAAATTTTTATATCAACAATAGACACCTAAACTTTTAATATAAAAAGTACGGGAGCCGCTTTAATATCCGTATTATTGTCCTAATCAATAATCTGATCGTGTATTCAATGAAGCTATGAAGAAGATTTCGGGTACAGATATTGAAAAACTGCTCAAAGTGTATCACTTGATTTAGTGATATTTCAACAGCTAAAACAGAGCATCCCATAGTTTATATGAACCTTCAAACTGATGTAAAATAAAATTGCTCAGTTTGGAGGTTTACACTATTTTTCAGAATTGCATTATTGCTTTCCAATATAATATGCCAAATTAAAAACACGTCCGGTTTTGTCTGTTTTCAAAACTTTGAACGTGTTTTTAAGATGAGGCAGTTGGAAAGTAAATTGCCGTATTTTGTACTACTGCCAGTTAAAACACTTAATCTTATACAAGAGCTCCACCGCCATCTACGATTATGAACTGGCCCTGAACATAACTGGAACTATCGCTGGAAAGATAGAGAACTGTACCATTTAATTCCCCTCTTCTTCCTGGACGTCCTGCCGGATTCAATGTATTATATTGGTTCAGAAAATTTTCTGACTTAAATAAAGTTTCACTCGTCATTTCACTTTCAAAAAGAGCCGGTCCAATGGCATTCACAGTGATACCATATTTGGCATAAGAAGCTGCCATACCTCTTGTTAAGCCAACCACTGCAGCTTTGGAGGAATTATAGGAATGTCTGATAAATACATCAAACTTATCTGCAACAACTGCATTTACGGATGCTATATTAATAATTTTACCATAGCCTCTTTCCTTCATCTGTGGAAGTACATATTTGCTTGCTAAAAAGATTCCCTTCACATTCGTATCAAAGGATTTATCCCAATCTTCCACGGACATGCTGTCTACACCGCCACGAACAGCAACTCCTGCATTATTTAACAAAATATCAATGTGGCCGAAGGTATCAAGCACGGTTTGCATTGCTGTTTTTACACTTTCCTCATTTGTAACATCACACCCAACAGCAACTACCTTTCTGCCTGTTTTCTCAATTTCTGCTTTTACTTCGTTTAACTTTTCAATACGTCTTGCCAGTAATGCAACGTCTGCTCCTGCTTTTGCATAGGCTAGTGCCGCATCTGCACCAAGTCCTGAGCTTGCTCCTGTTACTACAGCTACTTTTCCAGTTAAGTCAAAAAAATTTTCCATATTTATATACATCCTTTCACTTTTATCAATTGAGATCACAAATAATATTCCCCAAAATCGAATTAAATACGGCCCGTTTCCATAAATGCCGTACGGTCATAGCGTCCGGTTAACAAATATGGAATTACATCATTGGCTTCTAATTTTTCAACTAAATTAAGTTTATGTACTAACAAACTGTTCTTTGAATAAGCACCGCCTATTATGGTGTTAACAGGAAGTTCTGCCCATGGATCATCAATACTTGATTTTAAATTGAGCGAAACAATTCCCGGCTCCCATGATTGATAATTATATTCGCATTGATTCATAAGCAATGCTCCGTTCAGGAAATGAGAAACACCGTTTTCATCTGGCAGCCGGTCAAAATGGAAATAGAACCCGCCTCCAAATGTCTGCTTACCTGCTGCCGGGAATTGATAGAGGGCTGCGGTCAGAGGATTATTATATTCACCTAATTTCATGGTTGCCTCTACAAGCTGTGTTCCTCTTCTCGTTACTCCTGCTGTTACCGTGTCACCATTTCTTCTAATGACAAATTCTCCTCCCAGTTTCTTTGGGATACTTCCATTATCACGGCCGCATTGTACTGCCATTTCAGCTCCTGATCCGCCAAGTACCAGACCCATCGTATATAAGCCAAGTGTCTTACCGTAGGTTGCATAAACCCCCAAAATAGCTTCATAATAATCATCTGCAAATGTTGGATTATTCACATGGCAGATGGATAAGGTAACTACCGGCATAGAAAATGGTTTCAATGGCGGCGGAAGTATCCGCGCAATTGCTGCCGGGTCAGTAAGGTAGCTGATGTAGAGTCCCTCCTGATTATCCATTAGAGATATCTTGCCGAAGTTTGGTATTTCATTTTTGGAAACCCGAAAGCTTGGGACTTTTTGCTTTTCCTTAAATAATTCACTTCCTGCTTCATAACCTGTACGTACTGCAGGTGCAATAGTTCCATCTTTTATGGCACTTCCTATTACCTTCACCTCTGCACCCTTTGCTTCTAATTCAGAAACCAAAGATTGATCCGGTCTGAATCCAAGAGAAAGTACGACTGCGTCGGCAGATACATTTACTTCTGCATGATCTTCCAATCTCTCCAGTACAATCCTGTTTAATTTTATCTCTTTTAAGGAATGTCCCAGCAAATAATCTGCACCTGATTTGGCAAGCCGTCCACAGACATCAGCTACATTGGTATGGTTCGCATTTGGAGCAGGCTTATCAAGCATATCAATAATGGTGACCTGATTTCCCTCTTCACAAAGATATTCTGCCGTCTCAAGCCCTGTAAGCCCTGCACCGATCACAGCTACTTTTTTCCCTTTTAATGCTGAATTTCCTGACAGCACCGATTCCACCGTAAATACATTGTCACCCATTATTCCCGGGATTTTTCCTGGAATAATGGATGCTGAGCCTGTGGCAAGAATAACTGCATCCGGCTTATATTCCATAATCCTATCTGCGGTTGCTTCCGTATTTAATTTAACTTCTACTCCAAGCCGTTTCAATTCACCGTTATAATAATCGGCAATCCACTGCATACGATCCTTTAACGGCGGTTTCTTGGCCAGATTAACGGTTCCTCCAAGTTCACTCTGACGGTCAAGCAAAGTCACTTTGACTCCACGAAGGGCAAGGGTTTGTGCTGCACACATTCCAGCCGGTCCGCCGCCAACAACAATTGCAGTATGTCCTTTGGTATCGTGAACAAGATTCCCATATTTCCGCTCTCTTGCATATCTGGGGTTTAGTGCACATTCCGGCGGTAAACCGGCAGCGTTATATTCATTCAGACTTTCAAAGCATCGCAGACAGGAGATGCATTTGCGCAACTCATTTTCTCTTCCTTCCTGTACTTTTTTCCCCCACTCTTCATCGGCATTCCAGGTACGTCCCATGGAAATAAAATCTACTACCCCTTCTTCCAGGAATTTTTCCGCTACAGCAGGTTCTCTAAATACTGATACACCGATTACAGGAATTTTCACATGACTTTTTACTGCCAATAGCATGTCATGTCTCCAACCCTGCGGGAAAGAAATAGGTTCTATGCAGGTCATGCCTGTTTCATATAATCCACAGCTGGTATCAATAAAATCAATACCTGCCTGCTCTAACGCCATAGCAATTTTTACACCATCTTGAATATGGATATACTCTTCTGTTACGCCTGTCTTTTCCAGAAATTCTTCTACACTTAACCGGACACCGATCGGGAAATCCGGACCACATTCTTTCCGTATTCCATCGATAATTTCAATAATCAATCTTAGACGATTTTCAAAACTTCCGCCGTATTCGTCTTCTCTTTTATTTGTATAAGGAGACAAAAACTGATGCAACAGATAACCATGTGCTGCGTGTAATTCCACTCCGTCACAACCTGCTTTTTGAACTCTGACAGCACCTTCGATAAACTGCAAAATCAATTGTTTTATTTCATCTATGGTAAGTGCACGTGTCTCCTGTTTTACTAATTTACAAGGAATCGGAGACGGTGCAACTACCGGCTGTCCGCCAATAAGTGCAGACACCGTTTCACGTCCAGGATGATGCAGCTGTATAAATATCTTGCTGCCATTCTTATGTACTGCTTCCGCAAGTTCAGCCAGTGGCCCGATATGCCTGTCTTTTGTGACTGACAGCTGTCTCATAAGCCCTGCTCCATGCGTATCATTGATACGGGTAATCTCTGGTATGATGATTCCTGCACCGCCAACCGCTCTTGCTTCGTAAAAAGCAATCATATCTTCAGACGGCGATCCATCAAGATTGGCAAGTCCGCATCCCATTGGAGACATGACCAAACGATTCTTAATCGTTACCTTTCCAATTCTTCCCTCTTCAAATAATTTGTTATACATTTTTCCCCTCCTACTATGTACCTATATAAGATTATCTGCGTGAAACGATAACCTTCATAATGCCATAAGAATACGTTAAAATCAGCAATTTAACAATGTGTACCATGAATGATAAAAATTTGACAATTTGTTCATCGTGCACTATAGTAAAAATATAATTTAAACAGATCATTTCTAAAATGGGGGAAACTATGAAATTTACAAAGTTTGTAGAAAAAATCTCAGAAGAATATTCAATTGATATCCTATCACAAGGAGAAGATTTAGAAATACAGGATGTTGCTTTGATTGACAACAAGCATGATAATACGATTAGGAATACTCTTTACTTTGGTTATGATAAACAATTAGAAAATGCAGGATCTATTCCATGTCAATGCATAATTGCACGCACGGATTCTGCAGTGCCTCCCCTTCCCACTGTTGGAAGTAATATCGCTTTGGTAGAAGATGATTCTTTGTTTACCATATTCAACGATGCAAAAACTTTGATTGAAGCGACTCATAAAGGAATTTTTGAGGAACTTACTGCTATCGCTGATAAAACCCATAACATTGAAGCCGTTATTGATGCTGCCTCTGTAAGGCTTGGAAATTCTTTGCTGTTTTGTGATATGAACTTTAAAATCATTGCCACTTCTGCATCTATCCCTGTCCTCGATCCTCTTTGGATAGAAAATACAAAGAAGGGATACTGCTGTTATGAATTTATCAATGAAGTAAAAGAATTAAAATCCATACGCAACGCTTCCCAGACTACAGCCGCCATAGAAGTCACCTGCAACAAATCCCCTTTCCGTAAGTTAAGCAGTAAAGTTTTTCATAACCAAACCCAGATTGGATTTTTATTGATGATTGAAGGAGAGAACAGCTTTCTTCCTTCCCATTTTGAAATGTTAAGTACAATAAGCCATGTTATCAGCTACACCATTTCATACTATAAATCGGACTTAATTGAAAAAAACAGCATTTATCATGAAGTATTATATGATATGCTGATCGGAACGCCATCAAAGGATATCATGCCAAGACTGACAGAACTTCAATTTCCTGCCAAAATGCAGGTTCTATTCATTCGTCCTGCAAGATATCCTGGACAACCGTACTTAAAAAATCTTATATGCAAGAATCTGAAAATACAGATCCCCGGTACCCATGTTACTTATCATAATAACGGGATTGTTGCGGTCATTCCATTAAAAGAAGATACTGAAATAGGTTTAGAGTTTCTGGAAATGTTGAAATATTTTTCTAAAAAGGAACACATACGAATGGGAATCAGTAACTCTTTTTCCTGCATTGATAACTTTGTAAGCCACTATGAACAAGCACTTGCAGCATTAGAGTTGGGCCATAAATTAAACCCGGAAGAATTGGTTTACCTCTATCAAAATTATCAGATTTATGATTTGTTTTCGGAAGTAAAGAATCCGGATAAATTAGGGTGGTACTGTCATCCGGCTCTGGCAGTACTCAATCAGTATGACCATGAAAATGGATCGCAGCTGTATAAGACCTTATATGTCTACATAGAAAAGGGGTGTAACATTAAATTAACTTCAGAAAGTCTATATATCCACCGAAATTCCCTTGTCTACCGTTTAAATCGTATCACTGAAATATGCCGGGTTGATCTTACAGACATTAATACGCTTTTCCTGCTTCGGCTTTCTTTTCTCATAAACCGGTATAATGAGCGAAATAATAGCTTGGCAGCCTATCAGAATAGTATAATGCCTAACAATTTAAAATACTCGTGAGGGAATGATATCTCTTATCTTCCAAATTAAAATCGCACTAAGAAAGCAAGGTTCCGATTATTATCTTTGCCTTGCTCTCTTAGTGAACTAAATTTTTCTATCTTTTGAGATACAAGTGTCTTGTACCAATCAGATAACTAATTTCGCTTCATATCCGGTTCCATTGCCCCTGTTGGACGTCTTCCGATAAACTCATATTGCCATACTCCGGCAACCGCATCCCATTTCCAACCGGAATATTCTCCTCCTGACTCGGTAAAATAATACTAAATGCCATCAACATTAACCCAGCCCATTGCCATCTGCCCGGTCTGTGGATCGAGATAATAGCGGTAGCCGTCCAGTGGATCTATCAGCCAGCCGGTCTGCATCGCACCTCTGGTGCCATTGGAAACAGGATTTAAATAATACCATACCACTTTTTAGATGATTTGAATTTAAGTGATCTGGCTTCTGAATATAATTTAAATGAGAAGTACTTTAGCAGATATTTTAAACAAAAAACGAGAACTTCTTTTACGAAATATATAATAAAGCTGAAAATAGAACGGTCAAAAAATATGCTAAAATACTCTGATGCTCCCATTTATGAAATTGCAGCGGACTTAATTTTACCTACTTTACAAAAGTTTTTCAGAAACAGGTAGGTATTTCTCCCTCCCAATATAGAAAAAAAGCTGGTAACTCACGGCCTTCCAAATAATCAAACAAATAAATATGACGAATCCGATCGCAATAAAAAGCGATGACAGGCAGCTTAGAAATATACCCATATCATTTATAACCAATTGTACAATCATTGAAATAGCAAATAATAATACCGAAGTCCCGGTTATGCCGGCACCTATTTACCAACAGTTTTTTTCAACTTCTTCACCCACCTTACTTCTGGTTATATATACATCCTGAATGATAACCACACTAAATTGGATTTATCTTTTATTTCTTTATTATCGTAGCAAAGGCATAAAACCTATCAACCTGTTTACTTTTTTCTTTTCTCCATAAATGGCTACTCCCAAATATGTGTGATCTTTCTCTGGTACACACGCCGCTTTGGTAATATACTCACTATACACATTACAGCATTGTGCTACATCAGAAAAATCAACAACAACTAAATCACTAAACTCCGGGGTATACAACCGTTTCCTCAAATCTTTTAAAACGTCCTTATTGCCTTTTAGCATTGCAATTGGCATTGTTATAATTCCTAAATGTGTTTTCTCTGTGGCATCGATAACATCAGCTCCCACTTGCTCTGGAATCTGCTTCCCCAATGTCACCCCTAAGATAGCTGAGGTGTTGGCTATTACACCGATTGGCAGTTCTGAATCTATGACCATTACACATTTCATATCGTAATCATTCAATTTTAAGCTCTCCTTTTTAAAAAATCTTATTCTCGGATATAAACAACCCTGCTAACGTAAGAACTATTCCAAATACAGCAATACCTGTGATTTTTTCTCGTAATATGATAACAGAAGTAGCAACCGTTATTACAGGAACTTGTTTCGTAAAATAGCGAAGCAAATAATATTTACTTAACCCGGTTAGATTACTTAATTCATTTAATGTGATGTTCTTCACGTAATTTTTCTCCAAAAACTCACAAATGGCCTTGGTTTCCAAACTTTGTCCTGATTTTGGTGATTGTATCACATCTGTATATTCTTTAATTAACTGCTCCAAGAGCAAAAAGAATATTTCTTCTTTTCTGAAATCCTCCTCATCCTGTATGATCACCAAATGCAGCTCTCTTAATAGTAAACCAATTCATTATGAAAAATTACCGGTGTTGTAAAATAAGGCAAATCGTCCCTTCCTGTTATTTCATAAACAGCTTTACTCATAACTTCAGGTTGAATATTGATACAGCGATAATCCAGCGTTTTGCCATCGATTAGTTCGCTGGTATGATTATCTCCGGGATTGAACAGTAACAGATCTCCTTGTTCTATGGTATACTCCTTGTTCTTACACGATAAATACCGACTTCCGTTTTCGATGAATCCTATTACATAATACTCATGAAAATGATTGTGGAATTTTTGCATGATCCCTTGAAAATGATATGCTTCTATTTTAAGTTCCACATCAAATTTCACTGTTCTTATTTCTTTTGTAAAGGGGTTACCTCCTTCCTAATGATTTGATATCTAATGTATCACATATCTTTACATCATTCTTGTATGATATTGACCTTGCTTGATAATTGTTTTCCTGACTTCTTTCAATTACTGTATTGGCAAGTCTGCGTGATGCCCATATCAGGGTGAATGCCTTACGCACACCATATCCCTTGCAGGCATAGGAGGTACGGTCATTTGCTGCCCGATATATGGAAAAGAGGATATACGCTTCTGCAACGTATACTCTCTGTGTTTTTTACTCATTCTCCCCCAAATTGCTGATGCCGTCTGTCAAATCGTGATTTTTAAAACGGTGAAAGCGGGCATTTTTAGGCTCATTTTTCCTCGTTTTTCGACCAAAATCCACTACATCTTGTGGTTGTCTCCCTTAATTCTTATGTGAACCACAATTTTTCATTAATATTATCGTCTCAACGTGTGTTGAGGCAGTAATGCTGATTCCTGAAAGACGCATTTTGACCTTGGCGTAGACATTAAATTGAATAATACTTATATAAAAAGAGAGACCCGTTGGAGCCTTGAGCTTATCTATTTGCATTTACTTATTGCTCCAATGGGTTACCAACCAATTTAATGACTCCTGCAAAGATGCAACTGTTTTTGTTTCAATCACACACCTGCAATGATTGCGCCTGGCAATATTCTGTATTACTGACAGTTCTCCCATTTATCATAAGCAAAATCCAGTTCTTTTTCCATAGTTTCTTTTTTTAAGAATAGTTCCTGTAAATATTCGAAATTGGAATTATTATTATTTATCTCCTGTTCCAATGCTTTTAATGCAGCTTCTATGGCTTCAATCTCATTCACAAGAATATCTGACTTTTGCGTATTCAACTTCCTGGATTTGTTATCCGTTCTGCTGTATTGATTCACTTCTACCCCAATGGAAGGCCTCTTTTCATATGGCTTTTGGGGCTGTTCCTTATTATAAGGCTTATCATCTTCATAAACCTTTAACAGGTTGCTTAGACCCCTAGCCTTTTCGTTTGACTGGTCCTCAAATTTTCCCGCCTTTTGCAATTCTTCCTGATAATACGTATAATCTCCCGGATAAGTAATAAGATGGTTATTTTCAAATGACATGATTTTACCTGCAACTTTATTTATAAAATACCGGTCATGGGATACAAATAACAGGGTTCCTTCAAATGCGGTTAAAGTTTCCTCCAGCACTTCCCTGGAATCAATATCCAAGTGATTGGTAGGCTCATCCAGAATCATAAAATTCACTTTTTCAAAGGTTAAAGAACATAACCTTAACCGGCTCTTCTCCCCACCGGATAAGAATCTTATTTTCTTATGGACATCGTCTTTAAAGAATAATACTCTTGCTAGCTGGTTTCTGGCAGCTTCATAAGTAATATTGTGAAGACCAGAAAAGTACTCAAGTATGGTCTGGTTTTCATCTTCAAAAACAACCTGCTGAGGCAGATAACCGATTTTAACCTGAGCACCAATTTTTACCGTACCGTAATCTGGTTTTAATTCTCCTAATATCAGCTTAAGCAGGGTAGATTTGCCGCAGCCGTTTTTCCCGATAATGCAGGCACTATCCTGATAATAAACTTTCATATCAATGTCTTTTAGTAATACCGTATCACCAAAACTTTTACTTAAGTGTTTGGTTTCTAATACCATTTTTCCGGAACGGTTTGTGCTATCCTGATTAAGGCGAACCTTCCTGCCTTCAAGGACCGGTTTATCCAATACTTCAATCTTTTCCAGACGCTTTTCCAATTCCTTTGCCCGTTTAAACATTGTTTCACTGTCTCTCATATTTCCCCAGATACGGTAACGCTCAATCTGTTTTTCCATCTGTTCGATCTTTTTCTGCTGGTTGATATAATTCCTATAGTCAATTAAGAACCGTCTCTCTTTTTCCAGTACATAATAACTATAATTCCCCATGTAAATATTAGCCCGGCTAAACTCTAACTCCACGATTTTCATAGCAACATTATCCAGAAAATATCTGTCATGGGATATAATCAGAACAGAACCTTTATAATCCTTTAAAAAGCCCTCCAGCCATTCTGTGGTTTCTAAATCCAGATGGTTGGTAGGTTCGTCAAGAAGCAGAATATCTGGCTCCTCAAGAAGTATCTTCGCCAAAATCACTCTGGTTTTTTCTCCGCCGCTTAAACTTTGAAATGGAAGTTGCTTTAAAATATCATTAATTTTAAGTCCCTCTGTAATCTTGTTAATCTTCGTTTCCAGCTCATATCCTCCGGCTATCTCATACTCCTCCGTGAGCCGTCCGTAACTTAACAGTGCTTTTTCAAGCTTCTCACCCGAAGAAGTCTGAAACACCCCTTCAAGCTCTGATAACCGTCTCTTCAAATCAAAGACTTTTTGAAAAGCCATGCGGATTACATCAATCGCTTTGGTATCCTCACTGTAAACAGGTATCTGATTTAAATACCCTACCTTAATCCCTTTACGAAGATTTACCTCTCCTGCCTGATAATCTTCTGAGACCTCCTCCCCATACGAAGCTTCCCCATCCTGCACTTGTCCGGTATCCTCAAACCACCCTTGTAAATTTAAGTTACTTTCCTTAAACCTGCCCATAATAATCTTCATAATTGTAGTCTTCCCACACCCATTCTTACCAATTAACCCAATCCTCTCCCCAGTTTTCACCTCAAAGCATATCGTTTCAAATATCTTGTTTGCTCCATAAAATTTCGTTAAATTATTAATACTTAATTCTATCATGACTCTACCTGACCTTTCTTATAATTAAACTCTGACTTTACCCTTTACTTAAAAATGAACGAAAAAAAGCCCAAAGCCAATAAGCTTTGGGTTGCTAATTTTTAATTATCACCGTAATATCAAATGATATTAATCAGAATACTCCAAAAACCTTATATGGTTAACATTGAATCTATTAAATTTGGACGCACTTCTAGCCTTAACTTGAAATATTGCGATCATAATAGATTCCAATTTTACCCATTTAAGTATCGAGTTCATATTTGTTATTACCTTTCCTAGTTTAAAAATACTATATTTCCTTTATAATAAGCGAAAACACATATCCCGTCAAGGTGTTTTTCTGGTTTTTTCTGTTCTATACATGGGGGGCAATATATGGTACTAATAAAACAAATATAAAGCAAAAGTCTATTAAGATACTCCATATTCCCCCACGCTTAATTCTCCAATGACTCACCGTGATACTATTTCTGTTGTTTGAACTAACCATTCCGAGTTTAAAATTTATAAACGGAATACTATAATCCTTGAAGCCAATTTTCACAAA
The DNA here is from genome assembly GCF_002797975.1 of [Clostridium] celerecrescens 18A. NCBI lineage: Bacteria > Bacillati > Bacillota > Clostridia > Lachnospirales > Lachnospiraceae > Lacrimispora > Lacrimispora celerecrescens. The sequence continues at coordinate 649,067 of NZ_PGET01000001.1, read as the reverse complement.
GTTTTGGCCAGATTGCTACTGTAGGTTCATCCTCACCTAATCCTAAACCATGGGGACCTTGTGAGAATATATGTAAATCAAATGGTAGATTTAGCTCATTGAGCGCTCGAGCAAAAAGTAAGTTTTGGCGCTGAAAATTCCAGTGATCGGTCGCTGTAATCCATAGAAAAGTCGGTGGTGTCTTCGCTGTAACATATTTATGATTTGAAGTAAAGTCTATAAATTCATCCACTGTAATATCTTTTGTTAATAGAGAATCTGGCGGCAATTTTTCCTTAGAAAATGGGGATGTCTCAGCATAACATAAAATGATCGCATGAAGTTTAGAACTCGTTTGATCAATCGGATCGTTAAAATCTGGTTCTCCCAAAAGCATCGACATAATTTGCGCATTTCGGCTATCTGGTTCTGTAATTCCATTATCAAAACGAGTTCCTACAAAAGCGGTGAGATAACCGCCAGCTGAAAATCCTATCATGCCGATCCGTTCCGGATCAATATTAAATTCTAGAGCATGATACCGAATATACCTAACCGCTCGTACTGCATCTTTGGTTGACGTAAATGGAGTAAAAGGAGCAACCCGATAATTTAAAACAAAAGCATTTATTCCTATTTGATTTAGCCATTTTGCAATTGGTTTTCCTTCATTAGACGCTCTAATTTGAAATGATCCGCCCGGGCAAACAATAATTGCAGGGCGGGTTTTCTCCCCTTTTAATAAATAAGGGGTTAGGGTAGGTAATCCTTCGTTATTCAAGTCCCCAATAGTAGAAATTAAGTCTGCATCAGGAACATTTTTTTTCCAAAGTTTTATATCTTTTAATCCCATGATATTATCCTCCCATTTTAATCTGCGACTCGGATTACCCCGGCTTTTCGCGATATATCATATAACGGTCTACATTGCCGATGTGATCAACTTTATCTCTAATTGATGTTAATTAATTTATTTTCTATTCCAACCTTTTAAGTAACCTATTTTACCACAGGTTTTCTTCGCATATTTTAGATAAGAAAATCATACCACCTGGTAGATGCAATCAGTTACCTCAAAAATCATTGAGAAATAAGAATGAGCCAAGATTAAAAGAGAATGTGCTATTTCGAATTTTCTCCACAGTACAAATATAAAAGCATCTTTGATTACTTTAAGTTCCCCGCTGTTAGATATTTCCTCGGCTGTTTTAATTCCTCTACTGCATTGGGTACGTCAACTTCTGCTTTTTTCTCTATTTTTCCAACAGAAATATTCCCATCATCCTTGCCAAACTCCTCAGTTACGTTAATATGTGTGTGCAGAGGTCATACACATATTTTCATAAAATAATGAAAACTTAAAAAACAGACTCCCAGAACATTCTGTAAAAATTCTGGGAGTCAATACTTCTTCGATATATTCTATGCATTTGCTTTGATTACATCTGTTTAAGACGTAAATCTTTTTCGGCATAAGCAGAAATTCAAACCACTATTTTCAAGTAATATCAATTCCTTAGTAGGCTATAGCGTACATTATTGTTTGTTATTTTGTGCGACAAATCTCGACACAAATCTCACAATGCTCCGTCGCCGGAAACAAATCCACCCCCCATCCTATTTTCGCCTCATACCCTTTCTTTCTAAAATACTCCAAATCTCTTGCCAGCGTCTCCGGCCCGCAAGACACATAAACAACCCTTTCCGGTTTCATTTTCGCCATGGAATCAATAAATTCCTCCGTGCTCCCACTCCTAGGCGGATCCATAAACACTACATCAACATGCTCTCCATCTTCCGCCATACTCACCATAAATTTCCCCGCATCATTACAGAAGAACTTGACATTCTTAATACCGTTGATCTTGGCATTTTCCACTGCATCCCTAACAGCATCCCGGTTTAGCTCAACCCCAATAACTTCCTTTGCATACTTGCTGGCAACAATACCTATGGTACCAATCCCGCAATAAGCATCAACTACCCGCTCCTTGCCAGTAAGCCCTGCGGCCTCAATGGCCTTATTATAGAGAATCTCCGTCTGCACCGGATTTACCTGATAAAAAGATTTAGAAGAAATATGGAAGCGGCAGCCACACAGAATGTCCTCAATGTATCCTTTCCCATACAGCACATGTTCCTTATCTCCCAGTACCATGCTTGTTTCCCTACCATTAACATTCTGAATTATTGTAGTGATCTCCGGATGCTTCTCCCTCAGCGCCTTCACAAAATTATTCTTTGAAGGAAAAATCGGTGAGGCAGTTACCAGAACAACCATGACCTCTCCTGTGGTAAATCCCCTTCGTATCAGTACGTGGCGCAATAATCCATACCCGGTATCCTCATCATAGGTACGTATTTTAAAGGATTTCAACATACCTCTAATAGTCCCGATAATCTCATCCGCCTTCTGATCCTCGATCATACAGTTTTCTACAGGAACAACTCTATGTGAGTTCGCCTCATATACGCCAGAGAACGGATTGCCTTTTTTGTCATGGTCAAATACTGCATGAACCTTATTGCGATAATGATAAGGATTCTCCATACCAATAATCGGTGCCACATGGCAATATGGCTTCAGCAATTTTTCCAGATATTTCTGTTTCTGTTCCAATTGTTTTTCATAAGGCATGTCCAAAAGTTGACAACCTCCGCATTTATGGGATACCGGACATTTGGATAAGGATTTTTTTTCTCTTCCGCTTGTCCTATTAGGCATATCTCCACTATGCCCTTTCTTACTGCCAAAACTACTGTCATTCCTGCTGTTGTTCCTACTGTCGGCACTATTGCCGTTCCTGCTGCTGTTCCTGCTGTCAGAGCTATAGCCATTCCTACCACTGTCCCTGCTGTCAACAATGCCATAGCCATTCCTGCCTCTGTTCCTGATGTCAGCGCTATAATCATTCCTACCGCTATTCCTGCTGTCGGTGCTATAGCCATTCCTATCGCTGTTCCTGCTGCCGGAACTATTGCCGTTCCTACCGTTGTTCCTGCTATCGGTCTTACTGCCACTCCTGCCGCCCGCATTGTTGCCGTTCCTGTTGTCGAAGTTGTTGCCGTTCCTGTTGTCGAAGTTGTTGCTGTTCCTACCGCCGTTCCAACTATCGGCCTTTCTGCCGCTTCTGCTGTCAATGCTGTTGCTACCCCTACCACCGTTCCTACTATCGGCCTTACTGTCAATGCTGTTGTTGCTCCTACCACCGGCCCCACTATCCGCCTTTCTGCCGCTTCTGCTGCCGATGCTGTTACCGCCCCTACTACCGGCCCTACTATCGGTCTTACTGTAGTTCCTGCTGTCATTGCTATTGTTGTTCCTACCGCTATCCCTACTATCGTTCTTACTACCGTTCCGGCTGCTGATGCTGTTACCATAACTACTACCGTTCCTACTATCGGCCCTACTATCGTTTTTACTGTCGCTCCTGCCACCGATGCTACTACCGCCCCTGCTACCGTACCTACTATCGCCCCTACTATCTTTTTTACTGTCGCCCCTGCCACCGACACTACTACCGCCCTTACTGCCATTCTTACTATCGTTCTTACTACCGTTCCAGCCGCCTTCCTTCCCCTTTTTCCCCTCTAACTTCCTATTATCACTGCCTTTAATCATTCTATCACTTCTGAATTTCTCTTTCTTCAACCTATTATCTATCATTTATGCAATCTACCCTTCCTATTTTTAAATTAACCTTTCTTTAAACTCTTCCTATTATTAAACTCTTTCATATCTTTAATCCATTTCTATTTTAATCCCTTTACACAATAAAATCCCGGCCTCCTCAAAAAACATTTCCAATCCTACCTTTCCGCCGGGCCTTAAACTTCCATTTTTATTCACACCTATTATAATACATCTCCACCGCCAAAACCACTAAATACTTCCATTCATTCAAGAAATACTTGAATTATTTCCCCTCTCATATATAATAAATCATAAAAAGACAAAAGGAAGTGCAACTCATGGTTCATACAAACGATACCTTTTACCTGGATGAAACCCTTTATAACGGGCGTCCCCAAAATCAAACAGAGCGTCTTCCCAAGGAAATCCGCACCTATGACCTACTGGATAAATTGAATATATCCTATCAACGGGTGGATCACTCCCCGCTTCCTACCATAGAAGCCTGCCGTGAGGTTGATGCGCTGTTAAAAATAGAAATCTGCAAAAACTTATTTCTACGCAATGCCCAGAAAACTGATTTCTATCTCCTGCTGCTGCCCGGCGGAAAGAAATTCCGCACGGCTGCCCTCTCTAAACAAATAGGTTCCGCCAGACTCTCTTTTGCAGAACCGGAATTCATGGAAGAATTCCTTGACATAACCCCCGGTTCTGTTTCAGTCTTTGGTCTTATGAACGATAAAAACCGCCGTGTCAGGCTGCTGATTGACAAGGAAGTGCTATCTCAAGAATTCTTTGGCTGCCATCCCTGCATCAATACTTCCAGCCTAAAGTTTAAAACCGAGGATCTTCTGGACAAGTTTCTCCCAGCAATCCAATGTGAATACACTCTGGTAGATTTACCCACCGAGCAGGAATAACAAATCAAAAATAAAATGGGACAGGATAAACATCTCCTGCCCCATTTTACCGTTCCATTCTATATAATCCACCATCATAATCCCTGAACCATCAATCATCAACCATCATAAAAAAAAGCAATCCGGTTTTTTCCAGCCTGTTTTGCTTGATACATGGCCTGGTCTGCTTTGGAAAATAGCTTTTGATAATCCTCTCCGCGCTTTCCGGTGCTGGGAGCAATTCCAATACTGACAGAAATGGACCACTTTTCCTCCGGTACGATCTTTTCTACTCTGTCCAACAGATCGTCCGCTCTTTCCTGGACGTTATCTTTTGTTGTGAAAACTACAAACTCATCTCCGCCTGCCCTTCCCACCAGATCCGGATCAGGATAAATATCACAGAGCATTCCGCCTACCTGCATCAAGATACGGTCGCCGGCCAGATGGCCGAAGCAGTCATTGATTTCCTTGAAATTATCTATATCGATCATGCAGAGCCAGCCTGATCCGCCGGACTTTAATTTTTCTTCTACCCGGTATTTAAAGGCCATTTTATTGTATAAACCGGTGAGTCCATCCTTTAAGGACTGGAGCAACAGCTGCTCTTCCCTCGCCTTCAATCCGGTAATATCCTGAAGCTTTCCAATAAGCTTGACCGGGCTTTCTGTCTGATCCTCCCATTGAGCAGTTAGTTTGCAACTGCACCAGTGATATGGTTCCCCCGATTTTCCCAGACAAAATTCAAACGAGCGGATCTCACCAACTTGGGGGGCATTGCTTCTATGCTTAATAAGAATACGTTCAAAATTCAACATATCTATCTGTCCTTTTGCGTTTGGTGACAGATATAGTCTCTCATCTACATAAGAATACTCAAATAAAACCGTATCTTTAAATAAGTTTATGTTTCTGTACAATTGCTCCGTCTCATCATAACGGAAGAACTCATGCTCGTTCACCGAATTCCACCTTTCGAACCGCCTACCTGAATTACCTGCCATGATCCTTCCCCCTGTACCTGCTGGAATCCTTTATCCCGCTTCTTTTCCATTCGTATATGGTATATGATAACGCTTTTCATCCGTATATGCAACCTGTTTTTCTGCCATTATTACGCATATAATACGTAGCATCTGCACAGAATATCCTTTATGATTAACCTAGAGGTGATAATGTTGGATGAACAGTTTGTCAGGAATCGAATCACGGAGCTTCGCTTGAAAAAAAATATCTCAGAATATCAAATGAGCCTGGATTTGGGAAAAAATAAGAGCTATATCCAGGGAATTTCTTCAGGACGTTCCATGCCATCTATGAAACAATTTTTTGAAATCTGCGATTATCTTGAAATTACTCCCATAGAATTTTTTAAAACGGAAAGAAAAGATCAGCCTCTTTTAAGGGAAGCCGCCGCGTTGATGAGAAACTTAAGCAAAGAAGATCTGGAAGCGGTTTTTCCCATATTATTGCGGCTTAAAGCAAACGCGGACAATCAAAAACAGGCAGAACCGTAATCTACGGTTCTGCCTAGCTATATATTCTAAATAGTTCTTGTATTCTCTTTCAGCCACAATGCTTCCTCTCCTGTAACATACGGGGAAAGGGCTTCGTAAACGGCTTTGTGATAATCATTTAACAGCTGCACATCATGTTCGGTCATAATGCCTTGATCAATGGCTTCCAGATCAATGGGAACCATGGTCAGGAATTCAAACTCCATAAATTGCCCATACTCATTCTTTTCCGCTTTCTTACTAACTATCAGATTCTCTGTACGGACGCCGTGGCTTCCCTCAATATATACTCCAGGCTCATCGGAAGTAATCATTCCTTCCTCCAGAACACTGTTATCCTGTCGCTCCGGTACCATACGCCACCGGATTCCATTGGGGCGCTCATGAACATTAAGCAGATATCCTACTCCATGACCGGTCCCATGGTCAAAATTAATGCCGCGGCTCCAGAATGGCTCTCTTGCAACATAATCCAGGGTCAGACCCCGGCATCCGTAAAGGAATTTTACCGCTCCCAGGCGCAGCATACTGATGACAGTAAGAGTAAAATGCTCTCTCTCTTTCTCTGTCAGCGGCCCTACCGCTATGGTTCTGGTTACATCAGTCGTTCCTTCATAATACTGTCCGCCTGAATCCACCAGATAAAGTCCTCTGGGCTCTATCTTCACATCACTTTCCGCTGTGGCCTTATAATGGCACATCGCCGCATTGGCACCATAGGCGGAAATCGTATCAAAGCTCAGCCCCAGATTCCCTTCCTGTTCGGAACGCAGATGATCCAGATGCTCCTGGGCGCTGACCTCTGTAATCATTTCTTTTCCCACATTCTGCTTCAGCCAGTAGATGAATTTTACCATAGCTACGCCATCCTTGATGTGAGCTTTTCTCATATTTTCCACTTCCACCGGATTCTTCATGGCTTTTGAAAGGGCGGTAGGGTTCATTTTATCAATGATGCGGTTGGAGCCGTCAAGATTTTTAACAATGGCATAATTAGTCTTACCCGTTTCTACAAGAACCTTCTGATCTCTTAACTGTGAAACTGCTGTGTAAATGTCATTGTAAGGGCATATTGTTACGGAAAGATCCTTAAAGTAAGCTTTCACTTCATCCTTTAACACCTTTTCATTGATGAAAAGATAGAAACGGTCCAGGGTTATCATTGCATAGGAAAGAACTACCGGATTGCATTCTACATCATTTCCGCGGATGTTTAAAAGCCATGCAATGTCATCCAGAGATGTAAGGATATGGATGGTTGCCTTTTCTTTCTTCATCTGGCTTCTTAATTCTTGTATTTTCCGTGCAGAAGATTTTCCGCTGTACTTTTCCTCAAGGATCCATACCGGTTCTGCAGACTGTTTCGGACGTTCTTTCCATAAAACATCCACCAGGTCCTCCTGATAAGCCAGTGTCACATGTTTTTCCACCAGAAGCTTTTCTAAGTCCTGCCCCAGTTGGCAGTTTACCACCCGTCCGTCAAATCCCAGACAGCCGCCTTCCGGAAGTACCTGATCCAGATATTCCCCAATCTCAGGAACTCCAGGCTGTCCCATTTTCTGCAGGGTGATTCCGGTTCCCTCAAGCTGCTTGCCTGCTTGTACAAAATAACGGCCATCGGTCCATAAACCGGCTTCATCCTTCGTAATTACAGCCGTACCAGCTGATCCGCTGAATCCGGTTATAAATTCTCTGCATTTAAAATATTCTCCCACATACTCGGACTCATGAAAATCCGAGGTTGGAATCATGTAAGCATCCATATGGTGCTCTGCCATCAGTTTTCTTAACTGTTCCAGTCTTTCCTGAATCATCGCTTTATCTCTCCTTTGGTTTCATAATAATTTTCTATAGCTGCCCCAATTCCTTCGCTGTAGGTAGGATGGGCGCGCATGGCAAGCATAAGCTGTTCAGCTGTCAAGCCGTTCGCAATAGCTGTCGCCATCTCGCTGATCATATCGGTTGCCCTGGGGCATACGATCTGGGCTCCCACGAGAGCACCGGAATATTCTTCAAATACCAGATGGATAAACCCATTCTGCTCCCTGGCTATAATGGATTTTCCGTTACCGCTCATGGAGTAGCGTCCGCATTTTACCTTCATGCTGCAGGCGATAGCCGCCTCCTTGGTGAGCCCTACGGAGGCGATTTCCGGTTCCGTGTAAATGCAGCTAGGTACCACAGGAAGCTTGACAAACATACCGTTAGGCACCACAGAAAGCCGGGTGGTATGCTCAACTCCTGCAATCTTTTCTATTACATAGGTTCCCTGTGCGGCCGCCACATGGGCAAGCTTGATGTCAGCCGCCACATCGCCGATGGCATAAATCCCCGGCTCACTGGTTCTGAATTCTGAATCTACTTTCAGATGACCATTTTCCATTTCAAGTTTCACATCCGGTCCCATCAGTCCATCCAGATAAGGAGCCCGTCCTGCTGCCATGAGGATCTGACCGGAACGGATGGTTTGTTCCTCTCCATTCACTTCAAAGATACAAGTCAGTCCCTGATTGGGTTCCTCCCGTATTTCCTTAACATCAGCTCTGCAATGGATCGCGATTCCTTTTCTTTTAAGCTCCTCTTCCAGAGCCTGGGAGACTTCAGAATCCATAGGCCCTAATAAATGGGCTTTGCTCTCCAATATAGTCACATGGGAACAGAGGGCGCTGAAAATGGTGGCAAATTCCACTCCGATCACCCCGCCTCCAATGATCGTGAGGCGGTCGTAATTCCAAGTGTCAGAAGCTAACAGGCGGTCACTGGTCAACACCCCGGAAAGGTCCGCTCCCGGAATCTTTAGCATCACCGGTTTTGCTCCGGTGGCAATGATGATATGATCTGCCTCATAATAATCCTTGCCTTCCAGGCCGTTCACCTCTATAGTCCGTCCCCGGCGTATGGTTGCTGTCCCGCAAATAATGGCTATTCCAGCTGCTTTCACAAGCTCCTCCACTTCCTTGCGGTACGCTTTAACAGAACGTTTTTTGTAATTCTGCATCTTTTTAAAATCAAAAGAAATAAAATCTGTGGATACCCCGAATTCATCGCTGTTTTGAAGAGCTTCAAAAATACTGGAGGCATGAAGTAAGGCCTTTGTAGGAATACAGCCTTTGTTAATACAGGTTCCCCCCAGTCTTTCCTTCTCCACAATGGCGGTCTTAAGTCCCAGACCGGCGGCTTTTAAAGCAGCGGTATATCCGCCTGGCCCGCCGCCAATCACAAGTATATCGTAATGTTCTGCCATTTTTAATCCTCCTGCCGGATCATTCCAAAATGGAGGCAGGCATTTTTAATTCCCTCTTGATCAATAGGATCCGTGACGTAATCGGCTGCTTTCTTTAATTCAGTCATGGCGTTGCCCATGGCAATTCCCTTGCCTGCTATTTTAATGATATCATAGTCATTCATGCTGTCTCCAAAGGCTATTGTATCTGTAAGAGGTATTTTATAATATTCGCAGAGCCTCATCAGGCCCATGGCTTTTGAAGCCTTCCGTTCCACCACATCTGCTCCCCGTTTATCAGCAAACATATGTACATGGATTTCCGGAAATTCCTCCTCCATTGCTTTTGCTCCAGCCTCATCTCCAATATAGGCCATGGTCCTCACTTCAAGCTCCACAAGCTTTCCTGGATCTTCAAATCTTCTTCCGCATTCTCCCCAAAGTGTTGCATCATGCCTTTTTACCACCTCGGGATTAACATAATAATCCCATTCCCCAACTGTAGTTCCAACGCTGTAAGGAGTTTTCTCCGCATAGGCCAGAATATTTCTCAGCAGAACCTTATCAAAAGTATGTTCATAAATGACCTTATCTCCCACAGTTACCTTCGTCCCATTGAGATGGATGATCGCATCCGGTTTTACCTCATCCCGGATGGCGGTGCTGAAAACGGAATCCATATCTCTGCCTGTTGCCAGTACGATGGTATAGTTCTCTCTCAATTTTTCTATGGTTTCCAAAGCACTGGCAGGAATTGTCCAGTCTTTATGGTCCAGCAGTGTCATATCTACATCAAAGCTTACAATTGGCTTCATCTATCTTCACCTGTTTTTCTTCCTAAATAATCGTCTCCTTACCATAATATATTAAATTTGAAAATTTTTCAAGAAATATACTTTACCAATCGGAAACTTTCTGCTATAATACCATATGTGTCAAGAAAACGGAGTATGGCGTAGCTTGGTAGCGCGCTCGGCTGGGGGCCGAGAGGTCGCAGGTTCAAATCCTGTTACTCCGATTGACAATATACTTAAGAGTGCCGGTATTCCTTATTATCATAAGGTTTCCGGTATTTTTTTGTATATGATTGCGCATATTACCTGCGCCTTTCCCTAAGGCTCTATGCCGCAATTGGTTTATAAAATCAGGAGGTGTGTTTTATGAGTTATCAATATCTTGACATGGAACATTATCTGCGAAAAGATCAATTTAACCTTTTCCGCAATTTCGCTTACCCATATGTTGGTATGACCGTAAATTTGGACATTACATATTTTATGGGCTCTATTAAAGAAAAGGAACTGCCCTTTTATTTGACTTTCCTTTACGCGTCCGCTCAGACAGCCAACGCTATCCCGGAATTCCGCCGTCGCATTCATGGAGATGGAATAATCGAATATGATCATTGCATTCCTTCCTATACTCTGGCCTTAGAAGGTGAAAACTATTGTTACTGTACCGCAGACGACCGGCTGCCCTTTGACGCCTATCTAAAGGATGGGAAGCAGCGGCAGGAAAAGGCCAGACAGTCCCAGTCTCTTTCAGACGGGGAAGACGAGGATCAGCTCTTTTACTTTTCCAGCATTCCATGGGTGAGCTATACATCTATCATTCAACCGGTTCCGATTCCTGCAGACAGCAATCCCCGTATTACCTGGGGGAAGTATTTTAAGTCAGAGGGAAATTTAAAGATACCGGTATCAATCCTGGCTAATCATGCCCTCATGGATGGATACCATATATCAAAGTTTTTTATGGAGCTTCAAAGCAGGTGTGATCATCTGGATTGGCTGCTGTAAAATCTTCAAATTTATGAAAGAATTTCGCTTGCCTTTTTTCAGATTTTCAGTTACAATGCTCCTATGGAGACATAGCTCAGCTGGGAGAGCATTTGCTTGACGTGTAAAGGGTCGCAGGTTCGAGCCCTGTTGTCTCCATTATTTTATACCCTGGTAAATACAAGATTTCATTGTAAATACTAGGGTTTTATTTTTTCAATGCTGCTCATAAAGACGCCTTCCAGCCTCTCTTGCATAAAAATATGCCCCTTAAGGGACTAGTTTAAAGATTCTTTTCTACATGTGCTGATAATTTATTTTTTTTAAGGGAACTTATTAAAAAGTTCCCTTAATTTAAAATATACAATGAATTTAAAAAGTAGCTATCCTAAAATCCATTCATAGATACACTTTTGTCGCTCTCCGCTTTCGTACATCTCATTATATGGTGGTATATTGACTATTTCTTTAAGTTTGAGCCCTGCCTTTTCGCAAGTTTTTCGTGATGGCAGGTTGTCTGGATTGCATGTTATAATAAGTCTGTTCATCCCATGTGCAATCGCTACATTTTTGATGATTTTACACGCTTTTGAAGCATAACTATTTCCTCGGTAACTTTCTTTAATCATATAGCCAATATGCCCCCCGTAGTACAAGTTTTCATTGTTGCCGATCCGAATGTCAATAGCACCTATGCCATCGTCTGATTTATGTGATGTAATTTTGTATCTATATGCAGGTACATAGCCCTTTTCCTCATTAGATGGTACTTTTTCTTCAATCTTTAAATCAATTTCTCCATCGGTTAAATAATCAAAATCTTTGAACTCAAACATATATTTTCCCCCTTAACTAAATACACAATAATTATTTCGTGTAATTATACATCATATGGTTTCATAATACAAATTTTCACTTGCCTTTCTTAGAATGATTAAGCAGTATTAAAGGGTATGCGCAATTTTACGTTTAAATAGGTAAATAGCATGTAAAAAAAGATAGCTTCTTCCATCTATTGAACGCATGTTTTTACCCTATACCTTTACCAAATATAAATTCTAAGGTTAACGTCACGATTAGACTTATAACTATGTGATATTATTGATGGTGTAATTTATGATTTTGTAACATGAATCGAATTAAAAAAGAGCATTGACAGACAAGCGGGCAATTAATTTATTATATAGAATTAAAGCATAGTAAATAATATATATAACGGAGGTTTTATTATGCACGCATGGGAATCAATCCAAAAGGTACTTGATTACATTGAGGACAATTTAGCACAAAACTGTTCGCCTGAAGAACTTTCAAAGGTTGCCGCTCTTTCGCCGTTTTATTTTCAACGCTTGTTTACCCGCCTTGTGAAGCGACCTGTAAATGAGTACGTTAAAATGCGCAGGCTTGCAAGAGCATGCGAAATGCTCGATGATAAGGGCAGGCGCATACTGGATATTGCCCTCGAATATGGCTTTCATAGCCATGAATATTTTACAAAAACATTCAAAAGTGCATTTGGAATAACTCCAGAGGGATACCGCAATAATCCTGTACGGTTGAATCAGATCATGAAGCCTGATTTATTGCTTGGCTATACAATGATTGACGAAAATGTACCGCTAATTACTGACAGTATCGTTTTGGAAATATCGCGCAGAACAATAGATGTTCCAGAACGATACATTGGTTTTTCCGCTCAGGTTTTGATCTCTCAACAAACCCCGCTCGGAGATACAACCGGCATTGATGTGCCCGGCCTGTTGTGGGATAAATTTCATGGACAAAAAGGGAAAATAAAGGGGCTTGTGCCAAACGGCATAGAGTTTGCTGCTTCTTCATTCAGCGATAATGAAGATGGTACTTTTACCTATTTTGTGGGTGCTTCTGCAATTTCTGGCACAACTGCATATCATGATTTAGTGACTTGGGAACTTCCTGCCGCGGAATATATTGTGTGTTCTTTTGAAGCAGAGAGTTCTGAAGAATTGATAACTTCGGCATTAGGTAAATGCATGAATTATTTGTTTAGCATCTGGCTTCCAAAACACAATTTATCAACGCAACCATTTTCAGCAGAAAAATATATAAGCATAAACCCCAAAATGTGCAAGATGGAATTATGGGTGATACCCGTATCAGTTACAGATCAAGAAAGCAGGTGATTATATGTTGTGGAGCGAATTGTTCAATAGCGTTCATGAACCATTAGATAATGAAATAAGGGAATTTGTCCAAACTCCTTTATGGGATAATCTGACTAATTATTTACAGCAGACATACAATGCAAAATCGAACTTGTTTTATAGCCGTTGTTCCATGGATCAAGATTTTTGGAAAGGCTGGAATGTAAAATACAAAAAAAGCGGAAAAGCATTGTGTACACTTTACCCAAAGCAAGGGTATTTCATAGCCCTCGTTAATGTGGGAGCAAAAGAATCCCTGGAAGCTGAACTGCTAATTCCCCTTTGCGATGAGTACACACAAGATTTATATACACAGACTAAATCTGGTACAAGCGGTAAATCATTGGCGATAAACGTAACAAGCGAAAGCATATTGCGCGATGTAAAGGAATTGATTGCGCTGCGGGCTGGCCGTGTCAGGTAGAGGGAGGCGCTTAAAATGAATGCATTTCTATTAATAATACCTATCTTTCTCATTCGTTTTGGCTTGTTAAAAATGATAAATAAAGATGCATTAAACCGTGCCGCTTTCTTTGCCCCATTAGAGGGCAGAGAAAAGGCTGCCTACCTGTTTTACCAGCTTTCAAACGCTTTGATTATCTTATATCCACCTTTTTTGAAAATTCAGACCAAACCACCATTGTTTTTTATCGCTTTATTTATCTACATCTTAGGTATCAGTGTTCTGATAATTGCCACTGTTGACTTTGCAAAACCTGAACAAAGCGGGATAAATACTAACGGAATATATAAGATCTCCCGTAACCCTATGTATATAGGATATTTCATATATTTCTCAGGCTGTGTGTTGTTAACACGTTCTATCTTTTTGTTTATATCTCTGCTTGTTTTTCAATTAGCTGCACACTGGATAATTCTTTCCGAAGAAAGATGGTGCGTCAATAAATTTGGGACAGAGTATATAAACTACATGAATAAGGTTAAACGGTACTTTTAATATTCCTTATCCATAAAGAGATAAATATTAACAGTTTAATAAGCATTGCGAATTAAATTAAAACAACCTTACTCCCAAGGATACGGTACCTGCCGCCATGCTATCAATAGCACTATGGTTAATTTTAAATAACCATTGCATAATATCCTCGTTTTTTCAAACAATAGCAAAAAGGAGGCGATATCATGGCCATAGCTCATAAAAGTGCAATAAGCGTAGGTTTACTTTATATACCGGTGGGATTATACAAAACAACAAAAGATATATCAGTAAGTTTCAATCAACTCTGTAAGGATACCCACGAACGGGTAAGGCAAAAGAAAATATGTCCTTCATGCAATAAAGAGGTAACAAGCGATGAAATTATAAAGGGTTATGAATACGAAAAGGGTAAGTATGTAACTTTCACGGAAGATGAATTGGAAAAAATAAAAACAAAGAAAGATAAGACAATACACATTGAACATTTTGCAATGTTGTCTGATGTAGATCAAATTTTTTATGAAAAAAATTATTATGTTGTCCCAGAACCGGGAGCAGAAAAAGCATACGAACTATTAAGACAGGCAATGTTAGCCCAGGCAAAAGTTGGAATTGCAAAAACTGTCCTTGGTACAACAGAAAGTCTTATCGTATTATATCCAACAAATGAAGGAATCATTGCAAAAACTCTTTTTTATCAGGCAGAAATACAAGCGGTGCCCGTAGCATCCGCCAAAGTAGAGGTCAGTAATCCAGAAATAGAAATGGCAAAAACAATGATTGACTCTATGACATCTACTTTTGACCCCGGTTTATATCATGATGAATATCAGGAAAAACTCCGGCAGGCAATTGAATCTAAAATTGCCGGAAAAGAGATAGTAAATGTTGACAAAGAGAGTCCAAACAATATCATCGACTTGATGGAAGCGATGAAGAAGACCGTTGAAATGACAAAGGGTAACAAAGGGTTAGCATAATGGATATTTTTGAAAGCAGGAATGTAAGCCCGATGCTGATTTCGGAAATGGTAGAACCATTTGATTCTCCAAATTTTATCTACGAGATAAAATGGGACGGGATCAGGACTCTGTCTTTTTTGGACTCAAAAACAGATATGAGAAACAAAAGAAACAAGCTCATGATTCCAATATTTCCAGAGTTGGAAAGTCTTTATAAACAGGTTAAAACGAAATGTATCATTGACCACGAGTTGCTTGTACTCAAAAATGGCATCCCTGATTTCTATGAAGTGCAAAAACGAGCGTTGATGAGCAATGCATTTAAAATAAAATTATCCGCCGATAAATATCCGGCTAGTGTCATCGCTTATGACATCTTATACTATAAAGATAAGGATATTACGATGCTCCCCTTAATCGAGAGAAAAAAATATCTAACTGATGT
Source organism: [Clostridium] celerecrescens 18A (assembly GCF_002797975.1). NCBI lineage: Bacteria > Bacillati > Bacillota > Clostridia > Lachnospirales > Lachnospiraceae > Lacrimispora > Lacrimispora celerecrescens. The sequence continues at coordinate 633,507 of NZ_PGET01000001.1, read as the reverse complement.
TGTAATTGAGAATCATTTAATTTCCGTTTCAAGATTTATAGAAAATGATGGAACAAAATTATTTGAACTTGTTAAAGAAAAAGGTCTGGAAGGAACCGTTGCAAAAAGAAAAGACAGTCTGTACTGGCCAGGTAAACGTACCAAAGACTGGGTAAAATGCAAAATAATGTCCACAGACGATTGTGTGGTCTGTGGATACATTCCGAAAGAAAATAATATGACCAGCCTGGTTCTTGGACAATACGATGATGATGTACTTGTATATAAGGGGCATGTCACACTCGGCGTAAGCTTAAGAGTATTAAAAGAGCATAATTATAAAGTGATCGATTACTCCCCTTTCGGTTATGTACCGCCAGGAAACGAGGATTGTGTTTGGCTGGCCCCGGAGCTGGTTTGTATCGTGGAATCAATGCCTACTGAAAAAGAAGGCTTTAGGCAGCCTGTATTTAAAGGTATACGAGATGACAAACTAGCCTTAGAATGTAAGGTATAAAAGGTGGGCCCGGAAATCCGTAGCCCACCTATGCATTCGAATTTCATGACACTTTGTTATCCTTGATGTCACATATTGTAAATGATATAATGGCTTTATCACAAAAACAGGAGGTAACGCATATGGAATTTACTTACGATTCAAATCAAATCGCTCTCTACCATTCCGATAACAATTTACTCGCCGAGGTTACTTTTCCAGCAGTTGACCAGAATACCGTAAATATCGATCATACCTATGTAGATGATTCTCTTAGAGGTCAGGGTGTGGCAGGACAGCTTATGGAAGCTGTAGCAAAACAATTGCGTTCTGAAAATAAAAAAGCCATACTGACATGCTCCTATGCCATTAAGTGGTTCGAAAAGCACCCTGAATATAATGATTTGGTGAAATAGATTCTCAGAAAATACCAGTGTACTTCAACCCATTACTGATGTAAGATATTTAAAAATGCCAAAGAGGTACATTCAATGTTAAATTCAAATAATAAGGGCAGTTCCTTTCAAGACTGTCTGGCTCTGGGATTCAGTCTGAGTCTTATATTCGGGGCTGTTATAAACAATTTGGGAATAGGGTTTATAATGGGAATATCTTTAAGCTTATTGTTAAGCAAGGGCTATTTTCAAAGACATTAAATTACATACACCATAATTCAATGATTTTTTCCGTTGTAATGTTTGATGGCTTGTACTGTGGTACGGCTCCAAAATCCGGCTCCAGCCTGCTCACTATTTAAAGGTGATTTATAAAAGTTCTTTAATTTGCGTCACAAAACCAATTTGTTTCCGTTAGTATATATGTAACATCATGGGGCGGAAGTTCTCCTTTGCTCTGCTTCCGCCCTTCCCTTTTTACGCGTACTTTCAGCTTGTTCACATAATTGGTATAAGTACATATATTAATATTACAGAACGACTTATCAAAGCAGCAGCAGAAAGAAGCAATAACAACTCTCAGCCGCCGCCCTACCAATGACAGATAACTCATTTTGGTTATGTCTTCTTTTCTAATGCTTCTGATAGGTGGTCCTGTAAAACTGCCCGATCATAAATATGAAACCTCAAAGGGGAGGAAACCATGGCATCTGGTTTCCGCCCCTTTAAAGATTAATCCGACCTTCTTTTTGTATTTGGTCCCATGCCTTCCCGGCGGGAATTATGTGTCTGATTCTGATTTTCCGGTTTGCCCTTTTCTGACATACCGTGATTCATTTCACTTTTATTTTTCTGGGAAAGCTTTTCCTGGTTATTCTTCATTTCCATCACCTCAGCAATAGTATGGTCTGACGATATAAGATTTATGTAAAAACAGCGTTCTCACGCATAATACAATCCACTGCTGTGCATCATAAAAATGAGGTGATGAACATGTCATATATAGCTCCTGCAGTCCAGGCCAAATTCGAGTCTCTTTCCATCGACTTAAAAAATGAAATCCTGGAGCGAAACGTACAAATTAACACCATTTACGATTTAATCCGTGTTTTGGAGGAGATTGTAAACGAAGGAAGTTGATTATTTTCCAAGAAAAACAGTCACAAGCCGGGATTGGCCTTATGGCTGTTTTTTAATGCAAAAACCAATGATTTTACTAATAGAAAAGGGGCCGGACACATAGGATCCGACCCATTAAAAAACGTAAAAATAATTATCTCCAATATCCGTAAGATGACTTGCACTGACGGCCATTGTTTGTGGTTGCACCCTTAGTCTTAGAACAAGAGCTGCTGTTCTTGCTGTTGGAACAGTTACCGCCAGAGCAGGTAGCTCCCTTTGTGCAAGAGGAACCGTTGGAGCAGTTGGATCCATTGGCGCAGTTGGAACCAGTAGTACAGTCCGTACCGTTGCTGCAGCTATTACCGTTGCCGCTGTTGCAGCCAAGCTTACTTAAGATGCTGTTAAGATCCCCAGACTGTCCAAAACAGTTTGAAAGGTTAATGCAATTACTTGTTGACACTGAGCAGGTTGCTGCCTGAGCGGTCATAGGAACACCTGCTACAGTAAGTGCGGTTGCTGCTGCTAAAACGAATACTGGTAATTTTCTCATGGTAATATCCTCCTTATTTGTTACGTAATTATTACATTTCTGTTACAAAATGTATCTTAACATACAGGAAATGGAATTTCACTAGGAGAAAATTGGCAATTACCCTCTATTTTCCAGCTCATATTCATTGATAGCCAGCTTCAATGCTCCCATGATTCCCTGGTTATCATTTAAGCTGGGAAGAACGATGTAATGCTCAATGTCTTCAAGTTCCTTTGTCTTGATATATCCGGCCAACTGGCGCTTCACTTCTTCTCTTACCAAAGGCATTATATGTTCCTGATGCATGACTCCTCCGCCCAGAATAATGCGCTGAGGAGAAAGAATCATAATATAATCTACCAGAGCCTGAGCGATGTAATATGCTTCTAATTCCCACACTTCTTTCCGGTCAGCCAGCTCTGCACCTTTCTTCCCCCACCGGGCTTCTATGGCAGGTCCTGAGGCCAGGCCTTCCATACATGTCTTGTGATAAGGACATTTTCCCTCATAGTCATCATCCGGATGCTTTGCCAGCAGCAAGTGGCCTCCTTCCGGATGCAGCATGCCATGAAGCAGTATTCCATTGGTGATGATTCCAGCCCCGATACCGGTTCCAATGGTGATATACATACTGTTTTCCAGACCCTTTGTAATACCCCAGGTAGCTTCCCCCAAAGCAGATCCATTCACATCTGTGTCAAACCCGACCGGGACCTTAAGGGCTTTTTTTAAGACTCCTACAATGTTATAGTTAGCCCAGGCAAGCTTTGGTGTAGTGGTGATGTAGCCATAGGTCTCCGAATTCCTGTTTAAGTCAATAGGGCCGAAGCAGCCGATCCCCAGGGCTTCTATTTCTTTATCTTTAAAATACTCGATAAGCTTCGGCATGGTGATCTCCGGTGTCTCAGTAGGTATGGAAATACGTTCAAAAATGTCACCGTTTTCATTACCAATGGCACAAACCATCTTTGTTCCGCCTGCCTCTAATGCTCCAAGTCTCATATTCATTTGCCTCCCTTTACTCTGGATTGGAACAGATGATAGACATCTTTCCCTCAAATCTGCACTCTCCGCTTTTTGCCGGTACGATGAAATGCTGTCCTGCCTCCAAAGGAATCCCGTTTACCGATCCTTTACCGCTTATTACACTTACATTGGTAAAATAATTTCCGAATTCTTTTGTAAAGACACCGTCAATATCATATTTATCTACGGAGTAAAACTTACAGGTCACTAAATGAGTGTGCACCGCGCCTGGTACTTTCTCTGTTATCGGATCAGCCTGTTCTTCCTTAAAAGGCGCCCTTATATTGTCAATGCTCTGCTCCACATGAAGCTGCCTTGGTTTTCCATTGGATAAACGGTCATAGTCATATACACGGTACGTGATATCGCTGCTCTGCTGGGTCTCAAATACAAGGGTCCCACCCTTGATGGCATGCAGACAGCCAGGCTCGATCTGGAAAAAGTCTCCTTTTTTGATTGGAACAGTTCGGATAAACTCCTTCCACCGGTGATCCCGTATCATGGTTTCCATCTCTTCCCGATCCCTGGCATGATGGCCGATCGCAATCTCAGTTCCCGGCTCACAGTCCAGAATATACCAGCACTCTGTTTTTCCAAGGGAGCCGTTTTCATGGGTTTTTGCATATAAATCATCGGGATGAACCTGGATACTCAAATCCTTTTTTGCATCAATAATCTTAACCAAAAGGGGGAACTTGTCTCCGGGATAATTCCCGAATATCTCCGGTTTCTCCTTCCACAGGTCGCTAAGCCGCCTGCCGTCATAGATACCTCCCGCAATTTTACATTCCCCATTCTCATGAGCACTGATCGCCCAGCATTCCCCGGTTGTTTCGCTTGGTATCTCATAGCCAAATACATCACGAAGTCTGGTGCCTCCCCAGATTGCCTCTATAAACACAGGCTCCAGAAACAAAAGTTCCATCTGTTTTCCTCCTTATGCAGTGATTTATGAACACTGCCTATATTTTACCTGAATAAACATAAAAGGAAAAGAGGTATTTCTACTTTTTCTCAAAAATGCCAGAATCAGTAACAAGTTCCACAAAGCAATAAGGAATGTTCGATTAATGAAAAAAGTGCCGGAATGACCGTTATGCGGATTCATCCTGACACTTTTCTTTCCATTCTTACATTCTTATTTAGAATCTTTTCCGTATACCTCAATCTGAGTGAGGGCCGGAAATGGGGAAGGATCATCTGCTTTTATTAAGTCGCTTAATTTCAGCCATGTGATATTCTTTCTCTCCAAAGAAAACAGATGAGGTTTCACGCTCTTTTCCATTTCCACTACCTCTTCCGTTCCGTCGGAAAACGTAAACTTGGCTTTCACCCACCAGTTATCATGTGGGAAATCTGCGCGTGTATACAAAGCAATCTTATCTAAATCTACAGGCCGGCCAAAGTCCAGGGTCATTTCTGCATCATCCTGACGATTGATTCCCCAGGATTCATATGGCCATGCACCATGGGATTCGTTGGCGAGAACGCCGTCAATGGCATTGCGCGCCGCAAACACCGCTTCTCCTCTGGTTTCCACATTGGCAAAGGCATGAGGGAAACAGCCTGTATCTCCGTGCTGGTCCATGACATTCTTTGCCAGGTTCCTGTAAATGTCTGCCTCATAGTCAAAGGCTTCCCGAATGGTCAGATAATGACGCTCCCCAGTAAAGGCTTCCGGGTTATAGGAAATCTTTTTCTCACCAAAGGGTATGGTATAAACCACTTCCTCCTTTGTCAGATAAACAAAGGACTCATCCATGCAGTCATCAATGCGTACCACATAATGAGTGCCTGTTTTATCAGTTGTGAATACGATGGCATCTCCTTCTTTGTATTCTCCTTCAAACACGAGGATTGCCTGATCCTCTCCCAATACGGATGCTTTTACTTTACCATCCTGGTTTCTTATCGCTATTGATACATTCGCCATGATCAGTCCTCCTGCTCTTCCTGCTCAAAATAGTCTTTATATTCTACTTCTATCTGATACTTCATTCTCTTCATACTGTAATACAGATGTTCTCTGAGGGACCGCTCCAGGCCATTGATGTCCTTTTTCTCCAGCAGTTCAAAAAGCTCTGTGTGCTCCCTGATGATTCTGGTAAAATCCGTTTCAGTTACAAAATCGAGCATACGGAACCTTGTGTAATGTAACTGTTGGGCCTGTATCATATCCCAAAGTTTTTGTTTGCCGGTAGCCTGATACCAAATGGCATGCATCTGTGCATCCATACGGTAAAACTGCTCCGGTTCAAATCCCTTTTCCTGAATCAGAGCCTGCTGCTTGCGGATCAGATACCGGACTTCTTCCATCCAGAGAGGCGTCGCCATATTCACAAAATCCCGCATGACCATGGTTTCCACCGCAACACGCATGTATATCATCTGCTTAATCGTATCCAGATTCAAAAGCGTTACCTGTGTGCCGGAATATGGCACCGAATTGACAAAACCCTGTTCCTGAAGCCTTCTCACTGCTTCCCTGACAGGCGTCCGGGATACGCCAAACCGTTCACAAATTTCATTTTCGCCGATGATCTGTCCAGGCTTTAATTCCAGATCCAGAATCTCCTGCTTTAATGTTTCAAACACCAACTCACCGCGGTTTTTATAGGTTTTGGTCTTTCCTTCCATTGAACCCTCTCCGTCCTCTATATTAGGCCTGTTAAAAAATATGCCATGACCTCCGCCCTGAAAGCAGACATCATGGTCATATTTTTAACACCAGAGCCGGCCGGGAAAAAAGGGCCGGACCTGATTACTGAAATCTGACTGTTACTGTGGCTGTTTGCCAATGTAAGCTAAGATACCGCCATCCACGTACAGGATATGTCCGTTAACAAAGTTGGAAGCGTCAGAGGAAAGGAATACTGCTGGACCTGAAAGATCCTCTGCTTCTCCCCAGCGTCCTGCCGGAGTCTTGGCAATAATGAACTGGTCAAATGGATGTCTGGAACCATCAGCCTGAGTCTCGCGCAGCGGTGCTGTCTGAGGAGTTGCGATGTAACCAGGTCCAATGCCGTTACACTGAATGTTGAATTCACCGTACTCAGATGCTATGTTCTTAGTCAGCATCTTAAGTCCGCCCTTTGCAGCTGCATATGCGGATACGGTCTCACGGCCAAGCTCGGACATCATGGAGCAGATGTTAATGATCTTTCCGTGGCCTTTTTTAATCATAGACGGAATAACTGCCTTGGCAACGATAAATGGAGCGTTCAAATCAACGTCAATTACCTGTCTGAACTGTTCGGCGGTCATATCGCACATAGGGATACGCTTGATTATACCTGCATTGTTTACCAGGATGTCGATCACGCCGACCTCCTTCTCGATCTGAGCTACCATAGCATTTACGCCATTTTCATCGGTAACGTCACATACATAACCATGAGCCTTAATTCCCTCTTCCTTATATGCTGCAATTCCCTTATCAACTAATTCCTGTTTGATATCATTAAAAACAATGGTTGCGCCTGCTGCTGCAAGACCTTTTGCAATGGCAAATCCAATGCCATAGGAAGCGCCTGTGACTAATGCAACTTTTCCATCAAGGGAAAACTGGTTTGCTAAATTCATGATTCAATCTCTCCTTTACTTATTTTTTGGGGGTCAGTTATTTCATCTTATTTGTGTTTCGGAATGTATCCAAACTATAAAATTTGTATACAAACCTAGCACCTTGTATATATGCTAGCATATCCCATCTCTTTTTTCAATATACATATTTAACAAACAATGACACTTTTAATTATCTATAATTTTTCAAGCACCGCTTTCCTGTCCAGGCACCAGCATGTCTTCCCCTTCTGACAACGAAGAAAATCCCGGCTTTCCTAGAGAAAACCGGGATTTTGATCATGAAATCCTGTTCAATATGTAGGTTCGGCTTCTGATTTCAGTCTTCCAACATCATCATTTTCCGATTTTTAAATTCCTGGAGTTTTCCTTCATTCCAGTCATGTACGGGACGGTAATATCCGGCGATCCGGCTGTATACGTCTGTCTGTTTCCCGCATTTCGGACAGGTCTCCTCTCTTCCGGAAAGATACCCGCAGGTCTGGCAGATGGAATATACCGGTGTAAAGGTCATATATGGAATATCGTAATTCTCTGCCATCTTCCTCAAAGAGTCCCGGATCCTTTTCCAGTCTTCTGCTTCCTGTTCCATATAGACGGAAAATACGTTGCCGGCCGTATAAAGAGGCTGGACCGTATTCTGGTTTTCAAGAACTTCTTTAAGTGTTCCTCCAAAATCAGAGGGGAGCTTGGTGCTGTTGGTATAATAAGGGACATCTCCTGCCATTCCGCCTGTCTTAATCTCCGGAAATTCCTTCTTATCAATCATTGCCAGACGGTAGGCTGCCGATTCCGCCGGAGTCGCTTCCAGGCAGTACAAATCTCCATACTCCAATTGATAACCGATCAGCTTCTTTTTTAAATGCATCAGCACATCCGCTGCAAAATCTCTTGTCCTTTGAGATTCCATTCCAGATTTTAGCCAGGAAGCGTTAAGCCCTGCCTCATTCATTCCAATCACGCCTATGGAAGAAAAGTGGTTTTCCAGGTTTTCCAGATAACAGGCCGTGTAAGGATAAAGCCCATTCTTTAAAAGTCTGCCGATAACATCCCGTTTAATCTTTAAGGATCTGGCCGCTATATCCGCCACCTGATCCAGACGTCTATAAAAGTCTGATTCATCTGCGGATAAAAATCCGATCCGTGAAAGATTTATGGTGACAACACCAATGGACCCGGTATTCTCTCCATATCCGAAAAATCCTCCTGACTTATTGCGAAGCTTTGTAAGATCCGGGGTAACGCCATGATAGGAGATTCTCACATCCCCCGGTACCTGACCGCCCCTGATATAGTTGGAAAAGTAAGGTGTTCCATAATGAGATGCCAGAGTAAATAATAGGCGGTTATTCTCTGTGTCCGACCAGTCAAAATCCTCAGACAGCCCATAAACCGGTATCGGATACTGAAATCCCATACCGCCTGCATCTCCGGCCAGCATGGTTTCTAAAAACGCCCGGTTTATCATATCCATCTCAGTCTGGCAGTCCCCGTAGGTATAGTCCATTCGCCGCCCCCCGACAATGGCCTTTTCCTCTCTCATATCCTCAGGAACCGTTAAATCCAGGGAAATATGGGAAAACGGTGCCTGGGTTCCCCAGCGGCTTGGCGTATTTACACCAAACACAAAAGCCTCCATGCATTTTTTAACCTTGTCATAGGTAAGTCCATCTGCCCTGACAAAAGGTGCAAGGTATGTATCAAAGGATGAGAAGGACTGGGAAGCAGCCCATTCATTCTGCATGATTCCGAGAAAATTGACCATCTGATTGCAAAGAGTTGCCAGATGCTTTGCAGGAGAGGCCGTAATCTTTCCGGTTATCCCTCCAAGCCCGTCCAGCAGAAGCTTTTTTAAAGACCAGCCGCAGCTGTATCCTGTTAACATGGAAAGGTCATGGATATGGATATCGCCTCTGTGATAAGCATCTGCGATCTCTTTATCGTAAATTTCAGAAAGCCAGTAATTTGCCGTCACCGCTCCGGAATTGTTAAGGATCAGACCTCCCACGGAATAGGTCACCGTAGAATTCTCCTTTACATGCCAGTCCTCTACCTTTACGTAGTTATCCACCACATCCTTATAATCAAGCGTCGTTGCTCCCAGGCTCCTGATCTTTTCTCTCTGTTTCCGGTACAGGATATAGGCCTTAGCCACATCCGTATATCCAGTCTCTTCCAGCACCTTTTCCACGCTGTCCTGGATATCCTCTACAGCAATCAGCCCTTCTTTCATCTTATCCTTAAAATCAGAGGAAACCCTTAAAGCCAGCAATTCCACAATGCTATCCGTATAATACTTTTCGGTTGCAGTAAATGCCTTTTTCATGGCTTCCTTGACCTTTGATAAATCAAAGTCCGCTTCCGCGCCATCCCTTTTCATAACCTTTAACATGTTAGTCCTTCTCCTTTAAATCCTATTTGACCTGATAGATCATGATGTTGTCCCTGCTATGTAATTCCTGCTGAAAATATCCGCTTTCCCCATTTACTTCTAATATCACCTGTCCGGTTACGTTTTTAAAATCCAGTCCTGAATATTCCAGCATGTCCATCAGATAATAAGGACGATGGTCTGGCTTTAAGGGAAGAGTCAGAGGGTTGTTATTCAGAAAGAACGTGATTTTCCCTTTGCTCTCACGGCTCTTTTCTCCCTGCTTGTTATCTGCCTCACGGTCTGGATCTGTGCCGGTGGCTGACTTATGAACGCTGGAATCGGCTTCCTCCTGCTCTTCTTTTATTTCAGCCGCTGTTGTTTCTATTACAATGCTGTCACCGGGTTCCAAGGGCACATCTCCCTTCGCCTCCTCACCGTTTACCAGCACTTTGTTCCCTTTCCCAAGCTCCGCCACATCAGAGAGCATTGCCGAAGCATTTTTTCCGCGGGTGGCTGGGATGAATACGATCCAGTCCTCCGTATTTACGGGATCAGAAAGCTGGGTCTTTTCTCCATTGAGCGTTAAGACAGACGGCTCTGCTTTCTCTCCATAAAAGACTGTTCGTTTTCCATTGACGCTCACCACAAGATTCTGACCGGAACGCCCGATCATATCCTGATAATTGTAGCCGTTCATCATCAGCACATCCATAACAGTAAAGCTGCCGTTTCGAAAGAGCTTGGCCGGCCTGTCATTTAAAATAACGCGGAAGCTGTCATTGACAATGCTGAAGCCTGCGGATATAACGATTCCGAGAGGAGTTGCAAATTCAGGATTCTCAAGATCATACTCATCCGAATACGCATTGATTTTAAAATTGTTGCCGGCAATGGCAACCCGTTTGGGGTCAATCTTTAAATGCTCTACAATCCCCTCTTTTAGACCGGAGAGCCTGCTTCCTCCCCCTGCCAGAAATACTGCCGACGGCATCCCGCCGTTTACCTCCAGAATTTTTGCTGATATCTCCTCGCAAAGCCTGGAGGACGCTTCTTTGATGCACTCGAAGATGGATTCCCGCGTGATAATTTGTTCAAATCCCAGGATATCTGTAAAATGAATCTCTGCGCCTTCGTCGATCTCTGACTTGATCTTTTCTGCAGTATCAAAATCAACCAGATACTCCTTCATAATGGTCTCGGTAATCTCGTCTCCTGCAAGTATGGCCATGGTATAGCCGGTCACGCAGCCGTCCCTGCAGACAGCAATATCTGAGGTCCCTGCCCCTATATCCACCATTGCCAGGTTCAAAAGGCGGATATTCTGAGGGATTGCAGCATTGATGGCGGCAATGGGCTCCAAAGTAAGGCTCGCTACCTCCAGACCAATTTTATTCATGGCCGCATAAAGGCTTTCCACCACCTCTGTGGGAAGAAAGGTTGCTATAATATCGGCTTTTAATACCCGTCCATGATGATCGATCAGATTGGATATCATGTAGTTATCCAGATAATAGCGGCTTACCGTATATCCAACCAGGTAAAACTGCCGGTCCGAATCCTTGTCTTCTCTATTCATAAATAATTTTTCTGCTTCGCTGATTGCACCTGCCTCCAGGCGGCTGACGGATTCTATATCGATCTTCTGAGGTCTGGAGAGTTCCATCTCATAAGTCACGCTTTCAGTCCTCAGCGCTCTTCCGGCGGCAGCTACAGAGACCTTATCAAGCCTGCACCCAAGCTTTTTCTCCAGCCTGTCCTTGACCTGGCCTGCAATCTTTGCCACTTGTTCAATATCCTCGATCTGGCCGTCAATCATCGCCCGTTTTGTGTGCTCGGCTCTCTCTATGGCAACGATATGAATTCTGTCCCCGTCAGGCATGCCCACCATACCGATGATGCTCCGGGTTCCTATATCCAGAGCGAAAACAGCCTGATCCGGAAGTGTGTCTGTCAAAATACTATGTCTGTTATCCATAAATAATGCCCCATTCTCTTGTATATTTGTCTTTTATTCTACTAGTATAAACAGCCTCCGTCAATCGAATAAAGGAAAATTTTGGAGTAAAAGCGTGTAAATTGGTACAATAAAACAGACCGCAGCTTAAGGACTTACGCTGCGGCCTGTTTTTATCAGCACTGATTTCTTATATCAAAGCTTGGATTGAATGCATAGAAATTCCTGCTGTCCAGATTATCCTGGACGACCCTCAAGGCCTCTCCGAACCTCTGGAAATGAACAACTTCACGTTCTCTTAAAAAACGAATCGGATCACAAATCTCAGGATCGGATACTACACGGAGAATGTTATCGTAAGTACTCCTCGCCTTCTGCTCTGCCGCCATATCCTCCACCAGATCAGTGATCGGATCTCCCTTTGACTGGAATTGGTTGGCATTAAACGGGACTCCTCCTGCTGCCTGTGGCCAAATGCCTGTCGTATGATCAATATAGTAAGGACCAAATCCTGATTCCACCACCTGCTCTGGTGTTAAGTTTCTGGTCAGCTGGTGGACAATGGTTGCTACAATCTCAAGGTGAGCTAGCTCGTTGGTACTTGACAGATATCAGTAATATAATTATTCCAGATTATTCCTTTTGACTTATCGAACACTTGTTCTTATACTTATATACGGAGGTGATGGTAATTATGGCAGGAATGTGCGGACTTGCGCCAGATATCAATAAATGTCCCAACTACAATGCAGATACGGTAATTTGTGCAGCAAATAACAAAGCATGTGGATTTTATAGGATATCAGGTGAGAAAAAAGAAGAAAAATCAGAATACAAAAGAAAAGCAAGATGGTATGAACAGTATTATAGGAGGTAGGGAAATAGACACCCTACCTCTTTTTCGCAAAGTGACAAATATTATTTAGTTTGCGGTATCCCTATCTTGATAAGCTAATGATATTACCAGTTTGGTTCGAAAATGCTTTCCATTATGATTAAGTACTTAAAAGCATATTTAATAAATTTTGAATATCTAATCTTCCATATCCCCATATATTATTTGGGTAAGTTACTCCCGGATCACGCAGAGCATTAAACGTTAACAGCCCTCTAATTTGATTCCCATTTAAATTGATATAATTTATTTCTATACTTGCCCACTCCAAGGCTACCGCAATGGCACCCGCTGCATATCCAACAGCTGCTCCGGTTCCGCTGATCATTCCATACTGATTCTCTGGAACAGCACACGGTATCTGGTAACCAGGAGCCGCTATATCGGGCTTAATGACACGTAACCTGGTATAACCTCTTCCTGAATCAGTTAATATGCTATTATTGATTTGATTATAGGCTGCAACGGTTAAGGGATCCGTCGTATTTCCTGGTGCAGTTATCGTAGTATCCGGATCTGCATTCATGAAATAGGTCCCGTCAGATATCAAAGTTCCAGAAGGTAACCACGCATGAAAAGAAAACGGTGTAGTTTCTACACCTAAAATACGTAAATACCAAGTTCCTGGATAAGGATTTTTAAAACGTATTAAAATTAATGGATTTCTTCTGCCACTCTGAAAAACAAAATTGTTTACAAAAAGAATACTCCGGCTTTGCTCAAAAGCAAACTCATTACAGGCAAACGAAGGATAAATAGTTGATGTAGATTCCCCCAAAGGCGATATGATCTCAATAGATAAGCTGCTTGGCGCATATGGCCAAATTTCCATAGAAAATAATTTGTCACTGCTCCCTACATTCAATTGAATATCATGATAATAAGGCTCAGAAAAAGCATAGCCAAAATAATGCCTTTCCTTGTTTGCTTCATCTCCTGTCGCTATAGCAACTCCAATATTTGGCAATTTTGCAATGCCGTTTAAAAAAGTACTGATAGGGCTAATTCCATCATGGCCGCCTTGATTACTCCCTAATGCAATGCATATAACTAAAGGACGATTTAAGTTCTGAGATACAGTAATTAAATACCTTATTCCAAGTATTAAATCTGTCTCTTGAAAGCACAAAGAATCATCTGGAACCAAAAATAACTGTTTAAGATTTTCTTTTGCTTCCTTTAGCTTCACAATCAAAAATTCAGATTCCGGTACAATACCACTAAAAGACTGATTGGAATCGGGACTGCCAGCGATAATGCTGGCAATCGCTGTTCCATGCCCGTTTGTGTCTGTGGAGGGAACTATGGACAATGGATCATTTAATGTCAATGCCTGATTAATCGTTTCTCCAGTATATTCACTTCCAAATGTAAAACCCGCAGGAATCGTGCCACTTTGTTCTGACTGATCCCATATAGAAATGATACGTGTCTTCTTCTTATTATTAAGAAACGCTGGATGCTGATAATCAATCCCTGTGCCTATAACACCAATAATAATATCTTTCCCATGCAAAGCAGGTTCAGAACTAAACCGAAAGCTTTCTTTATTTACTTTATTTCTGTCAATTATCGATATCGGGGTATATAGATCAGGTAAATAATAATAAGGAATCTGGTTTTGGCCACAGATATTTATTTTAGATGTACTAACATGTAGTATATGATGCGTCTCATTCAATGGGGTTACATCTTCATTGTTCATCGGACTCATTGTATTTTCAACAATCAAGTCGTAATAATTTTCATCCAGAATTTTTTTCATACATTAATAATTTCCTTATAACAAAAGATATTTATAAATTTTATGCAAAAAATAATATAGTTATGTGAGATGCTTAGGATTTATGATTAACTGCCGCTCTGTCGGTAATATGCATGATCTCACATCAATTATTTAGCATTTACCATGCGCCTTTTTATAGCCGTAATCCCCAGAATAACACCTGACGACAATGCAGACAGTCCAAATAAGTAGGATAGCGGAATCAAAGCAAACGGTTCTACCAGAAATCCTTCTGCAGTCACATAACAGCCGATTAAATTATATGCCACCACGCACCCCACACTGGCAATAATAGAAAAAAGGAATATGCCAGCGATAAAGGAGGAAAATCTATCCTGTTTCCATTTCTTTGCAATATTATTCATAACTTTTACATCCTCCATATTATTAACCGTTTTTATCTCTATGTTGATCTTCTTCAATTCGTCACGGCACTTTTCACAGGTTGATAAGTGCTCTTCAACTAATTTGCAGCTATCCTTACTACATACATTATCGTGATATAATGGGAGCAGGTCCTTTATTACTTCGCAGGTTATTCGCATTCTATTTTCTCCTTTAATTTCATTTTAGCTCGATGGTAAGTGACCCTAGCCCAGCTTTCTGTTCTTTCAAATAAGCTGCCTATCTGTGAAAAGGATAAATCTCCAAATACTCGCAGCATAAAAACTTCCTTATAGGGTTCGCCTAGGCTATGAAGTTCTTTGTGAATGTTAAATACAGATTCTTTCGATAAAAGGCTCTGCTCAATCGTTGAATCAACATGAATATCTTCCGCCTCAGTCAAGTCCTCATGATACTTTTCTTTCTTTCTGTAAGTGAAGAATGTATTTTTTGCTATCTGACATAACCACACATAGATCTTGCACTTCCCATCAAATTTATCGATATTTTTTAAAGCCTTAAAAAATGTCTCTTGTGTTATTTCTTCCGCAATCATTTCATCCCTACTTATTGACAAAACATACTTATAAACATCCTTAAAGTAAAGATGATATATTTCATTGAAGTCCGTCACTTTTTCACCTCGCTTTCATATATAAGACTACGGAGAATCGAGTTCGTTACAATTTTTTAAATTTTAGCATGCCTCTTTGACATATGCTATTTAAAGATCATTTATATCCATATAACATACAATAATCCGCAAAATACTAAATCTCATGAAAAATGATTAATTTATTACATAACTTATTATTTTATCTTTGTTCACGAACTACTCATATATCATTCAATTTTATGGTTTTAATTGGAAGCCAATCATAGAATCATATTATTAAATGAATGGTATACTAAAAATAGTCAGGAGGTAAACTATGAGCAAAGATCATTCAAAAAAAAGTACAAAGAATCATAAAAAAGAAGATGGTACTTTTCATTCAAAACATATCAACCACAATCCACAAGCCGAAAGCGCACGAGCCGTGTTCGGATTAAAGGCAGATAATTCGAAAGATAAAGAATCTTAGACTCCAAATATCATTGAAATAATCCGTAAAAGAAAGGAGTTATCTTATGAATAAAGTACACTATGACATATCAGGCATACAGAATTCGGAGATAAAAACTCAGCTTAAAAACGCACTAGATAAAGTAGATGGAATCTCTACGGTCAATATTGATGCAACAAGAGGTTCCATTGAAGTTGGTTATAATGAATCAACGGACGAAACTTCTATTAAATCTTGCATCGAAAATGTTGGATGCAAAATACAGGGCCAATCTAACGAATTCTGAGAAGAACCTTGTGTTAAAGAGTTTTTACTATATAAGAGTAGGGGGAAACCCCTATTCTTTCTTTTGTATCCATTACTTGACATGCTAGTAGCTGCCCTCTTTCCGCTCCCCGATTTTTTCTCTTCTCCCTCTTGCTTCTCCGGCAATGCTTGTCCAATGGCTCCGGCCTCAGCCGGTTCCTTCCTTTTGTTTCTTTTCCTTATCATGATAAATACCAGCAGCAATTCGACCAACGTTATCCAGGATTTCCTGACGTTCAGCTGCTGTTCTTACAACACAGTCATCATGGCCACGGACAATGGTATTACCTATTTTCATTTCAAAAATTACCATAAACAGCACCTCCCCTTCGCTTAAAGCTATGCAGTATTGGTTGTACTTGTTGCTTACTTCTTTCCTTCCTCTCATAATCATTGCATGGCTATAACTACCCGATGCTGCCAAAACCGGGCAGCTTAACTAAACACCCTTACTAGGGCGTATTTTTGTGCCCAAAATACAATAAACTGTATAAGGAGATGATATAATGTTAGATCTGTCAGGAACTTATTATATGTACTTAAGAAAATCAAGAGAAGACCGGGATGCAGAAGCCCATGGGGAGGGTGAAACCCTTGCCCGGCATGAAAACAGATTAAACGAGCTTGCAGAGCAGTTAGGTATTACCATTTCTCATGTTTACCGGGAAGTCGTTTCTGGCGAAACCATTGCTGCCAGACCAGAAATGATGCAGCTGATTTCTGACATAGAAAACAATCGGCCAGACGGCGTTCTTGTCATAGAGCTTGAACGTCTGGCTCGTGGGGATACCAGAGATCAGGGGCTTATCATGGAAACATTCAAATACGGCAATACGAAAATTATTACCCCCATGAAGACTTATGATCCGAATGATGAATTTGACGAAGAATATGCTGAATTCGGCCTTTTTATGAGCCGGCGAGAATATAAGGTAATCAACCGCCGTCTGCAAAATGGACGCCGTGCATCTGTAAAAGAAGGGAAATGGACCGGCAATGTTGCTCCTTATGGGTACGAGAGAATGAAGCTCCCTCATGAGAAGGGATTCACCTTAAAACCGCTTCCGGAAGAATCCAAAATAGTACAATATGTTTTTCAGTTATTTACATCCGGGACTCCTGAATCTGATAATCTTCCACTTGGCACCACACAAATAGCCCATTTACTTGATGATATGAAGATTCCTCCCCGTAAATCAGATCACTGGGAAACCAGCGTGATTAGAGGAATGCTGCGAAACTACGCCTACATAGGGAAGCTGGAAACCGGGAAGCGCAAGCAAATCAAAATTATAGAAAACGGTACGGTAAAGCGATCGCGGCCGATCAATACAGATTGTGAGATATTTGATGCCATTCATCCTCCAATCATAGATGATCGTGTTTTTTCCGCAGCCCAGAAAAGATTGGAAGCCAATTTTAGACCCTCCGCTTTCCTTACAATAAAATCCCCCTTGGCTGGCCTGTTGTATTGCAGTGAATGTAATATGTCAATGTACCGCCGACCAGCAGGTTCCAAAAATCCTACCGATACCATTCTGTGTAAAACTCATAAATGCCCTACTGTTGGCTCTTTTTATTATTTAGTTGAAGAACGCTTATTACAGTTCTTGGAAAGATACTTAAAAGATTATAAAATAAAAGTACAGAATGAGGATTCCGGAGATTGGACGGAAGTAATAGACAGGAAAATAGCAGTATTAGCCGGGTATCAGAATGAAGCTTCTATCCTCAATAAACAGCTTGAGACAGTATATGACTATTTTGAACAACAGGTTTATTCCTTGGATTTATTCCGCAAGCGATCAAAAGAGCTTACTAAGAAAATAGATGAAAATGATAGGCTAATAGAAAATATCCAGAGTGAAATCATTGAGGTCAGAAACCGTTTAGAAAAGAAGGAGGAGTTTATCCCGTACTTTGAAGGAATATTAAGGTCGTACACGGAAACAGAAGATCCTCTCAGGAAAAACATTCTTCTCAAACAGGTGGTAGACCATGTGTACTATACGAAAACTAAAAAGGGCAATCGCCTGGGCCAGGGAAATGACCTATTTACTCTGGATGTTTATTTAAAACTTCCCAACCTGGATCTATGAGACTTTTAACCGATATCTACCAAGTACCGATTCTTCTGTTCCAATATCTGTCAAAAGTCCTTTACATTCCTTATAAGGCATTGCATAACGCTGGGAAAGATAGCGCATGGAAGCTGCCATTTCTCCATCTGGGCCACCATACTGGCTCATAATAAAGGTAGCAAGCTTGGGATTGGGAGTTGTAATATTTACCGGGTACTGTAATCTCTTTTCATACCTCCACATTAGCCGCACACTCCTTCCCATGGCCATGGATCATTGATCCAGGTCCAGTAATTCTCATCCATGACTCCATCAACCATCAGAGGGCCGCACTGCTCCTCATAAGCCTGCATTGCCTGCTGCCGCATATCAGCTACATAAAAGTAATAGTTTAATGCTTCCTGATCATCTGGGTGGGTGTCAAGATACAAAACCACATCATCCATTGCAAAGCTGGCTTCATATACCTGCTTTAACAGCATATCGCAATCAACATTTTGACCTATCATCACTGGCACCCCCCCATAATAAATGGTTTAAACAGATCCGGGAAGATGGTTCCCATGCTCATGGCAGTATCTAACGGATACAATTCCTGCCAGCACTGCCATGGTACATATGCCATTCCAACCGGGAACTGGTCAATATTTTCGGCTGGACAAGGAGCTGGTGCGGGCATGCTGGGTCGCATGGCCGGAGCAGTGTATGTCGGCCTTTCAGGACACTTTACAAATGCGGGACTTGTTGCCATATTCGGACATTTCATAGGCGCCATAGCTTCCTTCTCTTTTTCTGGGCATTGTATCGGCATAACACATACTGGTATACAATTCTCTGGCATTGTACGGGCTGGCATTGTACGGGCTGGCATCTCCCTGCATTTCTCTGGCATGCATTTTTCTGGCATGCATTTCTCACGGGCTGGCATCACTCTGCATTTTTCTGGCATACATTTCTCACGGGCTGGCATCTCCCTGCATTTCTCTGGCATGCATTTCTCACGGGCTGGCATCTCCCTGCATTTCTCTGGCATGCATTTCTCTGGCATTGGGCAAGCTGGCATCACTCTGCATTTTTCCGGCATGCATTTCTCTGGCATTGGGCAAGCTGGCATCACTCTGCATTTTTCCGGCATACATTTTTCTGGCATACATTTTTCTGGCATCGGGCAGGCTGGCATCACTCTGCATTTTTCCGGCATGCATTTCTCCGGCATCGGGCAGGCTGGCATCACTCTGCATTTTTCCGGCATGCATTTCTCCGGCTTCGTACTGGCTGGCATCTCCTTGCTTTTTTCCGGCATTGGGCATAACAGCATTGGCTGACAATTCATTGGCATAGGTGCTGCCTCAGATTCACCTCTTGTTTCTGAACATCTTGGTCTTTTTGGCGGCATCCAAGGGCCGGAACCTGAGGCCATATCCTGTTGTTTCATAAGTATGGGATCAGTCCCATTTTCTGCGGACTTTGCCGGACCCGAACCAAGCGGCATGTCAGGACGAATCACCGTACCAGGACTTACAGACATGTCAAGCCCCATGGCATATTCCCAGCCGGCCGAGCCGGTGCCGGTCATATATTCAGGACACCATTGCTTCGTATAAAAATCCATAGGATGTATGACTCCTTTCGTTATTGAAAGTTTCTAATATCAATCTATGAAAGGAATACCCTGTTGTGCAGGGCCTGCTGAAATTTTTCCATTAATTTCAAAAGAAGATCCATGGCATGGACATTCCCAGCGTTTGTCATATCGGTTCCATACCAGACGGCATCCCATGTGGGGACAGTTTACGGCTCCCGGCATGGTTCCGGCTGAAAGCCCCTTCACTGACTGCATGCCGTGGGAAACCAGTGTACCCGCAGCCGCCTTCAAATGATGCCTTCTGGGAGAAAATACTTCATCATAAGGTGTTTTCCTTCCTGTTATCTGGGTGCTCAGTATCTTTGCTGCCACCATGGAGGAACTCATGCCCCATTTTCCAAAGCCTGTAGCAACATACCAATCCGGCCTTAGGGAAGAAAACGGCCCAATATAGGGAATTCCGTCTAAAGTCATACAATCCTGGGCCGTCCATCTTCTGATTTCCTTTGCTTCCGGAAACAGATGTTCCCCTGCCCGTTTCATCGTGGTAAATGGATTTTCCTTTGGCGCCTTTCCGGTCCTGTGACTTCCGTATCCTAATAAAAGCTTATCACCGGCATTCCGAAAAGAATATGCCCTTTCGTCAATTCCAATATACATGCCTTTTAAAGATGTAACCGGTTCAAGCTCCAGAACGTAGCTCTTTTCCTGGTACATTTTGGCAAAATAAAATCCAGGGATATTAACAAAAGGATAATGAGAGGCAAATACCACTTTTTCTGCCTTTATCACTCCTTTATCTGTCACGACCTCATGCCCCTGGACCTTCAGAACCTTTGTCCGTTCAAAAATCGTGAGCCCTGCAGATATATCTTTTAGAAATTCCAGAGGATGAAACTGGGCCTGTCCGGTAAAACGAACCGCTCCGTGCACAGGAAACGGAAGTCCTGTCTCCCTGACAAAGGAAGCCGGAAGCCCAAGCCTGGCAGCCCATTCCGCTTCTCTTGATAGCACCTCTGACTCCTGAACCGAATATAGATATGCATCCGTTTGTTCATAATGGCACTGTATGGAATAACGTCTAATGAGTTTTCCGTACTCTTCCACTGCCAGCTGATTTGCCTTTCCATACAGCCTTGCCGTTTCTTCCCCAGTTGTTCTTGCCAGCTTTTCGTAAATTAAATTATGCTGGGAAGTGATTTTCGCCGTTGTAAATCCCGTCTGCCCGCTTCCTATGCGGTCTGCCTCCAGCACCACCACATGAAGCCCGTGCCTTTGCAAATAAAAGGCAGTAAGGATTCCTGCCATTCCTGCGCCTATTACTACCACCTCTGTCCGTTTGTTTCCTGTCAATGGATTCCTGCCAGGAATTCTGGCTGATTCTGTCCAGATTGATTTCATTCTTTCCACCTCTTGCCTTTATAGCTAACATTTTAAAAATAAGTTTTTCTTATCCTTATTATTCTCTCTATTTCCAGTTTAATGCCTGTTTTCTCGCTTCCAATTATTTCTTGATTTCACCATGCTTTTATAATACAATAAAATCAAACAGCCGATAAAAGGGAGGAAATCCATATGAATTGGTTTAGTAAAAAAACAGCTCTGCCCCCGCAAGCAGAGACAGAGACCAAAATCCAGGTAACAGAAGATGTTTTATTGGAGAGCAAACCGGAACGAGAAGCCTGTTTAAAGCATCTAAGCCAGGTAATGAGCTCTATGGAACGGGGCGCTGTGCTAAAGCTTCACATAGAGAATTTTAAACGGCTGAACCAGGTATTCGGATATGAATACTGTGAAAGCCTTCTGGAACAGATCCTTACATATTTAAAAGAAGTGACAGGAAAAAACGTCTACCATTATATTGGCGTGGAATATATCATCATACTGGATCAATATACCCAGGGACAGGCTTATGAGCTTGCTGAGACGATTGCCGGAAGGTTTGATCATGTCTGGAAGATCAGCGGGACCGACTGCTTATGTTCCGCACAGATGGGCATATGCTCCTATCCCGGACACGCCGCTTCTCCGGACCAGATGTTAAAGTGTCTGGATCTGGCCGTTATAAAGGCGGAAGACGGAGGTCCCAATCAGGCGGTCGTCTTTGACAGCGTTTTGCAGAAACAGCTGCAGCGGCGCCAGACCATTGCTCTTTATCTAAAGACAGCCCTGGAAAAAGAAGAAGTAGAGGTTCGTTACCGCCCTACCCTTCAAATTGATACGGGGACCTTTACCCGGGCAGAGCTTTATATGCGCATCTTTATTAAAGGCCTTGGGATGATCGGAGCCAGCGAATTTCTTCCTGTTGCAGAGGATTCCGGGCAGATCCGGGCCATTGAATACTATGCACTGGAAAAAGCAGCCCAGTGCATCCACGGACTGCTTGAAACTGGCTGTGAATTTGAATCCATTGCTCTTCCCATTTCTCCCGTTCTTTTTTTACAGGAAGATCTCCTTGACGAAGTGAAGCGTATGATGGATATCTATCACATACCCAAGGGAAAGCTTGCCCTGGAGATCCAGGAAAGCGCCCTGATCATGGCTTATTTAAACATAAACGTGACCCTTCAGCAATTGCAGGAAATGGGCGTGGAGATCATCCTCAATGAATTCGGTTCCGGCCACTCTGGCGTCTCCTCTATCCTGGAGCTTCCAGTGGATACCTTAAAGCTTGAGCGCCTGTTCGTATGGCAGCTTGAGACGAACCCAAGGTCCCGGTCCGTCATTGAAGGGCTGGTCCGGATGGCAAGAGATCTTGATATGACCATCATTGCCGAAGGTGTGGAAACGGAAAACCAGAACCAAATACTTACGGAAGCCGGCTGTAATTACCAGCAGGGGTTTTACTATTCACCTACCTTGGAAAAAGATACTCTGTTAAAAATCCTCGGCACTTCCTTATCAGAATCTCATCAGCTCCTGGCAGAGGAAAAGGAAAAAATGGGAAAACTAAGCTGATCTTCCAGTAGAAACTCAGAGAAAAATTCAGTATCATTACATAAACAGCAGCATGCAGAAAGGGGGACCCCATATGGCAAAATCCGCATACTATGAACGGCCCGAGGACCGTTCCTTCCAGGGCAGACAAGTGGAGGGCCTGTTAGAAAACGTTGAATATTCCCTTAATTCCAATATCCGTATCTGGCATAACATTCAAACAGAAGGCTATGCGCCTCACCAGCACAGTGCATTGGAAATTCTCATACCCGTGGAATGCGACTATACCGTCATCATCAACAAAAAGTCCTTCACTTTACATCCGGGCGACATTCTCTTTATCCCCCGCTTTTCCATCCATGAGATCCTTCAGGCTACCAGCGGTTCCCGCTTCATTTACATGTTCAATATGGAACCACTGTCCAGTTTTTACGATTCCTCCTTTCTGGATGTGGTTCTGTTAGAACCTTGCCTTATGAACAAGCAAAACCATAGCCGGATTTATGAACGGATCTATTCCGGTTTTATGGAGATCAACGACATCTATTTTCCAAGCGGGATCTTTTGGGAATATTCTATTTATGCGATACTGATCAACATCTTAACGACAATTGGCGGAGAGTACTATCATGCCCTCTCCGCCAATTCACAAACCTCTCAAGAAAAACACTATGAGTATTACCAAAAGTTCACAGGCCTTTTGTCCTACATTGACGCCCATTACGGCGAGAACTTAACGTTAGAAAAAATGGCCGCCCATATAGGCTTTTCCAAATACCATTTTTCCCGCCTGTTTAAAGAACATACCAACTCTACTTTTTATGACTATTTAAGCCGCAAACGCATTCAGGCAGCTCAGGAAATGTTATTGGCCGGAGAATCGATCACCTCAATCGCTTTCCAAACCGGGTTCAACAATCCAGCCTCCTTTAGCCGGTGCTTTAAGAAGTATACAAAATACAACCCCACCGAGTTTCGCAGCCAATTTTCCATTTCGCCTATCCCTTAACACCGCCCAAAGCAACACCGGAAATTATGTAACGGGAAAGAAGCAGATAAACCACAATCAAGGGCAGCACTGTCAAAGCCAGCCCCATATAAACAGAGCCATATTCTGTCTTATAAATATCCCCGCGAAGCAGGCTTACCATAATGGGCATTGTATACTTCTTCTGATCCGTCAAAAGTACCAGAGGGGTAAACAAGTTGTTCCAGCTGGACACAAAGCAGAAAATCGCCTGTGTTGCAATGGCCGGTTTCATAATCGGCATAGCAATCCGGTTAAAGATAAAGAACTCCCCTGCCCCATCAATGCGGGCAGCCTGAATGATTTCCAGTGACAAGGAAGGAAGCATATACTGCCTCATAAAGAACACCATAGAAGGCGAGGCAATGGCCGGTAATATGAGCATTAGGAAATTGTTCGTCATATGAATCCGGTAAACCATCTGGTAGAATCCGATCATCGTTATCTGCGCCGGAACCATCATAATCGCCATGATAAAGCTGAAAAATGGTTTACGGAATCTCCAATTGTACACCACCAGCCCATATGCGGTCATGTTGGAAAAATACACCGCACAAAGAGTTGCCCCTGTGGAAATGATAAGGGAATTCAAAAAACCATTGGCAGGATTAAAACTTTTTCCCAACAAAATAGCTATATTCTTCATCATATAAGTAGAAGGCAGAAGCGAAATTGCATGTTGCTGTATCTGTACCGTAGAACGGGTGGCATTGATCATCATAATATAGAACGGGGCAATGCTTAAAATTGCAAGGAAGACGCATACCACGTAAATAATGACTTTCAATATCAATGAGCAGCGCTTTTTATTCATGTGATTTCCTCCGTTCCTTCTGCATTTTCCTATATTCCCGTTCCTGCTGTTTGGTCAGCTTCTCCAATTCTGCTTCGTCCTTATCCCTCATTGCAAAAAACAAAATTGCAGATGCAGCGCAAATAATAACAAACATGATCATACTGGCGGCGGAAGCCCGATTGTATAAGTAACTGCCGCTAAATGCCTGATTATAGATAAATACGCTGGTGGTTAAGGTGGCATTGTCCGGTCCGCCGAGTAAAAACAGCTTCGGAATATCGAACATCTGTAAGCCTCCAATCAGGCTGGTTACCAATGTAAACAGCAGAATGGTCTTTAAGTTAGGGATCGTGATATAGAAAAAGGTCTGAATCCGGTTTGCCCCATCTACCTCTGCGGATTCAAAGATTTCAGGACTGATTCCCAGTACGCCGGATATCAAAATAATCATGGTATAGCCATACCACGTCCAGAACTGTATAAATGATACGCTTCCCCTTGCAACGGCTTTGTTGACCTGAAAATTAATTGGCTGGTCCGTAATCCCTAAAGTCATCAAAATATCATTGACCGGTCCCATGGGATAGCCGATAAGGGCGTTGAACAGAATGGCGACGGTAGCTGCAGTAATAATGTTTGGCATATAAAACAATACCTTAAACAGTCCCTTTCCTTTGATGTGATTCCGGTTATCCGTAAACCACGCCGTTAAAAGCAGGGCCAGACCTATCTGAGGGATAAAGTTGCATATCCACATGCCTAAAGTGTTCCGAAATGACTTCTGGAACGAGGGATTTGCCAAAATGTTTTTAAAGTTTAAAAATGGATCGTCCGCCAGAAAATGAAACTTTACCGTACCCAATCCCTTACAATCCGTAAATCCAATGACAGTAGTAAAAATAATCGGATATAAAGTAAAAATCAAAAATGCAATGGTAAAGGGCAGACAGAAAATGTATCCCCATTTCGCATAACCAGAATGCTTTCGTTTCATGTAAGTTCCTCCATTCAACGCAATCGGGCGGACAAGAAGAAAGATCCTCCCCTCCTGCCCGCTCAAAATTATTTATTCAACGGTGATATCCAGATTATCTGCTACCTGCTGTTTGAAATCCTTAATCGCCTGTTCTCTGCTCTTGTTTCCTGCGGTGTATTCCCGTACCTGATCTCTCCAATACATGTTTATGGTTTCATCGTACTGTGTCAGATTCGTACCCTTTGCAAACTTATTTGCCGGAACAAATACGTCAAACATGTTCTGTCCATTTAAGAAATTAATTGAGCCATCGGATTTAGACATAACTGTACCGGAAGCTACGGTGTCCTTTGTTCCCGCATCATTCATAGTACCGTTTGCCCACATGTACTGTAAGCCGTTTTCGGAAGTTTCCAGGGTGATCCACTGGATGATATCACCAACCGCTTTTTTTACCTCAGAGTCTTTATTTGCCATTACCCATGTGCCGCCCCAGAAAAAGCCGATAGGAGATTCGCATACTGCCCAGTCACCAAAGGTTCCTTCTCCGATTTTCTCGCCGCCGGAGTTAGGAGCCATAACATAGTTGATCAGCCAGGCCGGACCAAAGAAGCCTAAAATCGGTTTTGAGCCCTGGCCCTTCATGTCCGCAAACCAGGCATCCTGCCAGTCTCTAGTATCGTTGTGAAGTCCTCCATCCATCAGCTTCTTAGACAGATCCAAAAATTCTTCCCGCTTCGGGTCTATATTCAGCTTTCCATCCACGATCCAGCCTGTATCAGAGCTGTTTTCCACTGCGTGCCACAGATCACCATCACCGGATATAATACCGTAGCCTTTGGCTTTCAAATCATTTGCAGCATTGAAAAATGAATCCCAGCTATTGCTTCCCGCTCCCAATTTAGCGCCGACTTCCTTCGGATCATCAGTTCCCCAAGTATCCTTTGCAATGGATCGGCGATAGATAAATGCGCCGCCTGTGGCCTGGTATCCTAAAGCAACCAGCTTGTTATCCTGATTGGTTCCTATGTCCATGGTATACTTGGCGATGTCCGCTTCCTTCACTTTTGCGGCTACGTCAATCCCCAAGTCCTCGTAGGGAGCCGCATATTGGCTGGCATCTCCCTGCGTGTATTTCAGTATAAATGCAGCTTCTGCACAATACAGATCCGGTGCATCAGTCCCGCCTGCCGCCAGTGCCTGATCCAGTGCCGGCTGATAAGCACCATCCGTTGTGGCAATGATCGTAGGATTGATTTCATAATCAAAATCCGGATGCAATTCTTTGTATTTTTCAATCATTTTGGGCACTTCATCCGTAAATGCCCAGACATTGATTACCTTTTTTCCAGATTCCGACGTTTCTGCCTTTTCCGTGGATTCGCTCTTTGCTGCTGTTTCTGTCGATTCGTTCTTTGCCCCCGTTTCTGCGGATCCACTCTTAGCACCACTGCTGCACCCCGATAACACTCCTGCCAGCACACATGCACCTGCCAGCATAATAAACCGTTTTTTCATGTTTATTCCTCCTCCTTTTCATATTCATCAAAAAAATTTCTGTGTTGACTTGTAAACCCAGTGTATCATACAAGATGTCTTTTTGCCTTACAAATCTTGCTTTTCGATGTACAGAAATTGCTTTTCGATATGAAATTCTTGTTTTAGTTTATGGAGTTATTTTTTTAACAATGGTATTTTTTTGTGTATTTATAATTATTAAATTCTATTTTTATTACTTTATATATTTATTTTGTCCTTAATCTTCTTGTTTTTCGCTTTTCTTTTATAGCAAGAAATGCGCTGAGTTTCAATAGATTTCAAAATTCGAGAATTCGTAAGTTATATTTAAAATAAAAAAAAGCACTTTCTGCCAGATCTTTGGCGGAAAATGCTTTTTTATTTTTATTGAATGGCTGCAGTCTTACAGTTTGTCACCGGCTGCTGCACCTCCAGGGACTTGTTGTAAAAATAACGAATGACATCCTTGCGGGTTATGATCCCGATAAAATTCTTTTGGTCATCTACAACAGGCACAAAATTTTGGTTTAATGCTTTATCAATCAAATCTTCCATATTGGAATCCGCATATACGGGACGGTTATCTGACCTTCTGTCAAGGGCAGCCACCGTTACCTGCTCTGCTTCCTTTAAGTTAAGATTGAATTTGTTCTTGATTCCCCAAAGCATGTCCCCTTCCGTGATTGTCCCTACATATTTACCCCGTCTGTTTATAACGGGCACTGCAGAGTATTTGTGATACTCCATCTTCTCAAGCGCCTGGCGCAGAGAATCATCCTCAAAAATATAAGCCACCTCATTCTTAGGTGTTAAAAAAAATAATATGTTCATAGCCACACTCCCCGTTGATTCTCGTGCAGGCAACAAGCCAAGGTCAAGCGAACCTGACTTTGGCGGCTGCCCACGGGGTCAAATATTCCACAGTTTGCTGCGGGTATTTGACTGATCGGTTATAGTATAGCAGATGACTCTTAATCACGTATGAACATTTTATTATTTTTTTATAACATTTTCCTGAGATTTCCTCTATTTGGCTTATTGCATTTGATCCAGGGGATCAATCGCCTTATCATTATGAGTCAATTCAAAGTATACGTTGGCGCCTTCCACGGAATAATATTTGGTAGGCTCGGCTACATAGCCTAAGACCTGCCCTTCTTTTACATATTCATTTTCTACAACTTGCAGCTCTTTTAACTGGCCGCAGATAGCTGTATAATTGTTGCCCATATTTAAGACAACGTAGCTTCCGATTTCTTCATTGGAGCCTACTTTTTCAACTTTTGCATTGGCAGGAGCCACAACAGGAGTACTTACATCTCCCTGAATCACAAGCCCTGGATTGCATTTATACTGGTCCAGAGTCGGAAAATAGATTGTGGTATCCATGCTGTAGTCTAAAATGACATTTCCGCGTACTGGCCAGGTCATTCTGGTTGCATCACTAAAATTAAGTACCAGAGACGTTGCCGCGCTTTTGTCTGTTCCGGCCTTTACTGCCGGAGCCTGTGTTTCCTGAGCTGCAGAGGCTTTATTGGAATCAGCCACCTGCATTTCTTCTTCCGCCGTTGCATTGGAGTCTCCTGCAACTGCCACTTGTGTTTCCTGGGGGACTGATTCTTCAACAATCATATTGCTCTGATCCGGTACTTGCAGATAAGGGCTTTCTCCTCCACCATTTCCTCTTTGAATGGTAATGACTCCTGCTGCAGCTACTATAGTCAGCAGGCCTAGAACCAACAGGACAAGGAATACTTTATCCTTGAACAATTGACTTATTTTCTCCTTCACGTTTATCACCTCGATAATATTCTTACCAAGAGTGAAAGAGTTATTCAGAAATTAAAACAATATTTTTATAAAAATAGGGGAGAATTTGTTCAGCCGTCCAGCCTTCCTCTGCTTTGCACCTGGCTCCGTACTGGCTCATGCCGTATCCATGCCCAATTCCCTGGCAAACTACCCGGATTCCCTCATCATATTCTTCAAAGCTATAGGCCGCGGATGGAAGTCCCAGAACCCGCTGAATTTCCTCTCCCGTATAAACCTTGGTGCCAATTTGGATCTGCCCCACATATCCCGCCTCATCTCGAAGAACGATCTGAATGCTTCCCGGAATTTGATCTGCCTTCACAGGGACATCGCCGGAAATCTGATTGATTTTTTCCGCAAAATCTTCTTTCTTATATGCAGTCATGGCGAGATAACCTTCCGCTTCCACATCCCTGGGACAGGCAACCTCCTGTAAATACGGATGGTTTTCATCTCCTGCCCTGGTCTTTCCGGTACTTGCCCGGTGGAATAAAGGATCAATCAACTTTCCGTCATACATCATGACCATTTTCGTGGTAGAACGGACTGCGTTTTCCACTGCCTGATAGCTGGCGACAAAGGATTCGCTTCCCCATAGCTTTTCCATCTGTTGTTCTTCCAGATATTCCATGTGGAGCTCCGATTCCTTCACTTCATTTTGCCCTTTCATTTTTCCATAGATGTATGTCCGGGCAATGATCGTCTGGGCCCTTAATGCCTCCCTGCCATAATCAGCCGGCATCTGCTTTGCCACCACGCCTGGAAGATATTCTTCCACATCCATATAGGTTTCTCCGCTTTTCCGGTCCAGAATGATCTTTTTACCGCTGGTGATGGCGGGAAATTCTTTCTTCTCCTCGATCTTTCCCGTCCAGGCCATAGTAATTATGTATGGAAACAACAGCGCAAGGATACACGCCATAACCGCTTTTTTTATCATTCCGAATCACCAACCTTTCCCTCTTCCTGTCCCCTTGTTCAATATATGCAAAAAAACGCCCCGGAATCACTTCCGGAACGTTTTTGCAATCTTATACTTCTTCCAGCTCTACCTTTACCTTCTCTAAGTGCCAGATATCCTTTACATATTCTTCGATGGTTCGGTCTGAGGTAAACTTGCCGCTGCTTGCAACATTTAATATGGCAGCCTTTGCCCACCACGCTTCGTCCCGGTACGCCTGATCGATCCGGCGCTGGGCTTCTGCATAGGATGGCAAATCCTTTAAAATAAAGTACGTGTCCGCTCGGTCACTGCTCTGGGTATTTAATAAGGAATTATAAATATCGCGGAACAGTTCCGGGTTCTGGGGAGAATAATAGCCGTTGATCAGCTGCATCAGTACTCTGCGGATCTCGTAGTTGTTGTTGAAAATCTCCATGGGATTATATCCGCCCTCATTCTCATAGCGGATCACCTCGTCAGAGGACATACCGAAGATAAAGGCGTTCTCCGCTCCAACTTCCTCTACGATCTCTACATTGGCTCCATCCATGGTTCCAAGGGTCAGGGCTCCGTTTAACATGAATTTCATATTACCAGTGCCGGAGGCCTCCTTGCTTGCCGTGGATATCTGCTCGCTCACATCTGCAGCGGCAAAGATGATTTCTGCATTGGATACTTTATAATCTTCAATGAAAACTACCTTGATCTTACCGCCGATGCTTCTGTCGTTATTAATAACATCAGCCACTGCGTTGATCAGTTTAATGGTCAGCTTTGCACGCTCATAGCCTGCCGCCGCCTTTGCACCGAACAAAAAGGTCCTGGGAACCATATCAAGATTTGGGTTATCCTTTATCTGATTGTACAAATACATTACGTGCAGGATGTTCATAAGCTGCCGTTTATATTCGTGAAGACGCTTAACCTGCACATCAAACATGGATCTGGGATCCACATCAATGCCGTTATGCTTTTTAATATATTTTGCCAGGCACACCTTGTTCTGGTATTTGATGTCCATAAACTCCTGCCGGCACCTGGGGTCATCGGCATAGATTGCCAGACGTTGGATATGAGGCAGATTGGTGATCCAGTCGCTTCCGATCTTTCTCGTTACCCATTCGGCCAAAAGGGGATTTCCATGCAGAAGGAAACGCCTCTGGGTGATGCCGTTTGTTTTGTTGTTGAATTT
This sequence comes from [Clostridium] celerecrescens 18A, assembly GCF_002797975.1. Taxonomy (NCBI): domain Bacteria; kingdom Bacillati; phylum Bacillota; class Clostridia; order Lachnospirales; family Lachnospiraceae; genus Lacrimispora; species Lacrimispora celerecrescens. Next base: position 602,742 of record NZ_PGET01000001.1, on the reverse strand, counting down.
CTCCGGCATCATCTGATAGAAGTCTTTCAGCTCCTGGTTCTTTAAAATTTCTGTATGGAGTCTGGCAACACCGTTTACCGAGAAGCCTCCTACGATGGCCAGATTGGCCATGCGGACCTGACCGTCATAAATGATGGACATTTTCCGAAGCTTTTCCTGGTTGCCCGGATACATCTCCATGATTTTCTGCTGGAATCTCCGGTTTATTTCTTCTACGATCTGATAGATTCTTGGAAGCAGCCTGGAAAACAGCTCAATGGGCCATTTTTCCAGAGCTTCTGACATAATGGTATGGTTGGTATAGGCACAGGTCTTTGTCGTGATCTCCCATGCTTCATCCCAGCTTAAGCTGTAATCATCAAGAAGGATTCTCATAAGCTCCGGTACTGCCACGGTGGGATGGGTATCATTCAGCTGGAAAACCGTCTTTTCGAAGAACTTATGTATGTCTTCATGCTTTTCCATGTACTTCATAACCGCTCTCTGTACACTGGCGGAAATAAAGAAGTACTGCTGTTTCAGACGGAGTTCTTTTCCTGCATAATGGTTGTCGTTGGGATAAAGGACCTCTACAATGGTTTTCGCCAGGTTTTCCTGTTCCACTGCCTTCTGATAGTCTCCCCTGTCAAAGGAATCCAGGCTGAAGGTATTGATGGCCTGGGCATCCCAGATCCTTAAGGTGTTCACCACATTGTTTCCATATCCTACGATAGGCATATCATAGGGAACTGCCAGGACAGACTGATATCCCTCCTGGATAAAGCGTTCCCTTCCGTTTTCCCTTATGGTATTGACATAGCCTCCGAACTTTACCTCTGTGGCATATTCGGCGCGGCGCAGCTCAAATGGATAACCGTTCTTCAGCCAGTCGTCAGGAACCTCTACCTGAAATCCGCCTTCTATCTTCTGTTTGAACATGCCGTACCGGTATCGGATGCCGCAGCCATAAGCCGGATACCCTAGAGTTGCCAGGGAATCCAGGAAGCAGGCCGCAAGACGGCCCAGCCCCCCGTTTCCAAGTGCCGGATCCGGCTCCTGATCCTCAATGGTATTTAAATCAAAGCCCAGCTCTTCAAGAACTTCCTTTACTTCCGGCTGAGCCATAATGCTTATGATGTTATTGCCCAGAGCGCGGCCCATAAGGAATTCCATTGACAGGTAATACAGGGTTTTAACATCCTGATCTTCATACGCCTTATGGGTTGCGATCCATTCATCTATAATAACATCTTTTACTGCATAGGCAACTGCCTGGTACATCTGCTCCGGAGTGGCCTCATCAACCGTCTTGCGGAATACATTCTTCATGTTAAACAGAACACTTTTCTTAAAGATCTCCTTATCAAATCCCATACTCATTCTACAAGGCCTCCTAACCGCTTACTGAACCTTCTCTACACCCAGGGTTACATTTTCACCGTTAATGTTCCATTCTTTCACATAACCGGCCGGCGTTTCAAGGATGATGTCTTTAGCAAGCACTTCGCTCTTTACTTCTTCCTCATGGTCTTTTAATATACCGGCAATTTTTTCATTGCCCTTGCTGTATACCAGAATGTGATCCATCACCTCAAACCCGGCTTCCTTACGCATGGTCTGGATCTTGCTGATCAGCTCACGCACAAATCCTTCCGCCAAAAGCTCAGGTGTTAAATTGGTATCCAGTACAACGGTGATGGTGTTATCACCTTCGGATACATACCCTTCTGTCTGAGCGGTGTCAATAAGAAGGTCTTCCTTGGTGAGCACAACTTCTGTTCCGTCAAAAGTAAAGGTGAGAGCGCCTGTTTCATTCAGGGTATCCATAGCCTCATTGCCATTGACCTCTCCCAGAGCCTTTTTAATAGCTCCAAGCTGCTTGCCGTATTTCGGTCCAACGGTCTTTAATTGTGGTTTAAAGCTGTAGGATGTGAAATCCCTTACATCATCAGTAAACGCCACTTTTTTTACGTTCAGCTCTTCCTCAATGATCTCCTGATAGAATACAGGAAGGGCATGAGGTGCTTTTACGAACATCTGGCCAATCGGCTGACGGTTCTTTAAATTGGCAGTATTTCTTGCAGCCCGGCCCATGACTACGATTTTTAATACTTCATCCATGTCAGTTTCCAGCTGCTTATCGATATAGGTTTTATTAGCCACAGGATAATCGCACAAATGGATACTCTCCGGTGCAGACTTATCCACGCTGCAAACCATGTTCTGATAGATCTCTTCGGTCATGAACGGGATGAGCGGAGCCGCCGCCTTACTTACGGTGACAAGGGCTGTGTAAAGAGTCATATAAGCGTTGATCTTATCCTGCTCCATTCCCTTGGCCCAGAAGCGCTCCCTGCTTCGTCGTACATACCAGTTGCTCATATCGTCAACAAAATCCTGAAGTGCTCTTGCTGCTTCCGGAATCTGATAGCCGGTAAGGAATGTATCCACATCTCCCACCAGCGTGTTCAGCTTGGAAAGAAGCCATTTATCCATAACGGGAAGCTTTTCGTATTCCAGACTGTATTTTGTGGGGTCAAATTCATCAATATTCGCATAAAGCACAAAGAATGCATAGGTATTCCACAAGGTACCCATAAATTTGCGCTGTCCTTCCATAACCGCTTTTCCGTGAAAACGGTTCGGAAGCCATGGTGCGCTGTTCACATAGAAATACCAGCGGATGGCGTCTGCTCCGTAGGTATCAAGGGCATCAAATGGGTCTACCGCATTTCCCTTGGATTTGCTCATCTTCTGCCCGTTCTCATCCTGGACATGCCCCAAAACGATTACATTTTTATATGGCGCCTTGTTGAAAATCAGAGTGGAGATGGCAAGAAGGGAGTAGAACCAGCCTCTTGTCTGATCCACGGCCTCAGAAATAAAGTCAGCCGGGAACTGTTTCTCAAACAGATCTTGATTTTCAAAAGGATAATGATGCTGTGCAAAGGGCATGGAACCGGAGTCAAACCAGCAGTCGATTACTTCCGGCACCCTCTTCATCTGCTTTTTGCACGTTGGACAGGTAATGGTCACTGCGTCAATATAAGGACGGTGAAGCTCAATGTCTTCCGGGCAATTTGGGGACATGGATTTTAATTCTTCAATGCTTCCGATGGAATGCTGATGCCCGCACTCACATTCCCAAACGTTAAGAGGAGTTCCCCAGTAACGGTTTCTGCTGATTCCCCAGTCCTGGACATTTTCCAGCCAGTCGCCGAAACGTCCTTTTCCGATGCTCTCCGGAATCCAGTTGATCGTATTGTTATTGCGGATCAAGTCTTCCTTTACATCCGTCATCTTAATGAACCAGGATTCTCTTGCATAGTAGATTAACGGGGTGTCACATCTCCAGCAGTGAGGATAGCTGTGTTCGAATACAGGCGCAGAGAATAAAAGTCCTCTTTCTTCCAAGTCCTTTAATATCATTGGATCCGCCTTCTTACAGAAGGTGCCTGCCCATTTGGTTTCCTCTGTCATCTCACCTGCCGCATTGACCAGCTGTACAAAAGGAAGGTCATATTTTCTGCCCACCTTGGAGTCATCCTCACCAAAGGCAGGAGCGATATGAACGACACCGGTACCATCAGTGAGGGTAACGTAAGTGTCACAGGTTACAAAAAATGCTTTTTTATTTGGTGTTACGAAGTCAAATAAAGGCTCGTATTCTTTATATTCCAAGTCCTTTCCGGTGTATTTCTCTAAAACCGTGTATTCCTCTCCCAGAACCTTTTCACACAGAGCCTCTGCCATATAATAGGTATAGTCTCCTGACTGCACCTTAACATAGGTCTCTTCTGGATTTACACATAAGCCTACGTTGGAAGGAAGGGTCCACGGAGTTGTGGTCCATGCCAGAATATAGGCTTCTTCTCCCTTTACCTTAAACCGGACGATGGCAGAGCGTTCCTTTACATCCTTATAACCCTGAGCTACCTCATGGCTGGATAAGGGAGTTCCGCACCGCGGGCAGTAGGGAACGATCTTAAAGCCTTTATACAAAAGACCTTTTTCCCATATCTGTTTTAGTGCCCACCACTCAGATTCAATAAAATTATTCTCATACGTTACATAAGGGTCATCCATATCGGCCCAGAAGCCTACGGTCTTTGAAAAATCCTCCCACATGCCCTTGTATTTCCAAACGCTTTCCTTGCAATACTTGATAAATGGCTCCAGGCCATACTCCTCGATCTGTTCCTTGCCGTCAAGGCCAAGCATCTTTTCCACTTCCAGCTCAACCGGCAGTCCGTGGGTATCCCAACCGGCCTTACGGGGAACGTCATATCCTTTCATGGTCCGGTATCTTGGAATCATATCCTTGATAACTCTGGTCAACACGTGCCCGATGTGGGGTTTCCCATTGGCAGTAGGGGGACCGTCGTAGAACGGATATGTCTCCCCTCCTTTACGGTTTTCCATGCTTTTTCTGAAAATATCATGGTCTTCCCAGAATTTTTCTACCTCTTTTTCTCGCGCTACAAAATTCAAGTCTGTAGGGACTTTCTTGTACATCTTTTGCGACCTCCATTTCTCCATATATAAAAAAAGCTCCCATCCCGTAATCAGGACGAAAGCCTCACTATATCTCCGTTGTACCACCTATTACCGCATACCAGCATATGCTTTCCCTTAACGCAGAAAATACGTCCTGACCTACCGCCAATGCATTCAGCCGGAAACTCCGGAGTGATATTCGAACCCATGCTACTTTCGCCAGGCTTCCACCCTCCCCGGCTCTCTTTGGATTTCCCATGGTCCTACTGTCTCCATCAAAGTTTTTCTTCCTATTATGATGTGGTTATACTAATATAACTGTATTTTCTAATTATAGGGATTAAGAAAAGAAATGTCAAGGCTATTTTGTTTTCATCCGGCGCCGGAAGGCACAAAGGGGAACGGGTACCGACTCATTTTCATGAAATTCGATACCCGTTCTACATGCTTTCATCCATTGGTTCCTAAATACCTCTCACGTTTTGTTTTTTGCATTGCGTTCTCTGGATGCTCTATATGAATTTTTTCCCGTACCTTTCGCTTAAAACCATCTACAATCTAAATTTTCGGCATTGCTATTCTCATTCTTCTATATTGTTATCCAGCTACCGAATAAAAATTCAATCGGGATGAATCAAAATTACCCATCGGATGAATATTTCTCTGCAGTTATAACGAACTATAGGCATATAAAGAGATTGGTAGATTTTCATTCCGGCTTCAGCCACGGTTCTCTGCTAAGGTTTAACGGTTTTGCCTTTTGCCCGAACTAGCCATTTTGCTGATTCAGACATTACTTATGTTTTCGGCGGAATCATCCTCCTTTTCTCTGTCATTCTCCGAAATAAATTAGAACGTCGGATTTGAAATTATTTTCTTTTGTTTATGGCTTTATTATATCCTATCTCTCTGTATTTTGCAAGACTTTTTTATAATAATTTATAAGTTATTTATTAATTTTCAAATTGTATTGTTTTATTTAGATTATTTAATCATTTACGAATACTTGCGTGATATTTGTGGCATTAATTTCATTGTTAATTTTTTGTCAATTCCATTGTTTTTTTGTAAACTTATGGTATAATGTGCGAAAAGGTTTAGTAAAAGGAAAAAAAAGGAGAACAGCTATGAGCCAGCGCAATTTAACTTTATTAACAGACCTTTATGAATTGACCATGATGCAGGGATATTTTAAAGAGAAAGATGCCAACGAGACCGTCATATTCGATGTATTCTACCGCAGTAATCCAGGAGGCAACGGGTACGCGATCTGCGCAGGCTTGGAACAGGTCATTGAATACGTAAATGAGCTTCATTTCGGCCAGGAGGATGTGGATTATTTAAGATCTACCGGACTGTTTGAAGAAGATTTTCTGGAATATCTCCATCATTTTAAATTTTCAGGCGACATCTACGCCATTCCAGAGGGCACTGTCATATTCCCTCGTGAACCCTTAGTTAAAGTCATTGCCCCCATTATGGAGGCCCAGCTGATTGAAACCGCTTTGCTTAACATCATTAACCACCAGAGCTTAATTGCCACAAAAGCAGCCCGCGTCGTATTCGCTGCCGCCGGAGACGGGGTTATGGAATTCGGACTGCGCCGCGCCCAGGGACCTGATGCCGGAATTTACGGTGCCAGGGCTGCCATGATCGCAGGCTGCATCGGTACCTCTAATGTACTGGCAGGAAAAATGTTTCACGTTCCGGTAAGAGGGACCCATGCCCACAGCTGGATCATGAGCTTTCCCGATGAACTGACCGCATTCCGCAACTATGCGAAGCTTTACCCCACTGCATGTATCCTTCTGGTGGACACCTATGATACATTAAAATCCGGTGTTCCCAATGCCATCAAGGTATTTAAGGAAATGCGGGAAGCCGGAATTCCTCTTACCACCTATGGAATCCGTTTAGACAGCGGAGACCTGGCATATCTTTCCAAAAAGGCGAAGAAGATGCTTGATGAGGCCGGATTCACAGACGCAGTAATCTCCGCCTCCAATGATCTTGACGAGACTCTGATCAACAGCTTAAAGATCCAGGGAGCTACCATAAATTCCTGGGGCGTTGGTACCAATTTGATCACCTCCAAGGACAGTCCTTCCTTTGGCGGCGTGTACAAGCTGGCGGCGATTATGGATAAAAAGACCGGCCAGTTTATCCCCAAGATTAAGCTTTCCGAAAATGCGGAAAAGATCACCAATCCCGGAAATAAGGCCATCAAGCGTATTTACAGCCGGGAGACCGGTAAGATCATTGCAGACTTAATCTGTCTGGAAGGGGAAATCTTTAAAGAAAACCATTCCCTGCTCCTCTTTGACCCCATTGAAACATGGAAGAAAACACACCTGGCTCCCAACAGCTATACAATCAGGAATCTTCTGGTCCAGATATTTAAAGACGGGAAATGCATTTATGATACTCCTGCCGTTATGGACATCCAGGCCTACTGCAAAAAGGAACTGGATACCCTTTGGGATGAATCCCGCCGTCTGGTAAACCCTCACGAGGTTCATGTAGACTTGTCCAATGAGCTTTGGCATATGAAGAATCAGCTGTTAGAAAGCTATCATTTCAGGGACTGATCTGATCCGGCCTGTCCATTGTTCACATTCTGGCCATAATCTTTTTACAGCCTGGTCAAATTTTCTTCATATTTAACCGATATACTGAAAACATCAGAAAAAGATGTTGCCAACATACTTTGAGATAAAAATTTTTTTCATAATTGCCGGTATTCCTCCATGGGATACCGGCTCCTCCCTTTTTAAGGCTTCTTTTTACATGTCTCCTTCACCGGTTTCCTTACATCTGTTTCCTCACTACCGAATATTCATCCCCGAATTTAAAATGAGGACAGCGTTGAGAAGAATTGCTTAGGAACCGTATCATCTCATCCTCATCCAGATTGATCTCACACTCATAGTATTCGTATTCTTCATTATAATCATAATGTACACAATATTCACAACCCGTTTTCTGGTCCATTTTAATCTCTCCTCTTACCCTTTTTCCTACTATCAAAAACCGCACCCACTGCTTTCTTCAGCAGCCTTCCTATGGTCCCGTCAATGATCCAGGCGGCTGCCAGGGAGATCAGAAACGTAAGGATCGTCTCACAAAGGATTTTGGGTACGTAATAATGTCTTAGGAACGTCTTTTCCACCAGCCCTCTGGCCGCCTGTCCCAGGACAAAATAATGAATTAAATAAATAGAATAGCTGTACCTGCTTATGCATCCCACAGCTTTTGCAAGGACAGGTGACTTGATATCCCCGAAACGTTCGAAAAGCAGAAATATAGCAGCAGCCATTGCAATCATCGTGGGGGCTAAGTCGTGAATTCCCGGTGTAAAGGTTGGCGTAACACACTTTTGAACCATGGTGATGCTAAAGCCGGCAATACCCAGTACCGCAAAGGGAAGACAGCTGCTGCCACCGTACAGGCGCTTTAATGCATATCCCAGGACAAAATAGATGAGCCAGCCTTTAAATATCATATATTGAAAGCCCTCTCCCACATCCAGGCCCAAAGCCGGAAGGTAGGTGCTGATTCCCTGGACAATTACCATAAGTACCAGAAAAAGCTTAAGATCCCTGTCGCTCATGGCTTTCATCATACGGGCTAAAAAAGGCGCGCAAAGATACAGCGCCATGATTACATACATAAACCACAGATGGGGCGTCATGGGAATGGTTCCTGTAAAAAGCCCCTTTCCAAAAGCTGTCAGATGTTCCTGCCAGCGAAGGGGCTCCACTCCCAGATAGATAGCAAAATACCAGTAATAAATCCCGCTGTAATATACAAAGGGAAGAACAATTGTCTGAAACCGGCTCCAGTAAAATCCCGGAATATCTTCTGTTCCGGACTTTAAAAGGAAAAGGCCGCTAAGCATAAAATAAATCCCTACAAATGACAAAAGCACCGGCGAAAGAGCTGCCGAAAACAGCCACTGCTTGAAATTCAGCGTCTCCGCAGGAACCGCATGAACCATAATGATGGCGAAGACCGCAAGAGTCCTTAAGTAATCGTATTTTACTTCCCGCTTTTTAAGCCCCATATCTCTTCCTCCCTGCTTTCTCTGGGTTTAGAAAAGTATAGCATATTAAATCCGATTTTGACAATTTTTTTATTTTATTAAAAAAAGAGTAGACAAACTAAAATTCCTATGGTATCATAATGAAGTTGTCAGAGATGACATACATAAAACGGCCTATTGGTCAAGCGGTCAAGACGCCGCCCTCTCACGGCGGAAACCCGAGTTCGATTCTCGGATAGGTCATAAAAAGCAAAAACCCTGGTTTTTCCAAAAGGAAAACTAGGGTTTTTTGTTTCTTTTCTCTTTATTTTCCGGTAGACGCTACTGTGAGCTGCCAGATGGTCCTTCCATTCTGCCACAGATTCTCATACATGATCCTGCACTTTTTGTATCTTGCAAATAGTTTTACTGCCTCACACTCATCGGAATACACTTTCCAGCATCCGGTGCATTTGCAGTTCTTTCCTCCGTTTTGGATAAATCCCACCACATCTCCCAATGGATAGCCGAGAAAAACTCCAATCTCATGAGGAAATTCTCCTTCCTGATTCATCCTCTCTTTCAGCTTTTTTAGAGCTGCATCCACTTCCATATGCTCATAGCCGTAGACCTTCAGAAACTTACCCACTTCCGGCTGGTTTAAATCAGCCTGCAAATGGGTTTTCCGGTAGACATAGATCAGTGCCTTATTCCCTCGCCAGCATAACAAAAGCAAGGATATTCCCTTCTCTCCCAGCTGGCCGTTCAGGTGAGAGAGCTGGCTTTCCAAGTCCACTTCCGACGAAAAGGGATGGCTGAATAAGTTTGCCGTCTTAATGGAGGCCAGTGTGGGGGAACAATATTCGATTAGATTCCTTTCCAGCAGCATATCCGTACCTCCGCCTGTTTTCATGCTTTCCGTAACATCCCATAACAGGGATTTCTCTGTTATGAATAGTATAAGCAGCATCGGCTTGGATACATTTCCAATTTTTGTCAGAATTTCTTCATTTCTTTCATACTTTCTTTAGAACCTGGTCAAATTTACTTCACAATTTTCCTGTATGATAATATTATAAACATAAAAGCAAAAGAAAGCGGTCAGAGCGCTTACATATATGTTTTTACTAAGTCGGCAGAGTCGCTCTGAAAGGCCTCTTTGCCGGCTCAACCTAATAATAAGAGCCGGAATTGCTGCCATCTTTTTCCGATGCTTTTATATCACATACAGTAAAAGGACTGCCGCCCCATCGATGAGTACCCATCGATGGGGCGGCAGTCCTTTTTATTTGGAAATAAAACCGGCTTCTCCGTTGATCTATTGGTCAATTTCTACGATACCGAGAGAGTCGTCTCCCTTTCTTGCCTTTTCCATCAAAAGAGAGGCCATTTTCTGAAAATTGCCTCCAGAAACAGAGGCACCGCTTACAGCGTCGATTCCCTTATCGCTTTGGGATGCCAGGAAACTAGCTGCATATGTGCGTGTATAGCGGTTGGGATATGTCCCTTTTTTATCGAGCATATTACGCATATAGGGAATGTCCCATGATTTTATGAATCCACTTGAATTCTTAGCATTGTACTCAACCGTAACGATTTTGCTGCCGCTGACACGGATAGTGACAAATTCCTTCCAGCCATTGATGTAATCCGACATTTCTACCGAGTAAAAGCCATCCTCCAGCCTGCTTTCCTCTTTTTTACAGCCGCTTACGGAAAACATAGTCATAAGGACCAGGAAGATCATGACAAAGCGTTTTCTTTGATTCATTGTCCATCCCTCCTTTCGGAACCGGAACGAAGACGGAAGCGTCCGGACATTTCTTCAAGACTTTGAGCCTGTTGTGCCAGATCACCGCTTAAAGAAGCCACAGCACTGCTGGATTCAAGGTTTTGGCGGGCGTGCCGGGATATCTGGGAGATGTCAAGAGACGCATTCTCAAGACTTAACTTCTCATTTCCCACAAGTTTTGCCAGGTCTTCTGTTATCTCAAAAGTCTGCTTGGAGATATCCGTCAGCTCATTTAAAAAATGAGCGGTAAGATCGGCATATCTGGATCCCTCTTCAATCGCCTGTTGGGAATGTACAATCATCTCGGCTGTACGCTTTGAAGATTCCGCACTTTTTTCAGCAAGATCACGGATTTCATTTGCTACTACGGCAAACCCTTTTCCTGCTTCGCCTGCATGGGCGGCTTCAACGCTTGCATTCAGGGCAAGAAGGTTTGTCTGGAATGCTATTTCTTCCAGGAATTTTGTGATTTTTGTTATTTCGGCCGCATTATGGCTGATATTCTCCATGGCCTGAAGGGTATTCTCCATATGTTCATCGCCCATTGACAGCTTTTCCATGGACTGCTCCATAAGTTCACGGGCGGTTCTTGCATGCTCATCCACAATGACAATGTCTTTTGAGATGGAGTCTGTCTCCTCCACGAGCCGGTCAATGGACATGGACTGATGGCCGGAAGATTCATTCATAAGGCGGGCGCTTTGGGATACCTCCTGGGCAGCATGGTTCAGGGTTTCCGCCGACCGCTGAAGGTCATTGATCAACAGGTTTAAGAAATCCGTAATATTATGAATGGAATCTTTCATAACCACAAAATCTCCTGCAAACTGATCGCTGACGCTGACGTCTAAATTGCCGGCAGAAAGCCGTTCCAGGGCATTTTGGAGCTGGGAAATGTATCCGCTAACCTGTTCAATGGTCTCTTTCAGTGAATTGGAAAGAGTCTGGGCCTCGTCATTTGTCATCATCACTTCCACAGGGCTTGTCAAATCTCCCTGAGCCAGCTTCTGGATCCGCTCTGTTACACTTCTCAAAGACTTTGAGATTTTTCCTGCAAACCGGGCGATAAACAAGATTGCAAGCAGGGTAAGGGTTATGGTAATGCCTATATTGATCATAACGGCAGTGTTTACGATATTCGTAAAGTCTGATTTTGGCGTTATGATGGCCAAATACCAGTTAGCACCTCGTACAGGAGCATAAACCACAAGAGTATCCTTCCCATCTAAGGACACAGAAGCAGATCCGATCCTTCCTGATTTCATTGCGTCAAATACTTCCAGGAGCTTTCCATTATCCTTATAAAGAGAATATACATTCTCTCCGCTCCTGATTAAATCTGTATCAGGGTAAGCGACCACCCGGCCGCTTTCGTTCATAACAAAAGCGTGGCCGCTGTAGCCAATATGTATACTGCTGATCACATCATCAAGCATGTCATACTTATAACTTCCTACCAAATAATAAGTGTTATTCTTTTCTGTGGCTATGGGCATACCCACATATACTTCAAGTCCATTTTCCCCGACAGAGGTATCCCCGATCACAAGATTTTGGGTTTCCTGCATCCTTTTGAACAAATCACCCCCAGAAATATCGGAAGGACTGTTTCCGTTACCCGTATACAGTCTGCCATCCTGGGTGTAGAGGGCCAGCCATACAAATTCTATACCAGATGTGGCCTTGTCAAGAACCTGGTGCTTCTCCTCAAGAGTCGCTTCCTCTGATGTCAGTTCATGATTTTCCCCAATCATAAATATACGGTCTGCCATGATATGCAGACTGCTTTCAATGCTTTTTGAGGCAGTTTTGGCAAAAGGCATAAGGGTTTCCTTCAATGTTAGATTGGTCAAAGACATGGCGGATACGGATAATACAATGGTTGTGACCACAGAAATAATTATGGTAACAATCAATGTATTTAAGATGATCTTCCGCCGAATTCCTTTTAAATTCATAAATCCTCCTTTGTATTGTTACAAAATTAATTGATAACATATAAAGTAATATAACCGATTTTAAATAAAAGACAATAGTTTTGAAGAAATAAAAACCATAATTGGGAAAAATTATCTCATTAGTAATAAAAAGTCCTTGAATTAGATGTGATAATGGAAAATTGTATCCCTCTTGTTTTTTTGCTTTCTAAAGTCCTGATCTCTCGTTTCCCCTGCTTCCCCCCAGACAGTCACTTTCTGTTGCTACGGACATACTATATATAAGAAATACGTATTTCTACAACTTGTTAAAAGGGGGCAACCTTATGGCCAACTATAAACCAATCGCAAAAACAATCTCAGCTGCTTCTGCAATTTCAGGAGTACTGGTTCCTGCTAATCTTTCTACAACAAGCTGGGGGTTACTTTTAGTAAGAGGTTCTGCATTATTCAGTAATACAATCCTAAGAAGCGGTGCTGTAGCGGTATGGGAAAGTACAAAACCTACCACTGCTGCTCCCAGCCGGGAAACATTTACCGATGCAAATGCCATCTATGGCATTACCTGCAGAGCCGGGGTAAAGCTGATATTTAAGTTCTATGCTCACTAACATTTAAAAGGGTGCTTCAAAGGTTAAAAATCCAACATCACGCTCACCAAATACGAACGAGTTCAAGCTAATATTAGAATATCTGGCATGTATGGGATGGAAAGGAACCTTTGAGGCACCTTTCTTTAAAGAAACATCAATTGATAAACAAAGGAGGGGGAGAATGCAGCAAAAAATAATTTTCACAGGCTGTCAGATCATTTGTTCCGGAGTCGTGACAGCAGACATTACCTTATCAAATAACGCGTTTATATTAATCACGGGAACCGTATACAGTCCAACAGGAAAGCCACTGCCAAACGCTGCGGTTGAAATACTTCTCGTAGATGATTCCCATATCCCTTCTGAGGGAAAAAGCTTAGGTGTAACCTTTACACTTCAAGATGGTACTTATGGAATATCACTTCCCAGGATTGGGGAAAAGCAATACAAATTAATTGCTTATTCGCCCGTTTAAACGGGAATAAAAAGCCAGTCAACACGGAGATTATCATGAAAAAATATAAAACAATGGATGGATATCACGTATATCGAATAAAGAAAAATAAGAAATTTTCTTTTCTGGCAGACCAGCTGGATTACAGAAAAGAAATCAATCAATTATTATATACTTTAGAGGATTTGAAATTTGATTCCCTGATATTTTTATTCGGAATAGATACGGGAGAATACCTTGAAGATCTGAAAAAATTACTTTGTTCCAAAAACAGAGTGATCATTTTTGAACCAAACCCTGGGATTTTTAAAAAATTCGATTCCAAATTAGCAGACAATATAAGCCTTGTTCTGTTTGAGGAAAATCAGGTAAAACAAATTTTTGACAATACCATTCATTTTAAAAATATCAATAATATTTACTTTCACGCATTCGGCAACTATTCCAGTGTTTATAAGGAACAATACGACCGATTGATTGAACATCTGGATTGGACCATCATCAACGCGGCTTCCCAGGTGGAGCTTGCAAAACGTTTCAAGAAAATTTTCATTCAGAATATGACTGCAAATATGAAGGTTTTAAATCAGAGCACACCCATTCACCACTACCGGTCTGCCAATCTCAATGTTCCTGCACTTGTGGTATCCGGAGGTCCTTCCCTGGATTCAAACATCAGGGATATGCTCGTTCATAAGGATCAGTTAGACCAGTACTTTATTATTACCGGAAGCAGGACTGCAGAGGCATTAACGAAACATGGGATCCTTCCGGATATGATCGTATCCGTAGATCCGGTTGATGCAAACTTTGATATGATGAAGAACTGTCTGGACTTAGAAGTTCCCCTTGCTTTCTATGAATACAGCAACCGATATCTAGTCGGAAATTATAAGGGAGATAAAATCTTTATTTCCCTCCTGCTCTCTCAAACAGTAAAGGGCTTTGAACATTATCAGAGCGTTTACTGCGGAGGTTCGGTTGCCCACGCCTGTATTGATATTGCAAACATGATGGGCTGCTCTCCCATCATATTATTGGGCCAGGATCTCGCTTATACTTATAATAAACATCATGCAGACAGCGCAGTCTTTGATTATGATAAGAGTATTCCCTATGGGGCCACAACCATTGTAAAGGATGTGTACGGCAATCCGGTCGGGACGACCATCACCCTGGATCATTACAGACGAAGGCTGGAACATTATATTACTATTTATAAAGACCAAAAACGAATCCGTTTTATTAATTGTTCCTATGGTGCGGATATAAAAGGCGCACCCCATAAGGAGCTGTCGGAAGTATTTAAGGAAGAAACTTCCGGAAGGAAAAAAAAGAATTGCATCCCAAACCAGGAGATCCAGATAGACAGCAGGAAGACCATAGATACACTTCTTTGCTTCATTGAAGAATACCGGATAATGGCAGGCCAGGGTCTGGAGTTATGTGAAATCATATGCTCTGAAAACCAGACAAAATCTCTACTCGATATGGAAGAAACGGATATTGACCTGCAGCGTATCTTATATATTCTAAAGATTGTAAATGATTTTGAAAATGCTGCTGACACCAGATATTTGGGAGGATATTTCAGCGAATTCGTTTATGAAATGAAGGAAAGAACGTTTGACATGTCTGCTGCGGATTATGAAAAACTAACCTCTGATCTGCAGCATCAGGCAAGAGCTTTTAAGATATATTTTGAAAAAATGAAAGTAATGCTTGAAGAAGTAAAAGAAACCATTTTGGAAACGGTAACAGAATTCTATGAACCGCATATAGTTTAATAAAAAAAGGGGATAAGGCAATGGAAACGGAAGGCAGGAACAAAGAAATCAATGATATAAAATACAAAGAGGTGGAAGTAAATAAAATGATCATCAATGGGAAGGAACAGACGGGTAACATTATTAATGCTGAGGATACGAAGGATAGACAGGAATTAAATGTGACCGTATATACCCGCAGCATTACGGAACCCCCGGAAAGCGGAGGGAGGCATAACAAGTTATATGAACTGTTTCAAAAAGTCCTCTTTAAGAATAAACGGAGCTAAACTCCAATCCCACCCGGAATATCATTTTGACATCCACTTAGAAAAACAGAAATTCCAGATCATCAATGGAACCGTATACAACGAGAGCCAGAAGCCTTGTGCAGGAGCTGCGGTCCGGATCACCCAGATCGACTGCAGGGATAATACCAGAAGCCTGCTGGGTTATACCTTGACGGACGAGAATGGGTATTATTTATTCTCGATGAAAGCAAAGACCTATATGAAGTATGAATTAGCGGTCTATGCTCCCCTTCTCTGATGCAGAAAGGAGGAAACCCATTGAGTGGTTATACAGAGATCATCTTGTCACCTAAGAATTTAAAGAACCGCAACATTTTAAAGACAACCATTACCATTGAAAAGTCAGATAAGGTTTTATTAACAGGCACTATATATAATTCACGCCGTGAAGCCTTAGAGGGCGCTGTTGTCCGGGTCAGCAAAATTACCGGGGATAACCAGAGGGTGAGCAAAGGCTATGTGATCACCAATGAGTCCGGAGAGTTTGCCATAGCCGTGGAAAAAGACAAATTCGCTTGTTACCAGCTGGATATTTACGAACCACTTTTAACCACTTAGGCGGGGTTGCATTATGGAACAGATTAATCATGAATATCATATGGAAGGTATATTAATAAAAGGAAGGGTCCGTTATGAAGATTCCTGTCCTGTCAAAGGTGCTATTGTTATCTTAGAAAAGCTTGCACCACTATATAACGAAGGAGTACAAGAACAAGAATATGAAGGGACCTATCTTGAACATGGACTGACCAACAATCAGGGAGAATTCTGTTTTTCTATTTCAGATAGAATGAGCAGTTATAAAATAAAGGTTTTCGATAACCATCACAGGTAAGGGAGGAAACATGAAAAAGGTTCTGGTTACTGGAGCAGATGGATTTATAGGCAGTCATTTAACGGAAACACTTGTTGAACGGGGATACGATGTTAGAGCGTTTACTTTTTATAATTCCTTCAATACCTGGGGATGGCTGGATTCTCTTCCTGATGAAATAAAGAAGGAAATAGAGGTACACCCCGGAGATATCCGGGATCCAAACGGCGTAAGGAACGCCATGACAGGGATCGAATCGGTCTTTCATCTGGCCGCTTTAATTGCCATCCCCTTTAGCTATCACTCTCCGGATTCCTACGTGGATACCAATATAAAGGGAACATTAAATGTCCTCCAGGCCGCAAGAAGCCTTGGTACGGATAAGGTACTCATCACCTCTACTTCAGAGGTTTATGGCAGCGCCAAATACGTTCCGATTGATGAATCCCATCCCTTTCAGGGACAATCGCCCTATTCCGCTACGAAGATCGGAGCCGACCGGCTGGCAGAAGCCTTCTATAGAAGCTTTTCCCTTCCGGTATCCATTGTCAGGCCATTTAATACCTATGGCCCCAGGCAGTCTGCAAGAGCTGTTATACCATCCATTATCAGCCAGCTGCTGACTGGGACCAAAGAGATACGCCTTGGCAGTCTGACTCCCACCAGGGATTTTAATTATGTAAAAGATACCGTAAACGGTTTTATTGAAATAGAAAAATCAGAAAAAACCCTAGGCGAGGAAATCAACATTGCAAGCCAAACGGAAATCTCCATCGGCGAACTTGCAGCAGAACTGATCCGCCAGATCAATCCCCAGGCCAGGATCGTCTGCGAGCCAGAACGTATGCGTCCTCAAAAAAGCGAGGTAAACAGGCTTCTTGGATCAAATAAAAAGTTAAAAGAACTTACAGAATGGAACCAGGAATACTCTCTTTCCCTTGGTCTTAAGAAAACCATTGACTGGATGGAGAAAAATCAGGATAAATATAAGGCCGGCATCTATAACCTTTAGAATCAGACCAGGAGCGGAGGAACGAATATGATACCTTTATCGGTTCCCAATCTAGCAGGGAACGAAAAAAAATATATTTTAGATGCCCTTGACAGCGGCTGGATATCGACAGCAGGCTGCTATGTGGCAAGATTTGAGCAGGACATGGCTTCTTATTTAAATGTCCCCGGCGCGGCGGCCGTTCAAAGCGGAACTGCCGCGATCCATTTAGCCATGCTCTTATCCGGTGTGAAACCGGGACAGGAAGTGATCGTCCCAACCCTTACCTTTATTGCCTCAGTCAATCCAGCTGCATACATAGGTGCTGCTCCAGTTTTTATGGATTGTGATGACTCTCTGAATATAGATTGTGACAAGCTTGAGGATTTTTTGAAAAAGGAATGCGTCATGACATCTTCCGGGCTGATTAATAAGAGTACAAACCGGATCATCACGGCAGTTGTTGTCGTCCATATCTTTGGAAACATGGCGGATATGGAACGGCTGAAAGCATTGACTGGGCAATATGGACTCAAACTGATCGAAGATGCTGCAGAAGCATTAGGAACCTGCTACAATCAGGGAACGTACCATGGACAATTTGCAGGGACCATAGGCGATTTCGGAGCCTATTCTTTTAACGGCAATAAGATCATCACCACAGGAGGAGGGGGGCTGCTGACCGCAAAGGATGGCAGGGACTTAGAAAGAGCTAAGTATCTTGCTGCCCAGGCAAAAGACGATCCCTTCCATTATACTCACAATGAAGTGGGCTATAACTACCGCATGACCAACTTACAGGCCGCCCTTGGAGTCGGCCAGCTGGAATGCCTGGAGGATTTTATCCGGATCAAGGAAATCAATTATGAGTACTACGGCAATGCCATAACATCAACGGAAAACTTTGAACTGCTTAAGTTTAACCAGAAGGCGAGAAACAACCGGTGGTTCTATTCCCTGTTCATTAAAAACGATGGATTGGACAGGAATGCAGTCATAAAGCAGCTAAAGGAAAAGGATATTGAAACAAGGCCTATCTGGCAGCTTGCCCATACCCAGAAGATGTATGAGAACTGTCAGGCGTATTATATAGAAAAGGCTCCCTTTTACTGGAACCGGGTCATCAATATTCCCTGCAGTACCAGTCTTTTAAAAAAGGATATGGATCATATCATTCAAGCATTGAACTGCATTTAGCAGTCTGAAAGAGGGATAGGCATGGAAGTTCGTAAATTTATTATTGCACCGGATGTTTCTATTCGGGAGGCAATCAGACAATTGGACCAGACAGCAAGAAAAATCCTTGTTGTTGAAGAAAATAATAAGCTGGCCGGTGTTCTCACAGACGGGGATATCAGGCGGTGGATATTAAAGAATAAGGATATTTCCATGCCCGTACGCCTGATCATGAATACTGCCCCTGTTGTTATAAAAAAAGAGAAAAGCCATCTGGCGCTGGAGATCATGAAAGAAAAACAAATTGAAGGGCTGCCTCTGGTAAATGACAACAATGAGGTCACCGATATCCTGTTTTGGAATGAGCTGAACGATCATAATCCGGGCCGTCAGAAGAAAACCCAGACACCGGTAGTCATCATGGCAGGAGGCAGAGGTTCCCGGCTATATCCCTATACAAAGATCATTCCAAAGCCTCTGATCCCAATCGGAGACACCCCCATTGTAGAACGGATTATGAATCAGATGATGGAGTATGGGTTTTATGAATTCTATCTTACCATAAACTATAAGAAAGAGCTTATAAAAGCTTATTTTAATGATGACCATCATTATCATCTCCATCTGATTGAAGAGGCTGATCCCTTAGGAACAGCCGGATCCTTAAACCTGGTTAAAAAGGAGATCAAGGGGAGTTTTCTTGTAAGCAACTGCGACATTTTAGTAGATGTCAATTATACAAAGCTTCTTTTGTATCACAATACCCATAAAAACAAGATCACGGTTGTCACAGCCATGAAGAGCTATGAGATTCCCTATGGGGTAATTACCTTAGGAGAAAACGGATCCGTTGATGCCTTAAATGAAAAACCCAGATATGAGCTGTTAGTGAGCACCGGACTTTATGTATTAGAGGAGGAAATCTTAAAATACATCCCTCAGAATCAGTATTTTGATATGACAGACTTGATCCGCAGATGTTTAAAAAACGGGGAGCAGGTAGGTGCCTATCCGGTCATGGACAGCGCCTGGCTGGATATGGGGGAATTCAGCGAAATGAAAAAAATGGCCGAGAGAATGAAATTATGAAAGAGGAACTGATTCTGATCGGCGGAGGCGGTCATGCGGAAAGCATCATCGATACCATCAGAGGACTGGAAAAATATAGGATCACCGGCATTCTGGACTGCAGCAAAAAAGCGGGGACAGAGGTCCTTGGCATAAAGATCATAGGTAATGATGAAGATTTAGCCGACTGTTTTAACAGGGGGATCAGAAATGCGGTAATCGCCGTAGGAAGCATGGGAAATCCGGGACCAAGGCGGAGGCTATACGAGAGGTGCAAGAAAATAGGCTATGAATTACCCAATATCCTGGATAAAAGCTCCGTCCTTTCAGAAACTCTTAAAATCGGGGAAGGAAACTTTATCGGAAAGGGAGTTCTCATCAATTCCAATGTTTCCATAGGAAATGGAACGATTATTAATACGGGGGCCATCGTTGAACATGGCTGCAGGATTGATGACTTTGTCCATATTGCACCCGGAAGCGTCTTATGCGGAAATGTCCTGGTCAGGGCCAATTCCCATATTGGAGCCCATTCCACCATCATACAAGGCGTGACCATTGGAAATGACACCGTGATCGGCGCTGGGAGTCTTGTATTGAAAAATATTTCATCAAATAAGCTGGCTTTTGGAAGTCCGGCAAAGGAGGTAGCTTACCATGAGTAACGTTATGATCATCGCCGAAGCAGGGGTAAACCATAACGGCGACTTAAGCATTGCCAAACAGCTGGTGGATGCCGCAAGCGTCATAGGAGCAGATGCCATCAAATTCCAGACCTTTCGGGCAAAGCATCTTGCGGTTCCGGATGCGAGGAAAGCGGACTATCAGATTGAGAATACCGGTCAGACCATGTCACAATACGAAATGTTAAAAAGCCTGGAACTATCCTGGCAGGAATTTGAAGAGCTGTTTCAGTACTGTTCCTTCCGGCGCATTCGGTTCCTGTCTTCTCCTTTTGATGAAGAAAGCCTCCTATTTCTTGACCGGCTTGGGGTCGATCTCATAAAGATTCCTTCCGGAGAGATCACAAATTATAGCTATCTGAAAAAAATAGCTTCGTTAAAGAAGCCAGTCATTCTATCCACGGGAATGTCCACAGAGGAAGAGGTAGGGGAAGCTCTGGAAATTCTAGAGGAAGGCGGACAGGAAATCACACTGCTCCACTGCTCCAGCTCCTATCCAACTCTGATGGAGGATGTGAATCTAAATGCCATGAATGCATTAAAGCTAAAGTTCCACAAGCGGGTGGGGTATTCCGACCATACGCCGGGAATCGAAGTCGCCATTGCCGCTGCAGCCCTTGGCGCCTGTGTCATTGAAAAGCATATGACCCTGGATAAAACCATGCCCGGACCGGATCACAAGGCAAGCCTGGAGCCGGATGAATTCCAACAAATGGTGGGCAGTATCAGAAATATTGAAGCCGCCCTGGGTGACGGGGTCAAAAAGCCTACGCAAGCGGAGCAAAAGAACAGGGATTATGTGAGAAAATACCTGGTGGCTTCCAGGGAAATTAAAAAGGGAGAAACCTTTACCCTTCAAAACCTGTGCGCAAAACGCTGCGCATATGGGATATCTCCCATGAAGATACCCAGCCTGTTGGGAATTGCCGCTCAAAGAGATTATCTGAAAGACGAAAGGATCGACCAATGATCAAATTATGCGTAGTGACCGGAAACCGTGCGGAATACGGCTTATTAAAGCCAGTGCTGGACCGTGTCGGGCTGGATCCGGATTTTAAACTGCAGATTATTGCCACCGGAAGCCATCTGGATACCAGATATGGGCATGGCTGCGAATACATGGAAAATAATGGAATAATGATCGACGAAAAAATAGAAATGAACCTGGCTTCAGACACCTCCCTTGGAATTTGCAAATCCATGGGGCTGGAAATGATCAGCTTATCCGAAGCTTACCAGCGGTTAAAACCGGATATGGTTCTGCTTCTTGGAGACCGGTATGAAATCTTTGCTGCAGCAAGCGCAGCCGTCATCTGTAACATCCCCATTGCCCACATTCACGGCGGGGAAATAACAAGAGGTGCATACGACGACTCCATGAGGCATGCCATCAGTAAGATGAGCTATCTTCATTTCACCAGCACAATGGAATACCGGAAAAGGGTCATTCAGTTAGGGGAAGCTCCTGACAGAGTCTATTGGGTCGGAGCTCTTGGTATTGAGAACATGAAAACCATAAAGCTATTAACCAGGCAGGAATTGGAGGAAAAGCTAAGGATCTCACTGGCCCCTCCCATTGCTCTTGTCACATTTCATCCTGCCACTTTGGATCAGGAGAGCCCTTCGGCTCAATTTAAACCCTTGGCAGATGCGCTTTTGTATTTCCCGGACTTATTTGTCGTCTTTTCAAAAAGCAATTCCGACACCGGCGGGAACCGGATCAACGAAATGATCACTGCTTACGTAAGCAGGAATCCTGACAAATCGGCAGTGTTCCCTTCCCTTGGCACCCAGAATTATTTAAGCCTGATGAACTGCTGCCAGGCTGTGATCGGAAATTCTTCCAGCGGAATCCTGGAAGCGCCTTTTTATAAGGTTCCCTCCGTGAATATCGGAAGCAGGCAGGATGGAAGGATCGCACCTGCCTCTGTCATAAGCTGCGGCTCTTCTGTAAACGAAATCGTGGCTGCAGTCCAGAAAGCCCTGACCTATGACCGGTATAGTGAAGGAGCTCCAAACCCTTACGAAGGCATAGAGACCAGCAAACAGATCGTCTCGATCATTAAGCAGATATTTAAAAAGGGAATTCATCTGGAAAAGCATTTTTATGATGTGGAATGGAGATTGTAATGTATAGAAATAAGACTTTTTTGGCGATCATACCTGCCCGGAGCGGTTCAAAAGGGATCATCGATAAAAACATCCGGGAAATCAACCACAAGCCCCTCTTGGCTTATACGGTGGAAGCCTGTAAGCGTTCCGGAATATTCGATGATATCGTGGTTTCTACTGACTCTGTAAATTATGCGGAAATCGCAGAGCGGTTCGGGGCCAGCGTGCCCTTTCTGCGCCCAAAGGAGCTGGCTGCGGATCAGGCTTCCTCCAATGACGTCATACTGCATGTCATCAATGAGCTGCGGCAGCTTGGAAAATTGTTTGATTGCTTCATGCTTTTACAGCCCACCTCTCCTCTTAGAAACGAAATGCACATGATGAAAAGCGCTGATATCCTGTTAGAAAATGATGCCGATTCTGTCGTCAGTATCTGCAAGTCAGAATCCCACTCCTATTTAACCGTTGAGCTTACAGAGGAAGGAAGGGTGAAAGCCTTATTTTCGGATAAAAAACAGGTCAGAAGACAGGATATGCCGCCGGAATACAGAATTAACGGGGCTATTTACCTGGCTCTGACCAGTTATTTTATGAAGCATAAAAGCTTTTATGAGGGCAAAACCCTACCCTATTTGATGAACGCCTTTGACTCTATTGACATTGATGATGATTTCCAGTTAAAAATAGCGGAATTACTTCTCATTGACAAAAACTTGTCAAAACTGTTCTAACAGGAATCCCGTCAATTGCCTTCCGTAATCAATCCCAGGGCCAGGAGGGCACTTTTTTCAAGCGCATCTTCCGTTGTAAATTCATTAGGCGTATGGACTTCATTCATTCCGCAGGCCACCACGATCCCCCGGATCCCGCCCTTAACAAAATGGTTATTGTCACTGCCGCCCAGAGTATACTGGGTGGAGCCTTTTAAGCCAAGGGACCGGCAGACGCGCTTGAACCGTTCTACCACTTCTTCACTGTCACTTATTTCATAGGCTTCAATCTGCTTTTCCACAGAGATCTCCAGACCTCCGCCATATCCAGCCGCATTGCCTTCAAAGATCTCCTTCAGCCTGTTCCATTCAGCCAGAGCCTTATGATCCTTTAAGCTACGGATCTCTCCTAATACAATGCATTCATCGGAAACAATGTTGGTCTGCTTTCCACCGCTTATTTTCCCAATGTTTACGGTTGTTTCATCGTCTACCCAGCCCTGCTTTAACTGGGAAATGGCATGGGCTGCGATTTCAATGGCGTTGATCCCCAGCTGGGGGCAAAAGCCTGCATGGGCATTTTTGCCCTTCACCATGATTGCAAAGGAAAGAAGGGTGGGTGCTGCGGTTGCAGCCAGGCCGATCTCCCCGCTTAAATCAAATACATAAGCCTGTTTTGACTTTATTTGGGAATAATCAATTAGCTGGCTTCCTTTTCCATAGTTCTCTTCAGCTACCGGGAACAGGACCTCAATATCTCCATGAGGGAGGTTGTTTTCCTTAACCACACGGACTGCCTCCAATATAGCGGCGATTCCGGAAAGGTCGTCAGCTCCAAGCACCGTATCCCCTTCTGAGGTAATTTTCCCCTTTTCATCCTGGACCGCGCGTTTCCCCTTGCCAGGCTTTACCGTATCCATATGGGCCGACAGTAAAATGGGGGCAGAACCTGTGGTACCCTTTAAATAGCCGTAAAGATTTCCAGTGGGAGCGGCGCTTCCATATTCCGGCAGCTTCTCTTTCAACCGGTGACCGGCATCATCTTCCCGCACCTCAAATCCAAGCTGTTTTAATTCGCCTGTTAAATAGTCCGCGATTTCCCTTTCCTGATAGGTTTCGGAATCGAATTCCACCATTTTTATAAATTGGCTGACCAGCCTGCTTCTTTGAATCATATCGCCACCTGCTCTTTTTCTTTAAATTCATATTTTAATTATCATATCTTTTAAACTTTTCTTCCGGCGTTTTGCTTAATTCCTTCCGGTTATGAGGAGCAGACCAGATACCCTCGTAATCAATCTGATTTACAAAACGGGAATTAAAATCCTGAAAAAATGACTTGTTTTCTGACTGGGGCGCCGCAATATCCTTAAAATACGTATTGTTCCTGAATGCAGGAATTTCATATAAATCCCTGCAATATCCCCAGATGTTTTCGAAATCAACGATTCTGTGCTTAATGGGGCCCAAATTCTTGTAATAATGGCTATCAAACCTTGCCAGGGTCACAAAAAGCCGCACATCGCTGTCAGTCACATAATCTCCAAATATAAATCGGGTTTTGGAAAGGCGCTCTTCGATAAGGTCCAGTGCATGATAAAAGTCTTCAAATGCCTCTTCATAAGCGGTGATGGACTGCGCGAACATCATCCGGTAAGTCCCGTTATTTACATTAGGGAAAAGCCAGTCATTGTAATCATCGATCTCTCTTCTCAGTTCCTCCGGGTACAGATCCGGTGCATCCGGGCTTTGAAATGGTCGGAACGCTGTTTCGAAATAGTTGGTAAGCCTGTGGTAATCATTATTTACTACCTTTTCTGTAGTAACATCAACCAGGGCCGGTACGGTACAGCGTCCTTCATAATCCGGATCCGCGTTATAGTAAAGCTCACTTAAATACTGAACGCCGAGGACCGGGTCTTTTCTGTCCTCATTATACACGAATTCCCAGCCATATGCACGATTTTCTTTGCTGTGGCCAACCAAATTGATACCGATTGCCTCCTGAAGTCCTAATAGCTCCCGTACAATGGAAGCCCGGTTGGACCAATGGCAGCCTTTTGCCCAAAACAGCCGGTACCGGCCGCTTTCTGCCTTCAAATCTTTTTCACCATCTCCAAAGGGAGTTGTAAAACGGTTAGGCTGACGGATAAATGCTCCTCTTTCATCAATTTCCTTCTCTATTTCCTTTGGGCGTACCTTTTGCCC
This sequence comes from [Clostridium] celerecrescens 18A, assembly GCF_002797975.1. Taxonomy (NCBI): domain Bacteria; kingdom Bacillati; phylum Bacillota; class Clostridia; order Lachnospirales; family Lachnospiraceae; genus Lacrimispora; species Lacrimispora celerecrescens. Next base: position 577,630 of record NZ_PGET01000001.1, on the reverse strand, counting down.
GATGAGTTCAAAATTGATTTTATCCCTGCCATGAGGTGTTTTCCAGATGGAAAGGTCCGGTCCCTTAGGAACGATACCATATGGGTTCGTGGAAACAGCACATAAATGATAGTGTTTTTTGATAGCCTCTAAATCCGTCGTATCACCAAATCCCGGCTGTTTATATAGATCCCTTGCATATCCCCATAGATTAGGATAATCAGAAATCAGGCTGCGGTTTAATAAAAAGCCATTATAGTAGGCCACATCAAAGCGGGCCAGAGTTACATACAATCGGATATCGGATTCCGTAATCTTATCTCCAAACAGGTAACGGCTGTGACCTAGGCGTTCTTCCAGCCAGTCAAGACGGTTGAAGACAAGATGATATGCCTCGTCATAAGCTTCCTGACTTCTGGCAAAACCTGCTTTGTAGACTCCGTTGTTAATTTCATGAAAAAGAATATTATTTAATATATCAATCTCTTCTCTTAATTCCACCGGGTATAAATCCGGTGCTCCTGCCTTATGGTATATCTTCCACTCTACCTCCCAGTATCTGGTCAGGTTAAAGTAATCGTTATTTACGACTTTTCCTGTTTTCAAATCCACGACTGCAGGCACGGTAAACCTTCCCTTAAATCCGGGATCTGCTTTTAAATAGGCTTCACTTAAATAACGGATCTTTAATACCGGATCTTCCTCATATTCATCCAGTGTAAATGCCCAATCGGTCCGCCCTACATCAGGTCTGACAGGATCCAGGGTGCCCAGGCTGATTGCATCCTGAAGCCCAAGCAGGCTCCTTACAATGACGGAGCGGTGAGCCCATGGACAGGCAGGGGACCAGAACAGGCGGTATCTGCCTGCTTCTACAGGCAGCTGCCCTTTTTCTGTTCCAAATGGTGTTGTAAACTGGTTTTTCTGCCGTTTGAATTTCCCGTCTTTTTCAATTTCATCCTTTATAAATTTCTTTGACATTGTAATTATCTCATCCTTTTTTTAAACCTGCCTATTGTTTCATATCGTCTCTGCCGTATTCATCAACAAAGCGGTATTTTTCCGGAAGCAGGAATCCTTCCTTTTTCATCCAGTTTAAGGAATCTTCTGAACCCCGGAATATGCTCATGGCTGTTTTATTCCTGCGAAATCCCATTTTTTCGTATAAGGCGACCGTCCTGGGATGGGTGTAAAGGATGACATTCTGGCCCTTTACCTGATCAAGCAGCAATTCAATCAGTTTTCTGCCGATTCCGTATCCCTGATATTCCTCATCAAGAGCAATATTATAGATAGCTGCCTGGCAGACGCCATCGGATAAGGCTCTTCCAACACCCACGATCCTCTCTTCATCATAGACAAACACCACGGCATAGCTGTTTTTAAAGATGGTCTCCTGATCTTTGGCAGACCGGTCTGACAGTCCGGAACGCCGCAGCACATCGGCAACCTCCTGCCAGTGAATCCCTTCTGTTGTTATCTTGTACGTAATGTCATTCATGGGAGTCCTCCTGTAACTTACGGAGTTCAGCCGGATAAAGCTCCGGTGCACCTTCCTTATGATATGGCTTCCAGAAAGTTTCAAAATAGACCGGGATCCAGAAGTGGTCATTATTCACACCTTTTCCTGTGGTTGTATCTGCCAGAATGGGAACGGTGGGACGCTCCTTGTAATCCCCGTCAGGAGTATCCCTGTCATAAATTTCTTTTAAATAGTGGATTCCCAAAACAGGATCCTTCTCATCCGGATCCTCTGTAAATACCCAGCCGTGCACATGAGAGCAGGCCGGCATCCAAAGCAGACGGTACCGGCCGGCTTCCACCGGCCACTCCCCTTCTTCCCTTCCAAATTTCTTTTTGAAAAAATTATCCTGGACCTTGATTTTTCCGTCAGCCTGAATCTGATGACGAAATGTGTTCTCAAATACCTCGATTCCTTCTGCCATATCATTCCCCCTGTCAAGCGGATATTTGCGATCCGCTTTGCTGCTTGCTTCGGTTAGATCGTATAATCAGCGCTTTCCAACATGTGAATCTTTACTAAAAACTCCTTTAACCGCTGGTTTTTCGGATTATCAAAGATCTCTTTCGGTGTTCCGTCAGCTACAATTTTTCCGTTTTCCAGGAAAATGATCCGATTGGCCACGTTTTTTACAAAATTCATCTCATGGGTGACAAGGAGTATGGTATTGCCCTCCTGGGCCGCCTTTTTTATGGTAATCAGAACTTCACTCACCAGCTCCGGGTCCAGAGCCGAGGTCGGTTCATCCATGAGAAGCAGTTTCGGGTCCATGGCCAGCGCCCTTGCGATGGCCACTCTTTGCTGCTGCCCTCCGGATAAATGCCTGGGATAATGGGACAAACGGTCCCCCATCCCCACCTTCTGCAAGTGCTTTTCTGCAATGCTTCTGGCCTCGCTTTTCTTTAACTTTTTTACAACCATCAGCCCTTCCATTACATTCTCCAGGGCGGTCCGGTTCTTAAAAAGATTAAACTGCTGGAATACCATTTCCGTATTCTTCCGCAGCTCCAGTTTTTCCCTGGCTGATTTAGTAGTAAGATCGATTTCCTGATCGTTTATCTTGATGGTTCCCTTTTCCGGTTTTTCAAGCAGATTGATGGAACGAAGCAGAGTGGACTTACCGGTGCCCGATGGTCCGATGATGGCGACCACATCACCTTCGTGAATAACCAGATCAATGTTATCCAGCACCACATTCTTGCCAAATTTTTTACTTAATCCACGAATTTCAATGACGCTCACACTTATTCCTCCTTTCCCTGTTCCTGTCCATGCTTTTTGGACAGGGCCCACCCCGTTTTACCGGGTGTAAAGATATGTCCGCAGGACACTTCTGCCGAAACCGTTTCCGGAACGCTCATCTTTTTTTCTAAATATACAAACAGCCGTTCAATAAAAATCGTCATAACCCAGTAGATGATTGCCAGAGAACAATATGCTTCAAAATACCGGTAGCTGTTTCCAGCAAGAATCTTGCCCTGAGCCGTTATCTCGACGACCGAGCAGGTAAATGCAAGCGAGGTCCCTTTTACCAGGCTTATGAGGGAGTTTCCCAGGGAGGGGAGGGCTACTGTCACTGCCTGGGGAAACAATACCCTGCGAAATATCTGGAACCCGTTCATTCCAAGGGCCTTGGCTGCCTCAACCTGCCCCTTTTCCACGGACTGTATGGCTGCCCGTATGGTTTCTGAATCAAAAGCGGATTGATTAAGCCCCAGGGCCACGATCGCAAAAATAATTGACGGGATTCCATTTACGTTATATGAAGTTCCATTGTAAAAGTTATAGTATTTCAATGCGATAGGAATTCCAAAATACGTAAGATATAGCTGGACGATAATCGGGGTTCCCCGTACGACCGAAACAAATAAAGTACATAGTTGCCGCAGGATCGGGACATTGTGGATTTTCACCACAGCAATCAAAAGCCCTATCACCCAACCAATTATCAGGGCAACTCCAGTCAGCTGCAGTGTTACAGGCAAGTATTTCAGCAATGCAGGAATTTCCGTGAACACCAGCTGCCAGTCAAATATTTTGCTCATCTTGTTCCTCCGGTTTTATTAATAAGATGGGGAGTAATCGGATCCAAACCATTTTAAGTTAATTTCCTTAGAAGTTCCATCCTCAATCACTTCTTTTAACGCCTTGTCAATATCCTCTGCCAGTTTCTCATTTCCCTTGCTGACAATCAGATAGCTGAAAGGTTCTGCCATTAAGTCCTTTGAAAGGGTGTTGCTGATGGAAGCTCCTTCCACATTAAAATTAAATTCTTTCTGATAATACTCGAACATTGGTTTATCCATTAACACGAAATCGTATTTCCCAGCTTCCACATCCTGAATCTGCAGCACAAGATCTTCATCACTGTATTCAATAATAATGGGATTCCCGGTATGGGCGGCGTTATAGTTTTCCAGGGCTGTGGTGATATTGATTCCCGCCGATGAAATAGTCTTTAAGCCTGCAAGGTCATCCCATGTCTCTATGCCTGCTGCCTTTTCATTGTTCTTTGCAAAGATGGCAACGTACTCATTGGCAAAGATCGGATCGGTAAATAAATACTTTTCTTTTCTGCTCTCATTCTTCGCGAAATTATTTACACCAATCTGGTACCGGTCGGAATCCAGGCCTGCAAAAATGGAGGTAAAATCTGTCACTTCGATTTCAAGCTTATATTGGGGAAGCCGGTCAAAAACGGCTTTGATCAGTTCAATATTGTGACCTGTGAGCTGGTTGCTGCTGTCCACAAAGGTAAACGGCTTTGGAGAACCGCCTGTTGCCGCATGAATGACAACCGGTTCTGCTGTGCCGGCAGCCTCACTGCCCTCCTCCTGTGTCACCAGCTCTGATGAACTTTCTGTCTTTGTTGTTTCCTCAGCTGCTTTGGTTGCCGCCGTATTGGTACTGCTTTTGCATCCGGACAGGGCTCCTAATACGGCCACTGCCGTAAGCACCCCTAGAATTGATTTTCCTGCAATATTTTTCTTCATAATTTTCTCTCCTCTTTTATAAATAGGTTTCCTGTTTTTAGTTGTCTCCTTCCTGTTACCGGACGGAGTCTATGCTATTGCAATTCCTGGGGAACAAACCACAAGCCTGAGTTGTTCTTTTTCAAATACTCTTTCAATTCGTCTGAGTGATAAGCAGCTGCAATGTCTTTTGCCCATTTTGTATCTTTGTTCTCTTCTTTTACAACCACCTGTAAAATCAGATGATCCAAAATATCTTCTTGTAAAATGGCGGTAGATGGATCAATGCCTGCATTATAAACAATGCTTCCTGTGATCACTGCAAAATCAAAATCATCCAGAGCAGGAGGGATATTTAACGAATCCATTTCCACAAAATTGATGTTGTACGCGTTTTCAATGATGTCGGATTGCTTTACCGCTTCAAGGGGAACATCCGGGTTGAGCTTAATCCAGCCAGCCTTTTGAAGAAGTGCATAGGCACGTGCCGTATTGGATGCGTCATTTGGCACTGCAACAATCGAGCCATCCGCTATGGCGTCCAAAGAGGTATGCTTTGCAGAAAACAGTCCGGCGGGAACGGTGGGTATGGGGGAGATGGGAACAAGGTTTCCATTTTGCTTATTGTTGAAATTTTCGGCATAAGCAGTATGCTGTTCCACGTTGAAATCAATTTCTCCTTCATTCAACGCGGTATCATTCTGCAAAAGGTCTGAAAAATCAACCACTTCCAGCTGATATCCCTGCTTCTCTAGGATGGGCTTTACTGCATCTTCAAATAATACCGTATAGGGCCCTGCAGCCTTGCCGTATTTCAATGTTTTTTTATCCTGTCCCAGCTTGCTTTCATTATTGGCTGAGCAGCCGGCAACAGTGACGGCAAGTAAGGCAGCGATGATAATCAATCCAATTTTTTTCATAAACAGGTTCCTCCTTTATTCACGTGCTCTGACACGTTTTGATATATAATTTCCAAGTCCTTGAATCAGCTGTACAAACACGATCAATACGATTACAGTTGCGACCATTAAGGGAGTATTAAATTGCTGATACCCATAGGTCAATGCCAGGTTACCAACACCGCCTCCGCCTATGGCTCCCGCCATGGCGGTTGCGCCAAGGAGACCGATGGTACCTGTGGTCAGGGATAAGATCAGCGAGCCCAATGCTTCCGGCAGCAAAAAGTGCCAAATGACCTGCACAGGAGTTGCCCCCATCGCTTCCGCAGCTTCGATGATTCCCTTATCAACCTCCAGCAGCGAGCTTTCTACCAGGCGCGAAAGAAATGGCGTTATATAAAACACCAGGGAAACCAGAGCGGCCTGGGTGCCGATCCGGGTACCCACAATGATTTTTGTTAAGGGCATAATTGCCACCAGCAAAATAATATAAGGCACGGAGCGTACGATGTTAATTGTGTAATTAATCAGGGTATAGACGACTTTGTTTTGCAGGATACCACCCTTACGTGTAATGGTAAGTAATATACCGAGGGGAATCCCAAGAAGTGATCCCAGTACCAGCCCCCAGAACAGCATATAAACAGTCTGGCCGGCTGCAATTACCATCTGTTCGCTGGTAATACCTAAATATTGCTCAATCATTGTGATCCTCCTCTTCCCCTGTCAAATGTAAGACTTTCACATAGACTCCGGAATCTTCAATAAATTTCTGCACCTCGTCAAGCCTTTGTACGGGACCAAACACCTGCACAATCATAACGCTGAACACAACTCCCTGGAGTTCACAAACAGTGGCAAATAAAATGCTGTTTTCCATGTGGTATTCCGCACTTATGCGGTACAACAGCGGTTTTCCGGCAATATTTCCTTGAAAACGCAGTCGGAAAATCCGGTTTTCTCCCTGATATTCAAGAATTTCCCGGGCAAGGCTCCCTGGTATGCTGTCGCCAATCACGGTCTTTACAAAACTCCTGGTGATTTTATGCTGTGGATTACCGAATACTTCAAGCACAGTTCCCTGCTCTAACACCCTGCCGTTATCCATAACCGCTACTTTGTTACATACATCACAAATAACGTGCATTTCATGAGTGATCAGGAGAATCGTAACATTCAGCTCCCTGTTTACTTTTTTCAATAGCTCCAGAATAGAATCCGTGGTCTTAGGATCCAAAGCACTTGTAGCCTCATCGCAGAGTAAGATGCTTGGATTTGTGGCAAGGGCGCGGGCTATGCCGACCCTTTGTTTTTGACCGCCTGAAAGCTTTGACACATTGGTGTGGATTTTATCCTCAAGCTCTACAAACTGCAGGAGCTCTTTTACCCGCTTTTCTATGTCCTTTTTTGGCACTTTGTTCAATACCAGCGGCGCCGCTACGTTCTGAAAAACAGATTTGGACTGGAGCAAATTAAATTGCTGGAAAATCATACCGATATTCTTTCTCAGCTTTCGTAAGTCCGGTTTTGACAGAGAGGTGATGTCCGTGCCATCAACCAGCACCCGCCCTTTAGAGGGACGTTCCAATAAGTTAACCAGACGTACCAGGGTTGATTTACCTGCTCCGCTGAAGCCTATCACTCCAAAAATATCGCCCTTTTCAACTGTAATGCTAACCTGCCGCAAGGCATGAACATCACCAAAAACAGAATCAAACCGTTTACTTACGTTTTGAATTTCAATCATCAGATTCCTCCTCCTGCAAAGGGATCAATTCACCGCTTTTTATGGCAAAAAGAGTTTTTAGTGCTAAAGCTGCAAAATAATCAATGGCCGGCTTTAATGCATTAGGGTTAACTTGAAATTTCGGGTGGTGGTTGGGATAGGACTCACCAGTTCCTATGCGAATGAAGAAACCAGGAATCTTTTCCTGATAAAAGGCAAAGTCTTCTCCGCCGAGAGAAGGGGAAGAAGTCTTGAACTTCAGTCCCTGTTCTTTTGCAACGGCGGCAGCTACAGGCTCAAAACACGGGGCATTATTTGTGGCGGGAGGCCCTGCAAGCCAATCTATTTCTGCTTTTGCCCCTTGAGACAATGCAACATGCTGAACCAGCGTGCGGAAACGTTCTTCGATCAACCGGCGATTGTATCTGCCCATGGTGCGTACCGTTCCTTCAAGCTCTGCTGTCTGCGGGATGACATTCCATGTGTTTCCCGCCGTAACACGGGTTATGCTGAGCAAGCCCTGAGAGAACGGATCAATATTACGGCTGACGATGCTTTGGGCAAGGGTTACAATCTGTGAAGCGGTAAGTACAGGATCGACTCCATCCTGAGGATGAGCCGCATGAGTGCCTTTTCCCGTAAGCCTGACGGTAAACCTGTCAACAGCGGCAGTAACACTTCCAGAAACAATTCCTACGGTTCCAACCGGGAGTGTAATATCGGTATGCAGGCCATAGATCCCGTCAACATCATCAAGAACCTTTGTTTTGATTACTTCCAAGGCACCGACAGAGGATTCCTCTGCAGGTTGGAACAGGATTTTCACCGTTCCGTGCAAATGTTCCCGCAGTTCCTGTAATTCTTTTGCCACATACAGCATAACTGTGGTATGAAAATCGTGACCGCAGGCATGCATTTTACCAGTTACGGCAGAGGCATAGGGTAATTCGGTTTCTTCCTGCACGGGCAGTGCGTCGATATCACAGCGCAGTGCGATCACAGGACCGTCGTTTACACCTTGTATTTCTGCTGCCAATCCTGTTTTTAAATCCAAATCCAGAATACGGATATTGTAATACTCCAAAAACTCACGAATTCGGCCCGTTGTCTCGTATTCTTCAAAGGATAGTTCTGGATTTTGGTGAAACCAGTGAAAGGTTTCTGCAATCTGGCTATAAAACGTAAAATCAGACATGAACGCTCCTGCCTTTCCTATTTTCTCTTTCCGAATTTTTCATCCCTGTTATTCGGTTCATCCCAAATGGAAACATCCGGTCCCAGGGGAAGAATGTTGTATGGATTGTGCCCATGGCTTCCCAGGAGATATCCCTTTTTTATGGAATCAAAATCCGTGGCTTCTTTAAATGCCGGAATTCTATATAAGTCCTTTGCGTAGTTCCACAGATTCTCAAAATCGGCAATGCGGTTCCTGTTTGTCTTATGACTGAAATAGTAAGCCACATCAAACCGGGCAAGAGTTACATATAACCGGATATCAGAATCAGTGAGCCGGTCTCCAAACAGATATCTCCCCTTTGAAAGCCGCTCTTCCAGCCAGTCAAGCCTTTGAAACAGTACATCATACGCAGTTTCATATTCTTTTTGGGACTGGGCAAAACCTGCTTTGTATACCCCGTTGTTCACTTCATGGAATAATATCCCATTGAGCTCATCGATTTCCTTTCTCAAATCCTCAGGATACAGATCCGGTGCTCCCGGCTTATGAAATGACTTCCATGCAGTTTCCCAGTAATTTGTCAAACGGTGATAATCGTTGTTAACTACCTTTCTGGTCTTTAAATCTACCACAGTGGGAACCGTTGCCCTTCCTTCATATTCCGGATCCGTGGCTGCATAGATTTCCGGAAGATAGCGGATATTAAGAACCGGATCCACGCCGCCCTCATCAAGGGAAAATTCCCAGCCTTTTTCCGTCCTTACGGGACTTACCTTACCGACGCTGATCACATCTTCCAGCCCCAGAAGCTTTAGGGCAATGATCTGTCTCGTGGCCCATGGGCAGAGGGGCGTCCAAATGAGCCGGTACCGCCCTGCCTCTACAGGAAGCTCTCCCTCCCCTTCACCAAAAGGTGTGACAAAATAATTATCCTGCCTTACAAAAGCGCCTGTTTCAGATACTTCGTGGGTATCTTCCGTGGTCGCTACCTTTCCGAATCTCTCTTCTATTGCCATTTTTTATTCCTTCTTTCCTAAATTTGAGTACAAAAAAAGCAGATGCCCACTGACACCTGCCTTCTATGCATAAAAGCCATGCACAGGAGTTTCAGGTTTCAAGACACAAACAAAATGAACATTCTTTCCGTATTTACAGCAACAACACACTTTCTCATTCATCTGAACCATCTTTAACTCCTTTCCTATCACTTCTGTTTCCTTATATTCATATCTTACCATTCCTATAGGTATTTGTATAATATAAAAAAAATACAGCTGGTAATAAGATAATCTTATAACCAGCTGTTTCCAAAACCACCAGTCATCTTAAATCATGAAACAATTTAGCCGAATAAAGGAGTTGACAAATACCGGTCACCGGAATCAGGAAGTAAGATAACGATGGTCTTTCCCTTGTTCTCCGGTCTTTCCGACAGCAGCTTTGCGGCTTTTAGTGCAGCCCCGGAAGAGATTCCCACCAGAATTCCCTCTGATACTGCAAATGCCTTACCTTCCTTAAATGAATCCTCATTCTCAACGGTAATTATTTCATCGTAAATTCCGGTATCCAGGACTTCAGGCACAAATCCCGCGCCGATACCCTGAATCTTGTGAGGCCCTGGCTTGCCTCCGGAGAGTACCGGACTGCTTGCCGGTTCTACCGCCACAATTCTGACATCCGGTTTCTTTTCCTTTAAATATTGTCCCACACCTGTAATGGTTCCGCCTGTACCTACGCCAGCTACAAAAATGTCCACTTCCCCAGCTGTCTGTTCCCAGATCTCCGGCCCGGTGGTTTCCTTGTGTACTTTGGGGTTAGCCTGATTTACAAACTGTCCCAGGATAATAGAACCAGGTATGCTGTCTTTCAGCTCCTCTGCTTTCTCAATAGCCCCTCTCATACCCTTTGCGCCTTCGGTTAATTCTAACTCTGCACCATAGGCCTTTAATAAATTTCTTCGTTCCACGCTCATGGTATCCGGGAGCGTCAGAATGGTCCGGTAGCCTTTGGCCGCCGCAACGGCTGCTAAACCGATTCCGGTATTCCCTGATGTCGGCTCAATGATGGTTGCTCCAGGCTTTAAGATCCCTTTTTCCTCTGCATCTTCAATCATGGCAAGAGCGATCCTGTCTTTTACGGAACCGGCAGGATTTAAGTATTCCAGCTTTGCCAGAAGCGTAACACCCTCGATTCCTTCCTTTGCACTGTACCGGTTTAATTTGAGTATCGGTGTTCCTCCAATGAGTTCCACTGCGCTTTCTTTAATTGTTCCCATATTCTTTACCTCCGTTTTATATGATATTTAATAGTTTGATTCATTAAATGAAAATAGAGCGGCTGCCGATTACGGCACCTGCTCCTTTGTTCCGTTGAAAATATGGATATTTCTCATATTCCAGGATATCAGGCATCATAACAAGCATTACAACAAAGCTATATCTCTATTCATACATACAGCCTGACAACAACATCTATTATTATAAAATCCATGATTACCTGCTTCCTTAAAATTGAATTCCTTCATATTGATCATCTCTTTTCATTACCTATATGTTTAATAGGTTTATATGTTATAATTATATTAATACAGGAAGAGAAATGTGTCAATACTTTTTTACAATAATTTTATTGATCCCATTGCCGGTCATGTCCTCCTGCACTGATTTACTTTTCATCGGATGCTGGGGGATGCCGGCATGAATCTGCTTAATACCGGTTACCACATATCTGGCTTCTTCTTCGTATTCTATCAAATGCCGGCTTTCCTTGTTCTATTACTACTTTTGGATTACAGAGGGGTAAAAAAAATCATTTATTCCAAAGATACAGAGCCTGTCACCCGTTAAGGAAACATAGGATCGGCTCTGCATCTTTTTGGTGTCGTGGATAACGGAGATACAATAAATATTTTTCCATATCTTCCATTTTTTATTATAAATCAGGAGAAATCTGGTAACACTACAGGTAAATAAATTAGGAGGAACAACAAATGGTCGCACTGAAAGACAGCGTTACAAAAGAGAACCTATTAAAAGCTTTTGCAGGAGAATGTCAGGCTTGGCGTCGTTATGAATTTGCCGCGTCCCAGTCTAAAAATCAAAACCTTGCCGTTTTATACTGGCTTTTCCATTATACCGGAAATCAGGAGAAGGAACACGCTGAAGTATTCTATAATCACTTAAAGGAGTTCCATGGGCAGGAAATCTCCATAAGCGCCAACTATCCAATTGACAACTCCAATAACATCCTAGAGCTTTTGCAGCTCTCCGCCCAGCATGAAGCTGCCGAGCACGATACTATTTATAAATCCTTCGGCGACAAGGCTAAGGAAGAGGGATTTTCCAGTATCGCAAATTCCTTTTATATGATCGCTGAGGTTGAAAAAGTACACAGCCAGCGTTTTGCCCAGTATGCGCAGCTGGTGCAGGACAATAAACTCTTTGAAAACGATACGACCACGGAATATATCTGCTTAAACTGCGGTCATATTCATAAAGGTACCAAAGCGCCGCAGGTCTGTCCGGTTTGCAGCCATAACCAGGGGTATTTTGTACGCAGGGAAGACTCTCCATTCGGAAAATAAAGAATTTGACGTTGGGCATCACTGCCTGTCATCCTTCATAAACAAAAGCATAGAATAAACGCCGAAGCCTCGCAAAAACATGCTTTTTATGCGAGACTTCGGCGTTTTTCATGTCAGTAACTGGTTCAAAATCACGACTGGTGATAAAGAGAATCCATTATTTTCATAACGTTTAAAGTTTTATAACGTTTTTATAGCCTGCTCTAAGTTCCCCAAGGCCTGCTCCAGAACAGACCGGGGGCATGCGATATTAATTCTTTCAAATCCCTCTCCCACCGGCCCGAACATGGCTCCGCTGTCCAGCCAGAGTCCAGCCTTTTTTATGATGAGGTCTTCTCTCTCACCTTCTGTAAGGTCCAGTTCCCGGAAATCCAGCCATACAAGATAGGTTCCTTCCGGTTCTATAAGCTTGATCTTGGGTATTTTTTCTTTTAAGAAATCACGTACATAGGAAACGTTTGCCTTTAAATATTCCATGAGCTGATCATGCCACTCTTCACCATTGCGGTATGCCGCTTCACATGCAGTTAAGCCCAGGGTATTCAGCTGGCTGTACCCGGCTGCCGCCACCTGTCTGCGGAATCTCCGCCTCAGATTCTGATTTGCAATAAATATATTGGAAATCTGTAAGCCTGCCAGATTAAATGTCTTACTTGGGGAGGTACAGGTAATGGTCCTGTTTTTCAGTTCTTCACTAAGATTAGCAAATACCAGGTGTTCTCCCTCAAATACAAAATCCTGATGAATCTCATCGCTGACTACAAGGATATCCCTGCGAATACAGATTTCACTTAATTTTTCCAATTCCTCCCGGCTCCAAACTCTTCCCACCGGGTTATGAGGACTGCATAATAAGAATAATTTCACATGGAAATCTTCTGCTTTTCTTTCAAAATCTTTTAAATCCATGTGGTACTTGCCATCTTCTCCAAGATACAGGGAATTATCCACGACCACCCTGTCATTATCTTCAATGACTTCGCTGAAGGGATAATATACCGGCTGCTGGATTATAACCCCATCCCCCGGATCTGTAAAAGCCTGGACAGCCATGGCTAAGGCAAATACAACACCAGGTGTTTTGATCAGCCATCTGCTTTCCACATTCCAGTGATGCTTTTTTTTCAACCAGCCCCGGATGGCTTCAAAATATTCATCCTGGACCTCGCTGTACCCGAAAATCCCATGGTCGACCCGCTCATGAAGGGCCTCCAAAATCTTCCAGGATACTTTAAAATCCATATCCGCTACCCACAGGGGTAAAAGATTTTCCGGTTTTCCCCTTCTTACTGCAAAATCGTACTTAAGGCTGTTCGTATTTTTTCGGTTTATGACTTCATCAAAATCAATCGTTTCCTTACTCATAAAATATTCTCTCCAATTCCCTTATCAAATCTTCTGAATCTTCGATCCCTACTGATAATCTTAAGATCCTGTCGGTGACGCCATTGGCGGCCAGAATCTCTTTAGGCACATCGGCATGAGTCTGGGTAATCGGGTAAGTGATCAGCGTTTCCACGCCACCTAAGCTTTCTGCAAAACGGATCAGTTTCACCTCTTTTAAAATCTGATGAGCCAGCTCCGTTGATTCCACCTCAAAAGTAACCATGGAGCCAAATCCCCTTGTCTGCTTTTTACAGACCTCGTGACCGGGGTGAGACTTGATTCCGGGATAATACACTTTAATGACCTTCTTTTCCCGGCACAGCCATTCCACAAGTTTTCTGGCGTTCTCCTCCCCCCGCTCCATCCGGATTCCAAGGGTTTTAATCCCTCTTAATATGAGCCAGCTGTCAAAGGGTGCCAGACCGGAACCTACCGTCTTTATAATAAATCTGAGTCTTTCGGAAATCTCTGCCGAGGAGGTGATTAGAAAGCCTGCGATGGTATCATTATGGCCGCCAAGGTATTTGGTTCCGCTGTGGACAACAATATCGGCCCCCAGCTTCAATGGATTTTGAAAGTAGGGGGACAAAAACGTATTGTCCACGATTAAAAGCAAATGGTTCTTCTTTGCAATCTCTGCCAGCTTACCAATGTCTATGACATTCATCATGGGGTTTGTCGGAGTTTCTATGTATATTGCTTTTGTGTTCTCACCGATCAGGTTTTCAAATTCTACAATGTCCCCGCGGGAACAGTCTACGGAACTAATCAAAATTCCGTTCTTCTTGCTGATATTATCAAACAAACGGATGCTCCCGCCATATAAATCACAATCGGTTATTATATGGTCTCCCGGCTGAAACAGTTCCATTAAAGCCGTGATTGCTGCCATACCACTTGAAAATGCCAGAGCATCCACTCCATGCTCAAGGGAAGCCACCACCTTTTCCAACTGCTCTCTGGTTGGATTTTGCAGGCGGCTGTAATCATAACCGGTGCTTTCCCCGATTCCCCTATGAGCAAAGGTCGCTGTCTGGTAAATAGGAAAGCTGATGGCTCCAGACTTGTCTGTTGCAACCCCTTCCCCATTGCCGTATAAACATTTTGTAGAAATCCCGTATTCCATATTCATACCCCTCTTTCTCAATTTGGATCATGCATCTGTTCTTTCCTTAATTATACCAATGGAAGGCCGTCAATGGTATTACTTAAAAACAATCACCTGCTATAGATAATTTCTATTGCGAAAGAATTTTATTTCACGGGTTGAATACCTATTCAACCCATGGTAAAATAGGTATTGATACACAAAATTGTTTTGTAAGGTGGTATACTATGAAAATATCAACTCGCGGCCGCTATTCCCTTCGCATGATGATTGATTTAGCGGAGCATTATAATGAGGAATTCATTGCCTTAAAGGACATCTCCGAAAGGCAGAACATTTCTAAAAAATATCTTGAACAGATTGTACCTTTTTTAAACCGCAGCAATCTGCTCACAACCTACCGTGGTCACATGGGCGGTTATAAGCTGGCAAGACATCCCTCCCAGATAACCATCGGAGATATTCTGCTCAGCTCAGAAGGAAGCTTAAATCCTGTCAGCTGTATGGACAACGATCCAAACATATGCTCCAGGCAGGCAGACTGTCTGACTCTTCCCATCTGGCAGGGGCTTTCAGAAGTTATTGCAAATTATTTAAACGGAATTACCCTGCAGGACATTCTTGACAGGTATCAGGAGTCTCCTGAATATTATATTTAGGGGAGTAACAGATATGCTATATTAGAATTATAAAAGGAACTACCGCCCCAATACAAGGGGTTGGCCAACAAAGAAGATAAAATTCCACCCTCTCTACTGCCAAGTGTACAGACCCCCAAAAGTAAGAATTTCAGGTCTAACTTTTAGGGGTTTTCAGTACACCGTGACGCAAAATAAAAAATAAAATGCTATTAAACTTAGGTAGGAAGATGTTTTTCTTTCAATCTGATCAGTTCCGCTATATATTTTTCGCCAAGGATACTTAAAGGCATTTTTTTCTTTTTTATATATCCGATTCTCATCTTATCATCGGTATTAAGAGGAATTGCCCTATATTCATCTCCATTTAAATCTTCACAGATAATCCCGGAGCACAGGGTATAGCCGTTTAATCCTACCATGAGATTTAAGAGCGTGGCCCTGTCATCCGCCTTTATGATCTGCTTATATTCATAAGTGCTGAACACTTCTTCCGCCAGATAAAAAGAATTATTATTTCCCTGTTCAAAGGACAGGCAGGGATATTTCTTTAAATCTTCAAATTCGATCAGTTCTTTTTCTGCCAGAGGATTGCCCTTCCATAGAAAAACGTAGATTCCGCATTGAAATAATTCCACAAACTCCAGTTCATTATCATTAAAGATTTTTTCAATGGCTTTCTGGTTAAAATCATTTAAGTACAGGATCCCTAATTCGCTTTTCTGGTTTCTCACATTTTCAATGACTTCATAGGTTTTGGTTTCATGGACGGCAAATTCGTAATCATCCATACCGAATTCTTTTGCCATATGGATAAAAGCCTGAACGGCAAAGGTGTAATGCTGCATGGACACGCTGAATTTCTTTTTAAATTTTTCCTTCTTTACGAACCGCTCTTCCATCTGGCGGTACTGCTCCAGCATCTGTCTGGCATATCCAAGGAACTCCTCTCCTTCCGGAGTGATCACAATTCCCCGGTTTGAGCGCAGAAACAGCTTAAGGCCGATCTCTTCTTCCAGATCCCGGATCGTGCTTGATAGGCTGGGCTGTGTGATAAACAACTCGGCAGCCGCCTTGTTCATGGATTTCTGAGTTGCTATGCATATGGCATAACGAAGCTGCTGTAATGTCATGGTATCTCCTTTCCTTATTCTTGCCCATGCTTTTTGGGCATAAAGGTATACCCGAAGGGTGTTTCCTTATTCTTGCCCATGCTTTTTGGGCATAAAGGTATACCCGAAGGGTGTTTCCTTATTCTTGCCCATGCTTTTTGGGCATAAAGGTATACCCGAAGGGTGTTTCCTTATTCTTGCCCATGCTTTTTGGGCATAAAGGTATACCCGAAGGGCTCAAAGGGCTGCCATAGAAGTATGGCAGCCTGTTTTTAATCCTGTAAATCCTGACGGTTATTGAACCGCCTTAAATGCTTCCTCTAAATCTTCTATAATATCAGCTGCATGTTCCGTTCCTATGGATAACCGGATGGTGTTCGGTTTGATTCCTGAGCCTTCCAATTCCTCCACCGACATCTGGGAATGGGTCGTTGAAGCCGGATGAATGACTAAAGATTTTACGTCTGCTACATTGGCTAACAGGGAGAATAATTCCAACTGGTCAATAAAGTCTTTTGCCTTCCTGTCATCACCCTTGATTTCAAAGGTAAATATAGAGCCTCCACCATTTGGGAAATATTTGCCGTATAATTCCTGCTGCTCCGGATCCTCTGAAACGGAAGGATGGTGAACCTTCTCCACCTGAGGATGGTTCTTTAAATACTGCGCCACCTTCAGAGCATTTTCTACATGGCGTTCTACACGAAGGGATAAGGTTTCTAAGCCCTGGAGGAATAAAAACGCATGGAAGGGAGATAGGGCCGCTCCTGTATCACGGAGTAAAATGGCGCGGATCTTTGTTACATATGCGGCCGCTCCTACCGCCTTGGTAAAGCTGATTCCATGATAGCTTGGGTTCGGCTCTGTAAGGGAAGAGAATTTTCCGGAAGCCTCCCAATCGAATGTTCCGCCGTCAATAATAACACCGCCAATGGCTGAACCATGGCCCCCAATATATTTTGTGGCGGAATGAACCACAATATCCGCTCCGTATTCAATAGGTCTCACCAGATAAGGAGTTGCAAAGGTATTGTCCACAATCAGAGGAATTTTATGTCCATGGGCAATTGCTGCCAGCTTTTCGATATCAACTACGTCAGAATTGGGATTGCCCAGAGTTTCAATGAATACCAGCTTTGTGTTTTCCTGAATCGCCTTGTCAAAGGCTTCGTAATCAAAGGGATCCACAAAGGTCGTTTCAACTCCGTATTCCGGTAAGGTATGCTCCAGCAGATTATAAGTACCGCCATAGATGTTCTTTGCCGCTACAATATGATCCCCGCTTTTTGCAATATTCTCAATGGAATAGGTAACTGCGGCAGCTCCGGAAGCCACTGCCAGGGCAGCCACTCCGCCTTCTAAGGCCGCAATTCTGCGCTCAAAAACGTCCTGGGTTGGGTTCGTCAGTCTCCCATAAATATTGCCTGCATCTGACAGGCTGAATCTGGCCGCAGCATGATCGCTATTATGGAATACATAGGAAGATGTCTGGTAAATGGGTACTGCTCTGGCATCGGTAACCGGATCCGCCTGTTCCTGCCCAACATGTAATTGCAATGTTTCAAATTTTAAATTTCTCTCAGCTCTTGTCTTCTTAGCCATATGAATTTCCTCCCAAATGTTAAACTGATTATTTATTTCGTTTCTTCTTAATTGGTATTATACCTGGTTTCATGGCTAAGTGTTAATTGATATATTTATGATCTGGCTATAGGAAAAATCTATAGCCAGGGCCAGCATATATTTCTGTTACAAGCTCCTGCTTATCCATCATATATCCCTGAGTACTGAATATATATATACAAATAATAAAAAGGACAATAACCTATGAATGAACATTACCCCTTTGTAAACCTGCCGCTGCCGTATCCATACGATGCGCTGGAACCCTACATAGACACGCAAACCATGTACCTGCACCATGACAGGCTGCAGCAGCGATATGTGGCGAATCTTAACGCGATCCTGACGAATTATCCGCAGCTGCAAAACAAGTCTTTGGAGGAACTGCTTTCGGATACGGAAAGCCTTCCTTCGGAAGTCCGACAGGGCATCATTAATAATGCGGGCGGAGTATATAATCACACGATCTATTTCTTCGGGATGACCAATTCCATGACCCGGACCCAGGCTGAAGTATTGTATCCCGCCATCGTTCAATACTTTGGGACGGTGGAACAGTTTTTTGATGAATTCAAACGGTATGCACTGGCTATATTTGGATCCGGGTATGCCTGGCTGGTAGTGGATTCTAACGGCGTACTGAAACTCGTAACAACACCAAACCAGAATTCCCCTATCTCAGATGGCCTTTGTGTTATTGCAGGCATCGACTGCTGGGAACATGCTTATTTTTTGAAGCGGTTTAACGACAGGGCCGCATACATAGAAGACTGGTTCCATGTGGTAAGCTGGGAGGCTGCGGACGAACGTTACAAAGCATGCATCAGTGCCAAATCTTAATATGAATACTCCGGATTATAAAATCAAACCTTCAAACCGATGATCATTATATTGTCTGTTTGAAGGTTTTCATTTTTCCAACAGGAAAGCTTTCATAGGTCATACAGCTTCCCCCTATTAAATAATCAAAAAGAGGAACCGGCAAAGCGACTCCTCTTTCCTTTTCTAAAAGTAAAATATCTTAAAGATCAAGGTCTTCCTTAGAATTTACCTTCTTTTGCACTCTCTTCAATCCCAACAGCCACAGCAACGGTAGCTCCAACCATAGGGTTGTTGCCCAAAGGTAACTTGGCTTTAAGGATTTCATTTCTATACACTTACAGGCATTTGAAAACATAGGAGTTTACTGTATGGTAATACATCTGGTTACATTTGTCAACATTACTTTGTCAACCTAAAAACTTATACAGGGTAGACAAATGGTAGACATACATATACTTCTTTACCCTGCCAATCCCGGCCACCGCAGCGCCCCATCCTGATCATAATATACAGAATTTTAAGAAACACAAGTAACGCTATAAATATCGGTGTAGCTGATTTCCTCAATATACCAGTCTGAGTTTTGATACCACCGGTAACCAGAAACAACGCTCTGATTACTACTTCTGGGAATCAGCCAAAAATTGTCTCCATTTTTCATCCAGACATAAATCATATTATCCATGCAATCTTCAATGATTGAAACAATTGTACTTGGAAACGAAGATAGCGACTCTTGTGACTCAATATCTTCTAACTCCCACAGTCTGGCCACTGTAGAAATTGAAGAAGCCATCGGAGCGGTAGGACCTGTTGGAATCATAGGACCTGTTGGACCTGTTGGACTAGTGGGACCCATAGGTCTCGTCGGGCCTGTCGGAGTTGTCGGACTTGTTGGTATTTTGAGCCCTGGAAAGCCTGGAAATCTTGTGGGGCCTGTAGGTACTGTCGGGCCTGTTGGTGCTGTAGGACCTGTCGGACCTGTTGGTGCTGTAGGACCTGGCGGGGCTGTCGGGCCAGTCGGACCTGTCGGGACTATAGGACCTGTCGGGCCTGTAGGACCTGTCGGACCTGGCGGGACTATAGGACCTGTCGGGCCTGTAGGACCAATCGGACCTGTCGGACCTGTCGGGCCTGTAGGACCTGGCGGGCCTGTAGGACCTGTCGGGCCTGTAATTTGATTTTCAAAAAGCCTATATTTTGCTCCGTTTTCTTCTTGTGTGGGTATCCAGTTCATGCCTGAATATATATTTCCTCTTGAATATAAATTGCCATATCGATAATCATAATGCATATTTATGATTCCTTTATTTATATTTCTAATATATTTATATATATATCCGAATAGATAAGTGCTTGTTCCGAATAGATAAGTGCCTGTTTATAATAAATAAAGAAATTTATGAAAGTATACGGTTCGGATACCATCATCGGCCCATATTGGAGCAACCGCCTGCGTCTGCACACCTTGTTCACCGGATTCGCACATACAAGGCCCTGACTAGTTTGTACCTGGTAGGCACTTAAATTGTCCTGGGTAAGCATTGCCAGCGTTGTGAGATACTTCTGAGGATCCGCAAAATGCATCCGGAAGCTTCTTCCGTTGCTACTCTCCTCGATTTCAATTATAGTTCCATTTTTTATTTGATTTTGTCCATGAATAAAAAATTAGTCCCTTAAGGGACTAGCTGATTGATAAAAATAATCGTCAATATACTTTTTACATTTTTTATGGTATCATTCGAGATACATAGACAAAGCTAAACAGGAGATAAAAATGGATAAAAAATCTAGAATCTTCCAGATTGATAACATAAAGTGTATATTAATATTTTTAGTTGTTTTTGGTCATCTTTGTGAACAGATGCCATTTAAAAGCAGCAGATTCCTGTATTTACTAATTTATTCTTTCCATATGCCCGCATTTGCTTTTATTTCAGGATATTGTTGTAAAAAAACGACTAAAGAAATATTAATCTCAAAATATTTCTATCCGTACATAGTTTTTCAAACCTGTTATATTGCATTTGCAAAATACATATTACACGAAACTATAAAATTTCAATATACCACTCCATATTGGATTCTTTGGTATTTATTAGCCCTTTTTTTATGGAATATAGTAATTTCAATATTTAGTGATACAGAAAAAATATTAAAATGTATACTTATAATTGGATGCATAATCGCTTTGTTAGTGGGATATATTGACACAGTTTCGTATTATCTCAGCTTGTCAAGAATATTAGTAATGTTCCCATTCTTTGTAAGCGGGTACTATCTGAAGATAAGAAATTTCCAAATTTTTAAGCCTGGTGAAAGGAAAACTAATATACTTCCCAAGTTTCTCACTTTGCTTTGTGTTGTTTTAGTAAGCTGTATATTGTATCTGGCTCAGCACAAAATCCAAGCATCTTGGGCATATCACTCTTTGCCTTACCATGAATTACAATACAGTATATGGAATCGTGCTTTTTTTCTTATAATATCTGTAATATTCATAACATTTTTATGTATGTTTATACCCAACAAAAATATGGGTATTATCACGAGTATAGGCCAAAATACCATTGGAATATTTTTATTACACGGATTTATTATCCGCTATCTAACCTATAAAAACATCTTGCAAACTTTGCCACTCCCTCAATTAAGCATAATATTATTATCAATCATTATTATCTTAGCCTGTTCAAGTAAACCAGCCATTATATTATTAAAACCGTTAATAATGTTGCCATTAAAGCGGAAATAATTATTTAATTTTCATACCTACCCATAGACCTGCTCCCACCAAACCCCCATGCCTTCTCCTTCCTCCCGGTATTCTGGGCAATCCTAATATAACAGCTTGTTCACACCTTTTTATGTAAACACATATACTAATATTGCAGAATGGATTATCAAAACATAAGGGAAGCTTTTATAATACTTTTTAACTCCTTCAAATTATTACTTCTTATCCTCATAGTTCCTGATATGAAACTCTGCAGTACTGCTGAATCATAATATATTAGATATTACATTTAAAAACCCTTGTTACAACCTTTTATTTAGTGCCGGTAGTGTCCATTACCCAGACATACAAAAAGAGGAGCCGCCAAAGCGAACTCCTCTTTTCACTATCAAATGGTATATTACCTTTAAAATAAAGGTTTATCCTTAGAATTTACCTTCTTTTGCACTCTCTTCAATTCCTACAGCTACAGCAACGGTAGCTCCGACCATAGGGTTATTTCCCATACCGATCAGACCCATCATTTCCACATGAGCTGGAACGGAAGAAGAACCTGCGAACTGAGCATCAGAGTGCATACGTCCCATAGTATCAGTCATACCGTAGGAAGCTGGGCCTGCTGCCATGTTATCCGGATGAAGGGTACGTCCTGTACCGCCGCCGGATGCTACGGAAAAGTACTTCTTGCCCTTCTCTGAACATTCTTTCTTATAGGTTCCTGCTACCGGATGCTGGAATCTGGTTGGGTTGGTAGAGTTTCCTGTGATAGAAACGTCAACGCCTTCCTTCCACATAACTGCAACACCTTCTGTTACATCGTTAGCGCCGTAGCAGTTAACTTTTGCTCTTAAGCCTTCTGAGTAAGACTTTCTCCAAAGCTCTTTTACTTCGCCTGAGTAATAATCCATCTCTGTTTCTACATATGTAAATCCATTGATTCTGGAAATGATCTGTGCTGCATCCTTTCCTAAACCATTTAAAATAACTCTTAATGGTTTCTGACGAACCTTGTTTGCCTTCTCAGCAATACCAATTGCGCCTTCAGCTGCTGCAAAGGACTCATGACCTGCCAAAAAGCAGAAGCACTCGGTCTCTTCTTCCAGAAGCATCTTTCCTAAGTTACCGTGTCCCAGACCTACTTTACGCTGGTCGGCAACGGAACCTGGAATACAGAAAGCCTGAAGACCTTCTCCAATAGCTGCTGCTGCGTCTGCCGCTTTTTTACAGTCTTTCTTGATTGCAATTGCTGCGCCAACGATGTAAGCCCAACAGGCATTCTCAAAACAGATCGGCTGGATCTTCTTTACCTGCTCGTATACATCCAGACCTGCATCTTTTGTAATCTTTTCAGCTTCTTCAATAGAAGCAATGCCATAGCTGTTTAATACAGAATTGATTTTGTCAATTCTTCTCTCATATGATTCAAATAATGCCATTATCTTGTCCTCCTTATTATTGGCCAAATATCTTCGCTTTGATAACCGCTATCCGACAGGCTTTTGCCAATCTGATTATTCATGTCTTGGGTCAATGATCTTAGCAGCTTCGGCAACGCGTCCATACTGTCCTTTTGCCTTTTCCCAAGCAGTCGTCGGGTCATCACCCTTCTTGATAAAGTCAGTCATCTTTCCAAGGCTTACGAACTGATAGCCAATGATCTGATCTTCTTCATCCAGAGCGATACCGGTTACATAGCCTTCCGCCATCTCTAAGTAACGAGGACCTTTCTTTAATGTTCCGTACATGGTACCAACCTGTGAACGGAGACCCTTTCCTAAGTCTTCCAGTCCCGCACCTACCGGAAGTCCATCCTCAGAAAATGCACTCTGTGTTCTGCCGTATGCGATCTGTAAGAATAATTCTCTCATAGCGGTGTTGATTGCGTCACAAACAAGGTCTGTATTTAATGCTTCTAAAACGGTCAGTCCTGGCAGAATCTCTGCTGCCATAGCAGCGGAATGTGTCATACCGGAGCAGCCGATAGTCTCTACTAATGCTTCCTGGATAATACCCTCTTTAACGTTAAGAGTCAGCTTGCATGCACCCTGCTGAGGAGCACACCAGCCAACGCCATGTGTCAGACCGGAGATATCTTTAACTTCTCTAGATTTTACCCATTTTGCTTCTTCTGGGATTGGAGCAGCGCCGTGATGAACGCCCTGTGCCACTGTGCACATCTCTTCTACTTCCTGTGAATAAATCATGTTAAAACTCCTTTCGAATAAGTAATAATTGTGAACAGTACTTTGTTAAATATATCACATCATACTTGATTACATTTTCTCATATAATGTCGATTTCCGCAAGCTCTTTTTAAGGAAACAGGGGGGGATCCGAGGATCCCTCCCTGCAAAACAGATTCCTATACAATTCTTCTGACGGATAGAATCGTCCGGTAGGTGGCATTTCCTACCTTAATTCCGGTCGACGGGGAGCTGGCATGTACAATTTGTCCATTGCCGATATAAATTCCTATATGGCCTGCATAGCAGATCAGGTCTCCCGGCTGGGCTTCAGAATAGGATACCTCACGCCCTGCAGAGCGCTGCTCCGAAGAGCTTCTTGGCAGGGAGTAGCCGAATTTCTTGTACACAGACAGTACAAACCCGGAGCAGTCCGTACCATTCGTCAGGCTGGTACCTCCAAATACATAGGGGTTCCCCACAAACTGAAGTCCGTAATCCGCAACCGCACGCCCCTCCGCTGATCCCCCGCTACTTTTGGAGGCAGACGGTCCGGTGTACTTGTTGTTGGCATTGGATGACTTGGGTTTTGAGCTGGTGTTAGCCGCAGCTTTCTTTCTGGCATCTTCCTCCGCCTTTTTCCTGGCTTCTTCGGCTGCCTTCTTTCTGGCCTCCTCTTCTTTCGCCTTGCGGATCTCCTCATTCTTCTTTGCAACCGTCTGAGCATAAACCGCCGCATCCTGCTTGGCTTGTGCAAGCTGGCTGTCGAAATTGGAAACTTCTTTTTTCTTCGTGGAGATCAGTGTCTCAAGTGCAGATTGCTGTTCCTTGTACTCCAGCTCCATGACTTCCATCTCAGCCTTGTCCTCTTCCAGGTCAGACTTATAATCGGCCACCTTCTGCTTTGTCTCCTGGTAAGTGATCAGCATGTTCCGGTCATATGTATAAATTCCTTCTACGTATTCCGCCTTATTAAGAAGATCAGACATGTTCTTTACCTGAAGGAAAATATCCAGATATTCTGTATCCCCCTTCTCATACATGTACTGGATTCGCTTCTTCATGGAAGAGTACTGCTTTTCTTCCTCTTTCTTAGCCGCTGCATAGTCCAGTTCTGCCTGCTTGATCTCTGCTTCCTTGCTGGCCATATCACTTTCCAGAACTTTGATATCTGCCAAAAGAGCAGTCAGATCAGAAGTCAGCTTCGATACCTGATTCTGGGCAGCACTCTTTTTGCCTTCCGCTTCCTGGGCTTTTTTATTTGCCTCTTCCAGTTTCTTTTGCGCTTCCTGCTTTTCTTTTTCTGCTTTTGACGTGGCCCAGGCGGGAACAGTCTGGCCGCAGACCATTGCACTTACCAACAGGCCGCAGAGAAGCTTTTTAATCATTTTCCTGTTTCTTTCATACATATTCTGCATTTTTCGTTTCATCGTCAGTTCCTTTTCCCCTTTTTTCTACCTTATATGTTAACGTATAACCATGGTGAAATTCAAGTCTTTTTTGGAAAATTTTGATAATTGTAAGATACTGCCAAATGAACTTCGGGTTAGCTATTCAAGTTCCGCTTCCAGCCGGGCCTGGTGTTTATCCTGTGGCAGCTTTCCTGCCACCACAAGGAAGGATATGAAGAATAGAATCCCCTTGATGATACTTGAAATGGTAAAAGCCCACCAGATTCCGTCAAGCCCAAGGGCTGTGCTGCTTAAAATCATGGCAAGAGGTATCCTGGCGGAAGTAAATAAAACGCTGATGACCGAGCAGAGAAGAGTCCTGCCAAGACCGGAGAGCGCCCCTACTGTTGTCAGTTCAATGCACATGAACATCTGGCAAAAGCCCAGGATCACAAGATAGCGTACTCCCATTGGAATAACTTCTGGTTCATGGATGAATAACCCGAATATATGCTCGGGAAGGCCGATCAGAAGAGCTGAGCAGAACAATCCCCAGACAAACATGACTCCGATTGCCGTAAAATAGCCCTTTTTCACTCTTCCATACTGACCTGCTCCATAATTTTGGCCCACAAAGGAATTAATGGCGGCTGCAAATCCATCTGCCGTCATCCACGATATGGATTCGATCTGTCCGCCCACCCGCAGCACCGCCACAGCAATATCTCCAAATCCGGTCACAAACCGGGTCAGAATCATGGAAATGCTGGTATAAATAAGGTTCTGAACGGAAGCAGGGAAACCGATCCGGATCATGGCTTTCATATAATCCCAGGGGACCTTATGAAACACCTTCACCTTATCAAACAGCACCTGGTCCTTTCGAATGGCAATGAGGAATACTGCGGTAACCACTGCCTGGGCCATGACCGTGGCAATAGCCGCCCCCGCTACTCCTAAGCCCTTGATCGGACCCACCCCAAAAATCAGGACAGGATCCAGTACCATATTCAAAACCAGGCCGATAAAATTCGCAAGCAGCGGTGTTTTGCTGTCGCCCATCGCTGTCATGATCCCGGTAATAATCGAATTCATAAAGGAAAATACAATCAATCCACAGGTAATCCTTAAATAAACCTGGGCATTATATGCAACAAAAACATTATTTAACCCAAAAAAGGCGATCAAAGGCTTTGCCCCGAAAAACGTCACCACTCCATACAGCAGTGCAAACAAAAGCCCCATCTGAACCGAGCCGGAAGCATAGACTGCCGCATCCTTCCTGTCTCCCTTTCCAAGCGCATGAGCTACCTTTACCTGGCCGCCCATTTTTGCCAGAGCAACAACGCCCTGGGAGAGCCAGACATACATGCCCCCTGCGCCGACCGCGGCGACAGCCGGGGAACCGACGAACCCGATCCAGGCCATATCCGTCAGATTATAAGCCATCTGCACCAGGGCCGTGACCATGATGGGAAGGGCCAGGCCGGTCAATGATGTAAAAATATGTCCATTTAATAAATCAATTTTTTTATTCATAAATAATGTAACGACCTTTCAAAAGGGCCGCCAGTGAACTGGCAGCCCTTTCATTTCTTACTATCTGGATTATTCCTTAGAAGAAAGGTATTCATCAATGCCTCTTGCTCCAGCCCGTCCGGCCTCCATAGCCAGAATAACGGTTGCAGCTCCTGTTACCGCATCTCCTCCGGCGTAAACGCCTTCCTTGCTGGTCTTTCCTGTAGATTCCTCAGCAATGATACATTTACGCTTATTGATATCCAGTCCTTTAGTTGTATTGGATATAAGCGGATTCGGTGAAGTTCCTAATGACATGATAACGGTATCTACATCAATGACGAATTCAGATCCCTCTATCTCAACAGGTCTTCTTCTGCCGGAAGCATCCGGCTCTCCAAGCTCCATTTTAATGCATTTCATTCCATTTACCCAGCCTTTATCATCGGTGAGAATTTCTATCGGGTTGGATAAAAGGTTGAAAATGATTCCCTCTTCCTTTGCGTGGTGAACTTCTTCCGCTCTTGCCGGAAGCTCCGCCTCACTTCTTCTATATACAACGTGTACCTCTGCGCCAAGACGAAGGGCCGTCCTGGCTGCATCCATGGCAACGTTTCCGCCGCCTACCACTGCAACCCTCTTGCCTGCTACGATAGGGGTATCATAATCACTGCGGAACGCTTTCATCAGGTTGCTTCTGGTTAAATATTCGTTGGCAGAGAATACGCCGTTTGCGTTCTCTCCCGGAATTCCCATGAACATAGGAAGACCTGCTCCAGAACCGATGAATATGGCCTGGAATCCTTCTTCATCCAAAAGCTCGTCAATGGTCACGGACTTGCCGATGATCACATTTGTTTCAATCTTAACGCCAAGCTTTCTTACGTTGTCAATCTCCGGCTGAACCACACCTTCCTTTGGAAGACGGAATTCCGGAATGCCATAGGTCAATACGCCGCCCGGTTCATGAAGAGCTTCAAAAATAGTAACTTCATAGCCCATTTTAGCCAGGTCACCGGCACAGGTTAAACCGGAAGGACCGGAACCGATGACGGCTACCTTCTTGCCATTGGTCTTTTCCGGGGCAGCCGGTACGAAACCGTACTCTCTGGAATAGTCCGCCACAAAACGCTCCAGCTTTCCGATAGAAATGGGTTCTCCCTTGATTCCTCGGATACACTGGCCTTCGCACTGGCTCTCCTGGGGGCATACCCGGCCACAGACAGCTGGTAGTGCAGAGGACTCAGCAATAATCCTGGCAGCCTCTTCATGGTTTCCTTTTTCCACTTCTTTAATAAAACCGGGAATATTAATGGATACCGGGCAGCCTGCTACACATTTGGGGTTTTTGCAGTTAATGCAGCGGCTGGCTTCTTCTTTTGCTTCTTCCTCATTATATCCAAGACAAACCTCTTCAAAGTTCGTCGCTCTTACCTTAGGGTCTTGTTCTCTTACTGGTACTTTCTTTAATACATCCATTACTCGTTACCTCCACACAATCCGCAGCCGCCGTGATGAGTATCGCCCTCACTCTCTTTTAAAACCGCGCGCCCTTCTTCTGATTTATACATCATCTGGCGCTTCATGGCCTCATCAAAATTAACCAGATGGCCGTCAAACTCCGGTCCGTCTACACAGGCAAATTTCACTTCACCGCCGACCGTAACACGGCAGGCACCGCACATGCCGGTTCCGTCTACCATGACCGGGTTTAAGCTTACAACCGTAGGAATACCAAGCTCCTTGGTCATAAGGCAGGCGAACTTCATCATGATCATCGGTCCGATGGCTACGCACACATCGTATTTCTTACCCTGGTTCAGAACCAGGTCTTTGATTACCTCAGTTACCAGGCCCTTTCTTTCATAAGAGCCGTCATCTGTGGTTATATATAAATTTCCGGCCTGCTCTCTCATGGCATCTTCCAGAATCAATAAGTCCTTAGTCTTTGCCCCTACGATGACATCCACGTCAATGCCGTGCTCTTTCATCCATTTTACCTGGGGATAAACAGGAGCAGTTCCAACACCGCCGGCCACAAATAAATATTTCTTTTTCTTCAGCTCTTCTATATCTTCGTGTACGAATTCAGATGCATTGCCCAAAGGACCCACCACATCTGCAAAGCTGTCTCCTGCCTTTAAAACAGCCATCTTTTCCGTGCTTGCACCAACGGTTTGGAATACAATGGTAATGCTTCCCTTCTCACGATCATAATTACAAATGGTCAGGGGAATTCTCTCCCCTCTGTCATCCATCTTGACAATAACAAATTCTCCAGGCTGGCAGGCTTTGGCAATCCGAGGTGCTTCCACATCCATCAGATAGATCTTGTCAGCTAACATCTCTGCTTTTAAAATCCTATACATCTTCATCCTCCTAATGTCTTCGTGAATATACCTGTACACCTTTCCTGATGCCTTCCCCAACGATCAGGTGAAATAGTACTCGTATCATATTACCATTTTTATATGGCACTGACAACATTTATTAAAAAAATATCAATAAAAATTTATAGATTCGGTCGTATTTTGCCTATAATCTTACAGATTTTGTATCCTGATGAAGCAACTGGATATGCTTGTATATCCAGTTAATTCACAGGCGAAAGGCTGAAAAGCTCCTGAATTTAACCTTTCCTCTGATACATGCGGAACGTATAGCATAAATCAAAATAAGTCTGTTCATCGCTTTCCGCCGCCATTTCCCATGTCGGATCCTGGTCCAGATTGGTGAAATGTGTATCGGCACTGTACATATAGTCAATATAAGTCACATGGGCCGTTTTACAATATGGGAAAAACTGTTCGTAAATACTTTGCCCGCCTATGATAAAGCAATCCTCCTCCGGATAATTACCAAGCTCTTTAAGGGCCTCTGGAAGGCTGTGGCAGACAACTGCTCCCTTTACTTTATAATCCGGATCCCTGGTCAATACGATGTTGATTCTTCCATAGAGCGGCTGCTTTCCAGGAAGGCTCTCAAGTGTCTTTCGTCCCATGACGATCACCTTCCCCATGGTTTCCTCCCGGAACAGCTTTTTATCCTCTGGGATGGAAACAAGAAGCTGGCCCTGATTGCCGATGGACCAGTTTTTATCCACTGCAACAATGATATTCATAGGTCAACCCCTCCTTTTCCTTTATTCTTCTCCAATGATCAGTTCTTTTGCATAAGGAAGTGATTCGATCCACCGGCAGAAGTCATGCCATTCTTCCAGCTTGTGGCTGCGCCTTGCAAAGTAAATATTGATCAGGGTTTCATAATTTAAGGTGCATGTCCTCATCTGGTTATAGCTGGATGGAAGGAGCTGAATCAGATCATACCAGTCCTCTTTCTTTTTATTCTCTATGTAGCGCAGACGGATCTTTTCCAATTCAGACACCACAGTTTCCATAAAAACCAACGTTCCTTCCGACATATGGTCATGGCTGAAATCCTCCAGTTCAAAGGGCTTGCTGTGAATCTTATGCATGGTACTGGTGGAATTGGCCACAGTAGCCACTTTGTAGGTATCGTATTCTTTCCACCAGTAAATCGGCGCCGTAATATCCACAGATACCAGGATCTGGCGGATGTATTTGCGGTGGTCGCTTCCTGCTTTTCTCAGCCGCTTTGCAAGGCCGAGATCATTGGGTCCAAGGATGTATTCACCCTTCTCATTATATCCGCTGTCCATCCGGTCCCAGCTATTCATGGGATTTCTTGCACCCCGAATGGCATTTTCTATGTTCATAACACTGGTTCTTTCGCAGTTTAACATGGTATCTTCCTTTCTGTATGTTAATCTTGTTTCGTGGCTCTATTTATTATAGAGCAAAATACCCGATTCATCCATTGATTTATTTTTCAAAAAATCTTAAGTTAAATAATTTCATTTAAGACGTCTATATGGATCTGTCTCCATTAAATAGATATGCAATGCTGCAGACCACAAAAAATATGGCAGATAAGAATAGCCAAAACCTCGGCATATCCCATTGCGGCAGCAAAGTCAAGGGTAATCCCAGAATTCCTGCAACAGTCGCGCCAAGGCTTTTACCGATTGCAAACAGAGGCATGGAAACCGGCTGAAATCAAATTCGTTCCAGACCGGATTATCTTCCCATTCCCAATAGAATAAACAATATTGCCAGAAAGATACTTACAATGGTTGTTTTTTTAACCGGATCACCAAAGGTTCTCCCAAGCTTATTTTTCATGGAAACCAGACCGTAAACAAACCGGGAACATACCAGACCAAACAAGGCTTCCATTACCATGTCATAAACCATCAGGAAGGATATCTAAATCCCACAAAATCCTGCTTCCTTTTTCTGTTTTTTTCACCAGAAGCTTCTTTCCGATCTGTTCCTTTAATTCCGTCACATGGGAAACAATCCCGATCAGTCTGTGCCCCCCGGCCAGCTCCTGAAGGATGCGGACTGCCTTAAGCCTGGATTCCTCATCCAGAGAACCAAAACCTTCGTCAATGAAAAGAGCATCCATACTCACATTCCCTGCCGTGCGCTGGATGATATCCGTCATACCAAGAGCCATGGCAAGAGCTGCCATGAAGGATTCTCCGCCGGAAAGTGTTTTAACATCACGTACCTTATCCGTTGCCATACTGTACACATCCAAATCCAGGCCTACCTCCCCCTGCTTTCCAAGTGTTTCCAAATCCCTGCACTGGAGCAGGAACTGGCCGTCTGTCATAACGTCAAGCCGTTTGTTAGCCGCATGGATCATCTGGTTAAAGTACTGCCTCTGGACATAGGTCTGAAAGTCCAGGCTGACGGAGCCTGCCATTTTCCCGTTGGCTGTCTGAAACAGGGTATGGTACAGACGGTACTTCTCTTCCAGCTGCTCTCTCTCCTTCCACAGCCGCTCCAGATTTTGGGCAGCCTGAAGAGCCCTGCTGCCAATGGCCGTGACCCTTGCCACCCTGGTCTGCAACTGTTTCTGTTCGTCCTTAAGAGCTTCCGCCTGTCCTTTCCATTGCTCCGTTTCTATCCTTTCGCGCCCCTTTGTCTGCTCCTTAAACTGGCCATAAACGGTGCGGGCCTTTAACAGTTCCTTTTCATAATTCCCTGTTTCCTGCTCCCACTGCCTTACAATTTCCGGCGCCCGCTTTGCCTTATGGTAATCCTCTTCTTTTATAAATCCCAGCTCCACCAAGGCGGATTGGAACGCGGCATCTGCCTGCTCAAGTGCAAGCCTTCGCGTCTCTTTGTTTTCCTCTTCCGAAACCAGGCGGCCTTTCCCTTCCTTTTCTTTCACTAAGATATACTGGAATCGTTTATCCGCCTGCTCCTCTGCTCTTAAAAGCTCCTCTTTCCTTTTTTTGAAACCAGCCAGCTTCCCCATGGCTTCCTCTTCCTCTGGGTACGGAAGAAGCTTCTTTATGTGAACCGCCTCTGCAACAGCAGCTGCCCTGTCCAGCTGTTTCTGCTGCCAATTGTTCATTGTCTCTTCTTTTTTATGTTCCAGTTCCTCAAGTTTCCCCCGGTCCGCTTTCCTCTCTTCCAGAAGCTTCTTAAGAAGGCGGTCAGACTCCAATGCCTCCTGTTCTTCCTTTTCCACTTCCTGCAAAAGCATGCCGGCCCGTTCTCTTTCGTCATACAGACGGACACGAAGCTGATCCTGAGGGAAAGAAGTCCCAAACCATTTTTCTTCCTCTCCCTCCAGCAGCTCCTTTAAGTGACGGCAGACCTCCAAGGCCCTGACGGCAGCTTGAACGGCCTGGGATCGCCGTTCCTCTGCCTGATTTCTGGCCTTCTTTGCCTGCTCCACCTCTTCCTGGGTGACAGCATCCTCTATCAGCTCTGCCTTCAGAGGATGATGGACAGAACCGCAGACAGGACAGGGGACTCCATCTGCCAGCTCCTTAGCCATAATTCCAGCCTGCAACGCCAGAAACTCACGAAACCTGTCATTATAGTGCGCTTCCGCCTGTTCGTAATCTTTCTGGGCGCATATAACCGCTTCCTGGTATTCCTCTCGTTTTAAATCTGCCGCCTCCCCTGCCTTAGCTGCTTTCTCAAGGTTTTCCATGGCCTGCTGCCGCTCCAGGAGCACAGTTTTTCTCTGTCTTATTTCCAGCAGACTCCTTGCCCCTTTTTCCAGCTTTTCCTGCCTTGTTTCGTTTGCAGCCAGGCGCTCCTTTAACCGGATCAGTCCGGCCTCAATTCTATGGAAGTACTGTCCGGCCTCCTCTTCCTCTCTTTTCTTATCAAGGGAAGATCTCTCCATGGTTTTCCAGCGGCCATAGAGCGGCATGGACTCATTTAACCGTTCGATGAAAACTGACAGCTTGGGAACTTCTCCCTGGGAGGCCTCCCTGGTTTCCTTAGCCACCTTTTCTGCAGATGCAAGAGCAAGGGTTATCTCCTCCAATTCCTTTTTAAGCTGTTGGGTCCTCTTTATGGCTGCCTCATATTCTCTTTTTTTACCTAAGAACTGGTTCTCCGGGCCTTTTGCCTTTTCTGCCCGGATGGCTTCCTTTAATTGCTCTTCTATCTCCAGCCATTGTTCCTTCTGGCCTTCCAGAATATCCAGCCTGGCCTTTGCCTGCATAAGGCCGTCAAAGAGACGGTTCACTTCCTGGGCCCGGCTTAACTGCCCTTCCACTTCTGAAAGAAGCTTTCCCCTATGGTCCCGTTCTTCACAAAGCTCCTGTTCTTTTTTCTTTATCTCTGCCAGAATGGAACCTAAAAGATTCTTAATCTCCTCTGTCCTTGTCTCCTTAAAATCTAAAAGCTCCCGCCATGATTGCTGATAAGTGCTTTCATCCAAAAGTACTACATTTTCCAGTTCATGAAAACATAACCTGCGGTTGTTCTCCAGACTGTCATAAAAAAAATTGTTCTGCTCTTTTAATTTCAACTGGATGCGGCTGTAAATCCCGGTGTTAAAGATCCTGGAGAATATCTCTTTCCGTTCTCTGGAAGATGCATGAAGAAGCCTTAAATAATCTCCCTGGGCAATCATGGCGATTTGCGAGAACTGGTTTAAGTCCACACCTACAATTTCCTGGATCTTCTGGTTGATATCCCGAAGGCTGCCTGGGTACTCTGATCCATCGGGCAAGAGGAGGGAGGCCTTTGCCGGAACAGGGACTGCAGAATATTCTCCATTTTTATTTCTTCTTTTACTGATCCTTGTATAGGAGGGGCTTCTTGTAATTTCATACCTCTCACCCCCTTCAGAGAATTTCAGGGAAACATAAGTTTCCTGGTCTTCTGCCGCATACTGGCTGCGCATCATGGAAGGCTCCCGCTTCTGTCCGCTTGTTTCCCCGAACAGGGCAAATGAAACGGCATCAAAAATGGTGGTCTTTCCTGCTCCCGTATCTCCTGTAATAAGGAAAATTCCGTGACCGATTTTTTCAAAATCCACGGTTTCCTTTCCTCCATAGGAACCAAAAGCGGACATGGTCAACTGCAATGGCTTCATAATCCCTCTTCCTCCTTTGCTTCCTGTACGATACGCTCCATGGCCTGTTCTTCCTCCATTGTCATCTCTTCCCCTCTTACCGCCTTGAAAAACTGCCGAAATGCCTCCAAAGGTTTAAGAACCGGTACGGTCTCTCCCTCTTCCAGACGCTTTTGCCTGGTGCGCTCATTATCCACCCGAAGCTCCAGTAAATGATCAAACACCTCTTCTAAGCGTTCTCTGACCCGGTAAGGCTCCTCTTCATCGGTGAGCGTGACGCTGACATAATCATGGCGTTTTTCTTCTGAGGCTCTTTTAAGAATTTCAGACAAGGTTCCTATTTCCCGCCTCACATCCTGGATTCCATTGAGCGGAAGGAATTCAAGCTCCGGTTCGTCTCCTTTTTTACCTATATTCACCACAGTGACTGATTTTTTATGGTTTTCTTCGCTGACGGAATATTTATAGGGAGTCCCGCAGTATCGAATAAAAGCCTTGCCCACCTTTTGGGAACCGTGGAGATGTCCCAGAGCTATGTAATCAAAGTCAGAAAGAACAGAGGCATCTACCCGGTCCAAACCGCCCGCCATGATGACCGCCTGCTCTGACTCACAGGTTTCCGGGTCTTTATTGCCTGCTGCGTAAAATTGATGGGATAAAAGGATGTTTCGCTCTCCGGCATCGATGGTTTCTCTCTCCAGTACAGCTCTTATGGCACTTTCGTATCCCTCCGGCTGATTGTCAAGAAAAAGCTGCCTGACATACCCAGGTTTTAAAAAGGGCAGGAGGTAGAAATTCACCGGACCATTTTCATCCCGTAATATCACCTTTTTTAAGTACTCCTCCTGGCTCCTGGGCGGGAACACGGATAAATGAATGCGATGCCGTTCCAGAAAGGCCGAGGCATAGGACAGACGTTCCGGCGAATCATGGTTTCCTGCAATGATCAGGACCGTGATCTCTGGCTTTATTCCGGAAAGGGCTTCCAGGAAATTGCCAAACATGGTATATGCCTCACCGGAAGGAGCCGTTTTATCATAAATATCGCCGCAGATCAGTACAGCATCCGGTTGCTGGGCCGCTGCATAATCCACAATCTGATTTAGGACTTTTTCCTGGTTTTCTTTTAAACTGTAGCCGTTTAACTGTTTTCCGATATGCAAATCAGATAAATGAAAAATCTTCATATTTCCTCTTTCCTGCCCGTGGTCTTGGGGCCATTACAAAAAAACCGCTAAAAACCTCTCACCATATTTCTCGAACTTAAATTCTCCTACCCCGGAAACTGACAGCATCTCTTCCTTTGTCTTCGGTTTCTTCACGGACATATGTACCAGGGTTTTATCGGAGAATACAATATAGGGCGGTACTTTTTCCTCTTTGGCAATTACCATCCGAAGCGCCCTTAGAGTTTCAAACAAAGCAGCCTCCCCTTCTGTCAATTCCAGTGCAGATGCACTTGATTTCTTTATCTTCTTTCCGCTCTTAACCTTCTCCACAGGTTCCTGTTCCTTAGCCATCTTCATGATCACGGATTCACCATCTTCCAGTACCGCCTTTGATTTCTCTGTCAGCTTAACAATGGCGTATTCATCATTGGTTATGGCTAACCAATCGTTTAAAAATAAATGGTTCATCACCTGCCGAAGCTTATAGGCAGGAACCTTTGCCAGATTTCCATAATGAGGATTCTCATTCATCCGGTAGTTTCTGATCTTTGCCGTATTGGCTCCATGTACCGTATCGATAATGACCGCAGTTCCATACCTCTGCCTGCTTGCCTTTACGCATCCCACCAGTTCTTTTGTAATATCCGTCACATCCACTGTTTCAAACTGGCTTAAGCAGTTGGAACAGTTGCCGCAGTAATTTTCCCCATACTCCCCAAAGTACCGCAGGATGTAGTCCCTGAGGCATTCGTTGGTAAAGGAGTAAAAGGTCATCTTCTTAAGCCGTTCACGATCCCGCTCCATGACCATCTGGCGGGTAAGGGAATCCAGCTCCTGATTATCCTGGTTATTGTCAATAAATATCTGATTAGTCACGACATCCTGACCATTGTATAACAGAATGCATTCCCCCGGCTCTCCGTCTCTGGAGCACCGGCCCACTTCCTGATAGTAGGACTCCAGGTTCTTCGGCATGTTGTAATGGATAACAAACCGTACATTGGATTTATCGATTCCCATGCCAAAAGCATTGGTTGCCACCATGATCCGGCTTCTATCAAAGATAAAGTCCTCCTGGTTCTTCCTCCGCTCCTCATCGCTTAACCCGGCGTGGTACCTGGTTGCCGAAAATCCCTCTTGATTCAGCCGGTCACATACCTCTTCCACCAGCTTTCTGGTCAGACAGTAAATAATCCCGCATTGATCCGGGTGGCATTCCACATAGTTCTTTAATGTAGCATACTTATCCTTAGGAGACTGAACTCCCAGATAAAGATTGGGTCTGTCATATCCCGTAGACACCACGGCAGGCTCTCTGAGCATGAGAATATCAATGACATCTTCACGGACTTCTTCGGTAGCAGTGGCCGTAAATGCGCTGATGACCGGACGTTTTGGAAGCCTGTCAATAAAATCCACGATTTTTAAATAGCTGGGTCTGAAATCCTGTCCCCACTGGGATACACAGTGAGCTTCATCCACCGCTACCATAGAAATATTTGTACTTAATGCAAAATCCAGAAATTCATCCGTCACAAGACGTTCCGGTGCTACATAAATAATGGGGTATCGCCCTTCCCGCGCATAGGCCAGGGCCTTATAATACTGACTTGCAGTCAAAGAACTGTTAAGATAAGCGGCATGAATACCTGCTTGATTGAGTGTTGTTACCTGGTCCTTCATGAGGGAGATCAGGGGAGAAATAACCAGTGTGATTCCTTCCATCATAAGAGCTGGAATTTGGAAGCACAGGGATTTTCCGGAACCGGTGGGCATGATTCCCAGGGCGTCTTTTCCGGACAAAATACTGTCGATAAGAATTTCCTGCCCCTCCCGGAAACTGTCGTAGCCGAAATAGTGCTTTAATGCTTGAAATTTATCCATATAACTTTGTTTCTGCTCCTTATCATTTGTTATTTCCATTATACCATTTAACCTTCAAATATTCCACAGGTATTCTTTCATAATGTTGCCGATTCAGCAGCCCTCCATATTTGGATTTAATCTATCTTCCGGAATTGTGAAATAAAGCTGGCTTTTCCCAAATGATCATACTATAATAACTAATGCATTTGATTCCATTTAAATTTTATCTTACAACATAGGAGAATAACTTTGAAAACGAATATTGGACTGTACCTGGCTCTTCTTTTCGGTGTCTTTTCCCTTTCCACTTCCGCTATTTTCGTGCGCCTGGCAAATGCCCCCTCCGCCATAACGGCATTTTTCCGGTTATTTTTTGCCGCTTTGCTCCTTTTGCCATTTTTACTGACCAGCAAGGAAAACAAGCGTCAACTGATGTCCCTTTCGAAAAAGCAATGGACACTGGGGATTTTGTCAGGACTGCTTTTATCCGCCCATTATATGCTGTGGTTTGAATCATTAAGACATACGTCAGTGGCGAGCTCCACCGTAATTGTAACACTGCAGCCCCTATTCTCTATTGCCATCGGATTTATTTTTCTAAAAGAGCGTTTCCATAAGTTGGCCATCGGAGGCTGCCTGATCGCCATTGCCGGCTGCTTTCTGATCGGATGGGGAGATTTTCAAATAAGCTCCCAGGCCCTGTTTGGGGATCTGCTGGCATTCCTGGCGGCAGGATTTATCAGCATCTACTTTTTTATCGGCCAGGCAATTAGAAAGGAATTATCCGCGGTTCCTTACTCCGTCATAAGTTATTTAAGCAGTTCCGTTTTCCTGGGATGCTGTGCAATAATGGAGCGCAGCTCATTTTCCGGCTATCCTGCAGCCACCTGGATGGCCTTTGGGGGATTAGCTCTTATATCAACTGTATTTGGTCAGTTTATTTTTAATTGGCTGTTAAAGTGGATTCCTGCAACCGTTATATCCATGAGCATTTTAGGCGAAACCATTGGTACATGTATTCTGGCTTATTTTATTTTAAATGAAGCAATCTCCTTTCAGCAGGGAGCGGGGATTGCTACGATTCTGCTAGGACTGGTGCTGTTTTTCCTCAGCCCGCCCATACAGAGAGACCGGTGACAGCTTCTTCCATTTTCTGATTTTACTTCTAAATGACTGAAAAGGAGCTACCGTATTGATGTGGATCCATTTCCAGATCGGCCAATTGGAAGGAGTAGAAGCAGCCCACCTCCTGCCTCCGGGCTGAAAAAGCTCATCATCTGAGTAACTTTCTGTCATATTCATAACTTTTTGAACCGTTTCGTTAAACATGGTACATAATTCCTGTAAACTGCATGATTCGTATTGCCTGTAAAAGCTCTCATACAAGCCACCCAGGTTATTCCATTTATAATCAGGATGAGGGGTGATAACTGTACTTCCCTGCTGCTCTAGCTCTTCCCAGAAAAGAAGGAGGTTCAGCCACCCTAATTGATAGGCCACCATCTGCGCCGGCGTCCTGTCCACACCATCCAATGGTTTATCCTTGTCAGCTTCCCGGATGTGGGAAAATTCTTCAATGAATAGCTCCGCCCGTTTTGAGATTTCATCTATCAATTCCTGTTTATCTTTATATTCTGTCATATGACACTTCCTTTCCTGTTCCTATCTTCTATTGCAGCCAGCCGGTGATGTAAAAAACAGATTTTCTCATATATGCATTATACTCCCAACCTGACGAATCAGCAATGAATGGTTTTGCTGTTGCAATTATTTATTCAGACAATTATAATTATATGAATCAGTTATGGGAAGGATGAAACATATGTACGCCCGGAAACCATGATCAGCGGTACATATGCAAATAAAAGGCCTGTTACAGGCATGCATCGCAAGGAGGCGGTAAAAATGGCAGAAAATAATCGGGGTGAGCATCGCAGTTATGTTCTTACCATCTTTCTTTTTATAGCAGCGGCTACGGGTATCTGCTGGATGTTCCGCTTTCTTCGCTTTCCTGAAACAAATATTGTTGTTGTTTATATTTTGTCCGTTTTGCTGACGGCACGGTTTACAAGAGGATATGCCTATGGCATTGCTGCCACAGTCATAGCGACTTGTATGTTCAATTATTTTTTTACCGAACCGTATTTTACACTTTCAGTTAATGACCCCACCTATTTTATCACCTTTGGAATCATGACCGTTACTTCCATTATCACAAGTGCCTTGACTACAAAAGTAAAGCAAAATGCATTGGAGGCGCGGGAAAAAGAGGCAGAAGCCAGTGCCCTGTACCAGCTGACGAGCCATTTATCCGATGCAGCAGATATTTCCGACATTGCAGCGATCACCGTTAAAACCATCAGTGATATTTTGAACTGCCATGCCGCCTGCCTTTGTTTTGATGAAAACGGCCAACCGGAACAGAGCTTTATCCAACAGAAAAATACAAATGAACAGCTACGCCGGAACGTGGATGACAAGGAAGCCCTCCGCCGCCGCATGGAAAACCTGAAGACAGCTTATGAAGTAGGAACAGAATTTTATGACTGGCCCATTTACGGCCGGGAGGCGATACTTGGCATATTACGGATTCCCAATGAAGCAGCGGAACAAATGAGCGATGCCCAGCTGCGTCTACTCCGTTCCATGTTGGAAAGCGCCGCGCTTGCTATGGACAGTTTCAGAAGCGCTCAGGAACGGATCAATTCCAAGGAAGAAATCGCTCAGGAACGTTATCGCAGCAATCTGCTCCGCGCCATTTCCCACGACCTGCGCACCCCTCTTTCCGGTATTATGGGAACAAGTGAAATGCTTATGGGTATGACAGACCCGGAGGATAGCCGTTATGCGTTAGCAGAAGGCATTTACAAAGATGCCGACTGGCTCCACTCACTTGTGGAAAATATATTAGGCCTGACCCGTCTGCAGGATAGCAGACTTGTACTGAACAAGCAGATGGAAGCGGTTGAGGAAGTGATCGGTGTTGCGGTGATGGCCATTGGAAAACGGGCACCAGAGCGGGAAATCACGGTGCACATCCCAGATTCCGTGATGCTGGTTCCTATGGATGCAAAGCTGATAGACCAGGTTCTTGTGAATCTTTTGGATAACGCCATAAAGCACACACCGCCGGCAGGGGAAATCGCTGTAACGGTAAGAGAAAATGCAGAAGAAGGAGCAGCTGTGTTCACTGTCGCCGACCGGGGCACAGGAATCGCTTCAGTGGATATGTCCCATATTTTTCAAATGTTTTATACGACTCATGGAAAAGAGGCGGATTCACAGAGGGGCGTAGGCCTAGGACTTGCAATATGCGAATCCATAGTTAAGGCTCACGGCGGGACTATATCTGCAAAAAACAGAAAGAATGGCGGTGCGGAGTTTACCTTTACCCTGCCATTGGAGGCTGAGAGTAATGACTAGTAAAAATGAAACTATCCTGGTTGTTGAGGATGATACCCAAATTCGAAATTTTATCTGCTATGCCCTAAAGCAGGAAGGCTTTCCCTATACTACGGCAAGTACGGCACAAAACGCCCTATCCATTCTTGTCTCTCACCAGATCGACCTAATGCTCCTTGATCTTGGCCTGCCAGATTTTGACGGCATGGAGGTTATTAAAAAGGTACGGGAATGGTCAGAAATGCCTATCATCGTTGTATCAGCCCGGGATCAGGATAAGGAAAAGGCGGCAGCTCTGGACAGCGGCGCAGACGATTATCTGACAAAACCATTTTCTGCGACAGAGCTGATGGCCCGGATCCGGGTTGCATTACGCCATTTATACAAAATCGGTGTCACTAAGGCACAGACAATTCTATCCGTGGGAGGTCTTTCCATTGACCTGGAAAAACGTATTGTATCCCTGGAAGGTGACCAACTCCATGTCACCCCTCTTGAATATCATTTACTGACACTTTTTTTAAAGAATCCAGGCAAGGTGCTGACTACCCAGTACATTTTAAAAGAAATCTACGGCGTGGGGTACGGAACTGATACTCAGGCGCTTCGGGCACTCATGGCCGGACTTCGTCGAAAGATTGAACCGACTCCGGCGAAACCAAGATACATTCTTACTGAGATAGGAGTTGGCTACCGGCTTGTAGATGAATAAGAAAGAATAAAAAGACCGTCCCGGTTTCCGAGACGGTCTTTTTATTTTGTAATTATTAATTTTTCTCACAGCTTTCTCACAGGACGCCCCAGCCTCTCACACCACGGTCACGGGATCCACGATATGATAATCATGCAAAGAGGAAAGAGGCATCAAAGGAGGCCTGATCATGAAAGAGCTGGAAATATCTGAAAACAAAAAAGAGCTGAACGCGCTTTGTACTTCTGTCCGAAGGCTTGCACTCACAGGGGAATACAGGGAATGTGAGCGTCTTATATCTGACGCAATGGGAAAATACCCTCATGCCGCAGAGCCGCATAATCTGTTTGGTGTGATTCTTGAAAAAGAGGGGGATCATATAGCGGCCATGAAACACTTCCGCGCTGCCTGGGCATTGGCCCCCTCCTACTTGCCGGCGCGGCAAAATCTGGACAGCTACGGAACATTCTTTTCCAGGGGCCGGACTGCTTATGACGAAAGCGATTGTCCGGAAGAACATCAGGTTGATTATACAAAAGGATCCGATGCACAGAGCATCGGATATGTGGACAGGAGGAAATGAATATGAAACTGGTTTCATCTAAGAATTTATCTGAGTATTTCATAATCGTTGGATGTGGAAGGTTAGGTGCCAACCTTGCAAATACTCTGTCAGAGGAGAGTGGAAACGTTCTTATCATTGACAAGAATAAGGAGGCCTTCCGCAAACTCTCACCGTCTTTCGGGGGGCTGTCCGTTGCCGGTGACGGTACTGATTTTGACGTTCTGCAGGAAGCGCAGATCGATAAGGCAGACGTTCTTGTGGTCGTCACGAATAATGATAATGTCAATGTGATGATTGCCCAGATCGCCCGGGAAATATTTAAGGTCAACCGTGTTATTGCCCGGCTGTATGATCCTGAGCGGGAATGTGTATACCGCGAATTCGGCATTGACACCATCTGTCCGGCCATTTTGTCTGCAAAGGAGATAGATAAAATGCTTCTCAAAACAGGCAGCACGGAAAAAATGGATAAAACAGCCTGTGAGCTTAAGGAGGAAACAAAATGAAAAAGAAGGTCCTGCTTGTGGGCGGCAGAAGTAAATCAAAATCTCTCGCTCTTTCACTGATTAAGCGTGGGTATCAGGTGACCGCTATTAATGATATCTATGATGACTGCCTGAAGCTGGCAGAAATTAAAAAACTATCCGTCATCTACGGCGATGGGACTAAGCCATTTGTTTTAGAAGACGCAGATGCTGCTGCTTATGACATTGCAATTGCACTGACATCAAAGGATGAAGACAATCTTGTGGTTTGTGAACTGTGCAAAAAACGTTTCCACATAAAAAAAACTGTTGCATTGGTGTCCGATCCGAAGAAAACTGACTTCTTCTATAAAATGGGCATTGACAGTGTGGTATGCGCCATTTCTGCCGTGACAAGCATCATCGAACAGCAGGCATTTGTTGATGAAATGGCAAATATTGTCCCCATTGGAGAAGGACGGATCCAAATCGCAGAAGTGCCTATTACCGGCAGCGCTCCGGTAGTTGGCAAAAAAATCTGGGAAATCGATCTGCCAAAGGAAGTAATCATTGGATGCATCCTGCGAAGCAACACGGCCATGATCCCCCGCGGCGATACGAGGATACTTGCCGGCGATGTGCTGGTGTTAATATCCAGCAGCGGCCAGGAAATTGCTGCGGTCAAAGGATTGACCGGAAGGTGATACTTATGAATCGAACATTTTCCGATTGTTCAAGCTGCGGGAGACTTATGCTGCTTGTAGGCGTGCTGGTAGCCGCCCCCCTGACCGTTCTGCCCTTTTATCCCGGTGACATCATCTATATGCTGTCTTTCCTTATTCCTGCAGCCGGGTCAATGATACTCGGGGCGATTCTCTGTTTGTTCGGAAAACAGGATGGGGACGGCGGACTTGAATGGAGATCCTCCATACAGCGCAGCAGTCTTACCGTATTATTTGCATGGTTTTGGGGTATTTTTGTAGGTGCCGTTCCATTTGTCATCAGTCGGCAGTTAACCATTTTACAGGCTTTGTTTGAGTCTGTAAGCGGC
The DNA here is from genome assembly GCF_002797975.1 of [Clostridium] celerecrescens 18A. NCBI lineage: Bacteria > Bacillati > Bacillota > Clostridia > Lachnospirales > Lachnospiraceae > Lacrimispora > Lacrimispora celerecrescens. The sequence continues at coordinate 534,630 of NZ_PGET01000001.1, read as the reverse complement.
TGGACGACAACAGGACTTTCCGTGATGGACGTTACGGTAACACCTAAAATATTTTTGTTTCACCGGAGTTTCATGCAGTTTTGCGGCGGTCTAGGGTTTGTGATGATGATGGTCATGTTCGTATCGGGGAAGCAGTCGATGAATTTGTTTACCGCGGAGGGGCACCCAGATAAGCTCATGCCAAACCTTAAAAAAACGGCGCAGACGGTATTTGCCATGTACAGCTGCCTCCTGATTGCAGGGACGGCTGCATACCGGATTGCCGGAATGGAACTGTTTGATGCCATCATGCACACCATGTGTGCACTGTCAACCGGCGGTTTTTCAACACGGCTCAACAGTATAGGAGAATATAACAGTTTTTCCATAGAGATCATTACCATTTTCCTGATGCTGACCGGAACCACCAACTTTGCTGCGTTGCTGCTGCTTGCAAAACGGAAATGGCGGCAGTTCATTGGTGTCAGCGAGGTCCGGTTTATGTTCCTGCTTTTACTCATATTTGTGCCGCTTACAGCGATATCCCTCTCACATGGTCTTGGCATCAGCTTTGCCCAGGGCTTGCGCAAGTCGTCATTTGATATCGTTTCTGCCCTTTCCACTACCGGTTATTCCACCATGAGCTACACATCATGGCCGCCTGCAGCTATAGGCATACTCATTCTGATGATGATCATCGGCGGCGGCATGGGTTCCACGGCAGGAGGATTAAAATTATCCCGGGTTTACATCATGCTGCGGCTGGCTGCCCTGGATATACGCAAGAGGCTTTCTCCCACCCGCAATGTAGAAGCCCCCGTTTATGGAAAAGCACAGGGCAAAACACCTATTGACTCCTCCCTTGCAGCAGACACAACAGGATTTGCAGTCTGTTATATGGGATTATTCATAACAGGATCACTGCTTACTACGGTTACTGCAGGCTGCGGACTGACAGAAGGAATGTTTGAGTTCGCATCCGCGCTGGGTACTGTGGGCCTGTCAATTGGTCTCACCGGACCATCAACCGGTGCCGGTACCCTGATTGTCGAAATGTTTGGCATGGTACTTGGAAGACTTGAAATCTTTCTTGTAATAATAGGATTTTATTCCGGCATAAACATTCTGCGCCAGGGCTTTAACAGAAAATTGTAGATCAATAGGGTATCAGAGCTTGTTCCTGGGCTCTGATACCCTATAACTGTTTATTCTTAAAACATTATGATATTCATTTCAACCGTTCCATGGTATACTTTGAAGTACTACGTTTAAGGCGGTGATAGAGTGATCTTTCAGATCAGTGTATTTGGATTAATAACCTGTTTTTATATTGGATATTTTATGAAACAGATACTTCTCCGGAAAAAGGGCATTCATACAAACCGGTTGGCAAAGGGCCGCAAACCTCCTAAAACGGCTGCGATTGAAACAGCCCTGTTAACGGCTACCTACAGCATTGCAGTCATTCAGTATGCAAGTGTTTTTGTTCCCCGGTTCATACTTACTCTTAAATTCCCAGCAAGCATTCGGTGGGTTGGTATCGCGCTTACAGGAAGCGGAGTCATTTTTTTTATCCTGGCTATCACCTCCATGCGTGACAGCTGGAGGGCAGGTGTGGACGAAAGCCAAAAGACTGCCATTGTCACGAGTGGAATTTACAAAGTCAGCAGAAATCCCGCCTTTGTGGGCTTTGACATGCTGTACCTTGGTTCTGCACTCGCACTGCCAAACGTCATCCTTCTGGTCGCTGCGGTCATTGGCATCCTGCTGCTGCATTTACAGATTTTAGAGGAAGAAACATATTTGCCACGTGCCTTTGGGGATGAGTATTTGCAGTACAAGAGCCGCACGCCACGGTATTTTCTGTTTATTTAACCCTTTATAACTTAAGCCCCTTCCTGCTGCAAAACAGTTTGTCTCCCACAGGAAGGGGCTTATACACTTGAATTTTTATTTATTTATTTCCTTTTGCATCTCATGCCATATATGCCCATTGCTGACTATGAGATGGCTCTTTTTACGAAACTGCACCGGTGAACCGTCAAATTCAGCCACCATCCCTCCAGCCTCTTTCACAATCAGATACGCTCCGCTATAATCCCAGGGATTCAAATTCATTTCAAAATATCCATCCAGTCTGCCGCAGGCAACATACACCATGTCAATGGCTGCCGAACCGCCTCGGCGGATATCCTGGCATTTCATAAAAATCCTTCTGCTCATATCAAAGATTCTTTCCGCATTTTCCTTATAATAAGGGCTTGTGCCTATAGCGATCAACGATTCTTCCAGGGTTTTATTATTGCTGACACGGATTCTGCTGCCGTTTAAAAAAGCTCCTTCTCCCTCTGCCGCCCAGAAAAATTCATTTAAGAATGGCAGGTATACAGCTCCTAACCCTATTCTTTTTCCATCCCATAAGCCTATGCTTACGGCACTTTGTTTGTAATCATGAAGTAAGTTGGTGGTTCCATCCACCGGATCCACAATCCACATCGGCCTGTTAAAATCCAGGTCCGAATTGTCCTTCTCTTCTCCCATGAATTGGATCTGGGGATATTTTTCCTCCAGTTTTTCTTTCAGCCACTTTTGAACCTGGATATCTACCTGAGTGACGTAATCCGCCGGACCCTTGGACCGGACATCTGATGCCAGCCGCTGGTCATTAAAAAAGCGTCTGGTATCAAATACAAGCTCTTCGATTTCTTTCCTGTCAATATGTAATTCTTTGTCCATAAAACTACAATTCCTCCATATACTTAAGCCCCTCTGCCATACCTAAAAACTGCAATACGTTCCCCCGGGGCTCTCTTTTTGCAGTTTTCAATGTGATCATGACAATGATACCGTCTTCTCCCTTACCCTTAGCTTTAAATGCCTGGATATCAATAATTTGTATATTCCTTTCTTTGCAGCTTTCCAGAAACAGATTCAAATTTGCCGCAGCATTGAAGTTCATATACAAATTAAAGATTCTTGAAGTTGCCATAAGCCGGCTGTCAACCTTTTGGAAAACCGTCATAATCAGACTGATAGCCAATCCCACAAGTATTGCCCCCTTGTAGAACCCGATGCCAACAGCCAGCCCTGCACAGGCAGCCGCCCACAATCCGGCGGCAGTGGTTAAACCCCTTACCTGATTATTTCTGGTCACTATGATGGTACCTGCCCCTAAAAAGCCGATCCCGCTGACCACCTGCGCACCAAGCCTTGAGGGGTCTGAGCCGCCAAAGGTTTGCGAAATATACTGGTTGGTCATCATCACTGCTGCCGATCCCATACATACCAGCATATACGTCCGGAATCCGGCCGGCTGCTTCCTGACTTCTCTCTCCATTCCCAGAATGCCGCCTATTATCAGAGCCAGGCATATACGTACTGTAATTGTAATTTCGTTCAGTTCCTGAAAATCACCTAGGTTCAGCATACGAATCACCATCCACGTTTACTACGGAAAATCCTTTTCCTTCCAACAACTCTCTACAATCAGAATCTAAATGCATACAAAATACCCTCTTTCTCATCTCATGGGGAATCCATGCCTCCAGTTTACCATAATAACAGTGGGTTGCATAGTCAGAATCATGGGTGCTTGTGTCATGATAAATGGTCTTGATTTCCCCCTTTTTAAAATCCTCCAGTATTCTTTGAGGCAGATGAGAGGAATCTCCGCTGAAATAAATCGTTTCTCCATTTACTTTTATGACATAGCCAAAACACTCCATATTATCCACATGCTGAACCTGGATCGCTTCAAATTCTACATTGCTGCCGTCATAAGCATCTATATAACGGTAAAACTCCCTTCCGATTCCCATAAGGCTTAATAACTGGACAATCGCAGATTTGGGATGAATAACGGTAACCTGCTTCTTATCCAACATGCAATAAGTATAAGAAATCAAAGAAGCCAGGCTCCCCACATGATCCGCGTGCAGATGTGTGATCACAACGTAAATTTCCCTGTATTGTTCAAGTTCAACCAATGAGAGCAATGCTTCAAATACAGTTTCTCCGCAATCGATCAAATAGAGATCGTTGTTTAATTCAAAATATGCACTGGTGTTTTTATACAGAGGATAAAATGCTGATCCACTGCCTAAAAAATGTAATTCCATCGTCCTCTCCCCCTACTCCTTGATGCCTGCACTGATGAAACTGCTCATAAACTGTCTTTGCAGGATGAAAAAGGCTATTAATAACGGCAGTATGATAATTAACGTAGCAGCACAGACATTCGCCCACTGCATATTAGCTTCCTTGGATTTAGCAAAAATTGCAAGGCCTACCGTCAGAGTACGGTTTGCAGGGGAATTTGTTACTATTAACGGCCACAGATAATTATTCCAGTGATAGCTGACCGAAATGACTGCAAATGACATATATGCCGGTTTTGCACATGGCATATATACCTGCCATATGGTCTGCCATATATTTGCGCCGTCAATTCTTGCCGCTTCCGCTAAGGCCCTTGGTATGGTCTTAAAGTGCTGCCTTAACAGGAAGATTGCCAGGGCGCTTCCATAAAACGGCAGCATGATGCCCAGCTTTGTATCTGTTAGCCCCATCTCCGATAAGGTCATAAAGTTAGGCGTTATAAGTACATCATTGGGTATAATGATCTGCATAAATATAACTGCCATCACCAGATACTGTCCCTTAAACTCCATAACACCAAGGGCATATCCAGCCAGGGTAGATGTAACGAACTGAATGCCAAATGTTACAGCAACAAGGAAAAGGGTATTTAAGTAATATCTTCCAAAGGGTATGGCATTCCACACATACATGATATTGCCCAGAGTAAACCTGGAATTGGGAAAGAACGTCATCTTAAACGTTGGCTCCGTTAAAGCGGTGCACACAAGCCAAAACAGGGGAGCCAGCCATGCGGTTGCCAGCAGTACGGAACAAATGGATATTAATAGTTTTTTCATGTTTTTCATAACCTTCTCCCCTCTAATTATAATGGATCTTCTTGTCCTGGCTTATAAATCTCGGCAGTGACACAATTAACAGCAAGACAAGCATGATAACGGTCAGTGCAGAAGACATTCCATAATTAAAATTCGTAAAGCCCTGCTGGTAAATGTAGTAAAGAAGGAGGGTGCTGGCATTGTTAGGAGCCCCCTCTGTCATGATCACAACGTGATCCACAAGCTTAAAACTATTCGTAAAGGCAATGGTTGATACAAAAAGGAATGTTGGGGCCAGCAATGGCAGGGTAATCTTTCTAAAGATTTTTAAGCTTCCGGCCCCGTCGATCTTTGCAGCCTCCATGACCTCTGTTGATATGCTCTGGATCCCCGACAGGAAAAATACCATCAAATATCCTGCCTCCTTCCATACGTACATGAACGCCATGGCAGGCAGCACCGTACTCTTCTTTGACAGGACGTTCAACGGACGAAAGCCCATGCTTATGAGCATCTGGTCAAACAATCCGTTTTTCGCCATATAGATGAACATCCAGACACTGGCTATGGCTATCATTGGCATTACAACCGGATAGAAAAAAGCCGTTCTTACAAAACCGATGGTCCGGCTTCTTCTATTTACCAGAACGGCAAGGCCCAATCCCACAGCCATGCTGGGCAGTACGGTAATCAGCGCAAAAAAGACTGTATTTCCCATTACCTTCCAAAACAGCTTTGATGAAAACAGCTTTGCATAGTTTTCCAGCCCAATAAGCTCCGGCGCCCCCATTCCCATTTTGTATTTCATGACGCTTAAATACAAGCTCTTTAATACAGGGTACGCTGTAAAAACCAGCATGAACGCCAGTGCCGGGGCAACAAGCATCCACGCTGTGAAATTATGCCTACGTTCTTTCCTCTTTTTTAAATCACCATTCATCGATCCGTCACCCTTCTTTAAAGAAAGGGGTTTGCAAGCTGCAATCCCCTTTCGGTTTCCTATACTATTGAAAATCTGCTAAAACTTCCTCTGCTTCCTCCTGGGCCTGATCGAGAGCTTCCTGTGATGTCATATCTCCCACTACCGCCGCCTGGATGTTATCGTTTAAAATTCTCCATATTTCAGCCGCATTATAAGTCGTCAGCTCCGGTTTTGCATAGGGAAGCTGCTCATAAGCGATGGAAGCCTGAGGAACCTTTGCGTAATAATCTTTCATCAGATCCGTATCATAGCAAGACTGTCTGGTTGCTACATAACCCGTATCCAGGCTCCACTGGGCAGCTCTTTCCGTAGAAGTAGCAAATTTAATGAATTTCCAAGCTGCATCCGCACGCTCCTTTGCAATACCGTTTGAGATATAGAAGTTTCCGCCGCCTGTGGGCGCCGCATCCCGTGCATGTCCCGGCAGGAATGCCGTACCGAACTCAAACTTGGCGTTGCTGTTGATATTGGCCATATTTCCGGTGGTATGATAGATCATAGCCACTTCTCCGGCCAGGAACTGTGTGGGCAGGTCGGTCCATTGTACGATTCCTTCTGCCATGCATTTGTATTTATTCTGGAGATCCAGCCAGAACTGAAGGGCCTCTACATTCTCAGGGGTATTAAAGTAAACGGTCTTTCCATCCTCACTCATGAGGTTTTTACCGTCTTTGCTGTTCTGTAATGCAAATCCTGTAAACGTCCACTGGGCAGAGCCGGAATTCAAAGCGATGCCAACGCCATAATGGTCGCCGTTTGTCAGCTTCACCGCATAATCCGCCAGCTCCTCCCAGGTTCTGGGCGGCTTCTCCGGATCAAGTCCGGCTTCCTTAAACAAGTCTTTGTTATAATAGAGGATCTCCGTACTTCTCTGGAAGGGAATGGAATAAATCTTTCCATCTACATAGGAGTCTTCCATAAATCCGGGAAGAAAGTCTGCGATGAATGATTTTCCTTCTTCTCCGTCAGCTGCAATAAAATCATCCAGCGGCATAGCCATACCTGTAGATGACATGGTAAATCTCTGGGTCGCCAGGCTTACAAACACATCCGGCGGAGTTCCTCCCTGTACGGCCGTCTGGATTTTTGTAACGGTGTCGTCATAGTTTCCTGTATAAACCGGTTCAACAACAATATCTGGATTCTCCAGGTTAAAATCCGTGCAGATTTTCTCAATAAGCTGTGCTGCTGATCCGCCTACGTTGACCGGATAGTAGAAAGTCAGGCGCAATGCATCCCCCGTATTTCCCTGAGTCTCTGCCTTTGCAGAATCTGTATCCGCCGAGGCTGACTCGGCTTTTGTTTCCGTTTGCTCTGCCTTTGTTGCACCTGTTGAATTGCCGCCGCAGCCAGTTAATACTCCTGCTGCAGCCATGACCATTGCCAATGTGATCGCAGATAAATGTCTCATTTTTTTCAAAACAACCCCTCCTTAAATTCAACAATTGATGTTTACATGGGTAGTTTATCACAGTGATTGAAACGTGTCAATATTATTTTTATGTACTTCATACAATATTTTCAAATATTAATACGTTTTAATGTTTGTTTTTCACATTTAAAAAGAGGTTTTATTTTATGTTATATATGTTATACTATAGATAATCATTTGTTTTTGGTAAATTATGGAGGTATTTTATGGTTACTATTAAAGATATTGCCAGGGCCGCCGGTGTTGCCCAGGGAACTGTTTCAAATGTTCTAAACGAAAAAGGCAACGTCAGCAGCGAGAAAATAAAACAGGTAATGGATGCCGCTGCCTCACTTGGATATATCCCCAATGAAAGAGCCAAATTACTGCGCAAGGGACGCTCCGATTTATTGGCCGTTATTCTCCCAAACCTGCGTTCCAAACAATACCTTGATTTTTTTATGAGTTTTAAGGCGTATGCCGAAAATCATAATTATTCCGTATGCCAGTATCTCACCAATGACGATCAGCCGGATGCTGAGATCAATGCCTTACAGGACATTCGTTCCCTTATGCCTGCCGGAATTGCATCATTTACTTCCTTTACCTCCCAGTCAGACTATATTCCTTACCTGGATGGAAAGAAAAAGATCCGGGAAAATATCATTTTCATTGAGCGGGATCCTGATATATCCTGTAAATATATTGGATTCAATTATGGACAGGCCGGAAAAGAATTAGCAAAGAAGGCTTTGGAAAAGATATATACAAATATCTGTATTTTGACCGGCAGTCTTCGTCTGTCCAATGAGCTCGCATTTTATGACGGCTTTATGGACACGATGAAGAACTCCTCCTGTTCCGTGTCCCACATACAAACGGACTCATACAGGAAACTGCAGAACGTTATGCAGATCTTCCACGATTCCACGCCCCAGGCCATTTTTATATCCAATTACGGTTTTGCTGAATCTGTAAAAGATATACATAATACCTTTTATCCGGAGCTCAGCTTAAATATACACACCGTTTCTCCTGTATTTACCTTACCTGAAAAGGACTTTGATAAATACGAACTGAATTACCGCCAGTTGGGAAAAATCGCTGCAGAAACCCTTATTGAAAATGATCTTTCAGGTAAATATCCGGAGAAAAGAATTCTTGAAAATTCAGGTTTCCGTGATTGGTTTTCAAACATCATCTACAGCGATAACAAATCGCCTTTAAACATCCTGACCCTTGACACCCCCAGCGCTTACACCCTTCGCAGCCTTTCCCGCCTATATACACAAAAAACAGGGATACCGGTCAATATTACCATTTATTCCTACGATGAAATCTATGAAGCTTTTACAAACATGTCAAAGGACTCCGTATTCGATATCCTGCGTTTGGATGTGACCTGGTTATCCTGGTTTGCAGAAAAAATTTTACAGCCACTTGATGGAATTGATCCTTCGGTCGCCCAATGTCTCAATGAATTTATAGACGGCACCATTGAACCGTTTTCAATGATCAACGGACATGTTTATGCATTGCCCACCTCCCCAAGTATGCAGCTTCTGTTTTACAGAAAAGATTTGTTCAATGACCCTATTTACCGCCGCACGTACTTTGAAAAATACCGGGAAGAACTGCTTCCGCCGGACACTTTTGATAAGTTCAACCGGATTGCCGCGTTTTTTACAAAATCCTTAAACCCGGCATCCCCTGTGGATTATGGGGCCACTCTCACCCTTGGTTCCACCGGAGTTGCAGGCTCTGAATTTTTAGCCCGCTTTTTCAGTTATCAGGACAATCTGTATGACGAACACTACAATGTGGCCCTGAATTCCCCGGCTGCAGTCCGGGCATTGGAACAGCTTGTGGAGATCCGCAATTATTCCAGTCCAAAGTATAATTCCTGGTGGACCAATACCGCCACCTCTTTTGCCGGCGGAAACATTGCAATGACCCTGCTGTACAGCAACTATGCCTCTGATCTGCTCAGTTCAACTTCTAAGGTTGTGGGAAACATCGGCTATGCTCTGGTTCCTGGCGGCAACCCAGTCATTGGCGGCGGAACTCTCGGCGTTTCAAAATACAGCCGCCGGTCCAATGAGGCATTGTCCTTTATCCGCTGGATATGCAGTGAAACAATCGCTTCCGCCGAAACATTGCTGGGGAGCGTATCTCCCTGTAAGAAATCTTATGAAAATTATGAAATTGTCAATTCTTATCCGTGGTTAAATTTTGCAAAGGACTGTTTTGTAATGGCCAGAGGACGGCGGGTGCCTGAGTTGTCCGGTTTTCCATTCGATGAGCGCCGTTTTTTGAGTATTATCGGTATGGCGGTGAAAAATGCTTACAGCAATGTTCAATCCCCAAAAGTAGCATTGGATCATGCGCAGAAGATGTATAATGAACAGTTTTTAAACAGGGATTAGTGATTTGGATCTTGATAAGATTATCTGATGCGATACTTTGTATTCTAATAAGATATGGGGAAGAGGATTTTACGGATTTTAAGAATTATGATTTATACCTTGAAATTTTCACCCGTTTCCGTTATAATAGCTCAAGGGAATGAAGTTCTCCCCGTGCTGATTATAGCCGAACCGCTTATTAAGCTGATGACTTCTGCAATAATTTCATTGCAGAAGTGTCAGCTTTTTTGCATTTCTGCACAAAGGAGGATATATATGCTTTTCAGTCTTGCAATGATGGTTCTTTGCGGCATGATATTAAGCGGAACCATGCAGAAACTAAAACTCCCCGGCCTTTTAGGCATGCTTCTCACCGGCATTGTCTTGGGGCCGTATGCGCTGAATTTAATCGCGCCGGAACTGTTGAATGTTTCTGCAGATTTGAGACAAATTGCCCTGATCGTGATCCTTACAAGGGCAGGGCTCGCGCTGGATATTAAGGATTTAAAGAAGGTCGGCCGTCCGGCAATCCTTATGTGCTTCATTCCGGCAAGTTTTGAAATAGCCGCCACTACTATTTTTGCACCTATGTTCTTCCCCATTTCTCATTTGGAAGCAGCTATTATGGGAACGGTGCTCGGTGCGGTCTCCCCGGCAGTTATCGTACCTAAAATGTTAAAGCTGATGGAACATGGCTATGGCAGGGAAAAGAGCATTCCGCAGCTTATCATGGCCGGAGCATCTGTTGACGACATTTATGTCATAGTCCTTTTTACATCATTTATGGGTATGTACGAGGGAAGCAGCTTTAATGCCATAAGCCTTATAAAAATACCTGTCTCCATTATGACAGGCTTGCTGGTCGGTATTTTACTGGGTCTTGTTTTGGTGAAGCTGTTTCAAAACATCCACATGCGGGATACCGTCAAGATTTTGATTATATTAAGCACTGCGTTCCTATTGGTTTCTCTTGAAACAGCCATTAAAGCGTATGTGCCCATGTCGGGCTTGCTTGCTGTCATGGCTTTAGGCGGTACCATCCTGAAAAAGTATGATATTTTAGCCAAGCGCCTGTCAGGCAAATTCTCAAAAATCTGGGTGGCTGCGGAATTGATGCTGTTTATATTGGTTGGCGCAACAGTGGATATCAGCTATGCAGCAACGGCCGGATTTGCGGCTGTCGCCCTTATCTTTATTGCCCTGCTGATCCGAATATGCGGCGTGTTTTTCTGCCTTGCCAAAACCCCAATAAGTGCAAAAGAGCGCCTGTTTTGTGCCATTGCCTATTTACCGAAAGCAACTGTACAGGCCGCTATCGGGGGGCTTCCTTTGGCGGCAGGTGTAGCGGCCGGCAATACGATTTTGACGGTTGCTGTTTTAGCGATCTTGATCACTGCTCCAGTTGGGGCAATCGGCGTGGATGCAACTTATAAAAGGCTGCTCGCAAAGAGTAACAGCCACACGAAAGCCCATGCGGCCGGCAAACGGTAATGAAAACGTGCCGGTTGTATGAGGTGGTCTCCATTATTTGTCAATCAGAGTACCTTACAACCCAACCACATGCCCGGAATTCGAAAGGGCATGTGGTTTTTCTGCCTTCCGGGCAGGCAGAAAGCCTGCTTAATTTATGTAAGAACAGCGTTATGATATTCCGATTACCATAGGCAATAATAGGAACTAACAAGCGTTGCTGCAATCCTTCAGAACATTTATTCTTTAGTACAGTTAACCATATTCCTAAAATTCTCAAACTGTTTTCCTATATCCGGGTTTTGGATAAAAAACTCCATCAGCACCTTTATCTCCAATATAGTCAAATCCCCCAGCATGTGTTCAACCAATTCTGCTTCTTCCAAAGGGCGCGGACTTTTAAGCATGGTAAAAAAACGTTCCAAAACATTATGACGTTCCAGCAGATAATTGCCGGTTAACTTTCCCTCATCAGTCAGCAGGATATTTTCAAGGCTATCGTATCTCAGATAACCAAGCTGGACAAGCTTGGCTACCATCTTTGACGCAGACGATGGGCGGACGTGGAGCAGACCAGAAAGTCTGTTAATGCGAGTGCAGCTTTCTTCCATGCATAATCGGTACGTCATTTCAAGATAATCCTCAAGAGCAGGTGTGAGTCTGCTCTCGTTTTGTTTTTTCAGTTCATAACCCCGGACGGTACGGAACTCCTGAGGCGGAAGTTGGCTCATTAATTCATCCTCTGTTTTTTTAACTTTATATAGTGTATTCGTAACACTTTCTGCTTAGGTCTCATAAATTAGCCAAGGGAAACGTTATTTCCCTCCCCTAACAGACCTGAATCATGAAATGCTTGATTTTATGTGTAAACCACTTGCATTTCCAGATGTTTAGGCATATAATATAATAAAGTTTAGGCGTGCCTAAAATTAAAAACACGATAACACAACAGGAGGAAATTTATGGATACTTATACTAAACAGCTCTTCCGCAGCAAAATACCTACTTTAATAGTAACCGCCCTTATCCTGCTGATTGGGGGAATTGTGAAAATACTAGCGGTATAAAAGACCTTTTACTCTTAAAACAATTACATTACCCACGCAGATGGCGGGGCTTATATATCTAAAACGGAGGAAGATAAAATGACACCAAACAAAGAAGATTATTTAAAAGCTATTTATAAGCTCGGCGGTATGGAAGAGCTGGTAAGCAATAAGCAGATTGCTGAAACTTTGCAGATCGCCCCCGCTTCTGTGACGGAGATGCTTGGTAAGCTGAAGCGGGAGGGGTTAATCCATTATGAGCCTTACAAAGGTTCATGCCTGACGCCTGAGGGAATTCAGGTTGCAATTTCGCTGGTGCGGGGTCACCGGCTCTGGGAGGTCTTCCTGATGCGCCATCTTGGCTACTCGTGGAGTGAGGCGCATGAAGACGCGGAACTGCTTGAGCATATCACCCCGTCACGGCTGACCGCCCGTCTGGATAAATTTCTGAATTACCCGGCCTATTGCCCCCACGGCAGCGCAATTCCCCATCCTGACGGTCAAATCGATCACGCTCCGCTGCTGACCTTGAACCTGCTTCCTATGGGTGCGGCTTCCCATATCCGGCGTGTAAAGGAAGAAAAGGAACTGTTAGACTATCTGCAGGAAAGCGGAATCACCATTGGATGCTCTGTCCGCATTATAGAAGCTGCTGCATACGAAGGGCCGCTGACCCTCGACCTGGAAGGAAGACGTGTCCAAATCAGTTATAAGGCCGCCTGTCAAATCTATGTTGACGAGACATAGGGGGTATAACATCAAATATATTTTTAGGAGGTTTCTCATGAATCAAAAAATGAAGGGCATTCTTAGTACGATCCTGAGTTTCACCTTATTGCTTACGGGCTGTTCTGCTCCGGCAGCAAACGCAGACTCATCAAAAGATAAATTAAATATAGTTGCTACCACCACCATGCTGGCTGATCTGGTTTCATCCATCGGCGGAGAACGGGTTACGGTTAACGGTCTGATGGGGCCAGGAATTGACCCGCATCTGTATCAGGCCAGTGCCGGAGATGTCTCCCTGATGCAGAAAGCGGATGTGGTAGTGTATAACGGCCTGCATCTAGAAGGAAAAATGGGGGAAATATTTGAAAGCCTGTCAAACCAGGGATCGGCAGTCATCTGTATTGAAAAGGGCTTAGACGAATCCAGGCTTCTGGCATGGGAGGATGACAACTCCATCCACGATCCTCATATCTGGTTCGATGTTTCCCTATGGAAGGATGCGGCTAAAACCGTTGCAAAAGGATTAACAGACGCCGATCCCACTGGAAAGGCGGACTATGATGCAAATCTGGACGCTTACTTAAAAGAGCTTGATGAGACGGATACGTACATTCGCGGCCGGGCTGATGAGCTGCCGGAAAAACAGCGCGTTCTGGTGACCGCTCACGATGCGTTTCAATACTTTGGCAAAGCCTATGACTTTGAGGTGCGGGGTCTGCAGGGCATCAGCACCGATGCGGAAGCAGGTACCGCCGATGTAAGTGATCTGGCCAATTTCATTGTGGAACGGCAGATAAAGGCAATTTTTGTAGAATCTTCCGTGCCGCCGAAAACTATTGAAGCGCTGCAGGCTGCGGTAAAAGCGAAGGGCTTTGATGTTTCCATCGGAGGGGAGCTTTATTCCGACTCCCTGGGCGATGCCCAGTCAGGAGCCAACACTTATATCCTGACCGTAAAAGCTAATATTAACACGATTGTAGATGCCTTAAAGTGAAAGGAGGGAATCATATGGAAAGACAACAAGACTATGCAGTGGAGGTAGAGGATTTAACCGTAGCCTATGACGCCAAACCTGTCCTTTGGGATATTGACTTAAAAATCCCAAAGGGAAAACTGATGGCGGTGGTCGGTCCAAACGGAGCCGGTAAAACGACCTTAATCAAAGCTATGCTCGGACTCTTAAAGCCAGTCACCGGAGCCGTCCGGTTTCTTGGCGGAAATGATGATATACGTACCTTAAAGAACCGCATCGGCTATGTACCTCAAAGCGGCAGTGTGGACTGGGATTTCCCGGCCACGGTGCAGGATGTAGTGCTGATGGGCTGTTACGGCAAGTTAGGCTGGATCCGTCGTCCCGGTAAACCGGATGTGGAGCTGGCAAAACAAATGCTGGCAAAGGTAGGCATGCAGGAGTATGCTTCCCGACAGATCAGTCAGCTCTCCGGCGGCCAGCAGCAGCGGGTTTTCCTGGCCCGCGCCCTGGCACAGGAAGCAGAGGTCTACTTTATGGATGAACCCTTCAAGGGGGTAGACGCTCAGACGGAACGGGCGATCGTAGCACTGTTAAAAGAACTGAAGGAGCAGAATAAAACCGTGGTGGTCGTCCATCACGATCTGCAGACGGTACCTGATTACTTCGACTGGGTTACCCTGATTAATTTGCGGGTGGTTGCCTGCGGACCTGTGGAGGAAGTATTCCATGAAGACAATTTAAAAAAGACCTACCAAAGCTCCGGTACGCTTCTAAGGGGTGTGATGTGATGTTAAGCAGTATTATTTCGTTACTTTCCGACTATACATTCCAGACTGTGGCTCTGGGTTCCGCCCTCTTAGGACTGATCAGCGGGGTACTCGGCAGCTTTGCAGTGCTTCGCAGGCAAAGCCTGCTGGGTGACGGGGTATCTCATTCCGCCCTCCCCGGTGTGGTGATGGCCTTTGTTCTTTCTGGCAGTAAAAATACAGAGGTTCTGCTGATGGGTGCCCTTTTTTCCGGTTTGCTGGCAACACTGTTAATTGTCAGTATTGTAAGGCATACCCGCGTAAAATTTGACAGCGCGCTGGCTCTGGTGATGTCCGTATTCTTTGGATTGGGCCTGGTGCTGCTCACTTACGTACAGAAGATTCCAAACTCCAATCAGGCCGGGCTGAAACGATTTATCTTCGGCCAGGCGTCCACGCTTTTACAGCGGGATATCATTCTGATGGTAATTTGCGGCCTTATATTATTGACACTGGTGCTGCTGTTCTGGAAAGAATTTAAGCTTTTCACTTTTGACAGCGACTTTGCCCAGAGCCTTGGCTTTTCCACAAAGAAACTGAATCTTCTGCTGTCATTTATGATTGTACTGGCAATCATTATCGGTTTGCAGACGGTGGGTGTTATTCTCATGAGCGCCATGCTGATTACCCCTGCAGTTGCCGCACGCCAGTGGACCAATAAGCTGTGGGTCATGGTAACCCTTTCAGCGCTTTTCGGAGCGGCGTCCGGTATTGCAGGAACGGCTGCAAGCTCTCTCGTACCAAAGCTGCCGACTGGCCCGGCTATTGTGGTTTTTGTTAGTGCCATCGTGATCATCAGTGTTTTGTTTGCCCCGGGACGCGGTGTTCTGCACAGGGTATATCAACGCAGAAAAAACAGGGTTTTATATAAGCTGGAAGGAGGTGTGCCGGATGGCACCACAATTTGAAATTCAAATCATAGCCGTTATTGTTGCTGTGGCCTGCGCTCTCCCCGGAACGTTTCTGGTACTTCGGAAAATGTCAATGATGTCGGATTCCATTACCCATACGATTCTATTAGGAATTGTACTCGCTTTTTTCAGCACCCACGATCTTTCTACACCTTTGCTGATTGTGGGAGCCGCACTGATGGGGGTTGTGACCGTTTGGCTCACGGAGCTTCTAAGCCGGACACGGCTGCTGGCGGAAGACGCTGCCATCGGCGTGGTGTTTCCCTTGCTCTTTTCCATAGCCATTATCCTGATTACCCGTTATGCCGGCTCGGTTCACCTGGATACTGATTCGGTACTATTGGGAGAGCTGGCTTTTGCTCCTTTTGACCGCATGATCATAGGCGGCGTGGATATGGGTGCAAAGGCGATTTACACAACAGGGATTCTGCTGCTGATCAATCTGGCTGTAATTATCATTTTCTTCAAAGAACTAAAGATAGCAACCTTTGATCCTATGCTGGCCGCCGTACTTGGCTTTTCCCCTGCCCTGGTGCATTATGGACTGATGACGCTGGTATCTCTTACCACAGTCGGAGCATTTCAGGCGGTAGGATCTGTGCTGGTGGTAGCCTTTATGATCGGCCCCCCGGTGACGGCTTATCTGCTGACAGACGATCTCAAACGAATGCTGATTTTAAGCGGGATCATTGGAGCAGTTAATGGAATCCTGGGGTATCAGGCGGCGGCCATGCTGGATGTGTCCATAGCAGGAACCATGGCTGTGGTTACCGGTTTAGTCTTCTTCCTTGTGTTTGTTTTTGCGCCTCACAGGGGACTGGTCCGTTCACTTCTCAGGCGAAGGAATCAGAAACTGGAATTTGCTAAAGCGACGCTGTTATTTCACCTTTCCAATCACGAAAACAGTACGGAAGAAAACGCGGAAGCAGGTATTGATACCATAAAGACGCATTTACACTGGACTGGAGAATTTACTTCGAAAATCATTAAATCCCTGGAACGGGAGGACTGCGTTCAGCTATCCGGTGGCCTGGTGAAACTGACCCCTGAAGGACGGTATGCCATAATGCGTAACTATATCACGCTTTTCTCACGATAATAATGATTATAAAAACCCAGACCCTATCTTTGGAAGAAGAAGGGTCTGGGTTTATAATTGTTGTTTTTGATATTTAACACGCAAGATGTCGGCTGCTGATTTTCGTAAAACAAATATCACTCGCTTAATGCGGCATTTTCTTACCTTTCAGTGCTGCAGCTGACGCCTGCACCGCCGCATACATAACTCCTGCGCAAGGCCAGATAATCCATGTCCGGCTCCAATTTCCCGTATAAAAGCTGATACCGAGATATACTGCGGTAATGGTACTCCAATAGATCACATGCAGGTATTCTGTCCGCTTCTTTTCCAGTTTTTTCTCTACTGTATAATCCCCCTCTTGCAGCAGCATCTGGAAACAGCCTTTTTTCTCTCCTGCTATTACGAATAAAAATACAGCACAGGCTACTATGATCAACAGGAAGACTACGCACATAACATAGACAAAGTCAGAGCTGCTTAACGCAACCGCTGTCATCAATGGCAAAGCGCAGATAATACATAGAAAAATACCTGCCACATTAAAGATTCTATAGGTTCCTTCATATTCTGCCATCCTTTTTCGTACGATCCCCTCTACTCCATATTCCAGGCGAAAGATTTCTTTCTCCAAATATTGGTAGGATTCCATTTTCATTCCATTCATTACTAAAAATACTGTGACAATTCCGACAATCATCAGCAATATGGCCACTCCCAATCCTCCTGCCATATTTTCACTGATATTTGCATCTTTTAATTCTGATAATCCTCCCAGAAAAATCAGCATAACCGGAGACAGAACATAAGCCGCAATACTAAAGGCCGCCTTTTTCGCCCCGCGGATCTTGATATCCATAAAATGATTGGCTATTTCAAGGGTAACTGTCTTCTGGACCTCATCGCGATCAGTTTCCATGGCAATAGATACCGGATCTGCCTCCATCTCTTCCTTTAATAAATAATCCGTACTGACATCAAATGCCTGACTAAGTTTTAAAATTCGTTCTAAATCAGGAATCGAAGTTCCGGACTCCCACTTAGAAACTGACTGCCTCGATACGCCCATCTGGTAAGCCAGCTCCTCCTGCGACCATCCGGCCTTCTTACGCAATGCAATAATTTTTTCTGCTAATATCACAATGCACCATCCTTTCAAAATTTATTTATGTCATTCCATCTCCAAATGTCCTGTAATAAATATCTGCGTTCACCTGATGATATGTGACTGTCTGCATTATAGTGTTTTTAGCGGTTGACAACCACCAAGTGCGCTGTATCATTTGTCAACTGTCGGTTGCAAATTCTACTTTACTATACCAATGACCGTTTTTACAATATAAATGTGATGATTTAACTGAAATTACTAAAAGAATCTTTATTGATGAAGTTAAACTATA
Source organism: [Clostridium] celerecrescens 18A (assembly GCF_002797975.1). NCBI lineage: Bacteria > Bacillati > Bacillota > Clostridia > Lachnospirales > Lachnospiraceae > Lacrimispora > Lacrimispora celerecrescens. The sequence continues at coordinate 516,524 of NZ_PGET01000001.1, read as the reverse complement.
TCCCGAAAATAATAATGCAATAAAATATACAGAAAAGCCTTGACTACCACGTAACGTAATAGTGTACCATCTAGTCATGGAACGAAACAGAATTTTTGCCGGCAAATATCTGTATTGTTCTCCAATTATACAAGATAAAGGGGCTGATAAACATGAAAACTATAAGCCAGGTTGCTGAATTAACAGGTATCAGCACACGCACGCTGCAATACTATGATGAAATTGGTCTTTTAAAACCAAGTGAATTAACACCATCCGGTTATCGCCTGTACAGCGATGAAGTCTTGCAAAAGCTTCAGCAAATATTATTTTTTAAAGAACTGGATTTTAAACTGAAAGAAATTAATGAAATACTGCAAAAACCAGAATTTGATAAAATTGAAGCATTTAGGAAACAAAAGAAGTTACTTTGTTTAAAACGTGATCGGATCAATAAACTTATTGAGCTTCTGGAACGATTAGAAAAAGGAGAACCGTGCATGAGCTTTAAAGAATTTGACCTAAGTGAATATATCGAGGCATTGGAGCAATTCAAAAATCAAAAAGCAGACGATGTTATAAAACATTGGGGCAGCATTGAAAACTTCGATCAGCTTATACAAAAAATAAAAGATGATGAATCCAACGTAGCGAAACTTGCCATTAAACAATTTGGAAGTATTGAAAAATACACAGAAGCCATGAAATACAATCTGGAACATTTTTCGGATTTAATGGAACAATCAAAAGAACTCGCCAAAAATAAAGATGAAATTTTGCAGAAAAGCAATGATTTATACGTGAATTTAACTTCTGATTTAACAAAAGATGCTGCTTCCAGAGAAATTCAGGATACAGTTCACGAAATAGTGGAACTTTCCAGCGAAAACAATTTAGGGATAGATATGGGTGATGGCATCTGGGATATGGTAATAGAAAGCTATTCCCATGATACTGTCAGAGAAATCACTGATAAAAAATATGGAGCCGGTGCTTCCGATTATATTATGAAAGCATTGCAATATTATTTTCACAATTAAACTCCCAAATAATAAACAGATCGCTTAATCATAGCAGAATAAAGAAACACAGGAATCACATCCATTCAAAAAGCGCTGCAGCACGCATAAAAATCTGGCTGCAGCGTTACAACTCATTAATCGCTCTATAATGTCCCCTTATTCTCCCTGCAGCACCAACCTCACCTTACGTACAAAGGATACATATTCATTCAAGTAAATGGTATACCCCTGGGAATTCACCTTCTCACCACTATAATGTCCTTTAAACGCATGCAGGCCAAATCCTGGTCCAATCTTAATTCGCTGTCCCTCATGATGAAGAACCACATCCCCCTCCCGCAAAATCATCGATGCTCCTGGATAAGTCTCCAAACAAAGGCTCTCATTTTGTAACACTGCGCCGGAAGGTACACACAATTGAAGCCGAACTGGTTCACGGCTTATCCCCTCGGCTTTTAAGGATAATTCTACACCCCGGGCTCAAATTATCCAGGGCTGGTTGAATTATCATGGGCAAACCGCTATTAACACACTTTGTCTATTTAGTTCATACATTATAGTACGAATTTCTGTGGACAATACACAATTTATGTGCTGCTTTAATAGACGTTTTGGATGGAAACGCGGTAATACCTTTATGGCAAATAATAAATGGGCGGGGTACCGGTAACTGGTTCGCCGATTCATAGTATCGTATCATTATTTGACTGCCTTCAGGAGATAAAAGTAAGCCATTCTCAAAATTCACACCTTGCCTGCTTGTCCCATATACTATTAATGTAACAGCATGAAAGGAGTCATAGTATATGAAAAACGAAGCTATGAAATGTAGAATAATTTGTAAGAATTGTGAACCAAAATGTGAATGCGAGCGCGAGCGCGAATGCGAATGCAAACCAAAACGCGAATGCGAATGCAAACCAAAACGTGAATGCGAATGCAAACCAAAACGTGAATGTGAGCATAAATGTAAATGCAAACCAAAATGCGAATGCGAATCAAAATGCGAATGCAAAGTAAAATGGGAATGCAAGCCAAAATGTGAATGCGAATGCAAACAAGAATGCAAACCAAAATGTGAATGTGAATGCGAACGCGAACATGAATGTGAATGTGAGCATGAACGTGAATATGAATATGAATACGAAAATGAACGTGAATGTGAATGCGAACATGAACGTGAATGGTGAATATAAGAAATAAAAGAAGCCTACTGGTAAGACTTAAAGGACAACTGGGGAAAGACAAAAAGATGTTAATGATAAGAGCGGGCCTCGGTATTCCGGGCCCGCTTTATTAATTAAACTATTACAATCAATTTGCTAAGTTCAAAATGGACTTGGGGTTCAAAAGCGTTCAGACAGCAGAACCCGAACAAAATCCCCATAATCATTGTTTTGCTGCGTTTTCTGTTGAAGCAATCTTTACTGGTTAGAACCACTTTCATGATGTAAAATTTCTATATAACTCCGGCATGTCTATCCAATACTTATAAAAATTCATCTATCTGGCATTTCGGGTACCATTTGGGTACCGCTTGCCACAAAAAAAGTCCGGGAACCCGCATAAACACTAGGGGTTCCCGAAACTGTTTATTATTCAAACTCAATTGTAGCCGGCGGTTTCCCCGTGCAATCATAAAGCACCCGGTTCACGCCCTTCACTTCATTCACGATCCGTCTGGTCACTGTTCCCAAAACCTCCCAAGGCAGTTCCGCAGATTCAGCCGTCATAAAGTCAGAGGTAAGCACCGCTCTTAATGCAATGGCATAATCATAGGTTCTTTCATCTCCCATGCAGCCAACAGAACGCATATTGGTAAGTGCTGCAAAGTACTGTCCCAGTCCCTTATCAACACCAGCCTTAGCAATCTCTTCTCTATAGATCGCATCAGCCTCCTGTACGATTCTTACCTTCTCAGGAGTAATTGCACCAATGATACGGACACCGAGTCCTGGACCTGGGAATGGCTGACGGTAAACCAGGTATTCCGGAATCCCAAGCTCCAGACCTGCTCTTCTCACTTCATCCTTAAACAGAAGTCTCAAAGGTTCAATGATCTCTTTAAAATCCACATGCTCAGGAAGTCCTCCCACATTGTGATGGGATTTGATCACAGCAGACTTTCCAAGACCGGACTCGATCACGTCAGGATAAATGGTTCCCTGCACAAAGAAATCCACTGTTCCGATCTTCTTAGCTTCTTCTTCAAATACGCGGATAAATTCCTCGCCAATGATCTTGCGCTTTGTCTCAGGATCTTCCACTCCTGCCAGCTTGCCATAGAAGCGTTCCTGTGCGTTAACTCGGATAAAATTCAAGTCGTAAGGTCCATCAGGTCCAAATACGGCCTCAACCTCATCACCCTCGTTCTTACGAAGAAGACCGTGGTCAACAAATACGCAGGTAAGCTGTTTTCCTACAGCTTTGGCCAGCATAACTGCAGCTACGGAAGAGTCTACTCCGCCGGATAAGGCGCAAAGTACCTTGCCGTCTCCAACCTTTTCTCTGATGGTCTCAATGGAAGCCTCCACAAAAGAATCCATCTTCCAGTCACCGGAACACTTGCAGACATTATAAATAAAATTGGAAAGCATCTTAGTGCCTTCCTGGGTATGCATCACCTCAGGATGGAACTGTACTGCATAAAGACCGCGTTCTTCGCATTCCATACCAGCAACCGGGCATACCGGTGTATGTGCTGTAACATGGAACCCTTCCGGCGCTTTCTCTACGTAATCTGTATGACTCATCCAGCAGACCGTCTTAGAACTTATATTTTCTAAAATTTTACTGTCAGTCTCCACGTCGACTTCTGTCTTTCCGAATTCACTGACAGGTGCTGTGGCAACTTCGCCGCCCAGCATATATGCCATAACCTGGGTGCCGTAGCAGATTCCCAGGATCGGTATTCCCATATCAAAGATTTCCTTTGAACAGAGTGGGGAATCCTCCTTATATACGCTGTTTGGACCGCCTGTAAAAATGATTCCTTTTGGATTCATTTCCTTAATCTTAACCAGTGACAGTGTGTAGGGATGAACCTCACAGTAAACATTGCATTCTCTGACTCTTCTGGCAATCAACTGGTTGTATTGTCCACCGAAATCCAGAACGATAATCATTTCTCTCTCCACGGTATTCCTCCTAATTTCATCTTTAACAAATAAAGCTTTGGGTTACATTATATTCTACTTCCACTTGCTTGACAAGCATTTTCTTGAAATCTTCCCTGCTCTATTGTTCCATCTTTTTAACATTATTATAAACGAATGAATCAAGCAGACATGCCTGCACATCTGCTTGATTCACAAACTTAAAGCTAAAAGAAGCGCTTATAAGACTTATCTCATTCGGCCAGCAGCCTATTCCAAATACCTTTTTACATAATATCCTGTGTATGAGGAAGGACATTCTGCAACCTCTTCCGGCGTACCCTGGGCAATAATCGTACCGCCTTTTTCGCCGCCCTCCGGTCCGATGTCAATGAGGTAATCCGCAGTCTTGATTACATCCAGATTGTGTTCAATAACAACCACCGTATTGCCGCCTTCCGAAAGCTTACGTAAAATCTCGATCAGCTTATGGACATCCGCAAAATGAAGGCCGGTCGTAGGCTCGTCCAGAATGTAAATAGTCTTTCCGGTACCTCGCTTGCTAAGTTCTGTAGCCAGTTTGATTCTCTGGGCTTCACCTCCGGAAAGCTCCGTTGACGGCTGCCCAAGCCTGATATAGGAAAGTCCCACATCATTAAGCGTGGCGATCTTTCTTGCAATAGAAGGAACATTTTCAAAAAATTTCAGTGCTTCCTCTACCGTCATGTTTAAGACGTCATAAATATTTTTTCCTTTGTATTTTACATCCAATGTTTCTCGGTTATACCGCTTTCCGCTGCAGACCTCGCAGGGAACATAGACATCCGGAAGGAAATGCATCTCGATTTTAATAATTCCATCGCCGCTGCAGGCTTCACATCGTCCGCCTTTTACATTAAAGCTGAAACGTCCCTTGGAATATCCCTTTGCCTTTGCATCTGAGGTGGAAGCAAATAAGTCGCGGATCAAATCAAATACACCCGTATAAGTTGCCGGATTGGACCTTGGCGTCCGTCCAATAGGGGACTGGTCGATAGCAATGATCTTATCCAGCTGCTCCGTTCCCTCGATTGCCTTATGTTTTCCCGGAATGATCCTGGCACGGTTTAATTTTTTCGCCAGTGATTTATAAAGGATCTCGTTGACCAGAGAACTCTTTCCGGAACCGGATACACCGGTCACGCAGGTCATGACTCCCAGCGGGAATGTCACGTCAATATTTTTTAAATTGTTCTCCGCAGCTCCCTTCACGGTCAGATAACCGGTAGGCTGTCTTCTCTCCCTGGGTATCGGGATTTGAATCCGCCCGCTTAAGTACGCGCCTGTAATAGAATCCTTATTCTTCATGATCTGCTTGGCATTCCCCGTAGCCACCACATTTCCGCCGTGTTCTCCGGCTCCAGGGCCGATATCCACAATGTAATCTGCAGCCATCATGGTATCCTCATCATGCTCCACAACGATCACGCTGTTTCCCAGATCCCGAAGGTGCAGAAGGGTCTTTAATAATTTATCATTATCCCGCTGATGAAGTCCGATGCTTGGCTCGTCCAGAATGTAAGCAACTCCTACCAGCCCGGATCCGATCTGGGTCGCCAGACGGATTCTCTGAGCTTCACCGCCGGATAAGGTTCCGGTAGCACGGGTCAGGGTCAGATAGTCAAGTCCAACATCAATGAGGAACGAAATTCTGGCTCGTATTTCCTTTAAAATCAGGTCTCCAATGGCGTGCTGCATAGGGGTCAGCTCCATCTCATCCATAAAATTCCGGAACTTAACAATGGACATATTGGTAGCTTCATAAATATTCTTATCCCCTACTGTTACAGCCAGGGACTCCTTCTTAAGTCTCATGCCGCCGCAGGAAGGACATGGAGTGATACGCATAAAGGATTCATACTCCGCCTTAGAAGACTCGGAGTAAGTCTCCCGGTATCTCCGGGCAACATTTTGTACAAGGCCTTCAAATGCCACGTCATAAATGCCCTCTCCCCGCTGTCCCTTATAATGAACCTTAACTTCCTTTCCATTGGTTCCATTGATGAGAACATCATGGATTTCCTTTGGATAATCCTCAAAAGGAGTATCCAGCCGGAATTTATATTCTTTTGCAAGGGCCTCCAAAACAGCCCGGGTATAGCTTCCCTTATCCGTGCAGGACTGCCAGCCCAGCACCACAATGGCTCCCTGGTCAATGCTTAGGCTCTTATCCGGAATCATCAGATCCTCGTCAAATTCCATCTTATATCCAAGTCCAAAACAATCCGGGCAGGCACCGAAAGGATTGTTAAAGGAAAAGCTTCTTGGCTCCACCTCATCAATGCTGATACCGCAGTCCGGACAGGAAAAGCTCTGGCTGAAATTTATAGGTTGTCCATCCACTACATCCACAGTCATCAGTCCGCCTGCCAGATCAAGAACTGTCTCTATGGAGTCAGTCAGACGCTTTTCGATACCTTCCCGAATCGCAAGACGGTCCACTACCACTTCAATGGTGTGTTTGATATTCTTATCCAGCTTGATTTCCTCGGAAAGCTCATATAGACTTCCGTCAATTCGAACTCTTACGTATCCACTTCTCCGGGAGTGCTCCAAAACCTTGGCATGCTCCCCCTTCCGTCCACGGACAACAGGGGCCAGAAGCTGGATCTTCGTCCGCTCCGGCAGCTCCATGATCTGATCCACCATCTGATCAATGGTCTGCTTGCGGATCTCCCGCCCGCACTTGGGACAGTGAGGAATGCCGATTCTGGCGTACAAAAGCCTCATATAATCATAAATCTCTGTAACTGTGCCCACCGTGGAACGGGGGTTGCGGTTGGTAGACTTCTGGTCAATGGAAATGGCCGGTGAAAGTCCCTCGATGCTTTCCACATCCGGTTTTTCCATCTGCCCTAAGAACTGCCGGGCATAGGAGGAAAGAGACTCCATATATCGTCTCTGCCCTTCGGCATAGATGGTATCAAAAGCCAGGGAAGACTTTCCCGAACCGCTGAGACCGGTTAAGACAACCAGCTCATTTCTTGGAATATCCACGGAAATGTTCTTTAAGTTGTGCTCATTGGCACCTCTTATCTTGATATACTGTTTTGCCATAATATACTCCTGTAATAAACTATAATTCTGAATATGAGAACAATAGAATGCGGACTGTATCTAGCCCGCACCTGAATTACTTAGTAACTGATTTTTTCTATTATATCATACCTTTTTTCTTATTGCAAACATTTGTTCGAGGATTCCTTATTTTCATCCATGAATTGTGACCAGTCCGACTCCTGATTTCCTCCCAAATAGAATGAAACAACAATCGACATTAATAACTGATTCTTGTTCGTTTAACTGCCAACTCTCCCCATGGCTGCTGCATTTCCACCTTTTTTTCTTCGACCGGTCCCTGCTATGATTTATATACTAGATAATCATACAAAGCTTGTTCTGTCATACAAGGAATGGTATAATATGGAATTATGGACTTTTAGCTAAATAGTCCGGTAACAGGTTATTTACAGCTTTGAAAATCCATGAATGAATTTACAATTATGATTAGGGAGGCGGGAATATGAACGAGATTGATTCTAACAAACACGCATGGAGCCAGGTTTCACAAGACCACTATTTTGCATTTAAGAAATCGCTTATAGATGGCAGCCATAAATTCAATAAATATATTCAAAATGAACTTGGAGATTTGAGCGGCAAAAAGATTATACATTTACAATGTAATACCGGCGCAGATACGATATTGCTTGCCAGAATGGGAGCCAGTGCAACAGGCGTTGACCTGGTGCCGGATAATATTCACTATGCAAAAAAGCTGTCAGAAGATCTGAATATTACCAATATTGATTTTATAGAATCCGACATCATGAAGTTTATGGATTGTCATAATGAAAAATATGATGTCGTATTCGTATCCGAGGGGGCAGTCGGTTGGCTTCCTGACCTTAAAAAATGGGGTGAAACCATACGGCATTTACTCAAGGATGATGGATTTTTCTACGTTTTTGACAGTCATCCGTTCTTTCTGGCAATGGATGAACAAAAGCTTGCCAACAATGTGATGGAAGTAAAGTATCCTTATTTTGGGAAAGATCCCGACATTGATGATTCTATCGGTGGATATGCCTCTGAGCCAAAGCATGGTGTTAAGGCATATTTTTGGATGTATACGGTTTCAGATTTAATCAATTCCCTTGCTTCTGCGGGACTGCATATCGAGCATTTCAATGAATTTAAGGAAAACTTTTTTGATGCTGGGGGCTTGCGCAGTACAGGAGATGGACTTTTCAATTATGATTATAATACGGATAAGTTCCCAATGTCCTTTAGCATTAAAGCAACGGTTTATGATAAGTAATTAATTTTAAGTTATTTTTGTTCTTTGAAGAAAATCGGGGGTGCCGGAAATCACTGGCAGGCCAGATAAATGAAAGTCTGAAACGACATTATCAATTAAAATTATAATTATAATGCCTGGACGGCTTGCTGATTAAAGCTTGCCGTCCATTTTACAACTTGCTTTGCCTATGGGGGATCAAACTATGAACAAAATTATTGAGGTAGCCAGCCTAAGAAAAAATTACGGCAAAATAAATGCAGTAAAGGATATCAGTTTTTATGTGGAGCAGGGCAAGCTGTTTTCCTTTCTTGGTCCTAATGGTGCAGGAAAATCCACTACCATTGATATCTTATGTACCTTATTGGATTTTGATAAAGGGGAAATCACGATTAACGGGTTTGACCTTCGGCACGACCGTCAGGCTATCCGGGAAATGATCGGCGTAGTATTTCAGGACAACGTACTGGACACGTTACTCACTGTAAAAGAAAATCTGACCATCCGGGCAGGCTTATACACTTCGGATAAAGCCAGGATCAAAAATGCCGTATCTGAAGCCGTGGCGGCAACAGAATTGAGCGAATTAGCGGACCGGCCTTACGGGAAACTTTCAGGCGGTCAGCGGCGCAGGGCAGATATTGCCCGCGCGCTGATCCATACGCCTCAAATTCTGTTTCTTGACGAACCTACTACCGGCCTTGATCCTCAAACCCGGAAAAGCATTTGGAATACAATCAGACAGCTTCAAATAAAAACAGGTATGACGGTTTTTCTGACGACCCATTACATGGAGGAAGCCGCTGAATCGGATTATGTGATTGTCATCGATCATGGGGAAATCGCAGCCAAGGGTACGCCTGCCGCATTAAAGACGCGGTATACCGCCGACACCTTAAGAATGTCCATCCTGGATGAAACGGCCCTGCGGCAAGCCTTAGAGGAATTAAAGCTGGATTTCACCGTTTCGGCAGGCGAGTTTGTTCTAAAGCTGCCGGATACTATGGCGGCTATTCCCATAGTGGAAAAATGCCAAAGCTATATCAACAGCTTTCAGGTCCTGCAGGGTACCATGGATGAAGCCTTTATCGGCATTACAGGAAAGGAGCTGAGGCAATGAACGTTTTTATAGAACGTAATTTGAAGTTGTTTTTTCGTGACAGACTCGCAGTGTTTTTTTCTCTGATGTCCGTTTTCATTATAATCGGGCTTTACGCATTGTTTTTAGGAAATGTATGGATGAACGATTCCATGAAGGAACTAAAGAATGCCCAGGCTTTGATGAACAGCTGGCTTGTGTCAGGACTTCTTACAGTGACTTCCATGACTACCACAATGGGCGCGTTCGGTATTATGATCGATGATAAAGTCCTGAAGATCAATAAGGATTTTGATTCTTCCCCCATTAAAAGAAGCAGCATAACTGGAGGTTATATTGGAAGCTCTTTTTTAATTGGCGTAATCATGTCCCTTGTTATGGCTGTGGTTGCGGAAATTTATATTGTGAACAGCGGCGGAGAATGGCTTACTCCCATGGACTTCATAAAGGTCTTTTTGTTAATACTTCTTACATCATTAACCAATACTTCTTTGGTTTGCTTTGTTGTGTCATTTTTCAAGAGCCATAGCGCATTCAGTACAGCAAGTACCATTCTGGGCACTCTGATTGGGTTCCTGACCGGCATATATCTTCCCATAGGAACTTTGCCTGCATCAGTGCAAACGATTATAAAAGCTTTCCCTGTTTCTCATGGCGCATCGCTGTTTCGCCAGGTGTTGATGGAGGTGCCCATGCGGAACTCCTTTGACGGAATACCTGTCATCTATTTAGAGGAGTTTAAGGAATACCTGGGAGTGTCTTTCCGCTTTGGAGAGTATGAGGTGACGCCGGCTGCCAGCGTTGTAATCTTACTTGGTACTGCGGTTGTGTTTTATAGCCTTTCCCTTGTTAATATGCTGAGAAAAAACAGATAGGGAAAGTAAGACAGGGAATTCCGGCTGCCGTTCCCTATTCCTCTCCGTTCATCATACGTCAACCAAAGATGGGAGAAAGGGAGAGCCCGGCTTAATTCTAAGTCCATGTACAAAGAAAAAGGAGGCCTCAAAAGCGAATTTCAACTTCATACAATGATAATGTAAATATTGTAATCCGTTTTAAAATTACTTTTGAGACATCCTCTGTAAGATTATCCGTTTACACTTCTTTTATATAGCTTTCCGCCATATCAACTGCTTCATCAATTACCCGCTTTTCCGGGATTCTGATCTCCATATCGAATAACTAGCCGTAAGCAGTCATCTTACACCTAAATCAAATCAGCTGCGACCCACATAAAACGTCCCGGCGGCGTTGTCCATACTTCTCTGTAGGTTGCAATATTGGCAGGCGGCCAATAAGGAAGGTCTTCATTTCCTCTGGTCTGTACGCCTACCGGCATTTCTCCAACGGTTTCTCCAAGCAGAGCCGTATATTCCTGGCCGTAATGATTTCCTTCCCCATAGATCAGAGACTGGCCGAAGGGGTTCTTTCCAAGGGTCCAGTAAAGCTGCTCTCTGGCAATTTCAATTAACTCCCTATCGCCGAAATATGTTCCTATGATGGAAGCCGCTTTTCCCATGGACAGCTGGATCGCCGAGTTTCCACGGTAAGAAAACCACACCGGGAAGGTTCTTATATAGTATCCGTCTCCCAGATCAATCCCCTGCTTCAGCTGTTCCACATAATTGACCCGTTCTCTTTCATAATCAACCTTTGGGTGCACCACATGGAAGGCTTCCTGGTCCTCTGCCTCGCTGATGTGATGGATTCCGGCCGGCAGCATGCCATAGGGAGCCGTATATTTCTGAAGACCTTCTAAATACTCCCCATGGAGCTTTAAGCCTTCTTCCCACACGGTCTTGTTTTCATGCTCTGCAAGTGCACCACATACCTCTGCCAGAGCCATGGCAAAAACCTGATCCCTCGCCTGATGAGAGAAATGGACGATATGGGTTTTGCTTTCATCCCTGCAGAAGAATCCCCTCATGGGCAGGTCATTCCTGGTTTCCTGGCAGGATATCACCTTATCGGCATACTCAGCAGCCTTATCATAAAAATAACTGTCTCCGGTAATTTTGTATATCCTGGCCGCTGCCCATGCAGCAACCGCATAGTATTGGGAAAGGCTGGAGCCTGCCGTATGTTCCAGTAAATGATAAGGTCCTTCCACCCCAACTTCCCGGAACCGCTCATCGGCAAAACGGAAATCTTCTTTCGCTGCATCTACACATTTCCATGCCAGCTCCCGGTCCAGTTCCTTAAAGGCTTCTCCGGCACCGGCTTCTACCGCAGCAAAAACAAAGTTTTCAAAGGACCGGTTGTGAACATCTGCTTCACAATCGTCCATATTTCCGATGAAATTGTCGGTCCACCTGCGTATGGCCGCATGGGATGCACGGTAGCCGTCCCCAAAGCGCATACGAAGCACAAAATCCAGTCCCCAGTTAGCTTCTTCCATCATTCTGCCAAACAGCATTGGATCAGAATCCTTCACCTTCCCTGCGGAAGCGATCATGGCATCTAAGATCTCTGCCGTCTGCATGGTCTGCTGGGATACGTCTGCCGCGTCGTGCCAGCCACCAGCATACACCAATTTCACCCCGTTGTGTTCTGCAATCACATCCTGATGGCAGGTTCCATGGCAATTAGGAACCGGATAGCCGCACCGCTCACAGTACATGAAATTGGTCAGCTTCCACAAGGTACTTTCCAAAACGTCATTCCCAATGATAAAGCGCTCACTTACCGTATTTCCAAACCGGATCCTGTATGTACCTTCGGTTTTTAAGTCCGAGAAATTCAATACCCCAAAGCTTCCCAGGTGGTTTTCCACCTTATCAATCTTCCCGCGGTATGCCACTCCTTCCTCTATGCCGTCATCTTCTTTCACGATTTCAAACTCTCTGGCTGAGGTATTGGCAATTGCTGTTTTTCTCCCGTCTGCAAAGTAACCGGTTGTAGAATATACTACTTCCTCTTCCTCACACTGCCATCCATGAACGACTCCTGGTTTTACCTCCTGAAGCCGGATATCGCAAAGTTCAAATCTCAGGTCATCGCCAGTGCTCACTTCCCTGCCATAGCGGTGAATGTTAAATGAAATTTCCTCGATTGCATCATGGGCAATGGAATCGATCTCCCAGGTACAGGTATTCCATTCATTATTTTTCAGATTGATGGCATTAAAGCCTTCTCTTGAATAGACATCCGGTATCTTGGTTACCCCATTATTGACAAACCCGACACGCACGATTGGGCTGTGAAGGCCGGGGCAAATGGGACGGATCTTGAACCATATCCGGTTTCCTCTTCCCAGTTCCAGCCCCTTCACATTCAGCTTTGCAATATAGCTTCCAAAGGTGGCATAAAGTCCTGCTGCCGCATCGTTTGCCCTGACTTCATTATCCGGCCAGTGGTCTGCCCTTGACTTTGTCTCCAGGCACAATATGTTTCCATCCTTTACGTGTACTTCTCCCTCACCGTCAAAGCTCCATGGCTCCAGGCTGGTTCCATCCCATAAACTCACGGAAGACAAAACCGGCTTTTTCAGATTATAGGTCTCCATGCTTTTGTCGTACTCCGGTTTTAAGGGGTAATGTACGTATAATGACTCTATTAAATTTTTTTCAAATTGACGATCCATTTTTATCCCTCATCCAAAAGATTATTCTTCAATTTCAAATATAGCTTCCGTCTCAACAGGAATATTTCCAGGCAAAACGTTGACGCCTATGGCCGAACGGGCCGGTACATTCTCCTGGCCTAAAAGCTGTAACAGTAATTCACTTCCTCCATTCGCCACAGCCGGCTGCTCATAAAAGGTATCTGCACTTGCCACAAAGGTAAGAATTTTGATTGCACGTTTTACCCGGTTTAAATCCCCGATTTTATCCTGTAACACTGCAAGAACATTTAACATGGCATCTCTGGAAAAGGCTTTTCCTTCTTCTGTGGTAAATTCATATCCAAGCTTTCCACTAATCCCTTCTCCTCCGATCACCGGCCCGCAGCCTGATATGTATACCAGATTTTTTCCAAATTCCTGGCACGGGGCATATACTCCTCCTTTAGGCGGAGCTGCCGGGATCTCCAAATTAAGTTCCTTCAGTTTTTCATAAATGTTCATGTCTGCTTCCTTCTTTCTTTATTCTGCCCGGCTTCTTAAGGCATATAAAAATGCCTGGAAGGGGGTTCCTTTTTTATTTAAAGCCCTTTCTTAACAGCTTCCCACTGGTGCGGTCCACGAGATTGCCGTCTGACAGTACCCGTTTTCCTCCCATCAGCACCAGGTCCATGCCCGAACACGGGTCATGCTTTCCGGTGTAATCCGCATGATCTAAGAAACTCTCCGGCTGAAATACCAGCACATCTGCCAGGTATCCGGACCTTAAAAGCCCCCTGTCCTCCAGGCCCATCCGTTTTGCAGGCTGATAGGTCATCTTACTGATGGCCTGCTCCATGGACAGCACCTTTCGCTTTATAACAAAATCATTTAAAAATCTGGCAGTCGTCCCAAGGAGGCGGGGATGGGCGTTCTTTCCGTCACCGCCGTACAGGGAGTCAGAAATTAACAAGGTAAATGGGAGACGGGCCACCGCATCCACATCCTGCTGGGACATGCTTAACACAATAATCCCCACTTTCCCGTTTTCCTCCACAAGTAAGTCTGCCACCAGATCGGAGGGCTCTTCATATCCCAGCTTTTCCGCCAGTGCTCCGATTGTCTGTCCCTGCATAAATGCATTCTTCTCAAGGGTGACGGAGCTGATGATGATCCGGTCCCAGCCAATGCTTTCCGACATATTATCCCATCCCTGGTGAACCTTATTTAACTCTGAGCGCAGCCTCTTCTTCCCCTCTGGGCCTGATAAGCCTTTTACCAGAGCCTCAAAGGACTCTTCCATAATGGTTGGCGGAAGCAGGGACTGGAGGGTTGTAGAACCGCCGTCATAGGGATAAAAATCTGCAGTGATATCCTGACCTGATTCCCTGGCCTGTTCAATCCTCTGAATCGCCTCGAATATCTTGCTGTTCCAGTTCTTGATTCCAGTTGATTTCAAATGGCTGATATTTAGGGGAACCCCTGCCTTAGCCGCCACATCGATCACTTCTTCCACCGACTCCACCAGGCTGTCTCCCTCTCCCCGGATATGGGTACAGAGAACGCCGCCGTTTCCTGCAGCTGCCTGTACAACCGCCGTAAGCTCCTCCCTGTTTGAATAGCATTCCGGCTGATACATGATTCCCAGCGTAATCCCAAAGGCTCCCTGGGCCAATGCATCTTTCACATACTCCTGAGCCTTTTCAAGCTCTTCTTCTGTATATGCCTTGCTGCCAAAACCTTTTAGAGCCACCTTGATGCTGTCCGAAGCCGCAAAGAAGCCCATATTGACTGGAAGGTCTGCTGCTTCCAGGGCTTTCGTGTAATCTTCATAGGTTTCAAAGGCCAGATCCTCAGGAAGTCTTCCGATCACCGGCTCCAGGTAATCATATAATTCCTTCCGCCACGAGGGAACAGAAGGCACAGGTGCAAGACCGCAGTTTCCCACAAAGGTAGTTGTTATTCCCTGGGTCAGCTCTATTTCCCCAAAATGAGGGTTGGTAAAAGGCGCAATATCGCAATGACGGTGTATGTCAATAAAGCCGGGAGTTACCGCCTTGCCGGAAGCATCGATCACCTGGGCGTTTTCATGCTCAATATCCGGGGCGATATCAATAATTTTTTCTCCCTCTATGAGAATGTCGCTCTGATACGGCGGTTCTCCGCTTCCGTCATAAATCAATCCGTTTTTGATCAGAATATAACTCATATCAGCATCCCTCTTGCATCTACTTTTTGTTTTCTGAGAGAACCATTTTCAAGAATGTAAACAGAATTCTGCATATTAACAGCCGTACATACATGGATAGGGATCAGGGACAGAACCTGCCCTACATGCAGCCCGGTCTCCCCATGAATGGCCGTGATGATCCCATGCTCTTCATTCATCCGTGATAGCCTGAGATTGTCATCTCCTTCCACCACGGCATATCCGGGATAGTAAAACGGCGGCTGCCCCGGAACTACGTCCGTTGGAAAGCACTTGGTTCCTCCGTCCACCACGGCATATTCCGAATGCTGGCAGCTGACTACCGTCGCGTAGAACCGGACAGCGATCTCACTGATATGGGCTACCTTTTCCTTGGTCAGCATAAAATCATCAAAAATATAGGTACCAGGGCGGATCTCATTTACCATTCCTGTTTGTGCTACCTGAACACCGGTTGGGGAAGAACCAGCGCTGATGTCCTGAATATCTACTCCTGCGTCTTTCAACATCCTGGCAGTCTCAGCCATCATGTTTCCTTCTTCCTCGGCAGCCAGCAAATTGTCTTCCGTTGGCTTGCCGGACAGGACCAGGCTCTTAAACGTAAATATACCTGTGAGGTTTAAATGCTTCATCTGCTTAAGGGCAAGGGCCAGCTCCACCGCCCGGTCCATGGGCACTCCCGTGCGTCCGGCTCCCGTATCGATCTCCATACGCACTTCCAGAATCATATCCTGGTCAGAAGCTGCCTGATTCAGCGCCTTAGCACCTTCCAGGCTGTCAATGGTCAAAATAAGCCTTTTGATCCTTTTTGCCAACGCAATCGCCCTCTGGATACGGAAATTTCCAACCATAGGATAGGCAATGAAAATATCCCCCATGCCTCCGTCAGCCATGACCTCAGCTTCACTTACCTTCGCACAGGTGATCCCGCATGCACCGGCCTTCATCTGCATTTCAGCAAATATGGGCATTTTGTGGGTCTTGATATGTGGACGCAGCCGGCAGCCGGCCTGATCCGCCGCTTCCTGCATCCTTCTTATATTTTTTTCCGCCAAATCTACATCAATAACCAGGCAGGGTGTCTCTAATTGTTGTATCTGCTCCTGCGTAAGTCCCATTTTCATGTCCTCCCTTCTCAGCTTTCATAACTGTCAGCCACACTTCGCACCACCAGGTTTTCTTTCAACAGGCTTGGGCTCATCTGGTCTTTAAAGTCTTTTTTGCTTACGTGAACCGTAACTCCTTCCGGCGAAGTGATATCAAAAAAATTATCAGAGAAAACAGCATCATAGTCTTTAAAATAAAGCTCTACATACTGACAGAAACAGGAAGCCTTTACCGTAATATCAAAGCTATGCTCTGACTCTGAAACCAAAACATCATAAGCCGGGGCATTATATTCAAAATGCTTTGGTTTTACAAACAGCACCGTCCGTTCCGCAAGCAGTTCTACTCCCCTGTATAGCCGGAATACGGAAAAAGCAGAAGAACAAAGGGCCTCATCATCAGTCCATGAGGAAAAATCCGTTTCTATGCACTGTAATACCGACAACGCCGGCAGCTCCCCTTCCCATGATTCTTCCCATAATACCCTGAACTCACGGTCCATAAGAAGGATTTCCGCTCTGCACTGCTGTTCCTCCCTGGTATCATTATGAACGTAGTAGGAAACATGAGGAGAGAGTTCCTTCTCCTCACCGATGGAAATGGTAAAAGGCGCATAAAACCTGCGTGCTCCGTAGTGGAGCGCTTTCCAGCGTCCGTAATAGTCAATGCTCGCC
Organism: [Clostridium] celerecrescens 18A; assembly: GCF_002797975.1. Lineage (NCBI taxonomy): Bacteria > Bacillati > Bacillota > Clostridia > Lachnospirales > Lachnospiraceae > Lacrimispora > Lacrimispora celerecrescens. The sequence continues at coordinate 499,459 of NZ_PGET01000001.1, read as the reverse complement.
CAGGAGGCCACCGGCCAGCAGTCATTAAGCTGCCAGTAAAGAGAGCCCATGCATTGCCCCCGTTTTCTTCTCCAGTGTTCCACTCCATACTCAATAGCCTTTAACTGAAGGATCTGGGAGATATATGCGAGAGAATCCGTATCCTTAGGATAAAGGAAGTAATCTGCGATGTAGTTTAAAATCTTCCCATTAGCCGCCGGATTTTTCTGGTGGGATTCCATGACCCTGCTGAAAATATTCCGGTCCTCTGGCAGGGTGAAGGAGGCTATGGTCTTGCTGTGTGGAAAGGATTGGAATCCGTATTCTGAGCAAAAGCTGAAATCCCCATATTCCGTAAATGGCTTTCCGGAATGCCAGACCTCCCAGTAATGCTGATCCCCCCGGTTGGTCGCATTGGGATTGTCAAAGGCTCCTCCTGAAGACGGTGACGATGGCCAGAAAAAGGTAGTGTCATCACAGGCTCTAATTGCCCTGGGAAGAATATATTCAAAGATTTTTGTATAGTCCGCTTTATATCTGGGGTGATGGCCTTTCAGCCTTGCCCACTCATCTGCCCAGCCCCATTCCATTTCATTATTTCCGCACCACAGGGCCAGACAAGCATGGTGTCTTAAACGGCGGACATTGTCCTTAGTTTCTTCCACAATGTCCTCTTCAAACGTGTCGTTTAATGCATAGACATTGCATCCAAACATCAGGTCCTGCCAGATTAATATTCCTTCTTCATCGCATTTATCATAAAAATAATTATCAGGGTAATAACCTCCGCCCCATACTCTTAAACAATTGAAGTTTGCAGCAGCACAGTCTTTGATTAACCGTGCAGTCCTTTCCTTTGACACCCTTGTTAAAATATTATCTTCCGGGATATAATTCGCACCCATGGTAAATATTTTTATTCCGTTTACCGTAATGGCAAATTCGTTTCCGTTTTTATTTTTATCCGTACTAACGGTCACGGTCCGAAGGCCGATCCGGCACCCATAGGCATCATGGCAGGTTCCCGCCTCATCCAGCAGGCGGATGTTCACCCTGTATAAGGGATGCTCTCCCAAACCGTTGGGCCACCATATCCGGGGCTCTGGAATGGTCTCTTCATACTGCCATTCTCCGCTGTTACGGACTGTCCTGGATACAAGCCTGCCTTCCGGATCTGTAATTTCAGTCTCGGTAAACCATGTTTGCCTGTTCTCCAGTCTCTCTTCATTATGGGATAGTTGACTGATTTTTATCTCAAATTTCAATCCTACTCTGCCACTGCCTTCATGCTCCTGCCGGATATGGACATCCTGGATTTTTGCTTCGCTGAAATATTCGATGGCTATATCCCGGAAGATTCCCATATCCGGAAGCTGGGGACCCCAGTCCCATCCAAACATATAATGAGCCTTGCGAAGTGCCGCATTTCCGTGAATGCATCCGGTGGAGGCATAGAAGATATCATTTTCCTCATCCTCTTTTCTTACAAAGTCCAGCGGGGAGTGAAATAAGACCTCTATCCGGTTTCTCCCTTTCTGTAAGTACTCTCTTACAGGGAAACGGTAGGTTCTGTGCATATCCCTGGTCTCCGCAACCAGACAGCCGTTGATGCAGATGGTGGCAATGGTATCAAGCCCGTCGCAGACTAGTTCTGCGCGGGAAAATTCCAGATCCTCTTCTGTCACCGTAAAGCTTCTCTTATAAAGATATTCATTTGCCATCAGTTCCCGGACAGCATATTCATTGCATCTCCAATAAGGATCCTCGATCAGCTTATGTTCCAGCATATGGCTGATCACCGTTCCCGGCACTTCACCCGTATATACGGCATCGTGGGAGGCTCCTTGGGAATGCCATTCCCAAATTCCATTTAATGATTGTGTTTTTCGCATAGTTTCACCTGCTTATTACGCCTTTAAGCCACTGGTTGCAATTCCTTCCACAAAGTTTTTCTGGAAAACCGCGAAGCATACAATGACCGGAAGAACAAATACAACTGCCGCCGCCATCAGCCTCGACCAGTCTATGGAATACTCACTCATATACTGCTGGAGCCCCAGAGAAAGGGTATACATACGTGGCTTTGTTATAAAAATCAAAGGATACAAATAATCACTCCACGCATCTAAAAAAGCATATATCCCAATAGTAGTCAAAACCGGTTTACAAAGGGGAAGTGCGATTTTATAATAACGCTGGAATTCTGTGGCACCGTCGATCTTCCCCGCCTCAATCAGGCTGTTGGGAATGCCTGCAAAAAACTGCCGGACAATAACAATATAATATGCCTTTCCAAAAAATGCAGGCAGGATCAGGGGAATGTATGTATTGGTAAGTCCCAGCTTCGAATAAATCTTATACAAAGGCACCATGGTAACTGTTATGGGTATCATCATCGTCGCCATGACCAGGCCTGAGATGATGTCAGCACCTTTCCATCTGATTTTCACCAGTGAATATGCAACCATAGGTGTGACCAGAAGCTGGCCTATGAGTGAAATGGCCGTGATAAACACTGTATTTCCCATGTACTTAAAATATGGGATTGCTGCAAAGGCTGCCGGATAGTTTTCCTTCACCCATTCACGGGGAAACAGCCTTACCGGAATGGTGAACGCATCGTTGTTGGTTTTGAACGAAGTGAGCAACATTACCATAAAGGGTGATATGAAAATCAAAGCCAGTACAGCAACCATAGCAAAAAATAAAACTTTGCTTATATATTTCTTCATCCTTATTCACCTCCGGCATTTTCTGTTGCTTTTCTTGTTACCTTTGTCATAATTACCGTCAGAATCGCAACAACGACAAACAGCAGCCACGCCATTGCCGAAGCCTTACCCATCTTTAAATAGGTAAATGCATTATGGAATACATACAGCGGATACATGAGAATGGAATTCTCAGGGCCGCCTGCGGCACTTCCGCCTTTTACTCCGGCATTTGCAGTAATAATGATATATACCTGCTGGAAATACTGGAATGCATTTATGGTGCTTAGAATGGCCTGATACACAAGAACATGAGCAATGCATGGTACTGTGATATAGAAAAACCTGGAAACCTTTCCGGCTCCGTCGATCTCGGCTGATTCATAGTAACTTTTAGGCACGGACTGCAAAGCTGACATACAGACCAGCATCATGGTACCGGTGTTCCACGTTCCCATGAGAACCAGCGCCCACTTGGTATAATGGGCATCCATAAGCCATGCCGGTCCGCTGATTCCAAACCAGCTCAATACGTTATTGATGTAACCGTAGGTAGGGTCAAACATCCAGATCCATACCATAGTCGCCGCAACCATGGGGATTACGGAAGGCAGGAAAAATGCTGTCCTGACAAACCCCCGCCCCTTAAAATCGGCGCATACGATGCTGGCCAGAAGCAGCGCTACGAACAGGTTGATGGGCGTAGATACAAAGGCCATAAATAAGGTATTTCCCAAGCTCTTCCAAACAAGAGGATCACTAAAGATGTCTTTGAAATTATCAAGTCCCACCCACTGCGGAGCTGTTACGGCATTAAACTTTGTAAGGCTGTAATACAGAGAGCTTATCAGTGGATATACACTAAAAGCCAGAAAGCCCAGAATCCACGGAGATGAAAACAGCAGCCCATTTATAAAATCCCGCTGTGTCGCGTTTCGTCCCTTCATTCCTTTTCCCCTCTCAAACATGAAGATCAGGGCACTGCATTATGCAGATTTCTGCCTGCAGCGCCCTTAATAAGTGAATTGTTATTTTAAATTAGCGCTTTGTCCTGCAAGAGCTTTCAGAGCCTCTTCAGGAGTCTTTGACCCTGAGTATACGGTATCAAGTGCTGCATTGATCATGGATATGTATTCATCATAATCTGCCATTACCGGGTACTGAATACCCTTTTCCTGCTTCAGAGCGTCAATAAATTCTGTAAATCCAGGAACCGCCTTGATATCAGCATCATCGTATAATGCTTTTACAGCCGGAAGATTACCGGTTCCAAGGTCAATGATCTTGGCACCTTCCTGACTGCAGAGCCATTTTGTAAAGTCCCAGGCACCATCTTTATTCTTAGCCATTGCCGGTACTGCTACAGAGTCAGTCTCATAGCGGCTGATTCCTCTCAGCTCCGGATTTGCCTGTGTGCCAGGAATCAGGGTAATGCCGTAATCAACGGTGGAATTAAAATTTTTCATCATGGTCGGCAGCCAGGAACCGTCAAGACGGAACAACTGCTTGCCCTGGAAGAACATATCCTGTTCTGTATAGCGGTTTGTATTTGCCGTACCGATAAACCCATCAAGAGCTTTTCCGCCAAACTGATTTCTGTATTTTACGTTCATATTAAGACTGTCTAAAATGCCTGCGTTATCAGGAGTGACATTAGAATCCTCATCCCACCATCTTCCACCAAAACCATAGATCAGCTCCTGTCTGGCAGAAGCATATGGGAATAGGGGATATCCAAGCACCTCAATATTTCCGCTGCCATCTACCTTCGTAGCCTTTACTGCCATCTCATACATCTCTTCCATGGTTTTTGGCGGTTCGGTATATCCGGCTTCCTTCAGCAGTTCCTTGTTGTAATACATCTGGATGGTATATGCATCAAGGGGAAGGGCATAGATGTTTCTGTCAATGGTATTTGCATTCATAGCCTGCTCTGAATAAATGGAGGAATCAAAGGATTCCTTGTCTGCATATGGCTGTAGGTTTTCCAGCAAGCCATTCTTCTGATACTGCACCACGGTCTGGTTGCTTATTTTGATGACATCAGGAGATTCGTTGCTGCTCATTGCAACAATTACTTTCTGTGCATCCGTAACGCTTAATCCTTCCACCTTATAGTTGCTCTGGGAAGCGTTGTACTCACTGATGGCTTTTTCATAGACAGCCGCTTCATCCCCTGTGTTGTTGTACCAGAAAGTGATCACCTGTGCTTCCTTGTTTTCTGCCGGAGCAGATGTTTCCCCGCTGGTTGTCTCCCCGCCTGCCGCAGTCGTCTGTGCGGTGGTGGTCTGTGTCTGGGAACCGCTTCCGCAGCCTGTGACCGCCAATGCAGCCATACCTGCAGCCATGATAATACGAATTGCTCTTTTCATAAAATACCTCCTTGAAAAATATAGTTTGAACTTTTTGTTGATTGACTTTCAACAGTTTGTTTAACTCATAATCAATATATACTATACTTCATGTATTTTGTCAACAATAATCATGGAGTTCTTTTCATTTTTTTGTTTGTTTTTTATAATATTACTTTTTTTATTCAACAATTACTGGATTATTACTGGACTTTATCTCACATTTCATTTATAATTTATTTAGACATTTTGTTGAAAGGATAAAATAATACTATGGGATATGTTTCTGATAACCTGAACCTGTTGTCTGACATTGCTAAATGCATTGCGATGCAATTCGGAGAAAACTGTGAAGTGGTTTTGCATGACCTTACCCTGCCATATGACCAGACAATCGTCGCCATCTGGAATGGGCATGTGACCGGAAGAAAAGTCGGAGATGGCGGCACCAATGCGGGATTAGAGATCTTAAAGGGATCCGCATCACCGGATGACCAGTACAGCTATGTCAACGCCACACCTACCGGCCGGATCTTACGTTCTTCCAGCAAGTACTTCCGTGACGAATATGGAAAAGTGAACGGAAGCTTGTGCATTAATTTAGATATTACAGATATGATTAAATGTGAAAATACCTTACGGACCTTTACCTGTTCCAGCTCCCAGGCTCTTACCCAGACTCCGGAGCTGTTTGTGGGGAATGTTGATGAACTGCTTGAAATCATGATGAAAGAAGCCATAAACATGACCGGAAAATCCGTGGGGAATTTGACAAAAGAAGAAAAGGTGTCTGTTGTCCACACCTTGGACGATAAGGGATTCTTCCTGATTAAAAAAGCGGCTGAAAAGCTGGCTGACTTTTTGGGACTATCCAGATACAGCATCTATAACTATCTGAACGAAAGCCATTAGATTGCCATGATCGGTGAAATGGTAAAGAGGGATCCCAAAAGTCGTAGAATGACTTTCAGGAACCCTCCTTTTTAAATAAAAAAATAATTATTCTAAAATCACCGGAGCCACTGCCCTGCTATTTCTCAGAATTCCTGAAATTCAAGGTTTTCATCAAGTTCTTCCTCGTCGAGCTCCCCTTCATCAAGCTCCCGCATCAGTTCCGGAAAGCTTTCCCGCTCAAATTCCTGAATGGATATGGACTTCTTATTTGGATTGGCGAATACAAAGGTCTTGTCCACATTCTCCACATAATTCTGAATCTTATCGTTGGTTGCGCTGATAATGGCCTGGAAGCCCAGTCCCCGGATCAGCTCAATGCAGCTTGCCACCTTCTCCGCATCCATCTTGGAAAACGCCTCATCAAGTACCACCAGGCGGAGGGTGGGATTTCTCTGTATCTTTGGAGACATGCTGATCCGGTAAGCCTGGGCAAAGCTGGCCAATAGGGCTACGTAGAGAGGGTTCTGCCCCTCTCCGCCGGAATTCTTTTTGATCATTTTGCTTAAACGGATCTTAATAACCTCATCCTCGTTCTGGATGATCTGCTGCATATCAAAGGATAGATACGTCCGGTAATCCGCATACTTATCCATGTTCCGCTTGGCCTCTTCCATCTCCTCCGGTGTAGCGTTCTCCGGCGGGATGAAGATGTTTATTAAGTCATTGATGATTTCTCCGTACTGATTCTCGTGCTCCATGGTGAATAAGTTCATCTGGTTATCCAGGGAATCCGTAAGACAGGCGGGATTTACCTCCAGGGAATTGTCCATGAACATGTCATAATATCTCCCATCAGGCCCTTTATTTCTTCCAATGACAAACTGATATTTATCCTTACCGAAATCCAGCCTGCTGATGATTTTGTTCAGCTCATCTTTTCGTAAAAGCGCATCCCTTATGGCGCTTCGGATCTTGAACATAAAGTCATCCTTAAAATGAAGAACTGCAGACTTTGCCTGTTCGGCAGCCATCTTTTTATATTCTTCCAGATTTCCGCACTCCATGGTCTCGAGAAGGCGGTCATATTCCCCATTATCCTTTGCTGTCAGGGAGAAATTCCGATTGGGATACTTTCTGGCGTACTCACCTCTGGAGCCTACAAGAGCCTGGAATGCCTGATCACGGGCTTCTTCTGACTTCCTGCATTCTCCGAAGAATTCATTCTTAAGGCGGTCATACCGGCAGTTTTCTCTGCTTTCCAAAATTTCTTTCACCTTAGCTTCCAGCTCCTCAACGGTTTCAAATTCCCGTTCCTTTGAAACCAGTTCTTCCTGCAGCTGCAGGGATTCTCTGCGGAACCGTTCGATCTCACTGTTGATGCCAAAAATCAGTTCTGCGACTGCACTCTGCTCCGCCCTCTTTCTATCGCAGAGCTGTAAGATGGCTTCCCTTTCCTTCACCCATTCTTCTACATCCTGGGCCTTCAGCTTTTCAAACTTCTGCTCCAGCCGTCTGATCTCTTTTTCCTTATCCTTAAAGGCCTCCATATCCTGCTGCCATTCCAGGTAAACGCCCGTATCCTCTCCTAAGCCCTCCATGGATAAGATACGCTTGCATTCCTTTAACACCTGTTCCTGAGGCTTTTTCTCCTCTTCCATGGAAACCAGGTTCTTTTCCAGCAGCCGGATCCTTCTCCTGACGCTGTCCTTTCCGATATATGCAAATTTGGTATAATTATCGGGATTCATATGCTGCAGGCGGAACGTATGGTACAGCATGCAGTCAGGGGTCACTCCAATGCGGCTGCGGCGCAGCTCTTCCAAGTTCCTGCACTTGACGACCCTGCCCAAAAGCAGGTCAATGTACGGCTGTAGATAAGTCTCCCTTACCGTAACCTCTTCGGCAAGACCATCTTTCACTACTTCATAGGAATTCTGCCCTACTTTTTCCGTATCCAGAACTGCCACATTAAAATATTCTGCCCTGTCCAGTTCCCCGTAAGCAGCCATGGCTGCTTCTGCATAAGCCGGAGCCACTACCAGGGACAGCTTATTATTGCCCAGATAGCCTTCTACCGCATTTCTCCAGGTCTCATCCCTGATGTCCAGAAGGTCTGCAAGCACATGGACCTCCACCGCCTTGCCGGTTTCCTCCAAAAGCCGCTGCTGGATGATGGACCGGGCACGTTCCAAATATTTTGGATATGCCTTATTTCCAGCCTTTAACTGAGCCAGTTCTTCACTTGTCTGGCGCTCTTTTTTCCGGATATCCCGAAGAATTACTTCTGCCTCTTTTTGAGCTTCTTCCGTTTCCTTTCTCATCTCGGAAATGGATTTTTTCAGGCGGATTAACTTCTCCTCATCAATGGTATTCTTTTCAAATTCTTCTATGTCCCATATGGTCTGATTGGAGGTAGCTTCTTCGTCGATCCATTCCTTTAGCCGCTCCCCTGTCTGAGACCATTTGGTAACGCTCTTATTTAAATGGTTTGATAGTTCCTTCGCAGAGTCCAGCTGATTCTTTAGATCCTCATAGCCTGTGGAAGAAATCCGTCCTAGAAGCTCATTTCCCTGTCTGGTCAGATCTTCCATCTGCCCTTCCAACGCTGCCCGCTGGCCTTCCTGACGGTCCAAATCCACCCTGGCCAGCCTGGACTTATCCGTTAATGCCTGGATCCTTGCCTGATAATCCAGAATTTCCATCTTGCGGAAGAAATATGTATTTTGGCTTATCTCCGCTTCTTTTTCACGAACTGCAGAGAACTTTTCCCTCATCCCATTTAAATATCCGATCTCAACCACTGTGTCTTCGATCTTTTTTCGCATCCGACCGTACTGCATGACGCTTTCCTGCATGTCCTCGATATGGATGTCATGCTCCATGCAGATGTATTCCTTTACAAAATCCTCCAGCTTGATATTCATGCGGAAGGGAATGGCACGTTTGAATAAAAGGGGGAATTTTTCCGAATCAAGACCGCCTAAGTATACATCATACAACTGCCTGCGGAACCGTTCGTTATGGGAGGTTGCAAAATAATCGTCTTTGGGGTAAATGGTCTGTAAATAAGCAGACACTTCCTGAATGGTCATGGTCCTGGATCCGGTACGGTAGCCGTTTTCCCAAAGAGGGCCTTTGTGCCAGAAGAATTTTCTGGATATTTCATTGGTGGTCGTCTCCACATCAAAGACAATCCCAACGCACTGGCATTCTCCCGTATCCGACCGTTTCAGTTCCAACACAATGGTAGTGGAAAAGTTCTGGTTCCGCAAATAGGCAAATTCATTATTCTCACCGATATTCACCATACCGCGCAGATATTCAATAAGACTGCGGTCGGAATCATCGGCCGCTGCTTTATTAAAGAATCCCCGGCCGTCAGTATTGGCGTAAAGAAGAATCTGCATGGCATCAATAACCGTAGACTTTCCGCTGCCGGAATGTCCGGTAAAGAAGTTGATCCCCTGGTGAAAGGATAGGGTTTTCCGGCTGATATAATGCCAGTTATTAAGGAGTATCCGGGACAGAGCCTCAAATTTCTGATTCGTCATCGTCATCGTCTCCTTCTCCAAGTGCTTCTAACAGGGCCCGCACGTCATCTCCAAACAATACCACATTGATGCTGGGATAGATGATCATACGGCTGTCCCCATCTAGGTCCTCCAAAATATCCAGTGGCTCCAATATCTGATACTTTTTTAACAATGTAATTGCCCTGCGGATTTCCGTCGGTGAAGGCTGTTTCTTAAACAAACGGTAACTTCCCAGCTTTTCATGGATCTCGCTTAATGTGGTGTAAATGTTGACACTGGTGGAAACTGCCGCCATCTGCTCATCATAGATCAGTTTTAAGATCAGTAAATAAAGGGTGGCCAGTTTGGGAAGCTTGTCTCCCACCGTGTTCTCTCCCTGGATATAAATAATGCCCAGCTGGCTGTTTTCCAGAACAGATACTCCGCTGACTGCCAGATAGGCCCGGATAAATTCCAGATGTTTGTTGCAGATTTTAAATTCCGGATTATAGGCAAACCGGTTAGTGCGCTTGTCGTACTTATGCTCCAGAACAAAGGTCTGCTGCAGAAGAAGCCTTAAACCTGCTCTTACCTCTTCCTTTTCTCCCTGTCCCAAAGCGTCAAAATATGGAATCTGGCTGATGATGCCAGCACTTTCTTCATAGGTCATGATTCTTTCCTCCTTACAAATACCAGCTTTGGATAGCGGTATCTGCCATTGTCAATGAGCTCCGCCTCCTGCTCCTCCACCTGATACATGCTTTTCCTTCTGGTTGAGTAATCATAGGCCAGGATCAGCATTTCAAATTCCTCAGGAGAACCCACCGTATCTTTCGTTACCTCCATACGGCCATTTTCCAGATGGGCTTCGATATAGCGTTCAATCTCCTTCCGGCTGTAGCGGCTTTTTAAACGGTTTAAATTCAGGATCTCCTCCATAGTAAGCTCTGCAGGCTCTTCCTCCGGCATTAAATTTTCCTTAAAGCCTGTCCTGGTCCTTCTCTTTTTATAGAGGGATTTTTCAGAGAGAATGGATACCTGTGATAAATTCATGAGGCCTCCCACTTCCTTTATAGCCTCATCCGGGTCCTCTGTTTCAGACAGATGATTTAGAAGCCTGATAACAAGCCCCTTCATGCTGTCCTCCTGATTTAACAGATAGTTAAGCCTTGTAACCGTAGCGCGGATATAACGGGAATGTTCCTTGTCCATATTGGCTATGCGGTGCTCGATATCGTCAAATCCCCGTTCGATCTGATCCAGCTTTTCCACTATATCCCCTGCCGTTACCTTCTGGCCGCTGCGGCGGCTCATCTGCTCGATCCATTCAGTATCTTCCCGCATGGAGCCGATCCACCGCTTGATGTCATTTTTGTAAAGATAGAAATTATCCGAAGTTTTCAACATATGGTACTTCTTTTTTACAATTTCATCCACATATCCTTCCAGATGTTCCTTTAACAGCTCCCCATAGGCTCTCTTTTCCAAAAGGCTTGCAAAGAATTTGTCCATATTGTGAAGCATGTCCTGCAAAGTCTTGTTAAGCCTCTTTGTATTAATGTAAGCCGTATTCAAAAGGCTTACACCGGCCCTGGGATCATTTTTCAAAGAGAAAAGGATTGCATAAACGTTCTGGATATAAATCTGGGTCTCATCCTCTTCATCACTTGCAAGCTTGAAAAACGCTTCGATCATGACAGCAGCATAATCAGGAATAACGATATTGACCGTCATGGAGGCATAGTCATCCACTTTCCTAAGCCAGCCTGCCCTTAACAGCCAGTTTAAGACCCTTACCGCAGTCGGCTCTAAGGCATCCGCCTCATCTTCCAGCTCATCCTGCCAGATGACCAGCCGTTTTGCCGTAAAATATTCCTCCAGAACCTGAATACACACCTCCCGGCTTAAAAAGTAGTTGCTGTATTCATATTCCTCATTGATTTTTAACAAAGCTTCTATGTAGGTGGACCGGTTAATGGAACGGAATAATCCCCAGAACCGGTCCGGTATCTCATTCATTAATATCATTTGATTCTGCCTCATCTCCTGTTTTTTCTGCTTTCTCTGACTAAAACCATGAAGTACAGGCCTTATCTTATAAAAGCAGACAAAAAGAAACGGCTATCACCATTTTGACAGCCGATTGATCTTCGTTTTCACGGGTTTTTCTTTTAACCCAAGGCCTCTTTCTTTATATTATAGCAAAAATCCCTGTTTCTTACAATAAAATTATGGGGCCGGCCTTTCACTCTTCTGCCCAAACAGTCCGGACGAACCAAAAAACTACATTGCCCGCCCACATTCCATATGGTATCATGGAAAGAAAAAACAAATGATATTTGGTTAGGAGAGTCCCCGAATATGAAATTTAACAATCCAACATTTTTTAAATGGTTCAAATCTATCTTGCTGGTTGTGGCAGCGATTTTATTGTTGTGTTCTATTCTGTGCGGCTACATGCTCGTTCTGCTCCGGAACAATACCCTCCAGATGAGCAGCAATCTGACCCAGTATATTCAGACCAATATAGATTCCCGCCTGTTTGATCTGTATAAATACTCCTCCTCTCTCGAACTCCATCCTGCCAACATCTATCTTAAGAAATTAAAAACAGCTCCGAAAACCATCCCACCGAAGGTCTATCAGTTCAGTGATCAGATGTTAAACTATAATTATTCCAATAAATTAATTGACAGTATATTCATCTATTACCCGAACTTACATAAAATTGTGGGCAATTTGGGCTGCTATGATGCAGACTCTTATTATGCCCTGGATAATCTCCTGCTGTTACATGGTTATGAACAATGGCTGGACACTCTCACCATGGAATCAGACAGCGACTTTGCCTACCTGCAGTCAGACAGCCGAAGCCAGTTCTGTTATATCCGGAAAATAAAAAACTCAGAGGAGCTTGCAGGTTATCTTGTTTTTGAGTTGAATACAGATGAGCTGCTAAATTCTTCCCTCATGACGGAAAATTCCGGGGATCCTCATTCATCTCTTGGTATTCTGCTGGATGGCCAGCTGATTGCCTACACCGGTAACAGCGAGGAACTGACCCGGCTTGCCGCATTGCTGCCTGACACACTGGAGGCTCCTGTTGTTCTGGAGGAACCCGCTTCCCTGCTGTATGCCAGACCCTCCTCTTTGAAGAATCTGTGTTATTTAAACGTATATTTTCATAAGAAAAACTTACAGCCGGTTTATATCACTCTGGGAATCTGCATCTTGGGCATTATCGTCTGCGGAATAACAGGCATCCTCGCTTCTGTACTCATCAGCCGAAAGAATCTCAGGCCTCTCATCAACCTGCTGGATAAAATCGGAGGTACCCCGGATAAAGAAAATGATGAATATGAAACCATTCATAAACGATTCGACCAGTTAACCAAAGATTACTGGTCAAATTCCGAGAAAGTACAGGAACAGCAGTCCCTGATTAATAATTTCTTCTTGAAAACAGTACTTTACGGCGACATGCATAGCGACTATGCTATTTTTAGTGTTGCCAAAAGATGCAATATCTTATTTGAGAATCCACGCTATCTAATCGCCATAGCCGAACCCGTTTCCGCAAAGCCTCAGCTGGATGAAGACCTGCTTTTAACAATCAACAAATATTGGGAAACACATCATTTTGACGTGATATCCTCCTTCCATGAAGGAAATATTGTGATTCTTTTTAATATTGAGGAAACAATTTCACAGAATACGATTTCAAAGCTTATAAAAGAAATGAAGGCGGAGGTGTTCGGAGAAGACAAATGGGTCATGGCCCTTGGTTTAGACTATGACGGTCTTGTCAATATACAATACAGCTATGCCCAGGCTGTCACGGCCCTGCATTACCAAATTAAACCGGAATCCTCTGTCATCTGTTATAACAACTACATGGAACATATTACATCACCAGGTTTATCCTATATTGATACTTTTGAAAATTTCTCAAAGAATATGATCCAGAACGATTATAGCGCCGCACTGGTACTGGTACCTGCTGTTTTTGACAATTATTTTTCGGAAGAGGATTCATCAGAAATCACCAAAGTAAAATTCAGGGCCATACAGAATCTTTTACTGAATGCCAAGCAGAAAGTCAAACAGGAGATTCAGACTCCCGGCTGCAGCATTCATACCGCTCAGATTCTGTCCTGCACTTCCCCGGCCCAGCTTCGCGAGTATACGCAGTGTATTTTGAAAGAACTATCAACCCCTTCACAAGCAACTAAAAATGGCACGTCCAGCATTGCTGAACGCGCCAAAACCATCATATTAAGGGATTTTTCTGATCCGATGCTGGGCCTTTACCGGATTTCTGCGGAACTGAATATCAGTGACTCTTATCTGTCCACTACCTTCAAAACCGTCTTTGGCATCGGTGTGGTACAGTATATCAATTCCCTTCGGATTGAACAGGCCAAAAAATTAATCTGCGAAACCGATTTAAGTATCCGTGAGATCGCATTAGCCGTAGGATTTTCCAGTGATGCTTCCTTCATCAGAGTATTCAAACGTTACGAGCTGCAGACGCCGAATACTCTGAGAAAGAACCAGAGATAACTATATCCTCTTCATGATTTCCCGGTTAATCTTCCGGCGCAGCTCTAACAGATAATTGCTGCTTAAGGGATATGACTTAAATGTCATTTTTTCCTTCTCACCTTCCAGAATCAAAGACTCCACTGTTTCCCGGTCTGACAAGCTTTCCAATAAATCCATGGCCCGCAGGTCATAAAAAGCTTCCATCTGCACCTGGTTCCTGATAGAGGATACTACACTGCCTCCCTCTCCCGGATACACCAGATAGGGATCTCCGGAAGGAAATGCAAAGCCCGCATGGGTTTCCGAATAAGGATCGATATGCCGGAGGGAAAAAGCAGAATTATAAAAATTATAGCCCCAGTGCAGGAATCCCCTGATGCGGTATAAGTACATCAGCACTCCCATAATCCGGTTTCTCGCACTTGGCATCGCATAGAACCGGTTTGGCACATCCACGCATTGTACGCAGCAATAATACACCCACAGATCCTCCACACCATGATCAATAAATGGCTGGATATGGTCATCAGCCGGAATGGGGTGCTCTACGATACCCTGCTTGTAAAATTCATAGCTGCTAAGCGCATCCACAATGGTATAACCTTCTAGCAGATCAGTAACCTGTTTTTTGGCAGCCAGGTAACTCTCCAGATGCTCTTCCCCAGGCTCATCCGAAATATGGAAAAACAACTGATTCTTCTCATATCCGAGATCTGCCAGCTTCCCAAGAAGCGCTGGTACAAAGCTTTCCAGAAAATACCGGTACTCTGCGGAAACAGCTTCCACCTCCCAGCCAAAGATCTGCTCCTTACCGTTCTCTGTTTCAGCAATGATCTTTGGTGTGGCATATGCTCCCCACTGAGTAAAGAAATGAGCGATTTCCAAATTCTGAATCCCATATTTTCTGCATAATTTACACCACCGCTCCAGCTGACCAAATCCAAATCGGTACTGCCCTTCTTTCCGTATCACCTCCACCAGCTGGACGGTTGTCCGAGCTCCTCCAACTGCCGTATCCAGCGGCTGTGTAAAAACAGGCGTTAGCAGCAGGTTAACCCCGCACTCTTCTCCTGCAAAACGGATATAGTTCTCAACAATTTGCCAGTGCTCCTCACTAAAAGCATCAACATTGTAATAGTCCGCCAGACAATCCGCATGAAACCACTCTGTATGCAGAAGCCTCTGCTCCGGCAGGACAGCCGGAAGTACCTGCAGCTGCAAAGTCTGCTTCCAGTTCTGTTCCACTGCGTGTGGATTATGGATCATCACGCCGTTTGCACAGGTCGTAACCTCTTCCGCTTCTGCTTTAATTGTTATCTCATGGCTCCCCGTTTCCAAGTTGCGCAGATCAATATCAATCCAGACGCTTCTCATCTGACCCGGAACAGGAATCACCGTGCCATCAAAAGGTAACAGCACATCGGGAAACATGCCCGCTTTGGTAGTAATATAATTCGTATCATATTCTGCATAGCAGGGATAATCCGATGGCACCAGTCCCACCTTTCTCATTCTCGCCTCTGCGCCGTTTACCTGGATGTGAAATTTTTGCTGCGGCATCCCCCGCTCTCCATCCAGGGCAGTGTAGATCAGCTGAAACGATACTATTTCATTCCGGAATCCCTCCAGATTCCAGCCTGGCTTCCATGTTTCCGGCATACAATCCGGAAATACCTTCTCCAGGGAGTGTGTCAAAAAAAACTCATAACGTACCATCGATAAAAATCCTCCTTTTTTTCTTATCCTTTGATTCCACTCATCGCAATTCCTTCCACAAACTGTTTCTGAAGGAAGATATACAGAAGAAATGGTGGCAAAAAGGTCAATGTTGAGCCTGCCATCACCAGGCCATAGTTCGTTGAATAGCTTCCCTTCAGCGCAGAAATTGCAAGTGTCAGCGTCTGTCTCTCCGGTTTTGTCACAATTACCAGCGGCCAGAGGAAATCATTCCAGCAGGTGATGAAGGTAAAAATCATCAAAGATACCATAACCGACTTAATCAGCGGTATCACGATAGAAATAAATATCCGGTTCTCACCGCATCCATCAATACTGGCTGCTTCCAGAAGCTCATCCGGTATGGTCACCATAAACTGCCTGATCAAAAAAACTCCAAAAGCATTGATAATCGGTAAAAAAAGCGCAGGGTAAGTATTCATGAGGCCCAGTTTTTTCATGATGGTAAATACCGGAATCAAAGTTACCTGCCCTGGAATCATCAATGTGGCAAGATAGATGTTAAACAACTGGTCGCGAAACGGAAACTTCTTCTTGGCAAAAGCATAAGCCGCCATAGAAGAGATGATGCAGTTGAGCACACAGGCAGAAACCGTTACGATGATACTGTTGGCCAGATTGGAAGCCAGATTGAAATTTCGGAATACGCGGTTATAGTTAATAAAACTGAAATCAGCATTTTCAAAGTTTAAATCCAGCACTGTTTTCTGTGTCATTGATACCAGCATCATATAGATAAAAGGAGCCATAGCCAGAAGCGCAGCAAATAAAAGAACTGCCCCGATGGAGATTTTGAATAACCAGCCTCTCTTGTCCGCTTTCCTCATGCTGCCTCCTCCCCTCTGTCCTTTAATAATAACTTCTGCATAAACGATATAAACAGTACAAATACAAACATGAGCAGGGCGATGGCACTTGCATATCCCATGTTATATTCCTTAAATGCCGTATTATATATTGTCAGCACCAATGTAACCGTGCTCATACCAGGACCGCCGCCCGTCATGGTATACACAAGGTCGAACACCTGAAATGACCAGATCGTACCCAGGGTCACAACCAGGAATGTCACGCTGGACAGGCTGGGAAGTGTAATATAGATAAAGTTCTGTACGGTTGATGCACCATCTACCTCAGCCGCTTCATACAAACTCCGGGGAATGTTCATGATTCCCGCATAATAAATTACCAGAAAGTATCCAACATTCTTCCAGATGCTGGTAATGCAGATGCTGATCAGTGAAGTAGACTTTCCGCCCAGCCAGTTGATATTCGTTATACCGAAAAATCCCAGCACATGATTCACAACACCTGTGGGGTTTAACAGAATTGTCCATAAAGTACCAACCAGGATCGCGGAAGCGATAACGGGAATAAACAACGAACTTTTAACAAAATTCCCAAATCTGGTTTGGAACCGTTCTGCAATAACTGCCGCAAATATCAACGAAAGCATCGTCTGTACAGGTACTGTGATGAGCGTAAATATGGCTGTATTCTTAAGCGACGCCCAGATATAAGAATCCTTAAGCATCCTGGCATAATTTTTAAGACCAACGAACTGGGCCGGCTGTAAAACATTATATTTAGTAAAGCTGAAATAAACATTCATGATAATGGGGACCAAAGAAAAGACCATTATCAGTATAAAGCTGGGCAGCACATATGCGATACCGGTTAAAGCCTCTTTTTGTTTACTCTTCATAGACATCCCTTCCTTTTGCCTGGATAAAGTTCTGCCTGACGAATCAGATTCTGTCAGGCAGATCATGGTGCTAATTAATACTTTCTGAATATTCTACTGTTTTCTGAATCGCCTCTTCCGGCGTTAAATCTCCCAGCATCATCAGCTGTAAATTCTTGTATAAAGTATCCATGACTTTAAAGGAACCATTTGCAACAGGCAGGGTATGTAAATATTCATTCTGAGTCTCATACATGTCCTTAAACACTGGGTTATCATTGTATTCCTCATCCTTGGTAATCGGAGGGAATCCTGCAATCTCTTTATGGAAGCTTGACATCACCGGTGCAGACGTCATGTACTTAATAAGTTTCACTGCTAATTCTTTATTTTTACATGCATTGCTTACAATCAGTGCATCAGATGCTACCCATGTAGCCTTTGTCTCTTTTTCAAAACTAGGGATAAATGACCAGTTAATGCCAGCATCAGTTAATACACCTGCTGATTTAGCATCCATAGAAGCTACTGCTATACGGTCTTCACAGAACTGGGTTCTCACATCATCCCCGGACAACGCCAGACTTTCATCTGTAAGCACACCATATTTGAATTTCAAATCATAAAGGAACTGCGCCGCCTCCACAGCTGCTCCATTATCCATCAGTGCAACCTTACTGCCGTCTTTATTATAGATATCCCCACCAGCCTGCCATAAATATGGATAATAGATATTATTTAACGCACCAATTGCCGGATCCGCCCATTCCTGTGCAAAAGGTATTACATTTCCCAGATTGGCTTCTTTCACCTGTACCAGAACCTGAGTCAGTTCATCCCATGTCTCCGGCAGCTCTGTTATTCCTGCTGCCTTCAAAATGTCCATGTTGAAATATGGAATTCTCGCATTCCCTACAATAAATGGAATTGCATACTGTCCACCCTTCATGTTCCCCTGATCGAAGTAGAGATAATTATCCTTCTCTTCCTGAGTGAAATAACTATCTACATCTGCCAGTGTTCCCATCTCAATAAAATCATTGAACATCTCCAGATACATATAGCCTACATCCGGGCCTTCGCCAGAGGAAAAGCCTGTGAGATATTTTTCTTCATAATTACCCCATGGAGTAATTTCAATCGATAACTTTACATTGTTCTCTTCCGCCCACGGCTCCAATGTCTTAGTCCAGAATTCCTTATCCAGGGAATCTCCTGTTCCAAATGGAGGCATCCATAACAGAAGATTAGACTTCTCCCCTTGATCTGCTCCTTTTGTGCTGTCCGCATCACTGCTTACACTGCTTGCAGCTGCACTTGTTTCTCCATCAGCTCCTTTTCCGCACCCTAATAGAGAAACACCCGTCATTGCCGTAACCAATAAAACACCCAATACCTTTTTTGCTTTCATAAGCTCGCTCTCCTATTCACTGTTCTCCTTTTGTTACTGCTTCGTAAGCACCCTTATCTTAGCAGATTATTTTAATACTTTAAATGTTCTATTTTTTATGGGTTTAAGCAATTATTATATAATCAAGCACAAAACAATATATTTTATATAATAAATTTACATTTCTTTTGTTTTCCGCTTACATTTCTTTCGTTATTATGTGTTTAACTCATTAATTTTTATTGGTTGTTCTATAAAAATTGTACATTCGAACAATATAAACGGTACTCTCAACCCCCATGCTCCACAATCTTTTTATCTTTCTTCATCCATCTGCCATATTTAAACAGTATACTTTCGGATAGACATTGGGTAGGTGAACTAAAAAAACACCTAATGATTGTTCCATTAAATGCTTTTTATCCTCTCTGCCTTAAGCAATGCCCCATGGATTAATAAATAATAAGCCTGGAATATATTATAATATTAAATTGAGTAAATTACCATTTATTGTATAATACAAAAAGGGCAAAAAAAGGCAGCTGCTGCACGGCTCTGTCCATGCATCAGCTGCCTGATGGTTCTCAAACATTAATCTTTAACATTTCCAACATCGATAACGGATTCTTTCATTTCCTTCTTTTCTTCCGTCCAATCGGAAAGGCCGTCTTCCTCTTCCTTTGACACTTCCCCATTTTCAGAATCCTTATTCTCTTCCTTCGGCTCCGGAATTCCCTTTGCCTCCCGGAATATCTTCATGAATTCCTTACCGGTAATGGTCTCTCTCTCGATCAGGAATTCTGCGATCTTATCCATCACATCCCGGTTTTCTGAGAGAAGGCTCTTGGCCTCTTCATATGCTTCTTTCAGCATTTTCATGACTTCATCATCCACCTGGGAAGCAGTGGCTTCCGCACAGTTCATAACGGTACGTCCGCTTAAGTACTGGTCTTCCCTTGATGCCAGGCCCATAAGGCCGAATTTCTCCGACATACCGTACTGGGTGATCATGGCCCTCGCTACCTTGGTGGCCTGTTCAATATCATTGGCTGCACCGGTGGTAACAGTGTCAAAGACGATCTCCTCTGCCGCACGGCCGGCCAGATAGCCTACCAGCATGGCATGAAGTTCTTTCCTGGAGTTTAAAAATTTTTCTTCTTCCGGCACATGCATTACATATCCCAGAGCACCCATGGTTCTTGGAACAATCGTAATCTTCTGCACAGGCTCCGAATCCTTTTGAAGGGCACTGACCAGGGCATGTCCCACTTCGTGATATGAAACAATGCGCCGCTCCTCTTTGTTAAGGACACGGTCCTTTTTCTCTTTTCCTACCAGCACCACTTCCACAGCCTCAAATAAGTCCTTCTGAGCAACCGCATGACGGCCGTTTTTCACCGCAAGGATGGCGGATTCATTGATCATATTGGCAAGATCGGAACCAACGGCTCCTGAGGTTGCCAGAGCAATGGCATCTAAATCAACGGTATCGTCAAGAAGCACATCACGGGCATGAACCTTTAAGATATCCACACGGCCTTTTAAATCCGGTTTATCCACAATGATCCGCCGGTCAAAACGACCCGGGCGAAGAAGCGCAGGATCCAGGATTTCTGGCCGGTTGGTTGCTGCAAGCACTAAAAGTCCCTTGGAAGAATCAAACCCATCCATTTCAGAAAGCAGCTGGTTTAAGGTCTGCTCCCTCTCATCGTTTCCTCCGCCGAATCTGGAATCGCGGCTCTTACCGATGGCATCTACCTCGTCAATAAAAATAATACAGGGAGCAGATTCCTGGGCCTGCTTAAATAAATCCCTGACACGGGAAGCTCCCACACCTACAAACATCTCTACAAAATCTGAACCGGACAGAGAATAAAATGGAACATGAGCCTCTCCTGCAACCGCCTTGGCAAGCAGGGTCTTTCCCGTTCCTGGAGGCCCTACAAGAAGCGCTCCCTTTGGAAGCTTTGCACCGATCTTTGTATATTTTCCCGGGTTATGGAGGAAATCCACGATTTCAGTTAAGGATTCCTTAGCCTCATCTTCCCCCGCCACATCCTTAAAGGTAATACCTGTTTCCTTCTGAACATAAACTTTGGCATTGCTCTTTCCGACACCCATGAGTCCGCCTCCGCCGACCCTTCGCATCATGAAGTTCAACAGAAATCCCATGGCTGCAAACAAGAGCAGGTAGCTGACAATGGTCTGAATGAAAAAGTTGCCGTCACGGCGGGTTCTAAGGGTTTCCACTCCGGCAGTGCGAAGACGCTCCGCCAGATTTAAATCGTTGTCCATCCTTACTGTATAATAGGTAACGCCAGGTTTATATCCTTCCCAGGTCTTCTTGGGGTTTATGGTAATCTTCGTATCCTCTACATTAACCGACTCAACCTGCTTTTGATCTACCATATTCATAAAGGTATCGTAGCTCAGTTCTTTATTGGTCCTCGTCGTAATCGCGCCGTGCAGATAAGAAATCCCTGCTACCGCAATAAGAAACGCGATGACCCATATGGCGATGGCCTGGGTATTCTTCGGCATCTTATTATTATTATTTTGATTCTTGTTATCCATCTGTGTGAATTCTCCAATCCGGATAGTTTCTACCCATTTTATACCTCTATCATTATAGTGTCAGTTTCCCCATAAATCAAGAAAAGAATTATTAAATCCTTATAAACACCTGGGCTGGTTTTATTTAACAGCCATGAATTTTTACCATAAGAAAACTTACAGACAATATTTTATACTTTATATTCTTAGTTTTTTCATAGAACACTGGATTTTTTCAAAGAATAGCTGTATAATTTCTTTTTTAAAAATATTCCCATACCATTACAAAAGGAGGTTACACTGTTATGTCAGTGAAATACGTATTTGTCACCGGAGGAGTTGTATCCGGGCTTGGCAAAGGTATTACCGCAGCATCTCTTGGACGTCTGCTTAAGGCCAGAGGCTATAAGGTCACTATGCAGAAATTTGATCCGTACATCAACATTGATCCGGGTACCATGAATCCAGTGCAGCATGGTGAGGTTTTCGTCACAGAGGACGGTGCTGAAACCGATCTCGACCTTGGCCATTACGAACGATTTATCGACGAAAATCTGACTCAAAATTCCAACGTTACTACCGGTAAGGTCTATTGGACCGTACTGACCCGTGAACGGCGCGGGGACTTCGGGGGTGGCACCGTACAGGTTATCCCTCACATTACAGACGAAATCAAAAGCCGTTTTCACTGCAGCAACAGCAACTCCTCTGAAACAGAGATCGCCATTATAGAAGTAGGCGGAACGGTAGGCGACATCGAAAGCCAGCCATTCCTTGAAGCGATCCGTCAATTCCAACGTGAAGCAGGCCACGAGAACGTCATTCTCATCCACGTGACCTTGGTTCCATATCTAAAGGTTTCCGGCGAACTAAAGACCAAACCCACCCAGTCCAGTGTAAAAGACTTACAGGGAATGGGTATCCAGCCCGACATCATTGTATGCCGTTCCGAACTGCCCCTTGATGACGGAATCCGAAGCAAAATCGCACAATTCTGTAACGTTCCCAAAACCCATGTACTTCAAAACTTAGATGTGGAAGTATTGTATGAGCTTCCTCTTTCCATGGAGGAAGAGCATTTAGCTGAAGTAGCATGTGAAAGCTTAAACCTTCCCTGCCCCAAGCCAGACTTAGCGGACTGGACCTTAATGATCGATAACTGGAAGCATCCGGAGAAGGAAGTCACGGTCGCCCTGGTAGGAAAATACATCCAGCTTCACGATGCCTATATCTCCGTAGTGGAAGCATTAAAACACGGAGGTGTCTTCCACCGGGCCAAGGTTCATATTAAATGGATCGATTCAGAACTTGTTACCGATGAAAACGCAGCCAGCCTTTTCAGTGATGTGAACGGAATTCTGGTCCCCGGCGGTTTTGGAAGCCGCGGCATTGAAGGAAAGATCTCATCCATCCGTTATGCCCGGGAAAACAACATCCCATTCCTTGGCCTCTGTCTCGGCATGCAGATGGCCATCGTGGAGTTTGCACGCCACGTAGCAGGCTTTGGTGACGCACATACCTCAGAACTTGATGAAGAAACCACTCATCCGGTCATCCACTTAATGCCGGACCAGAACGGCATCGAGGACATCGGAGGCACACTGAGACTTGGCTCCTATCCCTGTGTGCTGGACAAATCTTCCAAGGCTTTTGAAGTATACGGGGAAGAACTGATCCATGAGCGTCACAGACACCGCTATGAGGTAAATAATGATTACCGTGATGATCTGGTAAATGCTGGGATGAAGCTTTCCGGTATCTCACCGGATGGACGGATTGTGGAAATGGTAGAAATTCCATCTCATCCCTGGTTCATCGCCACACAGGCACATCCGGAGTTTAAATCAAGACCTAACAGACCTCATCCGCTGTTTCGGGATTTCATAGGTGCGTCCATTAAAAACCGTTAACAATTAGATTATAACATATAATAGGGAGTTCGGACTCTTAAAAAAGGGTTCGGACTCCTTGTTTTATTGCAAAAAAAGTTTTTTTCTTTAAATTATAATTTTCTTTCATTTTTTTCTTGCACTTTTTCAATCTTCTGTATATAATATAATGCAACGTGTATCTGCACGAGAGACAGTTGTGTTTGCATGAGATACACATAAAGGAGGATATCATTTATGAAATTGAAAAAAGTATTTGCAATCACTCTTGCAGTATGTATGAGCGCCAGCATGGTCGCCGGCTGCAGCACTGGTTCCTCATCTTCTGCCTCCGGAGGCGAAAAGGTCGTTAAGATCGGCGTGTTCGAGCCTACCACCGGAGAAAACGGAGGGGGCGGGTTACAGGAAGTCCTGGGAATGCGCTACGCAAGGCAGACTCATCCAACGGTTACAATCGGAGGAGAGGAGTATAAGGTGGAATTGGTGGAAGTGGATAACAAATCCGATAAAACGGAAGCAGTCAACGCTGCACAGAAGCTTGTAAGCGAAAAGGTTTCCGTTGTGCTGGGAAGCTATGGTTCCGGTGTTTCCATTGCAGCAGGACAGATATTTGCAGATGCTAAAATTCCTGCCATAGGCGCCTCCTGTACCAACCCTCAGGTAACCCAGGGAAATGATTTCTATTTCCGGGTATGTTTCCTGGATCCGTTCCAGGGTACAGTCATGGCCAATTATGCCAATGACAACGGGGCAAAGACGGCTGCCGTCATCACCCAGTTAGGAGATGATTATTCCTCCGGCCTTGGTTCCTTCTTCAAAACTGCATTCACAGGCTTAGGCGGCAATATTGTCAGCGAAGAACAGTTCCAGACCAACCAGACTGACTTTAAGGCAATCCTTACAAACATCAAAGCCCAGAATCCTGATATCATTTTTGCACCATCTTCCATTACTACGGCTCCTCTTATCATCAAGCAGGCCCGTGAACTTGGAATTACAGCTACCATCGCTGCCGGTGATACCTGGGAGAACTCCACCATCATCGAAAACGCAGGTAATTCCGCAGAAGGCGTTGTCCTTTCTACCTTCTTTGACGAGGCAGAACCGGCCAACGAGGAAGCAGCTGCCTTTATCTCCGGCTTTAAGGCTTACTTAAAGGAAAATAAGCAGGACGAAATCATCCCTGCTGTATCTGCACTCGGCTATGATTCTTACCTCTGCGCATTAAAGGCCATTGAAACCGCCGGCTCCACAGACGGTACCGCTATCCGTGATGCATTAAAGGGCGTATCCATTGACGGCGTTACCGGAAGCATATCCTTTGATGAAAACGGAGATGCCAAGAAAGACATGGCATTCATAAAAACCATTGAAAACGGCAAATTTAAATTCTTAACGACTACTACGGTTAAATAATATCTGAGATACCGTGACAATGCAGTCAATACCAGATGAGTGGGGACGTATTTCCTTCCCCACTCGTTCCATTTGTGCATATTTCATTACATACTCAACAGATAGGAGGCATTTCGCCACATGAGTCTTACAACCTTTTTACAGCAGTGCCTGACCGGTATCTCCCTAGGCGGCGCCTATGCGCTGATTGCCATTGGTTATACCCTGGTTTACGGTATCCTGCGGCTCATCAACTTCGCCCACGGCGATATCTTCATGATGGCCGGTTATTTTATGATATTTGCCATGGCAAGTTTTCCATGGTACATTTCCATTCCAGTGGTTTTACTGGTCACCGTATTATTAGGCGTATCCATCGAACGGGTGGCTTACCGCCCCTTACGTACCGCACCCAGAATGTCCGTCATGATTTCTGCTATCGGTGTCTCCTACCTTTTGCAGAATCTGGCTACCTATCTGTTCACAGCCCTGCCAAAGGGGTATCCGGAGATTCCGTTTCTAAAGAAGATCTACCAGATCGGCGGTCTTTCCGCATCCTTTGTAACATTCTTAACGCCGGTCCTGACCCTTATCATTGTTTATGGGCTTATCACCCTGATCAATAAGACAAAAATCGGCATGGCCATGCGCGCGGTCGCAAAGGATTATGATACTGCCGCCCTTATGGGAATCAAGATCAACCGCATCATCACCATTACCTTTGCCATTGGCTCCCTTTTAGCCGCCGTCGGCTCCGTGCTTTATTTTACGGACCGAATGACCGTATTCCCGTTCTCCGGCTCCCTGCCCGGCTTAAAATGCTTTGTTGCAGCAGTATTCGGCGGTATCGGCAGCATTCCAGGCGCCGTGATCGGAGGCTTTATCCTTGGCCTTGGCGAAACCGCCCTGGTAGCTATGGGATATTCCACCTTCAGCGACGCATTTACCTTTGTTCTGCTAATCATCATTCTCCTGATCAAGCCTACGGGACTATTCGGCGAGAAGACGACCGATAAAGTGTGAGGTGCCCCCTATGAAGAAAAATGCAGTTTCCAAAAACAAACTTTATACTCTGGCCGCTCTTCTGGTCATTATCGGCCTGCTGGCTTTTTTACAGGCTAACAGCGCCCAGTACAGCTATCAGATTTCCATCCTGGAGCGAAGTGCCATCTACGCAGTGGTTGCCGTTTCCATGAACCTGCTTACCGGCTTTACGGGATTATTCTCCTTAGGCCAGGCCGGTTTTATGGCGATCGGAGCCTATACCGTAGCCATCCTTACCATTCCGGTTGAAAGCAGGGCGAGCGTTTACTATGTTAGCGGCATCTCTCCTGCTATCGCAAACTTACACTGCCCTTACTGGCTGGCCTTAATTATCGCAGGGCTCCTCGCCGCAGCCATGGCCGCCCTTATCGGCATTCCTGTTCTCCGGTTAAAAAGTGATTATCTGGCGATTGCAACCCTGGGCTTTTCCGAGATCATCCGGGCTGTCATTGCGGCTCCTCAGTTAGACAAGATCACTAACGGTTCCTACGGATTAAAAAGTATTCCCGGGTTTCCTAACCTTTTTACAGCCTTTGGGCTTCCGGCTCTTTGCATCCTTTTAATGATCCTTCTCATTAATTCCTCTTACGGACGCGCATTTAAGGCCCTCCGTGAAGATGAAGTGGCTGCTCAGGCCATGGGACTTAACTTATTCCGTTATAAGGAACTGGCCTTTGTCATTTCTTCCTTTTTCACAGGGGTAGGCGGAGGACTTCTGGCCATATTCATGCGCTCCATTGATTCGAAGACCTTTTCCATCAACTTAACCTACGATATCCTCTTAATCGTAGTCCTTGGAGGAATCGGAAGCATTACGGGAAGCGTCATCGGCGCCTTTCTGGTCACCGCAGGAAGGGAATGGCTTCGTTTCTTTGATAACCCGCTGGTTATCGGAGGATTTGAAGTACCCCTGTTCCGTTCCGGTTTCCGTATGGTCATCTTTTCTATTTTATTGATGATGGTGGTGCTCTTCTACCGCCGCGGGATCATGGGCAGCAACGAATTTTCCTGGGATGGGCTTGGTCGGCTTATCCGAAGTATTCCAACCAGGCTGAAGAGAAAAAGCAAAGCACAGAAGGGAGATAACGCATAATGTCAAACACGGCAAAAACTCCAATTAACGTGCTCCACATGCAGGATATTACCATGCAGTTCGGCGGTGTTGTGGCCGTAAACGGTCTGACCCTTGACGTAAAACAGGGAGAAATCGTGGCCTTAATCGGTCCCAATGGCGCAGGAAAAACAACCGCATTTAACTGTGTTACCGGTATTTATGAGCCCACCTACGGGAAGGTGGACTTTATGGGGGAAACCATTCTATCCAATACCCCGAAGGGAAAAATGATAAAAAACTATCTGGGAGAAGTAACGCCAGGTCCAATCTCAGTAATCAGCAGTACGCCGGATGTGATCACAAAAAGGGGCATTGCCCGTACCTTCCAGAACATTCGCCTTTTCGGACAGCTGACCGTTTTTGACAACGTGCTCATTGCAAAGCACATGCGTGCAAAACAGAATGTATTTTCCGCAACCCTTCGGTTAAACCACAGGGAAGAGGAACGGATGCGGGCGGAAACCGCTGCCCTTCTGGAAGAACAGAATCTGCTCCATTTAAAGGATGAAATTGCCACCTCCCTTCCCTATGGCTTACAGAGGCGCTTAGAAATCGCCAGAGCCCTTGCAACGGAGCCAAAACTTCTGCTGCTCGACGAGCCGGCTGCAGGCATGAATCCCCAGGAAACGCAGGAATTAACGGATTTTATCAAACAGATCCGTGATTCTTACCATCTTACCGTATTCATGATCGAGCACCATATGGATCTTGTCATGCAGATTTCCGACCGCATCTATGTTCTGGATTTCGGTAAGCTGATCGCACAGGGAACGCCGGAGAATATCCAGAGCAATGAACGGGTAATTGAAGCATATCTGGGGGTGAGCGACGATGCTGAAGATTGATAACTTGCGAGTGAATTACGGCGGAATTGAAGCCGTTAAGGGAATTTCCTTTGAAGTGCCGGATAAGAGCATTGTGACCCTGATCGGGGCCAATGGAGCCGGAAAAAGCACGACCTTAAAATCTATTGTCGGTCTGGTAAAACCATCAGTCGGAAGCAGCATCACCCTGGATGGGGAAGAACTGATCGGCAAGGATACTCCGGATATTATATCCAGAGGAATTGCCCTGGTACCGGAAGGGCGCCATGTGTTTCCGGATATGACCGTTATTGAAAATATCAAGATCGGAGCCTATTTAAGAAATGATGATCTTAAGGAGGATATCGACTGGATTTATGATTTATTTCCCCGGTTAAAAGAAAGGAGCTGGCAGCTTTCCGGTACTCTTTCAGGAGGCGAGCAGCAGATGCTGGCAGTTGCCAGGGCTCTTATGAGCCAGCCAAAGATCCTCATGATGGATGAACCTTCTCTGGGTCTTGCTCCGCTGATTGTTAAGGATATCTTCACTATTATCCGGGAGATCAACAAAAAAGGTGTAACCGTTCTTCTCATCGAACAAAATGCCAATATGGCTCTTCACACGGCTGATATTGGCTACGTTCTGGAAACCGGGCGGATCACCTTGACAGGGTCCGGGAAAAAGCTGTTGGCCGACGAATCGGTAAAAGCAGCTTATCTTGGAAAAAAGAAGAATTAAAAATAAAGGCTGCAGACAGGAAGCCCCTTCCATATGGGGCGCCTATCTGCAACCTTTATTTTTGTTTTTTAATATCATTGTCATGGAATCACCCGCCGTATGGTGACTGGCTTCCTGTAATTCCAGGTGGAGATTTTGATCCCGCTCCTGCGGTTTGCCGCATGGACGATTTTTCCCTTTCCAATATACATGGCCACGTGGTCAATCTGCCTTCCGCTTGCATAGAACAGCAAGTCGCCAGGCTCCATGCTGGAAGCTGGTATGACTTCTCCCTCTTCGGCCTGCTGCCTGGAGGTACGGTCTAAATGAACTCCTGCGGCATGCTCCATCACATACTGGACAAAACCGGAGCAGTCCGCCCCTGTATTAGGATTGGTGCCGCCCCATCGGTATGGGTTTCCCACAAACCCGACCGCATAGTTTACAACCTGATTGCGAAGGTCACTGCATTTTTCCGCTTCAGGTATGGTAAATGCGATTGTGGCATTTTCTGGTACATAGGCATAGGCTATCTGACCATTATATTGGAATTTTGCCCATCCCCCGTTATGGGAAATAAAAGGATATGTTTCACCCTCATGAATCTTGCCCAGTACTTCGGAATCCGTATTCGGTTTGCTGCGGACCCGAAGGGTTTCGGTGTCTACCCGGAGCATCAGCTTCATGTTATAGTAGGCAATTGCTCTGGCATCCTGTCCGGTGGTCAGATATTTTCCGTATACATAACCGGTAACCTGCCCTGACTTTATTTTATACCAGCCATTTTCTTCTGACAGCACACTGCTGCCGGCATGGTTTCTCAATTTCCCCACGATTTCCGCATCATTCTTTGGTTCTTTTCTGATGTTCAAGGAATCCTCCACCACACTCACCCCAAGATTCTGAAAGATAGAGTTGAAGGTTCCATACCTCATTTTTTCCTGCGTAAGACCGGCCGGCGTTTCCGCTCCTTCCTGTTTCATGGAATCCTGATATTGATCCATGTAGACCGAAATGCCTGCTACTGGCGAACCGGTCTTAAGGTTAGGTTCTGATTTTGCGGCCTGTACATCTGCTGTTCCTATCCATACGGCACTGCCGCATGCTATAGCAAAGCCTAGTACCTTCCATGCTTTGTCAGTCATATGCACTTTCCTTCGCAAGTTATGGCCTTTCCTTTACAAATGAGTGATTTGCCGATCTGAAAGGTCTTTTAAATACCGCATCCCGTATTCTCTATCCTTCCCGATCTGAGCTTTTAATTGTTCCAGCCCTTCAAATTTCCGTTCAGGACGGACAAAATGCAAAAGCTGTACTTCTATAGTCTTTCCATATATATCCTCATTTATACCATAAATAAAGGTTTCTGCTCCAATAGGTGAATTTCCCTCCACCGTGGGCTTTCTTCCGATATTCGTAATGCCCCCATAATAAGTACCGTCCACATACACTTTGGACACATACACGCCGAATAAAGGAAGGTGCTTCTCCGGCGAAGGCATGATATTGGCCGTAGGAAATCCAAGAACCGCTCCGCCAATATGGTTGCCGTGGACCACGGTTCCATGTATGGCATAAGGCTCTCCCAAAAGCTCGTTGGCCTTTTCCATATTTCCGGCATCCAGCTGCTCTCTGATGTAGGTACTGCTGATATCCCGGTGGTCATCCTGCTCTTTCGGTATAACGATCAGTTCATAACCATACCGTTCTTTCCACTGGTAAAGACTGTCCGCATTTCCCGCTCCCTGGTACCCAAAAGAACAATCCGTACCAACTACGATGATCCTGGCATTCATCTGGCCTGCCAGAACACTCTTTACGAATTCCTCCGGATCCATATGCGAGGTTTCCTCTGTAAAGGGATATTCCACTAAATAATCGATACCGATCTTTTCCAGATTACTTTTTCTCTCCAGATTGGTAGTAATGGCCTTTTGGGGGCTTCCTGTCATGAGGGTAATGGGGGCCATGTCAAAGGTAAGGACAGCCGTTTTATACCCTTTATCTACCTTCAGCTCTCCCATCCGCTTTAAAAGCTTCTGGTGGCCTCTGTGGCGTCCGTCGAATTTTCCCAGGGTTACGATTGCAGGCTCTTCAATCTGAAATTCTCTGGTTCCGGTTATATATTCCATGATTCATTTCCTCTCTTTTGCCCTGCTTTCCGGGCATAAAGGTATGCCTCCCAAGGCCTTCCTCTCTCCTGCCCTGCTTTCCCGGGCAACAATGGTATTCCTTAAGGCGTTCCTCCCAGAAATACCTTTTGAGGCTTAAGAAGCTTCTTCTCCCTGTCAGGTACATAAACTCCAATAAACTGGTTTCTGCTGTCATATACCCTTACAGGCCCGTCTGGCAGCCGGGAGTCTCCCTCTGCCTGGTTCCTGTAAAAGGGGTTCCCATTGTGAACCAGCTTATCAAAATCCTGTTTCATCTTAAGTTCCGGATATTCCGAAAACACCTTGTCCACAGCAAGGATATGGTTCTCCAAGGTTCCATCATCCCGAAGTTCCTCGATCTGTGCCAGGGTCAGGCTGTCCTTTAAGCAAAACCCGGAAACCTGAGTGCGGAGAAGGGATTCCATGCACCCTCCGCAGCCAAGCTTTCTCCCGATGTCATAGCAAAGGGTCCTGATATAGGTTCCCTTGGAACAGGTAACAGTCATGGTAACCCGTGGAAGCTGGATCCGGTCTACAGTGATCTCCAAAATCTCTACGGGCCTGGCTTTCCGCTCCACTTCTTTTCCTGCTCTGGCCAGCTCATAAAGCTTTTTTCCGTCTACCTTTAGAGCAGAATACATGGGAGGTATCTGATCGTAATGCCCCAGAAAGCTGAGTACAGCTTCCTTCACCTGCGCCTCATCTATATTGACCGGATATTCCGCCAGAATTTCTCCCGTAGTATCCTGGGTATCAGTTTCCCTGCCCAGAAGCAGGACCGCCTCATAGGTTTTGGTCTTATCTGTGAGCATATCGCAAAGCTTCGTTGCCTTTCCCAGGCATACAGGTAATACTCCCTCTGCCATAGGATCCAGGGTTCCTGTATGTCCTATCTTTTTCTGCTTTAAAATACCTCTCATTTTCGCTACAACGTCATGAGAGGTAAATCCTTTTTCCTTGTATACATTGATGATTCCGTCTGCCATAGATCCGTCTCCTAGTTAAGCTGTTTTGCAATCTGATTCGACAGATTGTTGATCACATCATGAACGCTTCCTGCCATGGTACAGCCGGCCGCTTTTTTATGACCGCCGCCGCCGAAATAAACGGCAATTTTGCTCACATCAAGATCCGTGGTAGAGCGCAGACTCACCTTATACTCCCTGCATGAGACTTCATACATGAATATGGCACATTCCACACCCTCTGTGATTCGAAGCTGATCAATGACTCCATCCATATCAGCACCGGTAACACCGTAGAAATCCATTTCCTTTTTGCTGATGGCACTGAAAATGCAACGGTTGTCATGAAAGGTTATGCTCTCCAATAAGGCTCTTCCCAGAATCTGATTCTGGATATAGGTCTTCCGGTAAAAACTGTCATCGATGATCTTTGAAAAGTCGATTCCCTTTTCCATCAGCTTCCCTGCAATCTCCATCGTCCTTTTTGAAGTGCAGTCGTATTTAAACACTCCGGTATCATGGATAATTCCGGTATAAATACATTCTGCTATTTCCCTGGTAATCTTATTTTCATCTAAGAGGCCGTAAAGCACCTCGCAGGTCGAACTGGCATCATCCTGTACAATATTCTCTTTTGCGTATCTTAAATTGGTAACGTGGTGATCCACACAGAGACTTTTTTTTGCGGTATTTAAGAACTTTGCTGCCTCTCCGAACCGGAGCGTATCACTGCTGTCAAGGCAAACACAGAGGTCATATTCCTTATCCTCTGAAAAGTCACTGACAATGCGGTCAAAATTCCTGAGATAATCAAATTTGGAAGGAGGGGTCTCAAGATAAACCACCGCCTCCACTTCCGGATGATGCTGTTCCAGATAGTTGTAAGCCGCCAGACAGGAACCAACGCAGTCCCCATCCGGACGGACATGACCCATGATTGCTACCGTTTTCACATCTTCAAGCACTGTGTCAAAAAAACTCACAAGGGCACCTCCCTAATCTCTGATATCTTTTGTTACCTCGTCTATTAATTTGGACATATTTACCCCATACTCAATGGACTGGTCCAAAATAAACTTGATCTCCGGCGTGTTGCGAAGGTTTACTCTCCTTGCCAATTCCCGGCGGATGTAACCTTCTGCACTTTTTAATCCTTCAATGGTAGCCTTCCCGGCCTCCTCATCTCCCAAAATACTGATGAATGCCTTACAGTATTTTAAATCCGGGGTGACTGAAACGTCAACCACGGTAGTCATGGGATGAATTCTTGGATCTTTGATTTCCAGACGGATGATCTCACTTAACTCCCTCTGGACCTCCATGTTGATTCTAGTATTCTTTATACTGTTTTTACGCATGTTATTCCTTTCGCTTTTTGTCCGCAGTTTCAAAAAGACCAGCCCGCATTACGGGCTCATCTTTTCAAAATTCCAAGATGCAGGTTCCTAGCGGGGAACCTCCACCATGGCATATGCTTCAATCATATCGTCTTCCTGAATATCATTAAATTTCTCAAATACAAGGCCGCACTCATAACCGGTTGCAACTTCTTTCACATCATCCTTAAATCTCTTTAAGGAAGCCAGAGGACCATCGTAGATCTGCTCTCCGGCACGTGTGATGCGGACGCTGCAGCCTCTCTGGAACTTACCATCCATTACGTAGGAGCCTGCAATGGTACCTACGCCGGATGCCTTAAAGGTCTGGCGCACGATTGCATGGCCGATGATCTTCTCTTCAAATATCGGATCAAGCATGCCCTTCATCGCTGCCTCTACATCCTCAATAGCCTGATAGATTACCTTATAAAGTCTCATATCCACTTTTTCCCGGTCTGCTATGGATTTTGCAGTTACATCAGGCCTTACGTTAAAGCCGATGATGATCGCATTGGATGCGGAAGCCAGGGAAACGTCAGACTCATTAATTGCGCCTACGCCTCCGTGGATCACCTTTACCATAACCTCTTCGTTAGACAGCTTCACAAGGCTCTGCTTTACCGCTTCCACGGAACCCTGTACATCTGCTTTCACGATAATCGGAAGCTCCTTGATGTTGCCGGCTTTGATCTGGCTGAATAAATCATCCAGTGATAACTTAGCCTTTGTATCTTCCAGTAATTTATTCTTACCTTCGGAAATAAATGTCTCTGCAAAGGTTCTTGCTTCTTTTTCATTTTCGGTTCCAACCAGGACTTCGCCTGCATTTGGAACGTCGTTAAGTCCTAAAATCTCAACCGGAGTGGATGGACCTGCTTCTTTTACTCTTCGGCCCTTGTCATCCATCATGGCGCGGACTTTTCCGTAACAGGAACCAGCAGTAACCGTGTCACCTACCCGAAGGGTTCCCTTCTGTACCAGTACAGTAGCTACCGGTCCTTTGCCCTTATCAAGCTCAGCCTCAATAATAAGACCTCTTGCACGGCGGTTCGGATTAGCTTTTAATTCCTTTACTTCTGCAGTTAGAAGGATCATTTCCAGAAGTTCCTTGATGCCGTCCTTTGTATGGGCAGAAACCGGAACAAATATGGTGCTTCCGCCCCAGTCCTCAGGAATCAGTTCATATTCAGATAATTCCTGCTTTACCTTGTCAATATTGGCACTTGGTTTATCAATCTTATTAATGGCGACAATGATCTCCACTTCAGCGGCCTTGGCATGGTTGATTGCCTCCACGGTCTGAGGCATTACACCGTCATCAGCTGCTACTACAAGAATTGCGATATCAGTAGACTGAGCACCTCTCATACGCATTGCGGTAAAGGCTTCATGTCCCGGAGTATCCAAAAATGTGATCTTTTCTCCGTTTACTTCAACGGTATAAGCACCAATATGCTGCGTGATTCCGCCTGCCTCTCTGGAGGTTACATGGCTTTGGCGGATCGCATCAAGAAGTGATGTTTTACCATGGTCAACATGGCCCATGACGCAGACTACCGGCGGTCTGGAAACCATATCTGCCTCATTTTCATCAGCCTCTTTCAGCAGTTCTTCAATAACATCTATTTTTATTTCTTTCTCGCAGAGAACATCATATCCCAAAGCGATCTCTTCCGCCTGGTCATAATCGATTTCCGTATTAAGTGTAACGATTTTACCCTGTAAGAAAAGCTTCTTTACAATGGCAGACGGCTGAAGCTTCATCTTCTCAGCCAGTTCCTTAATCGTCATGATATCTGGGAGAGTTATGGTCTTTATCTCTTCTACCTTAGGCTCTACATGCACCGGAGGCTGAACCGGAACTTTTAACGGCTTTCCGCCTTTGCCCTGTGCTCTTTTCTTAGCCTCGTCATCTTTGTCTCTCTTATCAAATCTGTCGTTTTTATAAGAGTTCTTTGCAGCCCTGTTGCTGGTAGGCTTTGCCTGGATTGGAGTATCAAAGGAACCTGTCTTAGGACCAGCATCTCTGCCTGTACGTTGTCCCTGTGGTCTTCCATCACGGTTGCCCTGATAGCCTCCCTGGCCCTGCGGTCTTCCGTCACGGTTTCCCTGGTAGCCTCCCTGGCCCTGCGGTCTTCCGTCTCGGTTGCCCTGGTAGCCTCCCTGGCCCTGCGGTCTTCCGTCACGGTTTCCCTGATAACCACCCTGGCCCTGTGGCCTTCCGTCTCGGTTGCCCTGGTAACCTCCGCCTTGAGGTCTTCCATCACGGTTGCCCTGATAGCCTCCCTGGCCCTGCGGTCTTCCGTCACGGTTTCCCTGGTAGCCTCCCTGGCCCTGCGGTCTTCCGTCACGGTTTCCCTGGTAGCCTCCCTGGCCCTGTGGTCTTCCGTCACGGTTTCCCTGGTAACCTCCGCCTTGTGGTCTTCCGTCGCGGTTGCCCTGGTAGCCTCCCTGGCCCTGTGGTCTTCCGTCACGGTTTCCCTGGTAGCCTCCCTGGCCCTGGGGTCTTCCGTCACGGTTTCCCTGGTAGCCTCCCTGGCCCTGGGGTCTTCCGTCACGATTCCCCTGGTAACCTCCGCCTTGTGGTCTTCCGTCGCGGTTTCCCTGGTAGCCTCCCTGGCCCTGGGGTCTTCCGTCACGGTTTCCCTGGTAGCCTCCCTGGCCCTGGGGTCTTCCGTCACGGTTTCCCTGGTAACCTCCCTGGGGTCTTCCTTCCCGGTTGTCACGGTTTCCCTGATAGCCTCCCTGAGGTCTTCCTTCCCGGTTATCGCGGTTTCCCTGATAGCCTCCCTGAGGTCTTCCGCCTTCCCGGTTTTCTGTATTCTGCTCTCTTGTTAATTCAGCACTTCCTGATAAAGACTGCTCTGAAACCTGACGATTTCTTGAATCTCCGTTCTGCCGGTCAGACTGAAACGATCTTCCGCCCTGAGACTGGGAATGCTGTCCCTGAGGCTTCATCTGCGCATTCTGCGGTCTGAATACCGCCGCAATTTTTTTCTTAGGCGCATCGGAATCATCCCCATCCGATGAATTTGATTGTACCGGTGCGGTTCCCCGGTTGTGGCCACCCACTTCTTTTTTCACGATTGCCGCCTGCTCATCCGTAACGTTGGAAGAGCTCTTTAAATTTATATTATGTTTTTCCAAGATATCCAGTATCTCCTTACTACTGTCTTTTCCCAGTTCTTTTGCCAGATCATATACTCTCATGCTTTCCTCCATTCTGTGCGCGCTCTGCAGCACATACCGGTAGATGTGAAAGGTCCTCTTCACATTCACTACCGACATTTGTATTCATCAGTTTCACGACTGCCTTTGCAAACCCATGATCCACGATAGCAAGGGATGCTCTCATCTCTTTCCCCATTGCGTGGCCCAGTTCATCTTTTCCCCCTAAAAAGTAGATTGGAACCTCATAGTAAGTACACATATTGGTAAACATTTTCTTAGTATTCTCCGAGGCCTCCTCAGATATGATTACTAATGATGCTTTCCCGGTTTTTACGGTCTTTTCTGTCATGAATTCTCCGCTTACAGTCTTTCCTGCTTTTGTGGCCAGACCAATCAGATTAAGGATCTTTTGTCTGTCATCCAAACTGTTCCATCTCCTTTTCCAATGCTTCGTAGACTTCTTTCGGAATCGCCATCTTGAAGGAACGCTCAAGCCCCTTGCTTTTTACTGCCTTCTTAAAACATTCCATAGAAGGGCAGAGATAAGCTCCCCGTCCGTTTTTACGTCCGGTTGTATCAAGAAGAATCTCATCCTCTGAGGTTTTCAGAACACGAATCATTTCTTTTTTATTTTTCATCTCACCACAGCCGATGCACTGTCTGAGCGGTAATTTCTTTGTACTCACGTTTCCATCACTTCCTGTTATTTATACTGGTAATCACCAGCCAGGTCTTATTCCTGGTAGTCGTCCTGATACTCTTCCTGGTAGTACTGCGTTTCGCTGTTTTCACTGTCATGGTTTTCATTTCCAAAGCTTTCAAATCCGGCTCCAGCTTCCTGATAATCAAGCCCCAGCTCCTCAAACAGACCGAGTTCTCTTGCCTGTGTCTCACTCTTTATGTCAATCTTATATCCGGTAAGACGCGCTGCAAGCCTTGCGTTCTGTCCTTCCTTGCCGATGGCCAGTGATAACTGATAATCCGGAACAATAACCTGAGCTTCCTTTGATTCCTCATCTGCAACAACACAGATAACCTTTGCCGGGCTTAATGCATTTTCGATCAAATAGGCCGGATTCTCATCCCAATTGATGATATCGATTTTCTCTCCTCTTAACTCATTCACTATGGAGTTAACCCTTGCACCGTTTAAACCTACGCAAGCACCTACCGGATCTACATTGGCATCATTGGATTTAACAGCAATTTTTGTTCTGGAACCTGCTTCCCTTGCAATAGCCTTGATTTCCACGGTTCCGTCTTTCACCTCAGCAACCTCGGATTCAAACAGGCGTTTTACAAGGTCCGGATGAGTTCTGGATACGGAAATCCTTGGGCCTTTGGGAGTATCCTTTACTTCCAGAACGAACACTTTGATTCTCTCTGTGGCCTTAAATACTTCTCCTTTTACCATTTCTGTTTCATTCAAAATGGCATCTACTTTGCCCAGATTAATACTTACATTCCTGCCCAGATATCTCTGCACAATTCCGGTGACAACTTCCCTCTCCTGGCAGTACCAGTCGTTAAAGAGAGATTTTCTTCCTTCCTCCCGGATCTTCTGCAGGATCACGTTCTTTGCATTCTGTGTAGCGATTCTTCCAAACTTTTTCGAGTCAATCTGACAATGGATCACATCGCCGATATCATACTTCGGATCTGCCATCTTTGCATCTGCCAGGCTGATCTGCAGCAGGGGATCTTCAACTGTTTCCACCACTTCTTTTTCTGCAAATACATTGAAATCACAGGTTTCACGATTGATGCTGACCTTGATATTATCCGCTTTTCCGAAATGGTTCTTGCACGCCGTAAGGAGAGAATTTTCGATTGCCTCTAACAGGGTATCCTTGCTGATATTATTCTCCTTCTCCAGAATATTCAGTGCTTCTAACAGTTCCTTATTCATTTTTTTATCCTCCTAATATCTCTTACTGTTTAGAAATCAAATGCCAGCCGGATCAAAGCGATTTCCGGGCGGTTCAACACAAGCTCTATTCCGTCTTCCTGGGTAATGGTCACTGTTTCCCTGTCATAGGATGTAAGCGTTCCTGTAAAATCCTTCTGTTTGTTTAAAGGCTTATATAACTTGATATCCACATCTTTTCCGATACTTCTATCAAAGTCTTTATCTTTTTTTAGAGGTCTTCCAAGCCCCGGAGAGCTGACCTCTAAAATGTAACTGTCCGCAATAAAATCCTTTTCATCCAGCCAGTCTCCCAGCCTGCGGCTTATGGTTTCGCAATCGTCTACCGTAATCCCGCCTTCTTTATCTATATAAGCCCGCAGATACCAGTTTCCTGCTTCTTTTACGTACTCTACATCTACCAGTTCGAAATTATTTTCTTCCATAAGGGGCAGCAAAAAGCTTTCTGTCTTTGCCTCGTACTCTTCTCTCTTCGCCATCTTTCTCCCACCTTTCCAAACAAATTGAAAGAGTGGACTTTCGCCCACTCTTTATCCGCTAACTGTCATGTTATCGTAGACAGTATAACACCGTTTATACTCCATTGCAAGGGGTTTTTCTTATTTTTCCAGCATTTCCGCCATCTATTTCCCCATTTATTGGCTTTTCCTGTAGCTGGGCCAAGCATCAGGCTGTAAAAAAGGAAAAAAAAAGCAATCCGGCATTTTATATCAAGGAGAAGAAGGTCTGGTCCTTCACACTCCTTTTTTTTGTACATATCATAACACTATATCAGATCAAATCTGTCATATAAGGAGGACCCATGAAGCCAAAACTGGAAGTTCGCGGGATCAGTTACTCCTATCATTCCCTTGAGGGTGAGACACTGGCCCTTTCCAATATATCATTTACTGCAGATAACGGAGAATTTCTTGCAATCGTCGGCCCATCCGGCTGCGGGAAATCAACCCTTCTATCTCTTCTTAGCGGATTATTAGAACCTGACGAAGGTGAAATCTTAATTGACGGCGTCTCCCAGGCAGAATCCGGCGTCAATATCGGTTACATGCTGCAGCGGGATCACCTTTTTGAATGGCGTACGATTATGGGAAATGCCGAACTGGGGCTGGAAATTCAGAAAAAGCGAAATAAAAGCTCCAAAGAAAAGCTGCATCAGATGCTCCATACTTACGGCCTTGGAAGCTTTGAGCAGGCAAAGCCGTCTGAACTGTCCGGAGGCATGCGGCAGCGTGCCGCACTGGTCCGCACCCTGGCCCTGGAACCGGACCTTCTTTTATTAGACGAACCATTTTCTGCATTGGACTATCAAACCAGGCTTTCCGTCTGTGATGACATCAGTTCCATTATAAAAAGCACTCATAAAACTGCGATTCTTATCACACATGACCTTTCCGAAGCTATCAGTGTTGCCGACAGAGTCATCGTACTGACAAGCAGGCCCGGCAAAATAAAAGCCATCGTACCGGTTTCCTTCGGAGGTGATGATATACGGCCTTTGACACGGCGGAACATGCCGGAATTTTCTGTTTACTTTAATCAGGTATGGAAGGAGCTGCAAAATCATGATTGAGACTCATCCCACCTTAGCCCAACAGGAGTTTATTGAAAAGGAAAAGCTGCACCGCCGCAATGTCAGAGTGTGGCGAACCATGCTGCTGGTGCTGCTTCTTTCTCTTTGGGAGCTGTGTGCAAGACTGGGCATGATCAATGACTTCATATTCAGCTCACCTTCCCGTGTGACCATCTGCTTTCTTAATATGGTAGTGGACAAAAGCATTTTTATGCACATTGGGGTAACCGTGATGGAAACCCTCATAAGCTTTGCCCTGGTCACCATCTCAGGCCTGCTGATCGCTGTTCTTTTATGGTCCAGCCGCAGTGTATCGGAAGTGTTGGAGCCTTATCTTGTCATGCTTAACAGCCTTCCAAAATCCGCCCTTGCTCCCATCTTAATTGTATGGCTGGGCAATAATATTAAGACCATCATTGTTGCTTCCATTTCTGTGGCCGTTTTTGGATGCATCATGACGCTCCATACCGGTTTTTCCCAGGTAGATCCTGACATGATCAAGCTGATCTATTCTCTGGGCGGTAAGAAAAAGGATGTTCTTTTCAAGGTACTTCTTCCTGGTTCTGTGCCTCTTATCATCAGCAATACAAAGGTCAATATCGGGCTTTGTCTGGTTGGTGTTATCATTGGAGAATTTTTGGCGGCGAATAAAGGACTAGGTTATTTGATCATCTATGGAAGCCAGGTGTTTAAGATGGATCTGGTGGTGATGAGCATCGTGATCCTGTGTATCGTATCGGCAATTTTGTATCAGGGGATTGCTTTGCTGGAGAAGAAGATTAAATTTTAATTTTAAAAAGGAGTCTTAAGCCCTATGGATTTGTATTTATCCATTAGGCTTAAGTTCCTTTATTGCAATCCGTTACATTTGGGCAA
The DNA here is from genome assembly GCF_002797975.1 of [Clostridium] celerecrescens 18A. Lineage (NCBI taxonomy): Bacteria > Bacillati > Bacillota > Clostridia > Lachnospirales > Lachnospiraceae > Lacrimispora > Lacrimispora celerecrescens. The sequence goes on along the minus strand of NZ_PGET01000001.1, from coordinate 459,099 downwards.
TCTTGTGAGGATTTAAAATATTATTAGGGTCAAACACCTTCTTTATTCCGTTCATCAGAATTAGATTCACCTCCGGGAGAGATTCCCTAAGGTAAGGCTTCTTAGCAAAACCAATGCCATGTTCTCCGGAAACCTGACCTCCCAGCTTCCTGGCCTTTTCATAAACCTTCTCCATAGCTTTGCTCATACGCTTTTCCCATTCCTCGTCGCTTAAATTATCTTTCAGCATATAGGCATGGAGGTTCCCGTCTCCTGCATGTCCGAAACTCTTAATCCTTAACTCACACTCTTTTTGCAGGCCATGCAGATAGGTGACCATTTCATTGACTGAGCTTCTTGGAACAACCATATCAACCTCATCCATGTAGGTGGTAGAACCTTTGATGGCTTCCAGGAATGCTCCCCTGGCCTTCCAGATGGATTCTTCTCTCTCCTCCGTATCAGAAATCAGAACATCCAGGGCACCCTGTTCCAGGCAGAGCTTTGCAACGCTGTCATATGCCTGTTCAATTTCTTCTGCCGAATTCCCGTCAAATTTTAAGAGCAGATAAGCGTCTGACTGCTTATCCGGAAATGCCTTTCCTAAATACTGCTCTGCATCAATAATAACTTCCCGCTGCATGAATTCAATGGCTGTGGGAATGGTCTTTGATTTGACAATTAAAGGAACCGTATTGATTGCATGATCCAGGGTAGGGAAGGGAATCAGCAGGCTGATCACCATCTTGGGGCGGGGAATCAGCTTTAACGTGGCCTTTGTAATAAAGCCAAGAGTTCCCTCAGATCCGACCATTAAATCCTTAAGGGCATAACCGGAGCTGTTTTTTACGACTTTACCTCCGAATTCCGTAATCTCACCACTTGGAAGGACAACTTCCAGACCTCTTACATAGTCACGTGTCACTCCATATTTCACGGCGCGCATGCCTCCTGCATTGGTGCTGATGTTACCTCCAATGGTAGCTGATTTTTCGCCTGGATCAGGCGGGTAAAACAGATCGTGATCTTCCACATAAGCAGAAAGCTCCATCAACAGTACACCAGGCTCCACCGTAATTGTCAGATTATCCTCATCAAGTTCAAGTACATGATTCATCAGCGTGGTATCTATCATGATTCCATGTTCCATGGCTACGGATGACCCCACCAGGCCGGTACCGGCACCTCTTGGAGTCACGGGGATGACATTTTCATAGGCATACTTTATAATTTCGGATATCTCTTCTGCTGATTTAGCTTTCACTACAATGTCAGGATAGCTGCTGGTACCGCTTAATTCATCATGACTGTACTCTTCATTAATAGAATCTCCGATCAGAATACGCTCCTCATCCGGAATGATACTTTTTATGTAAACAATATCATCTTTATCCAGTTTTTTATATCCCATGATTAAACTCCTTTCTTCTCTTTTATCCTTGCAATCAGTTTCGGGAGAAGTTCATAGAGATCGCCTACCAGACAATAATGAGCTGATTTGAAGATCGGCGCCTTTGGGTCATTGTTGATTGCAAATATGGTATCTGAATGGTTCATGCCGGCCACAAACTGAATGGCACCGGAAACTCCACAGGTAATGATTAACTTCGGCCTGACCGTACGGCCACTTAAACCAATCTGATATTTTGCATCCAGCCAGCCGGATTCTGCCATCGGTCTGGTGCATGCTACCTGGCCTCCCATAAGATCTGCCAGCTCCCGGAGCATGCTTAAATCCTCTTCTTTTTTCACTCCTCTTCCGGCAACCACCAGAATTTCAGAATTCTCAATGAAGGTCTCCTTCTCCTTTGGCAGAATATCAATGACCTCCACATGACAGACAAGCTTTCCCCTATCGATATCACAAATCACGATTTCTCCCGATTTTACTTCCGAGCGGGCAGGAGCATTCATGATTTTATACCGAACGGTAGCGATCTGAGGACGATGGTTTGGGGTCTTGATATGAGCCATAATGTTGCCCCCAAAGGCTGGCCGGATCTGGGATAAATCCGTATTTTCATTCATTTCAAGAATGGTGCAGTCTGCAGTCAGACCGGTTTTCATTCTGGCAGCCACTCTTGGAGCAAGCTGACGTCCTACGGTGGTCGCTCCTACCAGAATGGAAGAGGGCTTGACTTTGTTGATAAAATCTTCAAAGACTGCTGTATAGGGCTCAATTTTAAAACGGGCCAGCTCCTCCTTATCATATAGGAAGACTTTATCAGCTCCGTAATGGAGTATTTCTTCACTTTTTTCACGGATATCCTTTCCCATGAACAGAACATATACCTCCTGCCCGGTAACTGCCGCCATCTCCTTTGCCTTTCCAATCAGTTCATAGGTGACCGGATGAACGGCGCCATCTACATGGTCTGCATAAACAGCAATTCCCTTCCATTCGTCTTTGTTGACCGCAGTTTTTTTTACGTCCTCCACATACTCGACAGCACCCTCCGGACCCTTTTTTATACAAAGGCGGCACATCTTGCAGGCAGCATTTACGATAACTTTTCCATCCTGCTCCTCCAGGGCTCCAAAGGGACAGATTTTTATCAATTCCTGTTGATCAGGAATTCTCTCCTGATGTATGATTAACCTTGCCATTTCTTCCCCTCCTAAACAAACTTCAGCTCTACCATCTTGTCAAACAGCTTTTTCGCAAGCACATCTCCTGACTCATCCCACACTTCCTTTTTATCGTTTGTTGCCGGAGGGAAGATCTTCTGTACCTGAGTGGGCGATCCGTTAAGACCGTAATTCATTTCGTCCTTATCCTTCATATCATCAAGGGTAAGTACCTGAATCTTTCTATCCTTTGTATTTAATTTTTTTACATATGACGGGAGTCTTGGCTGAAAGATATCTTTATCCACTGCTAAAAGGCATGGAAATTTTACTTTGGCCACCTCTACCTCATCGGGAAGATCCATATCTACTGTAATTCCATCTTCTTCTAGCTTCCGGATTCTCACGACATTGGATACGCTTGGAAGGTTTAACCATTCCGATATTTCCGGGCCTACCTGCGCGGTATCCCCGTCTGTAGTCTGCTTGCCGCAAAGAATTAAGTCATACTCTCCCATTGCCTTAATTCCCTGTGCCAGGGTATAGCTGGTCGCAAGGACATCGGCCCCTCCGAAACGTTTGTCTGACAAAAGCGTTCCATGGTCTGCTCCCATGGAAAATGCTTCTTTAATGACCTGCATGGCCTGCGGAGGTCCCATGGAAATAACGTCAACAAGGCCTCCCGTTTTCTCTTTGATCCGAAGGGCAGTTTCAATGGCATATAAGTCATAAGGATTCATCTTAGAAGCCGCTCCGTCTCTTTTTAACACGCCCGTAACAGGATCCACCTCAACTTTATTGCTGTCAGGTACCTGTTTGATGCAAACAAGGATCTTCATTCTTTTTCTTCCTTTCCTAATAAACCCTACTTCCAAAATACGTAATACAGCGGGCAATTATAATGAAAGCAGCGCTGAATTTACCGGACTGATTAATCTGCCCTATATTATACCTTATTTTCCGTCTTTTGTAAAAAAAAGACATACCATTCTATGAAACAAATAATCTATTTCCACATAGAGCAATATGTTTGTTATGATATCGACCCTACAATTTATTCATTATTCATTCTCCTGGATATTTAATTTGATTTCACTGTTTCATAGGAGCCACTGATTTAAACCTCCGCGGACTGTTGCTTCCTTAAATACAACAAAATAAATACCATAGCAAAAGTTTTCTTGACTTTCTTTTTCTCCAAGTGTATATTTAAAAATTGTACGGTATTGACCGAAAACTCTACCGCAAATCTACTAATCAGGTGAATCGACCATGCAATCAAAATTTTTAAAACAAAGCAACGAGCAACGAAGGGATTTAATTCTTAACGGCTCCGTTTCCGCGACCATATTATTTCTTTCCGTCCCCACCCTCATGATGGGTCTCATCCAATCCGCAATACCGGTCATCGACGGTCTGTTTCTCAACAATCTCGTAGGAACCCAGGCGGCAAGCGCTGTTACATACTGCACCCCAATTGTTAATATGATTTCTGCCCTGGCTCAGGGAGTGAGTGTGGCTGGAATGGCCATCATCGGGCAGTCTAATGGAAACGGCGACTTTAAACATAGCCGGAAGATCTCCACTCAAATCATCGTTTTTACTTTTTTGCTGGGTTTTCTCCTGGCACCACTGCTGATTGCCCTAGCCTTTCCCATATCCGCCCATGTAAATGAAGAGATTTCCCACGATGTCTTTGTCTATCTTGCATTAAGCGCCTGTGTGACGCCTTTTTCCTTCATGGAATCTATTTATAATTCCATAAAGAATGCCAACGGAAAACCAGAAGATACTTTTGTCCGAATGGTGATCATGTTGATTTTAAAAATTATTTTCAGTGCCCTCTTTATTGTTGTTTTCCACTGGGGTCTTGTAGGTTCCGTCATGGCATCCCTGGCATCTAACTTTTTAATTACCGGATGGATGTACTATGAATTATTTTTAAAGAAAACCGGAGAGCGCTTTATCCTGAAAGGCTTCCGGTTTGACTGGAACATCATCAATACCCTTTTGCGCATAGGCTTTCCTGCCATGCTTTCCAGCATGATGCTCAACCTGGGATTTTTCCTCATCAACAATGAAGTGGAGAAATACGGGGCCGTTGTTTTAAACGGACAGGGAATTGCCAATAACATTACCTCAATATGCTTCATACTGCCTTCATCCTTCGGTTCCGCCGTCACTACCATGGTCAGCATGAACGTGGGAGCAAACCAGCCGGAAAAGGCAAAAAAAGCCTGTTTGGCGGGCTGTGTCATAAGTGCCATTACTGCTGCCCTTTTGATCGCCCTGGTCGTTCCCCTATCTTCTAAACTTACGGTGTTATTTACCAGGTACGCCTCTGTTCTAGCCGTGGCGAACCAGGCGCTTCATATTTATACCTATTCCGTCATCGGATTCGGCATCTGTATGGTCCAGCAGGGTGCTTTTATCGGACTGGGAAAGACCCGGATCACTCTCTTTATCAGTTTGCTGCGGGTATGGCTCCTGCGGTACATATTTATATTGGCAACGGAGCAATTTCTAAGCTTTTATTCCGTATTCTGGGGCAACCTGTTTTCCAATTACATGGCCGCCATTATTACTACCATCCTGATATTCAGGGTTAAATGGGTTTCCGACATAAACTACTGATAAAACATCTCCCAGCAACACACATTGGAAGACCCAGATAGCAAATCCAATCCGCTTTATGAATGCGGTTAAGTATATTGCGGGTATGTGCCGATTTGTGGAATCACTGTAAGACCGAAAGGAAACGCAGACAGATACATCAGCTATGATTCGTTTGGATTTCTGCCTGGACCTGATACACCGATAAAATAAAGAATGGCGTAGCTTTTTACGCTACGCCATTCTTCATTATAAATAGTTTTACTTAGAAATGCCTGATGTCACCTTTTTGATACTCTGGAAAGAACAATTGAATTTCTGAAGGTAAATCTAGTTTTTCTAGTTTTTCCTTTCATCCTTCCACACATAAAGGATTCCTTTCTCCTGAAACTCCTTGATCTCCTCTTTGCTGTACCCCAGAGTCTCCAGAATCTCCGGTCCCTGCTCTCCGATCAGAGGACCGCCATTGTACTCTGGAACACCCATCTCCTGGAATTTGACCGGCGGCCTTACCAGTGTGCGTACATTTCCATTGTCGTACTGCATTTTATAAAAGCAATCATTGGCCCATGCCTGCTCATCTTCCAGAATCTCTTCCCAGGACTGTGCAACACTGAATGCTATGTCGTGTTCCTTTAAAACAGGTACCCATTCCTTAGCTGTTTTCTTTTCCATTGCTTCCATACAGATATCATAGACCTCCGTGCCCAAGCCTTTGGCCTGAAGGTTCTGGATTGGGAAGTAATTCTCATTTTCCATTAAATCATCTCTTCCCAAAGCTTTCATGAACTGCTTATAGTAGGTGTTATAATCAGGCATACAGGTCTGAATGAATCTGTCATCCTTAGTTCTCCATGCCGCATTAAAGGGGTTGGCACTCTCCCTGATGTTAATGGGGTATTCCCTTGCCGGGCCGTCATAATTGGCTGCCTGGATCATCATTCCCATGTTATAGACAGCCGTCTCAAACAGACTGGTCTCTACTTTCTCGCCCTGTCCGGTCTCTTTTGCATGGTATAATGCCGCAAGGATCCCTGCTGCAAGGTTCATGGCCACGTTATGATCCCCAACTCCTGGAACCACATTCATTGGAACCGTTCCTCTCTGACGAAGGGAATGGAGATAACCGCCCCTTGCAAAGAATGCCGTGAAATCAAATCCCGGAAGGTCTTTATCCGGGCCGTATTCTCCATATCCGGTTACCATGGCATAAACCAGCTTGGGATATTTCACCTTTAATGTTTCATAATCAAGCCCCGCCCGTTCAAGAGCCTGGACCCTCCAGTTGGTGATCAGCACATCCGCATCCTCCAGAAGCTTAAAAAATGCCTCTTTGCCCTCAGGCGCCTTCATATTAAGAGAAATGCAGCGCTTGTTTCCATTTTCTAAGTCCCAGGTCGTATTTTCATACATATCCAAAGGCCTTCCCTCTGATGGAGCCGTATGTCTTAACGGATCACCCTTGGCAGATTCGATTTTAATGACATCTGCTCCGCAGTCTGCAAGGAAACGTCCTGCACCTGCAGCCGCAATAAAGGTTGCCAGTTCCACTACTTTGATTCCTTCTAACAGTTTCTTTCCCATATTAATTCCCTCCTTTATTTGTCCAGTGCTTCTATAAGCGCAGGGATCACCTGATTATAATCCCCTACGATGCCGTAATCGGCCACTTCAAAGATCGGAGCTGCCGGGTTTTTATTGATCGCAATGATCTGCTCTGAGTTCTGCATACCTGCCACATGCTGAATGGCCCCGGAAATGCCGCAGGCAAAATACAGTTTAGGACGTACTGTGGTTCCGGTCTGTCCCACCTGATAGGAATGGTCGATCCAGCCTGCGTCTACGGCTGCACGGCTCGCTGCAACCACACCGCCCAGCTTATCCGCCAGTTTCTTTAACAGTTCAAAGCCTTCGGCCCCGCCAAGACCCATACCGCCGGATACAATGATTTCCGCATCAGTTAAGGATACCGCTTCTCCTGCCTGCTTTACCACTTCAAGGATGCGGGTTCTTATATCGTCTTTTTCAAAACTTACCGAAAGAGGAATGACCTGGCCCTTACGGCCCTCCTGCCTATCGGCTTTTTCCATAACTCCCGGACGTACTGTGGACATCTGAGGCCGGTGGTTCGGACAAACGATGGTTGCCATTAAATTTCCGCCAAAGGCCGGGCGGGTCTGCTTGATCTTTTTATCTTCCTCATCAATTTCCAACTTGGTGCAGTCGGCAGTCAGTCCCGTATTGCAGCGAACGGCCAGACAGGGGCCTAAGTCACGGCCGATATGGGTAGCTCCCAAAAGGACGATTTCAGGCTTATAAGATTTGATTGCGTCGTGAATCACAGCCGTATAAGCGTCGGTGCGGTAGGATTCCAGTTCTTTGTGATCCGCAAGATAAACTTTATCTGCTCCATATTCAAACAGTTCCTCCGCAAGTCCTTCCACATGGTTACCGCATAATACAGAACAAAGGCTGCATCCAATCTCATCCGCCAGTTTCCGCCCTTCACCCAGAAGTTCTTTTACGACCGGCATAAGTGCTCCTTCTCTTTGTTCTGCAAATACCCATACATCCCGGTATTCCGATAAATCAACCGTATCCTTTGGCTCTTCTGACTTTTCTATTGCATCAAACGGACACTTTTCAACACAAACACCACAGCCGGTACAGGCAGTACCGATGACGGCCACTTTATTTTCCATTGTAATTGCTTCAAATGGGCAATTCTTTACGCAGATCGTACAGCCCCTGCATTTTTCTTTTATTACATTTACAGCCATATGAACCTTCCTCCTTTTCCTGGGTCTTAAAGATAATGCTTCTCTTTCAGTTTCTCTGTCAGCAGTTCTGTCATTTCGGTCACTGTTCCGTTAAGCATCTCCCCTTTTCCCTTAGGAGCGGGAGTAAAGGAACGGAAAACCTGGGTAGGGGAAGCATTTAAACCACAGTCTTTGGGATCCAGTACCACATCCTCATGATTCCATACGGTAACTTTTTTTGCATATGCGTCCATGATGCCGCCTATACTCATGTAACGGGGCTCATTCAGTTCCTTTACCGCAGTAAGCAGACAGGGCATCTGAACTTCCAGAATCTCATATCCATTTTCCATCTGCCTTTGTACGATTACCTTTTCCTCGCAAAGCTTTACATCCTGAACGTAAGTCACAACCGGTATGCCGAGTCTCCAGGCTACCTGGGGGCCTACCTGGGCCGTATCTCCGTCAATGGCCTGGCGTCCTGCAAAAATAATGTCATAATCTCCGATTTTTTGAATGCCGGCAGCAATGGTGGTGGAGGTAGCACAGGTATCGGCCCCGCCAAAGGCCCTGTCGCTGAGCAGATAAGCCTCATCCGCTCCCATCGCCAGGCATTCTCTTAACATATCATCAGCTTGAGGCGGCCCCATGGTAATGACGGAAACCGTTGTTCCAGGCTTTTCATCTTTTATTTTCAATGCCTCTTCCAGGGCATTTGCATCATCAGGATTTAATATGCTGGGAACTCCGTCACGGATCAATGTACCCTTTACCGGATCGATCTTTACTTCATTGGTATCCGGCACCTGTTTTACACAAACCAAAATTTTCATCGTATCATTACTCCTTCCGTGTAGTCGTTATTTCTTAAGCAGTTTTCCGGAAATCACCAGCTGCTGGATTTGTGAAGTACCTTCGTAAATGGTGAACACACGGCAATCCCTGTACATGCGCTCAATCTTATAATCTTTGATAAATCCGTAACCGCCATGGATCTGAAGGGATTTTGAAGCGATTTCATTACAGACTTCAGAAGCATAATACTTTGCCATAGAAGCTTCCAAGGTTGCAGGCTGATGGGTATCCATTAAGTAAGCAGTTTTATAAACCAGCTGCTTTGCCGCCTCCAGCTTAGTCGCCATATCTGCGATCATAAATGCAATTGCCTGGAAATCTCCGATCCGTCTTCCGAACTGTTTCCGTTCCTTTGCATATTTAATGGCCTCGTCCAAAGCTCCCTGAGCAACTCCGATGGACTGGGCAGCCACTCCCATACGGCCGGTATCCAGAGTCTTCATGGCATTTATAAATCCCATGCCCTCTTCACCAAGAAGGTTCTCTGCCGGAATTCTTGCATTGTCCATAATGATATCGCTGGTGGCACAGCCGATAACGCCCATTTTATGCTCCGGCTTTCCGCAGGATATTCCAGGAGTGTTTTTCATATCTACGATAAATGCGCTGATTCCTTTTGTCCCCTTTGTCATATCCGTCTTTGCGTAGACTACCGCATAATCTGCCAGAGGTGCCATGGTGATAAAGGTCTTTCTGCCATTCAATATGTAGAAATCCCCATCCTTTACCGCAGTCGACTGCATACCGCCTGCATCGGAACCTGCTCCAGGCTCAGTCAGAGCAAAGCAAAGCTTTTTGCTGCCGTTTATCAATGAGGGAAGGTATTTCCGTTTTTGCTCCTCTGTGCCGGATAATAACAGAGGACCTCCGGAAAGAGAATTGGGAGAAGATACATAAATGCTTGCAACTCCGCTGACTCTAGCCATTTCCTCCATCACCAGCACGTAACAGCGGGCATCACCGCCTGAACCTCCGTATTCCTTTGGCGTCTTAATGCCGAAAAATCCGGCCTTTCCCATTTTGTAAAGGATTTCCTCCGGAAATGTCCCGCTTTCCTCAACCTCATCGAGGATCTCATTGGTCAGTTCTTTTTCCGCAAACTCTCTTGCCAGTTTCCGGACAAGCTCATGCTGTTTTGTAAAATACATGTTGTTTCCTCCTTAACCTCTTTTCGCTAACCGTTTCTCGACTTCCTGCCGTAACTCATGGACCATAACCTTTCCGCTGATGTTAAAAGGAAATGAATCAAATCGATAAACATATTTGGGAACCTTATAATCCGCCAGGTTCTCACGGACGTGTTTCTTAACCCTTTCTTCTGAAAGCTCTGCCCCAGACTCCATGATGATACAGGCAGCGATTTCTTCTTGAAGAACCTGGGCATCAATCCCTATCACCTTCACATCCTTGATTTCAGGAAGCTCCAGAATGCAGTTTTCAATTTCCACCGGCGCTATGTTTTCACCGCCCCGGATAATCATCTCTTTTTTTCGTCCGGTTATATAAAGATAGCCATTTTCATCCAGATAACCGCAGTCCCCGGTATGAAGCCAGCCCTCCTCATCCAGCGCGACCTCTGCTTCATTCGTTTTGTTGTAATAGCCCTTCATGATGTGATATCCCCGGGACTGGATTTCTCCCACACTTCCTGTCTTAGCAACCCTCTTTTTCCCTTCATCCCAGATTCTTAATTCCGTATTAGGAATCTTTTTTCCTGCCGTAAGGGCCTTTTGGCAGATCGGATCCGAATATCCGGTTATGGTAATTGCAGGGGAAGACTCGGTCTGCCCATAGGAAGGCTGCAAATGCTCCATCTTCAGCTCTTCACAGATATGGAGATAATCTGACGGGTGAATGGCGGAACCCGCAATAATTCCGCTTCTTAGGGAACTTAGATCGTATTCTTTTCTCCTGCTGTTCTTTACCATAGCAAGGAACATGCTGGGAACACCGTTTAGAATGGTGCAGGAATTTTTCTGTATGTTTTCCATTACTCCAATGGACTTATAATACTGATTGATATAAATTGCCGCTCCGGCATGGACAGCGGACAAAATGCCCGCTGTGATGCCAAAACAGTGAAACAGGGGGACGGATAAGCACATGCGGTCACTTTCGTTCCAATGCATGGAACGCACCATTTCGGCTGAATTGTTGACCATGTTTTCGTGGCTTAACATCACTCCTTTTGGAACACCGGAGGTACCAGAGGTAAAAAGTATATTAGCGGTATCCTTTGAGGATAAGTTCTGTTCTATTTCTTTTAAAAGCCATTTCTCTTCCTCCCTGTTTTCCCCCATTTCACAGCAAGACAGATGGTCCAGGGAAACAATCCCCTTTAAGAAGGTGTCCGGACGATCCAGCCCTGCTTTTGAAATGACCGGTCTATAATCCGCATTGTTGCAGCCCTTTCCATAGAACAGATAGTCTGCATTTCCTTCTTTTAATACCCGGTTCAATTCCTGTTCCTTATAGCATGTATTGACCGGGAGCACAATTGCCCCGGACTTCATAAAAGCAAAATACGCCATGATCCATTCCGGGCTGTTAATCCCCCACAACGCGACATGTTTTCCGCGCGAAATTCCTCTTCTTATAAAGTCAGCTGCCCAAAAATCCGAAATTTCATCCGCCTCTTTCCAGGAAAAGCATCGATCCTGGTAGCAGATTCCTGCTCCATTCGGCGTAAGAACAGCTCTTTTATGAAGCAGTTCTCCGATTGTTTCTGATAAAAGGCCTGTCATATTCATTCTCCTGCTAACCTCTGCCTCATATTTCTGTAATTATTTCTCGACTTTTCCCATCGCTTCTCCGATCATTCGGATCAGGAACGGAACCAGTACCACCACAATGGTTACATAACCCAGGTATCCATATCCCACTTTTACCAGGGGAAGAAGTCCAAACTGGGCGATGGCAAATGCAAGAATGGTACATAACAATGCGCAGATTAAGGTTTTTGCTGAAGGCTTTCCGTCATTTCTTCTTTCCTCCGACTTTTCAAGTGCAACTACAACTCTCTGAACTGCTCCGGCAATCATATTAACCGCCGTTGATACCGCTCCTAAAATAATGAGTATGGAAATCATAGGATTCATAAAGCCGGCTCCCACTCCGCCTTTAATCAGTGTGATTACCGGAAGAGGATCTTTGGATAAATCCGGATTAGTCGCTACTGCCATAATTCCTAAAGTGGAAAGCATAATCAGTCCGGAGTTTACGATAAATCCGTAAATCATACTGGTTCCGGCTTCCTTTTCTGACTTAAATGATTCCGCATGCTGGTATAATAATCCGATGGAAGCCAGCTGGAAGGAACCATAAATAAAGCAGCTCCAGAGGGCCGGACCAGCAGGTGCAGGATTAGCTCCTAAAGTCTTGATGTTTCTTACGATATCACCCCAGCTGACAATAATGTTCGGTATGTAAACGATCAATAGACCAGCTATGATAATGACTGACAAAGTAGATGCCGCTTTTCTTACAAAATCCGTTCCGAAAATGGTTACAAAAAAGATAAACAAACCTATGATCAAGGTACAAGCCATATATGGGATTCCAGTAAGGGACTGCATGGTGGAACCTCCGGTCGCAAAGGCAACAGAGGGAGCCAGGCACAGCAATAATATGTATACAAGCTCATAAAGGTTGGAAAAAATTGGAGCGAATTTTCCGTAAAACTTATTGTTAAAGGTTCTGTAATCATAAGCATCATGAAGCTTTGCAAACCGGAGCCCATACCACTGGAACACCGCTCCGATCGCCTGAGCCAGAATCGGGGTAATAAGCGCCCAAATACCAAATGCTACGAAATACTGGACCAGCTGGGCACCAGATGCAAACCCACCGCCAAACTGTGTTGTAAACCATACGAAAGCAACGCCCACGGCTACCGGCATTTTATTTTTATCGATCATATCCTTCTCCTCCTGTTAAAGCATATCTATAAATGCTTCCATCATCGTTCCTGCTTGCTCGTAATTTACCATCTGCCTGTCTACTTCTATCTGAATGATAGGAATCCCCGCCTCAGCACAGGCTTTTTTCACCATTACATAATCAAATTCTTCGGGGTCACAGAATTTCGTTAAAAGAACGACCACACCTTTTGCTTTGTATTTCTTTGCCAGGTCAACGATATAACCGGCTCTCTTCTTTTCCGGGTCGTACAGGACAGAACAATGATCCATCCGGGAAAATTTATCTGCAAGTCCTTCCAAAGGTTCCAGTTCCAGATTGACATTTGTACGATACTGTCTGGATTCATGGGCAACATCATCTGCAGCAATCTGCAGTCCATGTTCGTCAAAGATCTTAAGCAGACCGTCGCTGTCGGCCAGGATCCCGGTGGTGATCACCTTTATTTTGCTTTCCTTCTCCTCTACCTGTGACAAAGCCTCTATCAGCTGGCTTACCAGCGCTGTATGTTCTTCCTTTCGCATGAAATGAGCACTTTTAAAAATATCTCTTCTCTGGACTGCTGTGATGGATGGATGCTGTTCTAAAATCTCTGCCAGCTCTCTCATTGACGCATTATGTTCATTGTAGATCTCATTGGACTTAGCCAGGGAAGCTTCACTGAATTTTTCACCGGTTGCTGCCTCCAAGTCTCTGATCACACGCTCGTAGGAAGCTTTGGTAAATTCTTTTCCTGACTCCGGTTTCCGATTCTGTGGATAAGTCATTGGAATAAATGGAATGTCTTTCACCGCATATTTCCAGTTCTGTCCCAAACACTTTAAAGAGTCACAGAGAGAAGGAATCACGATGGCAGAAATACCTTTGTATTCTCCCCTGATTCCCAGCTCCAGAATGCTCTGCATAATGGAACAGATAAACGCAGGAAAATATCTTTTAGACTCTTTTAACTCAATATCCGCGCCCCATGCTCCCATAGGAACAAGCCCCATGGAGTGGATCAGTTCTTCCGGAGTATAGACAGGAACACAAGCAACAACCTTTTTTCCCTGCTCCAGATAAGCATTCAGCTGGTTTTTCGGTGAACATGCAATCTCATGAAAATTTTCTAATAATTCACTCAATGTTGCCATCAGTCTTTCCCCCCTTTATTGGATTCCATGATTTCTGTCAGCCCCTGTACCCTTGTTTCATACTGAGCCTCTGAGAAGTTCCGCGGGTCTGCCTGATCACCGTCAAATGAGGTGACTGGTATCTGACAGTCCTCTCCGATCTGGCGGCTCATCTCATACATGAAGCCGCTCCAAAGCTTGCAGGAACGGTTAGTATGAACCAGAAGCCCCTCTGTATTGGTCTTCTTTACAATGGCCTCTCTCTTATCTCTTGCATGCTCTAAGTTCATGGCATTGGGCACGTTGCAGTAGGCACGGATCAGGCCATCAAAGTCATCGTAAATGAATCCAAAAGCATCGGCATAAATGGTTGCCACCATGTTGATTCCCCGGGACTTAAGACCGGTGGCTGTTGTTCTTAAATGTGGCCAGCAGGCGATCCCTTCAAACATAATTCTGTATTTTTCCTCTGCACGGAAGGTACTGGTTCCCTCTTCCACTGCTTTTTTATATTCCTCTAACAGGGTTTCAAAAGCTTCGGCCGCTTCCACGGTCCCTCTAGCACATACGGCAACCGCCATATGATTAAGCAGGTCAAAGCCGTTAAGAGGAGAAGGAGTATATTTGGTGTAGGCTGTAGCCTCCAGCCATGCTCTGGAAGTCCTGTTTGAGATCTCCATGACCTCCTTGAATTTCTCTTCACTCCATTTCTTACCGGTAATTTCCTCCAGCTGTTCAATAGCCGCAAGGAACTGGCTCTTTACATATGCTACCTGGGCATCTGAAACCTCGTAATCAGGATTAAATGGAATGTCAATGAGAATCAGCGGAATATTAAGCTCTTTTGCAATGTTCTCATACCATTTGATCATGCAGTTGCAGATGTTATTGCAGCAAAGTACGAAGTCCGGCAGAGGCATGTTCTGCTCCGGAGTTTCCCCCACCATCATATGTGCCAGACTGATCCTTGCATAAGCGCAGATGTCATTGGAATAACCTTCCGCCTCTGAAATTTCACACAGCCGCTGCCCGGCTCCTCTTGCTGCAATCGCTGCTGCCTGATTCTCGGGATAGCACACTTTAATGCCTAATGTCTGAAAAATTTCCTGAGGGAAATTGCTGGCGCACCAGCCGATTTTTTCTCCCCTGTCCTTTGCCTCCTGGACCTCCTTGTAGTGCTTTGCCACAATCTCGTTCAGCTTAAACTTGGCTGAATTGGGATCAATGGTAAATTTTGGTTTTGTCTCTCCTTCACCCATGAAAAATTCCTCCTTTTATGATTTATCATAAGCGTAAAGCGCTGCTCCTAAAGCACCCATGAGCTGAGCCATTGGTGAATATGTAATTTTAAGACCCAGCTCCTGCTCCATGGCTTTGCGTACCCCGCCATTTTTTGCAACGCCGCCGCTCATACACACTGTTTCTTTCACACCGACCCGTTTTGCCAAAGCCGCTACCCGGCTGGCTACAGACTGGCAGATGCCGGCAACCAGATCCGGGATCTCAACCCCGTTTGCCAGCTGGGAAATGACTTCGGATTCAGCAAATACCGTACAGGTACTGGATATTTTGACGGTCTGCTTTGATAAGGCAGCCTGCTTTTCCAGATCCTCAATCCTCAGCTGAAGGATTCCTGCCATGACATCCAGAAACCGTCCGGTTCCTGCCGCACATTTGTCATTCATCAAAAATTCTGTCATTCGCCCGTCGGCCCCCAGGGAAAGTACCTTTGCATCCTGTCCGCCAATGTCAATGATGGTCCGCACTTCCGGAAGAAGATGATGGACACCCCTTGCATGGCAGCTGAGTTCACTCATCTCTCCATCGGCATTTTTTAACAGCTTCCTTCCATAACCGGTAGCATAAACAGCAGTTATCTCTTCCGGCTTTAAGTTCCCTGCGGCAAGTACAGCCTCAATTGCCCGTCCCGGACCATTGGTTCCTGTCCCTGCCCCAATCAGAGAGGTCGACAGAATTTCCTGTCCATCTTTCAAAATGACCGCTTTGGAGGTGGTAGAGCCTATGTCAACTCCTAATGTAAACATGGCTTTTTCCTTTCTTTGTTTAATTTTTAACAATAATTAAGAAAAAAATATATATGTATACATGTATACAAGTTACTCTATGGAAAAGTGTATCCTTGTATACAAGTTATATATTAAAAATAAAATGTAATAAGATACACTTTTTCATGCATAGATTATCAAAATTTGTCGTATTTGTCAATAACTTTTTTAAAATCAGGATTTTCATTAGATATTATATGGAACCTGATTGGAACTGTAGTCTCCTCCTCTCCTTATACAATCGTCTAATTTGTGACAATCTTTTTTATAATAAACAAATAATCGGCTGTTTTTGCTGCAAACGGTTAGAAATCCAAATGTCTGAGGACTTCCGACCATTTCTTCTTGTCCAGCCGGATTAAATGTTTAAGAAATACTGTGGATACTTTTCCTTTGCTTTCGCTCTGATCTCGGATATGGTTTCCAGGTGATCTGCCATAGCCTGCTGGGCTTTGACAAAATCGCCGCCTTTGATTTCGTCGACAATCCTCCGGTGTTCATCGATCAGACAGGGCATTCTTTTGCCAAGCGCCACATCGAAATTCCGCCATCTAGAAATGTGGAGCATTAAATCCTCCAGCAATTTTATAAGATTATACCGTTCCACACTTTCCGCAATGGCCCGGTGGAATGCAGAATCCAGCTTTTGAAACTCCAGGTCATACCCCTCCACATCCCGGTAGGACTCCTGTTTTTCTAAATTATCCTCCAGTTCTTTTACCAGTCTTCCAATCTTCTCTTCGTCCCTCTGGGACAACAGTTCATATAGCTCTTCCTTCTCCACGGCAGTCCTTAATATCAATAAGTCTCCGATGAGTTTCAGATCAATCAAGCTTACATAAGTACCTCTCTGGGGGTACACCGTAAGAAGCCCAAGCTGATTCAGCCTTGCAAAGGCATTACGGATGATGGTTCTTGACACCCCATACTCTTCCGCCATCTGATTTTCACTGATCCTGGTTCCAGGCTCTAATTCCAGCTTTAAAATACGTTTTCTGATATTAAGGAAAACATAATCAGCGGAAACCGGCTGGCTGTTACTTTTCATATAATCCATATTCCTTACCTTCAATTCATATTACTTATTTTTTGTTATTAAAACGATTATACTCTTGACTGCAGATTTCTGTCAATTCGTTTCTGATACACGGTATGGCTGCCATCCACTGTTTCGTCATTACGATATTGGCTATCTCTTGTTAAAAAATTTCATTTTAGAGTATCACTTATTGAAAAGCGGAAATATGCATTTTCATTTATAGAAAAGAGGGGTACAGTTTACCCCTCTTTTTACGGTTATCAATTCATATTTTTATTCTCCAACAATCCCATAAGTTGATTTTCCGATTTTCTCCTATTCCTCCGGCACTTTTCCCTTGCTGCCGGAAGTTATCCCATCGGTTCCTGCAGTATCGTTCTGAATTTCTTCTTTCTTGCTGTCTGCTGCTTTTTTTGTGTCTTCCTCCTTTTCTTCAACCGTTACTTCCTTGGTGTCTTCTGTCTCGCCCTCCGCTGTTTCCACCGGTTCTTCCTTAGTATCTTCTGTTTTGTCTTCCCCGGCTTTACCTGGTTCTTCCTTAACTACTTCTGTTTTGTCATCCTCGGTCTCTTCCGGGTCTTCCTTAGCCTCTTCTGTTTTGTCTTCCTCGGCAATTTCCGGCTCTTCCTTAGCTTCTTCAGCCTTGCCAGCCCCAGGGGATTCCGGTACTTCCTCAGTACTTTCTGTCTTTTCTTCCTTGTTTTCTGCAGCCTCTTCCTCTGTCTTAAGGGGCGCAGAAGCACTCTTTCCTTCTATACCTTCTTCCGGATCAAACAACTCGACCATGAACGTCAATGTTTCATATCCATTCACCTCAATAACCACTTCGTTTTCTTCTTCTGTAAAGCCATCTGCCGTAAAGTCAAGATATTTTACAACTCCATAGGAATCATCCTTAGATACCTTAAACTCATTTTGCCTGGAAGCAGACAACAATATGGCCTTTTTATAAGGAATTCCGTTAACAATAACTGTTTTATCTGCATTTAAATACTCTTTTGTTGCCTTCTCATCTGTTGTATCAAAAGTTACACGATAATATGCCGGATCCCAGTTTGTTCCTTTCACATATTTTGTCGTTTCCACACCAGGAGCTGATTTTTCATTCTCTACCGGTTGCTCCGCAGCTTCCAGAATTTCAAATGCCAAGGTCTTGGCAGTGTATCCATCAGCAGTCACCAAAACCGTATAACGCCCGGCCTTCTGAAACAGATCTTTCTGCAGCGTAAAAGAATAATCTCCTTTTTCATAATTATCCTGGCTGAATATTCCGCCCTGTTCTTTGGAAAGCACTTTCCTTGTATTATCATCCGGGTCGGTCAGGGTCACCCCTGTTAAATTTTTCATAAAGTCACCGCGAAGCTTCTTCTGGCTTTCATCGGCTTCATCGGCTGCCGCATTGATGTAAACCATCTGTCCTACGTGGTAAGCTGCTTCCTCAGCATCTGTCTTGTCTGAATTCTCAGCAAGAGATAGTTTAAACGTTTCCAATTCTTTTACCACATGTAAAACAACCGTCTGCTCCTTGTACCCATCTGCCGCAATTCGCAGCTTGTGCTCTCCTTCCGTTAGCTGCAGCGTACCACCTCCAGTTCCTTCCGTTTTTGCCAGAAGGGTAACGTTTTCTTTTGCCTCGCTGATCCTATAAGCCGTAATATAATCGTCACTTCTTAGAGCGATTGCAGAATTGTCCAGATAAAGTGCCGTTATCTTTGAAATATATTCTTCATCCTTATCAGAGGTCAGCACCAGATCCTCGCCCAGCATTCCTTCTGCACCCTTAAGGGCAGGCGCCGTCTTTCCTACTACGGATAGAAGGCTTTCAACGGTTCCTAATTTTCCATCTTCCAAGACCCGCTTGATCTGGTATGGGCGGTTTCCAGTCTCTCCTCCGGTCTGGATCTCCTTATATTTTTCAAAGGAAAGATATTCTCCATTCCCCAGCTTTCCGTCTTTAACTGCATTTAAATAATGGGTAAAATCATAAAAAACTTCAGCGTTTTCATCCATAACAGCTTGTGCTTTCTGGTCATACCACCACTGCACAACTGCCTCGCTGTCCTCATTTACATCGTTGATCTCATGTAATATCAATGCGTTCGCCAGCAGATCATGGTCAAAGATCAGGAATCCGTTCATTTTTGAACCTCCGGAAGAACCGGAGCCGGAACTGCCGCCATCCGGTATAGCAACAGTTGCGCTGGACATGGCGTCAATGCCGTGAGGTTCTGCTATTGCAAAGATTTTAAGGTCATCTTCCCGGCTCTGTGAATTGCTGCCCACTTCCACTTTCTTAGACATTGTCTGGTAACCATCAGCATATGCCGTAACCGTATATATGCCGCTTTCATCGGTAATCACATTGTCATCTGTATCCGTACCGCAGATATGAAGCATAGGGCCAATCTCATACCATTGATTTATATTTGTAAGAGACTT
Source organism: [Clostridium] celerecrescens 18A (assembly GCF_002797975.1). Lineage (NCBI taxonomy): Bacteria > Bacillati > Bacillota > Clostridia > Lachnospirales > Lachnospiraceae > Lacrimispora > Lacrimispora celerecrescens. The sequence continues at coordinate 439,751 of NZ_PGET01000001.1, read as the reverse complement.
TACTTTTCCTGACGGCTTCGTCAGATCCACCCTGTAAATCGGGGACAGGATCTCTGTTCCAAAGCTTTCTCCATCGGGACCCACAATATCAAAGGCAAAGTCTTCTCCCTTCTTTGGACTCGGGTTTAACGTATTTAAGTTCATCACAAAAAGCCTGTTATCCACCAGATGAAGGGGCACGATCATGGTTGCCCTGCTGTATCCGGAAGACAGATTCAGCTGATAACGTCCCCGGGCAAAAAGGTTGGTCTGAGGCAGCTGGACCGTAATTACTCCTGTTTTTCCATATTCCGTTTCGATAACAGTTGTAAAAACAAGGCTCTTGTTTAAAATAGAGTTTTCAGCATCCAGAACCTTAATGGTTTTCAGCTGGTCAAACCAATTTTCCTGTGCCAGAGTCTTTAAGGACAGCTTAAGCTGGATCCTGCCCTTTCCGTCTTTATCAATCATGGTATCCGGCAGGTAATAATCGGCAGGTATCTCAGGAGAAGTCTCCTGACTCTTTCCGCTTATATGAAAGGTAGTCTTCTCAGGTCTTACACGTACATTGCCGTCTTTATCGTAATTATCTAGCCAATAGTCAAAGACAGATATAGATCCGTTGGTCAGGATCGCACTTGGGGCTGAATCAAGGCTGCCTCTCTCCGGTAATTCTGCTGCAGAGCCCTTTCCAACCTTTACGCCCTGCTCTTTGCCGTCAGAAGTCCTGGTAACAGTGATGGTATTAGGCTTCCATAAGGTCGTCTGCCACTTAACCACAGTTCCGTCATCATCTACGTTTGTGCATACATCCGTAATATCTGTCCCATCCACATCAATGGTATAATCGTCTATACTTCCTTCCTGGAACGCAATAACGGCATACTGGATCCAGCCTAAGTCTACCAGCTTTGTCTTTTCTGCATGAACAAAAACATCCTTACCTTCCTGGCTGCTGTTTTCTTCGTCAGGGTTGCCCTCATTCCCGCCGGCACTGCCTCCGTTATTTTCATTACCTGAGGAATTACCTCCACCCGAGGAATTGCCTCCGCCTGAGGAACCGCTTCTTCCAGAAGAACTGCTTCCGCCCCCGGAAGATGCTGTTTTCTTTGTGTTTTCTGCTGCAGGCGCTGAGGCCAAGCCTCTGCCGGCCTCGTAATGAACTGTTCCGTCAAATTCAGCCCAGCGGCCGTCGGCATTCACAAAAAATCCATCCGGGGTTGTCTGGCCTGTATACATCCTTCCCATGTCTGTTCCGTCAGCAGTATTAAAATAATAGCAATAACCGTCAATCCACTGCCACCCTGTCTTCATGGCCCCAAGGGTTCCATCATTGGCTGTATTAAAAAAGAACCAAGTTCCGCCTTCATCCTGGTACCAGCCGGAACACATCTGACCCTCTGTACCATCTTTGGAAGTATTCAGATAGTATCTAATTCCTTTTTCATCCTGAACCCATCCTGTCATCATGGCACCGTTTTCCGGGTTTAGATAATACCAGCCCGACGACTTTTTAATCCATCCGGCGCTTAAAGTACCTGAGACCTCATAATGTTTCCAGCCATTGTTTTCATATTTCCAGTCGCCTTGCGTGTATATGCCCCCATCTCTGTTTGCCTGGGAACTGCCTGTTATGCCCGCCCAGGATATGCCGAACTGGGAGAGTACACAAGCGGCTGTCAATACTGGTACCACTGTTTTTCGAATCAACTTTTTCTTAATCATTGCATCCTCCTGTTTTTAGTTAGTCTAAACTAACCACCGCCATCTCAGTATATCGGGGAGGTTATCAGATGTCAATGGTGATATGGGAGAATGAATGAGTCTTTTTCTCAACAGCCGGAATTCCTTTTTCATGGCAGCGGACCTGTGGTATGATGATGCGGTAAGGTTATCTGACTGAGAACCTTTCTATGTGTTACTATCAATACTTTTATTATCTAACGAATGTGATGTGGAGCCATGGCAATGGAACTAAATACAATTGTGGAGCATTTTGCACCCACACTTTTTCAAGTACAAGGGGTATACCGTTATAAAATACCAGCAGGTAGTAAGGGTATACAAAGAACCGCTTCTTATCCGGGGTTTATATTTCCGCTTTCCGGCTGCGCTGAATACCAGTTTAACGATACGCCATATTTTATCAAACCAGGAGTTGTTATCCATGGTTCGGCCAACACCGCCATGCGCAAGCGTGTCATTGGAAACAAAGACTGGGAATTCGTTTCTGTTCTTTACGAAACTTACAACGAATCACCTCACATGAAACTGAGGAATACCCATTTCAGCTTAACCATTGGACAAAGCCCCCAGCTGTACGATATGCTTCATCATTTGTACGCAACTTCTAAACGGCCCGGCGGTCTTGCGGTCTTTCAAACGGAAACCTTATTCCGCCGGGTACTGGAAGAGACGTTCTTGTGTGCCAGGAACCAAACAAGATACGGTGCACAGGAACTTTTCGAATCGGTATCGGAGTACATCCATACCCACTACATGGATGGTTTATCCGTAAATTCATTGGCCAGGCAAAACGAAGTCAATGAGAACCGTTTATTTTATGTTTTTCAAAAGTATGCAGGCATGGGGCCGGCAGATTACTTACGGACGTACCGTCTAAACCGTGCCCGGGAGCTGCTTGTCACAACCACCGTTCCCATAGGAATTCTATTGTTTTATGATTGAATCCACGCCCCGTCGCTTCCTACCTCATACCCGTCCGGCGTTGTAGTGTTTATAAGCATAGCCCCGCTTTCTCCGCAATAATACCATATGGAGTTCCAATTGACCCAGCCTGTAACCATATACCCGGACCCGTTAAAATAATACCAGCAATCATCAATATACTGCCAGTTGCTGACGGTATAGCTTTTGTCCGCATTACAATACCACCAGCCTGTTCTGTCCTTCAGCCATGCACCGGCTCCTGTGCCGCTTCCCGGGCCTGAAACGCCGCTTGAGCTTTTAGATCTTATCTCCTCAGCCACATCAGATGAAACATACCAGCTGTCTGATTCTTCCCAACTGCCTTTATTGGATGAGTTGTATACTCCCCGTACTTTGAAGGAATAAGTCCCGCTATTCGTCATATAGCTTGAAAAGTCATAGCTGGTATAGGTGGTCGTAAGCGCGGAAGTTACTGCATTGCTTCCCCTGTAAAGGCGCACCTCATATTTATTGGCATCCTCACTTTCATCCCAGAAGCCTGTGCCGTTGCTTTCATCCCACTCTAAGTTACTCACTGCCAGCTCATGATCATTTTCATCATCGTCCAAAGCATCCAGCGTTATATAAACAATCAACTCACTGCTGCTCCGGCTGACTGAACTGACCGTCCCGTCAGAACCGCTAAGGCTTACACTGCTTTTGGAAAAACCAGAGGCAAAGTAATAATCGTCTTCTGCTTCTAAAGTAACCTTTAATTTAGGCTTATTTCCATCCTTCCATTCTTCATCCGGTATATTAGTAACCTCAACATCATCGATACTGAATTTGCTGGAACTGGATGTGACCGTTACATCACTGCCGCTTTCTCCGGCCTCAATCTCCGATGATATGTAAAGCGAAACACTGCTGATCTGGGTTCCTGTTGCCGCTAATGCCGTAATTGGAATCACAGACAAAATTGCTGCTGTGATAAATGCTGCAAACCTTTTTAACATATACATATAAATTCCTCCTCACTTTATGTTTAATCATATTTTTTATCTTCTTCTTTTTTACCATGTAAAGCTGAAACACACCTTAAATTTCATCAGATAAATTGTGATTTTTTTATGAATTCAAATGTAAATATAGATATAAAAAGTAAGAGCACTTCCCTTTAACATGTGGCTTCTGAAGCGATTCCGTCATAAGCTGTCCCCGGCTGAAATAGCGTCAGCAAAAATGACGTTAAAAACCCGGCAAAGCAGCTCAAAACAAACAGACCAAATCCCCTTCCCAGAAAAACAGGTAATGTAATCATACTTGGAAAAGCAAAGGTCATTGCCTGAGCTCCTGAAAATCCCGCAATGGCTCCTCCCACCCCACCGCCGATGCATACTGCAATCATGGGCTTTTTTAACGGCAGGTTTACGCCGAACATGGCCGGTTCTGTAACTCCGAAACATGCGGACACTACAGCGGACAGACAGAGGGACCGGAACTTTTTATCCTTACTTCTCAAACACACCGCAAGTGCCGCACCTGCCTGGGCAAATACTGCCGGCCCGATCAAAGCCAGTATGGTATCAGAGCCTTTTACAGAAATATTATTCATCGCAACCAGTACAAAACTCCAGTGAAAACCAAATATGACCATCGGCTGGATCACCGCTCCTAATATTGCACCGGCAATCATTGGGCTGATCTGATATACAAATTCATAAGCCGCAGCCAGACCGTCTCCTATTACATTCCCGATCGGCCCAAATACAGACAATGTGACCAGTCCAACGACCACAATGCAGATCAAGGGAGCAAAAAAACCTTTTATCAGATCCGGCAGTATTTTATTCACCACCCGTTCTACATATACTAGAAGTCCCACCGCCAGGATGATGGGGATTACACCGGAATGATATATAACGGCCTTCATGGGAATTCCGGCAAAAAATATGTTAGTACCAGCCTCAAATACTTTAGTTAAGGAAGGATACAAAAGCACACCGCCGATGACCACTGCAGTAAATGGGTCGCAGCCAAATTTTTTTGCTGCGGTAAATGCCAGTACCATAGGCAGAAAATAAAACAGGCTGTCTGCCATTGCATTTAACACCAGATAAGTCTCACTTGTTCCTGACACAATATTAGATGCGGTGAGAATGGTCAATATGCCTTTTAATATTCCTGCTGCGCTTAACAGATTGATAATAGGCAGGAATATTCCTGAAATCCCATCGATCATAACATTAATCACTGACTTTTTTTCTTTCATGTTTTCCTCTCCTATGGTGAAACGTTCTCTGCGTAGATTTCCTTTTTCCGCTTCTGCCATTGTAACACATTTCGCATCATTTTCCATATGTATTTTTGCCAATTCCTTGGTACAGGCCGCACCACAGGATGGCCGTGAAGCCGGATAAAGAAGTCCTGGAAAATCCCGGATTATGGTAGAAAACAGATGACCGCGAAAGAATTATGTTTCATGTTAAAGTGTAGGGATGTGAAACAAAATCCCCTGCATCCGGATTAACCGCAGATGCAGGGGATTTCAGAATACAGGCAGCATGCCATAAAAGCACTGAATTACAACTGCCTTATCGATAAGAACGCTCTGCCTTCATGGCAATTTCTTTTATCATACGCATCAGTTCCAAAGCACTTCGGAAGCATATATACTTTTGTGATGTTATTTTTCCGATCACTCTTCCCTGCATGCTGGCATTCTGACGAAACTCTATTTTGATTAAGAGTGTGTTCTTCGCCCGGCTGGCCTGTGAATACAGAACCATACTGTTCTGCAGCTGAATGCTGGCCTTTTCTGGTATTCTTTTATTTCTTCTGGTCCTGAGCTCATACTGATTAGCCATTTTTTTATTAAGAAACCTTGGCTCCGTAGTTGGTTGGGGGGTACCGATCCAGTTGCATATTTCATCTAATTTAAGAATCAGATCACCGATACCAAAAAAGCAGACAGGCTTTTCTATGTAACAGTTAAGGATTTCGCCATAAAAATCTTCCCCTTCTTTTCCATGAAAGCAAATCAGCATTGTGCTGATGCGGTCCGTTACAGTCATAGCGCTGCAGATGTCCTGTATTTCTTCAATTTTTACCATACAATCCTTCTCCTCTTTCGTATCTTGTTTATCAGATTTTCTTCTGTCAGTCAGAATGCAGTATACAAACTTTTTCTCTGTTTTTGTTCGTAGTCAGTGACTGAAAAACTTTTTTATCGAAACCGGATAAAGCATATACAGCCACACCGGACAGCCGCGTTACACGTATAATTATTAACTCCGTTTACCAGACAGACTGGAGTAATTCGTTGCTGCGGCATGTCTTGGCCGATTAGTTCTTTATTACTTTATCCCATTTTTCTCAATTTGTATTGATTAGCGGATAAACAACAGTCTTTTTGCTCCAAACTACACCACTGTTCCCGTTTTGGTTAAGTAGTCTTTGGCTTGTCGGATTCGCCAACCCTTTCTGATATAAAATTCTTATCTTATTCTTGCAAAAAGTTAAAGAATACAGAACTAAATTTCATATTCACCAGATACTTCATCCAATTTCGGGTTCACGTACTTTAGGTAAAAATACCAGAATACCAAGGATAAGCCAGAATATTAATTTCTTAAATAAATAAACCGTTGTCAGGACTCAAATCCTGGCACCGGTTTTATTTACTCCATTATTTCTTAGGTAATTATATTCTGTTTTTAATATTTTCAGCAGCCTCCAAAATGCAGTTTCAGGCATATACCTTAGCCTTTTCTCCAAAATATTTTTATAAAGCGGATCGGACAAGGTTTCTGGACATCTCATCGAGATACGCCAGCCATAAGTCAGGGCTGAAATCCAGTAATTTCATCGTAGTTTCCGATGTTTCCCTGCTTAAAATCAACTGAAAAAGTTCCGTTTCAAAGCAATGGATTTTTTCAGTCTTATAATCATGGTCAATCGTATATATCAGATTTAGCCCCTGTAAACAGAATACTGCCGCTTTCGGCTGTTCACTGTTCACGATCCTGACTTTATCAGAACTTTTATCATTAATAAAGGTATTAAACCTTTGCAGGTATGGGATACGCTCCTCGGGCGGAAAGTCAACGACGCCCAAAAGAGGTACAATAGCTTTTCCCGTAGAGCAAAAACCTATCATCGCATCCACAGTCACGAAAAAGGCAGTTTCCTTATCCAGTATTCTACGAAAAAGTTCCAGAACAGCTCTTTTTGAGACTGCCCTCCCGTTTACGGAATCCAAATCCTTTTCTCCGATTAAATAACCAATGGATATAAAATTATATACGGCTTCCACATGCATGTCCATAAGCCTGGTTAGAATGGAGGAATCTGCCTCTAAAGCAGTCACTGCTTCCCTTCCGCTATAGCTTATTTTCTTAGCCTCCTTCTTTACAAGTGAATTATAGAAGACGTTTAAATAGCCTTTATGACTGACAAAGGTCATAAGGGGCATCCCATCCAGCTGAAGACTGAAGATCAAAAGAAATTGCCCCTTTAAAAGTAAAAAGGTGCAATTCATTTCCTTTGTGATTTTCCATAAATTTAAATCTACATACTCCTCTGCTCCGACTATAGCGGATAGTATATCGGTATTATTATCGATGGCTGACGCCTCAATCACGGACATATCAAAATAGTGGTTAAAGACAGCTCTTTCCCTCTTTTGGGAACCTGATATTTTTATTCTTTGGAAAATATCGGTATATGACTGGTCAAAAAAAGAAAGGGTACTGTAAAACTCAAGGGGAATATCATGATTATCCATGACATGATCGGAAACAAGCACACAAAACATGTTCAGAATGGTCTTTTTCCCCAGAAAGCTGGCTTCCCTGTCCGGATAGCCCAGATTCCCATTATTCTCCTCGTCAAAGTCTTTATCAAAAGCGTATTCTATGGCATAGGCCAGAAATATTTCCAGTTCGTACCTGGAACTGAAATTATATATGACCGGAAAAATATGAATAAATTTCAAATAACAGCCATGGCCATACAGAATCTCGGCAAAATAGGCAGCAGCCTGCCTGCTGAATGCTCTCTTTTCCTTTAAAAAAGGCAGCCTTCCTCCTTTTAGAATCTTACTTAAACCACTAGGAGTCATATTCATGCTGATTGCAAAGTCTGTTTTCGGCGTCTGTGCAATATCAATCAGCGCTTCCAGCAATTTACCGGTTTTCATCTCTTGCTCCCCCACTATTCCATATTCTGGAAAGATTGTAACATGATTTTTCTCTTTTGTCTATTTCAGTGTAACCTTTTATCTTTCTTTTCTTATTTTGGAAAATATGTATAGGGCATCAATGCCTTGAGCATGGTTTTTCATGCCCGAATTTGTGTTTTGTAAGTGAATGTGATATGTTAATTTTAATTGGGGCGCATCACGCCAACTTATTTCTGCTGCTGCAAATATTTACTGACCGTCCTCTGAAATATTTTCATGCTGCTGTCAACATTTTTATTTTCCTGCAGAATCTTTGATACCTCCCCGTCGGCCAGATTCATGATCTGCTGGTATTGCAATAGCTTAGACTCAATGATGCCATCCTCAATAACATTATACAGCAGGGTGCTGCTGATTACCTGCTCTCCCTCATCCATGTCCTCCTGTATGATATTTGCCCCTTCTTTAGAGGAAGCTACGCTCTTTAAGGCAGGAACGCCCTGGGAGTAGAGAAATACATCCATCTGCATTTCCTGACTGTAGGTCAGCTGTTTCAAAAATTCCCATGCCAATTTTTCATGCTTTGTCTTGCTGTTGATCCCCATCAATAAAGCATCTACCTTTGATATGTTTTCCCCTTCCCTTCCCGCCGGGAAGGTGATGCAGTCCCACTGAAACCTGGTGTACTTTTTAATCCGGTAAGGATAGGTCTTATAGGTACGGTATTCCGCAAAGGTCAGTGGCATGAATGCAACCCTTCCCTCATTAAAAGCTTCCTGAGTAACACTCTGTCCCTGGTTTAGGTCATTCAGCCGTTTGATATATTTGATTGCATCCAGAACCCGGCTGTCAGTAAAGGCAATCTGTTCCTGGTTTTCGTCATACAGTTTTCCTCCGCTGGTGTAAAATGCATCCCGCCAGCTGTAATTATAAGTACCGAATTGATCCAAAAGTCCGTCCTTATCCGTATCTTTTGTCACCTTCCTGCATATCTCGTACATATCCTCCCAAGTCCAGTCCTCCCTCGGCATCTGGATCATCTCTTTTGCCAGCAGAGATTTATTTACAAACATGAGAGTGGGAACTGTTTCATAGGGAAGAGCATACTGGCGTCCATTTCGGCGCCCCGTATTCAATGCCGTGGTAAAAAAATCCTCTCTATGAAAGGTGTCATCCCCTGTCATCAGCTCATCTAAATCCTTCATGACTCCCAGGGAAGTGAACTTGTCAAAATCCGAATCCAGAACCATGAACACATCCGGCATCTCCCCTTCCAAAAGCTTACGGGCGCACCATTCCGAATAATCTTCTTTTGCGATTCCGCTGTAATAATGGATCTTCACATTGGGGTGAGATTCCTCAAAGCGTTTCACCGCTTTGTCTATGATCTTAAAGCTGTTGGCACTGGCCACATCCCAGTTGCTCCCCGTGAACATGCCGAATTCCAGAACTGTTTCCTTATGCTGATCGCGGTAAATCAAGGCTGCTGCAGTCAGTGCCCCTATGAAGACACTCATGCAAAGGCGCTTTCTCCACTTCCCCATTCCTGTTACCCCTTTGTTCTTCTATTTGCATACTAAGTATCTATCCGCTTTCTTACATTGGTCTGGACAGCCCAGATCGCCAGCTGGGTGCGGTCCCTTAAATCCAGCTTGTTTAAAATCGTGCTCAAGTAATTGCGGACCGTTCCCTCAGAAAGGTTCAAGGCCTTTGCGATTTCCTTGTTGCTGGCCCCCTTCTCCACCTGGGCGATGATCTTCCATTCCGTTCTGGTCAGTTCGTCCATGTTTTTCTCCCGGACAGAAATGGTTTCATCCGCCTGGGCCATCTGAGAAAAGAAACGCAGAACCTTTGTTGCAATATCCGGATTGATCATTGCCCAGCCATTGTAAACCGTTGTAATGGCTCCTACCAGCTCATCCATGGAAACACCTTTAAGCATGTACCCGCTTGCCCCGTATTTCAACGCATTATAAACGTATTCATCATCATCAAAGGTGGTCAGTATAATGATCTTAATCTGGGGATAGCTTTCCTTAATGATCTTTGTGCACTGCACTCCGTCCATCTTTGGCATCCGCACATCCATTAAAATCACATCCGGCACGTTCTTCCTCACGCACCGGATCACCTCCTGGCCGTCTGAGGCCACATCAGTCACCATCATGTCCTGCCTGCTGTTTAATACGATTTGCAGGCTCTGACGGATCAATTCCTGATCATCCGCAATCAATACTTTAATCATAAGTCTCCCCCCTCCGAATCGGTATTCTTGCATTGACGATGAACCCATTGCTTCCGTCAAACGTCACAACTCCGCTTAACATCCTGATCCGCTCTTTCATGTGCTTTGTTCCGAAGCCGTTTTTCATTTCCTTACACCCGATTCCATTGTCCTTAATCTGAATCAGGATGTCCTGATTTTCCCTTTTCATGGTGATCCAGATCTCCTTTGCATGTCCGTGGCGCATGGCATTGGTGATCCCTTCCTGAACCACACGGTAAATGGCATTCTCCTCATCTTCATCAAACTTTAAGTTCTGGACCCTGCAATCAAAATAGATCCTGGTTTCTGAAACCGCATTAATATCCGTGACCATTTTGTTAATCGCATATTCCAGGCTGAAACGCTCCAAGGCATCCGGCCTTAATTCGCTTACCGAACGGCGGATGTCCTTTATCCCATCTCTTGTGACCTTGGAGATTAGCTCCAGCTGCTTTTTGGTTTGCTCCGGGGAAGTACCAATGATGGCAAGACAGGCATCGATCCCTGCTGCAATCCCGGTCAGGGTATGGCCCAGGGTGTCATGTATCTCCCTGGCCAGACGGTTCCTCTCCCTTGTTTCAGCCATTTTTTCAGCCATGAGGGAATACTTTTGAAGCTGCTCATTGACCTCCTGAAGCTTTTCATTGAGTCCGTGAATCTCATCTAAATTACCCTGCTGCTCGTTGATGATGTTAACACAGTATACAACAAACACAATAACATTTAAGGATATTAAAATGTTGTATGCACTTAAAAGGTACTGCTGCACCGATGCGCTGTAATAAGAGATATAATCCTGGATGGAGTACAGTCGGTAAGAAATGGACAATAGCTCATAGTCAGCCAATATAAAGCTTCCGATGGCAACGGCAGCCAGGATATATCTGGATTTCCCGTTCTTCACATACATGATGACATTGGAGAACACCAGAAGCAGGATTCCGTTATAGTTAAAATTTAAAAGAATAATGATCATAAAGCAAATGATAAAATCTGCAACCAGGCTGGTGAGGATGACCTTGCTGTTATTGGGAAACAAACGGTCACGAATTACCATGCTTAAGGTCAGCATTCCTAAAAGAAGGGCACAGAGCCAGATTTTTGCATAAGGATACCATACGACCGCCTGGATCCCGTTTAAGAACTCCCTTGCTGCATACGCCCTGCGGATTTTTTCAATTGTCCAGTAAATAAATATGCTGATCCCCATGACCGAGATCATGTTTAAGGCCAGAATCCCCACCTGAAGGAGGCCGATCCGGCTGTTAATTTTTTCTGCTTCCATCTCTTTTACCTACTGCCAACCGTCAATTTCGTAATTTTCAAGATTGTCCTTTGTAATCAATGTACTGGGCAGGCTTATGTATTTATCCACCGGTTCTCCTGCCAGATAACGGTAAGCCGTTTCCGCCGCCACCCTGCCGATGGACTTGGGGCTTTGGGCGCTGGTTCCGGTTACATAGCCCATATCCAGGATCGATTTAAAATCAGGGGAACCGTCGATCCCGTAGATCAGGATTCCTTCCTCCCTCCTGGCCTGCTGCAAAGCCGCAAGGGCTCCCAGCGCCGTCGGATCGTTGCCGCCCAGGATGACATCAAAGTCAATATTTTTACGCAAAATTTCCTCCATCACTTTGGAAGACACCTCAATTTCCCCGGCTGCTGCATGACGGTATACCACCCGGTAATTGTCATTGCCCGCAATTGCATCGGTAAATCCCTGGGAACGGTAGGTGATGGACATTTGTATGGGGTTGTCCAGAATTATAATATTGGCGGATTTCTTCCTCTTCATCATATCCAGGGCACAAATCTGCCCTGCCTGATAATTGTCCGTTTCTATGATGGATATGACAGAATCCCGGTCCTTTACCGCGGTATCCACATTGATGACAGCAACTCCTGCCTCTTTGCATGCGTCAAGGGCAGGGGTAACAGCCTCCCAGTCCACAGGATTTAGAAACAGCATGCAGATTCCCTCATGGATCAATTCCAAAATCTGCTCATTCTGTTTCTCCTGGTCCTGAAGGGGATCCCTGGTGAGAAGAATATCCCCGTTGGCTACCACCACTTCTTCGATTCCCTGGTTCAGAATGTCAAAATAAGGGTTGTTCCTTGTCATATAGGTCGCCCCAAAAAGGAGGGCCTCGTGTTGTCTGGGGCCTTTCTCATTTCTTCTGCATCCGGGCAAAACAGCCAATATTGCTAAAATCAGAATAAATCGTCCTGTCCTCATCTTCATGTGCTTCAGTCTCCATGGTTGTTTATTTATTGTCAATAAATCCGCAGTGCTTCTTTCATGGACAGTATATCACAAAAAGCGTCTCTCCGTTAAGGAAACGCTTTTTGTAAGGATGTGATTTCAATCCTTCTTTTTATTTCTTAAATAGTCGATGAATACAGCCAGGAGTATGACGATGCCCTTTACTACATATTGCCAGAAGGAATTGACATTCATCAGATTGAGCCCGTTGTTTAACACACCGATAATAAGGCCGCCGATAATGGTTCCGCCGATCTTTCCGGAACCGCCTGCCATGGAAGTACCTCCTACCACTACTGCTGCAATGGCATCCATTTCCGCCCCGTCACCTGCGGTTGGCTGCCCGGAGTACATGCGGGAGGCCAATACCACGCCGGCAAGGCCGGCCATAATACCGGAATATGTATGAACCAGAAGCTTTACCCTGGCTGTGCTGATGCCGGAAAATTTCGCCGCCTGGGCATTGCCGCCCACTGCGTAGATATGGCGCCCCAGCTTTGTCTTATTCATAATAACCGCAGTTATCATGAGGACAAATACCAAAAGTATGACCGGTGTTGGAACACCACCGATGTAACCGGCGCCGAGAAACTGCCATGCCTTCGTAACCACACGCACCGGTGAACCACCGGTATAGACATATGCCAGACCCTTCGCCACATTCATGGTAGCAAGGGTCACAATAAACGGTGGAATGGTTGTTTTGGAAATGACCACACCATTCATCATGCCCACTGCCATGCCAATGAGGATGCCAATGATGATAGCTGCAAATATGGGAAGGTTATAGCGGGCCACACAACCGGCGGCCACACAGCCGGACAAGGCAATGATAGAACCGACGGAAAGGTCGATGCCTCCCAAAATGATGACCATAGTCATGCCGCATGCCAGGAATAAGTTTGATGAAATCTGCCTTAACACATTGAACATGTTCTTATGTGTCAGGAAGGCGCCGCTGGTCTTTGGAAAAACGGATAAGAAAATACACAGGATCAGCAATGCCCCGATAATACCGATATTGTCTTTTAAGTATTGTTTTATGTTTTTTTGAAGTCTTGTTGCCATTTGATTTTCCCCTCTTTCCTACTTTGCTGCCAGCTTCATGATCTCTTCCTGCGTGACGCTTTCCTCATGGCTGAAACAGCCTGTGACCCTGCCGTCGCACATGACATAAACCCGGTCGCTCATGTTTAAGATCTCTGGCAGCTCGGAGGAAATCATGATGATCGACATGCCGTCTTTAACCAGCTCATTCATAATCCCGTAGATCTCTGATTTTGCGCCAACGTCCACGCCTCTGGTAGGCTCATCAAGAATCAGGATCTTAGGAGAAGTGGCAAGCCATCTTCCGATCATGACCTTCTGTTGGTTTCCGCCGGACAAGTTTCCTATCAACTGCTCCTGAGATGGAGTTCTGGTATCCATCATATCAATATATTCCTGAGTGATCCTTTCTTCTTTTTTCGAATCCACCCAGATTCCTTTTATAAAGGATTTAAGCACTTCAATGGTAGAGTTAAAGCGGACGGTCTGCACCTTGTAAATTCCCTCCTGCTTCCTGTCCTCCGGGACCAGAGCGATTCCGTATTTCATGGCATCAACGGGAGATTTGATCTTCACTTCCCTGCCCTCCACGAAAATCTTTCCGGTAGAACCCGGGGTAAGGCCGAAGATGCATTTTATGGCTTCACTGCGACCTGCCCCCACAAGTCCTGCAAATCCTATGATTTCTCCTTTGCACAGCTCAAAGCTGGCTCCCTTTACCATGTTTCCGTCTGCTATATTTTCACATTTTAATACCACTTCGCCTGGTTCCAGATAATCCCGGGTATAGTACTTGGTCAGCTCCCGGCCGACCATCATGGCGATCAGCTTATCTCTCGTCGTATCTTTTACAACTTCCGTTCCTACAAAGGCACCATCCCGCAATACGGTCACCCTGTCACAGATCTGTTCCAGTTCATCCATTTTGTGGGAAATGTAAATGATACCTACACCTTTCTTTGTCAGCACCCGCATGGTCTTAAACAGGAATTCCACTTCTTTATCTGAAATAGAAGAAGTCGGCTCATCCATAACAAGGATCTTTGAATGATAGGAAATTGCCTTTACAATCTCCACCATCTGTTGCTGGGCGATCGTCAAATTCTTAACGAGTGTATCTGCATGAATGTTCATATGATAATCATCAAGTAATTTCTGGGCTTCCTTCTCCATTGCTTCATGATTGATCCAGCCGCCCTTTCCCGGCTCCCGTCCCAGAAAGATATTTTCCGCTACGGTCATATGAGGTACCAGCACCAGCTCCTGATGAATGATAGAGATACCGTTTGCATGGGAGGTATTTACCCCGTCAATGATCACCTTATGGCCATCAATGAAAATCTCTCCCTCTTCCGCTATATAAATGCCGCCTAAAACCTTTATTAACGTTGACTTTCCGGCTCCGTTCTCCCCAAGAAGCGCATGGACCTCACCGGTACGGAGTTCTAGATCCACTCCTGTAAGCGCCTTTACTCCCGGGAAGGATTTATGGATATTTTTCATCTGAAGCAGAATCTTTTCGCTCATAAACTCACCTGCCTGTTCTAACGATTGCATTGTCTTCTGGGATTTACCGATTTAAAGCGCCTGGAGGGCGTCCCAAACCCAATGTTTCTCCTGTTTTGAGACACCCTCCCACAGCACTTTCTGAATTTCTTTTACTGCCAGCCGTCTGTTCCGAAATCCTTTACATTATCAGATGTAATCAGGAAGGTTTCTACCGGATAACGGTCATCTACTTTATCACCATTTAAATAAGAGTACATAATATTGACTGCAGACTGTGCGATCTTAACCGGTGACTGTGCGCCGCTTCCTTCAATAAGGGACTCACCGGAAGCCATCTCAGCCTTGATATCAGGAGAACCGTCTACGCCGTAGATCTTGCAGTCCTTGATTCCTGCTGCATTGGCGGCTGCCAGGGCTCCAAGTGCTGTCGGATCGTTGCCGCCGAAGATGGCAACCACATCGCCGTGTGCCTGGAGAAGGTCTTCTGCAATGCCCATGGCAACCTGTAAGTTGCCCTTTGCATCCTGCTGGGCTACGATGTTAAAGTTATGTCCTTTGATCGCATCCAGGAAGCCGTTGGTTCTGTCGGTTACGGAATTCATGGTAGGGGAATCAAGTACAATGATATCTCCGCCCTCCGGACACTTCTTAACCAGGTCCTCGCCGCATACAAAACCGGCATTATAGTTATCGGATCCTGTGTAGGAAATCAGGTAAGACAAATCAGCCACTTCCGTATCAAAGCCTACGATGGGAACATTAGCCGCCTTTAGCTGATCCAGAGCCGGCAGAATGCCTTCCGCTTCCGCCGGGTTCATGAACATGGCATCAATACTCTGGGAAATCAAATCTTCCACCTGAGTGATCTGAAGGGTTACATCATTGGCCGGATCCACAGAAATAAGCTCATCGCCCTGGGCCTCAACCATTTCCCGCATGGTCTTCTCAATGGTAACGAAGAATGGGTTTGTACCATCCATGCAGGTATATCCGAATTTATAGTGTTTGCTTGGATCTTTTTTCTTCACATTGGCATCAGCCATGTTGACACCGGATTCGGATTTTACCGCTGCCTTTGTCTCTGCGGCTGCTTTTGTCTCCGCGGCTGCTTTTGTCTCTGCTGCCGTAGTGGCGGCTGCCGTTGTCTCAGGCGCTTTCGTCTCTGGCTCCCCATTGCTGCACCCTGCCAGAGAGATTCCTGCAAGAGCTGCACAAATTAACATTATAGTTAATTTTTTTGTGCTTTTTTTCATGTTACTTCCTCCTTACACACAATATGATTGTTATATTTGCTACATTTTTATCATATCATGAGTTTATTTTTAAAACATGTGCACAATGTAATGAGTTTTATATGACAAATGTAACATTTTTATGCTGCTCTCTTGAGGATCCAGGTTTTGCAACGCCTTATTCCGCCGCTGGATATTCGTTGCAAAGAAGACGGTAGGGAGGCTCATCCTCTTCAATCTCAGGGAAACGACCGGCAGGAAGATAAAACCGGTTATCCCCTTTGTCATCGTTGCACATGGAAACTTCTCCCAAAAGTACAGGACCGGTTCCCGGCTCCAGTTCAAAATCATGGTACAGTCCCGGATAGATGGTAATGCTTTCTCCCGGACACAGCTTTACCTGGGTCCCTGCAGCCACCTTATATTCCCGACCATCACTGTGAACAGTCACATCCGTATCCGCAAATTCCCCATCTGCCATGGACTCATAGACCCGGATGAGCACATTTCCTCCGCCCCTGTTGATAATGTCCTCCATTTTCGTCCAATGAAAATGCATGGCTGCGGATTGGCCTACCTTAATATAAAGCAGCTTTTCCGCATATGGCTTTGTATATTTCTCCATGTTCACATTTCCGTTTCGCAGTGTGATCAGAGAAAATCCCACCTTATCAAAGTCGCCCATTCCAAAATCCGTAATATCCCAGCCCAGCATGTTGTCACGGATCTCATCATAATCATGGCCTGTTTCCTTCCACTCATCCGGCGTAAAATGGCAAAACGGAGGAAGGACAAAGCCACATGCCTTTGCCATCTCTTCCATTTCCCTTAAAGCCTTGTTTATTTCTGAACGTTTCATCGGAAACCTCCTTATTCCAGATTGGAAAATACTCTTATGGTATGAAGCACATCCTTTTTCATGGCTTCGATCCCCCATAAGGTCACATCATGATAATATACATATCCTTCCGACTTCATGGCCTTTTCTTTTACATGCATTCCGCCAGCCTTCGCTAAGTATGTATAATAATTGATCTTACGGACGCCATTATTGATGCACTTACGGAAGTCCTGGTCACTGACACCAGAGCCTCCATGCATAACTATGGGAAGTCCGATCCTGTTTTTTATCTGACTGATCCGGTCAAAATCCAGCTTTGGTTCCGTAATGTAAAGTCCGTGAACCGTTCCAAAGGAGCATGCAAGGGCATCGATTCCCGTGGTTTTTACAAATCTCTCCGCCTGCTCCGGGTCCGTATAGCAGCCTTCCATGGCTTCGCCCTCTTCTCCCTCTCCTATACTGGAGAATTCCTGTCTTCCCATGGCCCCGATTTCCGCTTCCACAGATGCAGCGTATGTCCCTGCCATCTCAACTGCGATCCTTGTGTTGGCTGCATTCTCCTCAAAGGTCAGGGCAGAACCGTCATACATGACTGAAGTAAATCCCATATCCAAGGCCTTCTTCAGTATGCTTAAATCATCGCCATGATCCAGATGCACAGCTACCGGTACCGAAGCCCTTTCTGCCATCATGAGCATAATAGGACCTATGACCTTCATGGGGATGATTGCCTCATGTACCGGGGCAAATTGCAGGATTACCGGCTGGTTTAATTCTTCCGAGGCCTCGAGCACCGCCTGGATCCCTTCCAGGGAAGTAATGTTAAATGCCCCTATTGCTATGTTTTTTACTTCCGCCAGCTCTAAAATTGCCTTCATTGTGATCAGCATATCTTTTTCCTCCTATTTAATAATTTTTATTATGGGCGTATGATGTTCTGTTGTTCCCACCCGTTTTCAATCTTTTCCCTAAGAGCTTCAAAAGGCAGAAGTCCGCTGATGGCATCATAAGCTGTCACGCAGGAAGCTCCTGTTGCCGCCGCAAGCTCCAGACATTCCTCAGGCCTTAATCCATCCAGCATAGCCTTTATAAACGCAGCAATGCTCGTATCCCCTGCCCCGGTAGCTGAAAGGATCCGGTCAGGGACAAAGCTGTTCTGGAAGCAGGCAATTGCGCCCCAGCCTTCCAAAAAATGTTCCGGTGCGGTCTTTAAGTACATACCGGCCGCCCCACATTTTAACAATACGGTTTTTGCTCCCAGACTCAGCGCCCGGTCCGCAAGAATCTCCACATCCTCGCTTAAGGAAAGTATGGATGTGACGTCTTCTCCGCCTGCCCTTTCCTGCCATTTGTCATACAACTTTTTGTCAAGCATGTATCCCAGTTCTTCAATGCTTGGAACAAAGAAATCCACATAAGGAAGCACAGATGCCAGGATCCCCTCCCAGTTACAGCCAGCCGCCTCAGAATCAGGATCAACTGCCGTTAAATCAAGGGATGTGGTAAGGGAAAGCTCTTTGATCTTCCGAAAAAGGCTGACCAGCTCTTCCCCGTTGTTCTCATAAAATCTTCGCATCAGCGTAGGATATCCAAAATGAAAATGGGAAGCCTCTGACACCTGTCCAAAATCCACGTCCCTGCAGCAAAACGTATCATTGCACCCGGGATCATGGATAAAAAACCGGTCAAAGCCCTTTGGAGCTATCACCACCGTGTAAGATGTGGATTCCCCCTCCACTGCCGGAATACTGCTTTCACATCCGCTTTGCCTGATCTTTTCCTTTAATATCAGGCCGAAGTCATCATTACCGACCTTTGCCATCAAAAGAACGTCAGCTCCCAGGGCATGAAGGCCCAGACCCGTATTGGAAACAGCCCCGCCTGTGGATATCTGTGCCTTACCCACACGCAAAAGCTTTCCCGGACGCAAAAGCGCAGAAAACTTCTGATCACCGCTGTTATGAAAGACCGGCGTAATGTCCAGGGAAATGTGTCCGGCCACTATAACCTTTTTATTCCCTTTCTGATATTTCATGTTTTACCCCCTTTCTCTGTAATCATCATAACAACTCCAATGGAAAAGTCAATATTTTTTATGCATTTATTACTAATGTAATTAGTTATATGACATTTGTCATGTGTATATTGCACAATACATTCATGTTTCCAATTACTTTTGTCCCTCGTCGAAGTTTTTGAAGGAAATGTTCAAAAAATTCATGTAAAATACCTTTTATTTTTTATTAAAATAATTTTATATTCAATCATTAACACTCTTTTTCTTTAGATTGACAAACAATAATCTTGTATTATATAATGAATCTTGTCGATATTTGTCTAAAAATGGATGGCAGAATTCTGGTAAAACTGCCGCCTGGAGATGTTCGCAAAATATTGATTCATATTGTATACCGAAAACGGGGCTTCAGACGTTGTATGTATACATCAGTTCGTGTTTTGAGGAACATGACAAACCAAATGGAAACGATTATACATAAAAAAACAGATGAAAAACAGATGAAAAACTAGGAGGTATCAGTATGAAGAAATTCAAAGACTACAGCATCACCAGAAAATTACTTACAGCCTTTCTCAGCATGGCATTTATTATGCTTGTGATCGGCATCACAGGGGTTTTGGGCATGTCCCAAATCAACAAGCTGGACACCTTTTTGTACAAAGAGCAGACGGTTCCCATGAAGGACTTAATCATTGCCACCAAAAATCTGTATCAGCTTCGTGCAGATGCCAACGCAATGGCCAGCCATGCCGGTAATACCATGGAACTGGAATCTCTGGAGAAAAGCTATACGGAAGCAAAGAACAACTTTCTTAGTAGTTCCGCCGAGTACCGGACAAGTATCAAGAATTCAGAAGCTCTGGCTTTAATAGACGAGGCCACTCAATTATTTACGGATTCCTTTGATCCCTCTATCCAAAAATGCTTAAACGTAGCCAAACAGGGGTCTAAGGACACAGCATTACACGCTTTCGATGATGAAAAAGACAACATCCAAAAGATGTTTGATAATTTTGACAAGCTGGTGGATGTCCGGATGAGGGTGGCTAAAGAGACCAGTGAAACCAACGATTCTACCGCAATCATCCTGACGTTTGTCCTTTGCGCCATCCTTTTAGCAGGAACAGCCATTGCCATATACCTGGGTTTAAGAATTTCCCGCATGATCAGCCTGCCGATCGGGCAGATTGTAAAGGCTGCCGATAAAATCGCTCTAGGGCATGTGGAAGTTGACTTAAAGGATGTTAACTCCAAAGATGAGACCGGTCAGCTTGCCGCCTCTTTTACCACTATGCTGGCTGGCATCCGGGATCAGGTGCTCATTGCCGAAAAAATCAGCAACGGAGATTTTACACAGGAAGTTCCCCTTCGTTCTGAGGAAGACGTGCTCGGACTTGCCCTTCGAAAAATTGAGAAGGATCTCAACCGGACTCTGCTTCTTATAAACACAGCAGCCGATCAGGTAAACTCCGGCGCAGGACAGGTATCCTCCGCAGCACAGGCCTTGGCTTCCGGTTCTACGGAACAAGCCGCAACCGTGGAAGAGCTTAACGCTGCCATTGCCACAGTAGCAAAACAGGCCAGCCAGAATGCGGATAATGTCCGTTTGGCTTCCGAGTACGTAGAACAGAATGCAGCCGGAGTCAACGAAAGCAATATACGCATGCAAAGCCTGAATGCATCTATGAATAAGATCAACGCGACTTCCGAAGAAATCTCCAGCATCACGAAAGTGATTGAGGACATTGCCTTCCAGACAAACATTCTTGCATTAAATGCCGCTATTGAGGCCGCCCGTGCAGGCAGCGCCGGAAAGGGGTTTGCAGTGGTAGCGGATGAGGTTCGGAACCTTGCGACCAAATCTGCGGAAGCGGCAAAGGAAACGGCAAACCTCATCGTTCATTCTGTCGAAGCAGTTACCGAAGGCAGACAGATGTCAGTTGATGCTGCTAAAATCCTTCAGGAAGTTGAAGAAAAATCAAGGTTTTTGGAACAGGCGATCCGGGAAATCGAATCTGCTTCTTCCCAACAGGTAGTGGCAATCGACCAGATCAATCAGGGCTTGTCACAGGTATCTGCGGTCATACAGACAAATGCAGCAACCGCAGAAGAAAGCTCCGCTTCCAGTGAGGAGCTGGCAGCACAGTCCGAGACACTGCAGCAGGAAGTTGGGAAATTCAAATTAAACGGAGAACAAACGGATTTTCATAAGGAATACGTTCCTTCCTTTCGCTCAGAACCGGAATTTTATACAGGCACTTCAGCACTCTATGATTATTCCGGTAAGTATTGATAAAGGAAACAATTCCAGTTCCATAGGGCTGCCTCAACATAGCCTAATCACAATATAGTATTAAAAAATGAGCTTTGATCGGCCTGACAGCCACTTTCAAAGCTCATTTTTTTATTAACTTTCTATCAATTTATTTTTAAACAGACGTTTACATGCCTTCTTCATAAGCTGTATCAAACCATTCCAGGCACAGCTCATTCCAGTTCTCCCATGCTTTTTGCTGCTCTTCCTTCAGTTCCTCGTAGCGACCGGACTCATCCCACGTTTCTTCCTTCCAGAATTCTTCCGATCCCAGCCATCTTTCTTTCATCTCCTCCATGGCAGCCGTCAATACCATCACCCTGTCTTCTGCGGGCAAAAGACGTTCCAAAACCAGGCCAAGCTTCCAGTCCAGGTAGGCTTCTTCCACCGGTATCTCTCTTAACCTGTGTTTTTCTGCCTTGGGGACTGCACGCATTCCGGCGATCAGAGCCTGCTCCTCCGCCCTGATCTGTGCCGCAAGACCTTCCCCCTTCTCTGCCCTTCTGCGGCCTTCCAGATAATGCTCATAACCGAAGGGATAGTAGAAGGCGGACTGTTTCTCAAAGATGAGAACTGATTCTGCCACCCGGCTTATAAAATAGCGGTCATGGGATACAAACAAAATGGTGCCCGTATAAGCCCGCAATGCAGATTCCAGGGTTTCCTTCGCCCTGATATCCATGTGGTTGGTCGGTTCATCCAGGATCAGAAAATTCGGCCTGCTCTGCAGAAGCTCTGCCAGGACAAGCCTTGCCTTTTCTCCGCCCGACAGGAGGCCCACCCGTTTTCCGGCCTCTTTTCCTCCAAACAGATATGCCCCCAAAATGCTCCTGACCTCTTTTTCTGTCAGGGCAGGGAACAAATCATGGAAATGCTGGGCAACGGATTTATCAGAGTCTATCTCTGAAGAATGCTGGTCAAAATAGCCGATGGTAATCTGATTTCCCAGGGAATACTCCCCGGTGACCGGAGGAATAAGACCTGCCACTGTTTTTAAAAAGGTACTTTTTCCGGCCCCGTTTGGGCCCAGGATTCCTATCTTCTGGCCCCTTCGGATTCTCATGGTCAGTTCCATGAGAGGATGATCATAACCGATTTTCAAGTGTTCCGCTTCCAAGACCCATTTGCTTCCTAAAAAGGCAGGTTCCAAAGGCCCTGTGAACATGTGGATATCATCTTCCACCGGTTTCACTGCCTGACCCATCCGTTCCATCGCCTTTCTTTTTGCCCTGGCAAATGAAGCTTTCCGTGGCTTATTCTTAAACCGTTCCACCAGATCATTTAAGCGTTTGATCTCTTCCTGCTGCCGTTCATAAGCCTTTGTCTGAATCCTGACCGCTTTCCTCTTTTCTTCCCGGTAATGGGTATAGTTTCCAGGGTACCGGGTAAGCCTCTTTCCCGACAATTCATATACCACAGATACCGTCTGATCCAGAAAAAAGCGGTCATGGGATACCATCACCACTGCTTTTTCATACTGCTTCATATACTGCTCCAGCCATTCCGTAGCCTGAATATCCAGATGATTGGTAGGTTCGTCCAGAAGCAGGATATCTGGTTTTAACAGCAGGTAACGGATAAGGGCAATCTTCGTCTGCTCTCCGCCGGAGAACTGGGAGATTCTTTTTTTCTTATCTTCCATAGTAAACCCAAACCCGGTAAACAGCGTATCATATTCCCGCTCATATTCAAACCGCTCCCTTGCAAAGGGATCCCCAATAGGACAGGAGGACAGCAGTTCTTCCTCTACTGTCCTGTCCTTATCATCAAATGTCTGCTGTTTTAAATATCCGACCGTCAGCTTTCTGGAACTGGTGATTCCAGGGCCTTCCCGTTTATCATCCCGGTCCAGATCCAATTCCCCGGCTATCAGTTTTAAAAGTGTGGTTTTTCCGGCTCCATTGTTTCCTACCACCGCAACTTTTTCCATGCCGTGTATTTCAAAGTCAATATGCGACAGGATCAGACTGCCTCCGGCAATGACTGTCCCATCCTTTATCTGATACAACATTTTCAAATTTTCCTGTTCTCGAATTAATTTTTTTCCGGCTTTCGTTTCTCAAGAAGCTATAAGGAATCATGGACCTTGGCCCGCGCGCTTCTGTCCCGGACAGACTGGTACACCGGTACCAGGAAGGTGGCTATGAGACCTCCAGCAAAGCCATTGTTATAAAGGTTCATTCCGCCGTAAACAATGCCTACATTAAGGGCAGCGGCAGAGTGTAAAAATCCGGCTATAATACCCGCTAAAATGCCGAACTCACCGGCAATCGGCGCAAGGGTTGTAGACAATAAAAGGGCAAGAAGAGCGTTGGGATCTGTAATGCTCCAGTTCTGGACCGCTCCTCCAAGTATCACTCCCATCATGATAGGAAGAATGTTTCGCAGGTGCTTTCCTGTTGCACTGAAGCCTACAATGGTGAATATCCCTCCAATCGTAGGTCCGTTTAACGCTCCTCCTGACATAACAAGGAACAATGTTGCTACAATTCCGTTAATCCCCATATTAAGGAGTGTAGGCCCAAATCCCTCACTCTTTACATAATCGGTTCCGCTGAGACCATAGGTTTTTAGTATTTCCAGATAACGTTTTCCAACATTCTCTGATAGCAGGAATGCAAATATTATCATACCAAAAAATAAAAACAGAAGCAACCTTGCAAACAGCTCGTTGTTTCCCTCAAACCAGATCAGTCTTGTCTCTATGGTGATTCCAAAGGACTTCATCAGTGATACAATCACCGTGGCAATGATGCCGGCAGAAAATCCCACATTATAGAGAGAATATCCCTTGTGGGCGTAGTGCGTATGAGTGGACAGGGGCGGAAGTACAAATCCAATTCCCAATCCGACAATAATGCTCAAAATCAGCCTGGACGCCAAATGTAAATTGCCGATCTGCATGATCTGAGTGATGATCGGGGACAATGAGGTCCCGTAAAAGCCAACATAAATATAACGTGTAATGGAAGTTTTGTGATAATAAGAATACAGGCAGATACCCATCATGATAGCCCATATGTTCATGATATTTTTCCCAAACAAAGAAAAACCAAACATGAGAAAGCATGAGGTTATAGTATGGCCGCTCATCTCCATACCAAGAAAATATACAATTGCAATACTTAATAAGGTTAATACACCCGCATTAACAAAAGCAGCTCCTACGCCGCCAATAGCAAAATAATCCGTTATCAGGAAATCTGGCTCTCTGACAATTGTAATGATACCCCTCCAGATTTCATCAAACGGCTGCAGTAAGAGACCTGCAACAATAAAATAAATCGGCACCAGGGCAAGAATTTGGAATTTCGTCCGCCTGGACAGCGGTCCGCTATTTCTCACTTTTAGTGAAAGTTGTCCTGTCATGTGTCGTCCCTTTCTCCTATATTAAATTTTTATGTACGGAAACATTTTAACATTTTTGAAAAAGAGGTTCAACACTTTTTTTACGGTTGAACCTCTTTTTTTAGAAGTAATTATTTCCTGTTTTCCTTTATGATTTTTGCAAGCTGTATGATAATCGTAGGAATGACTGCAAGGCCATATATGATGCCGATCTGGCTGGCTGTAAGGGGAGCTACTGAAAACAGCTTTTCAAGGATAGGCACAAACATAACAAGGCTTAACAGGATAACACCTGCCAGGAATGCTCCAAGACTGTACCAGTTGCTTGCAAAACCCAGCCGGAAAATAGAATGGCGGCTTCTGCAGTTAAATCCGTGGAACAACCGGGAAAGGGTCAGGGTACAAAAGGCCATGGTGCTGGCTGTTGCTGCACTGCCCTGCTTTAATCCGATATGGAAAGCCGTCATGGTACACGCGGCAATCAGCGCGCCCTGTACCAGGATCTTAAGCATAAATTCTTTGGACAGGATTCCCTCTTTGGGATCTCTTGGCTTCCTGTTAAGCAGGCCATGCTCCGCAGGCTCCATGCCAATAGCGATTGCCGGAAGAGAGTCTGTAAGCAGGTTGATGAAAAGCAGATGAACCGGTGCAAAGGGGACAGGAAGTGCCATAATAGATGTATACAGGACAGAAAGGATTCCAGCCATGTTGCCGGACAGCAAAAACTGAATGGCGTTTTTAATGTTCCGGTAAACATTACGGCCGTTGGCAACTGCCTTTATAATGGTTGCGAAATTATCATCTGCCAGAATCATAGATGCAGCATCCTTGGAAACCTCCGTACCGGTGATTCCCATAGCCACTCCAATGTCGGCCTTCTTTAAGGCAGGCGCATCATTGACTCCGTCTCCTGTCATTGAAACAACATTTCCCCGCCTCTGCCATGCATCCACAATGCGGATCTTATTTTCCGGCGATACTCTGGCATATACGGAAGTCTTAGTAATATTCAAATCAAGCTCTTCATCGGTCATAGCATCTAATTCTGCGCCGGTAACAGCCATATCACCCTTTTCGAAAATACCGATCTGCTTTGCTATGGCAGTTGCCGTGATCTTATGATCCCCGGTGATCATTACCGGCCGGATTCCTGCCCGTTTGGCATCGGCTACCGCATCCTTAGACTCTTCTCTCGGCGGATCAACCATGGAGATAAGCCCAATAAAGATAAAGTCGTTTTCTGATTTTAAGGAAAGCACATGGTCTTCCTCCACTTCCTTATAGGCAAAAGCAAGCACCCGAAGTCCATTCTCTGAAAATTTCATATTCTGTTCCAGGATATTCTCCCGGTCTTTTTCTGTCAGTTCCCTGACTCCTTCAGAAGTACGGATATGGGTGGTCCGGTACAGCAATACATCCACCGCACCCTTTGTCAGTATGGTAGGAACTCCATGCAGCTGGTATTTTGTGCTCATCAGCTTCCGGTCGGAATCAAATGGAATCTCTTCCAGACGGTGCATCATTTCCCTGATGAGATCATGGCTTAAGCTGACTTTTCCTGCCATTTCAAGAAGGGCATACTCCGTAGGATCTCCGATCCCCTTTCCTTCTACAATAGAGGAATCGTTGGTCAGCAGCGCATCGTAAAGCAGATACCGGTGGAGCTGGTTGCGAAGGTCTAACTCATCTGGCTGACAGACTTTTCCATCCACATAAATATCCTTTACAGTCATCTTATTTTGAGTCAGGGTTCCGGTCTTATCAGAACAGATGACGGAAACGCAGCCAAGGCTTTCCACCGCCTTTAATTCTTTTATAATGGCATTTTCCCTTGCCATCCGCTGTGTCCCCATTGCCTGTACAATGGTTACAATGGAGCTTAATGCCTCCGGAATAGCAGCAACCGCAAGAGCCACAGCAAACATCAGGGAATCCAGAAGGGGCATTCTACGATAAATGCTCAACAGGAACACCAGGGCACAAATTACCATGATGACCATGGCAAGACGGCTGGAAAACTGATCCAGACTGACCTGCAAAGGTGTTTTTTTCTCCTTAGTCGCATTCATCAGGCTGGCGATCTTTCCGATCTCCGTATCCATTCCGGTTCCGGTGACAGCTACAACCGCTCTGCCGTAAGTAACCAGGCTTCCGGAATAAACCATATTGGTCCGGTCTGCCAGAGGTGCTTCTGTATCAAGAGTCCCTTCTTCCTTATCCACATTGGTAGATTCGCCGGTTAAGGAGCTTTCGTTTACCTGAAGGGAATAATTATTAAGGATCCGCCCATCAGCTACTACCATATCTCCGGCTTCCAGAAGCAGGATATCTCCGGGGACCACGCCTTTTGAAGCGATCTCAACCTTTTGTCCATCCCGGATCACCTTGGCAGTTGGTGACGACAGGGATTTTAAGCTTGCCAGGGACTTCTGGGCCTTTTCATGCTGCACGGTTCCAAGAACCGCATTCAGCACAATGACCGCTACGATAACGATAGTACTTTCTGCATTTCCTGAAAGCATGGAAATGACAGCCGCTGCAATCAGAATGACCACCAGCAGATCACGGAACTGCTCGGCAAATACTTGAAGGGTGCTTTTTTTCTTTCCCTCCTCCAGAATATTTTCTCCCTTGCTGGCAAGAAGTCCGGCTGCTTCTGTTGCACTTAAGCCTTCCTTTGACGTATGAAGCGCTTCTAAAACTTCTTCTTCTGTTTTCTGATACCAGTCTTTCAAACTTTCCTCCATTCTGCTGCCCATACGGACAGCTTACATCAACATGTACTGTTTGATCTCTCTGACTTATTATTGCCCCAAAAAGAAAAAGAAAAAGACTTTTAATGCACTTATTCTGAAAAATATGAAATGTTCAGAATAAATACATTAAAAGTCTGGTAACCATTGTCTGGCATGCACCACCAGGCTGCCCTTTGGCAGTCAGGATGTTGACGATGCATTAAAACTACTCCCTCTTAATGAAGCCTATTTAATTGTAAATCAGATACTTATGTCTTCGATCCAGACAATTATACGTTCTAATTCTTTATTTGTCAATCATCATTTTCCTCTGTATGACTTTTCTCCTGCCATCCGTCACAGAATTACGTTTACTTTCATATAGTTACCGGAATTTTGTTCAATATCAGCGATCACTGCAGGGGTTTCTTCCATCGTGACGGTTTTGGTCAGTATTTTTCTCACATCTACCCTGCCTGAATGGATCAGCTCAATGGCTTCTTCAAATTCATTGGCACTGGTACGGGCACCGCGGATATCAATTTCCTTTCTGGTGATCATATCGGTAGGGAGCGGAGTTTCTTTTTTCGGCCAGCCGGTTAACGTGATCCGGCCTGCGTTCGCTGTAATGTCCAGGGCAGAACGGACTGCCGGGTTTGCACCGGAGCACTCCATAACAAGCTCTGCCAAGCGGCCATTGGTATATTCTAATACCTTTTCAGCCAGGTTTTCTTCTGCTGAATGAATGGTATATTTTACTCCCAGCTCTTTTGCAAAAGAAAGGCGCTCAGCAACAACGTCAATGACAATTGGCTCTGCCTCATAAGCCAGAGCTGACATGGCTGCCAGAAGACCGATGGGGCCTGCCCCTATGATTGCCACACGCTCCCCTTTCTTTAAACCTCCTCTGTGAATGCCATGCAAGGCAATGGTAAGGGGCTCTGCCATCGGTGCAATATCCCATGGCATATCTTCAGGAAGCTTCCACAGCATATCTGCCGGATGTACCATATAGTCGGACATTCCTCCCTCCACATGGACCCCAAGTACCTTTAGAGCGGTACAGCAATTGGTTCGTCCAATGGAACAGGGGTAGCACTCTCCGCAAAAGAGGTAGGGATCTACGATCACATGGTCTCCTGCCTTAATTCCTTTCCTGTTGTCCTCCGGAATGAATATTACCTCTCCCACTACCTCATGGCCGATAATCCTTGGATAGGATACCAGAGGATTGGTTCCCCGGTATGCACCTATATCACTTCCGCAGATACCTGCTGCCCGCACTTTGATAAGGGCCTGACCTTCCTTTGGCTCTGGTTTTTCAGTGTCAATACATGCAACCTTCCACGGTTCTTCTAAATAAATAGCGCGCAATTTCTTTTACCTCCATTCATTATGTAAACAGTGGGAGGCCGTCAGCCTCCCAGATAAGCTTTTTTAATTTCATCAGAATCCATCAGTGCTTTGCTTTCTCCATGGGTAACAAGATTGCCCACTTCCAATACATAGGTCCTGTCAGATATGGACATGGCCATAAATGCATTCTGCTCCACAATCGCAATCGGTATATTTCTCACCTTATTCACGCGGACAATTACATCAAACATGTCATCAACAATGACCGGTGCAAGACCAAGGCTTGGTTCATCAAGCATCAAAAGTTCCGGATCTGACATAAGCCCTCTTGCTATGGCTAACATCTGCTGCTCGCCTCCTGACATGGAACCGGCTTTTTGTTTTGCCCGTTCCTTTAACCTTGGAAAAATATCGTACTGTTCTTCCAGATGACGCTCCATTTCCGCCTTTGATAACTTTACAGAATAGGCACCCATTTCCAGATTTTCCTGAACCGTCATATTGGGGAAAATTTCACGGCCTTCAGGGATATAAACAATCTTTTTACTTACCACCTTATGGGGAGGGAGACCGCTTATGACCTGACCGTTGTATTCGATCGTGCCGTTTTTCGGTTTATTGATTCCCATGATGGATTTCATCAGGGTAGTCTTTCCTGCCCCGTTGGCTCCGATGATGGATACGATCTCCCGGTCTCCCACTTCAATGGATACGTCAAACAGAGCCTGAACCTTGCCATAATATACGTCAATGCCATTTACCTTAAGCATTTGAAGCCCCCCTTGCCATATTCTGTTTATACCGGTCGCCTAAATACGCCTTAATTACCAACGGATCCTGCTGTATTTCTTCCGGTGTGCCTTCGGCAATTTTCGCTCCGAAGTTAATAACGGTAATATAATTGCTGATATTCATGATAACATCCATATTGTGCTCAATAAGGAAAATATCGATGCCGGAATCAAATACCTTCAGCATGATATTTACAAATTCCACACGCTCGGAGGGATTGAGTCCTGCGGCAGGTTCATCTAAGAACAGAAGTCTTGGATCTGACATGAGAGACCTGGCAAGCTCCGTAAGTTTCTGTTTCCCGTAAGGCATATTGGACGGATACTCTTCTGACAGATCCTTTAATCCCATGAACTCTAAAATCTGATCTGCCTTTTCATTCATCAGCTTCTCTTCCCTGTATGCGTTCTTAATATCAAACAGAAAAGGCACAAAGCCCTGCTTCCGGTCTGACATATTTCCCATCATTAAGTTTTCCTTTACTGTCATGGAACGGTATAACTTTAAATTCTGGAAAGTCCGGCTGCAGCTGGTTTGGGCGATCTGATGAGCGCTCATACCGCTTATTTTCGTATCCTCATGGTAGATTTCACCCTCTGTTAATGGCAGAAGACCAGTGATCATATTGATAGCAGTTGACTTGCCTGCTCCGTTTGGTCCGATCAAAGCATGAATGGTACGTTCCTTCATATCCAGAGACAGATCATTTACCGCAACCAGCCCGGAAAAGCGTTTTGTTACGTGTTCCAGGGTTAAAATAGACTTTCCTTCTCTGTTATCTGCCATTTGCCTGCACTCCTTTCCCTGCATTTGCTGCCCTCTTCTTTCCCTTAAATAGAGAAACGATTCCATTTGGCATAAAGATAACAAACAGCAGAGTGATGATTGAAAATACCAGCCAGTAGTAATTTTCCATAAATCTTAAAAATTCCGGCACTAAAGTAACCAGAATCGCCCCGAGCACATTGCCTGGCACAGAGCCGATTCCTCCAATAACCAGCATGACAACGTAGTTTATGGAATACTCCAGGTTATATGCACTTGGATTGATGAAACCAACGTAATGGGCATAAAGGCTTCCTGCCACTGTTGCATAAACGGCTGCAAGGGTAAACGCTAAAATCTTAATGGACGCAATGTTGATCCCTCCTGCTTCCACAGCATCCGGATTATCCTTAACTGCCAGGAAAGCCCGTCCCCATTTGGAATTAACAATCCGGTATGCGTTAAAGATAAGAATGACCGCTATGACCAGATAGAGATAGTAAATCTCTTTATTCGTCTGGAATTTATGGCCCAGGATAGAAAATGGGGGAATTCCCGTCACGCCCAAAGCTCCTCCCGTCAGGCCTGTCAAATTCGTCATCAGAATACGGACGATTTCAGAAAAACCAATGGTAGTAAGGGCCAGATATACTCCGGATACCCTTAAGGAAGGATAGCCAAGTCCCATTCCTATTAAAAATCCCATGCCAACGGCTGCGATCAAGCAAATCCATGGATTGATCCCAAGTCTAGTGGCCAGCAGGGAAGACGTATATGCTCCCATAGAGAATATACCGGCAGTTCCCAGATTCATCTGACCGGTAAGGCCGGTTATGAAATTAAGCCCTACGACTATAATGATATTTATTAACACCTGTATCATCAGATTCAGATGATAGTTATTGGAAATAAACATGGGTAGGATCGCTGCAAGAGCAATGGCTGCTGCTGCAATTAATGCCGATGTTTTGTTAATTTTCATTGCTTTCCTCCTCGCTTATCTTTTATTTCCCAGAATTCCTGACGGCCTAACCAACAAGAAAATGATTAACAGTACAAATGACAGACAATCTTTATAAACAGATGGAATCAGCATACTTCCAAAAATTTCAACTACTCCCAGAAGGATACCGCCTACAATTGCTCCGGGAAGGTAGCCAAAACCGCCGATGACACCGGAGGCAAATCCTTTTAAACCGATCATGGACGACATTTGAAGTTCCACATTGAAGATAGGAATTACCAGGATTCCGATGGTGGCACAGACAATTGCTGATAAACCAATGGTAAAAGCAATGTTCATAGGAACATTGATTCCCATTAAGGAGGCTGCCGTTTTATTTTCTGATACACAACGCATGGCTTTTCCGGTCTTGGTTGCTTTAAAGAAAACCTGAAGGCCAGCGGTAATCAGGGAACATACCACAATAATCACCAAATGAGACTTTGAGACTACCACAGAACCGAAGTGCAAGGATCCTCTCATGAAATTATCCAGTGTAAAGGGAAGAGGTCCCCAGATCAGGCGAACCGACTCTATCATGATCCTGCCAAGGATAACGGTTCCAATTACTGCGAATAAATTGGTGGAAAGCTTGCTAAGCGGATTAAAAATTACAAACGCGCTGACAACCCCTAATAAAAACATGGTAAGAATCGTGAAAAGAATTGCTAGTATCGGCGGAAGCCCAAGACCCAGCACATAGGTACCGGCAAACATATAAGCTCCAAATAAGATAAACTTATCATGGCTGAAATTAAGTAATCCTGTTGCGTTCCAGATAAGAGTGTACTCAATACCAACCAAAGCATAGATAAAACCCATGGCAATACCGGTAATGAGCAGCTGTACAAATACCTGCATATGTAGTACCTCCTCGTTATTTGCACCCGGCAGCTGTTTTAAGCCGCCGGGTGCTGTTCATTCCCTTTTATAATCAGTCTAAGGATACCTGTTTGGATACAGTCATATTCTTTTCTCCGTTAAACTCCAGAATATAAAGGTTCGTATTCATCTCTCCCTGCTCAGAGCAGTTTAGCTTTCCAAATACTGCATTAAAATCTTTTGTTTCAGAAAGAGCTTTGCGAATATCTTCCGGTTTATCAGAGCCGGCCCGTTCAATGGCATCGGCTGTTAAGTAAGCAGCAGTATAATACATCGCTGCATAACGTTCCACGTCAGCCCCCCAGCGTGCCTTAAAATCATCTAAAAATTTCTTCATGGTCTCATTGGTCTGGTCAGCATAGAAATCTGTAGATGCATAAGTACCTTCCAGCTGTTTCGCATCGCATAAATCATAGGTCTGGGACTGTGCCAGAGCATTAGGTCCAACATGAGGAAGTTCTCCCATACCAAGCTCGTCCAACTGGCGGACAATCAAAGCCGCCTCTGCGTCATGGGAAAAGTCAAAGATAACATCAGGTCCCCAGCCTTTTATTTTGGAAAGCTGTGATGTTAAGTCCTTATCGCCTGATGTAAAGCCTTCTGAGTAATACTCAATCCCATTCTTTTCGCAATACAGTTTTGTGGCATTGTCAGCCGCTACACCGTAATCGTCTGTATCATAGAGTGCTCCAACCTTTGCAGCACCAAACTGGTCCTTGGCAAACTCCACCATAGCCGGTCCTACGGCTCCATCAGAAACGGATATACGGAAAAAGTATGGATTCTGTGCCTCTAAAAGCTTTGGTGAGGTAGCAGCGCTGATAAAAGGAACTCCAGCCTTCCGATATAACTCCTGAGTTGCAGATGCCATGGGAGAAGTATGGGGTCCGATCGCTACCGAAACATTCTCACCAAGGATCTTATTGACTGCATTTACCGCACCTGTGGGAGTCCCTGTATCATCAACAAGAACCATCTCCAAAGGTCTTCCCCCCAGCACTCCGCCTTTGGCATTGATTTCTTCAAACGCCATGGTTACGGCCTGCTTCATACGAAGCCCGCCGGCTGCCATAGGGCCAGTTACCATGTTGGATACTCCCACCTTGATCGGAGCACCGGTAGCCGTTGACTGGGCTCCCGCCTGTGTTTCTCCTGAAGCCGGTGCTTTCGCTGCACCTGATGTACTGCTGCCGCAGCCAGCCAGGGTTGAGACAGTCATACCAACCGCCATTGCCATGCATAAAACTTTTTTCATCCTTCTCATGTTGTAATCCTCCTCTTACGAATTATGAGTTCAATTAAATTGATCAGAAATATATTAATTCAACAGTAATATATTTACATGGCGTTAGTATACTATAGCAGAGTTTGAAAAGCAATAATAAATAATTTTTTAACAAGGATTTTGTTTCTTTTATCTATTTAAAACCTCTGCTTTTTGTGCATTTTAACGATAATAATCATTTTTCATGTGATAATAGTATAATTTTTTATTTATATTTATTATTTTCATCCATGGTAAAAACATTACTTGTACCGTATACTGTATCTATTGTGCTAATTTATCATAAAAGTAATATATTGATTTCAATTTAAAATATCCATGTCCGAATCTTTCCGTGACATAGCTAAAACGCAAAGGAGCGCTGAAATGACGAAAAAGTTTACCCAAAACCCGGGAGAGTCTGCACGTGAATATGCCCTTCGGTTTCTTCTGGACCAGATTATTAACCTGGAATTCACGCCGGGACAAAAAATCTCTGATATAGAAATTTCAAAAGAATTAAACATCAGCCGGACTCCGGTCAGGGAAGCCATTCTTTCTCTGACCAATGGCCATTTGATCGAAAGCTATCCTCAAAAGGGGATTTTTATTTCTTTGATCGATAGTAATATCGTGGAACAGGTATGTACGATGAGGAAAATGATTGAGGGGCCGCTGGCAGAAATGAGCTGTGATTTTATCACCCAGGAGCACCTGGATAACTTATATGACTATATAACGCTCCAAAAAGATTACGCATCCAACGGACCGAGGGAGAACTTCGAGAAATTTCTGACTCTGGATATTGCTTTCCACAAAGAATTTTATGATATATGCGGAATGACCTTTATCTACGACACCATGCAGACCATCATGCCTCACTTTGACAGACAGCGAAAGCTGAGTTATCAGATCAATGTATCAGACCGTGTCATCAGCGATCACTCCGCCATCTGCAAAGCCATCATGGAAAAGGATAAGAAAAAGGCTTCTGAAGCCATGATCCGGCACATATCCACCGCATTGGCAGATCAGACCATACTTAAAAAAGAATTTCCCGATTATTTCATTTAATGGTTTGGCACCATATTTTGATACGATAAGGAGCCGTAAAACAAGACTGTTTTACGGCTGCTATAGATTGCCGGGTCTTTATTATTTCAGTTCGCCGGCCGGCACAGATTTTGTCACAATCACATCTGCATCATATCCAAGAATATTTTCCACGATAACCGTTCCGGCTTTCACAGGTGCTGTCAGACTGCACTTCTTTATCTCTTCCATTGCATCAAAGATTCTGGCTTTTGGGATCGGTTTCGTCAGACGTACGCTGGCTAATGGCAGAATTCCTCCTTTTACCAGAACAGAAGTAGCAATATTACGACGGGGATCAATCAGTTCCTGCTTCACATAAATCTCTCCTCTGGGGCAGAGGGCACCATCTATGGACCGTATCAGGCTGTCGCTGCCATCTTTTATTTCTATATCAGCGCTAATTTCGCACCCGTTCGGACAGATAATACAGGTAAATTCCTTCATCATTCTATACACACCTCCAAATCTGAACCGGATACCAGCTTTTCATGAGAAATGACAAAGCGGATCATTTCTGCGGGTATGGCTTTTTTCATCTTTTTAACAGCCACTTCCTTCCCGGCCTGGCGCACAACAATGCGGCAGTCCTTCATCGGTCTTTTTACTCTTAAGGACAACGTGAATTCTTTCGTTCCGCTGACTCTTTGAGGTACCGTATACCCGATGCTGCAATCCGGTTTAATCGCAATGGCAGCCGGTTTAAGACTCCCCTCTTTTATGTATTGCGCCACTGAATCAGCCAGACTCTCCGCCTCTATCGAAACAAAATCAACCAGGTCATGTACATGAAGGACGTTTCCTGCTGCAAAGATCCCTTCTGCGTCAGTCTGAAAATATTCGTCTACAAGGGCTCCCCTGGTCCGTTCATCCAATATAACTCCCGCGTCCAGGGATAATTCATTCTCCGGAATCAGGCCTACGGAAAGGATGAGCGTATCACACTGGTACTCTTTTTCTGTTCCAGGGATGGGCATAAAATTCTCATCCACCTGAGAGACAGTGACTCCGGTAAGCCTGGTATTTCCATGAATTGCGGTTATTCCATGGTTTAAATACAATGGTATGTCATAATCATTAAGACACTGTTCAATATTGCGGGGCAATCCGCTGGGATAAGGCTGAATTTCAAATACAGCCTTTACATGAGCCCCTTCCAGGGTAAGCCGGCGGGCCATAATCATACCGATATCACCAGAGCCCAGTATTACCACTTCCTTAGCCGGCATGGTATTAAACAGATTCATATAAGCCTGGGCAACGCCTGCTGTAAATACGCCCGCAGGCCGCTCACCCGGAATCCCAATGGCTCCCCTTGTCCGCTCGCGGCAGCCCATAGTCAGGATCACCGCCTTTGCCTGCCATGTTCTCATGCCTTCTCTGGAAACTGCCGTTACCTGTCTTTCACGGGTCACCTCCAGTACCGTTGCATCCGTTATGTAAGGAATATTCAGTTCTTCTATTGTATCAATGAAACGCTGTGCATATTCAGGACCGCTTAAAGCAGTCTGAAAGCGGGTCAGTCCGAATCCGTCGTGAATGCATTGACGCAAGATGCCACCCAGCTGCTTTTCCCGCTCTATGATCAGCAGGTTGCGAATTCCACGTCGGTAAAGTTCGGCTGCTGCTGCAAGACCGGCAGGTCCTCCGCCTGCAATTACAACATCCACCTGTTCTATCTGGATCTCTTTTTGTTCTGCATTCATGACTCCACCTCCTGCCGTACTTTGCCAAAAAACATATTAGAACCTTTTCTGGCATATTGGACTTGATCTTCTTTTTTCCCCAGCTCCTGCTCCAGCAGCTGTGCAATGCGCATCTGGCAGTAACCGCCCTGGCAGCGCCCCATCATCGAGCGTGTTCTATACTTAATCCCAGTTAAGGTGTCAACTCCCAGAGGATTATGGATCGCCTGGAGGATCTCCGCCTTAGTCACTTTTTCACAGCGGCAGATCACCTCTCCGTATTCAGGATTTTCCTCAATTTTAAGATTCTGCTCTTCTTTTGAAAGCTCCGCAAAACGAACCACACCTTTGCGTACAGGATTAAAGGATGAGTTAAGGGTAAGCGTTTCCCTCTCTGCCATGAGCCCGACCGCATAGCGGGCAATCGGAATAGCCGCAGTCAGTCCTGGAGATTCTATTCCTATCAGATTGATGGCCCGCGGCGCTGCCAAATCCTGCACCTCGATTTTAAAGTCCTGTATAGCTCCATTCTCATCTACCCATTTAGGAAGGATCCCGGAATAATTACGGATATAATCCTTCTTATGGATACAGGGCCATAAGTCGGAGGCGCTCCTTGCTAAATAGTCCATATTTTCCTGGGATACGCCATAATATGTAAAATTATCTGTCCGATCCGCATTGGGCCCGACGATCACATTGCCGTCTGTCGTATTCGTCACATGAATCCCCATATAGGTATTGCTTGGAACCGGGTATACCGGCATGGGAAGCAAAGGACCGGTCCTTTTATCCAGGATGATGTAATCTCCCTTGGAACCTATGATCTTATATCCGCCCATACCAAGCAGCTCCGATATTTTCCCGCAGCCAAGGCCGGCGCTGTTCACTATCCAGCGGCTGTAAAAGGTTCCGTTTGATGTAGTGATCACATAATTGGAATCCGCATCTCTTTCAATGGCCGTCACCTCGCGGTCAAAGAAATAATCCACACCATTTTCTGCGGCATTCTCAGCCAGGGCAATGGTATATCCGAAGGGATCTACGATTCCGCTTTCAGCAGAATACATGGCAAATTCCCCTATGACGGAAGGAACCAGTTCATGAAGCCGTTCTTTACCGATCAGCTCCATCCCGTTTACCCCATTGGCTCTGCCCTGCTCCATGGTCCGTTCCAGCGCTTCCTGATCCTCCGGTGTGTTTCCTACCAGAACCTTTCCGCAGCGCTGAAAAGGAAAATCAAGTTCTTCGGAAAGTTGTCCCATGATTTGGTTGCCTTCTACACACAGTTTTGCTTTCAGAGAACCGGTGTCATACGCGAAACCTCCGTGAACCACCCCAGAATTTCGTCCGCTGGTCTCACAGCAGACATCCAGATTTTTTTCCAATACGCCTATTTTTAAGCGATATCTGGACATTTCTCTAGCAATTGCGCTTCCAATGACCCCGCCTCCGATAATAAGTACATCATATAATTGTTTCAATATTTTTGACCTCCAGAAATAAATGAACACTATAGGGCGAATATTCATCCTACAAATATATTCTATTTTTATCACATTTGCTGGTATAAGTCAAGAAAAAGTAAAAAATAAGGCATATACTCATCCCATGAATATATGCCTTATCTCTTTATACAGATTTTCAGACCATGGTTCAATCAGTTTCCTTCCCGGTCTTCTTCCTTATAGCGGTTGTCGTTGTACATTAAGTGGAAATACATTGCCTGCTGTGCCTCTACAGGCTTCCTATCCCTGATCGCCTCATAAATCCTGCGATGAGACAGTAACGTCTGGGCATATTCGGTCTCCCGGACCGAACCGGCAAAGACCCGGACCCCGTCGGTAATGACAGGTACCAGGTTTGCTATAACCAGATTATGGCTGCAGTTGGCAATCTGGGCATGGAACTGGGAATCCTTTTCCGAATAATCCTCCCGGTCCTCCATCTTCTTTTCCAATTCCAGAAGAATCTGTTCCAGGCAAAGGATGTCTTCCTGGTCCGCGTTCTGGGCTGCCAGGGCTGCAATCGGCGGCTCCAGCATAACCCGGATCTGGATTAAATCTACAGTCAGTTTTCTTCTGTCTTCTATCATGGTAAATCCCAGAGGATCATCGGCCACACCATTTTTATCCGACAGAAAGGTCCCCGATCCCTGGCGAATGGTGACAATATTCCGGGACATCAGGATTCTTAAGGCCTCACGGACCGTATTGCGCCCTACCCCCAGAACTTCAGACAATTCTGCCTCGGTAGGCATTTTGTCTCCTGCAGTGTATCCTTCTTCCTGTATGATCTGCAATAATTTTTGGGCGGCTATTTCTGCCAGTGTCTGTTTTTCCATGATATACTCCTTCCCCGTTCCTAAACTGCATTTACATAATAAAACAGACAGCAGACGGATATTGGCCTATCTGCTGTCTGCCACAGGGCATAGCTGTTTTATGCTGTTTTATACTGTTTCTTTTGATTCTGTTTCTTTTTCATCTTTTTTCTCTTCTGTCTTTGCAGCCAGATCTCCCGGCTTCATGCTTAAGTTGATTCTGCCCATCTTGTCGACTTCCATTACCTTTACAGTCACTTCGTCACCGATGTTGACGACATCTTCAACCTTTGCCACCCTCTTATCAGACAGCTTGGAAATGTGAACCATACCATCCTTGTTGGGAGCCAGTTCAACGAAAGCACCAAAGTTCATGATTCTGACAACCTTGCCTGTGAAAATCTGTCCTGCCTGGATTTCTGTAACAATGCTCTTAATGATCTGGATCGCACGGTCGATCATGGCCTGATCGGTTCCGCATACGGATACATTTCCATCATCGTTAATATCAATCTTTACGCCGGTTTCTTCAATGATCTTATTGATCACCTTCCCCTGCTTACCTACCACATCGCCGATCTTCTGAGGATCAATGGAAATCTGGTCGATCTTCGGAGCATACTTGCCTACTTCCTTACGTGGCTCTGCAATGGCTTTTGCCATAACCTCATCAAGAATGTAAAGCCTTGCCTCTCTGGTGGTGCGGATGGCTTCCTCAATGATCGGTCTTGTAAGGCCGTGGATCTTAATATCCATCTGGATCGCAGTGATACCCTTGTGGGTGCCGCCTACCTTAAAGTCCATATCGCCGAAGAAATCTTCCAGACCCTGTATATCGGTTAAGACGATGTAATCATCATCGGAATCTCCGGTAACAAGTCCGCAGGAAATACCTGCAACCGCCGATTTAATGGGAACACCGGCAGCCATTAAGGACATGGAGGAGGAACAGATGCTTGCCTGGGAGGTAGATCCATTGGATTCCATGGTCTCGGAAACGGTACGGATCGCATATGGGAATTCTTCCTCAGACGGAAGAACCGGAATCAATGCTCTCTCTGCCAGGGCACCATGGCCGATCTCCCGTCGTCCCGGTCCTCTGGAAGGCCTTGTCTCTCCTACGGAGAAGGATGGGAAATTGTAATGGTGCATATATCTCTTGGAGGTTTCCATATCGTCAATGCCGTCTAATCTCTGGCTTTCTGATAATGGAGCCAAGGTACAAATATTTAAAATCTGAGTCTGGCCGCGGGTGAACATGGCGGAGCCATGAACTCTTGGAAGCATATCAATTTCTGCTGCCAGATGACGGATCTGATCCATGGCACGGCCATCAGGACGCTTATGGTCTTTTAAGATCATCTTGCGGACAGTCTTTTTCTGATACTGGTAAATGGCTTCTCCAAGCACTGACAGCCATTCTTCCTTTTCTGCAAAGGCTTCTTCCAGCTTTGCGGTGATGTTGCGGATGTTTTCTTCTCTTACCTGCTTTTCATCGGTGAATACAGCAACTTCCATCTCCTCAGGGGTAACGATTTCCCTGATGGCAGCAAATAACTCTTCCGGCACTGCGCAGCTGGTGTACTGGTGCTTCGGCTTTCCGCACTCTGCTACGATGGTGTCAATGAATTTGATGATTTCCTGGTTTACTTCATGAGCCTTAAAAATTGCCTCGATCATCTTATCTTCCGGCACCTCATTGGCTCCGGCCTCGATCATAATGACTTTCTCTCTTGTAGATGCAACCGTAAGCGCCATGTCGGAAACCTGCTTCTGAGACTGGGTCGGGTTGATGACGAGTTCTCCGTCTACAAGTCCCACCTGGGTGGAAGCACAGGGTCCGTCAAAAGGAATATCGGAAATACAGGTTGAAATGGCTGAGCCTAACATCGCTGTCAGCTCCGGACTGCAATCCTGGTCTACGGACATAACGATGTTATCTAAAGTCACATCGTTACGGTAATCTTTTGGAAAAAGAGGTCTCATTGGACGGTCAATGACACGGGAGGTCAAAATTGCATTCTCAGACGCTTTTCCCTCTCTTTTGTTGAAGCCGCCTGGGATCTTTCCTACGGCGTATAATTTTTCTTCGTATTCTACGCTCAGCGGGAAGAAATCGATTCCGTCTCTTGGTTTGTCAGACGCAGTTGCGGTAGCTAATACTACGGTATCGCCATAGTGCATAAGTACCGCGCCGCTTGCCTGCTTTGCTACTCTGCCGACATCAACGGTTAATGTTCTGCCGGCCAGTTCCATACTAAAACTCTTGTACATACTGGTATCTCCTTTTACTGGATTAATATTTATATTAACAGTAGAAGACGCCGAAACTACTGATCTGCGCGCAAAAAATGAGTTTGCTTGTGCAGTCCGCTGGGGGGGGCATAAGCAGATTCTGCTTTGGGCAGAATCCGAAGCCGCAAATTCGGGACTTTCAGTCCCTCATTCGCGGCTGCTCGCCAAGAGACTGGAAGGGGGCACGGATATGTATGCATATCCGTGCCCCCTTCCCGCCTCTTTGCTCTGCTTATTACGCGCACATCAGCGGTCTCGGGGAATGCTTCTACTTTTAATATTCTTTTCCTAATAGACAGATAGGGTGGAGATGTACTCCACCCTAAATGGTTTATTATTTTCTGATTCCTAACTTCTCGATCAATGAACGATAGCCTTCCAGGTCCGTCTTCTTTAAGTAATCAAGAAGACCCCTTCTCTGTCCAACCATCATCAGAAGTCCTCTTCTGGAATGATGATCTTTTGGGTTCTTCTGAAGATGATCGGTTAATTCTGTGATTCTTTCTGTCAGAATTGCGATCTGTACTTCTGGTGAACCTGTGTCGCCGGCTTTTCTGCCAAACTCAGCGATGATAGCTGCTTTCTTTTCCTTTGAAATCATGTTGATTTCCTCCTTTAGTCTTAAAGTCTCACCTCATACCAAGTATTGGTTGGAGTATCCGAAATACCAAGTATCGGCGCGTATTTGTACTGATACAGTTTACCACAGGGCAATATGGTTGTCAATTATTTCTAATAAATAACAACCAGCGAATTTATAATTAAAACCTCTGTTTATAATATACCTCTGATGGATTTATTATAATCACCCTGCAAACCCTTTCTTTAATAAATATTTCCCATTTTTTCCATATAAATTCCAAAATCAGTTTTTTTCATTTTATTTATGAGCATTTTCCTGATTTCTGCCATGTCTGCCTTTACAAGCTTTTTATCCTTTACCACACATTCCCCTGCAACGTATACAGCCTCAACATTGGAAGGATTAGCGCTGTATACAAGGGCAGAATAGGGATTGTAAACCGGAAACATGTTGGCGGAGCGGGTTTCAACCAGAACCAGATCCGCCTGTTTTCCCGGTTCCAGGGACCCAGTAAGATCATAAAGGCCAAGGGCCTTTGTTCCCAGATCTGTAGCCATTGACACGATGGTTTCCGCCGGAAATGCGCTCCGGTCTCTGGTTTCATTTTTATGAAAATCGGCACAAAGCTTCATTTGCGTAAATATATCAAGAGTATTTCCGCTGGCAGGGCCATCCGTTCCAAGGCCTACCGGTATTCCCATCCGAAGCATGGCGCTTACCGGTGCCACTCCCTTTGCTGCCTTTGTATTGGAACCGATGCAGTGAGCCACCCTTGCATCCCGTTCCTTTAAAAGCATAAG
The DNA here is from genome assembly GCF_002797975.1 of [Clostridium] celerecrescens 18A. Lineage (NCBI taxonomy): Bacteria > Bacillati > Bacillota > Clostridia > Lachnospirales > Lachnospiraceae > Lacrimispora > Lacrimispora celerecrescens. The sequence continues at coordinate 397,526 of NZ_PGET01000001.1, read as the reverse complement.
ATCCTCTTCCTCCATATGAATGCAGTGGGCTGCCAGAGTCTCCTTTCCCAATACACCGATGCTGTCTAAATACTGAACCGGGGACATGCCGTATTCCTTCCGGAAATAATCCATTTCATAATCCATTTCCGCCGTATGTAAAGTAAACGGAACCTTTAAGGACGAGTCCATACGATAGGCTTCCGAAAGCAGCGTTTTCCCGCAGGTATTGGTTCCATGAGGAGCAATACAGGCTGATATTCTGGGATGGGACTGATATTTTTTTATCAATTTTTCCCCATAAGCCAATGCCTGATAAGGGTCACTGAAATCGCAGGCTCCTTCTTCCATCACTGTCTGCCCTGTAATCCCTCTCATTCCCATTTCATCCATTGCCTTTGCAGCTTCTTCCTCAAAGTAATACATATCTAGGGCTGTGGTCACGCCGCCAAGGAGCATTTCCCCTGCCGCGTAGCGGGAAGACAGGTATACAAGTTCCTCATCCATGGCCTTTTGTTCCATTGGAAGCAAAAATACACGGAGCCGGTCTTTGCAGTCATCTCCAAGTCCACGGAAAGGGATCATCCCCATATGCGTGTGGAGATTCACCATCCCCGGCATCAGGATGCCGTTCTTTCCGTCCACTTTCACCGTATCCAAATGCCAGGCTTCTTCCGGTAAATCGTTCATACCTCCCACTGCTGTGATGATATCATTTTCAAACATCACAAAACCGGGATCGTGAATTTCCCTCTGTTTATTCATTGTTACCACAGTTACATTTATGATTATCGTTCTCACATTTATCAACCTTTTCCTTATTACTGCCCATATTGGAGGGGACATAAAGGTACACCCGAAGGATGTCTAATAATTACTTCCTTTTAAGACTCGTATTTTTCCACCAAAGGAACCCTCTGCTTCGTCTTTACATCAAACAGACCCTTATCGCTTATCTTTAATTCCGGGGAAACCAGTAGGGTCAGGGTGGAAATGGACATGATAACATTGCTGTTCACATACCCCATAGCCTCGATTTCTTCCCTCACCTCAGCCAATTCTTTAGAAAGCTTTGGAATACCTCCATCAGAGAGGATTCCGCCTACGGGAAGGGCTGCAGAAGCTGTGATTTTGCCTCCCCGGGCCGTTACATAACCGCCCTGCATATGAACCACCCGGTTCTGTGCAAGCACCATATCCTCCACCGAATTTCCAAGCACCAGCAGATTATGGCTGTCATGGCTCCAGGTGGTTGCCACTGCACCGGGAGACTTTAAGGCATGCTCCACAAGTCCATAGGCAACATCTCCTGTCTTTCCGTAGCGCTCAAATACTACTGCCAGGGAAAGTCCTGCCTCCTGCCAGCATATGCAGCGGTTCCGGACGGGAATTTCCCTTTTCACATGCCTGACCCTTGTTCCAAAATCCTGAATCTCCATGACATTTACGGTTGCTGTTCCATTCTTTATCTCACACCGGTTTAATTTAAAATCGGAAGCCAAAGCCAAGCGGCATTTTACAGACTGGTAAAAATGGTCCGGAAAAACCGCATTTGGAGAATCCGGGCTTTTTATATGCTGTTTTCCGCTTTTATAAACCGCAGAAGGGCAAAAGCTTACCAGATCATCAAATACAACAAAATCCGCCAGCTTTCCAGGCGCAATCATTCCCCTGTCATCAAGACCCATTCTCCGCGCAGGTGTAAGGGTCGCACAGTAAATAGCCTTCTCCGGCGGCATTCCCTGCTCCACAGCCAGTTTAAGGATCTGGTTTAGATGGCCTATTGCCAGATGATCCGGCATGGTATCATCTGTTACAAGAGCCACATTTTCATAAAGACCATGGGATACCACCGTTTCTACCACATCAGATGTCAGGGATTTCGCCTGAAGTTCCAGAAACATGCCCATGTCCGTCTTTTCCAGAACGGACTCCGGGGTCTGCTGGGTATGGTCCGCATCAACGCCGCCCCGGATAAAGCCTGCCAGCGAATCTCCTGACAGGGCAGGGCAATGCCCCTCGATCTTCAGCCTGCGGTCCCCGTTTTGACACAGCCTGATAATGCGTTTGATCAGGGTATCTTCCACAGCGACTAATTCCGAATCGTTCATCACCTCTCCAAGGCAGATGACTTTATCCTCTTTTAGTAGCTCCCGGACCTCCTCTTCCCTGATTTGTCCGCCTGAGGTTTCAAAGCTGCTTCCGGTGGAAGGAACACTTGATGGAATTCCGTAGTAAATATCCAGCTCCGTTTCCTGTTCCATAAAGCTTTTTATTCCTTCTAACCCGAACACATTGGCGATCTCGTGAGGGTCAGCCACCACGCAGGTGACTCCCCAGGGCAGGACCGCCCTGGAAAACTCTCCCGGATATGTCATGGAGCTTTCGATATGCATGTGAATATCGATCAGTCCCGGTATAAAATATTTTCCTGTACCATCCACCACACATTCAGCCTCATAAGGAATTTTGTTCCCATAATAGGAGGAAGGGGAAATGTCATAAAACCTTTCCCCCACAACCGCAATGTCCATTTTTTCAAAGCATTGCCTGTATGTCCGGTAGACCCATCCATTTTGAACAAGTAAGTCAACCTTCATTTTCCCTCTGTCCTTAATTATTGATTGTTCGGTTCCACTGATCAATCCAATCGCTTAAGACCGGATTGACAAAGGAATAGTCTAACACCTTTGCGCTCTCTGCCGCAGGACCATAAGTCATATTTTCTGAATCTTCCTTGGAAACCTCCACCTGGCTGTTGGTAGGTGCTTCGTTTAAAGCCTTGGTGGTTTTGTCCTGAAGCTCTTTGCTTAAACGGTAATTGATGTATGCGTAAGCCAGTTCCTTGTCCTTGCAGTTCTTTGTAATGCTGATGGTATTGAAATTTGCATAAGTCACGTCAGGAGTCACATACACCAGATCCGGGTTTGCTTCTTGAATGGTTGGTACACCGAAGTCGCCTACAATGGCGGCCTTGATTTCTCCGGAAGTAAACATATTGATTAAATCCGAAGACTTTGCATAGGTCTTTACAAGGTTCGGCTTTAATTCCTCCAATGCCTCAAAAGCGGCTGCTCCTTTGTCACTGGTCACATCAACGCCCTTGTAATCGCTTGCCATATATACCATGGCCGGACCAAAGGTAGTCGTGATATCCGGAATGGCAACGCTTCCTTTAAGCTCTGCCTTCCATAAATCATCAAAGCTCTTAATCTCAAAGCCTACTGCTTCCGGATCATACATAATGCCGATGCTGTTGATGGTATAGGCAATTCCCTGTCCGGCGTCCGCCATGGTCTTTGCCGCTTTGATCAGATACTGGCTGTTCTCGATCTTACTTAAATCCAGAGGCTCAAATAAATCCTCTTCGATTCCCTTAGCCGTCATGGCCTGGGACAGCTCGATTACGTCAATGGTGGTCTGTGAGTCAGCAGAAAGCTTTGTGTAACGCTCATTGGTACTTCCTGTCTCTGTAACGATCTTGCAGTTGTACTGGTCTTCAAAGGGCTTGTACACCTCTTCCTCAGAAATATCCTCGCTTAAGCCATAAGTGGATAACACCAGTTTCTTCTCTTCTGTGCCGCTCTTTTTCTCTTCTGCCGTTCCCGCAGTTCCGGCACCGCTGCAGCCCGTCAGTACAATGGCTGCACACAGGGATAATGCCAATACTTTCTTCATAATCATAATCCTCTCTTTTTTATAATTGACCGGCTGTATCAGCCGCAGTTACCTTATGACTGCCCTTGTCCTCCGGGCAAATTACCTTTAATTTACAAGAATTAACTTTGATTCCGGCAGATAAAGACGTATCTGGCTGCCCTCTTCATAAGCTTCTTCTGCCGGTCTGTTTACCAGGAACTTTCCGGCAGCTGTAAGTACCTCATACTGATAGCCCTTTCCAAGAAATGTCCGGACACCTACCGTACCTTCCAGGATATTGCCCGCCTGCCCTTCTTCTGCAACCCGGATATCCTCCGGACGAATGGTGCCGGTACAGGCGCCTTCCCTGTGTGTGTTTTCTACGTTAAATACTGCGCCGGTCTCCGTTTTATATACATCTCCCTGTCTCTTTAAAGGAAGAAAGTTCTCAAAACCAATAAATCTTGCAACAAATTCCGTATTTGGCCTCTGATAAATATTTTCCGGCGTGTCAAACTGTTCGATCACTCCCTGATTCATAACTGCCACCTTATCCGAGATGGAGAAGCACTCCTCCTGGTCATGGGTGACAAACAGGGTGGTAATGCCAAGCTTTTTCTGAATCCTCTTAATCTCCATACGCATATTGATGCGCAGCTTTGCATCTAAGTTGCTTAACGGCTCATCAAGGAGAAGAAGCTTCGGCTCAATTACTAACGCCCTGGCAAGGGCCACTCTCTGCCTCTGCCCTCCGGACATCTGCTGGGGAAACCGTCCGCGTAATTCCGTAAGACCGCAGATCTCCAGGATCTGATCCACCTTTTTATCAATTTCAGCCTTATCAAGCTTTCTCATCTTAAGCCCAAATGCCACATTGTCATATACGCTTAAATGAGGAAACAGGGCATAGCTTTGAAATACGATTCCAAAATTCCTCTTGTGGACCGGAACCTTGGTAAGGTCCGCACCATCCAGAGCGAAAACTCCATTCTGGGGCTCAATAAACCCAGCTACCACACGAAGGGTCGTGGTTTTTCCACAGCCGCTTGGCCCCAAAAGGGAAACCAGCTCCCCTTCCTGTACTTCTAAATTCAATCCCTTTAAAATCTGTTTCTTCTTATCATAACAGACATCAATATCCTGCAGTGTCATATACGCCATGGTTTCTCCTCCTATTTTGCCAAAGCTGCAATTCCCAGTGTCTTATCAACAATTACCATAATAAGGACCGTTACGGCCATTAAAAGCACGGATACCGCCGATACAGTGGGATCATAATTATATTCGATGTAACCCATGAGAGTCGCCGGGAAGGTGGACACACCGGGACCAGAGAGAAACATGGAAACCGGAATGTTATTAAAGGAGTTTATAAAAGCCAGCATAAAGGCAGCGGAGATTCCCGATGTGATATTAGGCAGTACCACACGGAAAAATGCCCCCGTCTTTGTGCACCCCAGACTCCAGGCCGCCTCTTCTACCGAAAAATCAAACTGGTCCAGACTGGAGCCGACCACCCGGATCACATAGGGCAGAGTCACCATAAAGTGCCCGGCCAAAAGTCCGGCAAACACTGGAACTCTTAAAGTCAAAACCAGAAACTGATAGAGTACGAAGCCAATTACGATTCCAGGCACAATGGTCGGAGAAAGGAACACGGATTTTAAAATTCCCTTCCCCTTTATGCCGGACCTAGCCAGAGCATAGGCAGCCGGAATCCCTGCAATCAGGGCGGCTACGGTCGCAAGCAGGGCGATTTCCAGGCTGGTTAAGAAGGAAACCCGGAAGGACTTTAATGCAAATACATTAACAAACCACCGAAAAGAGAAAGAGTCAATGGGAAAGGTGATAGCACTGCCCTCCCCAAAGGCGGTCACAGTGATGATGACAAGCGGCAGAACCAAAAACAGGAACACCACCACAGCAAAAGCAGTCAGCATTTTATTCTTACGCATGATTTCCTCCTCTTCTGTCCAGTCTGGCAGACAGGGCATTTAAACCTTTAATCACAGCCAGGGTCGTGGCGATCATGATCAGGGAAATGACTGCGGCCCCGTTCCAGTCTCCCACACTCATGGCCCTCTGGTAGATAAATGTGGCAAGGACCATATGTTTGTTACCGCCAAGCAGCTGAGGCGTTGTATAGGCCGTCAAGGTTCCGGTAAACACCAGAATGCCTCCAACAATAATTCCGGGAAGACTAATGGGAAAAATCACCTTCATAAAAGCCTTGAACCGGTCTGCCCCCAGGCTGAGCGCTGCCTCCATCATGTCATCCTCAATATTTTCCATGACACCGGCCACTGTAACGATCATCAGGGGAAGAAATAAGTAAACGGAACCAATAATAATGGCAAAATCCGTGTACAACAGCTTCGCAGGCTTTTCCACAAGGCCGGCCGCCATGAGGAACCGGTTAATGATACCATTGCTCCCTAAAATATTGATCCAGGCAAAGCTTCTTATTACAGAATTGGTCATCAGGGGAAAAATGGAAACAGACAGTAAAATCCCTCTCCACTTCTTCTGGCACCGGCTGATAAAATATGCGGTCGGAACTCCTGCTGCCATACAGACAGCCGTAGTAATGAACGCAACCTTTACTGTCCTCATAAAAATCTTAAGATAATACTCATCCTGGAAAAATTCCACATAAGCGCTGAACGGATAGTCTCCGGTATGAAAAGACGGAATCAGTACCCTTAAAAGCGGTAAAAACAGACACACTGCCAGTATTACAAGCCCTGGCACCACCATGATAAATGCACTACTTTTCTTCATCTGGACCTCCCCATGCTATTTACATCAATTATTAGGAACTTATTATCACTTATAAGTTCTGTTAATTTATATCTATACTTTTATTATAATTTATGATATACTGTACGTCAAATACATATAATCTATATTTTCTATGCAGTAAAGCTATAAGATAACGCCATCACCTACACAAAGGGGGAATATTTATGGAATTAAAGGAAGCTAGATATATTCTGGCCATCGCCAGACAGAAAAATATCAGCAAAGCTGCAGAAACTCTTTTCATCTCCCAGCCATCCTTAAGCAAATATTTAAAAAACTTGGAGCATCAGCTTGGGGCCCGTCTTTTTGACCGTGTCGGAAGCTGCTATTCTCCAACCTATATCGGAGAACGTTACATCCACTATGCCGAACGAATCGTGGAATTCGGAATTGAATGGGACATGGAATTTGATGATATTATGCACCAAAACCACGGACGTTTAAATATTGCCATTCCCATCATGCTTGGAAACAGCCTGATCGGTCCCACCCTTTCAAACTTCCACAAGCTATATCCTCATGTCACAGTCAACATGATGGAGGAAGTCAACTTTGTAGCAGAACATACCTTAACCGACCATACCGTAGACGTGACCATTTACAACGTCCATGAATTTCCCACCGGCCTGGATTATCAGGTAATCGGAAAGGAAGAAATGGTTCTCGTCCTATCCGAATCAAATCCATTGGTAAAAATGGCAGAAAAAAAAGAGGGCTTTCAATATCCCTGGATCGATCTTGGCCTCCTTGCAGACGAGCCCTTTATTCTTCTCTATCCTGACCAGAATACAGGCGGCCTTGCTTTAAAGCTCTTTAAGGATTACGGGCTGGAACCAAAGATTCTCCTTCATACCAGAAACAGCGAAATGTCCATCCGCCTTGCCATGGAAGGCCTGGGGGCCGCCTTTGCACCAGAAAGCTACTATCATTATCTAAAAGACCGAGAACCTAAATCTTCAGTCTGCCTGTCCATTGGAAAAGAAAAGATTGAAAACACCCTTATCGCTGCCTATCAGAAAAACCGCTACCTGCCGAAATACGCAAAGGCTTATCTTGATATCCTGACAGATTATTACCAGACAAAGCAAACATAATTACCGGACCCCTTCCTATTCTTTGCTTTTTTAGGAACTTATGGTAATATAGATTAAAAAAGAGGTTTCCTATGATTAGTAAAATACAAAGAATCTTTTTCCTTTTTATCATTCTTATATTATCTCTTACCGCATGCCAAAACCAGAAAAAAGAGGCAAAGAACCTTACCGGCATTCCTATTGACACAGAAAAAACCGAATCCGTTTCTATTTACTATGGTTCCATCTGTTATTCCTTCTTTGACGAGAGCAAGGAAACCATAGAAAAGGCCGCTGATCTCTTTCACGGCTTCTCTTTAGAAGAAGTTCCTGACGGAGTTCTTGACAGCGCCACCACCTACCAGATTTATTTTTCTAACACCGACGGTCAGACTGCAGCGATTAATGTGGACGAAAACAGCATGTTCTATCTGGCGGATACGAAAAAATTTTATAAAGTATCTGAAGGGGTTTTTCATCTGGAAGAATTGGAAAAAATATATCAGGAAAGCATGAATGCAGGAGGCTTTGATAAGAACCAGTGCCTCATTCCGTAGACAAGTCTTAGTTGAAAGGAGATTTTATGAACGATCAATCTAAAACAACTGCAATTGTAGGGCTGGGCGCTTTGGGAATGCTTTACGCCAGCCAGATTACTGCCTCCCTTGGCCCGGATAACCTATTTTTCCTTGGAGACCGCGAAAGAATAGAGCGTTACCAGCAAATGCCCTTCACCATAAACGGCAAACCCTTTTCCTTCCGGATCGAGGACTGCACAAACGCCCGGCCCGTGGATTTTATGATTGTGGCAGTCAAATACGGCGCCCTTTCTTCTGCCCTGGATACCATGGAGACCAGCGTTGGTCCTGATACCACGATCCTGTCGGTTATGAACGGAATCGACAGCGAGGAGATCATTGCAAAACGGTTCGGCAGGGAAAAAGTACTTTATTGCATTGCACAGGGAATGGATGCCATGAGATTTGGTTCCAGTCTTACATACACCCGCCCGGGAACGCTCTGCCTTGGAACCAGGACTAAAGGACAGGAATCCAGGCTAATGGACTTAACCCGTTACTTTGACAGGGCCGGCGTATCCTATACGGTTGAAGCCGACATTGTAAAACGTCTTTGGGGAAAATTCATGCTGAATGTGGGAATTAACCAGACCTGCATGGCCTTTGAAACCAATTATGGCGGAGTACTGACTCCTGGAGAAGCTCATGACTCCCTGATCGGGGCCATGAAGGAAGTAATTGAACTTTCCATAAAAGAAGGGGTTCACTTATCGGAAAAAGATATGGATTTCTACATAAATCTGATCAAAACCCTTTCTCCGGAAAGTGTTCCCTCCATGCGCCAGGATGGATTAGCCCGCCGGTATTCTGAGGTGGAAATGTTTTCCGGAGTTGTCCGCCGTCTGGCGGCAAAACACGGATTAACGGTTCCGGTCAATGATATGCTTTACGATAAGATCAAAGGAATAGAAGCAGCTTATCCTTCCTTGCCTCATGATGAATAATGTTCATAATCAGATTCTCTTTGCATAAATATATATAGCACCAGAATGCATAGGGAGGGGGCTTGATTTTGGAACGAATACTTGACAATAATTATTACGATCTGTTCGTAAATAACGTCCTTATTCCACTACATCAAAAAGACAGTGGTATTACCTACCTCAATGAAAGACTTTCTTTGGAACATGTCCCGGCAGAATCTATGAACCCCTGTAACTTAGGGCTGTATTCTTACAACAGTTTTCCGTCACTTTACACACTAAATTCATTAGTAAGTTTAGACATATCCGGGATTACAGCGGTTCAGAACAATCCTGATTTAAGTCTGTTTGGAAAAGATGTATTAATAGGAATTATAGATACCGGTATTGACTACCGGCATCAGGCTTTTAAAAACACTGACGGAACCACCCGCATTCAGTCAATCTGGGATCAGACCGACCAATCCGGCGAACAGCCGGATAGCTTTACATTTGGTTCCGAATACGGCAGAGAGCAGATAAACGAAGCGTTACAGTCGAATAATCCTTTATCGATTGTTCCCTCGGTTGATACCAATGGCCATGGTACGGCAATTTCCAGTATTGCGGCCGGTACCCCAATCAATGACCAAAGTTTCCGCGGAGTTGCCCCGGAAGCTGACCTGGTAGTCGTAAAATTGAAAAATGCCAAAAAGAATTTAAAGGATCTCTTTTTTGTACCGGATGAACTTCTGTGTTTTCAGGAATCCGATATTATGCTTGCCGCACGTTACCTGGTTACTGTCTCCCAAAAATTAAATAAGCCAATAGTTATATGCATTGCCCTTGGTACAAGTATGGGAGGACATGACGGAAACGGCCCTTTAAGCAGCTATCTGGATTATCTGGCACAGCTTCCTGGAATAGGGGTTTCGATCTCTGCAGGTAATGAAGGTAACAAAAAAAGACACTATTATTATGCCACTTCACCCGATGTTTATTATAGTGATTTTAGTATAAATGCAGGAAACGATGACAGCATGTTCTTCATAGAAATTTGGGGCACTTCCCCCGCTCAGCTGTCCATCAGCATAACCTCCCCTACCCGGGAGGTTACAAGATTAATTCCTCCATCAATCAATGGCTGCATCAATTATAATTTCAATATAAGCCTGACAAACGTCTGGATAAACAATATTATTTACGAGCAGAATACCGGGGACCAGCTTATCCTGCTGCGTTTCACAAACACATTTCCTGGAACCTGGCAATTTCATTTAGAAAATAATAATATTGATTCATTCTCCTTTCATGCATGGCTCCCATCAGGAAATCTGATAACTGACGAAACATACTTCATAAACGCGGATCCAAACATAACTATTACTTCTCCGGGAAACGCAGCAAGCCCGCTGACCGTTACTGCCTATAATCAGCTGGATAACAGTATCCTGGAAGAATCCAGCAGAGGCTACACAAGAATTGGAGTGATTAAGCCTGACATTGCAGCCCCGGGCTATCTTATCCCATGTGCGGTTCCGGGAGATAAATACGGCTCTGCCACAGGAACGGGAGCCGCAGCGGCCCATACGGCAGGAATCATGGCAATGCTTTTTGAATGGGGGATTGTCAAAGAGAATTATATCCAGATGACTGGCGGTATTGTTAACCGGCAGCTGATTTTGTATGCAACCCGTGACAGCGCCTATACATATCCGAATAACATATGGGGTTATGGCCAGGTGGAAATCAATAATTTTTTAAAAGTAGTTAATGGTGCGTAACCTTAACATTTTGATTATAAAAAAAGTGCGTTTCCCGAACTGAGATGCCCCCTAAAAGTTAGACCCCAAAATCTAACAATCGGTGGGCAGTTCAGACATGGAACCGTACTTTTTTTGTTTCGCTAAGCTGTAAAAATATAATGGCAGAATGGATCACTGCAATATGCCCAATTTAAGCTTCCAGACCAGTACCCTGATTACGGAAGTGTCAATCTGTTCTTCTTTCAGTGTTCCCTTATTTATAGCATCTAAAACGGCCGGAATCTCTACGTCAAAGTCAGTCGCAACCAGTACATCATTCCCGGCAGCAATGGCCAGAACAGCCGCCTCTGATGTACTGTTCTTAATGGCATCCATACTGAGGTCATCCGTCATAATCACACCCTTGAAGTTTAAGGATTCCCTTAATTTATCATGAACCGTACGGGAGAGGGAGGCAGGATGTTTCTCATCCATGGAGGTTACGATATTATGGGAAACCAGAACACTGTCAGCCCCGGCTTTAATCCCGGCCTCAAATGGCAGGAAGTCATTCTGGACAAATTGTTGATACTCTCTGGTATCTACCGCGGATCCCGTATGGGTGTCTGCATTGTTTCCATAGCCGGGAAAATGTTTCAGAGTGCTTCCGATCCCCGCCTTTTCCATTTCCCGGACAACTGTCCTGACATAATCAGACGTCTCCCTGGCTTCCCGGCCAAAGGACCTGCGGTAAATAAAATCATCCGGATTTACAGAAACATCACAGACAGGAGCCAGATTAACATTTATCCCAAGTCCAAGAAGAAAGGCGGCCTTTTCCCTGGTATCCGCCTGAATGGCTTCTAACCCGCCCTGTTTATACAAATCCTGAGGAGACTTAAACGGTTCCGAACGGAATGCCGCGTATTTGCTGACACGGCACACGGTCCCTCCTTCCTCATCCACTCCCATGAGCAAGGGGATGGAAGATGCATTCTGACAGTTCTTAATAAAATCCTGAATGCCGGTTTGCGTCTCATCCTTAAAATCGTCTCCAAACAGGATATAACCGCCCAGATGATACTTCTCAATATCCTGAACGGCACTGGCTTTGCGCAGGCGGACAAAAAACATCTGCCCCACCTTTTCCTCAAGGGACATGCTTAAGAGCAGCTCACCTGCTCTTACCTCATAGGGATCACTGCCAGAGGAAGAATCTGTCTGTCCAGCCGTATCTTCTATCGCCGAAGACTCTGTGGTTGAGATATGGATTGTGGATTCTGTAGGATTTAAAGTGTGATCATCTGTTCCGTTTGCAGCCGTGTTTGATTCCTCAGTGCTCAGACTGCCGGATAGACTGCTATCATCCGCGTAACGTCTCCCGCAGCCTGATAAAAGAAGCGGCAGGAGTAAGAGCACAAAGAAAAACATATATTTATTTGGTTTCATCAAAGTCCTTTCTGACCGGTCGGTAAAAGAATTTATTGATAATTATATCGTTCATGCCAGCAGCGGTCAAGAGCTGCACAAAAAAAGATCGGTGCCAGGACTTAACTCCCGACACCGATCAGTCTGCTTTTTAAACTCTTTCTTTCACCCTGCCGGTATTTTCAATATAGTGAAATTGCTGTTCTAAGTGACTGACGAATAACAGCAGTCTTTCATACAGCGGCTCTACCTTGTCACCATACGTTTCCTCAAGGCTTTTTCCAATTTCCCTAATGGTCTTACTGCCGTCAATCTGAAGAAAGACGCAGCTTCCATACTCATCCATTGTAATTCTTTTATATTCCGGAATTTTGAAACCGAGTTTTCTAAAAACCCGTTGAATCTTGTGATCCTGTTTCATAAGCATGGTCACAATGCCGTTTTTATCAACCTCGTATTCCAGTTTATCGGAAATCTTAAATATTAAATTTAAAACCTCATCCTTGTCATTTAGCATTCTTCACTTCACTCTTAAAAAGCGGTATTGCGGTCGCTACTACAAGAATGATCAATAAGATAAATGCCATTCCATTTGAATTTGCAAATCCGCTTGGGCCTGCACCGCTGATGATGCCAGTTACCTGTAAAACGATTCCGATAAGTCCAATGATTGATCCGCCGGCAACAAGTCCTGACGACAGGCTTACACCGTTAGAAACTTTCGTTTCCTTTTCTCTTTCATTTTTGGAATATTTCTCAACTAAGAAACGAACCAGGGCTCCTATTAAAATAATGGAGGTAGTGGATATCGGCAAATAAAACCCGATTGCAACTGTCATTACAGGGAGTCCCAGCAAGAATAAAACGATTCCCATCATAATGCCGCAGATGATCATAACCCAGGGCAACTGACCCGACATGATTCCAGCTGTCAATGTTGCCATTAAATTCGCCTGAGGCAATGCAAATGGAACATTGTCCCCAGTCATTGAAAGCTGACTGGAAAGCAATAATATGACGCAGGTAACTACCACAACACCTACAATCGAAGATATTGCAAAATATTTCTGCATTTCATTCTTGCTTCCGCCAATGATAAAAGAAACTTTTTGTGATTGGCAGTAACCGCCTGCTGCAGCGATTGCAGTAACAATAAAGGAACCGAATAACAGCAGAGCCTTGTTATCATCTACGCTCTTCCAGCCTAATCCCACAAACAGTAATGTGACGATAACGATGGAAGCAATTGTCATACCGGATACAGGAAGGTTTGAAGTTCCGATGGTGCCGGTTAAACGGCCGGAAACAATAACAAACATCAAAGACAGCACCATGGATAAAACAGCACCCAGTACAGCCATGGCAATGTTACCGCCGGATATGAGGAAACCGCCGATAAAGCCTACGATGATGCCTGAGAGTAATATAACAGTTTCAACAGAAGATCCAGCGCCGCCGGAGCCTTTTCCTCTGGCATTCATGGTTTCCTTTATGGAAGCGATAACCGTAGGGATCAGTTTTATCGCGCCGATCAGACCGCCGGAAAGCATCATGCCTGCACCGATATATTTTACGTAGCTGCCTGCGATATCTCCGACTCCCATACCGTTTACGCTGACAGCAGGATTATTCCATACGGCCGGGCCGCCACTGCCTAAAGAAGCAAAATAACCAATGAGAGGCGTAATCGCAAAGTTAGATAATATAGAACCGGCAAACATGGTCAAGGATACTTCCATCCCCACGATGAATCCAATTCCCAGCAGCAAGGGGTTCACTTCCAGCTGAAATTTCCATTTGTAGAAGGGTTCATTCACGAAGCTGATCACGTTGTTGGTGATATTTAAGAATGAGCTTGTTACCGTGGTTATTAAACCGCCTATTCCAAATCCGATTCCCATAAACTTCAGAGAATCTTTGGCTCCTTCCGAAGCAACTAAGGTTTCCGAAATAGCCATTGACTCAGGATACATTAATTTTCCATGTTCTTCCACGATCAGATAATTGTAGACCAGAGAAGCTGCACCGATACCAAACAAGGCACCGCCGACTCCGATCACAAGGCCTTCCAGAAATGTTACCTGGGAACCGATCAAAAGAATTGCCGGAAAAACAAATATCATACCGCTGGCAATGGATTCACCGCCGCTGGCCATTCCCTGAAGGAGTGTCTTTCCAAGAATTCCTTTTTCCCTTGCAAACATGGCAATAAATACAGAACCTAAAATGGAGCCCGGTATACCGGCTGCAACTGTAAGACCTGCTTTCATGCCTGAGTAAGCAGTTGATGCCGCAAACAACGCAGACAAAGCAATACCAATGATTAATACCGCAGCATTTCCACCCGATCCGGAGTTTTTAGGGACATATGGTACGTAGTCTTTGCCGGCTATACCGCCATATGCGCCTTTAGATAATTTCTGATTCATACATAGTACTCCCTTATATTCATTATAGTTTGATCAATCATTGACACAAATTAAAATATAAATTATCAGCGGTATTCCTGCTGCTATTTGAGGGCTTTCAACACTTCTGTCAAGTATTTCCATGTCCTCTGGGTGGATGGGATGCTTAAATGCTCTTCTGCTGTATGTACCCCAACGATTGTCGGTCCAACAGATATCATATCCATCTTTCCTTCAAACTTTTTATCAAAAATTGCGCATTCTAATCCGGCATGAATTGCGCTTATCAGCGGTTTTTCGCCAAATAATTTCTCGTATAATTCTATAAACAGCACTCTAACCTTTGAATCAGGATTATATTTCCATTCCGGGTAATCCGATTCAGCAGTCACCTTTCCGTTTGTAAGTTCGGCAATGGCAGCTACGGTATGGAAAATATTATCCTTTATCGTTCCCACAGAGCTTCTGATCGAACTGATGATTTCAATGCTTTCTTCCCCGGTCTCAACTACTCCCAGATTAAGGGAGCTCTCTACAAGGCCCTCAATATCCATGCTAACGCTCTGGACTCCGTTTGGAATCAGGTACATAAAATTAATGATGTTATCCCTTGTATCTTTCGACATGATTCGCTTCGGCATATTTTCTACAGGATTTAGTTCGACTTTTATATCCGGATCTGCAACTTTGAATTCATCCCTGAATATTTGTTCCAAACTGGAGATCTTCTCTTTCAGCATTGGGACAGCTTCTAAATTTACACACACAACAGCTCGTGCATCACGGGCGATGGCGTTGTGCTTGGAACCTCCTTTAATGGAACATAAATTTAAATCTGTCTCTAAGCTTACACTTTTCAAAAACCGGGCCATTAATTTATTGGCATTTGCCCTGCCCGTATGTATTTCCACTCCAGAGTGGCCGCCCTTTAAGCCTGAAATATCAATGATATAAGCAGCCCTGCTGCTGTCCGCATCTTCCCATGTGATAGGAATATTGATCTTGGAGGAGCATCCGCCTGCACAGCTTACCGTCAGGATTCCCTCTTCCTCTGAATCGATATTAATAAGGGTTTTGCCTAATATGTTTTTTGGATCCAGCGCATGGGCGCCATCCATTCCGGTCTCTTCAGAGGTGGTAACCAACAATTCGACAGGAGGGTGTTCCAATGTATCCGATGCCAAAACCGCTAACCCCATGGCGACCGCAATGCCGTCGTCTCCCCCTAGAGTTGTTCCGTTTGCGTAAAGCATATCTCCAACGATTTTCATTTGGATGGGATCTGTCAAGAAATCATGCATTACATCAGGCCTTTTCTCACAGACCATATCCATATGTCCCTGAATTACGACACCTGGGCTATCTTCATAGCCTTTGGTACCAGGCTTCCTGATGATGACATTCAGCGCTTTATCCTGTATGACCTCCAGATTGTGTTCCTTTGCAAAAGAAACTAGATAATCGCTGATTCTTTTTTCATTTCCTGAACCTCTCGGAATACTGTTAATTTCCTCAAAATAGTGAAACACTTCCACCGGTTCCATGTTTTCCATTGCACTGTTACCCACGGTATATTTTCTCCTTTACTAAATTATTTGTCCTTCATGTTTAATTTCTGGATTACGGACAAAAAAACCAAATGTGTGTTTTTATATTAGCACAAACAAATCCAAAATACAATAGGATTTATTGTACATTTTAACGTAAGTTTTCTGTGATAAATGTTAAATCTATATTCAATAATTATATTATTTAAAAGTTATTATTCACATTTTAGGTTATTGTTAATAAATCCACATTTGTCGTGCTGTCGAATCCTGACGATACTGCCGTTATCCCGTCCGACCTCTATTGGTGATTTGTTAATACGGACATCGAAATATGCAGAAAAAGTGCGTTTTCTGTCAGGAAAACGCACATTTTACGTATCAGTATGAACTTTTATTCGATAGGTTTGATCCCCACATCCATGCTTCCGGACCGGAATCCTTCCAGATCCATGGTGATATAGATAAAGCCCAATTCTTTTAAATAAGTGATGATCTCTCTGCTCTTCTCCATCAGATTTCCCATCGCTTCCTTGTCCACCTCGATGCGGACAATGTCTTTATGAAGCCTCAGACGCACATTTCCTTTCACTAGAGAACTTACAAATTCCTCTCCTTTTCCAATAAGATTCAGGATATCATAATCAATTTCCGTACCATAGGGAAGACGGGTCGCCATACATGGGGCAGAAGGCCTGGATGCCACAGAGATCCCATACCATGAGGCCAGCTCTTTTACCTGGGCCTTGGTGATGTGAAGCTCTGCCAGGGGGCTGATGATTCCCAGTTCTCTTAAGGCTTTGATTCCCGGACGGTAAACATGCAGGTCATCTTCATTGGTTCCATCCATGATATAAGGGATGTTCATTTCACCCGCATAATCCTTTAAAGACTGGAACAGCTTATTTTTACACAAATAGCATCGGTTTACAGGATTAAAACGTATCTCCTCCTGTTCCAGCTCATTTACGGAGACCACCTTATGGATTCCTCCCAGTTCCTTTGCAACCCTGGCTGCGATTTCCAGATCACAGGAAGGGTGAAGACGGCTGTCAAAAGTCACCGCATAAACGGTTTTTCCCGTCTTTCCTGCGGCATCTGCTGCTACTTTTAACAACAAACTGGAATCCACTCCTCCGGAAAAAGCCAGGCAGATATCCTCTTTGGCGTACTCTGCCATCATCTGTTCCAGTCTTTTTTTTATTTCCAACATGTTCTGTTCCATTATTTCTCCGCCTCCCTGCGTATGATGCTGTATACGGTCTGATAATCCAGCCCATTTTGTCTGCAAATACTTCTTACACTTTCAAATTCCGGGTAGCAGAATGTCCTGTCTTTGTAGGTGCAGATTTTTACATCCGCCTCCCCGAATTCCGTCATGACCTTCTTTTTTTTCCGGTCTAAAATGGTTCTGGCTACCGGGTATCTTCTGACTCCGATGGTTGTGGTCTGAATGAACAGAATGTCTTCCATTCTGCTTATCTCCTCTTCCCGGCAGATCAGGCTAAGCATATAGGCTGGACGGTTCTTTTTCATGAATACAGGCGTATACCAGACATCAGCTGCTCCGGCTTCCAATAAGGACTCCATGGCAAAGCCAAAGGACTCCCCGCTGCAATCGTCAATATTGGCCTCTAATACCCACATATTTTCTCCTGCCCCTTCTTCCTCTTCCAGAAGCAGCATGGCCCGCAGAACGTTTGCCTGTTTAAAATCCTTTTTCCCTGCACCAAGCCCTGTCTTTAAAATCTGAAAGGAGGAAGGAAGATTCTTTCTTGTCCCAAGGGCGGCAGCTATGGCAGCACCGGTAGGAGTCACCATCTCCCCTTCATTGTCCGTAAGACGAAGCTTCAGACCATGGGCCGAAACAATGTTAGCTGTTGCCGGAACAGGAACCGGGATAACGCCATGCTGGCAGCGGATGCTGCCATATCCTTCCGCCAAAGGAGATACCACGATCTCATCCACACCAAGGCTGTCCACACAAACCGCCACACCAATGATGTCTACAATGGAATCAATGGCTCCAACCTCATGAAAATGGACCTTTTCCATAGGGATCCCATGAGCCTTTGACTCCGCCTCTGCTACAATATCAAACATCCGCTTTGCCATTGCCTTTACCCTGCCATTGGTATCCAGCCGGTCAATGATTGTGTATATATCCTGAAGATTCCGGTGAATTTGGGACTGATCATGTTTATGGCTATGGTCGTGGCCTTGGCTGTGGCTGTGGTCATTGTCGTGGTCATGGTCATGGTCGTGGTTATGGTCATACTCATGGTCTTGGTCATGAGTATGATCATGGTTGTGATCCCACTTATGGTCATGCCCTTCATTTTCCAGATGAACATCAAAATCATAAGCATCCAGTCCGCATTTCCTGGTCCTGCCAAAATGAAGATGATAACCGTCCACTCCCAGGCTTTGCAGGGCCTTTGTAAGAGCCTGCTTATCTGCTCCCAGGTCTAAAAGAGCGCCTACCGTCATATCACCACTGATTCCTGAGTTACATTCCAAATACAGTATTTTTCCCATCTTATTTCACCGCCAGTCGATTGATTTGTGTCGCAAGATACCCCGCCCCATATCCATTATCAATATTGACAACGGAAATTCCATTGGCACAGGAATTAAGCATTGTAAGAAGAGCTGAGAGCCCATGAAAGCTGGCTCCATAGCCTACCGAGGTGGGAACCGCGATGACCGGGCAGTCCGCCAGCCCCGCGATCACCGTTCCCAAAGCCCCTTCCATTCCTGCCACTGCAATAATGCAGTTGGCATTCCGGATCCTATCCCTCTGGGACAGAAGACGGTGGATTCCGGCTACTCCCACATCGTATATCCGGTCCACGTGGCAGCCGAAATATTCTGCTGTCTGCGCCGCCTCCTCCGCCACCGGGATGTCAGCTGTACCGCCTGTACAGACCGCTACGCAACCCTTCCTTTCTTTTTCCGGCTGCTCTACCTTTAAGATCCTGGATATGGAATCATACCGAACCTCCGGCACAACGGATTTTACCAGTTCAAATTGCTCCTCTGAGGCCCTGGTTCCCAGCACCTCACCGTCTCTTTCATAGAATTTCCTATAAATCTCCACCAGGTATGGGTCCGGCTTGCCCTGGCAAAAGACCGTCTCTCCAAAGCCGGAACGAAGCGCCCTGTGATGGTCCAGCTTTGCATAACCCAGGTCTTCATAAGGAAGATCCTTTAACAGCTGTTCTGCCTCCTGAATTTCCATTTCTCCTGATTTTACCAAGTTAAGCATATCTCTAATATCCATGATCCCGACTCCCTCCTCTTACGATGTTCCGTTTATGCTAAGGAAAACACACTCTGTGCGTTTTTTCTTAGCTCATTGCCCGCGCAAATCAAGTTTTCTTGTGCATACGTGTTCTATAAGGCCCTGGGAATGACTGACTACCAAAAGGCCGATGTTACGCCTCTCCACTTCTGATATGAGGAAATTCCAGATCTGGCTCTGGGTGATCAAATCCAGCATGGTGCTGATCTCATCTGCAAGGAGAAACCTGGTTCCACCGCCAAGTGCCCGGGCAATGCAGAAACGCTGAAGCTCGCCTCCCGAAACCTCAGCCGGGTACCGGTTTAACCATGCCGGTTCGATGCCAAGACCTTCGATCACCCGGTCTTCCACTCCATCCCCCTCCTTTAAAACCTCCTTTAGCTTTAACCTTGGGTTCACAGAGTTTTCCGGATGCTGCCAGATCATCTGGACCGGACAATATCCCTTGCAGGAAGAAAGAGGCTTCCTGTCTAAAAGAACCTCTCCCTGATCCGGCTTTTCATATCCGGCAAGAATTTTACAGCATGTGGTCTTCCCAAAACCACTGGGAGCAATCAGCCCCAGACGTTCGCCGCTGTCCAGGTACATGGTCAGATTATTTAATATCTGTTTATTCCCATTATCATACCGGAATGATATGTTTTTCGCTTCCAGTCTCAACTTATCCCTCCTCTGCTTTTACGCACCGGACCATACCTCCAGCCAGGCCGACATAATTCACTTCCTTTAAACACCTTACCTCCCGGTACTCGCACCTGGGGGCATAGGGGCAGCCTGAGGGGCGGTCCTTTAAATAGGGCTGGGCTCCCGGTGCTGCCCGGAAACCATGATCCGGCATAGCCCTGTAAAGGGCCTTTGAATATGGATGGCGAAGGAGTCCTTCGTCTCTGAAATCAGCGGCAGAAGCTTCCTCAACGCAGGTACCTGCATAGAATACCACAATCCGGTCAGCGACCTCCAGAGCCAGCTCCAGATCATGGGTGATGAGAAGTACACCGGTCCCTTCATCGGCCATTTCCCGAAAATGGGACAGCACCCGTTTTGCCGCCTCCAGATGCAGGCCCGGGGTAGGCTCATCCGCTATCACCAGCTTGGGGTTTTCCATGACAGCAGTGGAAATTAAGATCCTTCTGGTCATTCCCCCTGACAGTTCAAAGGGATAAAGCTTTTCCACAGTCTCATCAAGCCCATACCGCTTAAGGGTTTTAAGGCTTTCGCCCATGCTCCCCTGATCCCGTTTCCCTTTCCTGATCTGAGGCCCCGCCTTCATCAGAGGATCCAGATAAGACACGCTCTGAGGAACCAGAACGATCTCCTTCCCCCGAAGCTGTCCCATCCGGTTTTCCGTAAGCTGCTCCCCATAATAAGAGATCTCCCCGGACCATGCCGCATTATAAGGCAGGATTCCCAGCACACCATGAGCCAGAAGGCTTTTTCCTGAACCGCTGGAACCCACCACAGCCACCAGTTCTCCTTCTCTCACGGTCAGGCTTACGTCCTTGACAGCCAAAAGAGTGGTCCTTTTGATCCATTGTTCATATTGGGTAAATGATACTGACAGGCTTTTTACCGACAGAACCGTTTTCTTCTCTTCCAATCCAATCCCTCCTACTGATGCAGGGCACCGGGGTCTATAAGCCTGCCCACCATCTCTCCAGTTAGATGAAACAGTAAAACAACAGCAACCAGAAATATTCCTGGAAACAGCGCCAGCCACCATTTCCCCATTGACAGATATTTCATACTCTCTGACAGGATCACACCGATGGCAGGCTGCTCTGAGGAAAGCCCGAAGCCCAGGAACGTGATGCTGGCCTCATGAAGGATGGCATGGGGAAATAACAGCACAAGCCCAACAAGAAGCTGAGGAATCAAATGAGGCGTCATATGCTTAAGGGCGGTTTCAAACCCGCCGTGACCAAGCTTACGGGCGATTTTTATGTACTGGCTCTCCTTAAGCTGAAGAACCTCTCCCCTGATCAGCCTGGCAAGGGAAGTCCAGTGGGTCAATGAAATTCCCACCACAACGCCCTTAAAACCCTTCCCCAAGGCAAAGGAGATCAAAACCAGCAGGAGGATATGAGGGATCCCCATGACAAGATCAATGAGTCCGACCACAAACCCATCCGCCGCCTTTCCCATGGACGCTGCAAAAAGTCCCAGGAAAAATGCAATCACTGTGCTGACCGCTGCCGTGAGAAGGCCAATGCGGATGCTCATGGAAAGACCGGTCATGGTCCTGGCAAACATATCCCGGCCCATCCAGTCCGTTCCAAAGGGGTGAGAAAAACAGGGCGGCATATTTTTTCTGGAAAAATCAGTGACAAGGGCCTCTGTCCTGTAAAGCTGCCCGGCAATGGTCACAGCTGCCAAAAGGGTGATGAAAAGTACCAGGAGGCATACCATGGACTTCCGGCCATTCCATTGTTTCATGCGACCTTCCTCCCTTTCCTCATTTTGGGGTCCACCACGCCATAAAGTACGTTTGCAATAAAGTTTCCTGTAAATACAATAGCCGCACTGATGACCGTGATCCCCAGAAGCAAAGGAATATCACCGCCAAGTCCGGCTGTCACAGCCGCCTGGCCCAGTCCCGGATAGGAAAATACCTGTTCCACCAAAACCGAACCTCCAAAGATTTCGCTGACCGAAGCAAACTGAAGGGTCAGGGCAGGCAGGAGAATGTTCCTGATTCCGTGGCGAAAGACAATCTGGCTTTTGGACTCTCCCCTTGCTCTTGCAAAGAGAACATAATCACTTTCCATAACCTGGATCATTTTCCCTCTTGTATGGAGAAGGATATTGGACATTCCGGTAATGGAAAGAGTCAGGCAGGGCAAGATCCCATGCACTACCCGGTCCTTTACAGTGACCTCTGCCGCTTCCATGCCTATGGGAACGCTTAGTCCAATAGGAAGCATCTTAAGCCAGACAGCAAACACCATCAAAAGCACCAGCGCCAGCCAGAAAGCCGGGGTGCTTGCTGTCATAAGAGCATAAGCGGAGATCACCTTATCCACCGCTTTTCCCCTGTTAGCACCAGCCAGTGTTCCCAGGGCAAAGCCAGCCCCTCCGGAAACCAGCCAGGAAGCTGCCATCAGCCACAGAGAATTTGACAGCTTCATTCCTATCACATGGGAAACCGGCTGGCGGTATAAAAGAGAAGTTCCCATATCCCCCTTTAGAAAATCGCCGGCCCAGGACAGGAACCGTTCTGCCGGCGGTAAGCCGGTTCCCCAGTATTCCGAAAGCTTTGCGATCTGCTCCTGGCTCATAGAGCCAAGGGCTGCTTGGCCAATATTGACCTTTAACGGATCAATCGGGGAAACCGATACCAGAAAGAAGGCTGCTGCGCTTACTAAAAAAAGGAGGACAGCCATCCGTGTGAGCTGTTTCAATAAAAACCAAAAGACATTCCTTCCCAGCCGGCCGCTTTTCATTGTTCCCAGCTCCACTGATCCACATTATTTACAATTGACCAGCCGTGGCCGTGGGGGTGAAGCTTCTGGTCAGCAACCTTTAATCCATCCCTTACCCAATATAAATGATCAATATTTACAAGCCAGATCCATGGAATATCTCCGTTTTGGGTAATGCCTGTTTCTCCATCCCACTGGGCTTTTTTCCACAGCTCATAGGATTTTTCCAGATCACTTTCTGCCAGAGCTTCATCCATGTACTGGTCCAGCTTTGGATTGGCATAAGGGGAATAGGCTGCAAGCCCGGTTTCCTCCATGGTATGGTAAATATTATAAAGCTCCATGGGAGTATGAGCCCCCCAGCCCCAGATCAAAGGCTGTGATTGAGCCCTGTCATAGGCAGTATCCCAGCTTGCACCTTCCATCTGTCCGTCAATTCCCAGCTTTTTAAGCTGATTGATGGTGTCTGCCGCAAGGGCCTGCCTTACAGAATCTCCTGCCGGATAAAGGAATTGGAGTTCCGCCCGTTTCCCGTCCTTCACTCTGATTCCGTCACTGCCCATATTCCAGCCTGCCTCATCAAGCAACGCCATTGCCCCCTCTGGATCATATTCTGTCTTTGCGGAAGGCTCATACCATGGCATTTTATCACAGACGCTGTAAGCGGGACTGCCGTATCCGTTCAGCACGTTATTTATCATTTCTTCCCGGTCGATTCCAATGTTGATCGCTCTTCTGACCTTACCATCACTGGTAAAGTCATTTCCCAGAGGAATTCCCTCTTCCGATACGCTTCCGGAGGGAATGGCCGGAAGGTTAAATCCACGGTTATCCACGGTTTTGCAGTCTAAAAGGCCATACCCGGGTACCGTAAGGTCCGAATAGGAGGCAGCCGTATATGCAATATCTGCCTGACCGGACTGGACCGCCGCCAAAGCCCCATCCTCTTCCATGAAGAGTACCGTTACCCGTTTCATCTTTGGTGCTTCTCCATAATAGTCCGGATTGGCTTCCAGGATCACCTGCTGCCCTCTGTCCCATTGCTTTAATATGTACCTTCCGGATCCGATGGGATGTTCCCCATAATCCGGTCCGTAGGCATGTTCCGGCACGATTCCTGTCACAGCCATGGTGTATGGCCAGATGGAATAGGGATGCTTCATATGGAACTCTATGGTCGCATCATCCAATGCCTCTGCCCGGTCAAGCATTGTGAAATCATTCACAGAACTGGTATCTCTCAAAGTATTATATGTAAATGCCACATCCTTCCCGGTCAATTTTTTCCCATCCGTAAAGAACACGTCATCCCTGATCTTTACGGTCCAGGTCATGCCGTCGCTGCTGACCTTTAAGTCCGTTGCCAGGTCATAACCAATGTTTAAATCCTTATCCGTGACCGTAAGTGTACTTTGTATCAAAGGTTCATGGACGTGCTCCCCGGCTCCCCAGCCATAAGCCGGATCGAATCCTGATTCAGGCTCTGAACTGACGCCCATTACCACAACGACTCTGTCATTTTTCCTGCTATTATCTGCATCGGCTGAAACCGCCTGTGTCTGTGTCCCCCCGGCCTTTCCGCAGCCGTTCATAACTATGGCAGACAGCACCAACGCCGCAGCGATCCCCCATTTATACTTTCTCATCGTTTTCCCCCTCCATAAATGTTCTCATCATGTCCGGTATTTCTGCAAAAAAACAGATACCAGAAACAGCCATACGTATTCCTTGGGAATACCCATACCTTCCTGGTATCTGTTTTTAATATTATTTCTTTTAACTATTCTATCCGTTGGTGACTTCTGTCAGCCCTTAGGAAAAAGTATACGTAAAATACACCCAAACGTCAACGATTTTTTAAGCAAACGTTTGCAAAACCCCGGCATTTAAGGAAAGCTTCTTTAATAAGATATCTCTTACATATCCGCCATACTTTTCTTTGGTCAGGACAACCTCATAACCCTGTTTGATTATGTTATTTTTGCTGTATCTGTTTTCCGGATGAACCGTACACATCAGATACCGATAGCCCTGTTTCCTAAGCTCCTCCTCTGCGGTCTTCATCATGGAATACTGAAGGCCGTTCCCCCTGTATTGCGGAAGAATAGCGATCGACTCCATATGGGCGACTTTTCCCAATTCCATTTCAGGAAGACCGATGTCCCGGCCAAGGTTTTCTGCCCCACTTCCCGGCAAAGCAGCAAGAAAAACACCTGCCAAGGCCCCGGAATCTGTTTCATAAGCCTTAAAACCGATTCCATTTCCTTCTTTAAGTGTATGGCAGGTGTAATCCGAATCATCGGCAACAAACCAGTCCTTCTGCTGGATTTGCTGCCACACCGATTGTATCAGGTCAGCAACGGTCTGATAATCCGCAGGGACCGCTCTTTCGATTATAAACTGCATATTCCGTCTTCCTCCAAAATGACAGACTCCGGAAGCCTTACCTGCTCCCGGAATTCAAATTGAAGAACCTGGACCTTTTCCCGTGGCACTTCTATTTCCGGTGCAGCACTCCCTTCATGGAACCAGCTGTACATACCGGCACAAAGCAAAACCATGATCAGACAAAGTACAATCAGCATGATCTTATTATATAGATTTTTATCTTCCATACCGTTTCCCCTTTCTTCCATTATGTAATAAGTCTATGCATCCTTCGGATGCCTGCATTCCTGCGCCCGGCTCATTGTTTGCAGAAATAACCATAGTAACCATCTGTTTAAACATTCCTTGTAAAACGGCACTGCGGAAAATTTGTACAGCCATAAAATTCCCCGAATTTTCCGCTGCGGCGCTTAAGCACTCCGCCGCATTGGGGGCAGATCTCAGCCTCTTCTTTATGATGCAGTTTCCCCATATGCTCATAGCATCTCTGGTTCATGACACAATCATTAAGTGCCCGGTGGGCTCCATCTGTATCAATATGGAAATACGCCGAAATATCCGTCAGGCGGTAGCGGTTTAGCTGGGGCAAGCAGGCTTTTGCCATAAAAAGGGTGTCAACATAATCATTTGCCACCTCTCTTCCCAAAAGCTCCTCTGCAGCCCTATACAGGAAAAGCAGGTCAAAGGACTGAATATTATGCCCTACCAGAATTTCCCCTTCAATAAAGGAAAGAAATTCCGGCAGAACCTCCTTTAGTCCAGGCGCCTCTCTTACCATATCATCTGTAATTCCATTAACATTGGTAGCACCGGCCGGAATATGGGTCCCAGGATTAACCAGTGTACTAAACTCGGCAACAGGCTCATGTCCCTTCACCTTGATCGCGGAAATCTCTATAATAGAATCTTCTTCGGCACTGATGCCTGTTGTTTCCAGATCAAATACCACGTAATTCTCTGCATATTCGTTTAAACGTCTGCCTGTGAACTGTCTGATGGACATAGATTCCTCCATTCTTTTGTAAGTATAAAAAGTATATGTAACACCTCCATTATACTCTCTGCCCTTTTATTCATCAAGCAAAAATCATCGAACGGCCACCATCTGCTCCGCCACGGTCTCCGCCTCCTGCGCTGAAAAATATCCGCACTTCTCCATTCTTTGAAGTACCTTCATCTGCCTTTTCTCCGCCAGAACAGGATTTTTTGATGGAGCGTATTTGGAAGGGGCATTGGGAACACCGGCTAAGAGAGTACTCTCATACTCCGTCATTTCCTCCGGCCCTTTTTTAAAGTAGCCCTCGCTGGCAGCGCCCACGCTGTAATATCCGTCTCCAAAATAAATGCAGTTTACATACAATTCAAAAATTTCATCCTTGGTATAATTTCTCTCAATATCATAGGCCATGAACACTTCAGCCGCCTTTCTGGCAATCTCTTTGTCCTGGTCAAAATATAGGTTCTTAGCAAGCTGCTGGGTTATGGTGCTTCCGCCTTCCACAAACCGCCCGGCTCTGATATCGTTTACAGCAGCCCTGGCTATGGCAATAAAGTCGATCCCGTTATGGCGGTAAAAACGGTGATCCTCAACGGATATGACCGCATTCACATAAATCTGGGGCAGGTTTTCGTATTCCGTATACCCTTCCTTATCCCGAATCGCCTCCACCCGTTCCTGAAGCCCGGTTTCCAAAAGAGCCTCCCGGTACATCTCATATCCTTTATATGCCACAGTGAATCCGGCTAAAAGGCATACCGTCATCAGCAAAAACAAAATCCTTCTCATAATTGTTCCAATTCTCATAGATTCACTGTCTCCTTTCCTCTGTTTCGCCCATGCTCTTTGGGCATACAGGTATACCCGCAGGGTGTTTCCTCTGTTTCGCCCATGCTCTTTGGGCATACAGGTATACCCGCAGGGTGTTTCCTCTGATTCGCCCATGCTCTTTGGGCATACAGGTATACCCGCAGGGTGTTTCCTCTGTTTCGCCCATGCTCTTTGGGCATATACGTACCTCGAAGGGGTTACGTTATATGATATGTTATAATTCTGATTAAATTGTATCATAGAGTTCCACTAAAAATAGGAATAATTCCTTATATTTCCCTAAAGCTTTCGGACAAGTTCTGACAAAACCCTTACCAGTTCTTACAAATTAATGAAAGGATGGAAAAAACCAGCACTCCCCAGGCTGACAAAACGCCTGTAAAATGCTGATTTTTCCTTTTACTATCTCATATAATTCTTCCAGTCAAATACCGGACCATGAACTCCCCAGCCAACCTTCATCATATAAGTATGCCGATTGGGATCATAGAGGGGGTCTCCGGTGATTTCATCGTACTGCCTTGCATGATATACCATGATATCCTGAAGTCCGTTTTCATCTTTTACAAAACAATTATGTCCCGGGCCAAAAATTCCGGCTTCCCGCACGGACTTAAACACAGGTTCCCGGTCCTTTTTCCATGCATTCCGGTCCAGTAAATCTGCACCTGCATCTATACTTAAAAGCCCCATGCAGTAGCAAGCCCCTGTAGCACTGGCGGAATAAGTGACATAGATCCTGTCTCCATGCTTTATAACCGCCGGTCCTTCATTGACCCAGAACCCCACCCTTTCCCAATCATAGTCAGGAGTGGAAAGAGTCACCTGTTCCGAAGATAGCTTCCACGGCGTCTCCATTCTGGCTATGTACAGGTTTGAAATCTTCTTTCCTACGCTGACCTTTTCCGCCCAGATGCAGTACCAGTTCCCATTATGATTAAAAACCGTCATATCCAGGGAAAAATCCTGAAATGAAAAATCATCAAAGGGCTGCATCATGCCAAATTCTCTCCAGATCCCTGTCATTGGGTCTTGTTCCCTGCATTCCAGTACATAAGGACGGATCGCCCAAACATCCTCCGAACTCCCTGCTGCAAAATAAACGTACCACCTGCCATTTATAAAATGAAGCTCCGGGGCCCAGATATGGGCACTCATGATCCCTTTCTCATGCTTTTCCCAGATAGTCACTTCCTTTTCAGCCCTTAATCCCAGGATCGTATCCGAACGGCGAAGGATGATCCGGTCATATTCCGGCACTGATGCGGTAAAATAATAGCTTCCGTCTCCATGACGGTAAATATAAGGATCTGCTCTCTGCGCAATGAAAGGTTCATTATAAGGGGTCTTACTAAAATTACAGCTGTCCATCTCCTGCCACCTCTACCCTTTCACAGCCCCTGCCATCATACCTTCAATAAAGTATTTCTGGAATGCCACAAACAGGAGGAATATGGGTACCACCGAGAAAACAGAACCCACGATCAAAAGGCTGTAATTATCTCCATAAGGATTGATGAGCGTGTTCAGGCCCAGGGTCAGGGGATACTTTTCAGAAGACCGGATCACCAGAAGAGGCCACAGGTAATTGTTCCATGCATTCATTCCATTGAGAATGGCCATGGCGGAAAATGCCGGCTTCATCAGAGGAACAATCAGTCTGTAAAATATCCCGTACTCGGTGGCGCCGTCGATCCTTCCCGCCTCTAAAAGGGACCCTGGAATACTCATCAGATACTGGCGGAAGAAAAAGATCGTGGAGGCATGGGCAACAAAGGGAAGAATGATGGCGGCATAGCTGTCCATCATCTTCCAGCCGGACATCTGTTTATACAGGGGAAGCATGACAACCTCCAAGGGAATGGAGAGGATCAGAAGAACGATGACGAACAGAGCCTTCTTTCCTTTGAATTCATAAGCGGCAAATCCATATCCCACAAAGGAGCTTACAAGCAACGTGCTAACCACCGTGACAACGGTAAGGCAGATACTGTTAAAGAACCATTTCCAGTATTCATGCTGCCCTGCAAACAAAAGGATATAGTTATCCAAACTCATTCTTGAAAAGCGGATATCCAGGTTAAGGCCGTATTGCAGCAGATCACTGCCCGGTTTAAAGCTGGCTACAAACAGCACCCAGATGGGAAGAATGATCAATACGGCAAGGATGGCAAACAAAAGGATCAGTGCGGCGGTGGCCGCCTTTCTTCTGCCCTGCATGTTAGCCGTGTTTCTTTCCTTCATATCATTCCCTCCCTTCTTCAAATGTACCTGTGATCTTCAGCTGAATGATATTTACCAGCATAACAACCAGCAAAAGAATAAGGCCTACCGCACATGCATAACCCAGGGCTCTTTTTTCAACTCCCTGCCTGTAAAGGTACCCGACGATGGTAAGACCGATGTTATTGGGGGAGTTATTCCCCTTAAACAGCATATTGCTTTCAAGAAACATGGAAAGGCCCGCATAGATACTGATTGTCAGGACATAAACCGTAGTAGGCTTGACTAACGGCACGGATATTTTAGAAAATTGCTGCCATTTGGAGGCTCCGTCAATGGCAGCCGCCTCATATAGGTCAGAAGGAATGCTCTGAAGACCTGAAAGAAAGTACAGGATATTGACTCCGGTCCATCTCCAGCAGGCTAAAAGAAGAAGGGCAAAATAGCTGGTTCCTGCACCCTTCAGCCATTTTATTGGGGCTGCTCCGAAAAAGCCCAGCACCTGGTTAAAAAGTGAGGTGGAGGACTCCCCGAACATAAGACGGAAAATAGTACCTGCCACCACAACAGAAGTAAGCGCCGGTATGAAATAAACAGATTTAAAAAAGTCTGCCTTTTTCATTAATCTGCTGTTTAACAGGGTCGCAAACATCATTGGAAAAGGAATCAGAAGGATCAGCGTTCCCGCCATATACTTAAAGCTGTTCCACAAAGCTTTCATAAATATTTTATCAGACAGCAGCCGTGAATAATTGTCAAATCCAACCCATTGCTCTTTTAATACATCCTGAAAGCTTAAAAGCACCCCATTGCAGATGGGCACCAGCCAGAACAACAATACCGTGATCACAAACGGGCAGATGAATACATAAGGAGCTATCTTTTTCGAGTAAAAGAATTTCTTCATTTCGCACACCCCTTTTCTCATAGGAATTCATTCACCGGCTGCAGGAGATATGACAACCTCCTGCAGCCCGCAGCATTTCCTATTCTTTAAATTCATTATTCAGGGTTTCCTGGGAGGATTGAAGAGCCTCAGTCACATCCACCCCATCTTCAAAGATACTGTTCAGAGTCACATTGCAGAATTCATTGTTGATGGAGGGATATTTTTCATCCGTATAAGCCCGTAAGGATCCAATTCCGTCCTTTGTTTTAAGCAGGGTATCAAAGGGGTAATTGGTAAAATACTGGACAAACTGGTTATCCGGGTTCTGTGTCAGGGAGGTATCAGACCATACCGCAGTATTGACCGGATCAAAGCCCAGCACATTCCATACTTCCTTGTTGGCATCTTCAGAAAGCTTGATATAAGCCATCACTTCCGCCGCAAGCTGTGCATGTTTCCCTGATTTTACAATGGCAGTACCTGTACCCCCTCCGCCTATGGTGGCTACCTCTTTATCGCCTTCATTCCATACCGGTACTGTGGCAATGGCTACCTGCTTCTTTAAATCCTTCATATAATTTACGTATCTGGAAGTCTGCCAGAACGGCATTATCTGCACGGCATAATCTCCTGAATTGTAGAACGGGTACGCTTCTTCATTATCCGGCTGTCCGCCTGGAATCGTTGCAAACGCTCCGGTTCCCTGCATTCCCTTTATGTATTCCAACACTTCCGCCATTTCCTTGCTTGCCAGATTGAGTTTCCCGTTTTCATCAATATAGTCCCCGCCCTTCTGAGCCAGCATCAGATTGACCATCCACTGGGCAGAGGTTTCCACGCATGCAAAATATTTTCCGGTAGTGTCATGGTACTTTACACCTGCTTCCTTAAACTGATCCCAGGTCTTAATATCTTCATATTTTATTCCTGCATCACTTAACAGCTTTTCATTGTAAAATGCCACCGTTGTCCCCACGTGGGTCGGAAATCCGTACTCCTTTCCGTCTTTTGTATAAATATCCAGCCTAGATTTTACGATATTCTTCCTGTAAGGTTCAATCGCATCATTAAGCTCCATGAGGCCGATCTTTCCTGTCATAAATGCAGGGAACTTGCCAAGCTCGATATCCACAATATCCGGAGCCCCTTCCCCTGATTCCAGCGCGAGGGACAGCTTATTATGCATGTCATCATAGGGCATATTGCTCAGCACCAGCTTTACCCTTTTATCCGGATGGGCTTCGTTCCACTTCTCCGCCATAGATACATAGAAGTTCTGATGCAGTTCAATAAAGGTCCATACATTCAGGGTGGTCACATCATTACCGCCTACCTCCATCTCCTTTTTCCCTGCCGAAGATGCGCCTTTGGTGGTTTCCCCTGAAACTCCCTTGGCACTGTTGCATCCAGTGATCATGGATGCTGCCATCGCTACACACAGCAGCCCGGCTAATACCCGCTTTTTCATGATAAATCCTCCTTTTTATTATCCTGCTTTATCAAATCAGATGATACCATCTGTATGACTCCCACCGGATGAGCTTTTTTATCCATACTGTCATCTTTCCTGCTTTCCGGATCCCCCATTTACTGTATGGAACTGCTATCTCCATCTGCTGTTCCATTGGACATTCGCAATCCGCTTCACTGCTTGATGTGGTTAAATCGTTTAATCTATCCATTGATATGTTGTCATCACTTCCTTCAAAGGCATTATCTGCCTATTCCATGTTTTATCATTGACAGGAACCATTTTCATCGGAATACTCATTAACTTTTTTATCCATCATGGTTGCTTCAATTTCTAAACTTTATATTAAACGTTTAATTTGAAAAATAAGATAAAAGGTGATTTATCTGTACATAATCACCATTAATTCATGTAATTTCATACTAGCACATGGGTTTTATTCTGTAAAGTACTTTTGCACAATTTTATAAATATTTAAATCGTTTAACTATGTAAATTTTACTTATTTTTTTGTTGTAAAATGTAGAACAATATCATATTACCTGGTTTTCCCCTACAATCATCTGAATACGGCCGGTATCAGGCAGCTTATACTCCATTGTTTCTATACAAAAAAGGAACATTTACACAAGCTTTTCCTGTATAATGTTCCTTTTTGTAAATTGATTTATGAACTGCTTCTATTCAATACTCTTTATCGATTTACGGATCAGAAGCTTACATCCAACGGAGCAGACGTTTTCCGCATCAGTTTCCAGCTCCTGCCCGTTTATAAGGCCGATAACCAGTTCACTGGCTTTGTGACCGATATCATGAAGAGGAAGCCTTACGGTGGTAAGTGGGGGCCGGTAATATCCAGATAATTCCCGGTCATCGTATCCTGCCACCGATAGGTCAGAGCCCACGTTCCTGCCCAGCTCCTCCAGGCGGTCATACACCCCTCCTGCCATTAAGTCATTCATGCAGAAGATGGCAGTCACTCCCTTTTCAAGAAGCTGGCAGGCACACCGGTACCCGGATTCTCTAGTCCAGTCTCCTTCTATCACAAGGCTTGGGTCGTATAAAATCCTGTTTTGAAAAAGAGCTTGCTGATATCCCACCAGCCTGGCTTGTGCATGTAGGCTGTCTGGCTTTCCTGTAATCACCCCGACTCTCTTATGGCCGTGGTTCAGCAGATACTGCATGATTTCAGCAGCGCCATGGACATCATCCACCACAACAGAAGGTACCTTCATACTTTTGGAATATCCGTAAGCCATAACGGCAGGGATCGGCAGCGTATCAGGGATGCAACGGATGACCCGCTCATGGGCAGCCACATATATAATCCCTTCCACCTGTTTTTCCATCAGCTTTTTTATCTCAAGCCCTACCTGTCCATAATAATCGTCCCGGTTATAATAAGTATCATCGTATTTTTTAAACAGCCTTAGATTTGTAAGAAGTATCTGGTAATCCAGCTCCTGGCAGTAGTCTGTAATGCCGTCTATGACGTCAGGGATGCTGAATATGGTCATATCCTCCGCGATGACCCCAATGCTTCTCGTCTTTTGCAGCTTTAAGTTCTTTGCAACAACGTTAGGGGTATACTCCAGCTTATCAGCCATTTCTAAAACCAGTTTTCTGGTTTTATCACTTGCACCAGGTTTGTTGTTTAATATATTTGAAACTGTGGCCACTGATACTCCGCAGCATTTTGCTAATTCCTTTATGGTTGCCATCGCCTGCCTCCAGAACCTTTTGGTTTAATTAACTCAGATTTTTATGCAATTGTCAATAGGACAGAGGAAAATATTAAACGTTTCAGTTAATAACCTCCTTTTTTCTTATATTTTTTTCACAAACCCATGGAAGTTTCCTTTTTTATTTAGTATACTTATCGTAAAGCAAGCTTGGCTATTTAAGGGATAAAAACAACTGAAAAAAGAAACGAGGTAAATTAAAATGCTGGTTACACTTCACGATACCAAAGCTACAGCTATCATCGATTCTATCGGTGCCCAGCTCATTTCATTCAAGGATTCTGCCGGTACAGAATACATATGGCAGAGAGATCCCCAGTTCTGGAGTAAATGCTCTCCTCTTCTTTTTCCCATTGTGGGAAACTGCCGCAACGACCGGACCATTCTGGAAGGCCAGACATGGGAAATCCCAAAGCATGGTTTCTGCCGGGAAATGGACTTTTCCGTCACTGAACAGACAGGCACTTCCGTGATATTTGAGATCCGGGATACAGAAGAAACAAAGAAGATTTATCCCTATTCCTTCCGTCTGAGTCTTGTTTATACTCTCTCAGACGGTACCTTATTTATGGAATACCGGGTGACTAACACCGATGACCGGACTATACACTACTGTCTGGGTGCTCATCCTGGCTTTAACTGCCCTATGGAGGATAACGCCGTATTTGAAGATTATGATCTGGTGTTTGAAAAGGAGGAAACCATATCCAGCATGGTATATGATTCAGAACATCTGGAATTTAATCCTGGAAACAGGATCGTTCAGCTGAATGACAGCCGTTCCCTTTCTTTAACCCATGAATTATTTAAAGATGATGCCATCTATTTTGATGATTTACAGTCCAGAAAAGTTTCAATTGTAAACAGAAATACCGGCCGGGGTGTAGAAGTTTCCTATCCAGGCTTTGAAACCATAGCTTTCTGGACGCCATATCTTACGAAAGCGCCCTTCGTCTGCGTGGAGCCATGGAATGGTTCTGCTATCTATGCAACGGAAGATGACGAATTCATCCATAAGAACCATGTGCAGACCTTAAGTCCCGGAAATACAAAAAGCTATGGCCTTTCCATAGGGATTCTTTAACCATATGAAGGCAGGCAGCAATATCGGCTGATTTTCGCTGCCTGCCCTGAATTTACAGATGATAGAAATGTGTTTAGATGTGAACTGCCGATTAATGTAACATACAATACCATGGTCTTTTATCCAAGGCAAGCCAGTTTGCACTTTTTAACCTAATTATTGCGCTTTTTAAATTTCTCTAAAATATCATACTATGATCCTTCAGAAAATCCCTGTAACTCTTTTCAAATTTCTTCCTTCTCCCGCCATTTACATACAGAATTTCTCCGTTTAGCATCTCAACTGCTTCTCCTTTTACACTCCTTATATATTGCATATTGATGATGTTATGTCTGTTGATTCTGACAAACCAGTCTTTCGGAAGCTTTTCTTCCTCTTCATCAAGCCTTGCCCGGATCCGCATCCTGCCGCTGCCTGCCACCACGCTGGTTTTTCTGTAATAAGATTCCAGATAAAGAATGTCCGTAATATCCAGAACGCAGTACTGACCGTTAAAGAATACAGAATATTTTGCCTGGTATAAGGTAATATTCCCTTTTGGACTAATTACGATCATATCATACAAGGCACGTTCCAACGTGGAAAGGTATCCTTCCTTTATGGAAAAATAATCAATCTGTAAGCGGTTGTTCTGCCTGCAGGGACAGGCCTTTTTTAATCCCGGCGTCTGTTCTTCATTTGTAAAAATGGCAATCCTCATTTCCAGTTCCCCCCTGTAATCAATCATATCTCTCGGACAATGCTGTCCAGCATCTTATATAACGATTTTAAATAAAATATATAACGCAAAAAAGAGATCACACAGGCAACGAATAATTACGCTGTTTTTCCTCAAACTAAAAGAAACGGTACCTAACAGACTGCCGGAAGGAGAAAATGATATGAAATCAGAAAAAAAAGAAACAAAAAAAGGAAAGACGGAATCGACAACCTCTAAGAATAATTATGATATCGATATTCAGACTTGTTCTACCATGGACTGTACGGGACTTATTCCTGCGGCTCCGCAGTCGGAAGCTGAACTGGAAGCATATGAAGATCTTTATCCCTACATGCCCCACGCAAAAAATGTAGATAAAGAATGAGGAAATGAGCTAAAAAACAAGCGTATCGTTCAAAATAGACGATACGCTTGTTTTTATTTCCTAATGGCGGTTAGATAAACAGTCAGCAAATGAGTGTATATAAGGAAAACTCATGAGGAGAGCATATGCAATATGGCCTTTTTTATTTGGGTATCCAGAACCGTATAATTTAGCTTGTCATGCGGAAAAGAGGATTTTTCCCGGCATAATGCGTCCACCAATATACAAGCAGCATAAACTTTTTCGTGCAGGTCATTAGAGAGAATATCGTTTTTATTCAATATTTCAACAATTCCAGACACATACTTGTTTTCAAAATCACAAAAGTGGTGATTAATTTTTTCATCTTCTATCATTACCATTCTCAATTGAGCTAAAGCCTGATTTGACGTAGCATACACTTCAATATATATTGAAATCCATCTCTCAATAAAAATCGAAAGACTAAATGGTGCTTGAATATCCTTTAATCTTTCAAATAAAGCATTTGAAAAAGAATTAAGATATTGTTCAAAGGCCGCAATATATATGTCTCGCTTATCCCTAAAATAGCTGTATAGCGCACCGGTCGAGACATTAGCACGTTTTGCGATTTCGATTGTATTTGTTCCATGATAACCCTTTTCGCAAAATAGCTCAAAACCAGCTTCCGAGATTTTGTTCATTTTCTCAATTGATCGCTTTTGAATTGGCTTTCGTATTTCCTTCATTCACTTCACCTCAGGACTAATTATATATGCACACAGGTACAAGGTCAATAGAATATGAAGTTTTATTCGTGTTCTATTGACGAAGCTCCATATTGGTGCTATCATTAAAACACGAATTTTTATTCGTGTTTCATATGGAGGGAATATAATGGATTTTTTAGAATTAGCAAAAGCACGTTGTACCACGCGCGGATTTACCGACCAAGGTATTTTAAAAAATGATTTGGAGAGAATTCTGTCTGTTGGGCATGTTGCGCCCACTGCCTGCAATCAACAGCCACAACGAATCATAGTTGTTCAAACCCCAGATCATCTATGTAAGGTGCAGAAAGCATATAAAACATTTGGCTCACGTTGTGTTCTAATTGTATGCCGGGATACAAGAAATGAATTGATACGCCCATTTGACCAGAAATGTTCAGGAGATTTAGATATCGGTATTATTTGTGATCACATGATGTTGGCAGCCAGGGAGTTAAACATTGGAAGTGTCATGGTTGGCTTGTTTGACCCGAATATAATCCGAAAGGAATTTAATATCCCTGAATACATAGTACCCACTGCATTACTAATCTTGGGATATCCTGAAAAAGGATTTCTGAGTCCTGAACGCCATACAGCAGATAGGAAACCACTTTCAGACACCATAATGTATGAAAAGTATGTAGACTGCACTAATCCGCAAATGTAAAGACATGTCTGTTTTCGTGCTTCATAAAAGCCTGAAAAAGCAGAAACAGATAAAGTGTTTTAGGGAATAATTCTTTGCCCTTGTGCTGCTTCCACACATAACAGATCAGCTATGATTTGGTGGAAATTCTGCCGGAACTAAATAACCCGATACATAAAGAAATGGCGCAGCTTTTTACGCTACGCCATCTGCCTAAGAGGCCTTCTTTATTTTCTTATATCATCGGCAATTTTATCGAAGCCGAAATCTACTCATCAATTCCCGTAAGCCTTCCGCCTGGCCAGAAAGTTCCTCACTGGCCGCAGCACTTTCCTCTGCAGTCGCAGAGTTATTCTGAACGACGGAAGAAATCTGTTCAATTCCATAAGTCACCTGGGTAACCTTTTCACTTTGCTCTTTCAGCTCCTCTGCGGATCTGCGAATGGCGGAAACCATGTTCTTGGTTTCTGAAAGAACACCGTTTAATGTTTCTCCTGTAGATGCTGCAATGCCTGTTCCCGTATTAACGGCTGCAATGGTATCAGCAACCAGACTGGAGGTATCCTTTGCTGCGTTGGCACTCTTGCCTGCCAGATTGCGGACCTCATCTGCAACAACTGCAAAGCCTTTTCCGGCTTCGCCTGCCCTGGCTGCCTCTACAGCGGCATTAAGCGCAAGAATGTTTGTCTGGAAGGCAATGTCTTCGATAAGCTTATTGACCTTCTCAATTTCCTTGGATTTCTTATTGATCTGATCCATGGACTGCATCATTTCATGCATCTGGGCATTGCCGCTTTCCATGGCTTCTCCTACCCGTCCTGCCTGCTTATTTACATCTTCCACTGCCTTAGCCGTGCTCATAAGGCTGTTTGAAATCTCATTTACTGAGGAAGATAACTCTTCTACTGAAGCTGCCTGTTCCACAGCACCCTGGCTTAAATTCTGTGCTCCCTGAGACACCTGAGAACTGCCCTTTGCTACTTCATCTGCAGAAATACTGATGGTATCCATGGTCTTTGAAAGTAAGTCTTCTGCAATGTCAATGGATTGCTGTATTACCTTGAAATCTCCCTGGAATTCCATTCCAACGGACCGGCTGAAATCTCCGGAAGCGATATTTTCCAATACAGCTGCGATTTCAGTGATATAGGATTTAACACTATGTACGGAACTGGTGATTTCATCGGCAAGCTGTCCGATCTCATCCTTGCGCTTTACAACCGGAACTTCGCTGGATAAATCTCCTTCTGTAAAGAGCTTCATTCTTGCTGCAATGGCTGATACCGGACCTGCAATGGATCCTGCAAACCAGAATGCCAGGAAACAGCCGATAACGATTGATACAATGGCAAACACGCTCATTGCAAAAACTACCAAATAGATGGAAACTGTGGTTTCCTTAACCGATGCTGCCACACCCAAAGCCCAGCCGTCACTGCCTGTTACCGGGCTGTAAAAGCAAAAACGGTTGTCTCCATTGTATTCGTAATTACCAGTTCCCGATTTTCCGCCCAGCATGGTCTGGAACATACGGCCTACAGATACATAGGATTTATCGGACTTTGAAAGCTCGATAAAGTTCTGGCGGTTATTAACCAGATCTGGTGATATATTGGCGATCATGGTCCCTGTATTGTCGATAATAAAGGCATTGCCGCTCTCACCAATCCGGAGGTCACTGATCAGATCACTTAAAACGGAGCCATTATAAGTTCCCAAAAGAACTCCATATTCATAAGGAGCCGCAACGCGGATCACAAGTTCGTTGTTGTTATCATATTCCGTGGTGGAGATGGTGGTCTCACCATTTAAGGCTTTTTCCAGATAACCTGTGACTTCGTATTTCTCACCGATATTCTGCCCGCTTGCACTGCGGGTAATGGTACCATCCATACTGATTACTTCAAGTTCTTTGTATCCGTAAAGCTTGCACTGGTTGGAAAGGTATTCTGTCACAACCCTGGAATTTATGGATTTCAAGCTTCCACCCTGTGAACTGGCCTCAATGCTTAA
Organism: [Clostridium] celerecrescens 18A; assembly: GCF_002797975.1. NCBI lineage: Bacteria > Bacillati > Bacillota > Clostridia > Lachnospirales > Lachnospiraceae > Lacrimispora > Lacrimispora celerecrescens. The sequence continues at coordinate 358,599 of NZ_PGET01000001.1, read as the reverse complement.
TTTCATCTGATTTAAGTTTTGTACTACCAGACTGTTCACAAGTTTACCTGTTGATTCCAAATCATTTTTCACAACATCTGTAATCCCTTTGTAACTGACTGTAATACTGATCACCATGTTGGTCACAGCCAGTCCCAGAATAATTGCGATAATGAATGCCAGCATCTTCATCTTCAATGATTTCAGGAATGTACTCTTAGTTCCGTTTTTTTCCGGCTTCACTTTCTTCGTCCCTAGTAATGCTTTCAGGTTTCGTTTCTTTTCCCCCGATGTCTTCATTGCCTTATGCTCCTCGTCTCGTCTTTGGTAATTGTAAACCATAACACTTTAATCATGGTTTTATCCATTATACAATATTTTGTAACCATTTGTCAACGCTTCCAGAAAATGGAAACGAATTTTGTCGAATTTTCTCTAAAAAGAAATTACAACTAGGTATATTTTCTATTTTCTTCTGTGAAAAATTCATTAAAAAACAGCCTCTTCCCGGCCTGAGTGCTGCTCACTGCAATCCCATGGAAGAGGCTGATATTATTTAATTATTTTTATACGCCGGAATAAGCCGAGAATCCGCCGTCAATAGGCAGAACCACGCCGGTGATGAAACCTGCTGCCGCTTGATTCAAAAGAAATAACAGAGCTCCGTTTAATTCCTCCGCTTCTCCAAAACGTCCCATGGGAGTTGCAGACAGAATCTTGTTGGTTCTCGGTGTGGGAGTACCATCTTCGTTAAACAGTAGTTTTTCATTCTGTGCTGTAACGAAAAAGCCCGGCGCAATTGCATTCACGCGGACACCCACCTTTGAAAAATGAACGGCAAGCCACTGGGTAAAGTTGCTGATTGCAGCTTTTGCACCGCTGTATGCCGGAATCTTCGTAAGCGGAGTAAAGGCATTCATGGAGGAAATATTCAAAATGCTGCAGCCTTCCCTGCCAATCATATCCTTTGCAAAAATCTGGCATGGAAGCAGAGTTCCAAGGAAGTTTAAGTTGAAAACAAATTCAACACCTGACTGGTCTAAATCAAAGAAGGTCTTTGTATCCGCCTCAATGTCTCCCATCTCAAAATATTCCTTATCCGTATTGGCTCTTGCGTTATTACCGCCTGCGCCGTTAATCAGGATGTCGCAGGGACCAAGCTCTGCTAAAACCTTTGCATGAACTTCCTCAAGGCTTGCCCGTTCCAGAACGTTTGCTTTGTAAGCCTTTGCCTTATAGCCTGCCTCATTAATAGAAGCTGCAATTCCTTCTGCAGCACTTTCGTTTAAATCCAGAACCGCAACCTTTGCGCCTGCTTCTGCAAGTGTCTTTGCGAACATGCCGCATAATACTCCGCCTGCTCCTGTTACAACTGCTACCTTACCGCTTAAATCTGTGCCAAATGTTAAAGCCATATGATTTTCCTCTTTCCTATTTGCTCGTTTTTTCAATCGCTTCCCAAAGACCGTTTAAATAGGTTGCGCCAAGTGCCCGGTCATAAAGTCCGTAACCGGCTCTGCCTGTTTCACCCCAGATCATACGGCCGTGGTCCGGACGCATATAGCCGTCAAAACCATTGTCATGAAGAGCTTTTAAGATGGCAAACATGTCCAGGGAACCGCAGGTTGATAAATGAGCACGCTCTTCAAAGCCCTGGTTATCTTCCAGAATAGCCACATTTCTTGCATGAACAAAGTGAATTCGTCCCATAGCTGCATATTTGGCTGCCATCTTCACTACGTCATTTTTATTGGAGCAGCCTAAGGAGCCGGTACAGAGGGTGATGCCATTGTGCTTATCATCCACAAGCTTTAAGAAACGGTCTAAGTTCTCCTCGCAGGTAATGATTCTTGGAAGTCCAAAGATGCTCCAGCATGGGTCATCCTCATGGATCGCCATATTCACGCCGCATTCCGCTGCAACAGGAATGATCGCCTCTAAGAAATATTTTAAATTATCCCAAAGGTCATCCTCTGACATGGAATTGTACTCGCTTACAATCTGCTTAAGCTCATCTCTTGTGTAGCTGGAATCCCATCCAGGAAGGGTTAAGTCGCTTTCGCTCTCCAGAGGATTTACCTTGTCCACCTGATCCTGATAATAAACCAGAGAGGTAGAGCCATCCTCCAGCACATGATCCAGCTGGGTCCTGGTCCAGTCAAACACCGGCATGAAGTTATAGCAGATGCACTTGATCCCTGCTTCCGCTACCCGCCTGATGTTCTCGCAATAATTTGCAATATACTTGTCTCTGGTTGGCTTTCCTAATTTAATATCCTCATGAACCGGAATGCTCTCAATCACTTCAAAGGCAAGTCCTGCTTTTTCTGTTTCCTCTTTTAAGTGGGCAATGCTTTCTCTGCCCCACACTTCCCCAACGGGTACATCATAAACTGCCGTTACAATGGAATACATGCCTGGAATCTGGCGGATGTTCTGTAAGGTTACTTTGTCGTCGTCTCCGTACCATCTGAATGATAATTTCATAAAATACCTCCTTAGCAATCCTATAATAAGTTTCTTTTCCTACCTTGTGGACTCAGTATAAACAAAATGCCGAATTATTACCATGGATTTATTTGCCGTTCACATTGCAAAACTTGCGGTCATGGCCTATAATACAATTGAAACCGTCCATCTGATTATCGAAATTGCTCTTTACTTTCGATACGATGATAAAGGCATGAGAAAGACAGGAAAGAGGATTATCAAATGAGAAAAGAATTGTCCACCGGCTTTAATGAGCGGCAGTATATGAATTCAGGGGAGTTTGAAGTATTTTTTTATAAAGATCTGGACTTGAATCATGTAGTGGACCACAGCCATTCCTATTATGAAGTGTATTTTTTCCTGAACGGAGATGTGACATATGATGTGGAAGGGAAACAGTATTCTTTGCAGTACGGGGATTACTTACTCATTCCTCCCGAGGTAAAGCACCACCCCATATTCCATTCCACCGGAAATACCTATCAGCGGATTGTTCTCTGGATCAGCCGGAACTATTATGAGACTATGTGTTCCTGGTCCGAAGACTTTTCATACAGTTTTCGTTATGTATCAGAGAACAAACATTACCATTTCCGCAGGGATTTTGTCACATTTCAGAATATTCAGGGTCGTCTCCTGGACCTTTTGGAAGAAATCCACGGAAATAAGGCATTCCATAAGTTAAATTCAGAGCTGCAGATCCATTCCTTTATGCTCCTGTTGAACCGGATCACTTATGATATGCTCCATCAGGTACCTGCTGCGTATGAAAACGTGCTTTATCTAAACCTTTGTGATTATATTAACAACCATCTGGGAGAAAATCTGTCCCTGGACCATCTGGCATCCTTTTTTTATACCAGCAAATATCACATTTCCCATGTATTTAAAGATAACATGGGGATTTCCCTTCACCAGTACATCCTGAAAAAACGGCTGCAGGCCAGTAAAAACGGTATCCTTTCCGGCATTCCATTTGGAGAGCTGTACCATCAGTACGGATTTTCGGACTATACCAGCTTTTACAGGGCCTTTAAAAAAGAATTCGGCCTTTCCCCCAAAGAATTCCGGGAGCAGGCCGTTCTGCCAAAAGGGTATTGATACCGCCTCATGTTACATTAGCGGAATACACCCTGAATGAGTACCATATATAGAATCGTTCCTGCACCAATGCTTAACAGGGAATTTCCCTTCCACAAATGAAGCCCTGTAATGGCGCCAATGGAGATAAGCTCTGGAAGTCCATGAGGATAAGAAAGGAATTGAAGTCCTCTTAAACAGTAGACCACCAAAAGCCCAATGGTGGCATATGGAAGAGTCCGCCCAAGATAGAGAATGTATTTGGGAGTCTCTTTCCCTGCCGGAAACAAAAGGAAGGGAAGAAAACGGGTGATCACGGTAGCAAGCACCATGGCTCCTGCGATCAGGCTGTAAACTGCTATATTCTCGTTCAAGACTGTTCCTCCTTTTTCTTTTCCATAAAATAACCTGCTGTAATAATGATAAGAATGAGGATCATGGCCGGAACAATGAAAACACTCTGGCCAAAGGCCGCCACGCAGAGTGCAGAGGAACACACGCCTACACAGGCGGCCTGGTGTCCTTTTCCTGATTTCCATTGGTCGATAAAGATCACCACAAAGAGAGCTGTCAGTGCAAAGTCCATTCCAGCCGTGCTAAAGGTTATCATGGTTCCGGCTAATGCACCGATCACAGCTCCTGTCACCCAGTAAAGCTGATCCAGGATGGACACAAAAAAATACACCCAGTATTTTGGAAGTCCTTCGGGCGGCTCCTCATTACACAGAACGGAAAATGTTTCATCTGTCAGTGAAAATATCAGATAGGGCTTTAGCCTTCCTGCATCCTTATATTTGTCCAGCATGGAAAGTCCGTAAAACAAATGTCTGGCATTGAGCATTAAGGACATAAAAAAGGCGTACCATGGATTCACTGCCGCCACAAAAAATGTGATCCCAAGGTACTGCAGGCTTCCGGCATAGACAAATACACTGATGAGCAAGGCCCACCAGATCCCATACCCATTGACATTCATAAGTATCCCATATGCTGCTCCTAAAACCAGATAACCGGCCATCACCGGCATTGTCCTGGGAAATGCATAGCAAAGAGCAGCAAGCTTTTTCTTTTTATTCATTGGCACCGTTCCTTTGTATCTCATCTTTGTCTTGCAATTTTTCCGTATATTGTTTAATATATTAATGCACAAAAGTGACTTTGTCAATATTAGGAGTTTCTCAAATGAACCTTGACCATATCTATGAATCCTGCAGCCTCTGCCCCAGAAACTGCGGGGTAAACCGCCACGAGAGTACCGGGTTTTGCGGTTGCGGCGATACCATAAAAGCAGCCCGGGCTGCACTCCACCACTGGGAAGAGCCCTGCATCAGCGGAAGCCGGGGAAGCGGTACCGTATTTTTTTCCGGCTGTACCCTGGGCTGCTGCTTTTGTCAGAATTATACCATCAGCCAGGAGAATTTCGGAAAGGAAATTACAAGCAGTGAGCTTGCCCGGATTTTCATAAGGCTTCAGGAGGAAGGCGCCCACAACATTAATCTGGTCACAGCCACCCAGTATCTCCCCTCTGTTTTAAAGGCCCTGGATCTAATAAAACCAAAGCTTTTAATTCCTGTGGTTTATAATTGCGGTGGATATGAATCAGAAGATATCATAAAGGAGCTGGCTTCATACATCGATGTGTGGCTTCCTGATTTAAAATATTTCAGTTCTGAACGTTCCTCACGCTACAGCAAAGCTTCTGATTATTTTGATGCAGCCTCAAAGGCCATAAAACAGATGATCCGCCAGACCGGGGCTCCCCAGTTTGATTCCGATGGGGTCCTTATGAAAAAGGGGGTCATCATACGCCATATGGTACTTCCGGGCGCGAAGGAAGATTCCATCCGCCTGCTTCACTGGATGAAGGATGAACTTCCGGAAGGAATGTATTACATCAGTCTTTTGAGCCAGTATACCCCATTCTACCGGAGCGAAAGTTTTCCGGAGATCAACCGGAGAATTACTTCTTATGAATATGGAAAAGTGGTTGATGAAGCTATCAGACTTGGATTGGATCAGGGATTTATGCAGGAAAAAAGCAGTGCTAAAGAAGAATACACGCCGCCTTTTGATTTGGAAGGGGTCTATTAATAAAGGCGAAGCATGTTTCTCAAACATAGCCTTAATAAAAAACAGATAGAAACGGATACCGATTTAAGTTTCATACCATCGATATCCGTTTCTATATTACTAAATCCATTGGTCTTGATACCTCGTTTCTCTCTCATGTCTGTTTCTTTGTACATAGTACACGATCTTCAGCATGATCTATGTTAATTTTTCCGCTCCCCGTTGTTATACACCAGATTCATGGGCTTCACTCTTTTACTAACTGTTTCTCTCCTTATGTGTCCTAAAATTTCTTAAGTTGGACCATTTGAATCTAATACAGTCTTTCCTTCTCATGAATTCTCTCTTTTTTATGAATGATTAATCATTGCTTCAAAGATTGGCTTTTAACATCGGCAGATTGGTTTTTCTTTTGCCTCATATATTATATAAATGAAGCGTGTCTGCTCTTTCTGGTGGACTGTACCTCCTTCTTTTAGATTTGACTTTCTTTATTTAAATTCTTTTTGTTATGGCTTTATTATAATATACAAGCCTTATTTTGTCAATGCTTTTTAACATATTTTTATATATTAATTGTTAATTTTCAAATTGTATATAATTATTTAGAATTTATATTCATTTTTATAATATTATCATAAAATATTTTTTTGCCTTAATTCGAATATTATATAATTTTTGTATGTCTGCACAAAAAGAAACAGAGTTAAATATCTATCGATTTAACTCTGTTTCCACGATCCTTTATGAAATTCATTATGTATCTTTTATTCTTCTCTTAAGCGGAAGCTCTTTACCAGTTCACGCAAAAGCTGCGCCTGCTGGGATAGTTCCTCACTGGAAGCCGCACTTTCTTCCGCAGCCGCGGCATTGTTCTGAACTACAGAAGAGATCCTTCCAAGCTCCTTGGTCACATCCTCTACTGCCCTTGCTTCCTGGGAGGCTATGGTTGAAATGGTATCCACGGAATCCACTGCCATAGCGGAATCCTCCAGGACTTTCATCATGGACTGAACCGTTTCATCCAATATCTCGTTGCCCTTTTCCACAGCATTTATGGAATCCCTGATTAATGCAGTGGTATTCTTCGCTGCTTCAGAGCTCTTCGCAGCCAGATTCCGGACCTCACCGGCAACCACAGCGAAACCTCTTCCGGACTCTCCTGCCCTTGCAGCCTCTATTGCAGCATTTAATGCCAGGATATTGGTCTGGAATGCAATATCTTCAATCACCTTAATGATCTTTCCGATCTCACCGGAGGAGACATGAATCTCATTCATGGCACTGGAAAGGTTCTGCATGGACATGTCACAGTTTACCACCTCCGTACCGGTCATCTGAACCTGTAAGGATACATCTCCGGCTTTTTCTGCCAGACGTCTGACTTTATCTGCAACCTGGCTGATGGAACCGGATAGCATTTCGACGGTTCTCTCCTGCTCCTCCGCACCGTTTGCTAAAAGCTGGGAACCACTTGCAACCTGTCCGGAGCTTACTGCTACCTGGGCAGCTGCCTGGTTGACTTCATTCATTACCGAATTTAAATTCAAGACGATCTGCTTTACCGCTTTTTCAAGCTGGGAAAAGTCCCCCTTAAGGCCCAGTTCCACGTCTAAGTCCAAATGATTATCCGCAACTTCATTTAACATAAAGGAGATGCGGTCTATTACCTCTTTTAAATTCACGGTCATTCGTTCAAAGGAAGCTGCAACAAGGCCGATCTCATCGTTGGAATCCACATCTATAATAACGCTTAAATCCCCTTCCGCGATCTGCCCGGCAGCCGCGACAATCTTATGGATCGGTTTTAACTGCCTTCTTATGATAAATGCAATGATAAAGAGAATAACGATCATGGCCATTATGGAAATAATGATCATCATGGAAGACATCCGGTCTGCTTCCCGGTTCATATCCCCCGCTTCCACCGCTGTGACGGAATACCAGCTGGAACCATTTAACTGGATTGGTTCAAAGAAATAATAAGTATCTCCTTTTTTTCCTGGATCTACGGTATAAAAGTCGGAGCCAGAGGCAATTCCAGTATTTATCTTCTCTCTGCACGTCCCGCTGTTCACGAAATCAGAAACACTGGTTCCCACGAGACCGCTGCCTGTACTTTCTGAAATAATAGTTCCTGTTTCATTTAATATGAAGGTTTGCATGCTTGGATAGGAGGAACCTGCCGTTTTCATCTGGCTGAAACGGTCCAGATCTACATCGATGGAAACCACGCACAGCACTCTGTCATTGACGATTACAGGCACCGCCATGGTGATGATCATCATTCCATTGGATTGATATGGAAGTGTAATGACCTGAGCCTTTTCTTCCATCACCTTTACAAAATAATCCGCGGCTGAATAATCCTCGTACAGCCCGCAGTCCTTAACCGTCCCATCCTTGCCGGCATACAGGCCATAGCTTCTGGATGCAGAACTCATGGCATACTGCTCAAACAGAATACCGACTCCTACGATATCTTCGGAGTAGAGAACTGAGGACTTGATGGTCGTCATCATATAATCCTCCATTCTCATACCATAGCTGTCCAGGGTCATATTATCAAATACCTGGCTCTTATAAAGCGGTTCAGCCGAAGGGCCTGACTTAATCCTCAGCCCCTGGAGAACCTTTCGGTTAGCCGCTGAATTCTCAAGATAATACGTAATATTGTCTGATACCTGCCTTGCCTCATCAAGCGTCTGCTGGATCACCTTTCCGTTTTCAGATGCCAGGGTCTTTAATTCCCTGAAAGCGGACTGTTTCATGGCATTTTTTGTCATTCTTGAGGTAACTCCGATCAAAGCCGTAAAAACGACCACCAGCATAAATCCTGCGATGAGTGCAATCCTGGTTGAAAGCTGATATTTCCCTGCCCCTTTCTTCTTTAACCAGGACAACCCTTTGCTACTTAAATCACGATTTTTCCATTTTCTCAAAAACTGTACCTTCATTGCATAATCCCCCTCTGTAAGTTACAACCTTTACGGGAATTATACCATATTTTACCAAAATGTAAAACGTATTTTCATTTTTTTTGTAACATTTTTACAATTAATTCATTCATAGCCGACTGTCATGTCAGACACTCTGCCACATACTTAAGATTAGCTCTCCTGGGTTCCGGCGGTATCAAATCCTGCGATCCTCATAAACTCTTCCCCTGTTATGGTTTCCCGTTCCAGGAGATATTCTGCGATCTCATGCAGCTTTGTCTCATTTTCCTTAAGAATATGAAAGGCCTTCTGATGCTGTTCCTTTACGATTCTGATTACGGTATCATCGATCTGCTTTGCAGTTTCAGGGGAACAGGCAAGAGTGGTGTCTCCGCCCAGATACTGGTTGGTCACAGTCTCAAGGGCAACCATATCAAACTCATCGCTCATGCCGTAACGGGTCACCATGGCCCTGGCAATTCTGGTAGCCTGCTCGATATCATTGGAAGCACCGCTGGTGACTGTATCAAATATCAGCTCTTCTGCTGCCCTTCCTCCGGTAAAGGTGGCGATCTTGCTTAAGGCAGCCTCCTTTGTCAGCAGGTGGCGTTCTTCTTCATCCACCTGCATGGTATAGCCGAGTGCGCCGGAAGTTCTTGGAATAATGGTGATCTTATGAACAGGTGCCGAATGATTCTGGCAGGCAGCGACCAGCGCATGCCCTACTTCATGATAAGCAATGATTTTCCTTTCCCTGGAATTGACAGAAGCGTCCTTTTTCTGGTATCCGGCGATCACTACCTCTACGCTTTCCTCTAGGTCTCTTTGAGTTACGGTCTTTCTGCCCAAACGGACTGCCCTAAGCGCCGCCTCATTCACAATATTGGCAAGCTCTGCACCGCTGGACCCGGCCGTGGCAAGCGCTATTCCATGAAAATCCACATCATCGGAAAGCTTGACATTTTTGCCGTGAACCTTTAATATTGCCTCCCGGCCATTAAGATCAGGAAGCTCCACAGGAATCCTGCGGTCAAACCGGCCCGGCCTTAAAAGGGCTTTATCAAGGGAATCCGGACGGTTGGTGGCTGCCAATATGACAACACCTTTTTTTCCGTCAAATCCATCCATCTCAGCCAGGAGCTGGTTTAAGGTCTGTTCCCGTTCGTCATTTCCTGTAAAACCGCCTCCGTCACGTTTCTTGCCTATGGTATCAATTTCATCGATGAATACGATACAGGGGGCTTTTTCATTGGCCTGTTTAAATAAGTCCCTGACCTTTGCCGCACCCATACCTACAAACATTTCCACGAATTCAGAACCGGATATGGAGAAAAACGGTACATGTGCTTCACCTGCTACTGCCCTGGCGAGGAGTGTCTTACCGGTTCCGGGAGGGCCTACTAACAGGGCGCCTTTTGGAAGGGAGGCGCCGATATCCGCATACTTCTGGGGATTATGAAGAAAATCCACAATCTCCTTTAAAGCTTCCTTTGCCTCCTCCTGGCCCGCCACATCCCGGAAGGTCTTTCCGGTCTCGGATTCCGCATAGATTTTCGGATTAGATTTTCCAAAGGTCATGGCATTGCCGCCGCCCATCTTCTTTTGTATCTGCCCGGATAAAAAATTCCCCAGGAACACAAAGATCAGAATGGGAATGATCCAGGTGAGCAAAATGGAAAGTAAGGGGGACATCTGCTCTACAATCGCCTTTTCAAAGGAAACGTCATGGGCTAACAGCCTTTCGGTAAGGGTATCATCCGGCCACAGTCCGGTCTTATATACATCGTACACCGGCTTGCCTTCCCAGTCCTTCTTTCCGGTATCGGATTTAAACTGGATCTCTGTTTCTGTTTTTGCAACTGCCTGGACTTTCCCCTGGTCCACCATCTCCAGAAAGGTGCTGTATGGAACCTCAGTCACGGATTTGGACTGGATCCATGGAACCGTCAGTGCATTAAACAATATCATGACTAATAAAACAATGATATAATAAAAAATAAACGGTTTTTTCTGATTTTTTTGTGTATTATCATCTTTCAAACCCATAATACTCCTCCTTCTCTTTTGTTACTCCTTAAGGAGCGATTTTACAAATTCTTCCGCATCCTTAAAATCCTGTTCGTTGGGATGCAGCATCCCATCCTCATATGCGGATATCATGGCCCTGATCTGAGGAGTGTCGTGAATCGCCTGCATTTGCCTGTATTTTTCTAAAATCTGGGGAGCCATCTTTCCTCCGCACATAAAACAGCCAAGATATTCATTATCATCAGGCAGGAATACAGCCACCTGCTTTTCTACCTGTTTAAAATATTCTTTATTACCGGAAAGCCCGCAGGTTCCAAACAAGGCAACCCGTTTGCCATGGAGATCCGAAAGAAAGTCAAGCACTTCTGTTTTACAGGTTCCCCGGTTATTCCAGAAACCTACAAAATACGTATCCGCTTCTTCTCCATGAAGTTCCTCCAGACTGACAATATCCTTGGATTTTCCAGGAAGGGTTTTAAAAATTTTCATGGCTACCTTCTGGGTATTTCCAGTATTACTTGTATATACAACTAAATAGTCCATACATTCAGCCTCCTATGAGATTAAAATATACCAAATCAAGCTATTTATCAAGAGATTGCGGAAAATGTTAATACAATTTATGTAACTTTTAGAATCTATATGGCAAAATGCACGGTTATTCCCTAAAAATTTGAAAAAGCTTTGGAACTGCTGTTACCCAGCGATTCCAAAGCTTATTTACCGTTCTTAAGAAATAATTCCTGCTGCTTCCTTTATGATGCTGCAGGTTTTTTCAATATCCTCATCCGTATGTGCCGCAGAAAGAAACAAAATTTCAAACTGGGATGGAGCTGTGTAAATGCCATGCTCCAAAAGATAATGAAAATAGGTTCCATACTTGACCGTATCCGAAGCCAGAGCTGTATCAAAATCCATTACCTGATCTTTTGTAAAAAATACGCTAAAAAGAGAGCCTGCCTGATTTACCCAGGTTTCCGGAAGCGTTTCCCTCAAAGTTTTTACAAGCTTTCCTGCCTTTTCTTCCATAGATGGATAAATTCCAGGCTGCTCCATCAGGGTCCTGATGGTCGCAATTCCAGCTGTCGTTGCAATGGGATTGCCGGAAAGGGTTCCTGCCTGGTAAACCTTCCCCAAAGGAGAGACCACCTCCATGATCTCCTTTCTTCCCCCATACACTCCCATCGGCATACCTCCGCCTGCGATCTTTCCAAGGGCTGTCATATCAGGAACAACACCGTAATAGCCCTGTGCACCTCCAATTCCCATGCGGAATCCGGTAATGACCTCATCAAAGATGAGAACCGCTCCATACTTTGCCGTGATTTCCCTTAAAAATTCCAGAAAACCGGGTTTTGGCGGAACAAGCCCCATATTGGCTGCCACTGGCTCCACCACTAGTGCCCCGATCTCATCGGGAAATTCCGAAAACAGCTTTTTGACAGAATCCTCATCATTATATCTGGCTAACAACGTGTGCTGGGTATAGGAGGCCGGTACACCTGCACTGTCCGGTGCAGATTCTGTCAGAGCTCAGGAACCAGCCTTAACCAAAAGTCCGTCGGAATGTCCATGATAGCAGCCAATAAACTTAACGATCTTATCCCTTCCTGTATAGCCTCTCGCTGCGCGGATCGCACTCATGACCGCTTCTGTTCCGGAGCTTACCATACGCATCATCTCCATGGAAGGCATACACTCCCTGATAAGTGTTCCCAGAACCAGTTCCTTTCTGGTAGGCGCGCCAAATGACAGGCCGTCAAGACATGCCTCTCTCACCGCTTCCACCACTGGCCCGCAGGCATGCCCAAGAATGGATGGGCCCCATGAATTCACGTAATCAATGTATTCATTTCCATCCTCATCGTAAATATGAGAGCCTGACGCATGTGTTACAAAGACCGGTACTCCTCCCACGGAGCCAAAAGCACGGACGGGGCTGTTGACCCCACCCGGAAAATACTCCCTTGATTTTTCAAATAATGTCTTTGATTCTTCTATTTTCATTCTAACTGACTCCTTTTCAATCCTAAGATAGCTTCCGTTTATTGCTAAATTGATCATTTAATACCCAGACGCATACGATAACAGAAGTCCGCTTCCATCGTCTCACCGGCGAATAAACACTGTATCGTCTCAATGTATTCATCCAGAGCACTCTTAATTAAATCTGGTTTATGTTTGAAGATGCTTTGGAGTCCGCTTTGGCTTATAAGCCCGAACCGCAGCCTAGGTCAACTACCAGATCTGCTTTTTTATTTAAGTATCTTGTTATGATCCTGATCGGATATTCTGGCATTTCCGGCCTTGCCTGATCATAGACATCCACAAATCCTAAAAAACGATCCCTATTCTTCATTTCCACATTCTTTATTGATTGATCCAATGAATCATCTCCTATTCCTATTTCCAATCCCGGCAAATGGCTTCCGTTAACCCCTGGATGCTGTAAACCCCGGCAATGATATCTGCCTTTCTCCCATGCCCAATAAGGGCTTTTGCTGTTATGTCCCCTATGCTGACCACTTTAAGGCCTGCCAGGGCTTCCTTTATTTCCTTATCTGCCTCCCGGAAAAAAGCCTCTACACCGGAAGCACTTGAAAAGGTCAGATAGTCCAAATTCTTTAAGGCTTCCGCTCTTTTTTCCGTCTCCAGGCATGCCAGGGCCACATCATAGAGCACGATGTCATCATAAGGGACACCGGTTTCATCAAGAATCTCATTCAGTTCCTTAGAACCGCCTGAGGATCTGGGGATCAAAAGCCTGTCCTCCCCGGTAATCAAGCCCTTTAAGCCTGCCGCCAGATCCTGTACCTGATATTTCTCTGGTATGTAATCCGATAAAAAGCCGTACCGCAGCAGTTCATCGGCCGTCCCCCTTCCGACAGCGGCAAATTTTACATGACCCACCGACCGGAAATCATACCCCCATTCCAAAAGTCCATGGAAAAATTCTCTTACTCCATTGGCGCTGGTAAATATGATCCAGGTGTAGGACGGCAGCTTTTCATATGCTTTCTTCATTTCTGCTCCCTTTCGGCAGGACTCTACCAAAAGACTCAGGATGCATTCCGAAGCTCCTCCAAGAGATTCCAGCTGTTTTCTCAGTCTTCCCGTAAAAGAGTCTGTTCCTGTTACTCCAATCCGGCACCCCTCAAGGGGCTGTTTTAACGTAGAAGAAAAATCAAGGGAAGCCACCTCTCCCACCACAATGATAGCAGGACTTTCTATTCCAGCCGCCAGCACCTTCTCCTCAATATTCTCTATGGTTCCGCGGATGGTTCTCTCTCCGGGAAGAGTTCCGTTTTGAATGACTGCAGCAGGTGTCTTTCCTGGTTTACCATGGTTTAAAAGGCCCTTTACGATGAGGGATAAGTTTCCAAGTCCCATAAGAAAGACCAATGTGCCGGAAAGTCTGGCAAATTCATCAAAATCAGGAGGAAGCGTTCCTTCTGATGAGAGTGTGTGCCCGGTCATGACATGAAAGCTTCTGCTGAGCGCCCGGTGGGTCACCGGGATCCCGGCACTTGCAAGTGCGGCGACCGCGGAGGTAACTCCCGAAACCACCTCATAAGGGATCCCTGCTTCAGAAAGAGCCATGATCTCTTCTCCACCCCGTCCAAATACAAAGGGATCACCGCCCTTTAGCCTTACAACTGTAAGACCTTCCCTTGCCAGTTCTACCAGAAGCTGATTAATTTCCTCCTGCTTCATGGAATGATGCCCGGCGCGCTTTCCTACATAAATCTTCCGGCTTTGGTCAGGTACCTCTTCAAGAAGGCGGGGTGAAAGAAGGGAATCATAAACCACCGCGTCACATATCCGCAGCCTTGACAACCCTTTTTCCGTAATAAGCCCCGGATCTCCTGGACCGGCTCCTACCAGATAGACGACTCCTGTTTCCTTCATAGCATCCTCCTTATTACGCAAGACCATCAGCGGCCAGCTGCGCCAGCCTGTCAAGCTCCCAGATTCCTCCCCAAAGATGGATCCGCTTGATTTCTTCCCCTCTTCTGCTGATTCCAAGAACCTCCATATCCCCGTCTCCCAGTCTGGAATACACGCCTATGGGTTCATGACAGCCGGCATTTAAATGCCTTAAAATTTTCCGTTCTAAGGACAGGCACATTCTGGCTTCTTCATCCTCAATAGACTTAACCACCGCCTCAAGCCCGGAATCCAGCCGCCCTTCCACCGCCAGTATTCCCTGGCCTCCAGCCGGAATAAAGGTCTCACAATCAAAACAATGGTAATGATACCGGCTGTCTTCCCAAAGTCCCAGCCGCTTTAATCCGGCAGCCGCCAATAGGATACCATCATAAGAGCCTTCCATGAGTTTTGAAAGTCTGGTCTGTACATTTCCCCTTAAATTCTCACAGCGAACCAAAGCCCCCGGCCATATGGCCGCTCCAATCTCCTCTATCTGGATCTTCCTTCTTAAGCTGGAGGTTCCGATTATGATTTCCTTTTTTCCGGAAAGGTCACTTAAAGCAGGGGTCACCAGAACATCCCTGGGATCTCCCCGCTCCAAAACTGCCACAATTCCCAGCCCTTCTTCCAGCTCCATGGGCAAATCCTTGGCGCTGTGGACTGCGAAATCAATCTCCCCCCGCAAAAGAGCCTGCTCAAATTCCGTCACAAATACGCCCTTTCCTCCAAATTCCAAAAGCGGTTTATCAAGAATCCGGTCCCCTTCCGTCTGCTTTAACACCAGTTCTGCCGATAAGCCGTTACCTGCCTTTTTAAGAGCATCTGCTACCAGATTTGCCTGGGCTACGGCCAAAGCGCTTCTTCTTGTTCCAATGCGAATGGTATTACTTTTCATGCTCCGCCAGTTTCCTTTCTATCAGTTCATCTGCCTGTTCTCTGGTGTAATCTCCCTGTCGGATTAATGAACCAAGCTGCCTTGCCAGGCCGCCAAGCCCCCCAGGAATGGCTTCTTTAAGCGTTTCTTTTAAATATCGGGCAAGGGCCGGAGAGCTTCCTCCTGTGGAGATCCCCACCGTGATCTCTCCATCGTTAATAAGAGCCGGAAAATTTTATCAGCCGTTCCATCTCGGGATTTACTTGCTGGGCCACAACGATTATATCCGGGCCGTAATCCATGAGTGTCAGAGCCTTGCGGCAGGCAACCCTTCCTCCGCCTGCGATCAGGCATCTTTTCCCCTCAATATCAACAAAAAATGGGAAATAAGCCACGGTCATCCCTCCTTAATCCAGCGCTCCAGGCCATCCAGGGTTTTAAGTACCACCTTTAATTCTTCACTGGAAACATGGTCCCTGACCTCAAAGAGAAGGGTATCCAGACGTTTTCCCGCAAATGCTTCCTTAAGTTCTTCCATTCTCCGTATGTATGGATGGAATACCACCTCCTTGATGGCCCCATCTAAGTCCTCTTCCATGATCACGTTTGCCCGGTCCAATTCCTTTAATTTTATTTCTGTGTTGTTTTTTGAAAGTGTTTCAAAATAGTCGATGTTATAAAGAGTCAGCCCAACCATTTCCTCAATCTCAGGGTCCATGTCCACAGGAACGGCCACATCCATGAACAGCCGTTTTTTCCCCGGTGTCACTTGCTCTGACAGTTCTTCACAGGTTACGGTGTAATGAGGGCCCGAAGTCGCACTGATAACAATGTCCATCTCGTCCATGTACTGATAGCGGTCCCTGTAATCCACCACCTTCACCCTGTCCCCCTTTACCTCCACAGACAGATCGGATTTATGGCTTCTGACCGTGCCGGTGACATGGATTCCAGGCTTGCTTAAAATGTTTTTTGTTATAGTATTCCCCATCTTACCGGTCATGCCGATCACCATCACATTCTTATCACCGCCCTCTTTTTCAAAGCGGAACACCTCATTTGCCACAAGTGTTGCAACGGAGAGGGGCGTTCTGGATAAATTGGTATCCGTCTTGATCCGTTTGGCACAGGCAAACGCCCTCTGGAACAGCACATTCATTTCGTAATCCACCGCACCCTGGTCCCTGGAAATCTCATAGGCATTCTTTACCTGACCTAAAATTTCATCTTCTCCCAAAACCATGGAATCAAATCCGCAGGCTACCTTAAACAGGTGCCCGATGGCGCTTTCCCCGCTATAGATATTTAGATATTTCAGCAGTTCTTCCAGACGGATTCCTTTAAAATCAGCAGCCTCCCGCTGCAGTTCCCCAATTGCCTGCTTTGTTCCTGAAACATAAATCTCACTGCGGTTACAGGTACATAGTACAACTACACCGGTCACCGCTTCCTTCTTCATAAGCCGTTCTATAAACTCCGTCTTCTCATTTTCATGAAAGGCGAACCGCTCCCGGATATTCACAGAAGCCTTTTTATGGCTTACACTCATACAATACATCATTTTTCCAGCCTTCTTATTGTTAAAATCATTTCATAAAAACTCTTACCTATTCTATCATAGGAAGACAGAAAAGAGCAACCAGACATTAAAAGGGCCCATAGATCCAAGCAAAAATGCCCCCTTTCAGACAAACGGGGTTATTATTACACTCGTCTGTCTGGAAGAGGACAAATAATCTAATGGCAATACTTTATTCAAATGGGAACCGGTACTGGCTTAGTCCCAATTCATCCCTGATCTTAATAAGCTCTTTCTGAACTGCATCATTGATCGGTACACCGCTGTTTTTGCGTTCCTGCCATACCAGATACTCCTTCTCACCTGCCGTATAAATGTGGTCTTCCCCAGGAGCTTTGACAGAACCTCTAAGATCCCGTAGAATATCGCCGCATGTCTTTTTAAAGGAATCCAGGCCCATAAAGGCTTCCGTATCAATGGCAATGAAGAAGTGGCCTAAGTGGAAGGGAATCTTTTCTCCCTGTTCCCCGATGCCGGTTAAGGCTCTTAAGAAATTTCCCTGCTGCAAAGCTGCGGAAAGAATTTCAACTACAGTGGCATAGCCATATCCCTTGTAGCCTGCCAGTTCTTCACCGATTCCGCCTAAAGGTGCAAGGGCCGCTTTTCCCGTATTTAAGTCAGAAAGAATCTGGTCTGAATCCGTCTGGGGCTGACCGTCCCGTCCGATTACCATACCGGAAGGAGTGGACTTGCCGATGCGGGAATAGTATTCGATCCTGCCTCTCTGGGTAATGGAAGTCGCACAGTCCAGCACAAAGGGGAATTCCTCATCCGTAGGCATACCAAAGGTAAGAGGATTCGTTCCCAGCATATTTTCCACGCCAAAGGTAGGAGCAATGGACGGCCTTGCGTTGGTTCCTGTAATTCCGATACAGCCTGCCTGTGAAGCCATTGTCGCATAATAGCCTGCAATGCCGTAGTGGGTGGAATTGCGGGCAACCACCATGCCCATGCCATATTCTTTGGCTTTCTCGATGGCCATATTCATGGATTTTACGCCGATTACCTGGCCCATGCCGTCATGGCCGTCCACTACTGCCGTGGTTTTTGTTTCCTTTACTATCTCAAAATTTGTCACCGGGTTCTGGATACCTGCTTTGATACGGTCCAGATAAATGGGTTTAAAGCGGTTTACCCCATGAGATTCAATTCCCCTCTTGTCAGACTCCAGCAATACATCCGCACAGACTTTCGCATCTTCTTCCGGAATCCCATACCCCTTAAATGCATCCACTACAAAATCCGTAATTGTCTTCCAATCCACAATGTTTGTTTTGGTTCCCATAATTACCTCCTGTAATTTTTAAATTTATTAAAAACATTGGTTTCAATATGACGGAAACCTCTGCTTTTTCATCTACGGTTGCTGCATGTCACTTCTATTACTTTCTTGACTTTAAATAAGCATTCTTCCCCTCTTCGTAGAGATTATTTCCTTCACAGTCGATAACGACCACCAAAGGCATTTCTTCTACATAAAGTCTGCACAAAGCTTCTGCTCCCAAATCCTCATAAGCGATGGGTTCCAGCTTTTTGATGCATTTGGCAAGCAGTGCTCCTGCTCCCCCGATGGCGCCAAAGTAAACACCGTCATACTTCTTTATGGCTTCCACCACATCCGGCTGCCTGGCTCCTTTTCCGATCATTCCCCTGGCTCCTACAGACATCATTGTGGGAGCATAGGCGTCCATACGGCCGCTGGTAGTAGGTCCTGCAGACCCGATTACCTGGCCCGGCTTTGCAGGCGTGGGGCCTACGTAGTAAATCGTGGCATCCATGGGATCAAAGGGCAGTTTTTCCCCTTTTGCCAGAGTCTCACACATACGCTTATGCCCAGCATCCCTGGAAGTGTAGATATCACCGGTCAGATAAACCGTATCTCCTGCGTGAAGGGTTTTAGACAATTCTCTTGTCAAAGGCAGTGTAATATGCTTTATCATTTTTATCTCCAATCCGCCGCTGACGCCTGCGGCACGAAAAAGTAAGGAAAAGCGGCGTGCGTCTTTCACCGTTTGAGTCTTTCTAAGACATTCAGACTACTTCCGTTTTATGGCGTGTCACATGACAGTTGATATTGATGGCACAGGGCATGCCCGCGATATGGGTAGGCATGGTTTCAATGTTTACCCCAATGGCAGTGGTCTTACCGCCAAAGCCCTGAGGGCCGATTCCCAGAAGGTTGATCTTTTCCAGCATCTCCTTTTCCAGATCTGCATAGTAAGGATCCGGATGGGAGGAATCCAAATCTCTCATCAAAGCCTTTTTCGCCAAGAGAGCTGCCTTGTCAAAGCTGCCTCCTATCCCTACCCCCACTACGATGGGAGGACAGGGATTGGGACCTGCGGCGGATACGGTTTCCAGAATAAAATCCTTAATTCCCTGGAGTCCTGCAGAAGGCTTGAACATGCGGAGTGCACTCATGTTCTCGCTTCCAAAGCCCTTGGGACCTACCGTAATTTTCACCTGGTCTCCCGGAACGATTTCCGTATAGATTAAAGCCGGAGTGTTATCCCCCGTATTTCCTCGTCTTACCGGGTCTTTTACGACGGATTTTCTTAAAAATCCCTTTTCGTAGCCTCTGCGCACGCCTTCATTGATTGCTTCGTTCAAGTCCCCGTCAACAAAGTGGACATCCTGGCCGATCTCCAGAAACACGCAGGCCATGCCCGTATCCTGACAGATGGGAACATCTTCCCTTTCTGCGATTTCAAAGTTCTCGATAATATTATCAAGAACCCCGGCGGCAATGTCCCAGTCCTCACAGGCGCGGCAGGTTTTGATCGCCTTCTTCACGTCTTCCGGTAAGTACTGATTTGCATCAATGCACAGCTTTTCTACTACGTCGATCAATGTCTTTACTGATATTTCTCTCATATTTTCCTCCTTCTTGCCCACGCTCTTCGGGCAGAGCCTGCCCCAGGGTAAGCGCCCCTCTAAAGCGCGAATCCCGAGGGCATACAGGTATACCCGCAGGGGGCTTCCTCCTCCTTATAGCTGCCCCGCTGTTCTGGCATACTTTGGCAAAAGCAGCGGGGAAATTTTATCCGTAACAATGCCGGCCCTTTGGCACTCCTTTTCCATCTCTCTTATATGTGACAAAGTCAGCTTCCCTGTATGTACGTCTTTCACGCGACTGGCCGCAGATATTCCGGCATTGCGGCCAAAAACAATAATATCCAGAAGAGAATTCCCCATCAGACGGTTCCTGCCGTGAATCCCTCCCACCGCTTCTCCTGCCACATATAAGTTCTCTATGGTGCTCTGGCAATCCGCTCCGATCTCGATTCCGCCGTTTTGGTAGTGGAGGGTAGGATAGATCAATATAGGTGTTTTTCTCATATCTATTTCGTATTTTAAATACATTCGCAGCATTCCGGGAAGACGCTTTTCCAGGGTTCCTTTCCCATGAATCAAGTCGATCATGGGAGTATCCAGCCAGATCCCCTTCCCAAGAGGAGTGACAACCCCTTTCCCGTTTGCACACTCTCTGATAATGGAGGCGGCGGACACATCTCTGGTCTCCAATGGGTGCATGAAAGCCTCTCCTCCGGCATTAACCAGCATGGCGCCTAATGAACGGACCTTTTCCGTGACCAGAGCCCCATAAATCTGTTCCGGAAAGGCAACCCCCGTAGGATGGTACTGAAGGGTGTCCTGATAGAGAAGCTTTGCCCCTGCCCGGTAAGCCAAAACCAGGCCGTCAGCCGTGGCTCCGTAGTGGTTGGAGGTAGGAAATCCCTGATAGTGTAGCCGTCCGGCTCCCCCTGTGGCCAGGATTACAGTTTTAGCCCAGGCTGTCAGAAGCTCTCCAGTTTCCATATTCATAAGGACTGCTCCTGCCGCTTTTCCCTCCTCATCTAAAATGAGTTCAATGGCGGAGGTATAATCCGTCACGGAAATCGGGAGGTTTAGCACTTCATCCCGAAGCACCCTCATGATTTCCGCACCCGTATAGTCAGCCGCAGCGTGCATCCGCTTTCTGGAAGTGCCGCCGCCGTGGGTGGTTATCATGTTCCCGTCTTTGTCCTTGTCAAACATCACCCCCAGATCATTTAACCATTTAAGGGCCCCCGGAGCTTCCATAACCAGTTTTTTCAAAAGCTGGGGCCGGTTGGCAAAATGTCCCCCGCCCAAGGCGTCTAAGTAATGGATCTGGGGGGAATCATTCTCTTTGTCTGCAGCCTGAATCCCGCCTTCCGCCATCATGGTGTTGGCATCCCCCAGACGGAGCTTCGTGACGATCAATACCTCTGCCCCTGCCTTGGAAGCCTCAATGGCAGCTGCACAGCCTGCTCCCCCTCCTCCGATGATCAGAACGTCCGTATCGAAATCCGGAGATGATAAATCCACGTCAGTGTCTTTGATCCGGCTCCTGGCCTGCAAAAGGACTCCCAATTCCCTGGGCACCTTTTCTCCCTTATTGGGGCCTGCCTTCAGTATGACAAACTCTTCCTCTTTATAATCCGGATGATAGGCTTTTAACAGCTTTTCCTTTTCCTCAGCCGTCATTCTCCTGGGCTCTGTCTCCATCCGCTCTTTTCTGGTGGCCTCGACCTTTTTTACGGAATCCATCATCTTGGCTGTAAACATGTCTATTCCTCCTACTTTTCGATTTCCCTGGTATTATAAAGGTTCTTCAGTTCTTCCAGGGGTTTTGCCATGATCGCTTCAATCAGCTCCGTAAAATCACCGGCCTCTACCTCTCTTACCCGGTTGGTTAAGTGCCTTGCTTCCGGAGCCAGATATTTTCCGGTGATCCGTCTGGCTAAAAGACCTACCTGGGGATGGGAAATCCCGGCCGGGCATCTGGAAGAACAGATTCCGCACATCACACAGTCAAAGGACTCCTCGGCACATTTTTCTAATTCTCCTCTCTGCGCATATGCAATGTACTGCATGGTGTCCAGGCCCTGGGGGCAGCTCTTGGTACAGGCCGCACACCCGATGCACTTGTAGATTTCCGGATACAGCTCCATCATGACCTGTTCATTGACCGGAACCTTATTTATGTCATAAACCTCTTTTACCAGAGGAAAAAAGGGAAGAGTGGCTACATACATATTTTCCCGGACCTGGGTCTGGCAGGCCAGACAGGTCTTTAATTCCCTGTCTCCCTTGATTCGGTAAATCGTGGCACAGGCTCCGCAGAAGCCGCATCTGCAGCCGCAGCCCCGCACAAGCTGGTACCCTGCGTACTCCATTGCTCCCATTATGGTTAAATTGGACGGAACTGTGTATTTTTTACCGAACAGATAAACAGTAATCATGTCATTCATTGGTCAACCTCCTAATATTCAGAGGGCAGGACGCCCAATTCATCATAACGGAACACCGGTCCATCCTTGCAGACGTACTTAGAGCCTATGTTGCAGCGTCCGCATTTACCCACTCCGCATTTCATCTTAAGTTCCATGGTCGTATAGATTTCTGTACCGGCAAATCCCATTTCTTCCAGTGCCTGAAGCACATATTTTATCATTACAGGCGGGCCGCAGACCAGAGCGGTTCTGTCATTTGAGAATTTCAGTTCCCTGACATAATCAGGCACAAAGGCCACATTCCCATCCCAGCCTTCCTCCGCCCGGTCGATGGTCAGATGTACACAGAAGCCTTCCACGTTTGACCATTCTTTCCTCATTTCTTCCAAATCCACCAGGTCCTCTGCCGAACGGGCTCCATAAACAATATCCACCAGGCCGTAATCCCCCCGGTTATCAATGACGTAATGAATCACAGACCGCAAAGGTGCGATTCCGATCCCTCCGGCGATAAAGAGCAGGTTCTTACCTTTTAACTCCGTATCAACGGGAAAATAATTGCCATAAGGTCCACGCAAGGCTATTTCCTGACCCTTTTCCATCTGGTGAAGCCAGTCGGTGAGGCAGCCGCATTTTTTAATGGAAAACTCCATGTAATCCCGGTTGGTGGGTGAAGAAGTGATGGAAAACATGGCTTCCCCAACTCCAGGAATCGATAGCATGGCACATTGACCTGGCATATGTTCAAAGGGTTTTCTGCCCTCCACCCCATTTACACGGAAGGTTTTCACGTCCGGTGTATCCCTTCTTACATCTGTAATCACGCCGATCCCCGGAATCAATACATTGGTTCTGTTACTCATCGTTTCCTCCTTCGGCATCTGACTCTCCTATCGCTTTTATCACCCTGACAATATTTAAGGAAGACGGACATTTGCGCAGACACCTTCCGCAACCCACACAGGAATATACTCCGCCGTTGTTTTCCGGAAAATATACCAGCTTATGCATGAATCTCTGACGGAACCGCTGCATTTGGCTGTTTCTGTTATTCCCATGGGACATCTCCGTAAAACCTGGATACATGCAGGAATCCCAGCAGCGGAACTTCCTGATTTCATGGCCTGTGTCATAGTCGCATATATCATAGCACTGGCAGGTGGGGCATAGAAACGTGCAGATCCCGCAGCCGAGGCAGGTGTCGGATAAGGTTTCCCATTGTTCTGACTCAAATAAATCCATAGCGGAATCCGGATGTTCAAACCGGCCAAGACTTAAATCCTTAAGAGGCAGAGCTTCCAGCTTCTTTCGGATCTTTGCTTTCTCCTCCTCTGCCTTTTCGCGGTCTCCCGCCTCAAACAACCCTTCGACTAATTCCGTTAATGCTTCTCCCTTTTCGGTCAGGCTTTTCCAGTAAAGGTCTCCGTCTGCGATCCAGACGGACACATCTCCTCCCGGCCAGGCAGGATCGATGCCAAAGATTTGGCAAAAACAGGTATCTTCCGGATTCTCACAGGCCAGTGTTACCACATATCCATTCCTTCTTTTGGACTCATAGCAGGAATCACAGGGCGTGCTTAGAAATACCCGGTCCAGGATCTCAAAGCTTCTCCGGTCGCAGGCTCTTACACCAAAATAAACAGAGCTGATTTCCTCCGCCTCTTCGGGAACAATGGAAAGACTTCCCTCTTCTCTCCGGGCACGGTATAACGTTTCCGACTGTGGAAAGAAAAAGGATTTAGGTGAATGATCTGTTAAAAGAGTATCAAAACATACGGTATCTCCCTCTTTCCATGGATAGAAGGAGACACTCCCCGCCTTTTCCATGGGAGCATAAACCTGGTGCTCCTTTGAAAGTTCCAAAAAAAGCGCATCAAGACATTTTAATGGCATTTTTAACATGAAGATACACCGCCTTTCCCGTGTTCGGCCGAAACTTCCGGATCAGACTCCTTAAACTCCGTTAAGGGAGACTTAGCTTCGGGATTTTCTCCTGCCTGATAGGTTCCGTACCGTTCATTCATCTCCTCAATCATTTTCCGGTTAAGCAAATAGAGAGGAATGTTCTGGGGACAGACCCGGCTGCATTCCCCGCAGTCCGTGCACCTTCCCGCCACGTGGAAGGCTCTTATGATATGAAACAGATTTTCCTCAAAAGCATCAGAATTGGCCTTGGTCTCTATCCCGGAATCCCGGTTGTCAAACACACATTTGATACAGCTGCAGGCAGGACATACGTTGCGGCAGGCATTGCAGCGGATGCATTTGGAAAGCTGTCCGCGCCAAAAAGCAAAACGTTCTTCTGCAGTCATCTTGTTTAATTTCTCTTCTTCCCCGGAAGGGACCGGGGACGGAACGGAAAGATCCGATTCTATGATCTGGTCGGAGGCTTTGAAATCATTGCCCTTACAGGAAAGGCATTTAAAGAGAAGGCCCTTTTCATCCCTCATTCCTCCGCAGGGAACGCCCAGAATGTAAACCTTTTCCCGGTTTATGCGATTCTCCGATAAAAGCTGGTTAAATCCATAGGTATCGCAGGGCTTTAAAAGGACCAGTACCTTTCCTTCCTTTTCCATTTCTTTTATCAGGAATTTGCTTAAATTTACACCGCAGTGCTCATTGTAAACAAGACGGGAAATACGTTCCCGGCTCCGGAACAGGGCGGGAGCCGCGTCATAGTCAAAGAGTCCTTTTTCCCATGCCAGAATCCGGTTTACCTCTCCATTATCCCAGAGCTTTTTACACGTTTCTTTTATGGTCTTTTCTATGGCATGCATCGTAAATCCCTCAGCTTTCTGTTTGGACCCAGTTCTTTTATCGTCTGGGTGAAGGCATTCATGGTCGCAGAGAACTTGGCACCCTCTGCTGCGGAAATCCATTCCACCCTGGTTCTTTCCCTTTCGATACCCAGGTAGTCCAACATGTCAAACAAAAGGGCCATCCTTCTTCTGGTATAGTAATTGCCTGTGGAATAATGGCAGTCACCTGGATGGCAGCCGGCTAAGATCACACCATCTGCCCCCTTTTCAAAGGCTCTTAAAAGGAATAAGGGATTTACCCTGCAGGAACAGGGAACCCGGATAATCTTTACTTCTGCCGGATAGGAAGAGCGGCTGGATCCCGCCAGATCGGCCCCTGCATAGCTGCACCAGTTGCAGCAAAAAGCCAGGATGAGAGGCCGGAACTCCTTGTTGCTGTTATCTTCTATCTGCATATCGCATCTACCTCCGCCATAATCTGTTTTGCAGAAAATCCCTTTAAGTCCATGGCTCCGGATGGGCAGGTCACCGTACATGCTCCGCAGCCTTGGCATACCGCCTCGTTTACCACAGCTACCCTCCGCATTTGCTTAACTCCATGATCCCAGACTTCTCTCACTTCGTAGTCAATCGCTCCGTAAGGACAGACTTTTAAACAGCCCGAACACCCGCTGCACAAACGTTCCTCTGCCTTGGCTACCTGAGGGTTATTTAAGAGCTTCTTCTTGCTTAATAGTCCGATGACCTTAGCTGCGGCAGCTCCTGCCTGGGCCACTGTCTCCGGAATATCTTTGGGACCCTGACAGGTTCCTGATAAGAATATTCCTGCAGTGGGACTTTCCACGGGCCGCAGCTTTGGATGGGCCTCCGCAAAAAAGTCATTGGTGTCCATGCTGGCTGTGAGCATCGTAGCCAGAGCCCTGGCTGATTTATCCGGCTCTATGGCCGTTGCCAATACCACCATATCCGTATGTAACAGAAGCTGTTCTCCGGTCAGTAAGTCGGATGCCTGTACTAACAGCTTACCGTCCTTTTGCTCCATGACCTTTCCCACCATTCCCTTCCGGTAATCAACGCCGTAATCTTCCACTGCCCTACGGTAAAATTCGTCAAAATTCTTTCCCGGTGTGCGTACGTCAATGTAAAATACATGAACATTGATATCCGGATATTTATCACGGATCATCATGGCGTGTTTGGCCGTATACATGCAGCAGATCTTGGAGCAGTAACTCTTCTCCCTGCAGGATTCCCCCCGGGATCCGACGCACTGGACAAATACCATATCGCTTGGATGTTTACGGTTGGATGGCTTTACCAGTTCTCCATTTGTTGGGCCGGCGGCATTCATCAGCCGTTCCAGTTCTAAGGAAGTGATGACGTCGGGACTTTTGGAATACTGGAATTCGTCAAACCGTTCCAGGGAGATGGGCTGAAACCCTGTGGCAGCTACAATGGCTCCGTACTTCCTGGTGATCACCTCATCCTGCTGCTCAAAGTCAATGGCTCCCACGCCACAGGTCTTTTGGCATATGCCGCATTTGCCGGTTTTAAAATGAATGCAGGCTTCCCTGTCAATGGACGGTATATTGGGGATTGCCTGGGCAAAAGGAATATAAATGGCAGTCCGGTTATCCAGCCTTTCATTAAATTCGTTTCCTGTTTTTCTGGAAGGGCACTTTTCCGTACACGCTCCGCAGCCCGTGCATTTCTCTTCCAGTATGCTTCTGGCTTTTTTTCGGATATCAACGGTGAAATTTCCCACAAATCCTTTTACTTTCTCCACTTCACTGTAGGTAAACAAACGGATCTTCTCGTGAGCTGCTGCGTCCACCATCTTAGGCGTGAGGATACAGGCCGCACAGTCCAATGTGGGAAACGTCTTATCAAGCTGAGCCATTTTTCCGCCTATGGTCGGTGATTTCTCTACAATGTCAACTTCAAATCCTGCATCCGCAATATCAAGAGCCGTCTGGATTCCTGCAATTCCTCCTCCGATCACCAGAGCCCGCTTTGTCACCGGGGTCTCTCCCGATGTCAGCGGTTCGTTAAACCGGACCTTGGCAATTGCCGCCTTTGCTAAGAGAATTGCTTTTTTCGTTCCTTCTTCTTTATCTTTATGGATCCAGGAGCATTGCTCCCTGATATTGGCGATTTCCACCATGTAAGGATTCAGACCCGCAGCCTGTGCAGCTTTGCGGAACGTGGCTTCATGCATGCGCGGGGAGCAGGAGCACACCACAATTCCAGTCAGTCCTTTTTCCTTTATGACGTTTTGGATCATTAACTGGCCGGCTTCCGAGCACATGTAGGAATAATCAGATCCAAAAACAACGTCTGGTTCTTCTTTAACGGCTCCTGAAACCTTACTTACATCCACAGTAGCCGCAATGTTGCTTCCGCACCAACAGACAAAAACTCCTATTTTCTGCAAATTCATCCCTTCCTTTCTTTTGTCACCTGCTGTACTTTCTGAAAGCCGCCATAAGGGCCTGCTGAGGAAGCGAAGGATCCAGCCGGTTTGCCACATCCTGTGGTTTCAGCCGGTTGCCCTCCGAAGCCCTTAACTTTAAAACCTGGACGGCTTCTATGAGTTTCTGGGGCTTTACCCCTCTGGGGCACCGCTCCTCACAGACCAGACAGGACATACAGTAATACTGGGATTCCGATTCCAAAAGAGGGGTGATATGATTGTTTTGAACCATTTCCACAAATTGATGAGGGTGATATTCCATCTTTTCAAATGCAGGGCAGGAAGCTGTACATTTTCCGCATTTCATACATTTTAAGGGATTCACACCGCTGATTCTTAAAATTTCTTCCCTCACGTTCCTTCCTCCTGTTCTTTCACTCCCAGAGCCTCTGCAAAAAGTTCCGTAAAATAGTAGACCGGAATGCCATTTTTCAGACCGCCGTTTTCCAGATTGTATTTACATAGGGGACAGGCCGTAATCATGCCTTGTGCTCCCTGGTCCATAGCTGCTTCCATAATAGAGGAACTTTTTTCAGAAGCAAATTCCTCATCTTCCATGGTCACATATCCACCGCAGCATTCGTTTTTTAAAGCGTAGTGGACCGGTTCGGCACCGATTGCAAGGAGAAAATCTTCCATAACCGACGGGTTTTCCGGATCGTCAAAATTCATTACTACATAAGGCCTTAAAAGCAGGCAGCCATAATAAGGAGCTATCTTCTTTCCATTAAGAGGTTGTTTTACTTTTTCCCTGATCCGGTCAAAGCCTATCCGGTCGCGAAGCAGTTCCAAGTAGTGGATCACCTTTGTCTCACCTTCATAACCATTCTCAGGTTCCAGATAAGCGTTGATCTTCCTCCTGATTTCTCCAGAGGTCTTTACATCCTCATTGACTCTTTTTATCACATGGTGGCATGCAGAGCATACAGTCACAAGATCCTGCTTTTTATCCCCGGCCTCTCTTAATGCGCGCACAGGAGAAAGGCGTGTAGCCAGTTCGTCTGCCATCCCAGGGTAGACGCCTCCGCAGCATTGCCAGTCTTCTATCTCTTCCAGCTCAATCTCAAATATTTGGGCACAATCCCTGGCATAGCGGTCCAGCTTCTTCGCCTTTGCCTTCAATGTGCAGCCCGGATAATAGCTGTAAACCATTGTATAAAACCTCCCAACCTCTTACATTGATAATAATTTATCATATATCAGAAGTGAGCGGAATCATTGGAAAGTATTGAATACATTTTGTAAGTAAAATAAATGGACTTGCGTTTCTTACTTACATAATTCATTCTTTACTTTCCTATTCTTCTTTTTTCGCCAGGGTTTTCCTATAATGATTAAAAACAAAAGGAAAAGGAGAATTTTTATGGCAAAGTATGTAATGGCATTGGATGCGGGCACAACAAGTAACCGGTGTATCCTATTCAATGAAAAAGGGGAAATCTGCAGCGTTGCTCAAAAGGAATTTACACAGTATTTTCCAAAACCCGGCTGGGTGGAGCACGATGCAAATGAGATTTGGTCCACGCAATTGGGGGTTGCAGTGGAGGCTATGTCCAAAATAGGTGCTTCTGCAGAAGACATTTCTGCAATCGGAATCACCAACCAGAGAGAAACTACTATCGTATGGGATAAGGCAACAGGCGATCCCGTCTATCACGCAATCGTGTGGCAATGCCGCAGAACTTCTGAATACTGTGATTCCTTAAAGGAAAAAGGACTGGTCGACACCTTCCGCTCCAAAACCGGACTGGTCATTGACGCCTATTTTTCAGGAACCAAATTAAAATGGATCTTAGACAACGTAGAGGGCGCAAGAGAAAGGGCTGAAAGAGGAGAACTTTTATTCGGAACCGTAGAAACATGGCTGATTTGGAAACTGACAAAGGGACGGGTTCACGTAACGGATTACTCCAACGCCTCCCGGACCATGATGTTTAATATCAATACCTTAGAATGGGACGATGAAATTCTTGCAGAACTTAACATTCCAAAGTCCCTGCTTCCTCAGGCAAAGCCCTCAAGCTGCATATACGGAGAATCGGACTCTCAGTTCTTTGGCGGTCCTATTCCGGTCAGCGGCGCTGCAGGGGATCAGCAGGCAGCACTTTTCGGGCAGACCTGTTTTACCGCCGGTGAAGCTAAAAATACATATGGAACCGGGTGCTTCTTACTGATGAACACCGGTGAAAAGCCTGTGTTCTCCAGCAACGGCCTGGTAACTACCATTGCCTGGGGACTGGATGGAAAAGTGAATTATGCCCTGGAGGGCTCCATCTTCGTAGCAGGAGCCGCCGTCCAGTGGCTTCGGGACGAACTGAAATTCATCGATTCCGCTCAGGATTCTGAATATATGGCCCGCAAGGTAAAAGACACCAATGGCTGCTACGTCGTTCCTGCATTTACAGGACTGGGGGCTCCCCACTGGGATCAGTACGCCAGAGGCACTGTGGTAGGAATTACACGGGGCGTGAACAAGTGCCACATCATCCGCGCCACCCTGGATTCCCTGGCCTATCAGGTCAATGACGTGCTTCAGGCAATGAGATCGGATTCTGGAATCGAACTGGCCTCCTTAAAGGTTGACGGAGGAGCCAGTGCCAACAACTACCTCATGCAGACGCAGGCAGATATCATAAACGCACCCGTAAACCGCCCTCAATGTGTGGAAACTACTGCTATGGGTGCCGCCTATCTGGCAGGCCTGGCAGTGGGATATTGGGAAAACAAGGAAGATGTTATAAAGAACTGGGCCATCGACAGGACCTTTGAACCTGTTATCAGCGGGGAAGAAAGAACCAAGAGGATCAATGGATGGAACAGAGCTGTGAAATATTCCTTTGATTGGGCAAAAGAAGATTAGAAAACTAAATAAAAGTTTCAGGGAGGAAACGTATGTTAATGTATATAGCAGAATTTTTAGGAACTATGATTTTGATTTTGCTTGGAGATGGCGTGGTCGCCAATGTTAACCTGGATAAGTCCGGTATGAAGGGTGGAGGTTCCATCCAGGTCTCCTTTGCATGGGGGTTAGCGGTTATGATACCTGCTTTCATCTTCGGCGCAGCTTCCGGAGCCCATTTTAATCCGGCTCTTACCATTGCCCTGGCGGCAGACGGAAGTCTTCCATGGGATCTTGTTCCGGGATATGTGATCGCACAATTTGCAGGAGCATTTACCGGTGCCGTCCTGGTTTACTTATTGTTTAAGGATCAGCTTGACGCAACGGAGAGCCAGGCCACGAAACGAGGTGTTTTCTGTACTTCACCTGCGATTCCCAACACCGGCCGCAACCTGTTAAGTGAAATTATCGGAACATTCGTTCTTGTATTTGCCATTAAAGGCATCGGACAGACAGGAGCGGTTCCGGGATTAGGTAACTTTTTTGTGCTTGGAATCATCGTTTCCATCGGTATGTCCCTTGGAGGTTTAACCGGATACGCCATCAATCCTGCCAGGGATTTAGGCCCCCGGCTTGCTCACGCCGTTCTTCCCATTAAGGATAAAGGCAGTTCCAATTGGAAATATGCTCCCATCGTGTTATTTGGGCCCCTGATCGGTGCCTTAGCTGCAGTACTTCTCTACAGCGCGATCCCCTGGGCATAAATATACCTCTAATATCCTGTTAATGTGACCAATAAGAAAAGAAAAAGGCCGGAACACCTGCCCGGTGTTTCCGGCACTTTTCTTACTCTGCCAGGCACTCCTCTTCGATTATGTAACGGTAAACAACACTGGGCCTTCCTCCGGTGTTATAATCAATATCACTGATAACCCTCTGTTTTTCCAACAGATAATTCATGTACCTTCTGACCGTCACACTGGACAACCGTACCTCCTTGGCGATCATATCGCTTGTCATTGGATCCAGCTGGTGCACTTTCATATAATCCAATATACTGCTTAAGGTAGCTTCCTGGATTCCCTTGCTGTTTTCTTCTGCCTGGGGCAGAGAAGAAATGTAAAAAAGCTTATCTAATTGGGACTGGGAGAAATTACGGGGTTTCAGCAGTTCCTGACTTTTCGTAAACTTCTCCAAAGCATGGTTAAACCTGTTATATTCAAATGGCTTTATCAGATAGTCGATAATTCCAAGCGAAAGAAACTTCTTAACATGCTTTACATCGTTGGCGGAACTTACTACTATGACATCCAGATCCTTCTCCTGTCTCCGGATCTCCCGCAGAAGCTCCATTCCATCCATTTTCGGCATATACAGCTCCGTGATGGCCAAATCTACGGAATGCTCCTCCAGATAGTTCAGAGCATCCTGTCCATTGTTAAAACAACCGCATACTTCCATATCTTTATTTAATTCGACAAAATGACGGTTAATAGAAGCAACGATAGGGTCATCTTCAATGATGATTGTCTGATACATATTTTTCAACCCCTCCTGTAAATAATGGCTTCAAATAAGATCCCTTTTTTCATCCAACAAAAAAAGCGCACACAAAAGACAACCTTTCAGTTGTCCTGCTGCGCTCTCTTTCTCTCTGGACCGATATAAATTATTATAACATACCATAATCTCAATTTCAATAACGAATCCGGCTGAAATCCCTATATTCCGTCCCTGACTGCCTGAAGCTGCCTGGTCAGTTCCGGAACGATTTTCTTCCAGTCACCGGTGATCCCGTAATCTGCGACCTCAAAAATGGGGGCGCTTTCATCCTTATTGATTGCAATGATCAAATCAGACTCCTCCATACCTGCCACATGCTGGATTGCCCCGGAAATTCCAACAGCAAAGTACACACTCGGACGAACGGTCTTTCCGGTCTGGCCCACCTGCAGGTCCTTGGGCTTCCAGCCTGCGTCCACAACGGCCCTTGAGCAGCTTACCTCTCCGCCCAATGCATCTGCGAGCTCCTTCAGAAGGTGGAAGTTTTCCGGACCGCCTATGCCACGTCCCCCTGACACCAGTATTTTAGCGTCCATAATGTCTGCTGATTCATTTACGGCTTTCACAATCTCCAGGATCTCTGTATCCTTCCCGCTATGATAGCCAGGATTGAATTCCTCAATCACAGCCTTTCTGCCCTCAATCTTCCCGGCGGCACGCATTACTCCAGGACGGACTGTGGCCATCTGGGGGCGATGATTGGGGCAGGCGATGGTTGCTATGGTATTGCCGCCGAAAGCTGGACGGGTCATCAGAAGCTGATTATGCTTCTGCTTCTTATCCGAAACCTGATGTAACGGAAAATCACCGATTTCCAGCTTTGTACAATCTGCAGTAAGCCCTGTTGCAATTCTGGCCGACACTTTTGGCCCTAACTCTCTTCCCACAGCAGTTGCGCCTATGAGAACGATTTCCGGCTTGTATTTCCTGATTGCAGAAGCAAGTGCATGGGTATAGGGCTCTGCACGGTATTCCTTAAACTCCGGTCCGTCCACGGCGATCACCCTGTCGGCACCATATGCGGCAAGTTCGTCCGCCAATCCCATAATTTCATAACCAATGAGCACTGCTGTCACATCTGTATTTAAATCCTTCGCAAGCTCCTTTCCTTTTCCAAGCAATTCAAATGCAATGCTGTTTAACCGGTGATCTGTCTGCTGTGCAAAAACCCAGATCCCTTTGTTTTCTTCCAAATTCATGTTGCCTGTCTCCCCTCTCTTCCGCTAAATAACATGTCTTTCCTTTAACTTTTCCACAATAAATGCTGCGGTTTCCCCAGGGGTTCCATTTATTATCTCTCCCGTTCCCTTTTTCACCTTGTCGGAAGCCTTTGCGATCTGGGTGGGAGAACCTTTTAGTCCAATGTCCGTATCCGCTACGTCTTTTAAATCCCCTCTTCCCCATACCGTAATATCCGCTTCATACGCATCAAAGATACCGCCCGGTGTCATGTAACGGGGCTCGTTAAGCTCAGAAAGTGCTGTAATCAGGCAGGGTAGCTTTGCCTTTAAAACGTGATACCGGTCCTCAAACTGACGCTCTGCAATCACACAGTCTCCCTCTACCCGGATCTTCTGGGCATAGGAAATCACCGGAATGCCTAAATGTTCGGAAAGCTGGGGCCCAACCTGAGCGGTATCCCCGTCAATGGCCTGACGTCCTGTAATAATCAGATCGTATTCCAGTTTTCTGACTGCTCCGGCCAATGTAGAGGAAGTTGCCCACGTATCGGCTCCTCCCAACACCCGGTCTGTTATTAGGATTGCCTGATCCGCCCCCATGGCCAGGGCCTCCCTCAATACCTCTTCCGCTTTTGGAAGTCCCATGGTGATAACAGTCACTTCTCCGCCATGCCGGTCCTTTAGGCGAAGGGCTGCTTCCAGTCCGGCTTTGTCGTCCGGGTTCATGACACTTGCCATAGCTCCCCGGTCCAAAGTGCCGTCAGGCTTAAATTTTACCCCGTTTTTTGTATCAGGTACCTGTTTGATACAGACTACTATTTTCACAACAAGCCCTCCTTATTTTAAAATATTCCCGGATATGACCATGCGCTGCACCTCCGAGGTCCCCTCGTATATCTCCGTGATTTTGGCATCCCGCATCATGCGTTCCACCTCGTATTCCCTGATATATCCGTAACCACCATGGAGCTGTACCGCTTTTGTGGTCACATCCATGGCTGCCTCCGCCGCATATAGTTTTGCCATGGCCGCTTCCACGCTGTAGATCTTTTGCGTGGCTTTTGCCACAGCAGCCTTATATACCAGCAGTCTGGCTGCTTCGATCCTGGCTGCCATATCAGCTAACTGAAACTGGGTATTCTGGAACTGGCCGATGCTGCGGCCAAACTGCTTTCTTTCCTTAACGTATTTAACAGTGGAATCAAATGCTCCTTCCGCAATGCCCAGGGCCTGGGCAGCAATTCCGATCCTTCCGCCGTCTAAGGTATGCATGGCAATCTGAAATCCCTTTCCCTGGCTTCCAAGTAAGTTTTCCTTAGGGATGCGGCAATCCGTGAAAATCAATTCATAGGTAGAAGAACCTCTGATCCCCATTTTCTTCTCCTTTGTACCGAAGGAAAAGCCCGGAGTCCCCTTTTCCACTAAAAAGGCGGATATTTCCTTTAACTTTTTCCCACGCTTTTCCACCGTGCCGGTCACAGCGATAATGACGTAGACATCAGCTTCTTTTCCATTGGTGATAAAGCACTTGGAACCATTTAATACCCAGTGGTCTCCATCCAGTGCTGCCTTTGTCTGCTGTCCCTGGGCATCGGTGCCAGCCCCGGCCTCCGTCAGTCCAAAGGCGCCAAGCTTCTTTCCAGATGCAAGGTCAGGGATGTACTTTTGCTTCTGGACTTCGCTCCCATAGGTAAGTATGGGATCAATGCAAAGAGAAGTGTGGGCGGATACAATGACGGCAGTTGCCGCGCATACCTTGGCAAGTTCCTCCACGCACATAACGTATGTAAGGGGATCACAGCCCTGGCCGCCGTATTCCCTGGGAACCGGTATTCCCAGGAATCCGTATTTTGCCATCTGTTCAACGGTTGATTTCGGAAACTTTTCCGTCTCGTCAGTCTCCTGCGCCAGGGGCTTTGCTTCTTTTTCGGCAAACTGCCGGAACAGGGTTCTTGCGAGAAGGTGTTTATTCGATAAATTAAAATCCATGCTTGTGCTCCTTCATTTTTTATACCATAAGTCAACAGTGCAGCTCACAGGACCTGCGTTTTAGAAAGCTCACGGGCAGTCGCCTTCTAACATCTGCTGAAGCTGCTTTGCAGCCGAGCTTAAGGGACGGCGGCTGTCGCTGACAATGCAGATGCTTCGTTCCGGTATCTGTTCATGCAGCTTTATTTCTACGATCTCTTCCTTTTCAAGGGCCGGCCGGGCCAGCTCTTCGGGAACAAACCCAATGCCTAAGTTCTGCACGATTACCGGGAGAATCAAGTCAATTCCTGCCACTTCAATGGCCGGCTGCATGACCAGGCCGCAGGAATGGTAAAATTCCTGGAAAAAGGCAAAGGTCGTTGTGACGTTTGACATGGTTATCAGCGGAAGTGTAGAAAGTTCCGAAAGGTAACTGGTTTTTCCGCTGTATTCCCCATACTTCTTTCCACCCGCCAGCAGGCTGCGGAAGGTCTTTACCTTGACTGACTTTATGTTCTCATCACAATAAAACGGGGTTGTAATAATTCCCAAATCAATTTTTCCTGCCTTCAGCTCACTTAAGGTCTGGGGCGTGTTATAGGTGAAGATGTTTAACCTGACCTGGGGAAATTGTTCTTTAAACTGATGAAGCCCAGTCAGCAGATAGGAATGCATAGCCATCTGGGTGGCTCCCACGTTGATCTGCTCACTCTGTTTGCCCAGCCTCTCCTTTAAGGCGTCCTCCCCCTGCATAAACTGCATACAGGCGGGCGCCACATAGCTGTAAAGCAGTTCTCCTTCACTGGTCAAAACAACGCCCTTTTTCGACCGTATAAACAACTTACAGCCCAGCACGTTTTCAAGGTTCTGTATATAGCAGGTCACAGAAGGCTGACTAGTTAAAAGAGCATTGGCAGCCCTTGTGAAATTCTTATACTTAGCAACATAGTAAAAAACTTTGTAATGTTCAAAATTGGCCGACATACCGATTCCCTCTTTTCTTTTATTGTTTTTTCCTATCTGTATCCATCAGATATTCGTATCGGTATCCGGATTGACAAAGGCTCCTTCCTGCTGTTACACTGTTTCAAAAGGAGGGTTCGCCATGATAGGAACAAGAGAGCAGATTGAAATGATCCTTAATAAGAAGGTACGCCCGGCTTTGGCCAAACACGAAGGCAACGTCACGGTACTGAGCCTGGAACATAACATTTTGAAAGTCCGGTTAACCGGCAAATGTTCCGGATGTCCCGCTGCCAGCCGCACCAGCGAAGAACTGATTGCGGCTGAAATCAAAGCCGCAATCCCTTCTGTCGCAGATGTTGTCCTGGTAGAGGAAACCAGCCAGGAATTACTGGATGAGGCAAGGAAACTGCTGGGGCTATCTTCTTAAAGACAAGTGATACCTTCCCGGTCCGGATGATATCTATCCGGACCGGGAACCGGGCATCTCTGCAGGACCCGGTATTTCTTACATACCATATATCCCATGATAATACAAGGCTTTTCCGCATTAGTACGGCTCCGAAAAACGTCTTTCAAATTCCTCTTTAAGCCCTTCCTGAAAGTTTGGATGGGCAATCTTAACCAGCGCTCTGGCCCGTTCCCTTAACGTCTTTCCCTTCATTCGTGCAATGCCCTGTTCCGTCACAATATAATCCACATCATTTCTGCTGGTAGTCACGGCTGCTCCTTCCGAAAGGAAAGGAACGATTTTCGATACGCTTCCCCCCTTTGTGACAGAAGGGAATGCAATAATGGAACGTCCGCCCTTAGACGCAGCTGCACCTCTCACAAAATCCACCTGTCCTCCCACTGCGGAATATTGCTTTAATCCAATGGCCTCTGCACATACCTGCCCCATCAAGTCGATCTGCAGTGCAGAATTGATAGATACCACGTTGTCATTTTGGCTTATGACAAAGGGATCGTTTACATAACTCACAGGCATTAAAGACACGGCCGGATTGTCATTAACAAAGTCATACAGCCTTCTTGTGCCAAGCATAAAGGTAACGACCATTTTCCCTTTGTCAATGTTCTTTCTTTTTCCTGTAATGACTCCTTTTTCATACAAATCCACCACTCCGTCAGATACCATCTCGGAATGGATTCCCAGATCCTTTTTATCGTCCAGACACCTTAAAACCGCATCTGGTATGGCGCCGATTCCAAGCTGGAGGCAGTCTCCATCCCGTACAAGAGAAGCAATGTGCTTTCCGATGGAAGACTCTGTTTCGCCTATCACGGAATTTCCATGTTCAAGGACCGGCTCGTTGCTTTCCACTATGGCCGCCAGTCTGCTGACATGGATAAAATTATCCCCCATTACCCTTGGCATATTAGGATTCACAGAACCAATCACCCTGGTCTTTGGGTTTTGTCCCGCCTCCTTTGCAAAATCACAGGAAATGCCATAGCTGCAAAATCCATGCTCATCCGGCGGAGATAAGGTGACTAAAAATACATCCGCAGGCTCCACATTTACCACATAATCCGGAATCTGATAAAAGAAGCAGGGCGTATAATCCCCTTTTCCCGCTGCAATGTGGTTTCTGCTGGCAGGGCCTACAAATAGGTTGTTAAAGCTGAAGTGCCGCTCCATTCCAGGCCCTAGATACTTACAGGGCCCTAGATCGTGCTGCTGGACAATGCGTATGTTCCTCAAGTCCTGCCCAACCGCATAATCCACCATAGCATTCACAAGAATTCCGGGTTCTGAAGCCGCATGGGCGATCAGCACTGTATCTCCGGAATGGATCTCCTTCACAGCCTCCTCCGGCGTTTTTAACTTTGAGGCATATATTTTTCTCCAGTCCATATTCCTACACCTCCAGGTATTTTTCAGCAAAACGTTTTTCAAACTCCACCGCAAGCTCCTCCCTGAACTGAGGAGCAGCGATCCGGATCAACTGACGGGCCCTGTCTCTTAAGGTATGCCCCTTCATCCTGGCAATCCCATATTCCGTCACAACATAGTCCACGTCATTTCTGCACGTGGTCACAGTCGCCCCATAGGTCAAATAGGGGACAATCCTGGAAATGGTACCTTTTTTGGCAGTGGAGGAAAATGCAAGGATGGAACGCCCGCCTTTTGAGAATGCGGCTCCCCGGATAAAGTCCACTTGCCCTCCGATTCCTGAAAACTGCTTTAAGCCCATAGCCTCCGAACAGGCCTCTCCCATTAAATTCACCTGCAAAGATGAATTGATGGATACCATGTTATCATTGCGCCCAATGATCCCGGGGTTATTGACATAATCCACCGGAGCCATGTAAATACAGGGATTGTTATCTGCAAAATCGTACAACCGCCTGGTTCCCATAAGGAAAGACACCACCATCTTATCCGGATTAAAATTCTTGGCACTGCAATTAACAACGCCTTTCTCATATAAATCCACGATGCCGTCGGACAGCATTTCTGAATGGATCCCCAGATTTTTCTTACCTCCCAGGAATTTTAAAACAGCATCAGGAATCCCCCCGATTCCAAGCTGTAAGCAGTCCCCATCCTTTATCAAAGAAGCAATATGCTCTCCAATGGCAAGTTCCACGTCTCCGCTCTCAGGTATTAACAGCTCCGTCACCGGCGTATTATCTTCCACGATCGCATCTATGTCCCTGATATGGATAAAGCAGTCTCCATGAGTCCTTGGCATGGTGGGATTTAGTACCCCAATTACCTTAACTCCCTCGATCTCCGCAGCCGGTTTGGTATAATCACAGGCCACACCAAAGCTGCAGTAACCATGCTCATCCGGAAGGGAAAAGGTTGCCAAAAGCACATCCGGCTTTAAGAAAGAACGGAACAAATCCGGTATTTGGTAGAAGAAACAGGGGGTAAAATCTCCCCGGCCGCTGTTGACACAATCCCTGGTATTGGTCCCCACAAAAAAACTGTTCTGCCTGAAATGTTTTTCCATTCCCGGCCGTGCATAAAGAGAGTGCCCCATATCGATCTGCTGATTGATCTCGATGTCTCTCAAATCCATTTTTACAACATAGTCCACCATGGCATCCACCAGTTTCACCGGTTCTCCCACCGCATGGCTGATGACCACCCGGTCGCCGGATTTGATGATTTTTACTGCCTCTTCTATCGTTTTAAGCTTTGACGCATATAGTTCTTTCCAGTTCACACTCCCAAACCTCCCTGTTTAAATCTATTTTAGCCTTCCTTAATCCCGGATCTTTGCAATTTCTTTTGCAAGCTCTTTCTTCTTTCCAATGCTGCCCTGGCGGGAAATCATGATCCTCTGGGCCTGGGGAGAACCGGCTCCATGCATGGATTCGGTCCGGTAACCCACTGCTGCGGTTCCAAGGGTCAGGTTCTCGATCAGGCGCAGAATCTTAAGGCGGTTTTCCGTAGAAACTCCAGCCGTTCCTTTTAAGTATTTCTCCACCATTGGGCCGACGACCGGGCTTCTTAAATCCTTTTCAGAAGGTGCTGTCACCATAAAGCCCCCAGCAATGTCTTCCGCCAGCCGTGCAATCTCATAAGGGTACCTGGTAACATTCTGCTTACAGACGTTGGCAAGCAAAAGATCGATCAGATAATTTCCGGATTCCGTTGGCTTTCCTTCCGCGGAACAGGCTATTCCGCAGCAATAAAGAGTTTCATTTAAATGGATCATTTCGATGAGTTTATCCTTAATATGGGAAGCTTTCGGCACTCCGTTATAATCTGCAGCCAGTGCGGCGGCACCGATTAGAACATCTCCCACTCCCACCTTGCATCCGCCATAGGACTGTCTGTGGTAGCCTGCAAATCGTTCCACCAGCATGCCTGCAAACTCATGTTCCCCATTTAAGAAAATCCTGTCATTGGGCACAAATACATCGTCAAACACAACCAGGGCCTCCACGCCTCCGAATTCACTGTTACCAACATCCATGGAAGAGCCTTCCAGCTTTCTGGTATCGCAGGACTGCCTGCCGATTATCATGGTAATTCCTTCTGCATCCGTGGGCACGGCAAACGATACGGCAAAATCCTTATCTTCCGGCCCCATGGCTACGGTAGGCATGACAATTACCTCCTGGGAATTGATGATGCCCGTCTGATGGGCCTTTGCCCCTCTGACTACGATCCCATCTTCACGCTGCTCCACTACCCGAAGATACAAATCTAAATCCGGCTGAGCGTGAGGAGCCAGGCTTCTGTCGCCCTTTGGGTCAGTCATTGCGCCATCCACCGTAAAATCAAGGTCCTGGACCATGCGGAGGTAACTTTTAAAATTCTCATGGTAATTCGTGGAGTACTTCTTATCAATCTCATAGGTGGTGGACCATACAGCATTAAATGCGTCCATTCCCACACACCGCTGGAAACAGGATGCGGTCTTCTGGCCGCAGAGTCTTTGCATCTTTACTTTTTTTATTAAATCATCCGTATTCCTGTGAATGTTGGCAAAACGGTTGATCTTCCGGCCATCCTCCAAGGTCACGGTCATCAGATCCTCATATTCCGGCATCTGTGCCAAATCATAGGTCGCTTTTACCGAGTTAAGAGATGGACGTAAAACCGGGTTGTCAACCGGGTTGTCAATTTTCTCTCCGAACATATAAACATTCAGTTTCATTTTGCGCATGCTCTCCACATACTCTTCCCCTGTCATCAATGCCATTGCTTTTTCCCTCCATTTTGATACGAATTCAATATAGTTCCCTGTAAATTTTCAAAACCCGTGCTTCATCCAGGGGTATAAAATTGTTGGCCATAAGCCTCCCCTGACGCTCCATAACGCTCTTTGCAAACACCGGAAGCTCCTCCGGCTTTACCCCGTATTCATGCAGGGACTTCTTAGGAAGGACCGTTCCCAGCAGTTCATCCAGCTTTTCATAGACCTCATCCTCCCCGCAGCCCAAAAGTCCTGAAAGGCACTGGTTTAAGACTGCGATTTCCCCGTCTCTGCGTATTTCCATATAGTTTTTCAGCACTCCGGTAAACATGGCATAATTGC
The DNA here is from genome assembly GCF_002797975.1 of [Clostridium] celerecrescens 18A. Lineage (NCBI taxonomy): Bacteria > Bacillati > Bacillota > Clostridia > Lachnospirales > Lachnospiraceae > Lacrimispora > Lacrimispora celerecrescens. The sequence goes on along the minus strand of NZ_PGET01000001.1, from coordinate 317,623 downwards.
TTTCCCCATGAGCCACATGATAACTGCCTCCCAGGGGGTAGCTGGTGGCATGAACTGCTGCACATCCAGCGGTCCCAAAAGCAATTCCAGCATAATTGCTGGCGATCAGGAAATCTTTCATCAGAGGCTTCAATGCTTCTCTTCCGTTATCCGCTATTTTCTGATACCCCTTAATGATCATTTCAATGGCTTTGTATCCGAACAGCTTTGTATATGGCGTTGCCTTAGGAGATAAACCGGATTCCACGGCGTGGACCAGGGCGTCAATGGAACTGGCTGCAAATACGCCAAAGGGAAGTCCGTTTAAAAGCTCAGGGACCAGCACCGCATCGTCCGCATACATAGCGGGGGATACAAGGCCCATTTTCGTTCCCAGCCTGGTCCTGTTGATAATGGAAATATTGGTCACCTCGCTGCCAGTCCCGCAGGTAGTCGGAAGGATTACCAGCTTCCTTCTCTTTTTCGCAGAAGCCGGGTCCTCGTACAGGGAATCTAAGGAATTACCTGACGAAACAGCCAGCACTTTGGCTATATCGATCACCGTTCCGCCTCCTATAGCAATAATCCTTTGGCACTCCCTTCTCTCCGCTGCCTCAAGGATCTGGTCCACCATAACGTCCGTAGGTTCCCCGCCTCCATACTCTTCCTGGAAGATCGTCTGCACTTCCAGGCCCAGGTTTCCAAAACAAGGATTATATATGTATTCATTGGTCAATACCAGATCGCCTCTTCCAAGTTTAAATTCCTTTGCAAATTCGGCGCAGGTATCGTAGTAAGAGATTTGCGTTTTTAATATTAATTCTGTCATGACTGCTCTCCCTATGAAAATATCTCTTCATCCGACGGCTGCTTCCAGTTCTTTTTAACCAGAACGATCCTGCTCTTATTCATCAGATGGGTATAAAACAGATTTTCACTGATGGCGTTATTGCCCCAGCTTCCGCAGCCCAGAGTCGTTGTGGGATTTAAGGAATTGGCAAACGCCCCGCCTGCCATGCTGGAACTGGTCTGGTTGACCATTACCCGGCTTACGGGAAGCTTTACTCCCGCATATTCGATGTGCACCCGATTGTCCGACTGAATATCTGCAGAATGGCCTTCCCCTTCCACCAATAAGTTCTGGTAAGCAATCTCTACGGCTTCCTCCCAGGTTTTGTAGCTGTAAGCAGCCATTATGGGACACATTTTCTCCTTGCTCCATACAATCCCTGCTCCATACCTTTTTGGTTTTACAACAATTACCTTCCTGTCCTCAGGAATAGAAATCCCTGCCATCCCTGCTATGGCCTGCACGGGCTGGCCTACCACATGCTTACTGATGGTTCCACCCGGGAACACCACTTCCGCCAGCTTAGACATTACGTTTGGATCGTCAATCACATATGCCCCCTGGCCCTCAAATTCCTTCATAATCTCTTCATAATCCTTCTCCGGGGCGATAATGCTCTGGGTACCGGAACAAATGATGCCATTGTCAAAAATACGGCTGGCAATCATTCGGCCTGCCGCCTCTTTGTAATTGATCCCTTCGTCTATCAATCCCTGGACATTACCCGGGCCAACACCATAGCTGGGCTTTCCGCTGGAGTATGCGGACTTCACCATTGCCATACCGCCGGTCGCAATCACTGCATCACAGGCTGCCATGAGTTCTGTGGTCAGTTCTACGCTTGGTTCCTCCATAACAAGAAAGATATCCCTTGGCACTCCCATCCGGTCTAATTCCTTATCATACAGATCTGCTAATGCAGCCGCGCATTTCCTGCCTCTGGGGTGAGGAGCGATGATAATGGTATTTTGGCACTTGACTGCGAACATGGCATTGCACATGGGCGTGACCACCGGATTCGTACAGGGCGTTGCTGCCGCAATGATGCCCATTGGCTTTGCCACCTCTATAATTCCTGACTCTTCATCCCTTCCGATGATTCCAACCGATATCCGACCTTTCATTGCATTCCAGATAATTCTGGACTTCCCTTTGTTTTTCAAAATCTTGTCTTCATAAACTCCCATGCGGCTTTCCTCCACAGCCAGCTTTGCCAGTGGCTCTGCATGGTCGAAAACCACCTTTGCGAACATCTTTACAATCTCATCTGTTTTAGCCTGGTCATAGGTAGCCAGTATCTCCTGCGCCTTTCTGGACCGCTCCACCAATGTATGAACATACGAACCCATCCTTTGTTACTCCCTTCTAGTTATTTTTTTAACATTCTTGTTTTTATTTTAACATATTTAACCTTTGTTGAAAAATACCAATAATTGATTGCTTATGATAGGATTTTCGAATGAAAAAGCACAATAAAAAACCGCCACTTTCGTGACGGTTTTAGACCGAACCAGTATTTCCTATCCATCTACCCGGTAGAATCAGGGGCAGACACTCATTTGTCTATTTCTTTAAATCAAAGAACGTAAAAACCTTATATCAGAATTGTGGGATAAGGCGTTCTGTTATTTAAAGTACCTTACTCAAAAACAGCTTCAATCTGTCATTTTGAGGATTGGAAAAGAACACATTTGGTTCATTTTCTTCCAGGAAATAGCCGCCGTCCATGAACATGACCCGGGTCGCCACTTCTCTGGCAAACCCCATTTCGTGAGTGACCACGACCATGGTCATCTTCTCGTCAGCCAGTTCCCGCATTACATTTAACACCTCGCCTACCATCTCGGGATCAAGAGCGGAGGTTGGTTCGTCAAACAGCATGACATCCGGATTCATGCACAGCGCACGGACAATGGCGATACGCTGCTTCTGCCCGCCGGATAACTGATTGGGATAAGAGTCCGCCCTGTCGGCAAGGCCCACCTTACGAAGAAGTCCTAAGGCCTGCTCTTCTGCCTCCTTCTTACTGCGTCCCTGAAGCTTCATAGGCGCAATGGTCAGATTCTTTAGAATCGTCATATGAGGAAACAGGTTAAACTGCTGGAACACCATTCCCATCTTCTGACGGTGCTTATCAATGTCGGTTTTCTTATCTACAATGTCCACGCCTTCAAACAGGATATGTCCTCCGGTGGGTTCCTCCAGACGGTTTAAGCAGCGGAGAAATGTGCTTTTTCCTGAACCGGAAGGCCCGATCACGCATACTACGTCCCCTTTATAAATATCAACGGTAATATCCTTAAGCACTTCTACGTCGCCAAACTTTTTCCCCAGATTCTGTACCTGAATCAGGGGGTTTTCCATTCTATTAATGCTCACTTCTGTGCAGCCTCCTCTCCAGTAATTTTACGAGATATGAAAATACCATTACCATAATCAGATAAATAATGGCCACTGCAATCAGAGGCATAAACGCAGAATAAGTACGGCTCTTGATGATATCGCCGCCCTTGGTCAAATCCTGCAGCCCTATGTAACCTGCCACAGAAGTCTCCTTTAAAAGGACGATAAATTCGTTAGCAAGGGTAGGAACCACATTTTTAAAGGCCTGGGGCATAACGATGAACCACATGGTCTGGGCGTAATTAAAGCCCAGGCTTCGGCCGGCCTCAAACTGTCCTTTTTCAATGGAACTGATACCGCTCCGGAAGATTTCAGCCACATAGGCGCCAGAGTTGATTCCAAATGCCAGAATCGCTGTTGGCACCTGGCCCGGATCATTGGATGCAAAGATGACAAAATACATGATCATCAGCTGTACAACCACCGGCGTCCCGCGGATCACCGTCAGATAAACGCTGCAAACTGCATTTAATAGTTTCAGCTTATGGGTATTTTCATAAGTTGAACGAATAATCGCAACCAGAAATCCCAGCACAATACCGATTAAAACTGCAAAAAACGTGATCTTTAACGTGTTTTGCAGGCCGCCGGTAATGTATTTCCAACGGTCATCTACGATAAAATTCTGATAAAAATCATCTCTTAGCTTTTCCCACATAGCACTCTTCCTTTTTTATTATTCCGCGGTAATGTATTTATCCACGATCTTCTTTAATTCACCGGATTCCTTTAATTCCTTAATGGCACCGTTTATCTTATCTAACAGTTCTTTGTTGTCTTTTTTAACAGCGATTGCATACTCTTCCTCGGTAAATGCTTCGTCAAGGATCACCAGTCCGGCATTTTCCTTTACAAATACCTTAGCAGGCTCACGGTCAATGATGACAGCATCAATTTTGTCCTGAGTAAGTGCCATAACTGCTTCCATTCCCTTATTATAACGCTTAACTTCCGCATTCTCAATATCATCTGCATAAATATCACCGGTGGTTCCGGTCTGTACGCCAATCTTCTTACCTGTTAAATCATCCGGTGTTTTGATCTCGCTGCCTTCTTTAACAATGATTACCTGGGCTGCTTCTGCATAAGTATCGGTAAAATCAACATTTTTCTTACGGTCTTCATTAACGGTCATACCTGCAGCAGTAAAGTCTGCCTTTCCGGACTGGACAGCCGGAATCAGGGAATCAAAGGCCATATCCTGAATATCCAGCTCCATACCCAGCTTATCAGCGATTGCCCTTGCAATGTCTGCGTCAATTCCAACGATTTCATTTTTATCATAATATTCATAGGGTGGAAATTCTGCATTGGTTACCATAACCAGCTTTCCTGCAGCTTCTTTCTGCCCTGCAGCAGTTGTCTCTGTCTCTGTCTTAGTTCCGGAACCTGCACAAGCAGTTAATAAAGCTGCCACACATGCAACACCCACCATAGCAATTACATTCTTTTTCATAATGATTCCTCCTCTTATATACACAAATATGCATAATTATTAAATAAAGTGCTAGTTATACATTATATAGCATTTTCGGAATTAATCAAGTACTTAATAAGAAGAAGATTCTTATTTTTCCGAAGAATTTCCATTTATCTTGCATGATTTAAGGCAATCCTATATAATATGGTTTATCGGAACTTGCAAAGCAAGCTTCCATGAAAGGGCTGCTTTTTAGCCCGTAAATCCGATTATCGCAAATGCTTTATACGATAATGCAGCTTAATCAGTAGTAAGAAAGGAAGGTCGGTAATTGCTATGAAGGAACTCCTTGAAAAAACAGCATGGCCTATGAATCCGCCAGCTCCTTATTCTCTGTTCCACATCATATTTATTGCCGTAGGGCTTTCCTCTGTAGTTTTTCTGGCTTATTACACCACCAGAAAAATAAACAGTTCCAGACTTCCGCGGCTGCTTTTTTTCTGCGGCCTTCTTCTGGCTGCCACCGAGTGCTGGAAACAGCTTTTTTTATATTATGTGGTAAATGAACAGACCTACAACTGGTGGTATTTTCCATTTCAGCTTTGCAGCCTTCCCATGTACCTCTGCCTCATTCTTCCGCTGGTCCCTTTTAAAAACGTGCAAAGGGTGCTATGCACCTTTATGCAGGATTTCAACCTTTTAGGAGGCATCATGGCACTGGCAGAACCTTCCGGACTTTTTCATCCCTACTGGTTTTTAACCCTTCACGGTTTGATCTGGCACCTGCTTTTGATTTATATAGGGCTGGTCATCGCATTTTCCCGTCTTTCCGATACTTCGCTTTTGGGATTCGTGCGGACGCTTCCTCTGTTTTTTATCTGCTGCATCATAGCTTCTATTATCAATCGGACGGCAAAACCTTTGGGTCAGGCAGATATGTTCTACATTTCTCCCTATTACCCGTCGGCTCAAATCGTTTTTCATGAAATTGCTTTAAAATACGGCATATCCATAGGGAATGCTGTTTATCTGCTTGCCACCTGCCTGGGCGGCTTTCTGTTTCATGTTATATTTTATAAATTTCACTTGTTTTCAGCCCAGACCGAAGCTTAACCGGGCAATAGAGTGGATATCATAACGTAGGAGGAAACATTACATGTCAGACACAACATCAAAAAGAGTGGAAGAAGCTTTGAACAAGCATTCTAAGGGGTATAATTGCGCACAGTCCGTCTCCTGTGCCTTCTGTGATAAAACAGGCATTGACGAGGAAACTATGTTTCGCGTTACGGAAGGCATGGGCCTTGGTATGGGCGGTATGGAAGGTACCTGCGGAGCCATCAGCGCTGCTGCCGTACTTTCCGGACTAAAGAACAGTTCCGCCCACTTAGACCGGCCGGATTCCAAGAGGACTTCTCACGAAGCGTCAAAAAAATGCTTGTCAGAATTTAAGGAACAAAACAAAAGCGTGATCTGCAAGGATTTAAAAGGTGTGGAAACCGGAAAGGTCCTCCGTTCCTGCAATGACTGCATCGCAGATGCCGTAAGAATCATAGACCATGAATTATTTGGAGAAGAATAACGTACATTGGGAGAATCTCCCATAAGCCTGGCAGGGCCTATTGGAGATTCTTTCCTTCATCCGGCAGCTTTCTGGCCGCTTTCACATCTGAAAGGAACTTCTTCCACGCATCCTCATGAGCTACAAAGTACCTTGGACAGTCTTTACCTGTGGCATCGTAATGCCTTATCACGTCTTTTTCCGTTAATCCCAGATTCCTGCAAAGCCAGGCCGTTAGTTTTACCAGGGAATCATAGGTTTCATCATTAAATTTCCCTGTCTCATCAGGATGGCAGCATTCAATGGATACCGTATCCATATTTTTTTCCTTGGATGTGGCATAAGCTACTTCATAAATAGGAATTCCCTGAAGTATTTCGCCTTCGAGTCCTATCATAAAATGGCTGCTGGCCGAAATCTTCTTGTCTCCTGTCTGGTTCTTCAGACTGTCAAAATAATTCAAGTTCTGTTTGGCCGTAGTACCTGGATTGGCCACATAATGAACCACAATTCCATCCGCTCTTTTCATTTCTCTCCCAGGTCTTGAATAAGGATTTGGCTCAATATAGTCCTCCTCCACCCAGTCAGGCATGGTAACCCTCTTTAGATCCACATAATTTTGAAAAAACAGCAGACTGATCCCCCATGCGATCCCAGCCAGGGCTATGGTCAGAATGAATACTCTGACCACTATGTAGATGATCCGCCTTCTTTTTTTCTGCTTCTTTTGCTTCTGCCGCCTTATTCTGGCATGGCGGCGGCGTTCCAGTTCGTCATAGCTTTCTTTTGTCTGATTCGTCATATCTCAAACTCCTGATTTTCCCTTTTACTAAGTTTACGTCTTTCCTTAGGATAAAGTCAATCAGAAACAGGCTAAAACTGCAAATTTAATATCTAATTATATTAAATATTATCAAACCGGTTCTTGCCTGACGGACCGCAGACCACTGTTAGAGCAATAACCAGGGAAACCAATGCACCAACTGACAGGCTGCTTTTATACAGTAGGCGAGATATTGGGGCATACCTTTAAGGGTATCGGTTTGTCATTTGGTATCTCGGTCAACCATAAAGCGGTTACCACGCAGTATAACAAGGGAAGAAAAAAGCTTAAGAAAACCAGCGTAAACCCTTAATTTACGCTGGTTTTTTATTAGCGGAAGCGGTGGGATTCGAACCCACGTGCCCTTGCGGACAACCGCATTTCGAGTGCGGCTCGTTATGACCACTTCGATACGCTTCCATATAGTAAATATGTTGTTTTTATGCGGAGATTATGCGATTTCAAATCAGGTCCGTATAGTCCGCATCGAATATTATTTGCCTTATGAAAAAGACGAACGATACAATTATACACGAGAAATAAGATTTTGGGTAGTACTTTTAGTAAAATTTTCATTTTTTCCCGTATAATCACCAGTGCTATGGAAATAATAGGAACACATATGAAATAGTGCATATTTTTTTTGCAAAAAACCCATTTGCTTTTGTTAAAAAGATACACAAAAAGTATCAAGAAAAGGAGGTGCCAGAGATGAGGAATCTGAAACATACATTTTCTACGGTGGAAGATCTGGTTGCATTTGTAGTAAGAGCGGAAAGGTGCAGTTTTGATATTGATGTCATTTACAACCAGCTGGTCATTGACGGAAAATCGCTGATGGGAGTTATGCTCATCGGCATTGGAAAACAGGTAGAGATCGTATGCCACAATACAGCAGCTTCTCCTGAAGAATTAGTAGGCCATGCCGCCTAAATACTGAAATATAAGAACATCAGGCAGAACAGAGTGGTGCAAGCCGGTCCCATCTTTTAAAGGAAGAGGGGGCCGGCTCTTGGCTAACGATCTGTTTTACTTAACGCTTCAATCAAACACTACCTCCTCGTACTTCTTCATTAGCCTTATCAAATAAGTGTCGGGTTTTATCCAACCGATCATCCGGCTTTCTTGCCTGAATAAAAATTTCTCCGGTATTTTTCTGGTACCCTGCGGGTTCTGTTAAAAAAACTCCACAGCCCCTTGTTAACTCTGAAAGCTGCTCTTTGTAAATTTGTGATGTGCGGGCCGGGATTTTTCCAGCCACTATAATTTCATTATGCTGTGTTTTTATTGACTCAATCATTGCTTGATATTTTTTTAAGTCATTGTAAACACGAGCATTGCAATCTTGGGGGACATAAAGTTCGAATGACAAACATGGTTCCAATAATTCTGTGCCTGACTGTTTCAAAGCTTGTTCAAGCACGATAGGAGCCAGATGCCGGAAATCAGCTGGTGTACTAACTGGGCTATAATATATACCATATTCAAAACAAATTTTAAGATCCGTTAATTCCCATCCATACAGCCCTTGCTCACAGCCGGATCGAATGCCTTCTTCAACGGCATTCTGGAATGACTTATTTAAATACCCATACGACACTTTACTTTCATATTGCACTCCTGCTCCAATAGGAAGAGGCTCTATTAGTAAGCCGATGGAAGCCCAAAAAGGATTCGGTGAAACTCCAATATGAGCGGTAAAAGTTGCTTTTTTCAAAGGACGTTCTTTATAAATAGTCGTTACATTTTCTATTTTAGCCTGAAGATGGTATCTGCTCTGCAATAGAGCAACAATGATCTCCATCTGAACCTTTCCAAGAAACTCCATTGTGATATCACTGCTTCTGGAATCCAGTTTATATTGTAAAAGAGGATCTGTTTCGGACAATTCCGATAATGCTTCCAGTAGAATTGCTCTATCGGAAGAAACCATGGGGGAAATATTCGCCTGCATGATCAGGCTATCATCATGCAAGACCAAATTGTTTTGTGGTATTGTTCCTATGGTATCTCCGATTTTTAGCCGGGCTTCATTTGGGAAAATTGCAATATCACCGCATTCAATTTTTTCGGCTTCTACAATTTTTCCATTGTTTGAGATTTCCAGCTTTTTAATTTTTATACTGTCAGAATGACCTTCGAGGGTCAGCACATCACGGGTTTTAATGGAGCCTCCAAAAATTCGCATAAAGGTGCGCTTATTCCGATTATCATCTCTTTCAATTTTATATACCAAAGCGGCAAGCTTGGAGTCTGTCGGTAATATAAGCGGATTGAATTCTATAAGAATAGCATCCAGTAGTTCTTTTGTTCCGATATGTTTCAGAGCACTGCCATGATAAATAGGTAAAAGATTTCCGCAGCTTATATTTTTTCTTCTGCTATTTAACAGCTCCTCAGTTGTAATAGGCTGATTAATCATATATTTCTTCAGTAAAGCATCATCCATCTCAATAATCGTGTCTCTAAACTCTTCTGATAATTTATCAATTTCCATGGGTAAAAGAGTATTATCATTTGTGAATCTCTGCATTACAAGAATATGAGAAGTTAATTTCTCTTTGATATCTTTATATATCAAATCAAGATCAATATCTGGCTGATCAATTTTATTAATAAAAATTAAAGCTGGAAGCTTCCTTTTTCTTATTGCATCAAAAAGAATACGTGTTTGTGCCTGAATACCGTCCTTCGCTGAGATTAGTAAAACGATACCATCCAATATATTTAAGGAACGCTCTACTTCAGAATAAAAATCTATGTGCCCCGGGGTATCAATTAAATTGATTTTCACATGATTCCATTGATAAGATGCTATAGACGCTTGTATCGTAATTCCTCTCTGTTTTTCAAGTGTCATAGAATCTGTAATAGTCGAACCGCGATCAACACGCCCAGATTCAGCAATTGTACCGCTGGTATAGAGCATGCTCTCTGTTAATGTTGTTTTTCCTGCATCTACGTGAGCCAGAATGCCTATATTCATTATTTTCATAAGTCACACCTCATACAATCGTTATTATACAAAAGTCCCCTGTGATTGAAATACTTTCATCACAGGGGACTGCTATCATAACAATTATGAGCACGACATTAAAAACTGTAAGAAATAAGATTCTACAGCAAAACGGCATCAAAAAATATGAAAGTATTCTTAAATTAAGGTACAAAAAGCCAAGCCCATTACAACTGTAATAAGGCCAAATAATTCATACCTACCATCATTCAATTGATTGTTATTTAAGAATACCTTGCCGCATTGTAGTTTATCTCCTTATATTGCTTTTCTCATTTTACCTTATAAATACCGGATCTGTCAAGTTCACTCGAAGTTATTTGAGCTTCGGCAGACAATGGAATGCTTCTGTTACGTCATATATTTAATCCCTCATGATTGATAGAAGATCGTCAGGTTTTTCTAAGTAATAATCTGCCTGTATTTCTCTGGAAAGACTGCCCCAGCCCGCCAAAGCAAAATCAACCCTGGCACTTTTGGCACATTCCCAGTCATATATACTGTCCCCAATATAAATCAATTCGTTATTGTTCGCATTTGAGACTTCCATATATTTAAAAAGAGGGTCTGGATCTGGCTTGTGCTCCGTCGTATCATCAGCACAAATAATCGTTGTGAAATATTTGCTAATATCAAATGGTTCAAAATCCTGCTTAAATTCTTCTCTAGTTTTTGAGGTAACAATTCCCAATTCATAGCCGTATTGTACAAGGGTGTCCAGTAACTCACTTATGCCCTGAAAAACACATATGGTATTGCTATAATTGGACATACATTTTTCCCAATTTCCTAGAATGAGCGAAAATGAACGTTCTGGGATGTTAAGTATTTTCAATGCGTTCTTTCCGGGAATACCCAATGCAAATGTCAGCTCGTTGATTTCTTTGTTAATTCCAGCTGCGGTAATTAAGGTGTCTTGCAAAGAGTGCAGAACTGCATATTCAGTGTCTATCAATGTTCCGTCAATATCAAAAACAATATGCTTATATCTCATTTATGGCCTCCTCCACGTTTGACACATCAACTCTTATCCTATGATCAAAAGCATCTCATACTGACTCACAATAGGTTCAAACCCACATTCAATCAGAAAATCTTTCGTACATTTTGATTTGTCATCTACATTAAGGGTACTTATTTTGGGAGATTCCGTATTTTCGATCAAATCAGTAACAATGCTTCTGCCAATTCCTTTCCCTCTATAAACTTTGTTTACTGCAATTTGAGGGATATCTCCTGTCTTTTTGTTAATGATACCATATCCAGCAATTGTATTATCATAACGTACAACAGAATATAGAAATTCCTTTGATGCGGCATTAACCGAATCAATTGAGTTTTGCCACGAAGGTTCAAAATCCCAAAATTCTTTTAATTGTTCCCACGCCATCTGATCCGTGTGCTCAACTTTATGGTTATTCAGAGGTACATAACTCTTTTTGTCTATTTTAAAGCAGGAAAAATTCCTTTGAATCTTAAATCCCTCATTTTGGTACAGTTGAAGTGCAGACGTATTGGACTGAATAACCTCAAGTAAATACTGTTCTATTTGTTTTTGTTTAAGTAATTCTTTAACATTCAAAAGCATATTACTTGTGACACCTTGTCTTCTGTAATCAATGATAACGCCTGTTCCAATATCATACACTGTTGTTTTTCCGTTTAGATTTCTAAATCCATTTAGAACGAAACCAACCAATCGATCATTTTTAAACGCACCTATGGATATCTCCGGAGCATACCCTCTCCTTTGAAGCATTTGATTGAATGTTTCAATGGATAAATTCATTTCAACCTGATAATCAGAAAATGCATTCCGAAATGCTTCGTGAAGTATTTCTATACCTGTGTTATTTAAAGTCCTATAATCTAACATTCGCCCTCCTAGGTGTCGGCTCAACCTTGGCTGCTCCCGACTTGATTTTATTATGCATGTGACAAAACAGGAAACCTCACCTGATGATTCACAAACCAATGATCCTTTCCTTTAAGAATAAAAAGAGTCGTATCCTCTTCTTCAAGAATTTGTGAATGAAAAGCTTCATGTTCTGCAGGAGTAAAGCCAAAAACCACAGTGTGAATTTGAGGCTCTGCCACTCTGGATACCATGTCAGTCAAAGAGTAGTCACCTTTACTAAAAATATCATAACAGGTTAAAACCTCATTTTTATTTGAAGCAATTATTACAGCATCAAAATCTTCCAGAAAATACACACAGTCTTTCATCGGTGATGTACAATAAAACATGAGCAATTCATAGTTATCCTCCATAGTAAGCGCGGAGTATGGGTTGGATTTCGTGTAATACCGCTTCAAGAGAGCACGATCACCTGCATGGCTCATGTCAAGTTTCCTTACGCGTCCTTTTGTTGGAGTGATTGGACGGCTGCATTGGTATTCAACGGCTTTTACAAAACCAAATTTAGGATAGAAATTAAGAACACGATCATTGGCAAACAGATACATGATATCGCATGTTTCTTTCCATTCACTTAAAATTCGTTCAATTAAATATCTAGATAACCCCTGATTTCTATAATCGAGGTCCGTCATAACCGTTCCGATCTGGATGCATCGTTTTTCCTTCCCATTATAACGGGATTTAAAAATATTCACAGATGCATTAGCGATTACCTTTCCATCATCGATCAAGGAATATGGAATATATTTATCTGTCCAATATCCATTCTGATAAAAATCTTCAAAAGACAATCCAAAAGTTTTTTCAGCCAGACTATTATAACTGTGCCGTAATGCATCATCCTCTTTAATGCTGTTAGTAAAGATATAATTCAAATAAGAGCCCTCCTTCTCTTCCCTCATAAGCGATCAGGTTTTTTCAGCGTACAAGCTGGTGATTTTCTTGCACATCATGGAAAAGGCCTTTACTTCCTCTGCCGTCAATGCTTCTTCAATTAAGTTCATGATTTCATTTCCAAAATCATCGACACGGTTTAAAAAGGCTTTTCCTTCACTGGTCAGTATAATATTATAGGAACGGCGGTCATTAAGCTGCCTTTCCTGTACGATATACTTTTTTTGCAACAGCCGTTTCGTCAATTTTGAAATGCCGGACTGCGAGATTCCTTTCATTTCGGCAAGCTCTTTTGTTGTCTTTGGGCCTTGATTACTCAACGTATCAAGAATATAGTACTGTGCTGTTGAAACGCCTTCAACGTTAAATTTGTTTGAATCAGATACAATCATACACTGAAAAGGGACATAACTTTCTTCTAATTCTTTTTCTGCCATAAAGCTGATCTCCTATATTTTATTCATATATTTTTTCAGGCATTTTCCTGTCAGGGAATCTTTACTATTCATTAATTCTTCCGGCAACCCTGTAAACATGATTTTACCGCCATGCTGTCCGGCATATGGGCCTAAGTCAATAATCCAGTCTGCCTGGCAAATAATATCCAAATTATGCTCTATTACAATAAGGGTGGAATTTTGCTCTACAAGGCGACTCATTATACCAATCAGCTGTTTTATGTCAGCCATATGCAAGCCTGTTGAGGGTTCGTCCAGAACATAAACTTTCCCTCCGTTTTCTAGCTCGGAAGCCAGTTTGATCCGCTGCAATTCCCCTCCTGAAAGTGTGTTCAAAGGCTGCCCCAAAGAAATATAGGTAATTCCAACATCTGAAAGTCTTTTAAGTACTGTTCTTATATCTTCTTCCTGAAAAAATTCCAAGGCCTCCGATACGGTCATCTTAAGTATTTCACCAATATTTTTACCTCTTAACTTATACCCAAGCACTTCGTCGGTATAACGGTTCCCGTGACACTCTTCACATACTGTGACAATGGTGTCCATAAATGCTAAATCAGTATAGGTAACACCTAAGCCTTTACAAACAGGACATGCTCCTTGGGAATTGAAACTGAACAGGGAGGCGCTGACACCATTGCTTTTTGCAAATAGTTTTCTGATCATATCAAAGATACCTGTAAAGGTTGCTATGTTGGAACGCTTTGATGCCTGTATTCCCTTTTGGTCGATAAAAACAGTATCAGGATAAAACCGGGGCAGCACCTGATTGATAAGTGTACTTTTTCCTGAACCGGCAACCCCTGTCACAACAGTCATTACTCCTTTGGGTATTTCAACTGAAAGGTTCTTCAAATTGTGCAGCGCTGCATTGTGAATGGAAAGCCAGCCGTTCGGGGTACGTGTGCTGGATTTTAACTCTGGCTGATAAGACAGATACTTCCCTGTCAATGTACCCGATGCTTTTAACCCTTGTAAGCTCCCTTGATATACGATTTCGCCACCATGAATTCCCGCGCCGGGTCCCATGTCAATCACTTGGTCTGCAATCTTTATGATATCAGGATCATGCTCCACGATAAGTACGGTATTACCTTTGTTACGCAAAAGTTTCATAAGGTCATTGATTTTGCTTATATCGTGAGGGTGAAGCCCTATACTGGGCTCGTCAAAAATATAAGTAAGGTCTGTCAGGCTGCTGCCCAGCTGGCAAACCATTTTGATTCTTTGAGATTCCCCTCCCGAAAGAGTGGATGTTTGTCTGTTTAAACTTAAATAATCTAATCCAATAGATACCATTTGCTGAAGGCGATTCACCAATTCTGAAACGATTGTTACCGCCACTGGTGCATGGATGAACTGGATAAATTCTAACAGTTCGTTTATCTGCATATCTGCGCATTCCGCTATATTTTTACCGTTCACTTTACAGGATAATACTCTGTCATTCAAGCGTGTCCCATGGCAGTGGGGACAATCCTGTTTCATGACAAAGCCCTCAATTTCTTTGCTGTATCTGACTTTTTCCCCATCCTCTTTTTTGAGAAAGCTTCGCTCGATCCGTGGAATCACCCCCTCATACAATGAAGTTTTAGGCCATTCAGGAAGAGGATCTTTCACCTTAATGCCGTCAGCGTAAAGAAGCAGCTCCAGTTCTTCGGCGGAATAGTCTTTAATTTTTTTATCATTATCAAAAAAGCCAGAATAAATATAACGGGTCAGCCGCCATCCGCCGGGTTCAAAAGTAGGAAAACGGATTGCTCCCTCATTTAAGGATTTATTTTTATCTAACAGCCGTTCAATATCAACCGCTTCCATCTTTCCTAAGCCCTGACAGCTGCCGCACATACCAGCCGGATTATTGAATGAAAAAACATCGGAATAGCCGGCAAAGGGGGTTCCAATTCGCGAAAACAACAGACGTAATAAAGAATAAATATCTGTAACCGTGCCCACCGTTGACCGTGCATTACCGCCCAGCCGTTTTTGGTTGATTATAAAAGCTACTGATAAATTTTCGATAGCGTCCACATCGGGTTTTCCGTAATGAGGCATACGATGGCGAATAAAACTGGTATAGGTTTCATTTAATTGCCTCTGCGACTCTTCTGCTATTGTATCAAACACGAGTGATGATTTACCAGAACCGGATACTCCGGTAAAAACCGTAATTTCTTTTTTGGGTATCAGGACATCTATATTTTTTAGATTTCGCTCCCTTGCGCCTGATACCCGTATATAATTATCAGACATAATTTTACCTTTCCATTATTTATATGACACAGTCAATATATGAGTGTATCAACTATATATTATCACCATTTTTACTTCTTCGCAATGATAAAGAATAGATCTTTATGGAAACTTGGTACATAATGCTGTTGAATTATAAAGCAGATATTAGGCGAAAAGGCGATCCCCTGCATGGTTCTTCGCCTTTTTCTAATCAACCTGTTACTATTTAACCGTCACTCAATTTGAGATGCAGTATTGGAAATGGCCTGCCTTGTTCATCAAGCTCTGACCTGCTAATGACATGAAAACCCATGTGTTTATAAAATCCTATGCCCTGATCATTCTGTTCATTTACATCAACAAAATTTGCATTTAAATGATCAACAGCATAATGGATAAGCTTCTTTCCAATTCCTTTCCCTCTGGCTTTATCATTTATAAACAGCATTTCAATTTTATTGTTGGCCACACCTATGAAACCATGAGCAGTATCATTATCATCATAATAACAATACAAATGCTCTATTTCTTTTAACCCCTCTATAACATCTGGTTTTATCGCCTGGATGTCATCTTCTGATAAAAACAAATGAGTTGCTGCAACAGCAGATTCCCAGATATTCAGCAAATCATTTATTTCATTATCATTCCTATTAATAACAGTATGAATATTTGACATTTCATTACCTCCTGTTCTTTCATGAAGCAAACAATATAATGCATTATACGCCTTCCATTTCAGTTGTCGATGAAACTGATATATACGAAAGCCTCAAACATTGTTTCATCTACCTTTTCCTTGTCTGAGGCGGAGAAATCATCTTTGTATTTAGTAGAAAGCTTCGCACTTAATATCACCATCCTTTTTCTTGCTCTCATTATATTGATGATTTGAGTTCATGTCAAATAAATACCGTAGTTTCGCCTTCCTGTCTGATCAGAGTATCTTTTTCCATTTTTTTCCATACTGTTATATTGTATTCTGGCAGATTTCTGTTAAAATAAGGTTATAAAAGTCGTAAAATAGGGGGATTAAAAATGGCAGAGATTATTAAAGTCTATAAAGAGCATTTACCCTCATTGCGTTTTATTGGGAAATGCTATACCAACGCTGACAGATCTGGCGGATTTGGTCACAAATGGATGGAATGGTTCCGAATCGGCTGGTTTGGGGAGCTTGAAAAGCTTGGCGGTGACCCGAATATTGAAAACAGTTATCTGGGTTTTATGCGCTGCAACAGCAGCGATTTGGAAAACACTTTTGAATACTGGATTGGCATGTTCCTTCCATCAGATACATCTGTCCCCGATGGCTACGATTTTATAGATTTGGCTGAGAGCAGCATCGGTGTATGCTGGATTAAAGGCAAAGAGGATGACGGCAGCATCTATGGCATGCACGATGAGTGTATTGTTAAATTCCAGGAACATGGTATGGGAAATTTTAAGGATGATAATGAGAAAAGGATTTATTTTTTCGAAAGGTATAACTGTCCGAGATTTTCCGAGATGGATGAACAAGGAAATGTTATTTTAGACTACTGCATATACTTATCAGAGTAACAGGCTAAAACATAGGTTGAAAGCATCCAACAGTTCAAGGATCCTTTAATTCAGTATAGCTTAGCCGTAATGGATCGAAATGTATAAGGTACAAACGAACAGGAGCCGCTGCATCTTCTTACCGATGCAACGGCTCTTGTTCGCTGTAATCTTAACTACTTTCTTTCCGGACAGCATTTATTCATTTATGAAAACCTGAGCCATATGAATGAGAAAACTCAATGTACGCAGGATAAACACACACCCTGCAATCACATATACCCAGGGAATACGCAAAGTTCCAAGCAACCATAAAAGCAGCATTACAACTGCCGCATCCCGCATATACCGTCCAAACATGAAACCGATTCTCTCTTCCCTTAGGGACAGGGGCTGGTCAGCGCTCATCAGCCAGCGACACTTGGGAGAAGTGAAAATAAAGGATAGAAAAGCAAAAAGCAGAATCCCATAAATCATGATATCAATCCATTCTCTTTCAGAAATTCCTGGGCGACTGCAGCAGGTGTCTGCTGTAATTCATCCACCTTGTAGTTCAGTTCAATCATAACCTCATTGGTTAAAAATGGGGCTAATTCTTCCATGATTCCTGCAATTTCCGGACATTTCTCCAGTGCTTCCTCCCGAATAACCGGAATGGCATAATAGGGCGGGAAAAAGTTTTTATCATCTTCCAGCGTTTTTAAGTCGAATTTTTTTAATAATCCGTCAGTGGAGAAGGCATCAATGACATCCACCTCACCGCTTCCCAAAGCTGTATAACGGGGAGCAGAATCTAAGGTAAGGCGTTTTCCTATTTGGAAACCATATGTTTTCTGGAGTCCGGACAATCCATCCTCCCGGTTGGAGAATTCAAACGTAGTACCGGATGTCAGGGTATCGCTTATTTTGGCAAGATCACTTATTTTATCCAAATGATATTTCTCAGCCATTTCTTTCGTTACAGCCAATGTATAAGTATTATTAAAGCTCATCTGCTTAAGCACTTCCAGATTAAGCTGCTCCTTATACTCTTCCTTTACCGTCTGATACACCTGCTCCATATCACTGATCGGCGGATGCTTGAGGATATCACTGTATGAGGTACCGCTATAGTCAATATAAAGATCAATATCTCCAGTCTTCATTGCGGAAAAGCACACCTGTGACCCTCCCAGACTCAGCTTTCTGTTAACTGTGATATCAGTTCTGTCTTCTATTAACTCTGCCACCATATTCCCAAGAATCTCCTGCTCCGTAAAATCCTTTGAGCCAACGGAAAGTGTACGGGCATCCCCTGATACACTGCCTACAGATGTGAAAAGAAATATAGCCGCAATCAGCATTGCAGCCGTCCCCAGCATTGCCTTTTGGATATTCCTGCTTTTTTTCTTAACTGAGGCATCTCCCTTCTGAAGACTGACCGGTGTTACCAGCTTTTCCGTAAGGCCAATCAGAAAGTCTACCATCAATGCCAATAAACAGGCAGGAATGGCGCCCGCCAGGATTTGATTGTTATTCACCGTCCGTATGCCGGAAAACACCAGATATCCCAGGCCTCCTGCACCAATAAACGCAGCCATGGTCATCAGCCCAACTGCTGTTACAGAAGCGATCCGCACTCCTGCCATAATAACCGGAAGAGCGAGGGGTATCTGCACCTTTGTCAGCACCTGAAAGGGCGTTAAACCGATTCCTTTGGCCGCCTCCAGCGTCTGGGGATTAATATTATCAATTCCAGTATAGGTATTCTTAATTATGGGAAGAAGAGAATAAAGAACGACTGCAACAATTGCAGGAATGACACCGATTCCCAATAGTGGGATCATAAAACCAAGCAGAGCCATACTGGGAATTGCCTGAATCACATTTGCAACCGCTAATATGGGTTTACTGGCTTTCGCAGCAAAGGATATAAAAATACCAAGGGGTACCCCGATCAGGATAGCCAGACCCACTGATATGGCCGTCAGCTTCAGATGTTCGATCAATAATGAAAGAATCTGGGGATAATTACTGATTATATAATTCCAAAAGTTCATTCTGACTCTCCTCCTTCATAGTCAAAGTATTGCTGACTCAGGGTCGTCACCAGACTGCTCCGTGTAATGAGCCCCTTAAGACGCCTTTGATCATCCACCACCGGAACCGTTGACACCTGGTTTTCGGTCACTATTTTCAGTGCATCCAGTATGCATTGTTCCGGTAAAAGTGTTGGAAAGTCCTCATACATAAATTGTTCTGCCAACTGGGTTCTGTCCTCAATGCCTCTTAATTTGCTGGCCTTGACAATCCCGACCAGGCGTTTGCTGTCCCGATCCACCACAAGCAGGCTGTCAACCTTGTTCCTGCGCATCTTTTCAATGCATTTTAAGACAGATAAGTCTTTGGTGGCAGTGACCGGCTGTTCGATCATAATGTCAGATACCTTGATGAATTCCGGTGAAGACCAGATCCTGTTTTTTCCTACGAAGTTTGAAACAAACTCATCCACAGGGTTGTTTAGGATATTCTCCGGCGTGTCATATTGCAGAATATCGCCATCCTTCATGATGCAGATCATATCCGCGATCTTAATGGCTTCATCCATGTCATGGGTTACAAAAACAATCGTCTTCTTTAATTTTGCATGCAGCTGCACCAGCTCATCCTGAAGATCTGACCGTGTCATGGGATCCAGGGCCGAAAAAGGCTCATCCATCAGGATAATATCCGGATCCGTGGCAAAGGCCCTGGCAACGCCTACACGCTGCTGCTGTCCACCGCTAAGCTCTGTCGGATAACGATTCAAAAACTCATCACAGTCAAGTCCTACCATCTGCATCAGCTTCTTTGTATTGTCTTCAACATCCTTTGGCAGTATCTTTTCAAGCTTTGGTATCAGCTCAATATTTTCCTTAACTGTCATATGGGGAAACAGTCCCGTCTGCTGGATCACATATCCGATTTTCCGCCGCAGGGCTACTTCATCCATGCTGCCGATACTTTTTCCGTCAATGGAGATCGTACCCGATGTGGGCTTGATCAGCCGGTTGATCATTTTTAAGAGCGTGGTCTTTCCGCAACCACTCTCACCAATAATAGCAACCAGACTACCGCTATTTATCGTAAATGTAATTTGATTCAGGACCTGCTTTGTCTTATAACGCTTGGAAATACGTTCAAATTGTATCATATATCTCCCTCCTTTTTAGCAAAGTAACAACTTAATTATATTATAAAGTTGTCACTTTGTCAAATTTCAAAAAAAACGCCTGAAGCGAATTGGCTTCAAGCGCTATGATGAAACTCTTATTTGGACGGATATAAAAACTCTCTTACACGATCAGGGGTGTCATCCTGTGTTATGAAATATATGGTATCATTTTCCGAAAGAGCAACGTATGGTCCGGGCGATTTCATGACAGTGTCATTCCTGCTGACTGCGATCACCGTCGCCCCGGTCCGCTGCCAAAATTGGATTTCCGTTACCGTCTTATTTAAATGGACACAATTGCTGGTGATCCGTATCTCAAACGGCATAAACGGATTCATTGACCGGAAATGGACGGAAGCCTCAATCAGATCTTTCAGGCAGTCATTTAAATTCTCCATTTCCTGTTTTTGGCGGCTGACACTCTTTAAAAGATTCTCTTTGATTGTATCGATGGTCTGCCGCTTACTGTTTTGCTGGATGTACTCTGCTGCTTTTTTCTGGGACTTAATGATGATCCCATTACCCTTTTCCGAGGTCACGATCCCCAGATCACTGAGTATGCAGATCGCCCGCCGTGCCGTCTCTGGAGATACGCTGTACTGGCTGGCCAGGGATGAACGGGCGTAAATCTTCTCACCTACCTCATATTCCCCATTGGCGATCCGGGCCGCCACCTCAACGGCAATTTGCTGATAGCGGGGAATTGCTGTTTTATGCTTAATCTCTATGTCCATGTAAATCACGTTTCCTTTGCCTAATATAGTATAAAACAACACCAGTATAGCCTAAAACGTGATACAAAGCAAGTTGGGGTTATTTCCATCCCTACTTTCCTTTTATGATCATTTTCCTTTTTCTGCATAAGACATATCATTCACCGTTTCGACTGTATATATGCCATCTTTGAAAACCACTTTCGATACACTGGCATTTTTAAGCCCTGCTGCCGGTACTTTAGCATTTGCATCGATTGTAGAAAGATAGGTTCCGATGCTTAATCCGTGAGAAACCACAAGAACGTCAGCATGGCCTTTGTCCATGGATTCCTTTACGATATCGCCAAATGCCTCCTGTAAACGGGTTTGGATAGCGGCAATATCTTCCGCAGGCCAATTGCCCTCTTCCTCTTCCGCTGCCTTTTCCTTATCCAGCTGTGCCAGCGTATCTGCAAATGATGCAACCGTGTCCAGGAAACTTCCTGTCTGCATGGAGGCCATCATATCCTCCAGTGTCATGCCCTGTGCGGCTGCAATTGCTCCCCACATTTCATCATTTGGCATACCTTCATAAGTACCAAAGTTAAACTCCCTAAGCCTTTTGTCTTTATGAATCTCAAGATTCTGGCCATTTTCGTTCAGAACAATTTCTGCCGTTTCAATGGCTCGCCCGCTATCGCTTGTATAAACAGCATCAAATTCTACTCCCTCTGATTTTAACCCCCGTCCCAAAGCGCTTGCCACCTCAATACCGGCGGGTGTAAGCGGTGCATCAATCCAGCCCTGCGAACGATCCGAAGTATTTAACATGGTCTTACCGTGACGTGTAATATAAAGTGTCACTGCTTGAATCGCTGCCGCAGACTCTTCTACAGATGCTTTCTCTGCTTCAGCCTTTGTTACTGCCGTCTCCAGCTGTTTTACAGATGCCGTCTGGCAGCCTGTTAAAAGCATGGTTCCTAGTAAAAATGCCGACATATATCCGATAAATTTTTTCATTCTTTTTTCCTCATCCTCATTATTATTTACTCCTCATGACCATTTCCCTCGGATAGCTGCCGGCCCGCCTTCTCTTGACGGGCATGGCAGCATTACAACCGGTTTTAATAGGTCAGATCCTCCCCATTGGCAGCTGCTCTCTCGATTCCAATCAGACAATCCTCTGTAGTGACCTTCTTTTCTTTCCACAAGATCATACCGTCTTGTTCCCTTAAATTTGTAATCAACACCGGTGTAACTAATGAATATCCTTTAGAATTTATAAAATTCATATCAAACTCCAATAAGACCTGGCCTTTTTTTACTCTCTGTCCCTGCTCTGCCTTAGCGATGAAACCTTCACCCTCTAATCTTGTGGTATCCATTCCAACGTGAATCAGAATCTCCAGACCATTGTCAGCCTTAATGCCTAAAGCATGTTTTGTATGGAAAAAGGCACTGATCACACCGTCAGCCGGAGAAACAACAACACCTTTTGATGGCTTTACCGCAATCCCTTTTCCCAGGGTACCGCTGGAAAATGCAGCATCTTCCAGATTTTCCAGTGGAACAATATCACCTTCTACCGGAGAAAGAACCTCTATGGGAAGAAGCTTTGCAGGACTCTCTTTTGTCCCTGCCGATGCGTCAGATCCCCCATTATCCTCTTCCGGCGTTTCCTTATCACTCCAGAAGAAGAAAGTAAGTAAAAATCCAACCAGGGAAGAAACAGCGATACAGATAAAGGAAGTAACCATTCCGCTGGCATCTCCTGTTGCAGTATTAATGTAGTTTACCACACCAAAGATTCCAAGGCCGCCCATCGTATATGAAGCTGCATTCATGGTAGTCATAATGGCTCCGCCTACCGCACCACCGATCATGGAGTAAATAAAGGGCAGTTTTTTCGGAAGGGTAATACCATAAATCGCAGGCTCCGTCACACCGCAGATACCGGAAACAACGGCGGGAATACAAAGTGATTTTATTTTCTTATCCTTGAGCTTAAAGTACATGGCAAGCACACAGGCAGTCTGTGCAAAGCTTGCACCATACATTCCGCTTAATACGTTGATATATCCCAGTTCAGCAAGCTGAATGAATGCCAAAGGTATCAAAGCCCAATGAAGCCCAAAAATAACCAATACCTGCCAGAAAAATCCCGTCAGAATACCAAACAGGATAGGAGACGCTGTAAAGAGGGCTGAAAATCCTGAGTTTAAAAAACTTGTCAGGATAGATATTACCGGCCCTATAACCAAAAATCCAGTAACCATGGATACAAGCATAACAACAAATGGAACGAAAAAGTTCTGGAGCATCTCCGGAATTACTTTTTTTGCAAACTTCTGCACATAACTTGCAAACCAGACCACAATTATAACCGGTATTACACTGCTTAAATAGTTATTCGCTACCCAGGGCACCCCAAACGCCTTTAAGTAATAAGCGCTGCGGAAAACACTTCCTTCAAACAGCACGCCAAGGACGTCTCCTCCCGACAGGGCAGATAACTGGATGCCCGGATAACACAGAGCCGCACCAAGGGCCATGCCTGTCATTCTGTTAACATTAAATTTTCCTGCTGCAGTAAATCCAATAATGATGGGCATAAACTGGAATACGGAATCACCAATGGCATTAAGCATCGCATAGGTGCCTGACGTCGTGGTAAAAACGCCGAGAAATACCAAAAGTGCGCATATACCCTTTATGATACCTCCTGCTGAAAGAATCCCTAAGAATGGCTGGAAACAGCCGCTGATCGTATCAATCAGTTTATCAAACAGCTTTTTATTACCTGCATCCGCTGCTGCCTCTCCTTCGCTGCTGATTCCCGCCGCCTGACAAACCTCCTCGTACACATAAGGCACATGATTGCCGATAACCACCTGGTATTGTCCACCGCTTTTCATTACCGTAACGACCCCATCCATTTTCTTTAAAACTTCATCTTGGGCCTTGGTCTCATCCTTTAACCGAAACCGAAGGCGGGTAATACAATGGGTCAAAGACGCAATATTATCTTTCCCTCCTACTTCTTTGACAATTTTCTTTGCCAGTTCCTCATATTTTCCCATGGCAAATCTCCCCTTTCTAGTCTATTTTTATATTGTCATCAAGGATCTTAATGATATGGATCGCCAGGTATAACCCTTCCTGCTCTGTAAAGCAATATTGATAATGGATCCAAAAAAAATCCCTGATTTTTTTTACACACTGAAAAGTATCTTCATACCGTTCGCTTAAGTGGTCTTTTAATATCTCACTCATATCGGCATCATTTAATTGAGACCCCTGGAAAATCCGTTGGGCCAGAACACGCAAGTGCGTTACAAAGCGGTAATAGGCATAACTTTCTTCGTCATAATCAATTAAAAAATGATATTTCACGATATTTAAAATCTCACCAATGAGCTTTGTTATCTTCCCAGCATTTTCCATGCCGGATTCCAATTCTGCATTGACAAAATGCATGGCAAGGGTAGCAGCTTCATGATCATCATACAAGGTATCATAAAGCTTATTAAATTCCGCCACCAACTCCCTGCTTAGCCGGAATTCATCCTGATACATCTTCCTGATATCCCAAAGCATTCTGTTTTCCAGATAAGCCCTCATCTTCCCACGCGCTACCATGCTGTTTAAATGGTCTGCCAGGGATATGACAAGAGAATTCTGCAACGTACGGTTCAAGTCCTCTTTGGCTTTCGTAACAAAACGGCCGGCCAATTCAAAAATCGGCCCCGGTATTTCCGAAAATAGTTGTGTATACTGAGCAAGCTGTGAACGATCCTCTAAAATGAATGTTTTATCAATCAATTCACGTGATATCTCCTCATTTTTATGGGATAAATGAGCAATTCCCTTTCCCATAACAACCAGTTCACGCCCCTTCTCGTCTAAGACCAGTGCGGCATTATTGTTTAAAAATTTTACAATCCTCATCTTCCTGATCCCCCCAAAAAAGAAAACCCACCTGATTCCAGGGATAAAAATCCCCGGAACCAAGCAGGTTTCGTATATGTTCAAGCCATATTCACGATCCAACTGTGCTTCCTGATATGATATTAACTGGTTTTCACCTATTCACTTTTTGATATGGGTTTACTTTCTATCTGTTTCCAACCCCTTAACTATTGAATAAATATTAACATGTCATATTTTTTAAGTCAACATTTTTTCACATTTTTCTTGTTCATTATATCAGTCTTTTTTATCATTTTACGAAATATCACCATCATTTTAACTATTAAAATTGTCCTTTCAGAGTTTTTTTCATGCTAATTGTCTTTTGCAATACTGATACAAGTTAAGGCACTCTTAAAGAAATTCTCTTTTTGGTTGACAAACCAAAGACCCGTGCATATAATGTTCTGTAATCTCTTTGCACTGCATTACATCCGATTGTGGATGCGAGATCAACGGTACAAACTGAGCAGGCGATGAACCTTTTTGCAAAGGTCATGGGGCCGGGCCGCCTTAATAAGTGGCAACAGATTGCAATAATTGCACATCTGTGGGACAGTAGTATGGTTTATGAGAAGTTTCTTTTTAACTCCTTATAAAAAGACGCAGCTTTTGCGTCGTCCATCCGGTTATGAGAACATCTTTTTGTTTTCATAATATGTTCCATAGGTGTATTTTTTTACACAAAAATGGAACAGAGACCCCGAAAATGGAGTGCCATAGAGCTATCAAACGAACGCCGAAAGGCTAAAACGGAGGTAACTTTTATGACAAACAACAAAGGTCACATGGCAGGTTTGACATCTGCCGAAGCAAAGCGATTGCAGGAGCAATATGGCAAAAACGAATTGACACCGCAGAAAATGGAGAACTTTTTTAAGAAGGTCTTTCACATCATCTGTGAGCCGATGTTTTTGCTGCTGATTGTTGCTGCAATCATCTATTTTATTCTGGGTGAGCCCAGAGACGGTGCCATCATGCTTGTTTTTGTAGTGGGTGTCATCAGCATTGATGTTATACAGGAATGGAAAACAGACAAAACGCTTCATGCGCTGAAGGATTTATCAGCTCCTCATGTGACAGTAATC
Organism: [Clostridium] celerecrescens 18A; assembly: GCF_002797975.1. Classification (NCBI taxonomy): domain Bacteria; kingdom Bacillati; phylum Bacillota; class Clostridia; order Lachnospirales; family Lachnospiraceae; genus Lacrimispora; species Lacrimispora celerecrescens. The sequence continues at coordinate 291,576 of NZ_PGET01000001.1, read as the reverse complement.
CGCGATGGCAGTGAACAGATCATTGCCAGTGTTGATCTTGTTCCCGGCGACTTAATGATGATCTGTGAGGGCGTCAAAATCCCAGCAGACGGTATAATAGTTAAGTGCAACGACTTATGCGTAGATGAATCCTCCCTCACCGGGGAAGCTGAGGGTGTTTGGAAATTATGTGCGGATGAATCTTCCTTTATCTGCGAAGCTGAGGGTGTTTGGAAGTTTTCAGCAGATCAGGCTGATTCCGCTGATGACTACTGGCGCCGGGACTATTGTTATGCAGGTACCCTGGTCACCCAGGGCACGGCTACTGTTTGTGTCGATAAAATCGGTGCTGCTACGGAATACGGTAAAATCGGTGCAAATGTGGCTGCTGCTCCTAATGAAGATACTCCTTTGCAAAAGCAAACCCGCAGTCTTGTTAAGCTATGCGCGGGAATCGCTGCAGTCTTGTTTGCCCTTGTAACGATATTTACATGGTTTAATATTCCGGACCATACGTTTCACGACCGGTTGATTCAAAGCATTCTATCCGGCATTACCCTTGCCATGGCAATGATACCAGAGGAATTTCCGGTTATTCTTACCGTTTTTCTTTCTATGGGCGCATGGAGGCTTGCAAAAAAGCAGTCTTTGGTGCGTAAGCTGCCTTCCGTAGAAACCTTGGGTGCGGTATCAGTCCTTTGCGTAGATAAAACCGGTACCATTACCATGAATCAAATGACAGTGCAGGATGTGTGGGCACTGGATGGAAATGATTATGCATTATGTGAAACCATGGGACTTGGCTGTGAAACAGACGTTTATGATCCCATGGAAAAAGCCATGCTATTCCACTGCGGCAATCTTGGCATCACCAGGGAACATCTTTTTAACGGAGAACTGGTCAGCGAGTACACGTTTACCAATGAGCTGAAAATGATGGGTCATATCTGGTGCAGAAACGGTGAGTTGGTCATTGCAGCGAAAGGTTCCCCTGAACGGATTCTGACCATTTGTAGCCTCAGGGATGAAGAAAGAGAAACCGTTGACAATAAAATCAGGGAAATGTCCACGGAAGGTCTTCGTGTCATTGCAGTCGCTGCTGCCAAACTCCAAAGTGAGGCAGATATACCAGCCGAGATCACCGGCTGCTCCTTGACGCTTCGGGGCTTGATCGGGCTTGCCGATCCTCCCCGGGAAAGTGTGAAAGCAGACATTGCGGTCTGCAGCAAGGCCGGTATTCGTGTAGTGATGATTACAGGTGACAATGGCATTACCGCTTCTTCCATCGCCAAGAAAATCAATATGCCTGACAGCGATCATATTATTACAGGCGATATGCTTAACGAAATGAGTGATGAAGAACTTCGTGTTAAGGTAAAAGATGTTTCGATCTTCTCCCGTGTTGTACCGGAACACAAAATGCGGATTGTTAAGGCATTTAAGGAAAACGGCGAGATCGTAGCCATGACAGGTGATGGAGTGAATGATGCTCCTGCAATGAAATACGCCGATATTGGGATTGCTATGGGAAAGAGAGGCAGCGAAGTCTCACGGGAAGCCGCCGGCCTGATCCTGATGGATGACAACTTTACCACGATTGTAGAGACCGTAAAGGACGGCAGACGGATTTATGATAACATCCGCAAGGCGGTAGGCTATGTATTTACCATCCACATCCCGATAGCATTTGCTTCCCTCCTTGCCCCTATGCTTGGCATCGGGCCCACTGCGCTTTTACTGATGCCGCTGCATGTTGTGCTGATGGAACTGTTAATAGACCCAACCTGCTCCATTGTACTGGAACGGCAGCCTGCCGAAATGGATATCATGAACCGAAAACCACGTGATCCGAAAGAAAAGATGCTCACTCCGGCCCTTCTCTTTAAAAGCGTCCTGCAGGGCCTGATTATATTTGCCGTTTCATTCGGCACCTATTATACCTTACTTGACGGAAATGAAGCAAACGCACCCACAGCCCGAGCCATGGGGCTTACCATCATCATGCTCTCCAATCTGTTCCTGGTACAGGTAAACAGCTCAGATCACGATTTTGCAGTGCAGTCCTTAAAACGTCTTGCAAAAGACAAGGTGATGTGGGCCGCGATCTTTGGTACATTTACAATGCTGGGGATCATTTTGTATTCTCCATTAAATACGTTTTTAAAGCTGGCCCCGCTGTCTGCTGCCATGCTTTTCGCAGCTATTGGTATAGCTGCATTTGCTGTATTCTGGTATGAAGCAGTAAAGCTGATAAAAAAGATGCAAAAATATGATGTAACATAAAACCATAAGTGTTAAAATATACAATGCAAAGATAAAAACACAGTTCCGGTTGGTAGTCCGGACGCAGTGAAAGCTGTCAGTAACCTGCCTCCTTGGTTGTCCGTTCTTTGTAAGGCATTTAAAAGGAGGATATAATTATGAGAAAGACTGGTTCCAGGCTGACTGTATTCTTTGAGGAGCCCTTTTGGGTAGGCATCTGTGAGCGTGAATTTGAAGGCAGATATGAAGCTTGCAAAATCACCTTTGGAGCAGAACCAAAGGACTACGAAATCTACGATTTCATACTCAAAAACTATAACAGGCTGCGGTTTAGTCCATCTCTGGAAGCATCACCAATGACTGTACGGCATATCAATCCCAAGAGAATGCAGAGAGACATTGAAAAGCATCTGCAAAACAACGGGGTTGGAACAAAGGCCCAGCAGGCGTTGAAGCTTCAACAGGAGCAGTTAAAATTGGAACGCAAATCCCATTCCCGTGAACAGCGGGAAGCTGAGAAAGAACGCCAATTTGAACTGCGGCAGGAAAAACGCAAAGAAAAGCACAGGGGGCATTGAGCCTCCCTGTGCTTTTCTTTTGCATCTGCTGGTAACGATATACGGTTTAAACGGCACGCTTTCGGAGCTGCCGCTGTCCGCTATGACTACTTACTTTAACAATTGGTACCGTAATCCATAATCCGTACTGTACCATATCAGCATTCCATGTTCTCTTTTGGAAATGCGAACATTTAAATTCCATTCTGGATATTGCTTGATGATCCGGAGACGGTCGCCTGAAGCCAAAGCCACAAAGGAAATGTAATGCTCTTTATCCATTGGGTGCTCACTGGTGATATACCAGTCATCTTCTACCAGGTGTACGGTCAGCCTTTCGCCTTCTTCAGCTTTTTTCAACGTCTGGGCTGCTAATTTTTTGCCGCAGCATGAGACTTCCGCCTCTCCCGTGCAGAGCGTTATATTCTGACATGTGGGACAAACGAAATATTTTGTATTTTTCATATTACCTCCTGCAAAATTGTTGGGAGTCATATCACCGGCCAGTAAATTCATAATCTCAATCCCTAAAATACGGGAAAGCTCCGGTATAAGAGAAATATCTGGCAGACCCAGGCCCCTCTCCCACTTGGAAATAGTTTTATCGCTAAGGTTCATTTTATCCGCAAGTTCCCTTTGTGTCATACGGAGTTCCTGACGTAAGGTGCGGATTATGCTGCCTACTCTGCTGTTTTCCATGCTTTACCTCCATATCAGGAATTAAGGATCCTGGTTTTGATTCTTTTCCAGCCATAATTCCAAAAGTGTATTCACATCGTCAGAAAATTCACGATCCGTCTGTGTTTCATTTCTTTCTATTTCCTCGATAACTTCAAAAGAAAATCCGGATGCCCCGGACTCCTTCCACGCATTCATCATACTTGGTTCAGGACATGAATCCGTTGAAACAAAAAATTGGAACCGGTTTTTTGCCCCCTGCATATCTTCAGTTGCCCGAAGCCACACTTCATCCCTGTCCTTGCATTTAATACAATATACGCCCCCGACTATTCTTCTATTTTGATACTGCTCTTTCAGAGCTTTCCTTGAAGACTTATCCATTTTGTTTCACCATCTTTCTTAAATTCAGAGTTTCTTCTCCGCATATCATTGTAGATGTTCGTCGTGGGGTTTTCAATCTACGCTTCGTAGAGTTTCTTTTATTAAAATTTCTTCATCACGTAATTTGTCAAAATGACGCCTTTTCGTTCCACCTGCTGTTCCTTGATAACCCTATATCCGCGGGATTCAAAAAACGGCTTCGAAGTTATGGAAGCATGTGTTGTCACCGGACCGGCAGGGAAATCAGCTTCCAGCCGATTACAAAGGGCGGTTGCAATCCCCTGCCCCTGATAGTCCTTATGGATATAGAGGCGGTCAAGATAACCGGTATTATCCATATCTCCAAATCCTACGATCATACCGTTTTTCACGGCTACAAGCGTATGATGCTCTAAAAATGAACGGTCCCAGGCTTCCCTGTCAATATCTTTTGATGACCACGCATCAAGCTGTTCCTTTGTATAGTCTCTGGAGCATATTTTATGGACCGTATCATAAAATAATTCTGCCATTTCCTCAATATCCCTTGAATGATATTCCCTTATTGTCATTTTCTCTCCCAATTTATTCAGCTCCTTTGTTATGATTAGACGTCCGCAGTATCAAAAGGAGCAGCAGCAGTCTTAAGGGTATTTTACCACAAATAATTTTAGTCTGCTATCCGTAAGAAAAAAAGAGGGTATCCCAAAAGAAATTCATTGACTTTTGAGACACCCTCGTTTATTTAATTTTTACTATCTGAAAAACTGCATGAACTGCTGTACGATCCCCTGTGTCATGACATCGGCCATTTCCAGGGCTCCTCTCTCAATGTCCGCAAATATCTCTACGCTGTCTTCATAATTCTGTGTAAGAATATCATTAGCTTCTGTTTTTGTCATTGCAAGGTGATTATAAAGCATTTCCTGCCAGTCATCGACCGACCAATTTGGATTGATATTGGAAAGGAACGTTGCAATCTGATCAGCATTTTCATACCAGCGTTTTTCTGCATCGGAGGCAGCATCAACATTGCCTTCCTTTGCCGCTATAACAAGTTCATTGGCAATAGTAAGGTGAGTTGTCAGCAGCTCTGCAAATTTTGCAGCTGTATCCTGCCCATAAAACGATACCAATACTTCTTCGAAATCCATAGGATTCTGCAGAAGTCGATCTGTTGTAATCTTCAAACTCGGAAGATCAAAAGCAATGCCTTCAATAACCATTCTAGTCCAGTATACATGCTGTAACCATAAAAGTCTCAAATAGTTAGATACGTTTTGTTCTGCTTCGCTGATACACGCGGTGATAGGGGGTTGAGGCTGCGGCATCGGCATTGGCTGCGGAGTCGGCATTGGCTGCGGAGTCGGCATTGGCTGCGGGGTCGGCATTGGCTGCGGGGTCGGCATTGGCTGCGGGGTCGGCATTGGCTGCGGGGTCGGCATTGGCTGCGGAGTCGGCATTGGCTGCGGAGTCGGCATTGGCTGCGGCAACGGCATCGGCTGCGGAGTCGGGCAGATTGGTTGCTGCCTCTGTCCAAATGGGATACAAATCACCTGACCAACAAACAGATTGGTAGGATTAAGACCTGGATTTACAGACATGATCGCTTCAACCGTAGTCTGAAAACGTTGTGCAATAATCCAAAGGGTATCATTAGCCTCTATGATATAAGAATGTAATCCTCCTGGGCAGAGATTCTCGATGCGTCCCCTTCTTCGTTCTTCTTCTGGGCGTTCCATCCTACCTTCTTCCTCAGTGCGTCCCCTTCTTCGATCTTCCTCCATGCGTTCCCTTCTACGCTCTTCTTCCGTGCGTTCCTCTCTCCGTCCTTCTTCATTGCGTGGCCGGTTTTGTGGTCTTTCAGGCATAGCGCATTCTGCTGACCGAGGAATGCAGATTACCTGGCCAACATACAGATTACCTGGAGTTATACCCGGGTTAGACTCCATAATTGCTTCTACTGTAGTGTAATGGTGCTGTGAAATAAGCCATAAGGTATCACCGGCCTGAACTGTATAGGGATGTAAACCTTCCGGACATCTGGTCCTTATGTTTCTGCGCCTCCGGTCTTCCTCTATAAAAGATTGAGACATAGGCTGATTCATAGGCTGGGTCTGGGGTTGGGTCATAGGCTGAGTCTGGGGCTGTGTCTGAGGCTGGGTCTGCGGCTGGGTCTGCGGCTGGGTCTGCGGCTGAGTCTGCGGCTGAGTCTGGGGTCCAGTCATCGGCTGAGCTTGTGAAGGCATATTACGCTTTCCGCCCGCCTGTGGAATACAGATAACCTGACCAATAAACAGGCGATTCGGATTTATACCCGGATTCGCCTCCATAATTTCGTCAATGGTTATGGAATGACGCCGCGAAATAAGCCACAGGTTATCTCCGGCTTGAATTGTATAGGATTGCATCGTTCCTGAACAATTATTCATGCCGCTTTCCGGAACAGATGTCTGTGGCTGAGTCTGGGTCCTGCGCTGAGGCTGAGTCATTGGACCAGTCATCGGCTGGGTCTGGGGACCTGTCATCGGCTGAGTCTGAGGTCCGGTCATCGGCTGGGTCTGAGGTCCGGTCATCGGCTGGGTCTGAGGTCCGGTCATCGGCTGGGTCTGAGGTCCTGTCATCGGCTGGGTCTGAGGTCCGGTCATCGGCTGGGTCTGAGGTCCGGTCATCGGCTGGGTCCGGGGCTGAGTCATCGGCTGGGTCTGAGGTCCGGTCATCGGCTGGGTCTGAGGTCCGGTCATCGGCTGGGTCTGGGGTCCTGTCATCGGCTGGGTCTGGGGTCCTGTCATCGGCTGGGTCTGGGGTCCTGTCATTGGCTGGGTCTGGGGTCCGGTCATCGGCTGGGTCTGGGGTCCTGTCATCGGTTGTGTCTGGGGACCGGTCATCGGCTGGGTCTGGGGACCTGTCATTGGCTGGGTCCGGGGCTGAGTCATCGGCTGGGTCTGGGGTCCGGTCATCGGCTGGGTCCGGGGCCCCGCCTGTGATGGCATATTGCGGTTCCTGCTTCCTTGGGGAACGCAGATCACCTGCCCAACCATCAGATTATTGGGGGTTATTCCAGGATTTACAACCATAATTTCCTCTACGGTAGTACGAAAGCGCTGTGAAATAAGCCATAGTGTATCACCGGATTGAATCGTGTAGGAGAGCAATCCTTCAGGGCAAGGAGTCATAAGATTACTGCCTTTCAATTAAGCAATTTTCCATATTTTATGATTTATAAATCAAAATAGTACCTGTCAGCCCATAAAAAATATATTTTTGTAAAATATTGACAAAACTAACGCCGGAAAAGCTTCTGCCAATAAAATTCAGATAAATGATGACGCCATGAAACTTATGCTACCACTGTTATGCCGCATACTGGCAGTTGCCGATGCATTAGATGCCATGACAAGCAACCTGGCTTACCGCAAGGCTATGGACAGCCTGGATGCAATGGAAGAAATCAGACGCTATTCCGGAACACAATTTGACCCAGAAATCGCAAAATTGTTTCTGGAGCTTAACAAAATTTACTGATAAGCTGTGTCCGAACCAAATGTCCTCCTTTTTAATAACATGTTATTAGGAAAGGAGGCAATCCTCATGAACACCTGTAATTTTAACGGGCTTACCGGTCGTGTTGTAACTCCAGACGACCCTTGTTATCATGAACTAAGACAAGTATATAACAGAGCAGTCCAAAAATTCCCCCTGGCCATTGTCTACTGTCAGAACCAGGAAGATGTCAGCAATGCTGTTTTGTGGTCCCGAAGAAACCATATCTGCCTGCGGATCCGAAACGGAGGCCATAACTATGAAGGCTACTCCACTGGAGATGATATACTTGACATTGATTTAAGTGAAATGAACCAGCTTGCCATAAATGAAAACGCCCATTTACTTCACGTTCAGGGAGGCGTAACTAACAAACAGCTATACGAATTCGTCTCATCAAAAGGTTACCCCTTCCCTGGCGGGACCTGCCCCACGGTTGGGGTAGGCGGATATGCCTTAGGCGGAGGCTTCGGACTCTCCTGCCGCTACTTTGGACTTGGCTGCGACAATCTTTTAGAAATCCGTATGGTCAATTACGAAGGCTGCATTATAAATGCCAACTCACAGGAAAACTCCGATTTATTTTGGGCCTGCCGGGGAGCGGGGGGAGGAAACTTTGGCGTAATCGTTTCCATGACATTCCGCCTTCCTCATAAGGTAAATAAAGTTACACTCATAGACATAAGATATCCCCATGCAGACCAGGAAAAGCAGTCCTTGTTTCTTCTGACCTGGCAGGACTGGCTAAAGGATGCCGATCAGAGAGTAACCTTGATCTCAAGGATTTACAATGACCTAATGGAAGGACTTGCAATTATCGCAAGAGGTATTTTTTACGGTCCTCCTGAAGTAGCCCTGGGAATCATTGCTCCCCTCCTTGAGCTTGGAGGTGTAAAATACAGTTTAAAATACGTGACCTTCCTGGAAGCTGTTACAATTATCGGGGACTTTTATCCTCCCTATGAAAAGTTCAAATCAGCAAGCCGTTTCGCTGTTCGGGACTTTAGCAGCTGCGAAAGCTATAACATTGCCGGGCTTATAAAAGAACGGGCTGAAGGCTCCGTTTATGCCAGCATCTCCTTTTATGCCCTGGGAGGCAGGGTGGCGGAGGTGGATGTGGATGAAACCGCATTTTTCTACCGCGATGCTCACTTTATTGTCTGGCTTGATACCGTATTTGAAGACCATAGATGCCAAAATGCCGCCTGGATAGCTGATAGATTCAGCTATTTGAAATCAGTTACCGACGGTGCTTATGTGAATTTCCCCTATGCATGCCTTCCCTGCTATCTTGAAGAATATTATGGTACCCATGTCTGCAGATTAAAAAAGGTAAAGGAGAAATATGATCCGCTCAACATTTTTACCTTTCCTCAGGGGATCGGCGAATTTTATAACATGGACTTTACAGCTTCTAATTGCTGTAACCTTTCCTGGTAAACCTTTTATATGGCAAAGGCATGAACGCAAAAGCACCCTCGCGCAAATCAGGATTCACGCGGGGGTGCTTTTGTTGGGTCGGTCTGGCCTAAAATCTGGTACAGAAGCCGGTATAAGGTTTTGAACTCCTCTTTATTTACAGGAACACATCGGGAGATCCGGTCAGGGATGGTTACAGCCTGGTCTTTTAGCCGCTCTCCCTTTTCCGTCAATTCAACGATCACACTTCTCTCGTCTTCCTTGGCACGGCTCCGTTTGAGCAGGCCGGCACCTTCCATCTTTTTTAACAAAGGGGTCAGGGTGCCGCTGTCCAGATACAAAAGCTCTCCCATTTTCTTTATAGTGACCTGCTTTCTCTCCCATAAAACCATCATAGCGATATACTGGGTATAGGTAAGACCAATCTCATCAAGAAATGGTTTATACCATTTGATAATCTCACGGGAGCAGGCATAAAGCGGAAAACAAAGCTGGTTCTCCAATTTTAATTTATCATAGTCCATATCTTCAATCCTCTCTCCCATTGCGATCCTTGGCACATATTTTTATAATAAACTCTTTACAACCTCTTTTACATACTTCATATCTGCGGTAGGCTCAAAGCGCCTGACCACGTTTCCCTGGCGATCTACAAGGAATTTAGTGAAATTCCACTTAATATCCGGTTCATTTTTATAATTGGGATTAAGCGTTTCAAACTTCTGTTCCAGGCGGGAAGTCAGCTCGTGTCCCGGATCAAAGCCTTCAAAGCCCTTTTCATTCACCAGGTATCGGTACAGAGGAATCGCATTCTCTCCATTTACATCAATCTTTGCAAACTGGGGAAAGGTGACTCCAAAGCGTCCGGTACAAAAGGAATGAATTTCATCGTTATCGCCAGGCGCCTGGTTTCCAAACTGGTTACAGGGAAAATCAAGAATCTCAAATCCTTTGACACCATACTCGTCATACATGGCCTGAAGGTCCGTGTACTGGGGAGTGAACCCACAAACAGTTGCCGTATTGACGATGAGTAACACTTTGCCTGCAAAATCGGATAAAGGTTTCTCTGTGCCATCCATCTCTTTCACTGTAAAATCATAAACAGACATTTCATGGTCCTCCTTCTTAATATTATGCAAAATTATATTTATTAAAATCATTTTTATCATAAAACTTTATTCGGCGTTTGTCAATAGTTTTGCAAAATTTAATTGTACAAAATTAAAAATCTGCAGGTTACTCTGATTAATGCGGCCAATAAAATGAATGATCTTTATCACGGGACAATGACTGTTATGTGACTCAATCACAGACAGCTTTTAATTTATTGTTTATACTTAACGAAACAACATGTGACCATTCGTTATTTTAAAAATATAGCAGGAGGCATATTATGAAGAAAATTGTAATTATCGGCGGAGTAGCCGGAGGAGCCAGCTGTGCAGCCAGGCTGCGCAGGCTTGACGAGGAGGCAAACATCATTATGTTTGAGCGGGGGGAATACATTTCCTACGCCAACTGCGGCCTTCCTTATCATGTAGGAGATGTGATTAAATCCAGAGATGCATTGCTGCTGCAGTCGCCGGAAGCTATGAAAAAGAAATATAATATTGATGTCAGAGTAAAAAATGAAGTCACCTCCATTGACCGGGAAAATAAAAAAATTACGGTCCGCAGGCTGGATTCCGGGGAAACTTATGAGGAAACCTATGACACCTTAGTCATTTCTACCGGTTCTTCACCGGTCCGCCCACCCATTCCGGGAATCGGGTCTACCCGTATCCAGACTCTCTGGACGGTTCCTGATACAGACCGCATTCGCGCTCTGATTAAAGAAAACAAAATTAAAACAGCCGCTGTCATCGGGGGAGGCTTTATTGGCCTTGAAATGGCTGAAAACCTCCGTCACGCAGGTCTTTCTGTTTCCCTCATTGAGATGCTTGATCAGGTTATGACACCTGTAGATTACGAAATGGCTCAGCTGCTCCACGAGCACATCCTGCAAAATGGGGTAGACCTCCATCTGAATGACGGAGTAGCTGCGTTTGAAGATGAGGATGGATCTGTGGCCATTACTTTAAAAAGCGGAAAAACCATCTCCGCGGAACTGGTCATCCTTTCCATCGGTGTACGGCCCAACAGTGAACTGGCAAAGGCAGCCGGCCTTTCCGTCAATGAACGCGGCGGTATTGTGGTAGATGAATATTTAAAGACTTCGGATCCGGATATCTATGCCGTAGGCGATGTGATTCAGGTGGATGACCTTATATTCCAGGAACCGGCTATGGTCCCCCTTGCAGGACCTGCCAACAAACAGGGACGTATTGCAGCCAACAATATTGCAGGAGCTCAGGAAACCTATAAAAAAACCCAGGGAACATCTGTTGCAAAAGTATTTGATTTAGCTGTGGCTTCCACCGGTGCAAATGAAAAGGCTCTGATCAAGAGGGGCCTTCTAAAGGGAAGGGATTATGAAAGCATCATCATTACCCAGAATTCCCATGCAGGCTATTATCCCGGCGCCGTGCCCATAACTCTGAAGCTTCTTTTCTCCGCCGATGGTAAAAAGATATTCGGAGCACAGATCGTGGGCCGCGACGGAGTTGATAAACGGATCGATACTCTGGCGGTGGCCATCCGCCTTGGTGCAGGAATCTCTGAATTAAAGAGCCTGGAGCTTGCTTATGCTCCTCCTTTCTCCTCAGCAAAGGATCCGGTCAACATGGCGGGCTTTGTGGCTGAAAACCTGATTACAGGAAAGGTTGCATTTTCATCCTGGGATGCTGTGGAACAAAACCCGGAGACCGTACTGCTTGATGTCAGAGAGGATGCAGAGCTAATGGCCTTTTCCCTGCCAAATGCAAAGCATATTCCTTTGGGGCAGTTAAGAAACCGTTTAAAGGAGCTGGATCCTTCCAGGAAAATCATCGTCTTCTGTGCCATTGGAGTCCGGGCCTACAATGCTGTCCGCCTTCTGATGCAGAACGGATTTCATAATGTCAAGCTTTATCCCGGCGGCGCCAGATTCTATCAGTCGACCCATTATACGGCTGAAGGGGTTATTCCTACTGAACAAACCGTTTATTCCGACAGCGGCCAGATGGAAACGAAAAATATCCCCACCTCCGCCATGCGTTTAGACTGCAGCGGCATGCAGTGCCCCGGTCCCATCATGAAGGTGTTTGAAACCATGAAGGAGATGCCGGACGGAGCAGTTATGGAGGTGTCTGCCTCTGATCCTGGTTTTACCCGGGACATCGGCGCCTGGTGCAGGCGTACCGGAAATGAGCTTATGGCCTGTGAACTCCGCGGAAAGGATTACGTTGCCCTGGTAAAGAAAGGAACTCCGGCTGCTCCTGAAAAAACAGAAGCAGCCGAAGGAAAGACCATCATCGTATTTTCCGGTGACCTTGACAAGGTTTTGGCAAGCTTTATCATCGCTAATGGCGCTGCGGCCATGGGCAGACCTGTTACCATGTTCTTTACCTTCTGGGGATTGACGGCATTAAGAAAGGCAGAAAAACAGCCGGTCCGCAAATCACCGGTGGAATCCATGTTTGGATTTATGCTTCCCAGGGGCAGTAAAAAATTAAAATTATCAAAAATGAATATGGGCGGAATGGGAACCGCTATGATGAAAAAGATCATGAACGATAAAAATGTGGATTCACTGGAAACCCTGATCCAGAAGGCCATGAAATCCGGAGTAAAAATTGTTGCCTGCACCATGAGCATGGATGTCATGGGAATCCGGCCCGAGGAATTGATCAACGGAGTGGAACTTGGAGGCGTAGGCGCTTATCTGGGGGATGCGGAAGAATCCAATGTAAATTTATTTATTTAGGAAAGATTGCTATGGAATAGATACAGTCTGAAAATGATGAGATTAGTTAATAGGCGGGTCCGGGTTATGTACGGGTACCCGCTTATTGTTTTTTTAATAAAGTACTCCTTTCATCTGGTCTGCATGGTAAGTGAACTTAGGCAAATCTATCACGTCTCCAATTGTATGTGAATCCATTTCTCTTTAATTTACAATTCATAATGTGATCAATGACTGATTATCTTTACAGTTCTTGCATCTTCATATGCTTCATAAATAAGGCGAGCGCAGACACAACAAAAGCGATTCTATGATATATATGCACGGCAGCTTTGGGATTGGAGGTTCTTAATGTCTGGGTTTCCATGGAACTTACAACCCGAGGGAATATGGATCAGCCTATCATATTTAAGATAATAAAAAACGCTTGAAACAAACACTTGACACATTCCCTATTATACCTTATTATTACTCTTGTAAAGTATTTTAAGGAATGATAAGGAGCGATTGACATGAGAGAGAAATATTATTCAGTAGAACAAATATCAGAAATGCTTAATATCCACCCAAAAACAATCCAGCGCTACATCAGGGAAGGAAAGCTGAGAGCAGGAAAGATCGGAAAAAGCTGGAGAGTGACCGGACATGACTTAAGTGTTTTTATGGAAAGCACAAAAATACCAAGTGGAAAGGAAACCAGCCATTCTATTAATAAATCCGACTATGAAATAAAGGTATCTTCCGTAATTGATATCGATGTCGAGGGAATGGATGATGCCATTCGTATTATGAATACTGTTACTGCCGCGCTGAATACTAATCTTCCGGAATATGGCCATCCGACCATGCATGCACAATTTCTGGAATCAGAATGCAAAGTTCGTGTCACCATATGGGGGAACATCCAATTCGCACAGGCAATCATTCAGTTAATTATGGACTTGGTTGAGACGATTAAACAGGAGGATTATGAATGAAACCCATACAAAATTAGACAGTTCCATTTCTAGAGAAAGAAGGATTTAGATGAGATGAATATAAAAACAATAAGAAACCAGAATATTGTAATTCTTAACAAGGACGAAAAGATATCCACTGCTCAAGATATACTTGATATAATGGCTTCGTCCCAATACCAATGTAATTGCATCGGCATGATCCTGTATAAAGAAAGCCTTGATGAAAGCTTCTTTGATCTTAAAACAGGTTTAGCAGGGGAAATCCTGCAGAAATTTTCAAACTACCGTTTTAAGCTTGCAATCATAGGGGATTTTTCAGACTATACCAGCAAAAGTCTAAGGGATTTTATTTATGAATGCAACAAAGGAAACCAGATTTACTTTAAGAATGGCTTAGATAGCGCCTTGTCGGCACTGGTACCGTAAAAATCCAAGAACGTTAAAACTGGTTCCATGATATACCGTTAAACATGGAAACGGCGGCTTTGAAATCACAATCAAAGCCGCCGTTTTATGCGTTCCTTTATAACTCAATTCCTCTAAGCTTAATATAATCCTTAATCAGCTTCGCGGTCTGCTCTAAGTCAATGCTGCTGGTATTGATAATCAGATCATAATTGTTCCAATTTTCCCAGTTTTCACCGGTATAGTAGCGGTAATACTCCTTCCGCTCCCGGTTAATCTTCTTTACCCGCTTTGCCGCTTCCTTCTCATCAACCTTATCCACTTCCATGGTACGCTTGATGAGGGTTTCCGTGTCTGCATAAACAAAGATTTTCACCAGGCCCGGAAATTCTTCCTTTTCACGGCCTAAGATGTAATCTCCGCACCGTCCGGCTATAATGCAGGACTCTTCCGATGCCAGCTCTTTAATGACCTGGGACTGGAAACGGAACAGATTCTCCGGTTTCACAATGTCCGAATCCGTTGAGGGTTTCCCAAGCTGTGGCTTTAAGCCGCTTACGATTTTATAAAGCAGATTACTTCCCGCCTTTTCATCTGCCAGACGGAAAAATACCTCTCCAACGGCACTTTGCTCCGAAGTTATGGACAAAATCTCTTCATCATAAAAATGAATTCCCAGCTCCTCTGCAAGGGCTTTTCCCACGATTCGGCCGCCGCTGCCGTACTGCCTTCCTATGGTGATGACCAGATTTTTCTTTTCTTTCATAATGCCTCCTTCTGCCCACGTTCTTATCAACGTTTCTTAATCATATTTTACTCCATTTTGGCAGAATTTACAATTATTATTGATTGATTATCTCATTAAAGCAGATGGCTCCATATGGCCTGATGCTCATTCGGTAAGCATTGCCCTCTCCCATGGCTTTCTCGATATAGGAAATATATTCATCTACCAGCTCATTAGGCAGCATGGTCATGATGACACCGGCAAATCCGCCTCCATGTATTCTGCATGCACCTGTATTTTTCTCTGCCAGGAAAAGTTCCGTAAGAGCCAGGGCAATGGTGATACCCTGCTCCTGGAAGCTGGTGTTGGTAAAGCAGTTCTGCAGCCATTTCCAGGAGGAATTTCCAGATTCGGTAATTTTCTTTAAAAAGTCCTCAAACCGGTTTTCTTTTAAAGCTGCTACTTCTGCTTCTACTCTCTTATTCTCTTCAAAGAAATGGAGGGCGCGAAGGACAGAACGGTCACCGGCAAAATCCCTGATTTCCTGTAAATTGTCAATAACCTCTTTTTCTGTGATTTCAGCGCAGACTTCTTTTCCGAAAAATTCTGCAACCTTTTTCATTTCTGCCGGAACTGAGGAATAATCTGCGCTCAAATCCGCATGACCTTTTCCTGTATTGACAATAATTAGGCTGTGATTCTTTGAGCCAAAATCAAAATCAATCTTCTCTACGACCGGAACTGCCGGGTCCTTAAAATCAATGGTAATAAGTCCCCCTACAGCACATGCCATCTGGTCCAAAAGGCCGGAAGCCTTGTCCCAGTATACATTTTCAGAAAACTTGCCGATATGGGCATATGCCACAGCATCCATGGTGCTATTATTAAAGAATGTATTTATAATAGAACAAAGCAGCATCTCAAAGGAAGCAGAGGAGCTGACACCTGCCGCACTGATTACATTACTGGTTACGCAGGCATCAAAACCGCCGATCTCATACCCATCCTCTAAGAAGCCCTTTAAAAGACCTTTTACCAGGTCAATGGTTCCTGCCTTCTTATCGCTTGGAGCCAAGTCATCCAGATCGATCTCAAAGCTCTGGTTATAAGTTTCACTGATTATATTTACTTTTCTGCTGTTGTTTTTTGCTGCTACTCCTACACAATCCAGATTAATACTTCCAGCCAGCACCTTTCCGTGGTTATGATCGGTATGGTTTCCGCTGATCTCCGTGCGCCCTGGCGAGGAAAACAGCATCACATCATCCTCCGGAAATTTCTTCTGGAAGTTTCTTATAAGGCTCTGATAACGTTCAATGTTCTCCCTGACAGCCTCTTTTCCATATAAAGCAGTCATAAGCTTTTCTGACTCTTTAGACTCCAGCAGCTGAATCGTATCACTTATCTTCATCTCACTTGCTCTCCTTTTCCGATTTACTGCCCACGCTTTTGGGCTGGGCACACCCTATTTATATAGTAACCTGGAAGGTTTCCCCCATTCATTGACAAAGCATTGTCATTGCTACGAGTATATCATAAATGCCAAAGATTTCACAATATAATATTTTACGAAAACCTATAAAATAATTTGACAGGTCATCCGGGGGACCCGTATAATGAAACAAACAAAAATAAATGCGAAGGAAGCACCCTGTGAGCATACCTTTATGCCCAAAAAGCATGGGCGGAAAAGAGGAAACACCCTGCGGGCATACCTTTATGCCCAAAAAGCATGGGCAGAAAAGAGGAAACCATGTTCTGGAACGAAAAACCTTATCATTCCCTGGATTATGAAATGAAGAAACAATACGGACAAAAAGTCTATAAACTGGCTCTTGACGGCGGCATGACCTGTCCTAACCGGGATGGGACCCTGGGAACCGGAGGATGCATCTTCTGCAGCGGCGGGGGATCAGGAGAATTTGCGGAATCCCTGAACCTCCATTCCTCTGTCACGGAACAGATAGAATCTGCCCGCAAAAGGATCCAGAATAAAATAAAGACCGAAGAAGGCCGTTTCATCGCTTATTTTCAGTCTTATACCAACACCTACGCTCCCGTATCCTATCTGGAAGAGCTGTTTACCCAGGCCATCTTCCATCCGGATGTGGCGGTCCTCTCCATTGCCACCCGCCCCGACTGCCTTCCGCCTGATGTCATAAATCTGTTAAAAAAACTTAATAATATAAAGCCTGTCTGGGTGGAACTGGGGCTTCAGACCATCCATGAGTCCACAGCAGATCATATCCGCAGAGGATATCCCCTTCATACATTCTATGAAGCCTACCAGAATTTAAAAGAAGCCGGTCTTACGGTTATCGCTCATGTCATTTTAGGGCTTCCTGGAGAAACCAGAGATATGATATTGGAAACTGTAAACTATCTGGGTCATCTGGGAGAACATGGAATCGACGGAATTAAGCTTCAGCTTCTTCATGTGTTAAAAGGAACTGATCTTGCCGCAGAATATGATAAAGGCCTGGTTCCTGTCTATACCCTGGAAGAATATACTGACCTGGTGATTGACTGCATCGCCCTCCTTCCGCCCGAGGTGGTCATACACCGGATCAGCGGAGACGGGCCGAAAAAGCTTCTTCTTTCGCCTTTATGGAGCGGCAATAAAAAGCTGGTCCTCGGCACTCTGGCTAAACGGCTAAAAGAACGAGGCATCCGCCAGAGTGACAGATACCTCGTCTGAGTTTAATTGTTATTATTGTGGATAACGCCGTTTTCATCAACTGATACGTCAAAGGATATGCTCTGGAAATACTGATAAAATTCCCGGATCCCGTCTTCCTGGGTCAGCATCCTGGTATATCCTGCCTTTGATGTCCCCGGGACTAAGGACAAGGTGGTGCTTCCCTGGGCAAAATCCACCTGCGCCCGTATAAGGGCTGTCTTTGGAATACTGCTTCCAAAGATGAAATTGCCAAGGCTGTAGCAGATAGGCTTACCGTTGTAATATTCAATTCCCTGAAGAACATGGGGATGGCTTCCCATCACTAAGTCCGCCCCTGCGTCGATGATCTGCTTTCCTAAAGCCCTCTGATATTCCTGGGGCTTCTCATCCCGCTCCACTCCCCAATGGACGTAAACCACCAGATAATCACAGCTTTCTTTCGCCTTTTTTATTTCTTCCAAAAGGATGGTAGGATCATAACCACTTACCATGCCTGGTTTTTTGCTGTTCGCCACCCAGTTGGGATCGGGATAAACCCTGGACGCTCCCAGAAAGCCTATGGCCTTTCCATTCACTTCGATCTTCTCAAGCTGTTTGGCGCGGTTCATATCAGGGCCTGCCCCTACGTACTTAATACCGGCTCCATCCAGAGCCGCGCAGGTATCCACAAGGGCATCTGTTCCATAATCAAGGGAATGGTTATTGGCCAGGGTAACGATGTCAACTCCGATTTCATTCATCAGGGTAACCTTGGAAGGCGGCAGACGGAATGTAAACTGTTTGTCAGGCGCCGCAGAGCCCCTGTCACTGAAAGGAAACTCCTGGTTGGCCATAAAGATATCTGCACTGCTGATTTCATTCCGGTATCCTTCGTCCAGGACCCCATTCATGCTTCCCGACTTATCATAAGCCATCATAACATGACTAGATAGTAATATATCGCCTGCAAAGAGGAGCTGAACGGCTGATTTTTGCTCTGTTTCTTCCTCAATTGGAGCGGTTTCTTCCTGAGGCTGGGATTCTTCCACCGTCAGGACTTCCGTTTCCTCTGATGCCTCAGGCTCTGACTGGGCCAGGTTTTCTCGTGGAACGGCCTCTATACCTTTCCATTCACTTACCCCGATCCACCCTACAAGCAAAACAAACAGTACTATGGGTAGGAAAATCAAAATCTTCATCAGCCCATTTTTTTTCTTCATCTACTCCTCCTGATTGTTGACTATTTCCACATGGGTTTTCATTTTCCATAACTTTTTCCACAAAAACCATGGGTTTTTCCATAACTTTTCTTTCATATTTCTTTGGATTATATTCCATTTTTTTATCTTACACTGGTTCCATAGATTTGTCAAATATTCCCTTTTACTTGCATGTCTGAATGGTAGAAACTTTTTATATATTCTCTAGTCGATTGAAATTTCATGAAACCTGTTTTCCATATTGAGTTTTTAAATTTATAGCTTTATATTAGTTTCCTATCGTTTAGAAAGAACTGACAGAAGCAAGTGTATTTAAGGAAAATGTTGGAAGTTGGAAGAGAGTCAAAAAATAACTTAAAAAAAGCACTCACTCCAAAAGTGGATGCTCTCGGTTATTGGCTTAAAATGTCCTTACGGACACCGCCCATCCCGTGTGCTGACAGGATGGGCATTTTTTTTTCTTGTTTCTCTTATCGAGAAAGGTGAGAACCGCTATCGTCAGGACTCCAAAGGATATTAGTAAAGCTAATATTCCAATGAATGTCGAAATAATTTCGTACACCAAAGGATATTAAGAAAGCGCCACACCTTATTTTATTCCTTATTTTGAACACTTAATACATACCGGAACCTGCAGTTATCCTGGCACCACATGGAAAAATTTGTTCCCCATTTATTGTTAAACAGGCAATAGGAAAATCCCTTTTTCATATCCGGAAGCTCCAGGCAGCCGCCATACAGCCGCCTTCCTCCCACACTTACCAAAGGAGAATCAGGATTCTGTATTTCTATGGTCCCATCTGCCCCGTCATAGACCAGCTTTTCCATGCAGTGCTGCCTCCGGTTTCCTCCTTTTACCACCTCCAGGGGTGAGATTTCCTGATCCATGATCTTCATTTTCCAAAGATAAGGGTTTTCAACATCAAAATTGAAATCAAACCAAAGGGCTTCCGGCATTTTGTTGGCATCTTTATTTTCCCACCAAAGATCGCACAATAACTCTTCTCCAAACGTGTAGGTGATCCATGCCCGTTCCGGGCACCCGTATTCACTTACAGCCGCCGGATTCCCTGCTAGACTGATCCTCACCCCGTTATCAGACCTTCTCATCCGCCGCACTCCAAAGGTATAATTCCTGTTCGTAAGTCCCTCCACAGTTTCCAGTCCGGGCTTTGAAAAATCTGCTTCTGACCAGGCCATATTTTCCTTAAATGCATGATTGTACTCATAATATTCCGATACCGTATCCATAGCTCCATAGATTTCATAAGAAAAACGGCCAAAGCAGCCTGACTGGATCCAGACCTTTCCCTCTTTTTCCAGGTATACCACTGAGCCGCTTCCATCAAATGCTGCTTTCCAGTCCTGTATGGAAACGATTTCAAACGGATGGACCTCCCCTCCCTCTACCCATGTTTCCGTTTCTGCAGCCGGGTCCCATACAAGCACCTGCCTGGCTTCCTCTCTAAGTACCTCAGGCAGCAGCCGGACCGCTTCGCGTAAGTAGGTCCGCTGTTCCTCATAGGAGCTTTCGTATTGGTCATAGGTGCTCTCCATATGATCCACACCTTTCTCCTTATATATGGCATGTAAAAGAGCTGCATTTCTTTCCGTAAACATATCCTCCGTTACATGATTATCTTTTCTGGCTCTCTTAAAATCTTCTTTTTTCCAGTTTTTAAAATCAAAGAGGTGCTTCTTATAATCCAGCCCCCACGTATGTTCGCATATCATCAAAAGGTTTTCCATAAAACCATGGAATTCCGGCCCTTCATAATCAAACTTCCCCTGCTTTTTCCATTGATCCTTAAGGCCCAGAAGCCGTCTTAAGCCGCTGACCTTGACCGGATCCGAGGCGATGCCGTGAATCCAGGTGTCTCCGATTTCCTCTGTTATCACGGGAAGCTCTTCCCTTCTTTCCCAAAGCTTCCCGGCATAGGCATCCAAGGTGGAAGCCTCCACTGCTGCACCTGGATATTTCTTTTCCAATTCCTCTAATTGGCTTAAAACATCTTCCCTGGTGGGAAGGCCCAGATTATCTCCTAGAAAAACAAACTCCAGAACATCTTCCATCCCCTCCAAATAACATGTCGAGCCATAAACAGGAGAATACTGGACAAGAATCTCGCTGTTTCCTGACCGCCATACAAAGCTTGGGGGAACCATTGGATTCATGGATGAGGCATTTACTCCGATATGCAGATATCGTATCCCATGGCGTGCCATGATTGGTACCATGGCTTTCGTATGCCCTGGTACGTCAGTAAGTTTTGCAGCCATGGTCTTTCTTTCAAACTCTCTGTCCAGACTTTCTCCATAGCTTAAATTAAAATTCATCAGGTCAGCATCCATCAGTTCCGTATGAGTGGTAAAAGCCAGTCCATGCCAGCTGATATCTCCTCTCATCACGGCATCTTTGAGATTCTGTACTTCCGCCTGAGGAGCTTTTTTTAAATACCGGTCAATTAAGAATGCCCCTAAGGTCCAGATAAACCGTTTCCTTCCATCCTGGTTTAAGTCCGCGGCAAGCCTGATGGCTTCAGGAATAAAATCCTGGATATAGCTGGAAAGAACACGGTCAGCCAGATCCGTAAATCCCATATCAAAATGGGTCATGAAAACTACATGTACCCTTTTAATTGTTTCATTTGTCACTATTTCATTCTTTGTCATTTTTTTCACCTGTTATATAGTATGGATTGGAAAGGAGCACCGGAATATGAGGATACCCCTTTAGAAAACTCCGCCTGATTTCCGCCCTGAGATATCCGGCCTTTCCGGCAGTTCTTTGAATAGAAAGACGGCCCGGTCCACATGGGATTTCTTCCCTGCTATCCCGGGAAATCAGGAACAGGATATCGCCCTCGCGTAAGTTCCAGAAGGTAAACATGATTTCGCTTCCTTCCGGGATCTCATCTCCCAAAAGATCCTCTCCGGCCCATGTATCCATCATAGGACCTTCCGGAGATATGGTCAAAAAAGAATGCCCTTTTTTAAGTCCTTCTAATATATCCTCAGCAGAATTTGACAGGGCGTACACGCAGGTACAAGGAGAAGCAGGCATTCTTCCCGGTTCATATTTATGAAAATCGCTGCCCCCTGTTATTGGGATCCTTTTTCCTTCCTTAAGCCTTTCATCCCACCAGGCCAGGCAGGCCTGGTTGCTCTCCGTCATCAAGCCTCCGTTCCAAACCTCCACCCCGTCAAAGGGAACCTTCTCCATCCCCCACTGCCAGCCGCACCAGGGACAGAAGGGATGGTTTATCACCGTGAAAGCTCCGTTTTCCCTTGCTTCCTCTATGATTTCTGCGGTCCTTTCCAGAGAATTGGAAAGAAAGCTTTTATATGGGCGATTCCTTCCAAGCATTCCCATATGTCCCTTGTAATGGGTCCACTCCACTCCCGGAATCATGGTTACCAGGTCCGTAGAACGGAGCTGGTAATTGTGGGCATAATTGTTATGATCCGTAACAAACAGGAAATCCAGCCCTTCCCTTCCGGCTGCAAGGGCCAATTCTTCCGGAGTCATATTTCCGTCGGAACCGCTGGAATGAAGGTGGGTATCTCCCTTATATAGCCGCATGCCTTTTAGATGGAATGTGATCTTATATGTAATTGCCACTCCCTGTTCCTCTACTTTATAGGCTCCCAGAAGTATGCTCCATTGTCCCTGCTTTACAGGAACCGAAGCAAAACCGGCCATGCTCCTGTGAGCTGAAATAACGATACGGCTCCGGTCGGAACCGGACCAGCCGATCAATTCTCCCGTTTCATTTAACAGGCCGAAATCAATGATATTTCCGTTCCTGTCGTAGTCGTATGATAATTCCATGGCCTCTGCCTGATCCGGCACGAAAAACGGAACCTCTAAATACAGACCTTCTTCCTCTTTTAAGGCTATTCTTTGAAATGTGATTGTCTTTTCCTTCATATCAAAACTCCTTTAGCCCTTAACGGCCCCCATGTTTATGCCCTCCATCAGAAATCTCTGGGCAAACATATAGATGATCAGCAGCGGTATGGTAGAGATCACGATCGCCGCCATAATCGCGTTATCCGGAGTCGCCGCCGTTCCCGATGTGGAATCCACGGACATGATCATCTGCTTTAGCATCAGAGGAAGGGTATACTTTTTCTCATCCGTGATCAAGGTCGCCGGAAGCATGATGGAATTCCATCTGGCCACATACTCCATAAAGAACACAGTTGCAAATCCCGGAAGGGATATGGGCATATAAATGCTTCCAAATATTTTTAACTCTCCTGCCCCGTCCATTCTGGCTGATTCCGCAAGAGAATAAGGAACCGTTTCAAAGTAATTTCTCATCATCATAATGCTGAAACCGGATACCAGTCCGTTTAGAACCAATCCCTGATAAGTATTTAACAATGACAGCTGCTTATTGAGCTGATAAACGGATATTAAAGTTAAGTCTCCAGGCACCATCATGGTGAGCATGATGAAAGAGGAAATAAAATTTTTAAGAGGAAGGCTCTTTTGTATCAGAACATAGCCTGCAAGGGCTGATAAAAGAACCTGGATCACAGTACCCAAGGTGGTTATAAAAAAAGAATTTAGAAATGGCCTTGCCATTTTTGTCACCCGGAATACATAGAAAAAGCCTTCCACACTGAATGCTGTCCACCACAGCTTGATCCCGCTCTGTGAGGAATCAAGGGCTGTAGAGGTGGATACCACAAATACATTCCACATGGGAAGAAACATGGTAAGAAAGATGGCTGCTGTCAAAATCAAAAACAGTACTCTCCAGAAACCTGTTAAACCTTTTTTATCTAGATTATTCTTCATATCTCCGCCCTTTCCATCAGGAATAAATCTCATCATAATTCAACATCTTTCTGACCGCCGAGGTAATCAGCAGGGTTGCGAACAAAACAACGGTCGCGGCCGCCGTAGCGGTCCCCACATTAAACTGGATAATACCCTGTTCGTAAATTAAAACCAGCAGGTTTTTTACCTTATCACTGATGGAGGCATTCATCATAACAAAAATCTGGTCAAAGTTCCGCAGGATTCCCATGACTGACAACACTGCGACCACCTTCATGGTGGGCACGATGACCGGCAGAGTGATGTATCGGATCTGCTTGATTCTTGTAGCACCATCCATTCTTGCGGATTCATACAGGGCCGAATCGATTCCGACCATGGCGGCCAGGAACAGGGCCGCAAAATAACCGGCCCCTTTCCATGCACCTGTAAAAATCATGATCGACCTTGCGAAACGCCCCTCCGACATAAATACCATGGGAGAATAACTGGTTCCCATGAAAGCCCTCATAATGCCGTTTACCATGCCTGCAGGCGATAAAATGGAGATCCACAGACCTCCTACCACAGACCAGGACAGGAGGTACGGTATGTAAGTAACCGTCTGGAACAGGGATTTGGGCGCCTTACTTCTGATCTCATTCAGCAATACAGCTATTAAAAGCCCCCAGACAAACTGCAGGAGAAAGGTTCCGCCTCCTACTGTAAGGCTGTTAATAAACGCCTGTCTGTACTGCCTATCCCCAAAAATCTCCTTGTAATTGCTAAACCCTACTATCTCATAGCCACCTAAAAGCTTTACCTTCTGAAAGCTTTTTATGATTCCCAGTACCAGCGGATAATAGGAAAATACAAGAAAGTAGATGAGAACTGGTATCAGCAGCAGATAGATTTCCTTATACCGCAATATCCTTTTCTTAAGCTGTCCTTTCAAACCAATACCTCCTGTCTATTTTGGGGATTGCACTTACCGGTCAGTCACTTTCCGGTCAACAAGCTCTTTTCTCATGCCGCTAAGCCCATCCTGGGTGGAAACTTCTCCTTTGATGATCTTGATCCCCCATTTGCCTACGATTTCCTTGTAATCCGCTTCATTTGGAATGATCCTGTCAATGGTTGCATAGCTGCTGTAGCTTAGCGCCTCATCCACTCCGGGATTGAACCCGAAAATCGGCTTAAAATCCTTATAGATAGGGAATGGAGCGCCATGGTCATTGCCGTGCTGAGCCCCTGTTTCCGTCAATTCAAATGTTCCTTCTGTACCAGTATAATCATATCCTGAAATTCCGGTTGAAAGAAGATTTCCACCTTCCTGCGTTGCAAAATACTCCAATACCTTTATGGCTCCGTCAGGATTCTTTGCGTTAGCAGGAACTGCAAACAAACTGGCGCTTCCTTTGACCAGCATATAGCTTCCGTCAGGGTTCTTAAGACCAGGAAGAGAAACGATCTCAAAATCTTCAGGAGAAATTCCCCCTGCCTTAGCATTTGCATTATGTAAACCAACCCATGCCGCCCAGTCAACCGTCAGAGCCGTCTTCTGAGAGGATGCCCCCATTTTGGCTCTCATATCCTTTGTCTTATCTACAAAGGAGGATGGATCCAGCAGACCATCGTCATACAGCTTTTTAAACCACTCCCAAACAGGTGCAGCCCCATCTTCTGAGTATGGCGCAAACCGTTTCCCGGAATCGTCCAGAACCACTCCGTTCTTTAAACCCGCTGCCGCCATCCAGGGCTGCAGGTCATAGGTTTCAGATAAAATAGAATCAAAGGGATAAAAGTCCGGGTCCTGGCTGCTGTCCTTTAATTTTTTCATCACATCATAATATCCATCCATGGTAGGCTCGATCTTCTTATAATCGATTCCGGCCTTTTTAAGAAGTGCGTTGTTTAAGGCCACTACCCTGTGGATCTCCTTCTTGTTGAAACCGGCATAAATCTTACCGTCAATGGTGATATCCTTCCACTCTGCCGGATCCACATTGCCGGTGAGAATCTCCGAACCATTTACCCGGTCCGTAATATCCATTAAGGCTCCCTGAGCTACCAGATTGGCATACTGGCTGGCAGTGATATAAATCAGGTCATAGATCTCGCCGCCGCTTAATTTCTGCATCAGAACCTTGTCATAATCCGATGCCGGCTTTTCAAATTCCACCGTAAGGCCTGTAGCCTTTGAAAGAGCTTCTGCAAAAAGCTTCATTTCCGCTTCATCCTTGCCTCCCGTATTGGCTGTCATGATCTTTACGGAACCCCCTGCTTCTTTATCCGGCTGGCTGACTGCTTCTGTCTTACTTTCGTTTGTCTTACTTTCTTCTGTCTTACTTCCTTCTGTCTGGCTGGCTTTTGTGCTGGCGCTCTCCTGTTTTCCGCAGGCGCTTATGGAGCATACCATAAGTGCAGCCGCGAGCAGTGACATGACTCTTCTTTTTTTCATTTTTTCTCCTTTCAATCCAACGCTCTTTGGGACTACAAAATCATAGTATATTATATTTTTGATTTTGTAAACTATATTTACGCAACTTTTACATATATTTTAACTAAAATATATGTTTTATTTATTTATAATACCATATCACGCTTTTACTTTCAACTGTCTATTGGTATTTTGTTACTAAAATACATATAGAAAAAATATTTTTTATACAATATTTACAATAGCCCCAAAAAAAAGCACAGAACAATTATAATCATTGTTCTGTGCTCTAATTATTGCAGGAGCAAAATATATATTTTAGTACTCGCAAAATATTCCAGGTACCAGACGATCCATCTGGCTGTAGGACGGATCTTTTTCTATCTGTTTTAACAGGATCCTGATGGCTTCAAAGGCAATTTTCTTTTCATTCTGCTTTATATGGGTGAAATGAGGACCTCCGGGAGATAAATAATCTTCGTCAATGCAGCATACGGTAATTCCCTTCCATTTTCCAAGCCATCTGGCAATTCCATATTCGGCGCAGATTACCGCATCTAAGTCCTTATTATCATCGAGATACTGTTCAATCTTCTCACTGAGGCCTATATCAATATCATCTGAATAAATATTTATTTTTTCAGCCCCTTCCAGACAGCATTCCTCCATATTCTCAACCCCTGCAGCCTTTATGGCCTCACGGAATCCCTTTCTTCTGTCCTTAATGGAAGAAGTGCCGTTTTCTGAAAATGTAATGAAGCCGATCTTTTTATTTCCTTTATGAACCAGATAATCCACCAGCTCTTTCATAGCAAGATGGTTGTCTGTTCTTACGGATGGAACCGGGATCCCCTCCATTTTCTTATCGATCAGTATCATAGGAAATTCTTCAACCACAAGCTTTAAAATTGCCGTATTATAATAAATTCCATGACAGGGCATGACGATGATCCCACTGACGCCAAGCTCCTTTAGAAACTCAATTTCCTCTGTTTCTTTCTCCCTCTCTCCGTAAGAAAAGCGGACGCAGAGCTTATAACCGGCCTCAGCCGCCATGGCATCCATTGCATACATCATGTCAAGCCCAAAGCAGGAGGATACATGCTCCAGAACCAGGCCCAGCATCTTATCCCGGTCCGGGCTCACATATGGTTCCGCTGCAGCATCAAAGCCGCTTATTGTAGTCCCTGTACTCTTTACCGGAAGCTGTATAAAGCTTCCTTTCCCCTTGATCCGGTTTAAGTAGCCATCCCCTTTCAGGGCATTTAAGGCATTGGTAATGGTTATGGTACTCACTCCATACGCAGCCGCCAAATCTCCTGTCTGGGGCAGACATGTTCCTTCCTCCAGCTCTCCTGCAAGGATCTTATTTTTTAAATCCAGATAAATCTTTTTATATAAAAATTGTTCTTTTTCCATCGGGCCCCTCAAACTTTAACATTTTTATATATTATATCTTTTACTCCTGCTATTTTCAATAAAAATATATTTTTCTTTTAATTAAATGAAATCCATCAAAAAAAGCACCTTTCCGGATCTGTCCGATCCCAAAAGATGCTTTCCTTTCTCCCCAAATGCTATTTCGCTATCAAAATCCGCTTTCCTTCAAAACAGCTCCATTGCTTGCGATTACATTTTTATACCATTCAAAGGATTTTTTCCTGCTGCGTTTTAAGGTTCCATTTCCTTCATTATCCTTATCAACATAGATAAAGCCGTATCGCTTTTTCATTTCTCCTGTAGATGCACTGACCAGGTCAATACAGCCCCAGGGGGTATATCCTAATAAATCTACTCCATCCTCATCCACAGCCTCTATCATTGCTTTTATATGTTCTTCCAGATAATTTATCCGGTAGTCGTCAATGATGCTTCCATCCTCTTCCAGTCTATCCACTGCGCCAAGACCGTTTTCCACAATAAATAACGGTTTCTGATAACGGTCATACAGAGTATTCAAAGTAACCCTGAGTCCAAGAGGATCGATCTGCCAGCCCCATTCTGATTCCTTTAAGTAGGGATTCTTAATGCTCTTCATCACATTGCCTGATGTGGATTCTGTAATGACTTCTTCTGCTGTGCTGACACACCGGGATGAATAATAGCTGAAGGAAATAAAGTCTACCGTATGCTCTTTTAAGATAGCATCGTCCTCCGGGCCTGTTTCAAGCTTTATTCCTTCCCTCTCAAACATTTTCTTTGCATAGGAAGGGTACTCTCCTCTGGCCTGTACATCAATAAAGAAATAATTATCCCTGTCTTTCTTTATGCTTTCCCAGACGTCCTTAGGATTGCAGCTAAAGGGGTAGAAATTTCCTGCGGCAAGCATACAGCCTATTTTAAAATCCGGATTAATCTGGTGAGCCAGTCTGGTTGCCATGGCAGAAGCCACTAATTCGTTATGGGCAGCCTGATATTTCACCTGTATTTCATTTTCTCCTTCAGTGAACCGGATTCCAGCACCCATAAACGGCAGGTGAAGAAGCATATTGATCTCATTAAATGTGATCCAGTAAGTTACCTTATCCCGGAAACGGCGGAAAATGGCATCGCAGTATTTCACAAAACAATCAATGACCTTTCGGTTTTTCCAGGAATCATATTTTTCAACAAGAGCCAGCGGCATATCAAAATGGCAGATGGTCACTACCGGTTCAATCCCATACTTTAAAAGCTCATCAATAAAATCCTCATAAAACTTCAGCCCTTCTTCATTCGCCTCCTCTTCTTCCCCAGTTGGAAATATGCGGGACCAGGAAAAGGAAAAGCGATAGCATTTAAACCCCATTTCTGCAAATAAGGCGATGTCCTCCTTATAATGATTGTACATATCAATGGCTTCCCTGGAGGGATAATAGGAATCTACCGGCAGCTGCCTGTAATCCATCTCCCCCTGCATAACCGGAAGACGATTCTTTCCCCATGGAATCACATCAACGGTTCCCATTCCCCGTTTTCCCTCCTTCCAGCCGCCTTCACACTGGTTTGCCGCAGTGGCTCCTCCCCACAAAAAGTTTTCTCTCATAGTTCCCATCCTTTCTTTTTATAATACAGCTTTTAAAAGGCTGTCTTTCGGCCTCTCAAAAAACGTACTGTCTTTTAACCTCATCAGGCAGCGAAGCGGATTGAATATCCGATTGAATGCTGTATTCCAGATTTCCCTAAATAAAAAACTGGTCATATTTACGCCTTGCCTGAGCAAAAGTATAAATATAACCAGTTATGCCTGCATGATTAATTACAGTTACACCTAGTCAAACTCTCTATTTGTGAGCATTTTAACATATTTTTCCAAACTTGTAAAGCATTTATCATACACACTTTATAGCGTCATAATGATTCCGCCGTCATTGGCATATACCGTAGCAACTCCCGCTGTTTCAACAATGAGCACATCCTTAAATACAGCCTTCTTAAGCATCTCCTGTTTTACATGCTCCGCCCGCTCCGGATTATTGCAATGAGCAATCGCGAGAACCTTATCTCTGGTATCTCCTCCGTCCTTAAGGGCAATCTCCACCATGCGGGTCAGCGCTTTATTGATTCCTCTCGCCTGGTCCAGCTTAATGATTACGCCTGAATTAGCACCCATAACCGGCTTAATGTTTAAGGCTGTGGCAAAAAATGCCTGAAGACCGGTAAGACGTCCATTTTTTCTTAAAGTATCCAGACTTTCCAAAACAAAATAGGTCTTCATATTCTTGATAAAGACTCTTGCCTTTTCTTCAATTTCTTCAAAGGGCAGAGATGCCTGGCAAAGGGACTGAACGTAAAGAGCGATATTTAACTGTCCGGAAGAGGCAGAGTCTGAGCCTAGCACAGCAATCTTTTTCCCGTCATTCCCATGTTCTTCTTCATATAGCCTTTTTCCCAGAACCGCGCTGTTATAGCTGCCGCTTAGATGCTCGGACAGAGTGATAACAAAAATCTGGTCCACATCGCATTCAAAGGCTTCTTTATAAAGCTCCGGTGACGGACATGCTGTTTTAGGACACTCGCTGCTGCTTTTTACCAACTCTAAAAAACGCTTCTGGTCAAAGGTCTCGTCATCGATTACGTGAGTATTTCCCACTTGCAAAGTAAGGGGAATTATCTGAAAGTGAGGATCTTTCTTTAAATCTGCCGTGAGATCCAGGCAGCTGTCCCCAATGATTTTATAGCTCATATCTCTATCCTTCCTCCTGGCGAAAACTTATCATGTAGTATTCATTACCATATATTATAGAGAAACCAGACTCAGATGTCAATAGAATAATTTTACATGATCCGGCTGCTATGAGAATGAACCTTAACGATGCAAAAAATAATTTTTTTCATAAAAAAAGACTTATACCGGGAAACTTCCAAGGTACAAGTCCTTATCTTACCATCAGATATTATTCCTCTCCCTGCGCATCAAATACTCCTACTGCGCTTATGCTGGAACAAA
This sequence comes from [Clostridium] celerecrescens 18A, assembly GCF_002797975.1. Lineage (NCBI taxonomy): Bacteria > Bacillati > Bacillota > Clostridia > Lachnospirales > Lachnospiraceae > Lacrimispora > Lacrimispora celerecrescens. The sequence goes on along the minus strand of NZ_PGET01000001.1, from coordinate 261,339 downwards.
CGACCACTACGACAACAAACAGGATCAGAAGCGTAATTCCCCCGAAAAACCATATGAAAAAGGTAACTCCAAAGTCCTCAGATGTTCCTTCTGCCGGTTGGTTGGCTTCTGTAGCCGCAACTGTCTCTGCGTAAGACACCAGTGCGGTTCCAGGTGCAGCTCCTGCGAATATGCCCAGCATAAGAGCGATCATCAGACGCAGCATCGCCTTCCTTATCTTCATAGTCTTTTCCTTCATTAAAGTTTCTCCTTTCCATGCCCGTGCTATCTGGGTAATAGATGCATGCCCAATACAGCGGGGGCAGGTTCCCCCCTAAGGTATTTTCCCTGCCAATTTTAAATCGCTGTATCTAATATAGCACAATCGGGCAAAAAAAGATATCCCTAAATCCAAGGATTCGCCTTCTATTCCTCTGCCATCACAAGCATCAGTTCATTGCTTCTGGCAATAAATTTCGTCATGCGCTCCGGTGTCAGAGAACCATGGCTGAGAGCCGCCAGATCATAAAGCTGTTCACAGATGGAATTTGTATGGGTTCCGTCTTTGTGTCCCAGTATATATTGCACCAGCTTATTGTTGTAGTTAAGAACCAGGGTCTCACCGCCTGCACCAAACATGGAAGGATCCATTCCCGGCATGGTATACATCTTCATCATTTCCTGCATGCGGCGGGATTCCTCAGATACGGTAATCATGGATGATACATTTCCGTTCTTTAACTTCTCCACCTTTACTTCCAGATGTTCTTTATTCAATGCTTTGCGGAACAGCTCGGTCAGAGTCTCTGCATCTGCCTTCATGGCTTCCTTATCTTCTTCCTTTACCTCTTCCTTGAAGATGTCGGATAAGTCAGAATTAATGCATAAGAACTTAACATTCTCATTCTTCTGTTCCAGATAGCCTACAAACGGGCTGTCAATATTATGGGTTAAATAAACCGCATCTATGCCTGCCTCTTTAAACATGTTGATGTACTGGCTCTGCTCTTTTTCATCGGAGATATAGAATACGCTGTTTTCATGCTTCTCTTTATTCGCCTCCAGACAATCGGAAAGAGTTAAAAATTTACCGTCCAGATTCTTAAACAGGAGGGAATCATTGATCTTCTCCGCAAACTTTTCGTCTTTCAAACAGCCGAATTTAATAAATGGATTGATGTCATCCCAGTATTTTTCATAATTTTCACGGTCTGTCTTAAACATACCGGTTAATTTATCCGCAACCTTCTTTGTGATGTAGTCAGAAATCTTCTTCACAAAACCATCGTTTTGAAGAGCGCTTCTGGATACGTTAAGCGGCAGATCCGGGCAATCGATCACTCCCTTTAACAGCATCAGGAATTCCGGAATAACTTCCTTGATATTGTCAGCAATAAATACCTGGCTGTTATACAGCTTAATGGTTCCCTCCAGGCTGTCATAATTTAAATTCAGCTTGGGGAAGTAAAGGATTCCTTTTAAGTTAAAAGGATAATCCATATTTAAGTGAATCCAGAATAAAGGTTCCTTGTAGTCATTGAATACCTTGCGGTAGAAGGACTTATACTCCTCCTCTGTGCAGTCGTTTGGATGCTTGTTCCACAGGGGATTGATATCATTGACAGGTACCGGACGCTTTTTAATCTTATATTTTTCTTTGGCAGGAGATACCTCTACGACTTCTTTCTCACCGTTTTCGTTCTCTTTTTCCTCTGTCTTTGCTTCCTCGAGGATGGTTTCGATCACAGTATCCTTATCGGTCAGTTCATCCTTTTCAATGGTCTCATACTGAGGCTCTGAAGATGAACTGGATAAATAGATTGCCACCGGCATAAAGGAACAGTATTTATCAAGAACCTCTTTTGCGCGGTACTCGTTGCAGAATTCCAGGCTTTCTTCATTGAGGTACAGCTTAATGGTAGTACCGAAATCCGCCTTGTCCCCTTCTTCCATCTCATATTCCGTACCGCCGTCAGACTCCCAGTGAACCGCTGAAGCGCCTTCCTTATAGGATAAGGTATCAATCGTAACCCTGTCAGCTACCATGAATGCGGAATAAAAACCAAGTCCGAAGTGACCGATGATCTGATCTTCATTGGCCTTGTCCTTATACTTTTCAAGGAAATCCTGGGCACCTGAGAAAGCGATCTGGTTGATGTACTCATCAACTTCCTCCATGGTCATTCCAAGGCCGTTGTCCTTAAAGGTAATGGACTTTTCATTGGAATCGGTAATGATCTCGATCTTAAAATCCAGATCCTCCGGCTTCTGCCATTCTCCCATGATTTCCAGCTTCTTAAGCTTTGTAATAGCATCGCAGCCATTGGAAACAAGCTCGCGGTAGAAAATATCATGGTCGGAATACAGCCATTTCTTGATAATCGGAAAAATATTCTCGCTGTTAATTGTTAAACTTCCTGTCTTTGCCATATTAAAACACTCCTTACTCTTTTTTTCTATTTCAGTTCCATGTTTCCATGGAATTTTCACAAATTTGTAAACTTATGGATCATACCTGCAAAGAATATTTTAATACGCTGTTATGGAAATGTCAATAGAAAATCAGCACTCAATTAAACTGAGTGCTAATAATTTTATTCTTCCAGAAACGGAATCTCATTTTGTTTTAAAAACCCTTTAAACGCCTGATCCCATTCCTCATCCAGGGTCTTATCAAGGGTAAAGACAGAAACCGAGGTTCCTGTTACACAGGAAAGCTTATCTTCCTCATAGCGGATATTGAGGTACAGCCCCTTCACCTGATCAGGAGTAAAGGCAATCTGGCGGGAGGCAAGAAAGCGCTCGGTACCTTCCTTTGACATCTGCAGGATGATCCGGAAACTGACAGGAAGTCTTTTTCCTTTAATTAATGAAAAACAAAAAGGCTTCATCATAGCCCAGGTAGAAAGCTGTCCCGTATTCATTTCCTCCAGTTCCTCTTTGGAGTAATAAGTGGAACGGATATTTCCATCGATGGTAAATGTATTAAAAGTAACAATAACAGCTTCTTTAGCAAGGAACTGGTCAAACACTTCCCCTACGAACAGCTTGGAGGTAAAGAGCTTGAGGTCCTCAATTTTCAGTGCGATCATGGCAATTTCTCCCCATTTTATAATCTCTATCCGTTTACTATACACCGGATCCTCCCAGACTGTCAACGCAGGAATTCCAACGATCTTCGCTATTCCAAACGGTTTTTTTATGTGGTATACTTATTCACGAAAGCAATGAGCAGTGCAAAACAGCACCATGCCCGAAAACACAGGCGGAAAAGAGGAAATTATATGAATCATATCAAGCAGTTAGAGACACTGATCGCCGCATCCGTTTCTCCATACCACTGCATCATGGCGGCAGCAGACCAGCTATTGTCCGCAGGATTTAAAGAACTGTCCCTGGCTGAACCCTGGAAGTTACAACAGGGCGGGTCATACTACATAAACGTCTTTGATTCCACTTTGGTTGCATTTACCGTTGGGGAAGATCTGGGTGAAATACCGGCCCTTAAGCTGGCGGCTTCCCATACGGACTGGCCATGCCTGAAGGTAAAACCCTCCCCTGAGGTCACCTCTCTGGAATATGGAAAACTTAACGTGGAGGTATACGGTGGTCCTTTACTGGGAACCTGGTTTGACCGTCCCCTATCCATGGCGGGCAAGGTCTGCGTAGCCGGAACATCTCCCATGAAGCCTGAAACCATCTTTGTGGACTTTTCACGCCCCCTTCTTACGGTCCCCAACCTGGCGATCCACATGAACCGGGATGCCAACGATGGAGTTGCCATCAATGCACAGATAGACATGCTTCCCCTTATAACCCGGATCACGGATGAGTTAAGTAAGGAAGACTTTTTCTTAGAAGCTCTGGCTAAAGAGGCTGGTGTGAAAAAGGAAGATATTCTGGATTATGAAATCTGTATCTATAACTGGGAGCAAGGGACTCTCCTAGGCTTACAAAACGAGTTCTACTCTTCTCCCCGCCTGGATAACTTAACATCTGTTCAGGCCTGCTTAAGCGGGATCATGACCGGACCATGCAAAAACAGCATTCATGCCATCGCCCTGTACGATAATGAGGAAATCGGAAGCCATACCAAGCAGGGAGCTGCTTCCGCCCTGATGGAACGCATTCTTGAAAAAATCTGTTTATCCCTGGGCTATTCCAGGGAAACGTTCCTAAATGTTCTGTTAGGCGGCTTTTTGCTGTCCCTGGACGTGGCTCATGCCATTCACCCCAATCACGGGGAAAAATGCGATATTAAGAACCAGATTCTTATGGGAGACGGAGTCGCCATTAAGCTTGCCTCCAGCCAGGCCTACGCCACCGACGCTTCCAGCACAGGAGTCATTGAAGGAATCTGCCGGACAAATAATATTCCTTATAAAAAGTTCTCCAACCGCTCCGATGTGAAAGGGGGTTCCACTTTGGGAAGCATTTCTTCTGCACTTCTTACCATGCGGACAGTCGATGCTGGCGTGCCCATACTGGCCATGCACTCCGCAAGGGAAGTCATGGGCACGAAAGATCAGGAAGCCCTTGTTCATCTGGCAGAGGCGTTTTTCCAGGCATAATTTTACCGATCCTGCTTCCAATAAAGAATATCCACCATATCCCCCGGCGAAATAACCGATCCCTGTTTCTGGTCAATGATGCAGTTTGAACGGAGCATTTCGGATAAAACGGAGGAATGGTGGTTTCTGTCAAAGATATGGACGCCCATCTCATCGCTGAATGCCTGGACAAACCGCCTCCTTTTTGCCGCATTGACGTTTCCCTCTACTACCATACGCCTTATCTTTTTCCAGGAAAGGGAATCATCGCCAACCATCCTGGCCATGACAGGCCAGAAGAACAGCCGGAAATTGACCATGGCTGCAAAGGGATAACCGGATAAGCTGAGGATGAGCTTCTCCTTGTACCGGTTAGCCATGACAGGCGTACCCGGACGCATATTCACTCCATGAAAAAGCCGCTCGGCCCCTATTTTTTCCAATGCCTCCGGAAGAAAATCCTTCTTTCCCACGGAAAGTGCGCCGGTTGTGATAATCACATCTGCCTGGCCGATTCTTTCATCCAGCATGCGGGAAAACACCCTGGCATCGTCAGGGCTGATTTCCATAAAAGGAACCTGGACTCCCTGAGCTTTCAGCTGGGCAGCGATGGCATAGGCACTGCTGGGATACACCCCTACCTTTCCTAATGGACTGGTGAGCGGTACAAGCTCATTTCCCGTTGAGATTATGCCCACCTTCGGCTCTTGAAGCACCGTAATTTCCCGGATTCCCATACTGGCTAAAACGCCGATATGCCCTGCCCCCAAGCGGACCCGGCGGGGGATCATGCACGTTCCTGCCTGAAAGTCCTCTCCGATCCTGCAATAGTTCTGCCAGGGTATTCCCTCCATATAGATCTCTGCCTGCTCCTGGCCATAGTCCGTATCTTCCTGGCGTATCACACAGTCATAGCCCTCCGGCACCACGGAACCGGTCATCACCCGGATTGCTGTACCGGGCTTTGCCTGAATGGAAAGATAATCCCCTGCACATATTTCACCAGCCACTTGAAATTGGATTGGTGCTTGCCTTGAAGCGCCTTTTGTATCCTGACTTCTGACCGCATATCCATCCATTCCTGATTTGGGGAAATGGGGGACAGGGAAAGGTGCAGTCACATCCTCTGCACAAATTCTTCCATAGGCAGATAAAATGTCCAGCTTTTCTGTCTTTGTTTCTATTTTAACGCTGTTCACCAATAGGTTAACGGCTTCTTCTAATTCAATCAATCAGACTCCTCCCTCCTAATATAACGATATAAAGGATAAAGGGGCTGCTGTGAAATAACAGATTTTACAGCCCCTTTATTTAATCACAGGATTAAGTTCGTTTTACAGACACCGCACAAACCTTGTATTCCGGAATGCGGGCGATATCATCGATCACAAAATTCGTGATTTTATTCACATTTCCGTCTGCGAAATGGAAGGTCATAAATACTTCGGAAGGCATCATCTTATCTCCTACCACCGCCCTGGATTCAATTTCACCCCGGCGGGAGGATACTTTGACTTTGTCTCCGTCCTTAATTCCCAGCATGGCTGCGTCTCCCTGATTGATCTCAATATAGGAATCTCTGCAGATTTCATTTAAGCCTTCGGTTCTGCCTGTCATGGCTCTGGTGTTGTAATGGTAGAGCATACGGCCCGTGACCATCATAAACGGATAATCGTTGTCAGGAAGCTCCTTAGACGGACGGTACTTTGCCGGATAAAAATATCCAAGGCCCCTGGAAAATTTTCCCACGTGCATTATATAAGTGCCTTTGCTTTCCTTATCCGGGCAGGGCCACTGAAGCGTCTCCCCCCGGTCCAGCCTTTCAAAGCTGATGCCTCCAAAGGCCGGCGTTACGCTGGCGATTTCATCCATGATCTCAGCCGCCGTTTTTGTCTCACAGGGATAGCCCATACGGTTCATCACATCATAAAAGATGTCCGTATCCAGGCGCATGTCTCCTTCCAGAGTCACCGCTTTGCGTACCCTCTGCACCCGGCGTTCCGTATTGCTGAAGGTTCCCTCCTTTTCCCCATAGCTGGTTCCGGGCAGGATCACATCGGCAAACTGGGCCGTTTCTGTCATAAACAGCTCCTGCACCACAAGAAAGTCCAGACTTTTCAGGGACTTGGCAACGTGGCCCGTATCCGGATCCGTGACCATGGGGTCTTCTCCGAAAATGTAAAGCCCTTTGATCTTCCCTTCTATGGCTTCCGGCAGCACCTGGGTGGACATGAGTCCGGTGGCTTCACTTAAAGGAACGCCCCATGCTCTTTCAAATTTTTCCCGGACCTCTTTGTTTGCCACCTTTTGGTATCCAGGGAAATCATAAGGCATACACCCCATGTCACAGGCGCCCTGAACATTGTTTTGCCCTCTGAGTGGGTTGATGCCGCAGCCTGATTTTCCTATTTTCCCGACCACCATGGCCAGATTGGATAGGCTCATAACACCTTCTGTTCCTGTGGAATGCTCTGTGACGCCCAGGCAGTAAATGATAGGAGCTTTTTTTGCCCTGGCATACATCCTTGCGGCTTTGCGGATATCCTCTGCATCAATGTGACAGATCTCTGCAGCCTTTTCCGGTGTATAACCTTTCACGATTTCCGCCAGCTCCTCAAACCCTTCGGTCCGCTCCCGTATATAGTCCATGTCCGCAAGGCCTTCCTCGATAATGACATGGATCATTGCGTTGGCAAATGCGATATTGGTTCCAGCTTTGATTGGCATATGGATGACCGCATCTTTAACCAGATCGATCTTACGCGGGTCCACCACAATAATCTGCGTGCCCCTCCTGATTGCCTGCCGGATCTGTGTGCCGACCACGGGGTGGGCTTCGGTTGGATTGGAGCCTATGAGTAAAATAAGGTCAACATCCTCCGTAATGTCCCGGATTGGATTTGTCATGGCTCCGGAACCCAGGGTCGTGGCAAGGCCATGGACCGAGGCGGAGTGACAGACTCTTGCGCAGTTATCTACATTATTGGTTCCAAAAGCAGCCCGCATCATCTTCTGGAAAACGTAATTGTCCTCATTTGGAGCCCGGGAGCAGGAAAAGCCGGCATTGGCATCCGCTCCATACTTCTTTCTGATTTCTGTAAACCGGCTTGCAATTAAGTCCAGGGCTTCGTCCCAGCTTGCCTTCTCAAATTTCCCGTCCCGTTTGATAAACGGATGGGTAAGACGGTCTCCGGAATGAATGAACTTATAGGAGCCGAACTTGCCCTTTACGCACAAAAGCCCTCTGTTTGACGGTCCGTCAGCCGGATCTACCCCCACGATCCGGTTATTCTTCACCAGAAGATCCATTTGGCAGCCAGTAGCACAATGGGGGCAGGTAGTCCGTACCTTTTTAACCTCCCATGCCCTGTAATGTCTCTGCTGATCCTTAGAGGAAAGAGCCCCTGTGGGACAGTTTGACACACAATTTCCGCAGGATTCACAAATGGACTCTCTCCACGGAAGCTGATAGCTTGGGCTCATTCGGGTATCAAAACCGCGGTTGGAAACGCTGATAACATCTCGCCCCTGGAGCTGCTGACATACCCTGGTGCAGCGCCGGCACATAATACATTTTTCAGGATGGAAGGAAAAGAAAGGATTGCTGCTGTCCGTTTCATTGGTCCCTACTCTCTTTCCATAGGGGAAGCTGGTTTTTTCCACACCGTATTCCAGACAATAATCCTGGAGCCTGCATTCCCCATTGGAGGCGCAGTCAAAGCAGCTGAGCACATGATTGCTCAAAAGGAGGTCCAGGATAAAGCGCCGGGATTCCACCACCCGTTCCGACCTGGTGGATACTTTCATTCCAGGAGCACAGTGCTCGGAGCAGGAAGGGACCAGACCTCCTTTTCGTCCGCCCTCGATTTCCACCACGCACATCCGGCAGGAACCATCCGGCGCCAGTTCTTTCATATGGCAAAGAGTGGGGATCTCAATATCCAGTGATTTACAGGCCTCCAGAATGGTGGTTCCCTTTTGTACGGCAATGGCGTGCCCATCGATTTCCAGTTCAACCATAGAGTTGTTTTTTTCTGTTTCTAACACAGTATTCTCCTCCTTCTCCATTAACTGATACAGGCTTCGAATTCATCTCTGTAGCCGGCTAAGGCAGAATTCACAGATACTGATACCGATTGGCCAAGTCCGCAAGCAGACAAATAAGTAATATGATCCAGCATCTTTTCAAGCCGTTCAAGATCCCCAGGCCTGCCCTTATGATGCTGAAAATTCTGGAGCAGCTCTAAAAGCCGCGTGGTTCCCAGCCGGCAGGGCGTACATTTGCCGCAGGACTCATGGACAAAAAATTCCATGACACTTGTGATATACTCCACAACGCTAACGCTGTCATCCATTACCACGATGGCGCCGGATCCCACGGCCAGCTTATGGGACCAGAAATCTCCGTAATCATACAGGCAGCCCTTGATCTGCCCGCTGGTTCCGATAGGTCCGGACTGACCTCCAAAATGGCAGAATTTAATGGGCCTCCCTGTGGAGGTGCCGCCTCCGTATTCCTCGCTGTAGAGTATCTCATCCAGGGGTGTGCCAAGGGGAATCTCATAAATTCCCCTGTTTTTAATATGCCCGGATAAGCAGATGAGCTTGGTGCCTCCCCCATCCTTTGTACCAAGCTGTAAAAATTCTTCTCCGCCCATATTGATGACAGCCGGAACACAGACGAAGGATTCCACATTGTTGACAAGCGTTGGCTTTCGGTATAGACCTACATCCGCCAGATGGGGAGGCTTCACCCTTGGACGCCCGGTTTTGCCCTCCACCGAATTAAGAAGAGCCGAGTTCTCACCGCAGACATAAGCGCCGCCGCCGGAAACAATGTGGAGATGAAAATCAAACCCGTCAATCCCCATAATCTTATTCCCCAGAAATCCGGCAGCCAGAGCGTTGCTTACCGCCTGATGGAACACTGCCTGGATGTGGCGGTATTCCCCCCTGATATAAATGTAACCGTCGTTGGAACCGAAGACATATCCTGCGATCAGCATGCCTTCAATAATGCTGAGAGGATCCTTTTCTAACAGCAGCTTATCCTTAAAAGTACCTGGTTCCCCTTCGTCTGCATTGCAGACGATGTATTTGGGAGTATCGGTGCTGCCGTATAAATGGCGCCATTTACGGCCTAATGGATAGGCTGCTCCGCCTCTTCCGCGAAGCAAAGCGGTATCCAATTCTCCTAAAATATCCTCCCTGTCCATTGTAACGGCTTTTTGCAGTGCCGCAAAACCGCCGTATGTTATATATTCATCTACGGAAGTGGAATCCGTCATTTTACCCACTCGTTTTAAAAGGACCGGTTCTTTCATTGCCATTGTGTTTCCCCCTTTCAGCTTATACGGCTATTCTGCCTCTGCGCAGGTCATCAATCAAAGCAGATATTTTTTCGTCGCTGAGATTGCCAAATACCGTATCCTTGATCTTAATGACCGGACCAATGTCACAGGCGCCCACGCACGGAATATAGTGGTAGGCAAAAAGACCGTCATCTGTCGTCTTACCCATGGGTACGCCAAGCTTTTTCTCCAAGGATAAGCACACCTCTTCCGAGCGGGAGAAATGACAGGGCGAGCTGTTGCAGATCTTAAGGACATATTTAGCCTGAGGCTTATCCTTTAACATAGCATAATAGCTGACAATCTCATATACCCTGGTTTCAGTCATATGCAGTTCTTCTGCCACCATGGCCGCAGTTTCTTTGTCAATATTGCCTTCTTCCGAAGCAAATTGAAGATCAATTAAAATTTCCAAAATGTTTTCCTGCTTTGCTCCATCCTGCCGGATGATCCTAAGCTTTTCTTCCCTTACCCTTGTATCCATTGCAATGACCCTTTCTTTCATTTTAATTTAACTTCACATTCCGTTTTGACATTCTCTTTCTGCCCATACATGCAGAAGCAGGGAAGGGCAAAAACCAGTGCTCCGCCAATGGCGTTGCCGATAAAAACAAACACCGTATTCTGCAGGTAATTAAACCACGTGATCGAAGTCTCACCGGAAAAGATTGCTGCCGGAATGACAAAAGCGTTTGCCACCACATGCTGAAATCCCAAGACCACAAAAATCATGATAGGGAACCACATTCCCGCCATCTTTGCGGTAAACCCCTTAGCGCTGGTCGCAAACCATACAGCCATGCAGACAAAGATGTTGCAGCCGATAGCAGAAACCAGTGCCACCATAGGTGGATCGCTGATCTTAGAATTGGCTACAGCCATGGTTTTTGCCAAAAAAGCTCCTTCTGTCAGTCCCACAAAATGACCGAAGGAGTAGGCGACGATCATGCTTCCAACCATATTTCCTGCCATGACCACCACCCAGTTATAAGTTAAATCCCAGAACGATATCTTTTTCTGGAGCAAACCGATGGTCATGGTCATCATATTTCCGGTGGCCAATTCTCCTCCAACCAATACAATCGCCATAAGTCCCATGGGAAAAAGACAGCCTCCGAGAAATGTTGCAAAGCTCCCCCACTGGGCAGGCATTGTTCCCTGTACACGTATGCATGCTAAAAAGCCTTCTGCGATAAATGAACCGCCAAGAATAGAAAGTAAAAACAATTTCATAAAAGACAACTTCTTTTTTATTTGGGCCTTATCTCCCAAAATATCCAAAACTTCTGCCGGACTAAAAAATCCCATTTTCCCCCCCCTATGTAACTCCATTCATTTTTTTGTTGTTTTCTGGTTCCAATTTTGTACATCATCCGGTGTGTTTAAATTTACGATAGCGTTTATCTCCGTATCGCTTAAGCAATACAGCCCCACTTTCAGGGCCGGAAAAGCACTGCGTGGCTTGAGTTCTCCTATCTCCAGTTGTTTTTTAAATACAGGAAGGCAGGACTTGTGGTAAAAAGCGAGCAAAGGCTCTAATTTCCCCTGATGACTGCAAACCAAAACCTGTTCCTCTTCCAGCTTCCGGTACATCCGGCCGATCAGCCCAATATCCGGTAAAGGCATATCGCAGGCCATAATAAAAATGTATTCCGTCTGAACCTGCTCTAAAGCAGTACTTATCCCGCCCATGGGCCCCTTTTCCATATAGTGATCCTCCAATATGCGAAACTCCGTAAAATCCGTCCGGCCATCAAACTTGGCTTTTGTATTGCTGACCAGAACCACCTGTTCAAACAGGCTTTGCAGCTTCCCAGCTGTCTGCAGCAGCAAATACTGCTCGTCATCCATCAAAAATGCTTTGTCAAAACCCATTCTCCGGCTTTTGCCTCCGCATAAAATGGCGGCTGTTACATTTTCGATTTTTTTATCTGCACTTTTGAAAGAAATCACCTCCTGTTTTTGTCTTTTTATGAAACTCACCGGACATTGATGCCTAAAAAATTTTTTTAGGTAATAAAATATTTTTAGATTGTTTTTTTATATTAACACTCCATCGGGCACGTGTCAATATGTACAAATTAGTATAACGGTTGCATTTTATTTTGTTTATAATACATAAATGTATATTATTTTATTTTTTTATTGTTATGTTTTTCCCAATATCTTCTCGTCGTTTCCATGATTCTTTTCAGGCAATATTTATAATTGTGTCATCAAAATACAGAATGCCTGATTTTTTACTGGCTCATTAATATAAATTAAGAGAAGGTATTCCGCACACCTGGCAGCCAAAGCGATGTAATCCTTAAATCGAAATGTTTTTTTGTTAAATATATCACGCATTTCCGACGGTTTTCCCCGTGTTTTCCATGTTGTACCCATGTTAGGAACATGTTATAATAAAAATAATTTCGCACAGAATGATATTGGTTTTACCAAAAAAATGCAGCAGTTTATGGAAACGGAGCTTATATGAGTACAGAAAATAAAACGCTTCTGCAAGCCAGACATATGGTACTAATCGGAGCAACCGGACGGAACAGCGGAAAAACAACCCTGGCACTTCAGATTATCCATGCCATTAAGGATACATTACCGGTTGTTGCATTCAAGCTGATAACCATAAGGAACCATGGGGATATATGCCCCAGAGGAGGCAAAGGCTGCGGAATCTGCCAGGGACTGAAAGGCTCCTTTGACATTACGCTTGAGACCGGTACCGGAACTAAAGATACTATGCTTTTAAAAAAGACCGGGGCAAATCAGGTTTATCTCATCCGTGCCTATAAGGAAAATTTAAGAGAGGCATTAGAGGAAGCGCTGAAACTGGTTCCAAAGGATGCCCTTATTCTATGTGAATCCAATAGCGTACGACTGGTGGCGGAACCTGCTCTCTTTGTAATGATTCAAAGCGCTTCTTCCAGCATAAAGCCTACCGCTGAGGCAGTGATGGAGTACGCAGATGTAATTCTTCCACAAGATGAAGTTCGCTTTGAGAATTTTGTTCAGGGGGAATTGTATCAGATATTAAAATCAAATTTTTCAGAAATGAACCAATGAAATGGAGCCGGGCTTAAAAAGCCCGGCTTCTAAACGTTTTAAATTGAGACCAGCCATAGAACAGGCTCCAAGCCCAAATTTCTCTTAATTATTCCATACATAACTAATTAATCAAGCAGCTCAGAAATCATTTTTTTATAGTTATTAGCAAAAGCTTTTGTAATAATATAATGCTCCGTTTCTTCTAGTTTAACAGTTTTAAACCCCTTATCATCAATTTGGTATATCGTTGCATTGGGAAATGCCATTAAAATAGGAGAATGTGTTGCAATGATAAATTGTGAATTTCTCTCAACCAATTGATCGATCAGGCAAATCAAGCTCATCTGTCTGGAAGGCGAAAGTGCTGCTTCCGGTTCATCCAGAATATAAAGTCCATTACCGCCAAATCGATTCTTGATTAACGAAAGAAAACCTTCTCCATGGGACTGTTTGTGCAAAGATATTCCTCCATAACTATCTAATAATCGAACATCGCTGTCAAGCTCATCAATATTTGTAGATACATTATAAAAGCTCTCTGCCCGGTAAAAGAAACCATCTCTTGCTTTAACATGGCTTTTTGATAAAACTAAATAATCTGATAATTGAGAATGTGTATCCTTCGTCGAGAAATTAAAGTTCCTTGTTCCACCTTCCGGATTAAATCCAGAAGCAATGGCCAGGCTTTCTAAAAGAGTCGACTTACCTACTCCATTCTCACCCACAAAAAAAGTAACATCTGTAGAAAATTTCAATTCCTTTTGTTCAGTTAGTTGTTTTATTGCAGGTATATTAAACTCATATCCAGAATCATTATACGCCTTTTTCTTATTAAAATAAACAGATTTAATGTATATCATAATCAACCCACCTATATCGAAACAGAAGATCCTCTAGTAGCTTTCCCGAGAAAAATGATACATATTTATATAACTTAAGTAAACTTTTTCCTCCCCTTACAGTTCAAAAAAGGGGAAATCATCTCCCTGATTTCCCCTTCCATTTAATGCGATTCCCCCATGGTTTCCGGCGCCACTGCCCGGCTGGTTTCCAAAGGAGAATCAGAGGTCTTACTTCCCTCCCAGTACCGGTAACCAAACACGCCCCCAACTGTCAGGCAGACCAATAGAAATAAGGCAAGCAGAATCCGGAGCACCCCTATAAAGATCTCCCGTCCCCGGTTTCTTCTGCGCCTGCGGCTGCGGCTGCGTCCTCTCATCCTATCATATTCTTCCGGTTTCATCTGTAGTTTTCCCCATCCTTCCCCTATGGTTAGTCAGAAAAATACTTCTTATAGATTTCAAAAAAATTCGTGGTAGTTGTTCTGTCATCTTTGGAAAACTTTACATCTTTCCATATCTCATTGCTGAAAGTAATCGGATTATCTTTCTTAAACTGGGAATAAATCTGATCAAAAGCTTCCTTTTTCCGTTTGCGGTACAGCCCGGCTTTTCTCTCCTGGGTGGCGTCCTGATCATAATCATTTACGCACCGGATAATATAATATTTGCCATTATCCTCCACAACCTGACTGATCTGGCCTGCAGATAGAGAAAAGGCAGCATCTTCATAGGGGCCAGGATTCTCCCCTCTGCCGATTTTGTATGTGGTAACAGGATTTTCGGAATACTCCCTGGCAAGCACAGAAAAATCAGCCCCCTCTGCTTCTGCCTTTAAAAGCACAGTCGAAGCTGCATCCACATCAGACATAACGATCTGATCCACCTGGATTACTTTGGCTTCGCTGTCGCTGATCTCCAGATTCATATCCTTTGTCAGTTCATCCACTACCTTATTGGACAGGTAATATTCCTCATACATCGTCCTCACATCCGTTTCTGTGGCTCCCATGTAAGAGATATCTTCCTTTGTCAGGGAAGAAAAGTATTCTTCTGACGCTTTACGGACTTCTTCCTTTTCCGCACTTGTCAGGGTGACTCCCTTATTCTTAGCCAGGAGATTCATCATTTTCATTTCCTGAAGAAATTCCTTCACCTGATCCACCAGATAGGTTTCAAAGGTCTGACCGCCTGGTAAGTCCACTCCCCAGATCTGATTGGTATAAATCTGCTGGTACCGGTTTCTTTCCGTAGCCACGATCACCATGGATTGGGACAGCGTATACGCCTTTGTCTCCAAAGATTCAGAAACAAGGGGGATATTCGCCCTGCACCCGGACAGCAAGGCAATTACCGCTGCAGCAGCCAGAAGGACTTTTCCCATAATCTTAAATTGTCCTTTCATGAGCACTCTCTTTTCACGCTGCTTAAAGCAGCTTCAGTATTTTCAGGACCCCGTCGTTTACGTTTGTGTCCGTCCGAAATCTGGCTGCCGCCTTTACCTCTTCCCTGGCGTTTCCCACGGCAAAGCTGTAATATGCCTGCTTTAACATCTCAATGTCATTTAACTGATCACCAAATGCCATAGTCTCCTCCGGCTTAATCCCAAGACTGTCCTGAAGGAGCTTCACCGCCTGCCCTTTGTTAATTCCCGGTCTCATACAGTCAAGCCACATATCTCCTGCTATGGTCATCTTAAGACGGTCCGCATATTTTTGCCGCAAGACTCTGGTATGGGCCTCCACATCGGTCTTACGGTACACGGAGACCTTGATGAACTCAGATTCCACCTTGGTCAAATCTTCTACCTGCTTCACATGGAACTTATAGCCGTTTATCATCCAGTCCAGGAATTCCTGGTTGTCTGTCTCTGTATAAATCACATCGGGTCCGCAGATCATGATATCAAGTCCAGCCATATTCCTCACATCCTGTACCATATCCATAACCGTCTTACGCTCAATGGGGTTGACGTACAGACTTCTGCCATGACAGCCCACATAAGCGCCGTTATCCGAAAGATAGAATACCTTTTCCTTGATGGGTTCAAATATGGATTCAATGCTGAGCCACTGTCGTCCGCTGGCTGCGGCGAACTGGATCCCTTTTGCCCGCAGCTTTAAAATCACATCATAAAGCTCAGGATTCAGCTCGTTGCCTCCATCCGGTACAAGAGTTCCGTCAATATCCGATGCAATCAGTTTAATCATTCCTTATCCTCCTGTTCAAACATCTGCTTTATCTCCTGGTACACACGTCCTACAGGCAATCCTACTACATTATTATAATCGCCGTCAATCCCTTTAATAAAAGCTGCGAAATTTCCCTGTATCCCATAGGCCCCGGCTTTATCCATAGGCTCTTCGCTGTCTGCATAGGCTTTTATCTCCCCGTCTGACATGGGATAGAGATGAACATCGGTCTTTTCCACAAATGTCCTGACTTTTTTTCCACTGCCTCCGCAATACACCAGGGTGACCCCTGTGTATACCTGATGGGTCCTTCCTTCCATCAGGGAGATCATCCGGTAAGCGTCTTCGTGGCTGACCGGCTTGCCCAAAATCTCTCCGCCTGCTGCAACTACAGTGTCCGCTCCTATGACATAAGTCCCCGGCTGCATGCGGCTGGCCACGTCTATCGCCTTCTGGCAGGACAGCTCCATCACCGCCTCCTCAGGTAAGTTTGTGGTAATCGTCTCCTCTATGGTGCTGGGCACGATTTCCGGCATTATTCCGATCTGAGCCAGAAGCTCTTTCCTTCTTGGTGAAGCGGAAGCCAATACAAGCCTTTCTATCTTATTCATCCCTAACCTCCATGTTACTCTTTCTGATTTTATAATAGAATAGACACAGGCGTCTATGATTGTACTGCATTCGCCAAATGACGCGAAAGCGAATTTAGCTCATTGCTTTTATGGTATTAAATAGCAAATAAGCGGGACCCATATCGAATCCCGCCAATCATCAATAAACTTTCAATCGTCCGATCATGGACGTCTCATCATCGTCATAGTCATCTCGAAGCTGCATCCTCATGGTGTATATGAAATCTGCCAAATAAAAAATTAAAAGGCCCATTGCCACCAATCGTTCAAAATTCTCTGGAATCATCCCTGCCATCTGATTGACAAATCCGTTTAGGAAGCGGAAATAGAAAATTCCCAGGAACCCCCATGCAATGCTGCTTTCCAGACAGATGATCCCTTTGTAATTAAACAGCTTCCGGCTGTAATCCCACCAGAAGGAACCGAACAGCCTTATCATCATGTGAGCTGTTAAAAGCTCCATAAAGGTTGCCATAGCCATGGAGGCGAAATAGAGATGAACCGGATTGCCTGCAAGAGGCTTAAGCAGGATCATCGCTCCCGTGGCACCAAATCCATAGATGATACAGAAAGGTCCATGTCCAAATCCCCGATTCAACACAGGCCTTTTATTTTCATAACTGAGTACGGAACATTCAAGAAGGTATCCAAGAAAACTGAACAGGAAAAAACAGTTTATCCTATGATAAATTGACATATCCATTTTACCTCCAATTTTAACAATTTTTGAACTTGTTAAAGTATATAATGGATATCTTAAGAAATCAAGGACTATTTTCTTACGATTCCCAGAAAATTTTCTTCTTTATTCCCATAGATGCAAGGTATTTGACTAATAGTACTGAGAGATAAACAGCGCCAGCAAGATTCCTAAAATTGCACCTGCTGCCACCTGAAGCGGAGTATGTCCCACATATTCCTTTAATCGTTCCTGTAATATCTCTCCTTTAAGCTCAAATGGATTTTCCAACAGGATACTGTTTAACAGCTTGGCCTGTTTTCCGGTTTCCCTGCGAACTCCCATGGCATCATACATGACAATCATGGATAGGACAAAGCAGACCGCAAACTCAAAAGAACCGACGCCATAGCGGTGAATGGCGGCGGTCGTCAACGCACAAACCGTTGAGGAATGGGAACTGGGCATTCCCCCAGATCCCACAAGCCTCTCCGGATTAAAGTTTTTGTTAAGGGCCAGGTCTATGATCGTTTTTAAAACCTGTGCAACCAGCCAACCGGCAACTGCAGTAATCAAAACCTGATTCCCAAGTATATCTTCCCAAAATGTCATGGTTTCCTCCGTATTATGCAGCGCTCTTCTTTCCAAATCCGTATAAGATCCAACGCTTGATCCTGGCCATTGTTTCAATTAGTCCGCAAAATTTATCCGAGTAAATGATCACCATTCCCTCCCGGCTTTTTGGAGGGATGGGTGTCAGCGGCCACATATGGCGTAAAATCATATCTTTTTCTTTTTCTGTTAAATCAAAATATTTTACTGCATTATTAAGTGCAGTCCGGGGATGAGTAAAACCATGGAAATGTTCCCCAGTTTCCTTTGCATGGGTATGCCAATCATACAAAAACAAATCATGAAGAAGACCTGCCCTTGCGACCTCAGCATAATCCCAGCCCATCTTCCTGCAAATACAGTAGCCCATATAGGATACCTTAATGCAATGAGCCTTGCAGCTTGTGTCTCCGTGCTGCATATAATTATCCATAGACTGGAATACCGGATTATCTATAATGTCCCTGACGCAGTCCATATAATCTGTATCTTCACAATAATCTTCCCGTTCTACCCAGGAAGAATCTTCTGCCCATCGAATTGCTTCTTCTTTCTCTTCTCGGGTTAAATGCATGCTGTCCATCCTTATTCAAACGCTTCTTTCCTGATCCATGGCCGGCTCAATCGCCGATCAGCCAATCATAAAGTTCCTGATATTTCATGGCTGAAGTTTTCCATGAGTAGTCCTTTGCCATGGCGCGGTCTATGATCTTGTTCCACTCACGTTTCTTATCGTAGTAGACCCCCTCCGCGTACCGGATAATCCCTAACATCTCGTGAGCATTATAATTGGAAAACGAGAAACCGGTTCCCTGATTCTCATATTCATTATACGGCTCAACCGTATCTTTTAAACCACCGGTTTCCCGTACAATGGGTACGGTGCCGTAACGGAGAGCCATAAGCTGGCTCAGTCCGCAAGGTTCAAATAGGGACGGCATAAGGAACGCATCACAAGCAGCGTAAATCTTATGGGACATTGCCTCTGAATAATAGATATTGGCGGATACCTTATCCTGGTATTTCCACGCATAATGGCGGAACATATTCTCATACCGATCTTCTCCGGTACCAAGAACTACCAGCTGGATATCATCACTGCACAGCTCGTCAATCACGCACTGGATTAAATCCAGTCCCTTTTGATCTGTCAGTCTGGAAACAATACCGATTACAAACTTCTTCTCATCCTGATTCAGTCCAAGCTCCTGCTGCAAAGCCCGCTTGTTCTTCACCTTTTCCTTACGGAAATTTTTTAAATTATAATTCTTTTCAATATACGGATCGGTTTCCGGATCGAACTCCTCATAATCAATCCCATTGACAATTCCCCGGAGGCTGCCTGCACGTGCACGCATCAGGCCATCCAGCCCTTCCCCGTAAAACGGCATCTTAATTTCTTCCGCATAGGTATCGCTGACCGTTGTTATAGCATCGGCATAAACAATACCGCCCTTTAGCAGGTTGCCATCTTTATATGCTTCCAGCTTATCCGGAGTAAAATAATAATCCGGCAGACAGGTAAGCTTCTGTATCGTCTTTACATCCCAAACGCCCTGGAACTTTAAATTGTGAATCGTAATTACAGCTTTCATGTTCCTGAAAAAATCTCCATCATGAAACCGGTCCTTTAATAAAACTGGAACAAGGGCGGTCTGCCAGTCATGACAGTGAACCACATCCGGCTGGAATCCGATAACCGGAAGCGCTGACAAGGCTGCTCTGGAGAAAAAGCAAAATTTTTCCAGGTCATGATACCAGTCTCCATAGGGCTTGGAACCATTATAATATTCTTCGTTATCAATAAAGTAAAAGGTAATGCCTTCATGAACATACTGAAGAATTCCCACATACCTGTTTTGGCCCAGATAATCCATATAAAAATGGTCAATATAGGTCATCTGGATCCTCAGCTCTTCTTTGATACATAGGTACTTGGGAATTATGACTCTTACATCGAAATACTCTTTATCGAAACACTTGGGAAGGGATCCCACAACATCTGCGAGACCACCTGTTTTAATAAAAGGTACTGCCTCTGATGCAACGAATAAAATCTTCTTCATTCAAAAACCTCCCTTATCCTTTTCCCGCTGGGGTATTGTCGGTTTTTATTTAGTATACTGCATTTTAAAGAAATAAGGAAGTATCAAAAGTTACAAATCAGGAAAGTTTTTTATAGTCCAGTCTTATCTTATCGGCAATTAAAGCAATAAATTCAGAATTCGTAGGTTTTCCTTTGCCGGTGCTTACCGTATATCCAAACAATTCATTGATGGTATCCATCTTTCCCCTGCTCCAGGCCACCTCTATGGCATGGCGAATCGCACGTTCCACCCTGCTGGGAGTTGTCTGATGTTTCTTTGCAATGGAGGGGTAAAGTATTTTTGTGACAGAGGTGAGCATTTCCTGATCCTGTACCGAGATAACAATGGCATCCCTCAAATACTGGTAACCTTTAATATGCGCAGGAATGCCTATTTCATGAAGCATCTGTGTTACATCATTTTCTAAGTTCTGTTCCATGTATTCCGTTTTATTGACATAAGGTTTTACTTTTTTCATCCCCTGTAAGCTTGGAGTCTTCGACTTTCTCTGTCCTACCCTTCGTACCTTATCGACGATAATATCCTTATTAAACGGTTTCATTATGTAGTAATTTGCTCCCATTCGGAAAGCATCTTCAGTAATATTCTCGCTTCCTGCTGCAGTGACCATAATAAATGACGGAATCTTTGTAACAGCACCATTTCCGCGTACCCGTTCCATAACTGTTATTCCGTCCATTCTCGGCATAATCACATCCAATAAGACAACATCAGGATTTGTTTTGAGGATCATGTTATAAGCGTCTTCGCCATTATCCGCTCTTCCTACTACGTGAAAATCCTCCTCTCCCTCCAGTATATCATTCAGCAGATTCAATGTCTGCAGGTTATCATCCGCAATCGCAATACTAATTTCTGACATATTGATACTCTCCTTCTGATTCTTCAAATATAGATTAAAACTAGTGTAAAGCCATTATAGTCTTGCCCTAGCTTATGCCGCAATGGGATTCTATCGCATTATTCGACAAAAGGAACTGGTTTTTAAGTTGATTTTAAAAGTATTTTTTTCCTTTGTTACGTCGAAGGTCGAAAAGGCTTACCCCAGTCCAAAACCGTGAAGGTCCTCTGATTCTCCACCGGTGTTGAAAATTGATACTCCTTGTCGGCAAAAAAATTCCGAAAATTTCCATCCCATGAATCTTATATTAACACATTATAATTACCTTGAAAAGCACAATCTATAAAATATGCTATTTTTTGTAACTTTATTTTCTACATTTCGACTATTAAGAAAAAATAATTAAATGTATTTATTGTGAAATACTTCCGAAAATATTTTAATTTACCTGAAATCCGTTGTAATTATTATTATTTAAACAAAAATGTGAAAAGAAAAGAACGGCGCCGTAAATATTTACGATTCTGTTCTTTCCTTTCCTGTCCTTTGGATCAGTGATTGATCATGTTTTCGATGAATATCCCATATCCTCTTGTTGAGTCCTGGATAAACACATGGGTCACAGCTCCTATCAACTTACCATCCTGTATAATCGGGCTTCCTGACATCCCCTGCACGATTCCGCCGGTCAAAGCCAAAAGATCCGGGTCTGTGACCTTAATCACCATTCCCTTGCTTTTATGAGTGGTGGAATAATCCACACGCTGTATCTCAATCTCATAATCCCTAACCTTTCCGGAAACATCACTTCGGATGTAGGCCGTTCCCTTCTTCACATCCTGCCGGTAGCCAATGGGTATGGCATCCTGCACCATGCTCTGTTTAAACCTGTCATTTACGTTTCCAAATATTCCTTCTTCTGTATTGGCGGTAATTGTTCCCAGAGTGGATCCTGGTCCATAATAGATGATCCCGCTCATCACTCCCGGCTTTCCAAAGGTTCCCTTTTCAATTCCAAGAATCGCGGTTTCATAAAGGGCTCCATTGGTAATCTGAACCACATTTCCGGTATCACTGTCGCTGATTCCATGACCCAATGCACCGAACTGTCCGTTCATGTCCACATAAGTCATGGTACCAATTCCCTGAGTGTCATCTCTGACCCAGACTCCCAGCTTGTAGGTTCCGTCTTCTGCTTCCGTGGGATTCATTTTTACATCAATGGTTTCCCCGTTCCGTCTGATTTTTAACATTGCATCTGAGACGCCTATTTTGCTCAGCTCATTCATCAGAGTTTCCTTGTCCTTAAGAGGTGTTCCATTGATGGCTTCAATATAATCCCCTGATTGCAGTATACCGAAAGCCGGCTCTACAACCATTCCGTCCTTTTTTGTTACATCTCCGGTACCGATTACCATGATACCGTCGGATTTTAAGTAGATTCCAATAGGTGTGCCGCAAGGAATGGCATATTTGGTATCTACTACATTCACCTGTATGTCCTTTAATTGGATCCATCCAAACAGCTTTAGCCCAAGCTTATAGCTTCCCTGGTTTTCCGAATACAAGGAAAAGGACTGATTTACCTGAAGATGGATCTTGTCGGAAGGAATATTTGATCCGTTATTTAAGACCACTTCCTCACTGTCAGATGACAGCGTCACATCAAAAGGCATGGAGAAATGAAACTGCTCTTCTTCTTGTGCAACGATATTTAACTTGTCGGGAATTACCCGCTTCATATAGAACCAGGAAAATCCGATGCAAAAGATCAGGCTGATCCAGAACGCTCTTACTATAAATTTATGAAATTTATTTTTTCCCATCTCGCATACCTCCTTAGGTGAATGAAAGGAGACAATTTTTTTGCTCCTCTCTTAGTATGTGAGAAATTAATTAAATCACACTGTCATATTTTAGTTGTAACTATTTTCTTTCGGTGGTATCTATTGCAATAAAATGGATATCGACTGATCAATTCAAATTCAATAATTTTTTAAAAAAGATGTGATCCATATTCTTTATTTACTTTTATCTTCTCCGTTTTTTCTTTGATTAAACAATAAAAAATGATTTATAAACATGCATAACACATTGTTTAAGATGGCTTAGACAGTAGATTTTTTGCTGAATTTATCTGGCTTCTTTCCCTGTTTTCCCGAAGGGTATCCCATGACCCCTATTACTTTTCTGCTAATAAGCAATCTTTATAAAATTGTGTGGAATTATTGCAAAAATTATTGTATAATTTTCTAATAAATTAGAAGCTGAAACGTAGTAATTAAGTATTTTGTGGTTTTTAAAATAACTGAAAGATGGGATCATTAAGATATCATGAATGCAGAACAGATGTGGGGTAAATTTGTATTAAAAAATCAAATCGAAGGAACGGGATATCAATCATGGGCGTTTGGTGCCCAACCTGATGAACTGGCAGAATTGGTATTAAGAGGCATTAAAACCGGAACAGCCTCTGCGTATCCCTTATATGAAGCAGAAAACGAAGCACTGCCAAAAGCAGGAGACTATAGCGTTATTCTCGATTCAAAGGATGAGGCTGTATGTATTATTAAAACATCGAAAGTTACCATCGTCCCATTTCGGGAGGTAAGTGAGGAACACGCCGGGAAAGAAGGCGAAGGCGATGGTTCATTGGAATACTGGAGAAAGGTGCACGTTGAATTTTTCAGCAAAGATTTGTCTGAAACCGGAAAATTATTCGATGATGATATGCCAGTCGTATGCGAGGAATTTGAATTAGTATATAGGCCTTAACGTTTGGGTGAGTGAAAAAGAAATAAGGGGAATAACTGTTATGGAGGGCAATAAAATGGCGGTGGAAAATCAATACTTATCAGATGTAGAAACGATATTATCTCATAGGCATGACAATGGGGCTGACCTTTGGGCAACTCCCGATAAACGGCTTTTAAAAGGAGCTCCGTTTTCCACGTTTGACAGTGTGCTTTATTTATCGGAACTTGGGATGCCGCCTGAAGATCCTGTTTTAAAAGCTGCTGCTGATTTAATTTTCAGTGTATGGCAGGATGACGGGCGTTTTAAAATATATCCCAAAGGTAGTATTTTACCATGTCAAACCGCAATAGCTGCCAATGTATTGTGTCATTTGGGGTATGTTTCTGATCATAGAATTCAAAAAACCTTTCGCCACTTTTTGGATACACAATACAAAGATGGAGGCTGGCGCTGCAATAAGTTTTCATATGGACATGGGGAAGAAACCGAGTATTCCAATCCAAAACCTACACTGAATGTGCTTGATGCCTTTCGTTTCAGCGACTATCGAAATAAAGAACAGGCGCTTGATAAAGCAGTAGATTTTCTGCTTGAACATTGGGTCATTCGTAAACCCATCGGTCCTTGTCATTATGGTATTGGAACGCTTTTTATGCAGGTTGAATACCCATTTCGCAATTACAATTTATTTGAATATGTCTATATTTTATCTTTTTATCACCGTGCAAGAAATGATAGCCGTTTCCTGGAAGCATTTGAATGTTTAAAATCAAAAACAGTTGACGGCCAAATCATCGTTGAGCGCGTGGTCCCCAAGTTGGCAAAGCTCTCTTTCTGCAAAAAGGGAGCGCCAAGTGCATTAGCAACAAAACGTTATCATGAAATCTTAGAAAATCTTAATATAAAATAATCATTACAGCTGCCATTCTGAAAAAGAAAAGAGTGGGGGCGAACAAAAAGATGCCGCAATCCTGCAGAAACGTAGTGATCTTGCAGTTTGCGGCATAATATGTCTTACAATGTAGAAAAGAATATCACCTGGCTGACGCATACAAAGGATCAGCTGCCCGTACCTTATCAGCGTATTCTTTTTTCAATCCCTCAAAAGCTTTCTCAACTTCATTCAGTATATCCACATGGGCAATAAACCCTTTTCCTTTCGGCCCATATCCGTCTGCATTGTCCGATAAACGGGGGATCTCACCCATTAACAAGGTTATATATCTGTCCATATCCCACATTCCCCATATCTCCTCTTTAAAAACAAGTTCCGAATCCCTTACAATCACATGTGCGCGGTAAATGGCATAATTAATGATAATCACATCTTCAGCAACATATTTCCTAAGTCCCGCTTCCATTCGACGCTGCATAGCTGCATCTTGTGCGAGTATTATACTATTGAAAGCAATGTTGTTTTCCTTCAGCAGTTCCAAAAGATATGTTATATTGTTTCCGCAATTTGTAGAATTACATTCCAGAAAATCTGCCTTTAATCCATAACGGTGTTCGATATATACTTCAAATATCTTTGCTTCCGGCAAACCGGCCATTTCTATATCAGGGAATACTTCCTGCATCTTCAGACGCAGGGTTTCTGTTGTATGACCTGCCCCGCCTGCAATAATGTATTTTTTGGCTATTCCCTTTTTCATTGCATGAGCCAGGATATCCCCGCCACAGAGAATGCTGCCGCCGAATAGGACCATTACGTCCGCCTGATCTATTCCATATTTTTTTCTCAGATTCTCAGATGTCAATGCAGGAACATCTCTCTTCCCGCAAAAATCACCTAAAATGTTTACACATTCCGCAATATATTCCTTCAATGATTTTTCCTTTCAATGCATTGGATAGGTTCTAAGGAACAAAAGCAAAAGCCACTGCTAAAAAGATAGCCGGAAGCAGATTGGCAACTTTTATCATCTTTCCCCATATAAGATTCATGCCCACACAAAAGATCAGGACAGAACCGGTTAAGGACAAATTAGACAGAGCCTGAGCCGTCATAAAGGGTTCAATGAGTCTTGCCAGAAGGGTTATGGTTCCCTGAAACAGGGCAACCGGAACAGCCGAAAAGATGCACCCTTTTCCCAGGGAAACAGTCATGACCAGAATGATGATCAAATCCAGGAGAGCTTTTGCAGCAAGAATGGTATAATCTCCGGAAATCCCATCCTTAATGGCACCTACCACTGCCATGGCTCCGATGCAAACCGTAAGAGAGGCCGTTACAAATCCGTCTACAAATCTTGCATCGCCGCTGCTGTTTGTTATTCTTTTAAGCCACTCTCCAAACCGCTCCATAGCTGCTTCAAGGTTCATCCACTCTCCAAGGAGTGATCCTATGAAAAAAGACAGGATGAGCATCATTGTTCCCCTGCCGGCAAGCTCTCCCTGCCGGATGACCAGCATTTCTTCCATAACGCCTTCGATTCCAAGAAACAGAACACATATCCCTGCTCCGCTCATCAGCGTACGCTGGTAACGCTCTTCCATCTTCTTCCCAAAAAGAAGGCCCCCCAAGCCTCCTGCCGCAATCCCCGCCACATTTATCAGTGTTCCAAGTCCAATCATGTCCTCATACTCCCGGGCGTCTGCCTTCTTTTGCCAGCCGCTTCATTTCTCTTGCATTCGCTCTTACTGCCTCGGTTATCTCTGCACCTCCTAAAAGCCTTGCCAGCTCCTCTACCACCTCTTCCCCGCTTAAAGGGTGTATGGAAGTGGCTGTACGGCCCTCTTCCACTGCCTTTGCAATCTCGTAATGACTGTCAGCCATGGCAGCGATCTGGGGCAGATGGGTGATGCAGATTACCTGATGGTTTACGGCAATATAGGCCAGCTTTTCCGATACCTTCTGGGCTGTACGTCCGCTGATTCCGGTATCGATCTCATCAAAAATCAAAGTAGGAATGTCATCGGTATCCGCAAGCACAGTCTTAATGGCCAGCATGATTCTGGACAGCTCGCCGCCGGAAGCTACCATGCCCAAAGGCTTTAAAGATTCTCCAGGGTTCGTGGAAATCAAAAATTCCGCCTCGTCAAAGCCGTTCGCTGTATAATGGCTAAGGCGAGAAAATTCCATGGAAAATTCAACATCAATGAAATTTAAGTCCTTTAGCCCTTCCTTTATTTTTTTTGTCAGTTCCTTGGCTGTATGCTTTCTCATTTCGGATAATTGACCGGAAAGAAGCTCCAGATGATCCAAAATCTTTTGGAGTTCTTCTGCCGTCCTTCTCCTGGCCCCGTCATAATCCTCTAACTCATCCAGGCGTTTCTGCTTTTCTTCCAGATTTATAAATATCTGACTGAGGCTTCCTCCATACTTTGCTTCTAGATTATGTAAAACATCAAGCCGCTCTTCCATCTGCCTGTATTCATCCTCGTCAAAGGACATATCATCCATATATGAGGTTATTTCCCGGCTGATATCGTTTAAAATAGAATCGGCATCAAATAGCTGATCCCTTATGACAGAAAGCCTGTCATCATAGGAGGCAACCATTTCCACCTCTTTGAATGCACGGCTGATGAAATCCGTATCCACGGCGGAATAAGCCATGGAAAGGCTTTCGGATATCTTTTTTGCATTCAAAAAAAGACGGTATCTGGAGGTCAGTTCTTCCTTTTCCCCTTCCTTTAGCCCGGCATTTTCGATCTCTTCTATCTCATAGCGGATAAAGTCCATCTCCCTGAGTCTGGCTTCCTCGTCAAGCTGGAAGGCGGAAAGCCGGTCTTTTAACCGGACGTATTCCCGATAAGTATCTGCAATATTCTCTTTTAGCTTATGGGACTTTTTCTCCTGGTAGCGGTCCAGAATCTCAAGATGTTTTGATTTGTAGAGTAAAGACTGATGTTCATGCTGTCCATGAATATCGATGAGAAGGCCCGTGATTTCCCGCAGCTTTCCTGCGGTTACGGTTTCATCATTGATCTTGCTTAAACTTCTGGAGGGCATGATCTTCTTTGAAATGATCACCGTGCCGTCTCCATCCGGATAGACATCAAACGCCTTTAACAGGCGGACTTTCCCCGGGTCACTGACCGTAAAGATCAGCTCAATATAGGCGTATTCTGTGCCCTTTCGAATGATATCCTTTGGTGTTTTTCCCCCCAGGGCAATGGTAACCGAACCGATAATAATAGATTTACCGGCTCCGGTTTCACCGGTCAGGACATTAAAGCCCTGTCCAAATTCCACATCAGCTTTTTCGATCAGGGCTAAGTTCTTTACGTGTAATTCTGAAAGCATGGCGGCCTCCTTTATCCCGTAATGAGTTTCTTTAGTTTGTCCATCATAAGTATGGTATCATCAGCGCTTCGAATGGCGCACATGATGGTGTCGTCTCCTGCAATGCAGCCCACCATCTCACCGAAATGAAGGGCATCAAGAGCCGCCGCTACTGCCATGGCCATGCCGGATACCGTCTTAATCACCAGAATATTCTGCGCCATGTCCATTGATAAAAAGCCATCCCGCAGGATCCGGATGTATTTGTCACTGAAAGAACCCTGGTTTTGAAGTACCACATACCTCTGCTTTCCTGACTCAGACTGAACCTTTGTAAGCTTCAGCTCCCTGATGTCTCTGGAAACCGTTGCCTGAGTGACCGCAAAGCCTGCCTGATTCAAATAATCTGCCAGCTCCTCCTGGGTTTCAATCTCGTGTTTTCCAATAAGTTCCACAATTTTGCTGTGTCGTTCCAGTTTCATAGTGCCCCTCCCTATATACCAGCCATCTTATTGCGCAGGTTATCTAAAAATGATATGTTTTTCAGCTTTATCAGAATGGTTTTAATATCTGACCGGCGTATCTCGATGCAATCGCCTGGATAAAGCTCCGTGGTCGTATCTCCGTCAAATACAGCCGCCTGGCTTATGCCCTTCTTCCCTGTCATTTCTATCTGGATCCAGTCATCTGCGGAAAGTACGATGCTCCTTGTCCCCAGGGCATGGGAACAGATGGGAGTGAGGACCACCATTTTGGAATCCGGGACAATGATGGGGCCTCCTGCAGAAAGATTGTAGGCGGTGGAGCCGGTGGGCGTTGCCGCAATAAGCCCATCCGCCCGGTATTCATTTAAAAACTCCTGATTTACATAAACCTTAAACTGAAGCATCTTTAATTGCTCGCTCCTGGTTATGACGATTTCATTTAAAGCAATATCCTGGCAGACAGCTGTTCCCTTGCGGTAAATACAGCCGTCTAACATCATCCGTTCTTCCAGCTTATAATCATTGGCAAGAAGGGCAGAAAGAGCATCATTGATATCCTCCGTGCGGGATACCTGGGTCAGGTACCCAAGGGTCCCCCGATTGATCCCGATCAAGGGGATATTCCGTCCTGCCAAGTCTCTGGCCGCCTGTATCAGGGTACCGTCACCGCCTAAGGTGATCAGGCACTCCGTCTCTTCCGGCACCATGGCAGCATCGGTATAATGGCTTTTCCCCTGCCGTTTTTCCTGGCCTTCTCCCCCGATCAGACAGACAGCCCCATGACCGGTAAGATAGTCACGAATGGCTTTCGCAGTCTCTCTGGCCCCTTTTTTGTCAGGGTTCATGATTACATAAAAATATTTCATATTAAAACTCCTTACCTGCAAGGATAATCTTAATCCGTATCACTGCCTGCTGCAACAGGCCGCTTTTAGTTTCCTGTTAAATTCCCATGGGCCTCATTAACGATCTGTTCCGGATCAAGACCGCATTCCGGGAATGCCTCTCCTGACTGATGATTTTTCAAGTGAAGGAGATACTCAATGTTCCCTTCCGGCCCTTTAATGGGGGAATATTCCAGATGAAGGGCTTCAAAGCCAATGCTTACTGCGTGGGAAATGACCATCCTGATGACTTCCAGATGGACGGATTTTTCCCTCACAACGCCCTTTTTCCCCACTTTTTCCCGGCCGGCTTCAAACTGGGGCTTTATAAGGCAGACGACCTCTCCTTCATCCGTAAGAAGGGCTTTTACAGGTCCTAATACCTTTGTCAGGGAAATAAAGGAAACATCAATCGAGGAAAATTCGATTGAGTCGGCCAGGTCTTCAGGAGTGACATAACGGATATTGGTTTTTTCCATACACACCACTCGTTCATCGTTCCTCAGCTTCCATGCAAGCTGACCATGGCCCACATCCACTGCATAAACCTTAACGGCTCCGTTCTGAAGCATGCAGTCTGTAAAACCGCCTGTAGAAGAACCTACATCCATGCATACTTTTCCTTCCAGAGTCACGTTAAAGTGAGTCATGGCTTTTTCGAGCTTTAAACCGCCCCGGCTCACATACCGCAGAGTGCTTCCTCTTACCTCGATGTTTGCAGTTTCCTCAAATGTGGTACCGGCTTTGTCTTCCTTATCCCCGTCTACATAGACGATCCCGGACATAATGACAGCCTTGGCCTTTTCCCTGGATTCAGCCAGTCCCCGTTTTACTAAAAGCACATCCAAACGTTCTTTCATGCCTTTTCCATTTCCCTTGTTTTATCTTTATATTTTTTCCATTCTGTATTCTGGCGCTCCGTATCAAGATATTCCTTTTTGAGCCGCCATATGATAGAATTGCTGTCAATCCCCAACCCCTTCCGGAGCAGGGATACGTTGCCATGCTCCACATAGGCATCCGGCAAGGCAATATTGATTACCTTTACATGCGGATAGTGCTCATGGATATAAGCGGTGACACCGGGGCCAAAGCCTCCCTGAAGGACATTTTCTTCCATGACCGCTATGAGCCAGTGCTTCTTTGCCAGCCGGTCCACCAACTCCCGGTCAAAAGGCTTCACAAACCGGCCGTTTGCAAGAGTACAGTTCCAGCCTTCTGCCTTCAGCTTTTGCCTTACATGCTCCCCTGTGCTCACCATGCTTCCTACTGCCAAAAGAGCGATATCCTTTTCCTCATAGATCATCTCTCCCTTACCGTATTCAATGGGAGCACGAAAACTCTTTAAGCCCTGGTAAGCCTCTCCTCTTGGATAGCGAACCGCAAACGGGCCATTGTAGGACATGGCAAACTCCATCCCATCCATAAGCTCCCATAGGTTTTTCGGCGCAAACACGCTCATATTAGGGATTGCCGTTAAATAGGATAAGTCAAAAATCCCCTGGTGGGTTTCCCCATCACTTCCCACAAGCCCAGCCCGGTCTATGGCAAAGACCACAGGCAGATTTTGAATGCACACATCATGGAGGATCTGATCAAAGCCGCGCTGTAAAAAAGACGAATAGATAGCCACAACCGGCTTTAAGCCGCCTGCCGCCATTCCAGCCGCCGATGTCACCGCATGCTCTTCTGCAATTCCCACGTCAAAAAAGCGGTCGGGATACAGACGGGAAAACCGTTTTAAACCTGTTCCATCCGGCATGGCTGCCGTTACCGCCACGATTCGTTTATCCTGCTCAGCCAGACGGCAGATGGTTTTGGAAAACACATCCGTATAGCTGGGATTATTCTTCTTTTTCTTCGGCTCCCCGGTGATGATATCAAAAGGATCAACTCCATGGAACTTGGAAGGATTCCTTTCCGCCAGGGCATATCCCTTGCCTTTCTGGGTGATCACATGGACCAGCACAGTATGGGGAAGCTTCTTTGCTTCCCGCAGGGCCCTGGAAAGAGCCTTTATATTATGGCCGTCCACCGGACCAAGATAGGTGATCCCCATATTCTCAAACAGCATTCCAGGTATGAGCAGCTGTTTAATGCCGTTCTTTGTCCTGCTGATCTTATCGATGATCTGATCTCCTACAACCGGAATCCGGGACAGCACGTTGGTCACGTGCTTCTTTAAGTCCAGATACCCTTCTCCGGTACGGATGCTATTTAAATAAGTAGACATGCCACCTACATTTTCTGAGATGGACATGTTGTTATCGTTTAGAATAATAATGAAATTCTTGTTCATTCTGGCCGCATTATTTAAAGCTTCATAGGCCATGCCGCCTGTTAAGGCGCCGTCTCCGATTACGGAAACCACAAAATGATCCTCTCCAAGCACATCTCTTGCCTGGGCCAGTCCAAGTCCGGCTGAAATGGAAGTAGAGCTGTGTCCTGTATCAAAGGCATCACAAGGGCTTTCCTTTCTCTTGGGGAAGCCGCTCATGCCGCCGTATTGCCGCAGGTCGTCAAATTCCTCTCTCCTGCCGCTTAATATTTTATGAGTGTAGGACTGATGCCCTACATCCCAGATAACCTTATCCTTGGGAAGGTCAAAAGCCAGGTAGATCGCCATAGTCAGCTCCACCACTCCTAAATTGGAAGCCAGATGGCCGCCAGTCATGCTTATTTTTCCTACCAAAAAGTCACGGATTTCCTGACTTAAAATATCAAGCTCCTGCTTTGACAGTTTTTTGATATCCTCAGGTCCGTTTATTAATTCCAGCATCATATTCTTATCAGATCCTTTTTTAGCCTTATGGTAAAACGGCTTACTTTTCCCGGTTCACAAGTATCCGAATCAGCGCTTCCAGGAATTCATTCTTCCCAGGAAGCTCATGAAGACAGGAAATCGCTTCTTCTGAAATCCTCTCCACATCCTGCTTCGCCTTTTCAATTCCCTCCAGGGTTACATAGGTGGTTTTATGGTTCTTTTCATCACTGAGCACAGGCTTTCCAAGAACCTCCGCGCTGCTGGTTAAATCCAGGATATCATCCTGAATCTGAAATGCAAGTCCCAGGCAGGAGGCCATCTTCTCCACCAGCTTCAGCTGTTTTTCATCCCCTCCGCCGAGAATAGCTCCGATCATCATTGCGGCCTCTAAAAGCGCCCCGGTCTTCAACCGGTAAATGAAATCAAGCTTTTCCCTTGGAACAGGCTTTCCTGCAAGCTCCACATCAACGGTCTGGCCGCCGATCATTCCATAAATCCCTGTTTTTTCTGCTAAAATCCCCATGCACCTGGCAACCAGGTCCGGCCGATCTGTCATGGAAAGGGCTTTTGCAGCTGTCTCCATGGAGTAAATCAGCAAACCGTCACCCGCCAGCACCGCCATGTCATAACCAAATTTAACCCATGCCGTAGGAAGTCCCCGGCGCAGGGTATCATTATCCATACAGGGAAGGTCATCGTGAATCAGGGAGGAGGTGTGAATCATCTCAATCGCCGCCATAAAAGGCTCAATCTCTTTCCCCTTACCGCCGAATAAGCGGTAGGTCTCCTCCATCAGCATGGGACGAAGCCTCTTTCCTCCAGCGCGAACGCTGTAATCCATTGCCGCCAGAACCGTACTCTGATGGCCCTCCACAGGAGGCAGGTATGTTTCTACAACATGCCTTACTTCCTCTGTACGGGCTGAAAACATATCTTTATCATTCATGTTCCTCACCATTTTCCTCTAACACGATAATCTTTTTTTCCACTTTATCTATTTTTTCATTGCAGAACTTTACCAGCTTCATGCCGGTCTCATAATACTGAAAGGATTCCTCCAGGGAGCATTCTCCGCTTTCCAGTTTTTTAATGAGCTCTTCCAGCTCTCCAAATGTCTCTTCAATCGTTTTTTCTTTTTTTGCCGCCATAAATCCGTTTCTCCTTATTACCTGTCTCCACGAACGCCCTCCCGCTGGCTGCCAAATAAGCCGGATTCCGCCGGGGCAACGCGGGAAACCACCGCCTCCATGCTTCCATCCCTAAGCCTCAGCCCAATTCTGTCACCGGCTTTTACCTGCTTCACGGAATCAATCCGCCTGTCATTTCCATCAGTTACAAAACCATAGCCGCCTCCCATTCTCTTAAGAGGGGATTCTGCTTCCAGGCGGCTGATGAAAATCTCCAACCTGTGTCTGTCCCTGACCGCCTGCTTTTCTATAAGCTGTTTTATATGAAGCTTGTCTTCTTCCGCCCTTGCCCGGTATGAGGCAGTCTTTGACAAAATCAGGCTTTTTAGCTTGTCCTGGGTGTCCACAAGCCTTTGACGGCATTCATGGATGCTGCGCTTGGGGTCATGCAGCTTCAGCTTTAAGGCGTACTGGTTTCCATGGAACCGGTAGCGTTCCAGCTTTCTTTCCACAGTCCTTAAAAGCGTATGACCGTACATTTCCACCTGCTCCTCAAACTTGCTGTAATCAAATACAGCAAGCTCTGCTGCTGCAGAAGGCGTGGGGGCACGCATGTCCGCCACATAATCTGCAATAGTCACATCGGTTTCATGGCCTACCGCAGAGATCACAGGAGTGCTGCAGTTAAAAACAGCCCTTGCCACAACTTCCTCATTAAATGCCCATAAATCCTCAATGGAACCGCCGCCCCTCCCAACGATCAGGACATCAAGTCCCATCTGGTCCAGGGTTTCGATCCCTTTTACAATGCTTTCCTTTGCACTCTCTCCCTGGACAAGAGCCGGGTAGAGATAAAGCTGCACATAAGGATTGCGTCTGGTAGATATATTTATAATATCCTGGATAGCAGCTCCGGTAGGAGCCGTTACGATTCCCACGGTTGTCCCGTACTTTGGAACCGGTTTCTTATATTCAGGAGAAAACATCCCCATTTCTTCCAGTTCATCACGCAGTTTTTGGAACCGTTCAAACAGATCACCGATTCCTTCTTTTGTGATCTCCTGGGCATAGAGCTGGTATCTTCCGTCCCGCTCATAAACCTCCACGCTGCCCTTTACCACCACCTGCTGTCCTTCCTCCAGCTTAAAAGCAAGACCCTTCCTGTGCCCGGCAAACATCACTGCCGCCATAGACGACTTTCCGTCCTTTAAGGTAAAGTAAATATGGCCAGAGGTATGGTATTTACAGTTGGACACTTCACCCTTAACGGATATCCGGTTCAGGGCGAAATCCTGGGCAAACATATTCTTAATATAGGCATTGACCTGAGTAACGGAATACACACTCGCCATATCTTACACCAGCTTTGCCAGGACTCCGTTAATAAATGCCGGAGCTTCATTCCCGCCGTACTTTTTAGCCAGTTCCACAGCCTCATTGATGGCTACCTTTTCCGGCACTTCCTCATCAAATAAAATCTCATACAGGGCCAGGCGGAGGATGGTAAGTTCAGCCTTACCCATACGTTTTGTCTTCCAGCCTTCGGCTACTTCGTTGATCTTTGAATCCAGTTCAGGGATTCTGACCATAACGGACTCTGCCCTCTCTCTTAAATAAGCAGCATTTTCTTCACTCATATCCACATCATGGATGATCTCTTCTACGCCCTCGGCGTTTAAATCATCCTCTTTTGGTTCCTCAAAATATTGAATAAGCTGCCCCGTCTTCTCCTCTGCCGGATAAAAATCCGCACAAAAGAGCAATTTAAAGCAGTGTTCGCGCATTTTACTTCTGGTCATTTCCCATGGTCCTCCTATTGGTGATTTTCTGGACATTTGGAATTATTATACCTTACCAGGGTTTTTTATACAATAGAAACTTTGCTAATCTCCAAAAACCTCCGGATATTATCAAGCACTTTTTCGCTTAAAATTCCAAAGGCCTGCCTGGTTCTCCCTGCCGAAGCATTGACACAAAACACCATGGGATGTTCTAAAAGCGCACCGTCCCCGGCAGCTCCCGCCGTATCGCAGGCAAACCGGTTATCCCCGGAATCCAGCCAGTTCTTCAGATCTTCCGGTTCAAAGGCAGGCCCAATGGACGTATTAAACAGGATCTTTCCATTTCCCAGCTTCTGGAATTCCTCTTCGTGCAGAAGTATCACATTTTTATTTAAGCAGGTAAATACCACTTCGCTGTTTTCTAAGAGCTCTCCCAATGGACGATATCCAATTCCTTTTTCCTCGTACTGCAGTTTTCTGCTCCTGCTGTAATAGGAAACATCTGCCCCAAGAAACTTTAAAGCATTGGCGATCATGCCTCCGGAAACACCCATTCCAATAATTCCTACCTTTAATCCGGTAATCTCTACCGGCATATCCTTCCACATGGGCCTGTCATATCCGTGAAGAAAGCGCACCAGTTCACAGATCGCATATTCCACCACTCCAACATCGCCGTAATCACGGATTCCCATAACGGTAATCCCATGCTGTTCTGCATAAGCAATGTCTACGTTTGCGCTCTCCTTTGAATAAAGGCTGCAGCACATCCCCACATATTTGATTTTAGGACATCGTTCAAAGACATATTGACTGATCCTGGAGGTGTAGCTTAAAAGCACCCCATCCGCATCTCCGATTCTCCTTATGATCTCTTCGTCATCACAGGGAATATCCTGGTACATCACCACCTGTTTCGCATATCGGTAAAGCTCTTTCTCCGCTTCTTCTACCAGACTCACCGGCTCTATGGCAACCAACTTCTCAAACATCTTCTTATCCTCCTGTTAAGCGGATATTCCCAATCCGCGACCTTACTTGCTCACATTGCCTCTCTCTACCGGGCATAACCGAATAGCAGCTATCGGCTAAAAAACGATTGGTGACACAATATTCTGCAGGACAGCCACTACACTCCAGCCTGCAATGGCGCTGGTACTTGAATAAATATCCACAACAGCCTTCACGCCTTCAATTTCTGCAGTGATCTTATGGTCATCCCCAATCATTCCAGGAACGCTGTGAATGTTCACCCTGGTTTTATCCGGTCCGACTGTTGCAAGGGAAGATGCTACCGCAACATTCACCTTTGTAGGAAGAAGCCCGATAGCCTCTTTTGCATTGCCGTCAAACACCATGGTGCTATCCTTATCGGTCATTAAATGATCTTCAAAAAGGGGTGTATACATTAAGGATTGCGGACCCTTTCTTGTCTCAATTCCTGCTACGGCCTCTCCCATGAGAGAAACCGTACGAAGCACGTCAAAGCCGCCCACCGCTCCTGAGGCGATGTATACCCTGGTATTATGTTTTACGGCCGTGGCCTTCACTCTCTCATAAAATTCTTTATCAGCAAAGGCGCCAATGGACAGTACGATGAGATTACAGCCATTTGCCAGAATCTTCTCCGCCATGTCTCTAACGGAATCCCCGGATGCTGCCTCGGCGATGTATTCCGGTTTTAATTTAAGCAATTCATCGATCCCTGCACAGGAGCTGCAGCCACTTTTCTCTGCCAGGGCGTCTGTCTTTTCCTTTGTCCTCCCAACGATTCCCACCAAGTCATACTCAGGCAGTAAACCATCTTTCCATGCACCGGCAATAATATCTCCAAGATAACCGTTTCCAATAATTCCAAGTCTAAGCTTATTCATGCTTTTCTCCTTTTAGTAATTTTAAAAACATTAAACTTCATTATACCTGAAATAATAAGGACTTTCAAGGAGTGCAGGACCCCAGGACTCAAAGCTGGAATGCAAACTGATTTTTCCCTTTTCCCTTTGCCAGATATAATGCCTGATCAGCCCGTCTTAATATGGCGTCGTATTCTGTCTCCTGTTCTCCTACCAGGGTGATTCCAATGCTTGCATGTATGGTTCCGGAGGTGTGAAACGCATTTAATATCCGTTTCGCAATTGCCTCCGGCTGTTTCCTGCCGCTTAAGCCGTACAGCCAGATGCAGAACTCATCTCCGCCAAAACGGACAATTACATCCTCTTTTCTTGTACAGGCGCTTAAAATCTGGCCTGCCTGGGTTAAAACCATATCTCCTTTATGATGGCCGAAGGTGTCATTGATTTTCTTGAAATCGTCAATATCTAGGAACATACAAGCATAAAACCTCTTTTTCCCTCCGCCTTTCAGCCGCTGTTCCACCAGCTTTCTGGCTGTTTCTCTGGTATAAACGCCGGTTAAATAATCCTTTTGCGCCCGCTTTGCTTCCTTTTTCCGTAAATAAATAATACATATAATAAGAAGAACTGTACAGGCAACCATTGCCGTTGAGCTTGCAAGAAAGACTTTTGACAGCTTTCTGATCTTGTAAAGAGCACCCTCATAGCTTTCTGTTTTCACCATGGAAGCCACCATCCAGTCTTCAACTCCCGCAGGCTGATAATAAAGAAGTTCCCAGCTGCCCTTGTAATAATAGGAGGCATATCCGGAACCCCCGCTCTCCGCAGTCATTTTCATCTGCTCTAAAGATTGTTCGTCTCTAAATTCCATGGTTTTGAGTATATCATAAATATTGGCATAAGTTTCATACCCGGGGCACGTGGCCACCAGCTCTCCGGACCTTGTGAAAACCAGACTGGCACTGTATGGGCTTAACTCTGTACTGTTTAAATACTTCCCCAGTTCTTCAGCGGTATACTTCATACAGACCGCCCCCTTTGCCTGTCCCTCCCTAACCACCGGAACGGACAGAGTGATCCCTGACTGACCGTTAGAGCCCTTGGAAGGCAGTCTTGATATGTTGTTTTCTCCCTTTAACCCCTGGGATTCACGGATCCCGTAATACATAATTCCCTGTCCGCCTAAAACTTCAATTTCCGATCCCTCCGGCAGATTACCATAAGCAGAGAATGCCTCAAGCACTTCAAACCTTTCCCGGATCATTCCCTGAAAATAGGTAAGTGCTTCGTCATTCTCCCTTTTTAAATCCTGGTAAGTCTGTTCTACCAGACTTTTTTCCACCTCTTTGAAGTAATAAATGTTTAAAGCGAATATCCCTATAATTACCGATACCACCAGACCAAACAATGTCATCACCCTCAGCGAGTAGCGGTCTTTCTCCTTATCAGCCATCATATATGAAAACACCTGTCCCTTTATAAATCCCGAATCATATCCTTACAACATTTATTTTTTTGTACACAAAGAAAAGCGGGGGCATGAACCTTTTCCCGGTTCGCCCCCGCGATAGACCTTTTCATCTATTTATTCTCTTCCAATGCTACACCGGCAATCCGGATGTTTACATCCAGAACTGTTAAGCCTGTCATGTTCTCAATGGCGTTCTGCACCTTCTCCTGAACCTTCTCACTGACGGCAGGTATGCTGTAACCGTATTTGATGTTCAAGGATAGATCCACAGATACATGTTCTTCTGTCAGCTCCACCTTAACGCCCTTGGATAAATTTTTCATGCCCAGCTTTGACACCAACTCATTGGTGATGTTGCCAGCCATGGAATCTACACCTTCTACCTCGGTTGCTGCAAGACCTGCAATGATGGCCACCACATCGTCCGCAATCTGTACTTCGCCAATTTTATCTTTTTCATATACCTTGTGAGTATTTCTGCTTTCCATTTCTGCCACAGCAATTCCCTCCTGTACTAATATTTATATACTAATGAATCAACTGGATATGCAGGCATATCCGCCTGATTCAAAAGCGGGGGGGTTGAAAGATGTTTTTTTCTTCCGACCCTTTAGGTTCTGGAATCATTATAGCAAAACTGTCCGCAGTTTGCAAAGGCTTTTTACTCTTCCAATTTCATAAGAGTGATTACGATGCTTTCCGCTCCCACTTCCGTTTTTCTCTTTACGATGTCCTCAATTTGAGCCCGCTGAGGATCTGTAATGCTGGGGGCATTGATAACAACATCCACTTTTCCGCTGGAAATGCTGACCACCGGATCCGCAAATCCTTTGGCAAGCAGCAGAGTTTCCGCTGCATTCTCTCTTTCAGCAATAGCCGTCATATCAATCATTTCCTGAATGGCCTGCTGTTTTGCTGCTTCTTCAATGTTTGGATTGTTGATCAGGTTCATTAAGGTTTCCTTATTCTTTGCCCTTACCTGCTCCCGATTTAACTGTACGCTGGATATGTATTCTGATACGTTCATTCCGCTGGTAAGCACTGCTTCTCCAGGGTTGTCAAGGCCGGTTTTAGCCGCCTGTGTCTCATTTGCCACCTGTGTCTCATTTGCCGCTAAGTCTACTGATCCTTCGCTTTGCAAAGCCGCATCGGTTTCTCCTGCCGCCAGTTTATCAATATCCTCTGCATCCTGGTCAAGGCTTGCAATTTCCTGATTTGTATCACTACCGGTAAGGGACTGGTTTTCCGCTAAAATATCTTCTTCAGAAATATCAGTCATTCCAGCTTCATAGACGTCTGTCCCGGAAGCGGCCTCCTGCTTTCCTGCATAGTTTAAATATCCAGCAGCAGCTATCATAACGGCTAAGGTGGTGATAATAATCTGGTTTCTTCGGAACAGTTTCTTCATATCCATTTTCTTTGGGGTTCTAGGGACTTTGGGCTCATTGCTTGTTTTCCAACTTCTCATACATGACACTCCTTTTTATTCCACCCTCTTTAATACTTTAATTTTATGTGGGGGCAGGTTAAATAATGCTTCCATGGCACCGGAAATTTCAGCTTTTACCGTAGGACTGCCACCGCCCTGGGCACTGATGATGATTCCTTCTATTTCCGGACGTATCTCTTTCTCCACAATGGGAGCTGTATTTTCTCCTGAACCGGTCAAAATCGTGTTTTCCTTGCGATCTGCGCTGGTGATCTTTCTGGTTCCCCCGGAGCTGTCCTTTTCCTCAGTAGATGAATCCGAACTGTCCTTATCGACTCGGAGTACCTTCTCCTCTGAGGATTTCAGTACGATCATTACCTCTACCTGACCGACCCCATCCACGGTTTTTAAGATTCTCTTCACCCTCGCCTCCAGTTGTTCCTCATAGGTCCGGTCTGCTCCTGCCGCAACAGCCGCTTCCCCATCTGCTGGCTCTGTCACAATCCCTTTTTGAAGTGCCGTCTGGTTTTTGCTTTCTGCTGTCTTCTCTACCCTGGCAGCCATACCCGAACCGGAGGGAAATGTAAGGATCAGGATAATCATTCCAACCGCCAGCAGGATCAGCCATTTATCCTTTCCCATCTTCCATTTGAATTTCAATATCCTGTTCCTCCAAATCATAATATTCCGCAATCCGCCTTCTAAGACCAGAAAGCCGTGAATTTTCTTCCTGCTTCTGTTTTCTCACATCCTCCAGTCCCTTATCATCAGTCTTTTCCGGTTCAGAGCCGGCTATTTTCACATCTTCCACTTCCTGTACCTTTTTTACCGGCAGATTTCCATTACCGGAAACGGCAATATCTGTTCCCTCTTTTCCAGTTCCTCCCGGTGCCAGAACCAAGGTCACCCGCACAACATGGCCAAAGTTACTGCTTGCCTGATCCTGGTTAATCTCCGCCCTGGATTCCCTGCAGGTAAAGCCGTCGGTCTCAGCCATAGATTTTAAATCCGTTCCAACCGCCTCTTCATACCTGGTGATCATGCTTTCCAGCCTTTTCCCTTCCATTTCTGAAAGCTTTCCTGTCAGCTCCCCAGCTTCCTTTTTAAGGCTTATTGACTCAAAATAGTAAGCCAGCGTATCATCAAGCCTTAAGCCCCCTGTAATTGGCTTTAATACCAGAAGGATCAGTACCATGCCGGCAAATAATTTTATGTATTTTTCATATTTTTTATTTGGCAGGAGGTTTCCCACCACAGTTATAAAAATCAGGTAATAGGTTATATTGCGTATCCAGCTAAACAATTCTTCCATGCCACTCACCCGGTATAATAGGTCACATTGGTAGAAGCGCATACAAGCGCTATAGTAACAACAAAGAGAATCACTGCAGAAGCCGCTACAGACAGCAGCATTTTGTGGCCTTTGGCCATTTCTGAAATACAGGATACAATCCTTTTATCACAGACCGGCTGCAAAAGGGCTGCAACGCACTGGTATAAAATCATCAGCACTGCCAGTTTAATCAGAGGAATGACGGAAAGGATAAGAAGTATGATAATACCGGCTGCACCAATGGTGTTTTTTATAAGTACCCCGGAGCCTAAAACCATTTGGGCAACCGAGTTGACACCCTGGCCGATTCCCGGAATGGCTCCGATCAGCTTCTGAATGGCTCCCGTTTTCATGGAATCCACATAGGGCAGAACCATGGACTGTATGAGATGAAACCCAAGCACAACTCCTACCAGGGTCTTTAAGCTCCAGGAAACCACCTGTTCCAACAGTTCCGTAAGCTTTGAAAGCATTTCTTCCTTTGCAATGTGGCCTGCCATGACCAAAAGAGCATAGACTCTTATGAGTGCTAAAAGTACCTGCCCCAAAAGCCACTGGGAGGCAACGATGACAAACAGTGTGAATTCATAGGAAGCCGCCGCCGATGCACTGCTTCCCGCGAATGCCGCTGCCAGGAAATAGGCAGGCATCAATACCTTGGTAAAATCCAGAATCTGCCCCACCACATTTCCCGTAATGGTCACGCTTGTAAAAAAGCTGGCGGCCAGATACGTAAACAAAAGCAAATAGGTGACAAAGAACCCGGTTTCTGAAATCTGGCTTCCGGTAAATACGCTGGAAAAGTTGGAAAAAACTGCTCCAATGATTCCAAGCACCATGATTTGTCCCATCATATGCCCGCTGTTTCTTACCTCCCCCACCAGCAGATCTTTTAACGCTTTTCCGACTTGTCCCATGACATCGTTTAATTTTCCATCCATCAGATCCTTCATAAGTTTTTTAAAGGAAAGATTCATGCCCTGGTTCTCCTTCGAACGGTCCAGGAAATTCTGGATATCCGTTAGATCATATTGATCCAGGTCTAAATCTTCCGCCGGAACAGATGCTTCCTTACCTGATGATGCTTCCGCTCCCAGGCTGTCCTTGCAGAAAAACAGCAGCATTAAGCTAATAAGGCACAGTAGGAAAAAGGCGGTTCTTTTCATAGTCCTGATCCCTCCCGTCATGATAAAAATACCTGCAGTGTTTCGATCAGCGCAAGGAGAATGGGCATGCTGACCGCCAGTACGGACAGCTTTCCAAATATTTCGATCTGAGTCCCTACGGCTCCATATCCGGCATCCTTGCATATCCCTGCGGCAAATTCTGCGATATAGGTAATTCCTATCATCTTTACCAATGTGGTTAAATAGATGCTGTTAATCTTTATATAGGTCTGGATTTCCTTCATCGTATCCAGAATGGTGGTGAGCTTTCCCATACCGTAAAAGAAGATAAAAAAGCCCGCCGCCATGACCAGATAGGTCCCATATTCCCCCTTCATCCCCTTTAACGAAACCGCTAAAAGCACTGCAACGATTCCTGTTATGGCTATGGTCACTACGGTCATACGCTCACCTACAATGCAAATAGATTTTTAATGGATTCAAACAACTGATAAATATAAGGCACCAGCCAGAACAGTACCAGGATCAGCCCCGCAAGGCTTGTTAAGAATGCCTGTTCTTCCCGTCCGCTGTGCTTTAAAACCTGGCAGATGACGGAAACCAGGATTCCAACTGCTGCAATTTTAAAAATCAAATTGACTCCCATGCGATCCTCCTTAATACATTACGATTGTTAGGAATAAACCGCCCATGATACCCAGGCTGGTATAAAGGCGGCTTTTTTCCTGCTTATGTTTTCTCAGATAACCGATTGTTAAGTCCAGCTGTTCCAGATATAAAAGGATATTCCGCTCCTGCATGTCCATGTCTAAGTAGCCCAGATGCTCCCCCAGACCTTTTAAATTCTGTTTGTCCTCTTTGGACAAGCAGACCTCTTTGGGAAGCTTGTCAATCTCCTCCTGCCAAATGGTATAAAAGGTTTCTCCCTGCTGTCCGGAAAGTCTTTCCGACACGCTCTCAAACAAAACACCGATCTCCCCCCCTGCCTTTCTACCGGTCCGTTCAAAGGCCTCAGTCAGCGGAGAATTGGCATAAACTATCTCGCCTTTCAATAAAAAAATCATTTTTCTAAGCTTTTCTACAGTTCTTAAATGTTCGTTCCATTGGGCCGCCATAAAAAATCCAAGGCCCGAGCATGATATAATGACCAGAAGAGCTCCTATTATCCGCAGCCATGTATTATCCATAAGCTATGCACTCCTGCCTGTCCCACCGTATTCCCATCTGATGTACCTGCGCCTTGTAGAGCTGCGTTCCCCTGGAGTCATAGATCTGGTCGATGTTTCCGATCCTTCCTAAGTTGTTTAAGACCACATATCTCTCAAAGATCCGCTCCTCCACCAGCTTTCTAAGAATCGGCTTCTGCTTTAAATCATC
The DNA here is from genome assembly GCF_002797975.1 of [Clostridium] celerecrescens 18A. Taxonomy (NCBI): domain Bacteria; kingdom Bacillati; phylum Bacillota; class Clostridia; order Lachnospirales; family Lachnospiraceae; genus Lacrimispora; species Lacrimispora celerecrescens. The sequence continues at coordinate 217,892 of NZ_PGET01000001.1, read as the reverse complement.
TATAGAGTTTCCGTGAACCGTGGCAATCAGCTTGCAGCCGCAGTTCATTACGTATTCCATTGCTTCCAGATCCTCCCGGCTCCCGATCTCGTCCACGGCGATCACTCTGGGGGACATGGTCCGTATCAGCATCATCATTCCTCTTGCCTTAGGACAGCAGTCCAAAATATCGGTACGGATTCCAAGTTCATTCTGAGGGATCCCCTGATAACAGGCCCCAATCTCAGAACGCTCATCAACCACGCCTACGGTAAGGCCTGCATGCTCCTCAGAACCGTTAGAAACCTGACGGATCAAATCTCTCAGCAAAGTGGTCTTCCCGCATCTTGGAGGTGAAATGATCAGAGTGTGATAGATTTCTCTCCCTTCCTCATAAAGATAGGGCAAAACCTCAGAGGCACAGCCCCTCACCTGATGGGACAGCCGGACGTTGACAAAGGATATGTATTTCATGGCCTTAATTCCGGATTCATCTAAAATGGTCTTTCCTGCGATTCCGATCCGGTGTCCTCCCTGAATGGTAATGAACCCCTGCTTCATCTCTTCTTCAAATGCATAAAGAGAATAGTTACTCATGTACTCCATGGTTTCCTTAAGCTCATTTTTCGAGACAATATAGGCGTCCTTTCCTTCCTTATTCAGGGAACCCCTGGGAGTCACATAATACTCCTCATTCCGGTATACCATTAAAAGAGGAGCTCCTACCCGGAGCCTGATTTCCTGAACCTCGTCAAAGTCAATTGTCACCCGGTTTAAAATTTCTCTTATGCTCCTGGAAAATATATTGATAAGCTCGTCTTTCCTCTCCACCTTCATCCCTCCTCTTACCTCAATATATGTGTGGCGGGACAAATTATGACTGAAAAACTTTTGACTTAATGAAAGGCATTCCGGCAAACTGCTGCATTAAAAAAAGCTTATTCCCGATGATTCTGACGAAGCATCTGAATAAGCTTAAATATGATCTTATTATTATTTAATTCCCTAATACTCTTCTGACTGAAACAATTGGCATAAAATCCACAGCGGATATTTTAATCCCATCCTTTGGGCCGCTTGCGTGGATCAGCTGATTCTGCCCTATGTAAATACCGGTATGTCCTATGTAATATACGATATCGCCCGGCCGGGCATTCTCGATTCCGCCTACATCAAATCCCGCTTCTCCCTGGGCTTCAGAGGTCCTTGGGAGGCTTATGCCAAATTGATTATAAACGCTTAGCACAAATCCGGAACAGTCGGCACCTGACGTAAGGCTTGTCCCACCATATACATAGGGGTTTCCTAGAAACTGTTTTGCAAAAACCACAACCTGTTCTCCAGTACCTGTGTAAATTTCCGGTGCTGTCTGGGAAAATTCTTTCCCCCCGCTGATTCCAGGGCCAGTCTGCTGCTCAAAGGGCGGCGGAGCTACGATGGGAATTACCATATTGGCGGCCATATCTGCTTTGGCAGTAAAACTATTAGCGGCCATAAATACCAGGCCTGTAAACAGGGTTGTGATCCAACTTTTTCTCTGCATTGTTCTCTTCTCCTGATAGGATATCGTTATATGCCCATATCCGCTGCATCTTCGGATAAGAATCTGTGGTATGTGGCGTGATTTCCATGAAATTTAATATAATACCGGTAATGATCCATTGAGGAATCCTCAATAAATATAATATAATCGAAATCTTCTTCCTGAGATTTTACGCAGATAACCTTGCCGTCGGCGTATTTATGAAAGACTCTCAAGATATCCTCTAAGGTCGTATTGGGTTTTTCTACGGTTTCAATGAATTCTTTTAAGAAGCCATTGTCCTTTTTATGGTAATATACGTATTCGATTCCTTCCTGGGGAATCTCAAAGCAAAAACGTTCCTGGCTTTTTGTGATCCTGATGTTTCCCAGACGCGCCTTCACATATTCCTTAAAGCCTTCCATAGCTGCTCTTATTTCCTGAGGAGAGCCTTCGTGGATTTTTAAGATGTTCACCAGAGCACGTTCGGGGTAATAGAAGCGAATAGGTTCTTTTTCATATCCTAATTTTATCTGTACTTCTTTTATTGAATTAATGAGCATCTGCTCCAGTGCACGATATTGCATATTTATCACTCCAGTCATTTTCCAGCCGTATCCATTTAAATTATACTGTTACAGATGGGACATGTCAAGGTTTTGGGCTATAGTAAAGCTGCTGTTTCCTGCCGGTCAACCGGCACATAATTGAACCATCTAAGATTGCATGGTATTTTTTTAGGCGGGTCCGGTAAACCGGATACCCGCCATTAATATTAACAACGTGATTTTAAATCTTCTTCACCGATAGGGTCTTCAATCAAGGTGGCCACCCTAAAATCATGAAAATGACCATCGCTCACTTCTGTTACGGATTCCAGAAAATGAACATGTCTGTCCCCAACAGGAATTGCAAGCGATGTTTTGCCACGAAATTCATGAAAATGATTTTCATAAAAATCTGTTCTAAATTTCACTTCATGAAAGTGGTTCATACCAGCAGGGATTGCTTCACCAGAAACCGTAGCAAAACGGTGATTATGGGGATCTTCTTCGCGTTCTGCTATCTGGACGCTGCCTAGAACTTCATGAACATGTGACTGCCGCCTATCTTGGCAATCACAACATTCCTTATACCAATTTTGGTTATTGTTACCCATATTGATTTACTCCTATACTCCAATATTCGGAAAATTTTGTTTTCCATTATTATTATATGAATATAAAACAATAGGGTGTTGTGCAGTCCTTACCTTGATCACGTTCACGTTCTCATCCGCATTCACGTTGATAGCAAAGTGATACCCATGAAACACGCATAAACAAAGGGTTTCATGGGTACCACTTTACATAAAATCAATTTCTTATTAAATAATCAAAAGCGCTCAAAGCTGCACTGGCTCCGGATCCCATTGAGATCACAATCTGTTTATAAACGCTGTCCGTGCAGTCTCCTGCTGCAAAAACTCCTGGCAAACTGGTTGCATTGCGGTTATCAACAACAATCTCACCAATGCGGTTGCGCTCAATCGTATCACCCAACCAGTCTGTATTGGCTATAAGTCCTATCTGAACAAATACTCCCTGCAAATCCATATGATGGACTGCTCCGGATTCACGTTCCATATAAGTGATGCCGTTTACCTTATCCGTGCCGGTAATTTCTTTTGTTTGTACGTTCTTTAAGACTGTTACATTAGACAGGCTGTAAAGGCGTTTCTGTAGTATGGCATCCGCTTTCAGCTCAGGCATAAATTCAAACACCGTTACATGGCTGGCAATTCCTGCAAGGTCAATTGCGGCTTCAATGCCGGAATTACCGCCTCCAATGACTGCCACCTGCTTTCCTTTATAAAGAGGTCCGTCACAATGGGGGCAATAAGCAACTCCCTTGTTCTTAAATTCCTCTTCTCCCGGTATCCCGACATTTCTCCAGCGGGCTCCTGTTGAAAGGATTACTGCCTTGCTTTTTAAGACGGCGCCGTTTTCCAGCTCCACCTCAATGAGTTCTTTTCTTTCCAGGCGCCTGGCACGCTGTGCACTCATAATATCTACATCATTACTACTAACATGCTGCTCCAGGATTTCTGCTAATCTGGGACCTTCGGTGTATCCGACGCTGATCAGATTCTCAATTCCCAACGTCTCTCTGACCTGACCGCCGAAGCGTTCTGCGACAATCCCCGTGCGTATGCCTTTGCGCGCCGCATATATGGCTGCGCTTGCTCCCGCGGGACCGCCTCCGATTACAAGGATATCATACGGCTCTTTTTTCTCAAACTCTGACATATCAGGCCCGCTGCCTAATTTTCCAAGAATCTCTTCCAGGGTCATGCGCCCGCTGCCAAAAACCTCACCATTTAATAAAACCGTAGGCACAGCCATAATATTTTTGCTCTCCGCCTCTTCTTTAAAGGCGGCACCGTCAATCATCGTATGGGTAATGCCAGGATTTAAAATGCTCATTAAGTTAAAGGCCTGCACCACCTCCGGGCAATTATGGCAGCTTAAACTGATGTAGGTTTCAAAATGATATTCGCCTTTGATACCCTTCACCTGTTCAATTAGTTTACCGTCAACCTTGGGGGCTCTTCCGCTTACCTGCAAAAGAGCCAGTACAAGAGAAGTAAATTCATGGCCCAAAGGGATGCCTGCAAAAGTTATCCCAAAGTCTTCTTCCATTCGGTTAATGGTAAAGCTGGGAGTTCTGGGCAGTTTTACCTGTTCTGTCTTAATTCTTGGTGACAGTGCAGTCAGCTCTTCCATCAGAGCCATCATGTCGTTTGATATACTGTCAGATCCTGTACTGATTTTGATCAGCACATCGTTTTCCAGAAGCTGGAGATACTCAGCCAGTTGTTTCTTTATATCAGCATCCAGCATCATAATCTTTACTCCTTAAATTTTTCCTACCAGGTCAAGGCTTGGTTTCAGTGTGGCTCCGCCCTCTTTCCATTTTGCCGGGCAAACTTCACCAGGATTCTTTCTAACGTACTGGGCAGCCTTGATCTTATCAATAAGAATGTTTGCATCACGGCCAATGTTTCCGGCATTGATCTCTACTGACTGAATGATGCCGTCCGGGTCAACGATAAATGTACCACGGTCCGCAAGTCCATCTGCTTCAATCAGTACATCAAAATTGCGGGTAATTGTATGGGAGGGGTCTCCAATCATAACATAGGTCAACTTACGTATGGCCTCGGAATTGTCATGCCAAGCTTTGTGGGTATAATGGGTATCCGTAGATACGGAATAAACTTCCGCTCCCAGACTCTTAAATGTCTCATAATTGTTCTGCAAATCTTCAAGTTCCGTCGGGCAAACAAAAGTGAAATCTGCAGGATAAAAGCAGATGATGCTCCACTTACCCTTAAAATCTTCTTCTGTGACCTCTACAAATTTTCCGTTGTGATAAGCCTGCGCTTTGAATGGTTTTACTTCTGTTCCGATTAATGACATAATGAATTACCTCCTATGATTTTTATATTTTGATTTAATGTTAACTTATCAGGATTTTCCGCTGTTTCTATGGGCGGAAACTTTACTTTTTTCCGTGAAGGCCATGCCCCCGCGAAAACAGCTGTATGGCTGCGTGTTGATTCTGACATATGGAAAGTGAAATAATAATAGCTGCTTTCCCTTATTGATAAATAATATCAGTAATAATTATTATTATTAACTATGTTTATAATATAAGATTATTCCCTGATTGTCAAGAGGCTTTTCCAAAAATATCTATTCTTTTTAATTATTTAATCAATACATAAGATATGTATTTGCGAAACTTATAAGACCTTTCTTGTTTTCTGCTTAATTACCGCTTGACGTTACACAATAAGTAATGTTACAATACATGTAACGATATCACAGGGATAAGGAGAGAAAGGAATATGGATAAAATTACGTTATCTACAAAAAAGGAACTGGAAATCTACATGAATCCTGTAAGGCAAAAGCTTCTTAGATTATTGGGACGGTCCAAAACTCCTATGACACCCAAGCAGTTGTCGGAAAGACTGGAGATATCCCCTTCCAGTGTCCAGCATCATATTAAGAAACTAAGCTCGCTGGGAGTCGTGGAACTGGATCATACAGAAATGATCAATGGTATTACTGCCAGATATTACAAACCCACCTATATTAATGTCCAGATTGGACTGGATCATCCTGATGAGAACAATATGCAGAAGGAAGTTCTTGTCCAGGAGCAGATTGCAAGTACTTATGAAGGATTTCTGGCTCAGAAAAAGAAGTATCTGGAGCGGCAGCATGATTCTGCCGAGTCTGAAAGTTCGTGGAATTTAGGGGATATCCTGACCGGTGTCATTCATCTTTCCGAGGGCGAAGGCAAAGAGCTTTTGACGATGATCACGGATTATTTAGACCGGCATGCCATTCCTTCTGCAGAAAAATCCCCCTGGGAATATGCGTTTATTCTCTACAATGCGGAGGAAAAACCTCATGAGTAATGGAAAGCAGCTGACTATTTTTCTCAATTATGTTTCTCTGGGAATCCTTCTGCCTGTGCTGAATTTAATTCTTTTAAACAGGGGGGCCGATCTAAAGACTCTGCCTCTTTTGATCGCTGCCTATTCTGCTGCGGTCCTTTGTTTTGAACTGCCCAGCGGAATTTGTGCAGATTTGTATGGACGAAAGACGGTTTTCCTAATTTCCGGTGCATGCCAGATGCTGTCTCTGATCCTGCTTCTGTTTGCGGACAACTGGATTTGGCTGTTGTTTTACATTCTTCTTAATGGAATCAGCAGGGCCTTTTCCACCGGAAGCTTGGATGCCCTCATCGTGGATCAGGCTCTTCAGGAAAAGGGAGAAGCTTGTCTTCCTGCAATCGCTGCCCGCCTTGGAATTCTGGAAGAAGCCGGACTTGCGGCCGGCTGTGTCCTTGGCGGCTTTCTTTCCTGTATAGGAGATTCTTTTACCGGAAATATATTGACCCGCGGCGTATTTACAGCAGTTACCTTCATGCTCTGTCTGTTTTGCATCCGGGAGGATAAAATCTGCGGCCGCCGGGGAGATCGGATTCCCCTCACAAGGCATATAAAGAGAGGCGTAAAAACAGTCCTGTCGAAACAGGACTTTCCATTGATTCTGGCAGGCATGCTGTTTACCGGCTTTTTCCTTATCTCTATTGAAACCTACTGGCAGCCGGCTTATCTTAAGATTTCAAACCATACGGAAGGAACCTGGGTTTTGGGTATTCTGTCCTTTGCCGGTTTCTTACTGGCAGCGACGGGAAATTCCTTCTGTCAAAGGCTGCTGAAAAAATTTCCCGGCCGCCAATGGCGGATTTACAGCATCAGCCGGTTTTTCCTTGGCTGCGCCCTGCTTGTTCTGGCACTTCATAAAAATGTTTGGCTCTTTATCCTGGGATATGGCAGTATTTATCTCCTTCTCGGAACCGGAAGTGTAGCTGAAAACACCCTGATCAACCAATATACTCCAGGGTATTTCAGGGCAAGTGTTCTTTCTTTAGGTTCCTTTCTTCTGCAGGCAGGCTCCATGTGTGCGTCCCTTTTCTGCAGTCTGTTTGTAGACCGGATTGCCATATCTGGGTTATGGCTGACTGCAGGAGCATTATTGATCGGATATACCATTTTTATGACTTTATTTCTTCTTATAAAAAGGACCGGGGCAGATGAGAAAAAGCTGGAAAAGCAGGAATTTATATCATATGATACTGAATCATCTTAAACGATTCCTCCTACTGCGAACGGCAGGCTTCCTTTTTTATCTGCAGAAGCATCCCGTCTTTGATTTTCCCTTTGGGAGACAATACCTGTCCGCAGCTTAGAATCAGCCCGTCCTCACACCATTTCTTTATCCTGCTTCTGGATACGGACAACTGCTGCATTAAAAAAATATCTGCCCTCAAATCAAATCCAGGCGGAATCCTTATCTCGGTCTCCATGGCATGATCCTCCCCGCAGGGTAATGCAGTATCAACGGTTGTTACATGGTATTCCGCCTTTGAGGCAGCAGCTTCTGCCTTGTTTCTGGCAAATAAATCCCTGTCATTTCCGTATTTTGCCACCAGATCAGGATCATTATTTAAAAATCCCTCATATTCTTCTTTCTCCAGGCGGCCTGCCTCTGCTCTTTCCCATATGGTCATATTCCAAGAGGTCTTACATTGTCCGCACCGGTAAATCATCCAGACATCTATGAGGCGGCCATTGGCATTGACCCTGAATTTTCCGCTGTTTATAAATTCCGTCTTTTTCCCGCATTTCGGGCATCTTCTTATGATTGCTGGAAGCTGGTCCGGCGTGACGATCCATTGTTTTCGTAAATTTCGATTCATATTCTTTCTCCATTTTTACAATTGTTTCTTTCAACAACTGTAACACGCCCTCTTTCTTTATCCCACCTCATATTTTCTTATGGAACAAAGAAAAGGCGGCGCACCATTTTCTTACGGATGCGCCGCTTTATTTCAATTTCATATTTCTCTTTTCCTGAAGTACGATCCTCTGGATGCTTTTCTCGGACAGGTAATAGCGCTCCGCCAAAAGCTTTACGCATATGCCGGAAAGGTAATCCTCATAGATGGATAAGTCCCGGAGCTTTCTTTCCTCTCTGGCACCTGTCCTCTGGCCCCAGGTTCGTTTATTTTCCTGTTTTCTGGGGATATAAACATATTCCCCATCTATATAATTCTGAATTAATTCCACCAGCTCTTCCGGTAAAATCTCATTCGCCTTCTGATAGCGCATCGCTGCCTCCCAAACATATTTTTACTGTCAGGAATAGCAAAGGCTATACAATTACTTAATTATTTTAACTGCATAACCCGTGCTACGCAGTTTTTGAGGGTTCCATCATAAAAAAGCCCGCCTCCTTAAATAAACGCTTATCTTGCAACATAATTATAACCATTTTATCATATAAGGGATCATTGTAAACCTCATGTTTTATCCAGAAACGTGTTAGAGCAGAATGGTCAGTTTTTTATGACAATGCCAAGATACTTTGCCAGTTCCGCCGCCTGGTATAGGTCCACCACAGCGCCCTTTATCTCCGTGCAGTTATCAGACATCACCAACCCCTGTATGGTGCTGTTGGTAAAATCCATTCCTTTCATCATGGTTTTAAAAAAACTTGCATTTTCCAGATTCGCCCGGTTCCATTCAAACGCCTTGCAGCGGCACTGGGTCAGGGAACCGCCCCGGACCTGGGAATCGGTAAATTGGATGTGCTCCAGTCTGGAGGAATCGAAATTGGCATAGTTGAAATTACAGTCTTTTATTACGGTATGGAGCATGGTATTCCCGCAGAATTTTGTTCCCATACCCTTTGAGGAGGTAAATTCCACCCGGTTAAAATAGCTGTCCTCAAAGTTGCAGTTGGATATGTCGCAGGCCCGGAACGCCACGTCAGTAAATTCTCCTTTTTCAAAGCTGCAATCCTGAAATATGCAGTTTTCAAATATGACGGCGGAAAAACGCATATGGGAAAGCACTTCCTCCGTTACATGAAGATTTCTTATGAGAACATCACTTACCGCTTCCTCCTGGTCTTTTTTGCGGTATAATTCATCCACATCTTCCAGAACAAAATCCATCCACTCCGGAAGGATGGGGGTAAGAAGTTTCTGGCTCATATACCCTTTCCTTTCCTATCTTTATTTATCCTGTCGGTATACCTGGCTGTTATTCCTTTTCATTCCCGACCGCCCTTTTTACTTCAGCCTCTTTATCATTTGACGGCTGAAAACAAAGTGATCTGTTCCTAATATTACCAGACTATCAAGAGACTTTCAAGTTCATACGGATCAAAACATCCCTGATACTTACATACTTGTAATAACTTAAGATAAATAAAAAAGGGCGCCCTGAAATTCTATCATCTCAAGGCCGCCGCATATGAATACAAAAACAGCCGGCAGACGCACTGCAGGCTGACAGGTAAAGACCAATTCGTTACAGGTCAATAATCTCTGATTTTTTAGAAAAGGATACAATCATGCTGTTTAAGATCATACCAAACACAATAAACGATAGGCCGATAATTCCCAGACCATCAGGCCGGGAATCCCCAAGAAGCCAAACACCTCCTAATAAGGTAAATATGACCTCACCCGACTGTGTGGATTCTATCACAGCAAGCTGCTTATGGTTCGAATTAACCAAATCGGTGGCTTTAAAAAATAACAGCGTTGCGATCACTCCGGAAAAAACCGCGACACATAAGGATTGTACGGTCTGATTTACAGAAGGGACCCCGGCATTTACCAGTCCGAACACGGATAAAATGAACCAGAAGGGGAGGCTGCATAACGTCATACCGTAAGTTCGCTGGATTGTAGAAAGCTGATCCCCGCTTGCCTCCATGATTTTTCTATTTCCCAAAGGATAGGAGGCAGCCCCTACAAGGATGGGAAGCAGCGTCATAAGGGTTATCTTAATATCCAAATCTGCAATATTATGTACCTGTAAAAGAAAAACTCCGATTAAAATAAATCCTGATATACATAGATTTTTTATCGGGATACGCTTATGGAATACTGGTGACAATAATATACCCATTACAATTGTTACCTGCCAGGATGCAGCAATCAGCCAGGACTCCCCATAATCGGCTGCATAAGACATGGGGGCGTAAAACAGACCAAATCCGACGGTACTCCAAGTAAGCCAATTGAAAAGATTCTTTCTGATCACGTTATGGACTTGCAAAAACCCGTGTTGTTTTCCCACAATCAGAGCAAGAATCGGAAAGGTAAACAGATAGCGTAGACTTGCACTCCAAATCCAGCTTCCTCCGGACAGGTGCATGCTGCGGTTCAGAACAAATGTAAATGCAAAAAAGAAAGATCCGATAATTCCAAATATAAGTGCTTTTTTCATATTTTGGGACTCCATTATGACCCTATCGGGTAAAAAATAATGTTCAGTATGCAGCACGTTTCCTTTGACGAGTTGATATAGCAATGAGGAACATCAGCCTTAAAACGGAAACACTGGGCTTCGGTCAAAACAGTCTCATCCTGATTCAGGCGCATCTCCAATTGTCCTTTCCGGACAAAGATATATTCTTCCACGCCATCCATATGTCTGGCTGATTGGTGAACGCACCCCGGCTCAAATTCGATATACAGCATCTCAAAGCTCTGAGCTGGATTATAGGGGAAAAGGGGGAAGGTCCGCATCTTTTCGTCTTCCTCATAAACCGGCTGGGTATTCAATGTGTCTATTTTGGTGTAATTACTCTTTTCCTTCTCCCAAAAATAGGTGAGCGGAACCTTATACCCTGTGGAGATTTTCCAAAGTGTTGTGATTGTAGGCATAGACTGCCCACGCTCGATCTGGCTCAGCATGGCCTTGCTGATTCCGGTTATATCCGCCGCTTGATCTAAGCTTAACTGCTTGCTGTTGCGTACTGCTTTCATTCGCTCTACAATAATTGATTTTAAGTCATTCATACTGTTCACCATCTATTATAACGTATTTTTTTCATCATAACATATAGAAGAGGCAAAGTAAATACTTAAAAATCCATGTTTTTAAATCATAAAGGGCAGGATGTAGAAAAAGCCAAATGATATCTTGCAGCAATAACCAACTGTTATGGGCATTCGGCAGAAACTTCATCTCCAGAAACGCCCAGTTTAAAATTACGGAAAGCACCACCGCCCAGCGGAGAGTCCTTTTATTGTAAAAAATGACACGGTTTGACAACCATATTTATGATTTCTGCACTAAAATGCCATGAAACTTCTTTGAAAAACAGGCATAGAAGCGCCGGAGACCGGCGCTTCCCTTTTACTGAATTTTTTTAAATAATTCCACAAGCCTTTCTTTATCAAAGAAAACAGGATTGGCACCTGCACACGCATCTTTCATGGCATTTTCGGCCAGCAACTCAAAATCCGGCTCATCCACCCCAAGTTCCTTTAAGGACTCCGGAATATTAACTTCTCTTGATAATTCCTTCATTTTTCTGATGACATCATCCACACATTGCTGATCTGATTTGCCTTTGGTATCACAGCCGGCAGCTTCGGCAATTAACCGAAAACGCTCTGGCACATGCTTTGCATTCTCTTCCTCCACAACCGGCAGGAGCATCGCATTACATACACCGTGGGGCAGATCATAAAGGCCGCCCAATTGATGAGCCATTGCATGAACATTACCGAGTCCGGCATTACTGAAAGCTATTCCATTTAAAAAGCATGCATATCCCATCTGCTCTCTTGCCTCAATATCGTTTCCATCCTTTACGGCACGTGGCAGATACTCAAAAATTTGTTTGATTGCGTACAGCGCCGTTGCATCAGTAACATCCATGGCCCCCTTGGCAACCACAGCTTCCACTGCATGTGTCAAAGCATCCATGCCGGTCGCCGCCGTTAAGGCTGCCGGTTTTTCCAGCATCAGTTCCGGATCATTTACAGTAATCTCAGCCAGGGTGTTGGAATCTACCATTATCATTTTCACATGGCGTTTCTCATCTGTAATCACATAATTAATCGTCACTTCTGCCGATGTGCCCGCGGTTGTCGTTATTGCAACAATAGGCAGAGACTTTCTGGCAGACTTGTTGATACCTTCATAATCAGTAATCTGTCCGCCGTTTGCTGCCAAAACAGCAATTGCCTTTCCACAATCCTGAGGGGATCCGCCGCCCACAGAAACAATAAAATCACAATTTTCTTTCTGTAAAAGCTCCAGACCTTTATTTACGTTATCTATAGTAGGATTGGGTTTTGCTTCCGTGTAAACCGCATATCCGATATTCACAGCATCAAGAATCGCCGTAACCTTTTCAACTGTACCGTTTTTCTTTAAAAAACCATCACTGACAACCAATGCCTTTTTACAGCCCAATTTCCGGATCGGCTCCTTCAGTTCTTTTAAGCACCCTCTCCCCATTAAGTTTACGGGTGGAATATAATAAATCATAAGTATTCTCCTTTTCTTTATCCTACGGATTCTATTAATGCCAAAGCCTCACTGACAGATTCCTTCCTCACCTGGTCAAACGGGAACATGGACTGAGAGCAAATATCCAGCCCTCTTGCCTTTAACACCGCTTTAAACAGACCGGAACAATTGGTTTCCAGCTGATAAAGACGCATCAGCTTATGGATTTTTTTCTTATATTTCATAATATCTTCCCAATTCTCCATATTTCTTGCTTTTACCCAGCCTGACCATAGTCCGGGCAGCAGATTGGAAATGGCTCCGATGGAACCTTGTCCGCCGTAGTCAATATTATCAAGAAACTGGTCATCAAATCCGGAATACATTTGAAAATCCGGAAATTCACCCTGAATCAGATCCAGAATATCTCTTGTATGAGTAAAAGAAGAAACCGATTCTTTCATTCCTACAATATTTTTATGTTTGCGCAGCAAGCGCAAAACGGTTTCCGGCTCAAATGTTGAATTTGTTCTGGCAGGAAAATTATACAGGTACACATTTCCTTCAATCCGGGATGCCAGGAAGTCATAATAATGGAAAATCTCCTCCTGGGATATGCCGTAATAGTACTGGCCGATAACAAGAACTCCATCCGCGCCATTTTGCAAAGCAAAGTTCGACAGCTTTACCGTTTCCTCGTGATTGATACAGCCTGTTCCGGGCAGCACTTTTACTGCTCCGTTAATTTCCTTCAGATAAAACTCCAGAAACCTTTTCTTTTCCTCAAAAGGAAGGATGGTAAACTCACCGGTACTGCCAAGGGGTACCACGCCATCAACGCCATTGTCTACCAGATGACGGATTAACGTACGATTGCCTTCATAATCAATTGCACCTTCCTGATTAAAAATGGTGAGGGTTGGGGTTACTATTTTTGCTTTCATTATGTCTCCTATCCTGCTATTTTAATTACACCATATACAATGGTTGATACCGTTACCATGCAGATGCCAATGAATGATTCATAAGCAATCAATTTCAGTCTCTCATTGATTTTCATATTCACACAACCGGCACTGACATGGAAAAATGAACCATGGGGAAGTCCGTCAAACACAAAGCTTCCCGCGTGGATCATGGCACCGGCTGCCAGTGCTGCAACACCGTAAGAAAGAATGGTATCACCGAAAATCTGGCTGGCTAAGGTCGTGCCTGCTGTGGAAGAAGCGGAAGCCGCACCCATGAGGGTTCCAGATATTGGCGCAAGCAGAAATCCCGGCAAACCGGCTTTTTGCAGCAATTGGACAATCACCTCTTTTAGGGTGGAATTGGCTATGATTCCGGCCAGCGTTCCGGTTCCTATGAGCAGCATTGCCACGCCGCTCATTTTTCCCAGTCCGAATTCCAGGTATGATACAAAATCTTTTAGCTTTCCCATTACGGCCATGCCCACCAGGCCGCCCACCGGAAGGGCAATCAATGGATCAATGGTAATACCTGCAACCGGCCTTAACAGCAGCAGCATAATGGTCACAAGCGGCCCAGTCAATGCACCGGCAAGTGATGGCAGCAGAACGGTATCCGCCCCGTCGCTGTCAGCCACAACATCTGTCCCTTTATAAGCCAGGCCTTTGGCAAGAAGTGTTGTAATCACGATTGCTGTCAATGCAGCAGGAATTCCTGCCGCCATCATGGAAGTGAGCGGGACATGAAAGGTTTCTGCTGCAGCAATTCCGTTGGGATTTGGACTCATTACATTGCCAGCCTTAACGCCGCCGATCATGGCCAGCAATATGCCAAGCTTCTTATATCCTGTTTTCTGGGCTATCTGAATGGCAATCGGTGATACGGTTATGATTGCAACATCACCGAAAACACCGATGGCCGTAAGCAGCCAGGTAGCCAGAGTCATTGCCAGCAGGGAATTTTTATCACCCAGTTTTTCCACAATGGAATTGGCAATCCGCGCTGCTGCCCCTGATTTAATCAAAGCTCCTGCCAGCACACCGGCAGCCACAATTCGGATAATTGCCGACACAATATCTTTTGTTCCGTTTATCATATAAGTTACCGTATTGGCCAGCCCGGCTCCGCCGATTAAGCCGCCCACAACAGCGCCCGCTATCATGGCATATGTAGGAGGGACCTTTTTTAAAATTAAAACGATGGCAACTACCAGAGCCAATATTGCTCCTAATGCTGATACACTCATACGTTTTTACCTCTTTCTCTTATGATTCATTAAATCTTTAAAATTCCGCCCTCTGAACCGGAAGCTGCAAATTTGGAGTAAAGCGCTAAATATCCCCTCTTAAACTTCGGCTCCGGCCGCTTCCAGCCTTCCATTCTCGCAGCGATCTCCTCATCACTAACCAGCAGGTTAATACTTCTGTTTTCCACATCAATCTCAATCTTATCTCCGTCTTTTACAATTGCAATTGGTCCGCCTTCTGCTGCTTCCGGGGAGATATGACCGACAAAACATCCGTTGTTGGTTCCTGAAAATCTGCCGTCAGTAATCAGTGCTGTAGTCAGCGCCAATCCTCTTCCATAGAGATACTTCATGGCTTTGAACATTTCTCTCATTCCCGGACCGCCTTTGGGGCCTTCATAACGGATTACCACAACATGCCCATCCCGTACTTTTCCTGCCAGAATCGCCTCTTCCGCTGCCTCTTCACTGTCAAAGCAGATCGCTTCACCGGTAAAATGGTAAAGACTCTTATCAAATGCTCCTGGTTTCGTCACACCGGTATCAGGAGCAAGATTTCCTCTTAAAACAGCGACACCGCCCTGGAAACCAAAGGGATCTTCCGCCGTTTTAATTACCCTTGGGTCCGCTGGATATGCATATCTGTGATTTTCAATATTTTCTCTTACTGTTTTTCCTGTGACCGTCATCTCATCTAAATCAATCAGCTCTTTTAATGCTTCCATTACCCGCGGGACTCCTCCTGCCCGGTGAAAGTCAATGCAATTATACTGGCTGGAAGGATTAATCTTGGCAACCTGCGGCGTTTTCCGGCTAAGCTCGTCAAATTCCTCCAAAACATTGATATTCAGCTCTGCTTCGTGAGCAATTGCGGTTAAATGCATTACGGCATTCGTACTTCCGCTGATTGCCATACAGACTTTGATGGCATTCCTGATTGACTCATTTGTAATAATTTTCCTTGCTGTCACCTTATTTCTGGTCAGTTCCACAATCTTAATTCCGGTTTCTTCCGCGATTCTCAAACGCTCAGCTGATGTGGCCGGAGCCATACCACCATTAGGTGGTGTCATCCCCAGGGCTTCCGACAGGCAGCACATGGTATTGGCAGTTCCAAGATAAGAACAGGAGCCACAGCTTGGACAGCTTAAATCCTCCAGCTTCTTATATTCCTCCTCCGTGATCTTATTGGCACTTAACATCCCTAATGCTTCCGCACTGGAGGTCTGGTCTGATTGGCGGCCGTCAAATACAATTCCGCCTTCCATGGGACCGCCTGGCAAGAGAATACAGGGGATGTCCAGCCGGGCTGCAGCCATCAGCATTCCCGGAACAATCTTGTCACATGATCCCAGTAAAACAATCGCATCCAGGAGCTGGGCCTGGGCAAAGGTCTCAATACTGTCGCTGATAATCTGGCGGGAGGGAAGAATAAAATGCATGCCATCATGTCCCTGGGCCATTCCGTCACAGCATGCAATGGTGCCGAATTCTACTGCGGTTCCTCCAGCACGGTTAATACCGTCTCTTACTTTCTGCGCCACCTGACGCAGATTAAAATGTCCCGGTACCCCTTCAGTCCACGAATTTGCAATACCGATAATCGGCCGTTCCAAATCATCACTGGTAAAACCCATTGATTTATAGGTTGCACGGTAGTACTGATTCTCAATTCCTCTTAGTGTTTTTTCACTTCTGAACATTCCATTTCCCCGCTTTCATTTTTTGTATATATGATATTTTATGTATATATGATAACTCCTGAACAATGAAAAATCAATAGTTATTATAAAAATGTCATTTTGACAATAATTTCCCTCTATTTTTGTATCAATTGCACAAAAAAAACACTTTGAGATTTCCTGGAAATTTCAAAATGTTTTTTATTTAAATCAAAGAATTATTTACCAATATCTTTTCAATGTTAGTCTTGCACTTGATTAATGCCTGCCGGATTATTTGTGCTTTTTCTTCTGATTTCCTGAAAATCGGAAATACGACGCTTAAACCGGCAACAATTTCTCCATTCTGACAGATCGCCGTTCCAATACAAGCGGTATGTTCGCCGCTTTCCCCTTCTTCATAGGAAAACCCACTGCTCTTTATGGCTTCTATCTGTCTGTTCAATTCCTCCATATCAGTTACGGTATTAGCCGTGAGGGCTTTCAGTCCATCAGGGTAAAACGTTTTTAATTCAGATGCTTCATACTTTGACAAAATCGCTTTTCCCAGACCCGTGGCATAAGCAGGCAGGCTGCCTCCAACTTCCGATACAACCCGGATCGACTCATTCCCTTCAACCTTTAACAGATAGAACACCTCACCTTCCCGCAAGATCCCCATCTGACAGGTTTCATTGCACTCCTTTGACAGCTTCTCCATTTCTTTTCTCACCAGTTCCAGAGTGGTACTACCCTTTGAAAAGGCCAATCCTATATAGTAGGCCTGCATACCAATCTTATAACGGTTCCCAGTGGGCGCCATCTCCAGAAAGCCTTCTTCCAGCAATGTTTTTAAAATGGGCGAGATAGTTCCTGTCAATATTCCTGTTTTTCTGGTCAATTCACTTAATGTATATCCTTCCTGACTGTTGGAAAGGGCATTTAAAATCGAGGTCACCCGATATGTTGGCATATGCATAGATCGTATACTCTCCTGTAAAATAATAAACTGATTATATCATCTTTCGTTGTATGAAACAAGGTTTCGGGGTCACTTATGGTAAGGCTCCCCGCTAATAATCCGATAACTCCGGTAAACCTGCTCCAGCAAAACAACTCTCATCAGCTGATGCGGAAACGTCATCCTGGAAAAGCTCAGCTTATAATCCGCCCGCCTTAAAACAGCATCAGAAAGCCCCAAAGACCCGCCAATCACAAAGACAATATGGCTCACTCCTCCGATCCCCAGACCGTTTATCTTCTCCGACAGTTCAACCGAGTTAAGCATTTCCCCATCAATTGCCAACGCAATCACATAAGCCCCATCCTTAATCGAAGAAAGGATTCTTTCCCCTTCCTTCTCCTTTATCTGCCTCTCAACTGCCTCACTGGCCGAGTCCGGTGTTTTTTCGTCAGCCACCTGTACGATATCCAGTTTGCAGTAGCGGCTCAATCGTTTGCTGTATTCCCCGATGGCATCTGTATAAAACTTCTCCTTTATTTTTCCCACAGTTACCAGCGTAATCTTCATTGGTGTCTCCTTTATGCGTCCAGTTCTTTCTTCATCATGGCAATGAGAAGCTTAACCATATCTCTTGCCGGCTTTGTGTGCTCTGTTTTCACCTTTCGCACCACTTTTCCATCGGGTTTGACATTGATATTAAAGATGATCCGTAAAAACGATTCCACTTCATCCCATGCCTCCCGGCTCTCGGGGATCAAATCCAGTCCCATCTGAAATACATGAAACATTCCCTCATAAACGGAAACCCGCCGCTTCACTCCTGCATGTTTTAACTTGTCAGCTACAGTCAGCGTATCACTTAAAAGCACCTCATAGCTTCCAACCTGCATGAGAACAGGAGGAAAGCCTTCATATTCCCCAAATACCGGAGAAATATAAGGAATGCCAGGGTCCTCTCCCCCGATATATTCCGAATTGTAAAGCATATTATCCGTAGAATTTCCAAACAGCGGATCAATCTCGTAATTAGACACACGGCTTTCCCCGCTGTTGGTTAGATCTGTCCAGGCAGACATGGTGATAAACCCTCCGGGAAGGGCAATTCCATGATCTTTCAAATACAGCCCTAAGGCCAGGCTTAATCCGCCACCGGCAGAATCCCCGGCAACCGCAATATGCTCTGGCCGGTACCCTTTTTCTTCAATAAGCCACTGATAAGCAGCCACTGCATCCTCCAAAGCAGCCGGATATGGATGTTCCGGGGCCACCCGGTAGTCAAGGGTCAAAACGTCCCCTCCGTAGCTTAGCTTGGAATACCGGACCGCAAATCTCCGGTAAATGTTCTTCATAGGCCCGATGTATCCGCCGCCGTGAAGCTGTAAGATCACCCGGTCCGTCACCACTCCCACAGGGCGGAGATATTCCATTTTCAAATGTTCCAGCTCTACGATTTCATATTCATAACCCGCCGGACGGACCCATGCAGGTTCCACTGGATTTTTCCTCAGTTCTCCTGTCCGGATGGGCTGTTTTAACGAAGTTTCCATTACATTCTGCATCATGTCCCTCACAAGATTTCCTCTTACGCTCACTTTTCTTCGGCTCATCAACAATCCCCTCCTTTTCCGGCATCTTTTTACACATGAAACCGCCTTTTCAGTTCCGTTTTTACACTTCGGTCCCCAAGCACAATCGTAACGGCAAGAATGATCACTGTCACTGTCACAGTAAACAGGGCCAGAAACGGTCTGGTAAGAAGACCAGTCGCCCATAAAATCAAAGGAATAAAACTGAACACTGTAACAGCAATCTGATACATGAAATAGCTCTGCCAGTTCATCCGGTTCACCAGAATCAAAAAAACAATGGAAAGATCCGCAAATAAAATGGTGCTTGGAATTCCGTAATTCACTGACCAGCCATTATAACCCGTAGAATGGTCCAGGGCCACTAAAAGTATCTGCGCGGCCACCGTCTGCAAAAGGATCTTAGATGCAAGATTCGCATGGCGCAAAACGGAATATTCAACGGTAAGAGCGGTATATGCCATAAGTCCGATGGCAATGATGGACCACAAAGAGCCGGAATAAGTGGCATAATTGATCATCCCTAAAACAGCCCCTACAAAAAACAGCAATCCATAAAAGACAGTGGCCAGCTTCTTAAGACGTTTCCGGTCATACCGGATCTGGGGATACATTCCAAGATCATCCCTGTGATCCGGAACACCGTTGCTCTCAAGGCTCACCGGAATCCTCATTTCTCTAAGAAAACCGAAAAAACGATCCTGAAGCCTGGTGTCCTGAAATACGGAAGTAAAGGTCACAATGACCTCTTCTCCATAGGAACAGACCGCACATTTCATAGGCTGCCTCTTGGAAACTCCGATCATTATGGAAAACCGTTCGATTTCCTTCCTGTAATCCTCTTCAATATCAATCGGACCTATATTGGAAAGAGTCATGGTGTAGGCTTTTTCATTTTTCCGGAAAACCAGGTTTAATGCACACCATTTTACAACAAGAGGTGCGGCCCGCAGGTACCACTTCTTTTCATTGGAAACATTGTAGGAGATGATTTGCTCCATCTTTTCCTTTGTGATCTTTGAATCCATCTGGCTGCTTACCGCTTCCAGTACCTCTGTAAAGGTATGCTCCTCACTGGTGGATAAAAAATCAATAAGCGTCACCGCAAAAAAATTAGCATTTGTCTCCGAGCCGAAAAAGGTCCGCAGGTTAATGGGGATACTGATACCGATGGACTCCTCACAAGGCTTTCCGTCAAGATATTCCTGATAGATCGACCAGATCAAAGCCGCCGTCAAAAATCTGGTGATGCTGACCCCATAGCTTTTAGCGACCGTCTTAAGCATCTTTAAGTCCACGTAACCGTGAAGAACATTTTCCTCATCGAGAGGAAGGGCTTCTCCTGCCAGATGATAGGCTCTTCTTGAGCTGTATTTGCGTTTTTCGGTTTTTTTATAATGGCGGACGTAACTATCCTCCACATTCATGGATACATCCGATGATATCTTCTGAGAGGCCCGATGGCCGGTCCTGGAATTTTTCTTAAGATCCAGATACCGGTAAACAAGGGCCTTTAAAAAATTTACCGCTCCCAGTCCGTCTGTAACCGCATGGAATACCTCCAGATTGATCCGCCTGTCAAAATATGTGACTCGGAACAAATAAAGCTGATTGCTGTGAGGATCAATGTATTTGCAGGGATAAGTCGTTTCCCGTTCAATGACCGGCATCCTCTTATTGTTCTCAAAATAATACCAGAAAAATCCCCTTCGCAGCCTCACCGAAAATCCCTCAAACTGAGGAAGGATCTCTTCCAGTGCACGCTGCAGGGTACCCGGATCCACCTCATCCTTTAGAACCGCGGAAATCCGGAATACATTGCTTAAATTTTCACTGGCTATGACCGGAAATATCTTTGCCGTATTGTCAAGCCGTCTCCACCGCTCTCCCTGGGGGCTTCTCTTCATACTGACGGTGCCTCACTTCCCTGTATCCATAAAATCGAGCCGCATGTCATACCAGACGGCTCCTCCGTGTACGGATCCGGACACTCCCATGTTCCGGTAACCGAATTTTTCGTAATAATGAATCAGCCTGTCCTTGCAGGTGAGTATCATTCCTTTCCTGCCTCTTTTTCCTGCTTCTTCAATAAAACGTTTCATAAGCGCAGCGGCAACTCCCCGGCCCCGCCATTCTTTTATCACATCAAGTCCAAACACGCTTTGGTAAGCACCGTCTGGGTTATGAAAATCTGCTTTCTCAAACATTTCGTCACAAATCGTATTCCCTTCTGTAACGCAGCCATTAATAAAACCAATGATCGTCCCGTCGGATAGCTCCGCCACAAGGAAGCTTTCAGGAAAAAGAGCAATCCTCTGCAAAATGGCTTCCCTCCCCGCTGCCTCTTCCGGCGGAAAACAGAGGGCTTCCACTTCTACCACACGGTCCAAATCCTCTTTTCTTACTTTTCTAATGCTGTAATCCATCCTATCGTTTCCCCATTTCCAAAATTGATTCTGATCTATGGGATTTTCTCTCCCAAAATTTAAGAAAAGGCGGATTTCTCCGGTCACCCGTCAGAAATCCTCCTCTTTCTTTTACTAGACGCGGAAATAATATCCTACGCCCCACTTGGTATGCACATATTTAGGATCGCTGGGACTGGGTTCAATCTTCTCCCGAAGACGCCTTACATGAACGTCTACCGTTCGTACATCCCCCGTATCCATGGCTTTATTTCCCCATACGTAAGTAAGAAGCTGTTCCCTGCTGTATACCTTACCCGGATTGCAGGTAAGAAGCTCCAACAGGTCAAACTCCTTTGCTGTTAAATTGATTTCTTTCTCAGCAATAAACACTCTCCTGCTGTCCCGGTCCAGCTTCAAATCGCCTTCTTTTATCACCTGGCTGTCTTCCTGGTTATCCCGCTTGTTCTTCTTGGCATTCCGGCGCAGGATAGCCTTGATCCTGGCCTTTACCTCAAGAATGTTAAAAGGCTTTGTAATATAATCGTCGGCACCGTATTCCAGGCCAAGGATCTTATCCATATCGTTGCCCTTTGCCGTCAGCATGATAATGGGCATCTCGGAAAATTCCCGGATAGCCTGACATACTTCGTATCCGTCATATTTAGGAAGCATGACATCCAATAGGACCACATCATACTCTTTCTGCTTTGCAAGATTAATGGCTTCCTCTCCGTCATAGGCACAGTCCACTTCCATACCATCCTGCTCCAGACTGAATCTCATTCCTTTTACGATGAGTTTTTCATCATCAACTACTAAAACGCTTGCCATACTACACCTCTGTCTTCTATTTCAAACCGTTATATCATCTTTTATTTTTTGAAACGCCGCATCTTTAATGCCGGATATCTTCATGATATCCTCGATCTTTTGAAATCCGCCATGGCTGTCCCGATATTTAAGGATATCGGCTGCCTTGGCTTCTCCGATTCCCCGAAGGGTCATCAGTTCCTCTTTGGTGGCTGTATTTAAATTTACCTTTGTTTTTTGTACGTTCGATGAAGCCTCTGCCTGTAAGGAAATCTCACCCCTGGCCTTTGCCGCTTCCACCTCTTCCTTTCCAGGGACCACGATCTTCATGCCGTCCTTGACCTGCTCCGCCATATTTAAATATTCTGCCGCAGCCTGGTCTGTGACTCCGCCTGCTATCTCGATTGCCTGAAAAACCCGGCTTCCTTCTTTAAGCTCATAAACACCGGGAGAAACAACTTCTCCGCAGATATGTACATAGAAAGGCAGGGCCGTTTCCTCTCCTGCACTTCCTAAACTGTCCTCTTCTGCTGTTAAAGCTTCCGTGCCATCACCTGCTTCAATTCCGATAACACTTTCCCCGGAATATAAAGACGATTCCTCTGTCAAAGAAACCCCTGGCCTGTGAACCTCCTGGCTTCTGCTGAAGCCATAACATACACCCGCCCCTAAGACACACAGGGCGATAAGGATGATTTTAACTTTCTGGTAATCCATGATATCCCTCCTCTTACAAAAATCTCCAAAAAAGGATACCATCTTCAGCCTATGTTACTATTCTACCTAAAGAAATAAGTAAATACAAGCACTATTTCCAAATTAATTAAATATCATGATTCCGATAATGGCAACAACTGCACCGATCAGCTTCTTCCATTCAAAACCCACCTTTTCAACACCGAATAAGCCAAACAACTCGATGGCATAGGCTACAATGATTTGAGAAATTACAATGATCAGAGCCGCTTTGGCCGGACCCAGGGTTCCCATACTCCTTACTACTGTATAGGTAATGAATGCACCCATAACGCCGCCAATCAATAAGTACTTGGGCTGCACATCAAATAGGCCGGTAATGTTCTCCCTGCCGGAGAAATACCACAGAATGAGGCAGGTCAAAAATGCAGTCAGCTGTACCCAGCCTGTTGAAACCCACATGCTGGTCTGCTTTGTCACTCCCGTATTAAAAACTCCCTGTATGCTCATAAGCGCTCCGGATATAAGAGCAATAATAAAGCCTGTCATTAAAACAACCTCCGTATCTCCAATTTGTTAATAATTAATCAAGCGGACTTTATTTCAACTTTACTTCTTTTACTAGGTTGTGCTTTATTTGCATTTTTATACTGAATTTACAATTTGGTTATGGATCAGATATGCAAAAACATGACTTGATAAGGCTTGACAAGCCTGTGTTTTTGCGCTATACTCACAGCAAAATTGTATAAATTACACACGCTAGGGGAGCCATTGGCTGAGATTGGTAGAAACCGAACCCTCACTACTTGAACCGGATAATGCCGGCGTAAGGAAGCAATAGTAGTCCCCTCCTGCGCACACAAAGGAGGATTTTTTATGTCATTTTTTCTAACTTACTCTGCGGAAAATGAAGAGTATTTATTAAGGCCGGCAGGATACTTGCTGGTAATCGTTCTATTTGCTGCGATCTTTTTTGCCCTGCATCTTCTTGGCAGATCGTCTTCTAAATCTCAAAAGCTGCAGACCCGACAGCTGGTTTACTGCGCAGGTGCAATGGCGCTTGCAACAGTAACTTCCTTTATCAAAGTAGCCTCCCTTCCTTTTGGCGGCTCAATCACATTGTTTTCCATGCTGTTCATCTGCCTCATCGGTTATGTTTACGGTGTAAAGGCCGGGATCACGACCGGGATAGCCTATGGAATCTTACAGTTTATCACGAACCCCTATATATTCGCTCCGATCCAGGTTCTTCTTGACTATCCCTTGGCATTCGGTGCTTTGGGTCTTTCCGGGCTGTTCAGTAACAAAAAGCACGGCCTTGTAGCCGGATATATTGTGGGAGTTACAGGTCGGTACTTATTCCATGTTGTTTCCGGTTATATATTCTTTGCCTCCTATACACCAGAGGGCATACCTCCATTGGTTTATACTCTGGGTTATAATGCCACTTATATCCTGCCAGAGTTGGTATTAACTGTATTAATCCTGTATTTCCCACCTGTACTTGGAGCTATCGGACAGGTGAAGCGGCAGGCTTTAAACGGATAAAAAACAGAGGCACTGCTTTTCTGCAGTGTCTCTGTTTTACTTTTTTACGCAAAAAATGATTTATCTTTTAAGGGCAGCCAAAACCAGATGCCTGGCCAGTACGGCCGTTGTCACCGCTCCTACACCTCCTGGTACAGGAGTTGCCATGGAAGCTGTTCCTTCTAAAGAATCAAAATCCACATCTCCGCAAAGCTTTCCGTCTTCGTCCACATTGATTCCCACATCAACCACTATGGCATCCTTACCTACATAAGATGCATCCACCATCCTTGCACGTCCGGCAGCAGCCACAAGGATCTGAGCATTTTTACAGGTCTCCTTTAAATCCTCCGTGCGGGTGTGGCAGATGGTAACCGTAGCGTTCTCCTTCAGCAACAGCATGGATAAGGGGCGGCCAACTACCATACTTCTGCCCACGATGGCTACTCTTTTTCCTGTCAGGGAAATATCATTGGCTTTTAAGACTTCCACCACCGCTTCTGCCGTACAGGGAGCAAATCCTGTATCGTCCCCGGCAAATACCCTGGCGATATTTTCCGGGGATATGCCATCCAAATCTTTTCCCGGGTCAATCATATGTTCAATATCCTTTTCCTTTATCTGCTTTGGCAGAGGGCGAAGGAGAAGGATGCCATCGATGTCCGGGTTATCATTGATCTTTGCAAATTCTTCCTTAAATGCTTCATCAGTGATGTCCTGGGAAAATGCAAAGCTTTCCCCCATCAGACCGAAGCTTTCCATCTTCTTTAAAGCTCCCCGTTCGTAGGATAAGTCATCAGGCCGTTCTCCTACCCGCACAATGGCAAGCTTCGGGGTTTTTCCCTTTAAATCATTCAAAAGCGTTTCTACCTGTTCCTTGATTTTTGCAGATACGGCTGCACCCTTTAAGGTTATCACGTCTGTTTTCCTCCTTATTAAGCCTTTAACGCAGCTTCTACCTTCGCATAGATGGCATCTGCCTTTCTGATTCCTTCTTCAGCCAGATGTTCCGCCTGACTCTGAAGCTGTCCGGCCTTTTCCCGCTCCTTCATGGATTTTGTATTGATGGAAACATTCATCTTGGCTCCCAGCAGTGCGGAACGGATAAACTGGACTCCCACGCCTACGTCACTGACAGCAAGGCGGCTTCCCTTCTCTGCCAGAAATTCCAGGATATCAAGAGTTTCCATGGAACGCTCCATGACCATGAGAGGAACCAGAGAGGCGGCAAGAAGGTGGGTTTCTAAGATTTCAGTCTTATGAAGTTTTTCTTCCTCCGTACCAGAGGGAAGGCAGTATGCAGCCGCCAATGGAACAAATACAACTTCGTCTTCATCTGCAAGCCTTAAAAATTCGCGTTTTAAAGCTTCCAGCTTTTCAAGGATCGACTGCATTTCTTCTTCCACATCGGCATACCGCTTTTTGCCAAGAGTTAAGTTTACCACCATCTCTCCCAAAGCCGCTCCTACGGCGCCGCCAAGACCTGCTGCTCCGCCACCGCCCGGCGTTGGGCTTTTTGAGGATAATTTTTCAAGGAATGTGTGAATTGTAAAGTCCTGTATCATAACATTGATCCGCCTTTCCAACCGCATTTTATTTTCCATTATTATATAAGGCTTTCTATAAAAAAACAAGTTTAACTTGTCAAGTGAAACAGTCAATGCTATGATTGATCCTCTTTCCACTGCGGATTTCATATAGACCGCGCATGCCAATACCCAGTTCTCCTTTTCCATTCTGATCGATTCCTTTATTTTATTATCCACGTGGTAATTTGATTTTAGTTAAAAAAATATCCCGCTATTCCAAAAATGTCTTTTTTCGCTATAAGTGACATCTTCTTCGATTAAGCATTTAAAGGCTGCCGCGGCAAAACTGGTATGTATAATTTTATCCAAATTGGATATTTATAAAATGCCAGTTTTTTTATATGATAGATTTAAATAAAAATAAAAAAATGACCTGCTAGAGAGGAGAATACATGAATAATAACAGAACAAAAAAAATAGTTTTCAGTGCTTTGATGGCAGCTCTTACCACTGCAGCTACTATGGTAATACATATACCATCTGCATTCAGCGGTTATATTCATCTGGGAGACGGAATGGTATTGCTAAGCGGTTTGCTCTTAGGACCTATGGCAGGTGCGGCCGCAGGAGGGATAGGCTCTATGATGGCGGATTTGCTGTCTGGTTACGCCTTTTATGCACCGGCTACTCTGGTCATTAAGGCATTGGCGGCATTTTCAGGGGGATATTTGTATAAACATCTGCCTTCCCGGGGACCGGCGGGCGGCTTTCGGGTACTGCCCTTTTTAACCGCCGGAGTGTTTAGCAGCGCAGTAGTCACAGGCGGGTACTTCATATTTGAACTTGCAGTATATAGCTGGCCGGCTGCCATTTCCAATGTTCCGTTCAATCTGGTACAGAATTTATTCAGTTTGATTGCAGCCGGGGTTTTACTTCCTATTCTTTTGCGTGTGCGTGAGATCCGGGAACTGAATAGAGAGACAGCTTCGTAACAGAAAAGGAGGTCCTGGATTCGATCTACTGGGGCTTCCTTTTTTTACATTTAACTTAAATATCCAACCCTTTCGCTCATCACTTCCCGGACTTCCAGAGTTATGTCGTATATCTTAGATTTGTTTGGAATAAGATATTTAAAAGTTACATTTTGTGAAGTTTTCATTCTGATTCAAGATGAATAATTGGTAATCGGTCAAACTGTTTGAATAAGTAGGTTTCTCCATCTATCTTAATTATAAATGTCTGTTTTTCTCCATCATATAGTATTTTAGTATTTTGAAACTTAGAACTATTGATAAAATGTTCACTATCTGTTCCCTTAGAATAAGTCCCTTTGCTCATTTCATCATAATTATAATAATAAAATGTGTTGTTATCATCCAGATCAAATACCATTGATGCAAAGGGAAGCTTATCACATGAGTAAGTTCCTTGCAAAATTGGAGATTCTTTCACTGAATATAGGAGTATTATTCGAACAAGAAAATTTCCAATTATACATATAAATATTAAAACAAGAATTCCAACCAGCCTCTTTTTATATACCTTCAAGCTTTCGCCCCCTAATATGCTTTTTGCAGTTTTATGTTTATAGTTCATAGGCTTATATCTATATAACATACAAGTAGAAAAAAGCATGACAGTCTTTATTCATATTATATATCATTTCATTGTGAAAAGTAAGTAGGCGTGCACTGCTCAGCTCAAACTTTCTTCTCTGCAGCCAGACCTCCCCTTTAATCGCCTTGTTACTTATTACATACAATCGCCGGAGTCTTCAGAACACCTTCCGAAAGCTCCGGCAAAAATATTAATTCGAATAACATTCGTCCCAGTGCTGATGAGCACTAGCTTTTATTGTAACAAAGCCTGTAATCAGTTAAATCTGATTCATTCTGCTTTTCCTCTGGTTTAATAATCCAGCAAAGATGCGGCCTCTTCGTCCATGATAACCGTATAATTGGGATGAAGCTGGAACACACTGGCAGGAATCTCGGTAGTAACCGGGCCGAACAGGGCTTTTTTTGCGATGGGCGCACTAAAAAGAAAGCCCTGGGATCCAATCTCCCGGGCGCTTCCTTTTTTGTGTTTTGCTTTTATCCATTTAAAACTTCATCCCTCGTGGGTATCGAAGGTGCAGCACCAGCTCTGGATACCGCAATGGAAGCTGCCTTTGCCGCATGATCCAAAGCCTGTCCGGGAGTTTCTCCCAGAGCAAGTCCGCCTATAAAATAGCCGGTAAAGGTATCCCCGGCCCCTGTTGTATCAACCACCTGTACCTGATAGATTTCCTGCTCAAACACCTGATCGCCGTCTTTGTATAAAGAACCATCTTGTCCCAATGTCAAAAGAATCTTTGCGTCCGGGAATTTTTCAGCCAGCTGACCCAGGAGTTCTCTGCTGCTTCCGGATTTTTGACAGATATCCCCGGCTTCAATCTCATTCAATATAAAAAACTCCACATAATGAAGGGGGTAACTCCATACTTTGCGGTTCATGGGGGAAGGATTCAAAACGATCCTCATGCCTTTCCCATATGCCTGCTCCATAATATATCCAACTTCGTTGATTTCGTTTTGAAGAATGAGAAAATCCCCTTCCCCAAACTCATTTAAAACATGGTCCACCTGATCCTTTGTTATTTCCTGATTCGCTCCGCCATATAAAAGGATGCCATTTTGCCCTTCTTGATTCTTTTGTATTATGGCATGACCTGTCTTATTTTTTACCCGCTTAATATTTCTTGTATCTATGCCGAACTGCTCCAGCTGCTGGGTCAATATTTCACCGTCCAGTTCCCCGACCGCACCTGCATGCCAGACTTTGACGCCGCTTTTGCTCAGTGCCAGAGACTGGTTGAGGCCTTTTCCACCGCAAAATATCTCCAAAGAATCAGAGGATATGGTTTCTCCCTCTCTGACAAAATGATCCACCTGGTAAACATAATCAATATTCAAAGAACCAAAATTCAATATTTTCATAGATTGTACTCCTGTCCAATTCTCATTGTACTGCTTCTTATAATCAATTTCGGTTCAAATACCGCCTGGCTTTTTTCTACTTTTTTCTTCTTTATCAGGGAAATCAGCCGTTTGACTGACTCCACTCCCATCTCATATACAGGCTGTCTGACCGTTGTAAGAGGAACCGCCATCATTTCCGCATACAATACATCATCATATCCTACCACTGATATATCTACAGGTACTTTCTTATTATATTGTGACAGCTGTCTGCACACTCCAAAGGCTGATAGGTCATTGCAGGCAAATACCGCCGTATATCCAAACTGCATCAGCGCTGCCACCGCACGCTCCCCGCATTCCATGGTATAATCACCTTCATAAACCAGCCTTTCATCAAAAGGAATATGAAATTCCTGCAGGGCGCGTGCATATCCTTTCAATCTTCTTTCTGAATCCGCCAAATTTGCAGGTCCTGTTACACAGGCGATCTTCTTATGGCCAAGCTCTGCCAGATGTCTCGCTGCCAGATACCCTCCCATTTCATGATCCAGAATAATTTCTGCACAGTCCACATCCGTAAGAAAGCGGTCCAGAAGCACAAACGGCAGCTGCAGCTGTTCCAATAAGCGAACCGATTCTTTACCGGCTGTCTCATCACTTTCTCTGGACATGACATAGATGATTCCGTCTACCCCCTGGTCAGCCAGAAAATGGATATATTCCATGTCCCTCTTATGGAGATCATTGGTGTTGCACAAGACCAGTGTTCTGCCATACTCCCTGCAGCACTCTTCAATTCCTTTTACCATATTGGCGTAAAATATATTTCCGATATCAGGAATAATAAGACCTATGGTTTTACTTCTCTTTTTAACCAGACTGACTGCCAGCTGATTCGGCCGATAGTCAAGCTTCTGTGCCGATTCCATAATCCGTTTTTTTGTATCCTCCGGTATCTTATGGGCTTTCCCATTTAATACCAGAGATACCGTCGTCACAGATAGACCTGTGTCATTCGCTATGTCCTTAATTGTCGCTCTCATCCTCAATCCTCGCTGATGCCATATTTGTCAACGCCCGTACTGCCTTAAGGTAATCCGCGATGCGTACACATTCATTGGGCTTGTGCGCCATATCTGCCGAACCTGGTCCAAATAAGACGGTCGTCAGCCCTTCTTTTCCTTCCGCCAGTATGGAGGCATCCGTAAAGTAGGAAATTCCTGAATAGGCTTCCTTAATTCCGGCAGCCTCCATACTCTTTACCAGCTGGGAAACTCCCCAGGAAGCCTTGTCCGCTTCAATGCTTATTCTGTGATTCTTAATTGTGGTAGTCAGACTGGGGATTCCTCCGGATTTCAGGCTGATACCCTGAAATACTTTATCCAGCCGGCAGAGAATCTTTTCATAAGTAAGTCCCGGCACAGTCCGGATATCCATTAAAACAGTGCACACATCCGGTGTCATGTTTGGTTGTATCCCTCCCTGGATTTCCGTAACCTGGGCAGTAGCGTTTCCAAGTACCGGATGGTCATGTCCACGGATCCAGTCTGCCAGGCGCTCGGCCGCTTCATATGCACAGGTGACTGCATTGCAGCCTTCTTCCGGATATGCCCCGTGGCTGGTCTTACCTCTTACTTCCAATTCCAGCCAGATACAGCCTTTTTGTCCGATTCCCACAGTACAGCCCGTAGGTTCTCCGATCAGTAACGTCGATGCTTCCATCATATGTCCGCTGGAAATAATGGCCTTTGCTCCTGTCCCTCCCCGCTCTTCGTCACATGTCCCCAGAAATTGGATAGAAGTTTTCGGCTTCTTCCCAGCCTCCCCCAGCATACCGAGAACATATACCAAGGCAGCCAGTCCGCTCTTCATGTCACTGGCTCCCCGTCCAAAGAGGAAACCGTTATGTATCACCGGGGCCCATGGCGGCCGGTCCCAGCTCTCAAGCTGACCATAGTCCACCGTGTCCAAATGTCCATTCCAGATCATTCCCTTATCCGCATCATCTCCCGAAAGCAGGGCAATTACGTTTCCCCTTCCTTCTCCAATATCCTGAACAAAGGCTTTTACTCCACGGTTATTTAAGTATTGGCAGATATATTCTGCTGCCGGTTTCTCTCCATCTTTTCCGTTGACTGTCCTGATTCCCATCAAATCCTTTAAAAGCTGTACCGCTTCCTCTTCCCAGCCTTCCTTCTTCATTCCAAGCCCTCTATTCTCTCGTCAACCAGTCAAGGATCCCCTTCCAAAGCTGATCGTAATATTCCCACTCACAAAATTCAGGCGGAGCCCAGTGAGGGGCGCAATCCGTGGTAAATGCTGCACTCCTTCCTTTTCCATAGGCTCCCAGTGCCAGGAACGGATCATTTTCTATGGTAACGGGTACAATTGCTTCCGGCTTTGCCACTGTTTTATTGTAGCCCAATACCTCCGGCCAATCCGATGGAAGTCCGGATATAGCTTCATGGACATCTCCTACAACTGGCTTTGCACCATCGCAGTGTTCCATTCTGTCATCCACAGTCAAAACCTCTACAGGAAGAACTTCCTGGACAGCGGTATCATGCCACTTTCCCTTTGCATCTACGCCGGAAAATGTCATATATCCCCCGATCATCAATAGTGCACCTCCATCCAGAACATAATCCCGGATCAGTTTACAACGGTCCGGCATTTTACGGCTGTGTGTAAAGGTCGCCACAGGAAGCAGCAGGGTATTTGCTCCGATATCGGACAAAATGACCCCGTCATACTGTTTTAATTCTTCCATGGTAAATGGAAATTCTTCCGATGCCAGGTGATTTGGAAGAAATGTTACCTCATAACCAGCTTTCTCCAGTGCCTTTTTCAGCCACTTTTCTCCTGTCTCATAGGAAGAGGTATAAAAAGAATCAAACCCCTTTACATGTGTAGTATAACTCATCCAGGATTCTCCTGCCAATAGTATTTTCTTATTCATCTGTCCTGTCTTCCTTTCCCCATTCTAAAATCAATTGTGCATAAATATGAATTGCCTTAAGATATTCTTCTATCTTAATATACTCATTTACGGAATGGCATTGTTCCAGATTTCCAGGTCCAAACTGTATGGTTGGACAACCGGCTATATTCCTCCACAGCCTGGAGTCACAGCCAGCCGGTGAGCCCTTTATGGCCACTGGTTTTCCCTCCGTTTTTTCAAATGCTCTTTCAAAGCTGTTTACAAACGGTCCCTTTTCCATCTCAAAAGGACCTCCTGCCTGATATATACTGATTTCCGGCATATGCCCCCGCAGCCATAAATCACTTTCTGCCAGACGCCTGATCTCGTCTGTGACCTCAGCTACTACCTGCTCATGGCTCATCAGGCCAGGAAGGTAATGGATGCACATCTCAAATTCACAATCCCCGGCAACCGTGGATCCTGCACTTCCTCCATGAATAGTCCCTACGTTTAAATTAGGGGCAGGAAGAAGGGGATGCTTAAGGCCAAGCAGCCAGCTATGCTCCAGTTCATTCAGTCTTTCTATGATCTTTATTGCCTTTTCAATGGCGCTCACACCCAGCCATTTAGCGCCGGAATGGTTGGATTTTCCGGTGACCCGTACTTTCATAAATACAAATCCCATATGGGCAAGAATCAGTTCTCCGGATGTTGGTTCACAGACCACCACTCCATCTGCCCGTTTTCCTCTCATGACCGCCTGAATGGAGCCGTTGCCGCCTCCCTCTTCATCACACACTGAGCAGATGTGGACGTTAAGTGGAAGAGGGATACCGGCATCCTTTAAAAGCTTCACTGCCATGACGGAAGCCATAAGGCCCCCTTTCATATCCGCAGCTCCCAGACCGAACAGCCTGCCATCTACGATTTCCGGAACATGAGGAGGCACATTCCACAGGGACTCATCCCCCGGAGGCATGGTATCCATGTGACCGTTAAACATCAGGCTCTTGCTCCCCTGCCCATTAAAAACGGCATAGACATTATAGCGGTCCTTATAGTCATGACCAGGATTGCCTTCCCCATATGCTTCTATGGAGGCTGCGATCGTTTCTTCGGTCATGGGATCTCTTTCTATCTGATCCGCTCCCATCTCTTCCAGCAGCCGGATTAAATATTCCTGTCCCTCTTTTTCTCTTCCTCCGGCAATCCCATGTCCAAGATCCTGGGTATCTATGGCAATCAGTCCTGATAAATATTTAACATAATCTTCTCTGTTGTTTTCCAGTACTTCTTTCAATTGTTCCATCATCCACCTCACGAACCATAAGCCCGTATTCCCGTCTCGATCAGATCCCAGAAACGTTCCACATCAATATCCACGGCCACATCCACATTGGCTTCTCTATGACTGTAGCCAAAGAAGTCACAATTGGTCCTTCCGTAGCTTTGTACGCTTCTGATATCCACTTCCGTAAACATAGGTTTTGTCACCAGAAGCTCTGAATCAATGATGGAAGCAATGGTTACCGGGTCATGGAGAGGCCCGCCTTCCCAGCCGAACACTTGCCTTTGGCTCTTGTTGAAATGTCCCATCAGCTCTGTAAACAGGCGGGCTGCCGGAGTGCCGATCTCTTCCATCCGTTTTACCACCTGGGGATAACAAAGCACTTTCCTGGTCACATCAAGCCCTACCATAGTAATGGGGCGGCCGCTGGTAAATACTACATGGGCCGCATCTGCATCGGCGATAATATTAAATTCAGCCGCCGGAGTTACATTCCCCAGCTGATAGCAGCCTCCCATAAGAACAATTCTCTTAATCTTCGGTATAATGCGGGGCTCCATTCTCATGGCCATGGCAATATTGGTCAGGGGACCTGTTGGCACCAGAATAATGTCACCTTCCGATTCCATCAGAGTTTTGACGAGAAACATTACCCCATGCTCTGTCTCTTCCTTTCTTTTTAATGGATCAAAAACCGGGCCGTCAAGTCCGCTTTCTCCATGGATATCTCCTGCAAGGAGCTGCTTATCCCGGATCATGGGCTGTCCGCAGCCGGCATAAACGGGGATATCAAGTCCCAGGTACTGACAGATATTCAGGGCATTTCTTGTAGTTTTTTCAAGGGACTGATTTCCTGCCACCACTGTAATACCCAGCACCTCTATCCCACTGTTTTTTCCTGCCAGTAATATGTTCACCGCATCATCGTGTCCCGGATCGCAGTCCAGGATAACCTTCTGTTTTTCCATTGATTATTCTCCTTTTAAGCTTTTGCTAATGCACTCTTTTTCTTCTTCTCCCTTGCCATTTTAGATGCCATGGATACTGCCAGGGTGATTATGGTCACCACATAAGGCATCAAAAGTACCAGCTGGGACGGCACTCCGTAAGCCTGAAGCCTGGCACCTATGGAATCTGTCAACCCGAACACCAGACATCCTGCCGCAGTCAGGATTGGGTGGGCTCCTCCGAAATACATAGCCGCCACTCCCATAAATCCCCTGGCATTTGTCATATTCTCCGTAAACATTTTGCTGTATCCCAGGGACAAATGGGCTCCTGCCAGGCCTCCGATCAGGCCCGATATGGCTATGGCCCGGTATTTCATGGAATTAACATTAATTCCTGCCGTCTGTGCTGCCATTGGAAACTGGCCTACTGCCCTTAAGCGAAGGCCCCAGACCGTTTTATAAAATACAAACCAGACCAGTATAATCAGTACAATAACAAACCACTCTGTGATGCACCAGTTGTCAAAAATCTCTTGCAGAAATGGGACTTTAGCCAGAAATGGAAGACTGACTCTTGGGATCGCAATGATCCCCGGTTCTGAAAACGTACCGCTTTTTCCCAAAACGCTGTTTAAAAGAAACTTGGTGATCGCCAGTGCAAATAAATTGATGCCCATGCCGATGGCACAGATCTCCGCTTTATAACGGATATGGCCTACTGCCATGATCATGGCCATAATAAGTCCTGCAATCATGGCAACTACGACTCCCAAAAACCAGCTTCCTGTTAAATAACTGACCGCTACTGCCGCAAATGCACCGGTCAGCATGATTCCTTCCGTTCCGATATTTAAAATATCTGCCTGCTGAGTGATGGCTGCACACAAAGCCGCATAAATAATAGGCGTGGCAGAACGAAAGGTTGCATATATCAGGGATACACTGAAAATTTTTCCTAAATCCATAGTCCTGCCTCCTCCTATTTGCTCTTTTCCTTTTTATTTTTCTTATCCTTAAACTGAAACAACAGCTCCATGGTTGCCACAATAATAAAAACTGCTGTTATGGTGTCAACAATCGATTTTGGTACACCGGTACTCTGCTGCATTCCCATGGCTCCTGATTTTAACACCGCCAGGAAGAAGGACATAAAGGGTGCAAAAACCAGATTGTTTTTAACGATCAGAGAGGCCAGCATGCCGTTGGAACCAAGCCCAGCCGCAAAATTATTTAAGAAATAACCGTGAACACCCAAAACTTCAATGCAGCCGGCCATACCGCCCAATGCTCCGCTGAGCATCATAGATTGTATAAATATTTTCTTGGGACTGATGCCCACATACTCCGCATGTGATGGGTTGGTTCCCACTGTTTTTACCTTATATCCAAAAGTAGTCTTGTTTAAGACCCAGATCATAAGAACCACTGTGATAAGGGCTATGAAAAGTCCCGCATTAACACTGCTCGGCTTCATAAACTGAGGCAGGTTCACAGTCACCGGCAGAGACTGGGCATTGGCCACGCCTGCACTCATGGGGCCGCTGACCAGATAAGAGGTTATGTACAGAGCTACGCTGTTCATGAGAATGGTCACACAAACCTCACTCACACGGTAATAAGCCTTCAGCACAGCTGGAATAAGTGCCCACAATGCTGCCACTGCCATGGCTCCCAGAAAGCAGACGATTAAGAGGAGAGGAGCCGGAAGAAATGTCCAATTGATTCCGATATATGCGGCAGTAATGCCTCCCAGAAACACCTCACCTTCCACTCCAACGTTGAATGCTCCCGCTTTTGCCGCGACCGCAAACGCACAAGAGGTGAGGAGAAGGGGTGTAAAGCTGGCCAGGGTGGTTCCAATCTTGAGTTTCCCGTTAAATGCTCCACGCAGCAGCGCCCCATAGGCCTCCAGGGGATTTTCCCCGATAAATAGGATAAATAAAGCACCGATCGCCAATGCAAGCAGCATGGTAAGTAAAATTTTCTGTATGCTCTTTACCGCCACATTCATGTTGTACTTCCCCTTTCTTCAGCCGATGCAGTTCCGCCCATCATCAATAATCCCAGATTTTCCTCGTTGGCTTCCTCTGCTTTCAGCCTTCCTGTTATCCTGCCTTCGTGCATGACGACGATCCGGTCTGAAAGGGACAAAATTTCCTCCAAGTCAGCAGAAACCAGTAAAACTCCCATTCCCTTGGCTTTGACCTCCTGAAGAATTTTCCGGATGGATTCAATGGCTCCGATATCAACACCTCTGGTAGGCTGGGATGCAACCAGAAGCTTCCCCCCAATAGAAACTTCCCTTGCAACCACGACCTTTTGTGCATTTCCACCTGACAGGGACTGGGTAGATATCTCCGGATCTCTGGGACGGATGTCAAAAACCTCAGACAACTTTTTAGCATATTCCAGCGTTTCCATATCATTTCGTACGACGCCCCGGCAAAATGGAGTTTCCCCTACCTGTACGGCTATGAGGTTTTCCTTGATGCTCATGGACCGGTTTAAGCCCCTTGTATTGCGATCTTCCGGAATATGGGACAATCCGGCCTTCCGGATCTGCTTTGGACTAAGGCCCGCTATCTCTTTTCCGTCTAAAAGCACGCTTCCTTTCTCAACCCGCCTGAGTCCTGCGATTGCCTCAA
The DNA here is from genome assembly GCF_002797975.1 of [Clostridium] celerecrescens 18A. Taxonomy (NCBI): domain Bacteria; kingdom Bacillati; phylum Bacillota; class Clostridia; order Lachnospirales; family Lachnospiraceae; genus Lacrimispora; species Lacrimispora celerecrescens. The sequence continues at coordinate 181,341 of NZ_PGET01000001.1, read as the reverse complement.
TCAACTCACTCTGTCCGTTTCCATCGATTCCCGCTATACCAACGATCTCTCCCTCCCGGACATCCAGTGATACTCCCCTGATCTTTGAGATCTCCTTTTCTCCGGAAACCCATACATCCTTTACTTCCAAAACCTTTTCCCCCGGCTTTGTCTGGGTTTTTTCAATATTTAAAAACACTTCTCTTCCGATCATCATTTTAGCAAGCTCTGCCGGGGATGTCTCTTCCTTATATACGCTTCCAATATAATTTCCCTGGCGCATTACGCTGATGCGGTCGGAAATCTCCATGACCTCATTCAATTTATGAGAGATAAACACCAGTGATTTTCCATCTTTTCTTAAATTCTGAAGAATTACAAAAAGCTGTCTTGTTTCCTGGGGTGTCAGGACTGCCGTAGGCTCGTCCAGAATGATCACATTGGCTCCCCTGGTTAAGGTTTTGATGATCTCCACCCTTTGTGCCTCACCCACTGATATCTGATTGATCTTCTTCCCTAGCTGGATATCCATTCCATACTGACTGATATACTGTTCCACCGTCTTTCTGGCCTTATCAAAATCAATGGTGATACCACGGCGTGGTTCAAATCCCAGAATAATGTTTTCTAATACCGTCAGTTCATTGACCAGCATAAATTCCTGATGCACCATTCCGATGCCTTTTTCAATGGCAATTTTAGGAGAGATGGATGGGATATGATCTCCATGGATCCGGATGCTTCCGTCATCAATGGGATACATACCGTAAAGCAGCTTCATCATGGTGGACTTTCCGGCTCCGTTTTCTCCGATCAGAGAATGGATCTCACCCTTTTTTAAGGTGAACTGCCCGTTCCTTACTGCATGAACATTTCCGAATGATTTTACAATATCCTTCATCTCAATTACATATTCGCTCAAACTTTCACCCTCTTCTTTATGTTAGTAGCCGTCTCCCGCACCTTATGATTGTAAAATGGTTTGGAAACCCGAGGGGAATCAGGAAATCCAAACCATTCTGCATTCTTTTCAATTCCTGCTATTTATTTGCACCGAAACCGGTATAATTCTCTACAACTATTTCCCCGGAAACAATCTTCTCTTCCAGTTCTTTTACTTTTTCTACGATATCTTCAGGGAATTTATCTCCCAGGTGCTCTTTCATTACACTGAAATCGGTCAGGCCGACACCTTCTTCCTTTATGGTCAGATAAGAAGTGGAATTTCCCTTAAATGTACCTTCAACCACTGACTGGATTGCCAGATAGCAGGCTGTGTCCACACGCTTTACCATAGAGGTCAGTACGCTTCCCGGCTGGTCATTATCCTGGTTCAAATCCACACCTATGGCATATTTTCCTGCTTCCTTTGCTCCTTCCAGAATTCCTGGGCCTGTACCGGAAGCGACGTTCATTACGATATCCGCTCCCTGATCAAACTGTGCCAGAGTCAGCTCCTTACCCTTTAACGGATCGTTCCATGTTCCTGCAAAAGACTGAAGAACCTTAATATCCGGGTCTATGTATTTCGCTCCCTGCTCATATCCTGTAAAGAAATCATGAAGAACCGGAATATCCATTCCTCCTACCCAGCCAATGATCTTGTCCGGGTTTACCCCTTCAATATCTGTTTTCTGGGTAAACATGGCTGCTGCCGCACCTGCCAGGAAAGAACCCTGATTCTGTGCGAAGCTGATGGATACGATATTATCGCCTTCCACCGTGGTGTCGATAATCGCAAATTTTACGTTCGGATAGCTGGCACAATGCTCTTTCATATACTCTTCAAAGTTAGAGGAAGAGCAGATAACAAGATCATAACCGTCCTCACAGGCAGATAAAAAGTTTGCCTCCCATTCTTCTGCAGATGTACCCTCCAGATTTTTAATTTCCACTCCATAATCTGCGGCAGCCTCTTTTGCCCCCTCATTGCAGGAATCATTATAGGACTTGTCCCCTAAATTTCCGGAATACACGATACATACCCTTTTTCCGGCTCCTGCCTTTTCCTTTCCTTCCCCATTCTCTGATGCAGCCTTTGCAGTTGTCCCTGCGGTTGCCTCTACCGTCTTACCGGCCTCTTTTGCTGCTCCTGCCCCGCCGGAACAGCCGGTCAGCGATACCGCCAGTGCTGCCGTCATCAGAATGCTCAAAACTCTTTTTTTCATTGAAATACCTCCTTTAAAAATATAGTGTAAAAGGATACCATTTTACTCTTATTTTGGTAAAACGTTTTTCCTTTTTGTCAAAAAATAAAACAGCTTCTTTATCTGTATTTTCTTAAGCCAATACTACCATCCTCAGAAAGAGATGTCAAGTACTATTGCACAGAAAAATATTTTATTAAACAGCTTTCTTATATCGTTTTTACAATTCCTTTCTTTGCTCTTATTGATAAATACATATATATACCACATAATCATCTTTATATCGTTCATTATTTGTTATAATTTATAAACAATAGGGAGACAGCCAGATGACAATCAAGAAAATCAGTATTGAGACGGGATTATTGAAGATGTGAGTGCAGACTAAAAAAGCCGGAGCCATCAGAATTACTTCTGAAAGCTCCGGCGAAAATATTATAGCTGACTCTTAAGCACTGCCTCCAACTTCTCCACCATTTCATCCACATGCTCTTTTTCGATCACCAGCGGAGGGACAAAGCGAATAACATTCGCCCCGGCGCTGATGAGCACCAGCTTTTGCTCTAGAAGTGCCTGGCTCACAATGGGAGCAACCGGCACAGAGAACTCCAGGCCCTGGATCAGCCCGATTCCTCTCTGTGAAGTTATCATATCGTACCGGTCTGCCAGAAACTTAAGCTTCTTTGAAAGATACTCTCCCATTTCCTTTACATGATCTACGATCTTCCTCTTTTCAAACAGTTCCAGCACCTTAAACGCCGCAGCTGTCACAAACGGGTTACCGCCGTAGGTGGTTCCATGGTCACCGGGGGACATGGCTGTTGCAGCTTTTCCTGCAGCCAGGAATGCTCCCACTGGCACGCCGTTTCCCAAAGCCTTTGCCACGGTCATTACATCAGGCTTTACACCGTGTTTCTGCCAGGCGAACATGGTACCGGTCCGCCCCATTCCACACTGGATCTCATCAAGAATCAGCAGCATGTCATGCTCATCACAAAGTGCTCTTATACCCTTTAAAAATTCCTCACTGGCCGGATAGATGCCCCCTTCTCCCTGAACGGTTTCCATGATTATGGCGCAGGTCTTATCATTCAGCAGTTTCTTCACACTGTCCAGATCATTAAAATCAGCAAACTTAATTCCCGGAAGCAAAGGCTTAAAAGGTTTCTGGTAATGATCATTGCCTGTTACGGAAAGAGCTCCAAGGCTCCTGCCGTGAAAGGAATGTTTCATGGCAATGATTTCGTGGTCATGGCCCCCGTCCTTATTGTAAGCGTATCTTCTGGCTATCTTTAAAGCCCCTTCCACCGCCTCCGTTCCGCTGTTAGTAAAAAACACCTTATCCATGCCCGAGACCTTTAAAATAAGCTCTCCCGCTTCCACAGCCGGGACATTATAAAATAAATTGGAGGTATGAAGAAGCTTATCTACCTGCTCCTTTAAGGCTTCATTAAATTCCGGGTCATTATAGCCCAAACCCATGACAGCGATCCCTGCTCCAAAATCCAGATATTCCTCTCCATCCGTGTCATAAAGGCGGACACCGTCCCCATGGTCAAAAACAATAGGAAAACGGTTATAAGTCTTATAAATCTCCGATTCTGCTTTCTCAATGTATTCCTGCTTGCTTCGCATGATAAAAACGCTCCTCTCCTGCACTCATTATGGCCGTTCCGATTCCCCTGTTCGTGAATATTTCCAAAAGCAGGCAATGGGGAATCCGTCCATCCATGATATGTACCCTGGATACTCCCTGCTTCATAGCATCAATGCAGTTTTGAAGCTTAGGGAGCATACCTCCCCCCAGCATCCCGCTTTCCACAAATTCCTGCGCTTCAGTCATGGACATTTCGGAAATAAGGGATTCCTTATTCTGAAAATCCTTATAAACGCCCTCAACATCTGTCAAAAAAGCCAGCTTCTCCGCTTCCATAGCCGTAGCAATGGCACAGGCCGCATCATCGGCATTGATATTATAGGTTTCAAAACTCTCGTCAAAGCCCACAGGGCAGATGATGGGGAGAAAATCCTTTTCCAGTAAATCATATATGATTTGCGGATCCACCTCCGTAATATCTCCCACAAAGCCAATGTCCTCTCCGTTTGAAAAGCGCTTTTGGCATTTTAACATCATGCCATCCTTTCCGCTGATTCCCACAGCTTTTATCCCCAGTTCGTTAACCATCTGCACCAGGCTTTTGTTGACCCGGTTAAGCACCATCTCTGCAATCTCCATAGTAAGCTCATCGGTAACCCGGAGGCCATTGACAAAATGAGGCTCCATGCCTGACTTTTCTACCCACCTGCTGATTTCCTTTCCCCCGCCGTGTACAATGATTGGCTTGAAGCCAACCAGCTTTAAAAGCACAACATCCTGAATGACCTGCTTTTTCAATTCCTCATCCACCATTGCGCTTCCGCCGTATTTTACTACAATGATTTTGCGGTTGAAACGCTGTATATATGGGAGGGCTTCTATCAATACCTCTGCTTTTTCCATAATGCTATGATCCAGTTGCATATAAATTTCTCCTTTCCTCTTACCTGCCTGTTTTCCGGCAGAGCCCCCGCCGTATACCGGACGTAAAGGGTTACCTGTAAGGTGTTTCCAGCCTGCGCTTTTGATATACAGATATTCCTCTTCTTATGAGCGGTAATCCGCATTGATCTTCACATAATCAAAGGTCAGGTCACATCCCCATGCCGTAGCTGTGGCTTCCCCCAATTTAATATCCGCAGTTGCTGTCACTTCCGGTTCTGATAAGATCCTGGTGGCTTCCTCTTCACTGTAGGAAAGGGCGACTCCGTTTTCAATGATTTTTAACTTTCCCGCAGCGCTTTCAAAATACAGGTCCACCTTCTCCGGATCAAACACGGCCCCGGAATAGCCCATGGCACAAAGGATCCGGCCCCAGTTGGCGTCATGGCCGAAAATAGCGGCTTTGGTCAGGCTGGAGGTGATCACTGATTTTGAAAGTGCCACCGCCTGTTCCTTTGTTTCCGCTCCAACGATTTTCACCTCAAACAATGCGGTACAGCCTTCCCCATCGCCTGCCATTTTCTTTGCCAGAGTTTCATTAATGAAATTAAGCGCTTTGCAAAATGCCTCATAATCCTCGTTCTTTGACTGGATTTCCTCATTCCCCGCCATACCATTTGCAAGAAGGAGCACGGTGTCATTAGTGGAGGTATCCCCATCCACGGAAATCATGTTATAGGTGTCTTTGATGTCCTCTCTTAAGGCTTCCTGCAAAAGCTCTTTGGAAATAGCCGCATCCGTGGTTACAAAGCTTAACATGGTGCACATGTCTGGATGAATCATACCAGAGCCCTTGCACATGCCGCCCATGGTGATGGTCTTTCCTCCGGCTTCAAATTGAACCGCAACTTCTTTCTTTACCGTATCTGTAGTCATAATGGCTATGGCCGCTGCCGTCCCGCTTTCCTGGCTGCTGTCAAGTTCCGGCACCATGGCTTTCACGCCAGCCACAATGCGGTCCATAGGAAGCTGTTTCCCGATCACTCCGGTGGACGCCACCAGCACGGAACTGACGGGGATAGAAAGACTCGCTGCTGCCGCCTCTGCTGTTTCCATACAGTAACGAAGTCCTTCCTCTCCGGTACAGGCATTAGCAATGCCCGCATTGACAACAACTGCCTGGGCGCAAGTGGAATTCTCCACAACGACCTTATCCCATTTTACCGGGGCTGCTTTTACAATATTGGTGGTAAAGGTTCCTGCTGCCTTACAGGGCATCTCGCTGTAAATCATCGCCATGTCTTTTCTGTCTTTATATTTAATTCCCGCTGCTGTGGATGCAGCCTTAAATCCTTTTGCCGCGGTTACTCCGCCGTCTATCTGCTTCATATCAGTTTTCCTCCTTTGTTCCTGTGACCGTATACCCTGCGGCCTCCAGATGATTCAAAGCCTTTTCGTAATTCTCCTTTTTCACAAGAATGTAATCTGTATTAAATGTAGATACTGCAAATATTCCGATTCCATGATCTGCCAGTACCGTTGATATTTTCGATAATATCCCAATGAGGGAAAAATCCAGGATTCCTTCTATACGGAATGCCAGAAAACCATCCTCACGCTCTATCGCATTTTCAGGTACTGAGGAAGTTTCGCATACCAGAGACAGCTCCTCGTCTGTCTTACCCAGAAACCAGAATCCGGAGGTCATGTCAAGTGTTAAAATATCCGATGGACCAGACAGCTTGCATACGGAAAATTCTACAGATATTCTTTTTAAATTCATCTCATTTTCCTCACTTAATCAACAAAATTTACGGAATTAACTTCAATTAGGTCAAAATCGTAATAATTAATATCATTGCGGTATGTCCAGCCGGACTTGCTCCAGAATTCATTTCCCACAGCATTGGACTTAAAAGCAATTAGGTTTACCTTGCTGATCCCTTCTTCTTGCAGCCGTTTCATTGCATCCAGAGCCATTTTTTGTCCAACCCCCTTCTGTCGGTATTCCTCAGCCACACAAACATGATACATACAGCCCCGCCGTCCGTCATGCCCGCATAAGATGGATCCGATGATGTTTCCATCCTCTTCTGCCACCACGCTGGTCTGGGGATTTCTCTTTAAAAACTTTTCCACGCCTTCCTTTGAATCGTCTATCGTTCGGATTCCAAATCCTTTGATTCCTGTCCATAGCTTATGTACCTGGTAATAATCCTCCAATGTCATGGTACGAAGTATCATATATACTCTCCTTATCCCCTTTTATATCGTGCCTATTGCATGATGCAGTTGTTTTTTCCTGGCTCAGACTCGTAAACCTTACGGGAACAAAGGGATAAGCTTAAGCCCTTTATTCTCCGGAAGTCCAAACAAAATATTCATATTTTGAACCGCCTGTCCTGCGGCTCCCTTTACCAGGTTATCCATAGCACCCATCATGATTACCCTGTTAGTTCTAGGATCAATCTTGAAATTCACATCCACAAAGTTGCTTCCTTCCACCCATTTGGTCTGGGGAACCACATCCTTTTCCAGTACCCGTACAAAGGTTTCTTTTGCATAATATTTATCATAGACCGCCTTTACTTCCTCATAAGAAACTGACTTGGTAAGAGCCGCATAGGACGTTATGAGAATGCCCCGGTTCATGGGTACCAGATGAGGGGTAAAGCTTATGGTGACCGGCTGGCCAGCCCCATAAGATAACTGCTCCTCAATTTCCGGTGTGTGTCTGTGAACGCCAACTCCGTAAGCCTTGATGTTTTCATTGACCTCACAGTATAAATGATCCACCTTAGCTCCTCTTCCGGCACCGGAAGTCCCGGACTTGGCGTCAATGATGATTGTGCTGGGGTCTATGAGTCCTTCCTTTACCAAAGGATAAATGGATAAAGTGGAGCAGGTAGGATAACAGCCCGGATTGGCAATGAGTCTGGCATTTTTAATTTTCTCCCGGTTGATTTCCGGAAGCCCGTAGACTGCTTCCTTTATAAACTGAGGTGTCTTGTGCTCCATCTTATACCATTCTTCATAGACAGCCACATCCTTGATCCGGTAATCTGCGCTTAAATCTATTACCTTTGTCTTATTTAAAATCTTCTCATTCATAAGAGATGCGCAAAAGCCCTGAGGCGTTGCCGTAAAAATCACATCTGCGATTTCTGCCAGGGTCTCCGCATTTTCATCCCGGCAGGAATCGTCCACAATTTGAAACATGTTTTGGTAAATGGAAGCGTATTTCTGGTCTACATAGCTTTTTGATCCGTACCATAGGATCTCTATATCATCTCTCTGTAGCAAAAGCCTTGCAAGTTCGCCGCCTGCATATCCGGTGGATCCTATTATTCCTGCCTTAATCATATTCATCTCTCCTTATATTTTTTCATAGGTCATCTGTTTTTAATTTCTTCTGGTTTCTGGCATTTTATACCTTATTTATACAGACTCTTCCGTTAAAAAGAACGCCTTTCCAGGTTTTTCTATTACTGATAATTCATAATTATACATTGATAACGCATATTATGCAAGTTTTTTTTATATTTTTTATTTTACCCTTGCATTTTTCATGGTTTAGGTGTATATTTATGAAAGTTCAATGAAAAAAATCCATTTAAAATCGAGGAGGATCTATAAATGAAAGAGAAAGTTATTTTAGCTTATTCCGGCGGTCTTGATACCACAGCCATTATCCCGTGGTTAAAGGAAAATTTTGATTATGAAGTAATCTGCTGCTGCATCGACTGCGGCCAGGGAAATGAATTAGACGGTTTGGAGGAACGAGCCAAATTATCCGGTGCTACCAAATTATATGTTGAAAATCTGGTTGATGACTTCTGCGACAATTACATCATTCCATGTGTGCAGGCAAATGCAGTTTATGAAAACAAATACTTATTAGGAACATCCATGGCACGTCCGGCCATCGCAAAGAGGCTGGTGGAAATCGCAAGGAAAGAAGGCGCTACTGCCATCTGCCACGGCGCTACAGGAAAAGGAAACGACCAGATCCGATTTGAGCTGGGAATCAAAGCTCTGGCTCCTGATTTAAAGATCATTGCTCCATGGCGTATGACCGATGTATGGACCATGCAGTCCCGCGAAGATGAGATCGAATACTGCAAGCAGCACGGAATCGACCTTCCTTTCTCCGCTGACAACAGCTACAGCCGTGACCGTAACTTATGGCACATCAGCCATGAAGGCCTGGAACTTGAAGATCCGGCAAACGAACCGAACTATGACCATTTATTAGTACTGGGCGTATCTCCTGAAAAGGCTCCGAATGAAGGGGAATATGTGACCATGACCTTTGAAAAAGGCATTCCTACCAGCGTCAATGGGGAAAAGATGAAAGTTTCTGATATCATTGCCAAATTAAATGAACTGGGCGGCAAGCACGGCGTGGGCATCGTGGATATCGTGGAGAACCGGGTTGTGGGAATGAAATCCCGCGGTGTTTATGAAACTCCCGGCGGAACCATCCTTCTTGAGGCTCATCAGCAATTAGAGGAATTGGTCTTAGACCGTGCTACGATGGAAGTGAAGAAAGATATGGGCAATAAATTTGCACAGATCGTTTATGAAGGAAAATGGTTTACTCCCCTGCGTGAAGCAGTTCAGGCATTTGTGGAATCCACTCAGAAGTATGTGACCGGAGAAGTAAAGCTGAAGCTTTATAAGGGTAATATCATTAAGGCAGGAACCACTTCTCCTTACTCCTTGTACAGCGAGTCCCTGGCTTCCTTTACAACAGGCGACTTGTATGATCACCACGACGCAGATGGCTTCATCACTCTGTTTGGACTTCCGTTAAAGGTTCGTGCTATGAAGATGCAGGAAATCGAAAAAACTAATAAATAAGTGAGAAAAAGGACGTACACAGATACATGTTCTGTGTACGTCCCTTTTTATGGCTATGTAGCTAATATCTAAAGTTAATCCGCCAGCTCTTTAAGAGCATTGCCGGCGATCCGGTAAACCGTCCAGTCCTCCATTGGCTCTGCTCCCATGGAGCGGTAAAAATCAATGCTGGGTTTGTTCCAATCCAGGCACCACCATTCCAGCCTGCCGCAGCCCCGTTCCACCGTGATCTCCCCCAGCTTCTTTAATAATGCCTTTCCAATTCCAAAGCCTCTGTACTCTGTATTTACGTACAAATCTTCCAGATAGATTCCGGCTCTCCCTAAAAACGTAGAAAAGTTATGGAAGAACAATGCGAATCCAACCTCTCTTTCATCAGCCAGGGCAAAGATTACCTCAGCTTTCTGCTTATTAAAAATCCAATCTTCCAGCAGTTCCTCTGTGGCCACCACTTCATCAAGCATCTTTTCGTATTCTGCCAGTTCTTTAATAAATTTCAATATTAGAGCCGTATCTTTTCTTTCAGCATATCTGAATGTCAATTCCATTTCTCTTCCTCCTGATCGTAATCTGTTTTTATAGAATACTATAAATCCTATCTTATTTCCAGTACCCGCCTGATCCTGGGAATCATTTTTTTTGTGTAAATATAGCCGTTTTCCATACACTCTTCCATGCATTCAAAGGTCAAAAGTCCTGCACCTTTTGGCATGGGAGGCTTTAACAGAAGGATCTCACCTCTGGAACGGCAGTCCTTAAGCTCCCGGCTCATAATAGAAAAGGAATGGAATGCAGTCTCAATGATGGAATAATCGTGAGGCATTTCATAGTCTTCTCCAATATCCACCGCAATGACTCTTGTTTCCCCTGCCGCGATCAAAAGGTCTACAGGAAGATTGTTCGTCACACCCCCATCCACCAAGAGAAAGCCATTCATCTGCCTTGGCCGGAATACGGCTGGAACTGAGGAACTTGACATCATGATATCACATAGAGGTCCGCTCCGCTCCCATTTCACATGCTCCTGTCTTAATGCGGAAAGGGGAATTTCTTGTGCAAACATGTTTGTAAAGGCTACCGTATCCCCGCTGTTAATATCCACAGCCGGAACCAGCAGGCCCTTGCAGCAGTTTCCCTGTATCTCCATCCCATCTGTTAAATCGCAGAGAAAACGCTGTAGCCGGTTCCCTTTTATAAGCCCTTGAAGCGTTGTCTCCCTTCCAGTCAGGAACTGGGGAAGAAATAGGGCAATTCCTAAAATATCCGGATCGATCATGCTTCTGCCATGTTTTATCAGCCACCGCACCGTTTCCCTCATATTTCCTATTGTCATGCCTGCTGCATAAAGCCCTGCGACAATGCTTCCGGCACTGGCCCCTGCTACCCTGTCAGGAAGAAGTCCTGCTTCTTCCAGTGCCGATAAAACTCCCACATGAGCTGCTCCCCTGGTTCCGCCACCTGCCATCGCCAGTCCATAATCTGCCATGCTTCCATTCTCCTTGTTACTCAGCCGCATTTCAGGAAAATGTATGCCATTTCTTTTTCATTTATGCCTAGTCCGTCAAATGCAAAAAAGAACAGGCTTTGAGTCAGGCTCAAAACAACTGTTCTTCTTTGATTTTATTTATAATATGCATCAATTCCGTCGGCAATCCCTTTTACGATCTTATCACGGTATTCCTCGGTAGCCATCTTCTTATCTTCGTCTGCATTGCTCATGAATCCCATCTCCACAATGGTCACCGGTATATTACACCAGTTGATGCCGCTCATGGAATCCGTCTCCTGCACTCCCCGGTTCTTAAATCCGGTCTGATTGCAGATTCCATTCACAACAGCCTTGGAAAGAGCCTGGCTCTTGCTGTATAAGTTTCCGTTGTAAGGATTCTTAGCCGTCTGGCACATGGTAAGAGCTCCCTGAACGCTGCTGTCATTTAAGGAATTGGCATGGACCCGGACGAAGATATCCGCTCCGCTTTTATCCGCCATCTGGGCACGTTCTGCATTGCTGATGTTTACATCATGGGTTTCCCGGATCATGTAGACCTGATAACCCCTGTTTATAAGCTCCTGCTTTAGCTTTAAAGAAACCGCAAGAGTGAGCTGGTATTCCGGGATACCGGTTGCCGTTCCCTGGGTACCGGAAGCCACCTTTGCCTTCATCTCAGAAGAGCCTGGCCCGATGGGTTCCTTTTCGGAATTGCCCTTTGCCTGATGGCCTGCGTCAATGGCAATGATCTTCCCCGTCCCGTTTCCGGAAACAGAAGGAGCAGTGCTCGCCGTCTCCTGTACCGGCTTGTCTTTTGACACGTACCGGGAGGAAATATAGCATTCCTTGTCCTTATAAACTACCCGGCTCCAGCTATCACTGGATCCGGTCCGTTTAAGAACAGCTCCCTGATCAAGCTTGTCCAGAATCTCTCCGTCAGCAGAAGGAAACTTTCTTATATTTACCTGGGACCCGGTAACATAAACGGTCTCATCGGCCGCCTCAAAAGAAGGAGCTGTCTCCATGGTCACAGTAGCTTCATGGGAGCTTGTCTCCGCCGATTTTCCGGTCTCAGTTTCTCCGGTTTTATCGTCTGCAATGGATACGGGAGCCGTTTCTTCTCCCTCCTCCTGGCCTAAACCGCCCTGTGCTTCTTCCAGAGCAGGTGCTTTAACTGCTTCATATTTCCTTGCGCAGCCTGCAAGCATAAATGTGCAAAGAAGGATAGAGGCCAATAACAGCCAACCGAGACCTTTTCTTAAATTTCTCAAATTATGGTTCCTCCTCCGACAACATAGTCTCCATCATAGAATACCACGGCCTGCCCAGGAGTGATGGCCCGCTGAGGTTCGTCAAACTTGCATTCCACCACTCCATCCTCCACCTCCTGTATGGTACACATGGCGCCTTTATGGCTGTAGCGGATCTTCGCCGATACCCGCATGGTGTCTCCATGAAGTCCGGGAACTGCCATCCAGTTAATATGGTTGGCCCGAAGGGTATCTGAATAAACGTCATCGCCTGTTCCGATCACCACTTCATTGGTTTCAGGCCGTATCTCCACCACAAAAACAGGGCGGCCCATGGATAAGTTAAGCCCTTTTCTCTGTCCTACGGTGTAATGGGTAATTCCCTTGTGCCTGCCGATAACCTGGCCGGAAAGATCCACAAAGTTCCCTTCCGGCGCTTTTTCTCCTGCACTTTCTTCAATGAATCCCGCATAATCATTATCCGGAATAAAGCAAATCTCCTGACTGTCCGGTTTATGGGCAACCATCAGGTTGATCCTGTCCGCGATCTCACGGATCTGGTCCTTGGAATAAGCTCCTACCGGCATTAAGGTATGGGCCAGCTGGTTCTGCGTCAGATTGTAAAGGGCATACGTCTGGTCCTTTGCCGCTGTCACGGACTTCTTTAAAGCATATCTTCCGCTTGGGAGCTTATCAATTTGGGCATAATGGCCTGTGGCAATAAAATCCGCCCCGATATCCAGGCTTCGCTTTAAAAGAGACTCCCACTTGACATAACGGTTGCAGGCAATGCAGGGATTGGGCGTACGCCCCTTCTGGTATTCTCCTACAAAATAATCAATGACCTGGGATTTGAATTCCTCTTTAAAATTCATGACATAATAAGGAATCTCCAGGTCCCAGGCTACCCGCCTGGCATCGTCCACGGCACTTAAGCCGCAGCAGCCTCCGTTTTCCTCCTGGGTCCCGGTATCCTCATCCTGCCATATCTGCATGGTAACACCTATGACTTTATACCCCTGTTCTTTCAGGAGCCATGCTGCCACAGAAGAATCCACACCTCCAGACATTCCTACTACTACTTTCCCTTTGCTCATAGCTTTATGTTTCCACTTTCTAGCCGGATAAGCAAAAGCCCGGCATCTTAATATTCTTCTTCCACTTCTTCCTCGCCGATATCGGACTTGGGTTTCTTTAAGCCCTCAATCTCAAGTCCGTTTTTCTTTGCATAGTCCCATAAAGCAGCGTGAATTGCTTCCTCTGCCAGCAGGGAACAGTGCACCTTTACTGGAGGTAATCCATCAAGTGCTTCACAGACTGCCATATTTGTCACAGCCATGGCCTCCTGAACGGATTTTCCCTTTACCATCTCTGTAGCCATGCTGCTGGTAGCGACCGCTGCTCCGCAGCCAAAGGTTTTAAATTTCACATCACGGATAATCTGATCTTCATCTATATCCAGATAAATTCTCATAATATCGCCGCACTTGGCATTTCCTACGGTACCCATACCGCTGGGGTTATCAATTTCCCCTACATTTCTTGGATGCTCAAAATGATCCATAACTTTTTCTGTATACATAATTTATTTTCTCCATTTCAAGGTAATCAATCTGCTTTGTTTCTGGCCGCCAACAGGCGGTGCTTTGAATTATTTCGCCTGATGCTTGATATAATCCTCATAAAGCGGGGACATACTGCGCAGTTTTTCCACGATCTCCTTAATGGATTCCACAACATAGTCCATCTCTTCCTTTGTGTTGCGCTCATCTAAGGTCAGACGAAGGGAACCATGGGCGATTTCGTGAGGAAGGCCAATGGCAAGCAGCACATGGGATGGGTCCAGGGAACCTGAAGTACAGGCAGAACCGCTGGAGCCGCATATACCTTTCATATCCAGCATAATCAGCAGGGACTCTCCTTCAATAAACTGGAAAGCAAAATTTACATTATTGGACAGCCTGTTTTTCCTGTGTCCGTTAATTCTTGTAAAAGGAACCTCTGCCATAACCCGGTCCATCAGATAATTCCGCAGCTCACATTCCTTATTTGCTCTATCGTCCATACCTGCAACCGCAAGCTCCACAGCCTTGCCAAAGCCTACGATTCCCGGCACATTCTCTGTTCCTGCACGGCGTTTTCTCTCCTGTGCACCTCCATGAATGAAGGAACGGGACTTGATGCCGCTTCTGATATAGAGAAAACCAATGCCCTTGGGTCCGTTGATCTTATGGCCGCTGGCACTGAGCATATCGATATGGTACTCATCCACATTAATGGGCATATGGCCAAATGACTGGACCGCATCTGTGTGGAATAATATTCCCCGTTCTTTTGCAATCTCTCCGATTTCTTTGATCGGTTCTATGGTTCCTATCTCATTATTAGCAAACATAATAGAAATGAGGATGGTGTCAGGGCGGATCGCTTTTTTAAGCTCCTCCAGCTTTATAACCCCATTTTCATCTACATTTAAATAGGTTACATCAAAGCCCTGCTTCTCCAAATACTCACAGGTGTGAAGCACGGCGTGGTGTTCGATTTTACTGGTGATGATGTGTTTTCCTTTTGAAGCATAAGCCTCAGCAGTTGCAATCAGTGCCCAGTTATCAGACTCTGAACCGCCTGCCGTAAAATAAATCTCGTTTGCCTTGGCTCCCAGAGCGTTTGCAATGGTTTCTCTGGCTCCTGAGACGGCCTTTTTCGAGATGCCGGAAAACTCGTATACGGAGGATGGATTTCCATAATACTCCGTAAAATAAGGCAGCATGGCTTCCACGACCTCTGGCCGCGTTTGGGTAGTCGCTGCATTGTCAAGATAAATCAATTGCTTCATAATTGTTAGTTCCGCCTTTCTGTAGTCCTAAAGTTAAAAGCTTCATCTACAAATTCTATTATACACACATTTCCTAGAATTTCAATAGGAATGATTCTCATTATAGTTACAGTTCTGCCATGCATAAAAATTTGTACAATCGGAGTTGGTATAACTGAACTGCAACAGATGTCATGAACAAGAAACCCTTTCCATATATTTATAATAATTCTCATTTTCAGGAGATTGCATGAATGATTCTCTGAAATTTCCCCGAAAACTTTCGCCAAGAAAATATGCGCTTCTCACCGGCACCCTTCTTTTGACTTCTGCCGGGCTGATCACCCGGTTGTTAGGCTTTTTTTACCGGATTTTTCTCTCACGGACCATTGGCGCAGAAGGACTGGGAATCTTTAACCTGATCCATCCGGTGTTTGGCGTCTGCTTTGCCTTATGTGCCGGTTCCATTCAGACCGCCATATCCCAGTCCGTAGCCGCTAATGTGAGAAAAGGCCGTTCCATTTTCCGAACCGGCCTTGTTATTTCAGTGGCTATTTCCATGATCCTGGCATATGCCATCATCCGGTTTAAGGACTTCCTGGCCGTCAATATCCTGATGGAACCCCGCTGTGCCCCTCTTCTTCTCTTTATTGCGGTATCCGTCCCCTGTGCGGCCATTCACGCCTGTATCAATGGTTACTATTATGGTATGCAGCGCCCTCATGTCCCGGCATCTGCTCAGGTGATCGAACAGTTTATAAGAATCGGAGCCGTGTTCCTCATTGCAGATATCATGATAGAATCCGGGATTAAAATCACTGTCCAGCTGGCAGCCATGGGGCATCTGATAGGAGAAATTGTCTCTTCTCTTTATACGATTACGGCCTATCGCTTTTTTTCACCAAAAATGCCCGAAGGCGTCACAGCGGTTGCTTCTTCCTTCCATGAAACTGCTCCCGGGCTTATGCACCTGGCAATGCCTCTTATGGGGAACCGCCTGGTCTTAAATATCCTTGCAAGCGCTGAAGCTATCCTGATTCCCAGCAGACTGCAGATGTCAGGACTTTCTGATTCAGGGGCATTTTCCGTATACGGTGTTTTAACCGGAATGGCTTTGCCCTTTATTTTGTTCCCTTCCACCATTTTTAATTCCCTGGCCGTTCTTTTGCTTCCAACGGTAGCCGAGGCCCAGTCAGAAGGGAACGACCGGAGGATCGGTGATGCCATTTCCATGTCACTGCGTTACTGCCTGTATGTGGGAATCCTGTGCATCGGAATCTTCACCCTGTTCGGTAATGACTTGGGCGTCAGCGTATTTAAGGATAATACCGCCGGAACCTATATGACCATTTTAGCATGGCTTTGTCCCTTCCTCTATCTGGTGACCACCATGGGAAGTATTTTAAACGGCCTGGGGAAAACCTCTGTCACCTTTGTCCAGAACGCCATAGCACTGTTAATGCGTTTAGGATTTGTTCTCTTTGGTATTCCCAAATATGGGATCTTAGCCTATCTGGTGGGAATGCTGGCAAGTGAGCTGCTCCTGGCTATGATGCATGTACTGACTCTGCGGAAAAAAGTCGATTTTGTGTGGAACGCTTGGGATATGATCCTAAAGCCTGCGGCCCTGATGGTACTCGCCATTGGTATCTACTTTGCGGTGTTTTCCGTAGCAGATCCATTTCAGAGCATGCCATTATTTATAAAAACAGCATTCCATATTACTATATTAAGCATTTTCTATCTGGTACTCCTCCTTGGTGCCCATATTATGAAAGGGGATAAATCCAGGGACCTATAAGGATCAGATGATTCCTTTTATGAGGATTTACATGTACATAATAGAAAAGTAAAAACGGACTGTCAAATGGCAGCCCTTCGTATAACAGTATTGTATCAGTTTTGAACGTGTGGCGTAGCGTATAGCTACGCCATTTTTTTATCTGTTGGCCTTTCCCAATGTTTTAGAAATAAATCAATCACTATCTTTTTTTAAAGAATAGACAGCTGCAATAAAGCTGATTGCACCTAGAACAAGAAGAAGCCCTCCCGTATAATACAATTGAAACCAATCAATTATTGTTCCTTGTACCAGCATTCTAAGACTATTAACAACATGGGTGAACGGGTTAATCATTGCTGCTATTCGGAATCCCCCCTGAAGCTGCTCAAAAGGCATTAATGCCGAACTGACAAAAAACAACGGCAAAGTGAATGTATTTATAAGTGCAATAAAAGAGTTTTCGTCTGGCAGCGTAAGGCTGATGGTATAAGAGACAGCTGCCACAAATACCACCGCAAGAAACAGCAATACTGCTATGGAAAGTATTCCACTTATTCCGGAAGCAACTCGCACGGACATTAGAAAAGCAATGCCCATTAAAATTGCAATTTGGATAAATGACAGGACAGCGGCATCTAAAATATGAGCAAGTATAACAGAGCTCCTTCTCACGGGGGAAATCATAATTCGGTAGAAACTGCCTCCTGTTTTCAGGGAATAATTGGCGATTCCGCTTACGCCGGAGCTGGACAGTACACCCATGACCAAGATGCCGGGGAGGATAAAAGCAGTGTAATTTTCTTCTGCTTTACCTCCGTTAAATATAGTGCTGAACAATAAAAGCCAAATGAGCGGCTGAACCAATGTCATAATAATAGTTACCGGATTTTGAAAGCGCCATTTTATGCTTCTCCAAAAAAGATTATAAGTTTGCATAGCGAACACCCCCTTCATTTTTTCGTGTAAGAGACAGAAAGATATCATCAAGGCTGGGTATTACAACTCCAATTGAGGAGTAATAAATTCGTTTGTCTGACAAGAATTGATTCAGAGTGTAAAAGTCCTTTTTCGCGTCATACGTATTTGCATAAATGGTATTTTGCTCTTGTCGTATTCCTTTTACAAATGGCAGATTTAAAATCTGCGTCACTATTTCCTGCTGCTTTTCTGGATTATCCAAATCAATACGAACAATATTTTTGCGGGTATGTTCCCGTAAATGTTCCGGTGTATCCTGTACCAGTTCATGTCCGTCCTTCATAATACATACCGTATCACTTAACATATCGGCTTCTTCTAAATAATGAGTTGTGAGAAAAACGGTTGTACCAAACTGTGTTTTGATTGTTTTAATGACTTCCCACATGGCTTTTCTTGATTCAATATCCATTCCTGCCGTTGGTTCGTCAAGAAATAGAATCTTGGGATATGACATCATACTCATGGCAATATCCAAACGCCGTTTTACACCTCCGGAATATGCTGTCACCTTGTGCTTTTCATATTCTTTTAAAAGAAATGCAGCAATAAGAGCGTCCATGCGCTTGGTAGCAGTCATTCTGTCCAGCTTGTGAAGCCGGCTTTGAAACAGCATGTTTTCCCGCAGGGATAAGTGATCGTCAATGGATACCTTTTGAGCAACGCAGGAAATATCGGCTCTGACAGAATTCTGTTCTGTAATCACATCATGACCTAGAACTGATACCAGCCCGCTTGTAGGTTTTAAAAATGTTGTCAGGATATTAATTAGTGTCGATTTACCTGCTCCGTTCGGCCCCAGCAAAGAAAATATCTCTCCTGTTGAAACTGAAATGCTTACATTGTCAAGCGCCTTTTTACCGCTTGCGTACTCTTTTGATAGATTATTAACTGAAATAGCCTCCAAATCTATACCTCCTTTTCTCTTTGTACTAAGCGTACAGTATCGTACGATGCTAGAGTCAATAGACATAGAAGAAATTTATAAGACAAAAAAATCGCTGCTTATTCAGCAACGATAAAATGAATACGTTATTTGCTTCTAATTGGAAAACATACTTCTGTAATCAGATTGTCCGGGTCGGGTTCCGTTTCAGGAGAAACATGATAGATATTGAAGATTGGACCATCAAACTCGTAACCATTTTCTAAAATCCAATTTGCAATTGCTTCATTTGCTTCGGCAAGTTGAATATAGCCACCCTTGTAAGTTAATGTTGCGGCGGTAACCACAGGTACGATTTTGAATTTTACAATATCTGTACTTCTATAATTTCCAACAACGGCTCTTTGAACTTCTACATCAATTTCATGCTCTGCAAATCCTTCATTATGGAAGATGGCAATGTTGTAGCTTGGATTAGCAAACTGTACGTCTTGTTTCCCAATATTCTCTGACAATTCCTTCCACAGAATACCCTCCTGATTATATGCAGCAATCGTACTGCGATAACTTATGACATATCTTTTAGGAAGTTCCTTAATCGCTATGTTAAATCTGGAAAGTGAGGAACTCTTGTCAAGACCCTTTATGGTTGTTTGAAGCAACAGTAATTGCTTTTGCATTGTCTCAATTTCTTCTTGTTTTTGAGCGGCTTGAAGAGTCAAATAACGTTTTAGGCTATCTTCATGATTGTATTCTGATAGAATGTCCTTGATAATGGACAACCCAAACCCCATATTTTTTAGTGCCTGTATGCGATTGGCCATAGGGAGCTGTTCTTCGCTGTAATAGCGGTAACCTGTAAATTCATCTATATGCACCGGAAGGAGCAATCCTATTTCATTGTAGTGCCGGAGCATAAAAATACTTATCTTTGATAATGCAGAAAAATCTCCGATTTTGAGCATAGACATCACCTCCTTGCAGTTAAACCAAACTGCATGTATTTATCATAAACTATAACACTATGCCAGAGTCAATAGTTCTCCTAAACATTTCATAAATTATCCGTTTGGTAGATTTCAATCCCATTGTTTTAGTGTTAGCTACCGTACAACGTGAAAGGAAGCGTATCATTCGCATTGAACGATACGCTTCCTTTCTTACATATCTTACTCGGCAGTGCCTATAAACAGTTTAATTTATACTGTCTTACAGGACTGTCAGAATACCGTTTTTCTAAATATACTTTTAGTCGATCCCCACCATTACAGAAGTCGCTTTAATGATGGCATAGGCATCCTTTCCGACTTCCAATCCCAAGTCCTTCACCGCCGCCATGGAAACTGTAGACGATACGATATTACCGCCGCCGATATCAATGGTTACAATGGCGTTTACAGCACCTGTTTCAATTCCTACAACTTTTCCCTTAAACTGATTTCTTGCACTGAGTTTCATCTCATATGCCTCCTCTCATCCAATCCTGGCCTATGGAAATATACTTCGGTACACCCTTACGCCCGTTAAAACGGGGCGGGCTCTGCCAAAAAAGCATGGCAGAAAAGTGGAAATATATAGAAGTAATTATGGATTGCAGGCCAGAAGATTATACTGCTTTTTCATAAAATGATTGTAAGCATTTCTATTCTCATTGTCAACCGGTTCTCACAAGCACTAAAGCAAAAGCAGGAGGTCCTCCTTGGGAAACTTGATAAATGGCGGAATATTTTGAAGCTTTCCTTCTTCAAAGTCCATTTTATCCTGGATCCACCAGATCTTTGAGGAGGTTTTATCGTCTGAGTTCTGGAACAGGTACTGCCTTTGGAACGGCGTATCGGCAAACCCAGCCAATTCAATTCCCATGACATTTTCCTCTGACCGCTCCTGGACCGGAATCAGGTTATGGCCCCTGATACCTACGTACTTAATGGAATCTCCGATTTTTTCCTCTGTTATAAGCCTTATTTTCCATTCACAGGCATAAAGCTCATAATCACTTATTTTCTCTATGGATGAAATGTTTTTGCAGCCTGTCAGCTTTGCAGCTTCCATTCTTTCCGGTCTGCGGAAAATATCTTTTGTACAGCCTTTCAATATGGTCTTTCCTTCTGAAAGGAGCATCATATGGTCACAGAATTTGTAGATTTCATCTCTGGAATGGGATACCATGAGAACATCGCCGCTATAGTCCCTGATCAGTTCCAGCATTTCCATCTGAAGCGTATCCTTTAAAAAGCCATCTAACGCAGAAAACGGCTCATCCAGCATAATTATATCCGGCTTGTATAAAAGCATGCGGGCAAGGGCCACTCTTTGCTGCTGCCCTCCCGATAGCTGGGAGGGATATCTTTTTTCCAGCCCTTCCAGCTGAAAGCGCCTTAGCTGCTCAGCGACAAGAGGAAGCTTATCCCGTTTTTTTCCTGGAATCACAATACTTAAGTTTTCCTCTACCGTCATGGTGGGAAACAAGGCATAGTTCTGAAACAGGTAGCCGGTACGGCGTTCTCTGGCAGGCAGATTGATCCCCTTTTCCGAATCAAACAGCACCTTCCCGTTTAAAACGATCCGGCCCTGATCCGGTTTTTCAATTCCTGCCACGCATTTTAGAGTCATGCTTTTCCCGCAGCCTGAGGCTCCCAGGATCCCCATGCAGCCAGCCTCAGTTTCAAAATCCACATTTAATTCAAATCCTGAAAACTTTTTTCGGATGTTTACCTGCAATGCCATATCAAATCCACCTGTTCACATGTTTCATATTTTTTCCGGATATATAATTTATAACAGCAACAATAAAAAAAGACAAGATAACAATGACACATACCCAGAAACCTGCCGTATCCCAGTTTCCTGCCGCAACTTCAGAAGCAATTGCAACGGAAACCGTTCTGGTCTTTCCAAGAATGTTTCCTGCCAGCATGGCGGTCGCCCCGTATTCTCCGATGGCTCTGGCAAAGGCGAGTACGGTCCCGGAAGCCAGTCCAGGAGCCGCAATGGGAACGATGATCCTCCAGAATATCTTTCTCTCCGAAAGGCCCAGGGTCCTTCCCGCATGAATCATGTCAACGTCCACCTGCTCAAAAGCTGCTCTCGCATTCCGGTACATCAAAGGAAATGCGATAACAAAAGCAGCTATGACACAGCCTGGCCATGTCTGTACCATCTTTATGTTAAATTCCTCAAAAAGAAATTTGCCGAAGGGCCTTCGTAGGCTGAAGATCAGCAGTAGGAAGAACCCTGCCACAGTAGGTGGGAGTACCAAAGGCAATGTTAAAATACCATCTACAATGGATTTTGCCGTGTTATTCAGCTTCATAATCAGTCTTGCTGCGCCTATCCCCAGAAAAAATGTCAGCACCGTTGCCAGAATCCCCGTTTTAAAAGAAATAAAAAGGGGACTCCAATCTATTGTTTTCATCAGATCAAGCATAGATTTTCACCCCCTTTTTATGTAATATTTATTTTGAAGATTTTGCAAATCCGGCATCTGTAAACAGTTTCATAACGCCTTCATCGTTTACCAGAAACTCTTTAAAATCAGCGGCTGCCTTTGCCTGCCCCTCTGATGCCTCCTTGTCAATGATGAGGCCCACCGGATAAACAGCAGGATCGATCATGCTATTATCTGCTTCTGCAATGATTTCAACCTTATCCGCCATGGAAGCCGCATCGGTTGCATATACAACCCCTACTTCATTGCTTCCTTCTGCAACAGCTGTTAAAACAGCAGTAACATTAGCTCCTTCGTTGATTTCTATCTTCATTACCTGATCAAGGGTTCCCAGATTGGTGAACAGCTTCCTCGCATACTGGCCGACTGGCACATCCTCTCCTGCGAGAGCAAGGCTTGATGCCTTTGTAATATTGTCAAAACCAGTTACCTCAGTTTTCCCATCCTTTGGCTTAATCAGAACAATCTTATTCTCAAGCAGATTGCTGATAGATCCGTCAACTACAAATCCGTCTTCTTTTAACGCATCCATCTGCTTGGTTGCCGCAGAAAAGAAAATGTCACACTGGGCGCCTTCTTCGATCTGAGTCTGAAGAGTGCCGGAGCTGTCTGCATTGTATATTATGTTTACATTTGGATAATCTTTTTCATAAGTTTCCTTGATCTTTTCCATTGTGTTTTTTAAACTGGCCGCAATAAAGACATAAAGGTCTTCCTTATCTGCCTTTGCCTCGGTGGTTTCTTCTGCCTTTTTAGTTTCCTCAGCCTTACTGGCTTCCTCTGCTGCAGTTGTCTGATCCGCCTGCGTAGCCTTTGTACCGGTTGAACTGCACCCCGCAACCGTACCGGCAGCAAACATAGCTGCCATCATTACTGCCAGTAATTTCTTTCCTGGTTTCATAATACTTCCTCCTGGTTTTTGAACAATAATATTAATTGTTGTTCATTTTAATTATGTTTTGTTGGGTTTTGTCCCGTTTGGTAATTACCAATTCATTTTAGATGAAATTTAATGGAATGTCAATGCCAATCTAATTATATAATAACATCGGGAATTAAACCGGCTTTTGCAGCTTTGATTGACAATGAAATGAAATATGCTATAACTATTTATAACTGATGAAAACTACAAGATATAAAGAGGAAACCGTATGGAAAAAATATATACCACCCAGGAAGTCGCCGATCAGCTTAAAATTAAAAAATCCACTGTTTATGAACTGATAAAGAGGGGAGAATTAAGAGCAAATAAGGTAGGCAAGCAGATAAGGATCAGCCAGGATCAACTGGATGAATACTTAAAGGTTCCAAACAGCGGCAGCTCTTTCCAGGCTGATGAGCCTCTTCCCGGGATCATGGATATCCCCCTGTTTACCGCTGATTCCGCGATCCGGCAGATGGATTACCTTCTTAACGCCAGCGGCCTGATCATAAGCAGTCAGGAATCCAGAGTTGTGGAACTGTTTCGCAGCCAGCTGAGCCTGCATCCGGACAGCCTTCCCATCCTGCATTCCTATATGAATGAATATAACAGCCTGTATTCCCTGTACTATGAAAAGACCCATATGGCCCTCACCTCTTTCTGCATCAGCCGGGAAGGGCAGGAAATCCAGCAGATTCAAAGCCTGCTGCCAGGAAAGGAAGCAATAATCATCCATATCTGCAGCCTTTTAGCAGGTTTTTATATCAGAAAAGGAAATCCAAAGGGCATACACACCTTAAAGGATTTATGCCGGCCGGATATCCGGTTCATAAACCGGGAAAAAGGAAACGGGTACCGGATCTATATGGACTCCGGCCTTTCAGCACAAAGCATTGATAAGGCCGCTATCTCCGGATACCAGAAAGAATGCCTCTCCCATATGTCAGCCGCAAATGCGGTTGCATCGGGAGCCGCTGATGCGGGCATCGGTGACATCTCCCACCTGGCAGCATACCCCCAGCTGGATTATATCCCTTTGACCTCCGCCTCCATGGATTTAGTCTTTTCTATAGAAGCCTTGAACCATCCATCCTTTCAAAGAATTGCCGGCACGATAGGTTCTAAGGAATTTAAAAACAGTCTCCTTCCATTTAAGGGATATGAAATTAGTAAGACTGGTAATTGTACATTTGTGAACCACTGACAACTTTTTCCAGTGATATTAATTATTCATAAAGATTTTAGTTGCACTCGCAACTAATTATGTGTTAAACTAGTCATGATCTAAAAAGAGTCTGCAGGCTCATGCACAATTCTGTGCAAATTATCATTCTTAAGAATCCCTATCATTAAAAACGGACAACAGGAGGTATCTCTTTGAATCAAAAATTAAAAGAAAAAATAGTAGAATCCCTATCATCTGTCCTGCCCGTTACATGTATCGTGTTGATCTTGTGCATAACCATCACTCCCATGCCTCTTGACCCACTGATGCTGTTTCTGGTAGGTGCAACCCTTTTAACCGTTGGAATGGGCTTTTTTACACTTGGTGTCGACATGTCCATGATGATCATCGGGGAAAAAGCGGGTGCCCACCTGGCAAAATCCAAAAAGCTGCCGCTGATTGTTTTTGCCTGTTTTATCATTGGTTTCATTATTACCATCGCAGAACCGGACCTTCAGGTCCTGGCGGGACAGACGCCCGCAGTTCCTGACATGGTCCTGATCCTTTCTGTGGCCGCAGGAGTAGGGGTATTTCTGGCAATTGCATTTTTAAGAACCCTGTTTGGATGGAGCTTATCCCATATCCTTATGATCTGCTATGCCATACTCTTTATTACATCCGCTTTTGTTCCAAAAGAATTTCTGGCTGTGGCCTTTGACTCCGGCGGCGTCACAACAGGCCCTATTACGGTGCCCTTTATCATGGCTCTTGGCGTGGGTCTCTCAACCATCGGGCGTGGTAAGAATTCGGATAGCGACAGCTTCGGCCTGGTCGCCCTATGTTCCATAGGACCGATTCTTTCCGTTATGATACTGGGACTGGCCTATAAATCCTCTGCCACCGATTATGAACCCTTGATGATCCCTTCCATAAACAATTCCCAGGATCTTTGGCTGGCTTTTCAGCATGAACTTCCTGATTATGCCTGGGAGGTCTTCTTGGCTCTTTTCCCTGTTTTGCTGTTTTTTATCATATTCCAGCTTTTCTTTCTGAAGCTGCGAAAAAGACAGTTAATCAAAATCCTGGTAGGACTCATCTACTCCTACATCGGACTGACGCTTTTCCTTACCGGCGTCAACGTAGGCTTTATGCCTGCCGGTAATTATCTGGGACAGCAGCTTGCCTCACTCCCTTATAATTGGGTCATGGTTCCCATCGGCATGCTTATTGGGTACTTTATCGTAAAAGCAGAACCGGCCGTACAGGTTTTAAATAAACAGGTAGAGGACATTACAGGAGGCTCCATCTCGGAAAAAACAATGATGACCGGATTATCCATCGGCATGGCTATCTCTCTTGGATTGTCAATTATAAGGGTCATGACCGGCCTGCCGCTACTGGCCCTCCTGCTTCCCGGCTACGCCCTGGCTCTTGGCCTTTCCTTTGTGGTCCCGCCGATTTTTACATCCATTGCTTTTGATTCAGGCGGTGTGGCTTCCGGTCCTATGACGGCTACCTTCCTGCTTCCCTTTGCCATGGGAGCCTGTGAGGCTTTGGGTGGAAATATTGTGACCGATGCCTTTGGTATCGTAGCCATGGTCGCCATGACTCCCCTGATCATCATTCAGCTCATCGGCGTCTCCTATAACTACAAAACTAAAAAAGCGAACGTTCCGGCGAATGCGCCGCTTCTTAATATGGATCTTGAATTTATTGACTTAGGAAAGGAGGAGGCTGATGACTTCCAATCGTAAAATAAACTGGATAACGATTATCGTTGCCAGGGGAAAGGGCGAAAAGGCAGCTTCCGTTTTTAGAGAGCATCATCAGGAACTGCTTCTCATTACCAGAGGACATGGGACCGCAAGCTCTGCAATCAGGGATTGCCTTGGGTTTGATGAGCCGGAAAAAGATCTGGTTATCGGAATTGTGGAGGAAGCGGCTACCAAGCGCTTATTATCTGCTCTGCATGAAAAATTAGAGCTTGAAAAACCAGGCTATGGCATTGTATTTACCATCCCCCTGTCAGGGATCAGCGCCGCAGCTTCCAGTATATTAGAAACTGCCCCGTCAGCCGGGGATATGCCCACATCCACAGATTATCACAAGGAGGATCGCTCTATGTCAGATACGATCAGATACGAACTAATTGCTGCTGTCATCAATACCGACCTTTCCGCTCCTATTATGGAAGCTGCCAGAAATGCCGGTTGCAAGGGAGGAACCCTGGTCAAGGCCAGAGAAGCACTTGCTGATGATTCAAAAAAGCTTTTTGGTCTGACTCTTTCCAGCGAGAAGGAAATTCTCCTCATCCTGGTTCCCTTAACGGATAAACAGGCGGTTCTTAAATCCATCTGCGAAACGGTGCTAAAGGAAACCGGAGAACATGCCATTGCTTTTTCTCTTCCCGTAGATGAAGTTGCCGGACTCAGCACTCTGGAAAAGTAAAAGAATCTTTATATGGACCGGCTGGATAAAAAGAAGGCGCCAGTCCCATATTCCCTGTCTGGGATATGGGGCTGACGCCTTCTTTTTTTTACTTTAATCCATGATACAGTGCACTGAGAAGTTCTCCCTTCGGATCCTGACTCAGCTCCCAAACCATAGCTCCGCCCAACTTCTTTGATTTGATATAATCTGATTTATAGCCTATGGACTTCGGATCTTCATAGCTGATAAAGATCGTACCATTAAAGAGCCAGGGAACCTTTGACTGGGAATGGAAATGGCTGGTATAGCCTGATTTATTTAAATAGTTTTCTTTAATATCCTGATATCCGATAGAATTGGAACCACCAAAGGTCTGGTACAATCCATTGTTTGAATTATTTACAGAAGAATATAAATATCCGTAAAACGGGATACCCATTACCAGCTTTTCAGCCGGAAAAGAGGCACTAAGCCAGGCATTGACACCTCGATCCACACTCGCTTTATACTGGGGAGAAGAATCATCATTGTCATATAAAGGAGCAAGGAGATCTGTATTCGTATCCCAGTAACCATGTAGATCATAGGTCATGATATTTGCATAATCCAGGTACTGAGCAAGCTTTGACAGCTCCACATTGTTTATGTAAGAAGTATCCGCTCCTCCTGCGATGGTCAGTAAGTAATGCTTATTGTCAGCAGCACCTTTCTCATCCAGTTTTTCCCGGATCTTTTTAAGAAGCAGAGTAAAATTATGTTTATCTTCCCCACGCCTGGAATTCGCCGCCAGACCTCCGCTGACCGGATACTCCCAGTCTAAGTCTACTCCGTCAAATCCGTATTTTTTAATGAAATCTACGCAGCTGTCTGCAAATGCAGTTCTGGACTCCTCTGTCAGAGCCGCATCCGAGAACTTCCCGGACCAGTTCCAGCCTCCGACGGAAATCATTGTTTTTAAATTCGGATTGGTCTGTTTTAAGGAATTCAAAAGCTTTATGTTAGAAGAATCCACGTCAGGATATCCCAGGGTCAGCTTTAAGTCAGAGCCAATGTTGGCAAAAGCATAATTAATATGGGTCAGCTTCCCGGCATCGATCTGGTTTGGATAGTAATTATAATAGGCCGCCCATGCTGCATAATATCCAACTAATTTACCAGTCTGCAGGTTAGCGGATTCTGTTGCGGGCAGAGCAGATGATTCCGCTGCAGTCGAAGCAGACGGTTCCGTTGCGGGCGGTGTTAATGATTCCTCTGCGGCAAGGACAGCAGCCGTTTCAGGATTATCTGAAGTAACTTTCGGGGAAAGAGGTACCTGAGTGTCTGCTACCGTAACGGTTGTGGAGTCTTGGGAAGATTCTGAGGAAATTCTGTTAGGCTTTTCAGAAAATACCCCCCTGCTTATATAGCAGCTCAGAATGATCACCATAAAAACGGGAACAGACAGAAATAGTTTCTTCATAATACTTTTGTTCATCATATGATCCTTTTCTCTCTTAGTTTTTCACAAGTATAACATGCTGGTTATTCCTTGAACAACGCGCAAAAAATGGTTCAATTGCATATATATGGATATTCTCATCTCTGGTTTTTTCGTTCCTGTCATTTCCAGTTTAAATCCCCATCCACCACTCATGCCTTTTTGGGGATTGAGGTTGGGAACTTACTTAATGAGGTAAAAAAAGACTGGTTATTCATTCCTTAATTGAATAAATACCAGTCTTTTTATAAGCCAGGGCGTAACCACTTGGCATTTCCTTGCCATAACATCGGCGTAAATAATTCCTTTAATATTCTTTGCCTCCTCTATTTTATTGGGTACTACTTTACGACATTACGATTCAGTAAAAGGAGTCATAGAGTCGTCGTCTTTTATTTCAGCATCATCAGACCTGGCTTTCATTGTATTTACCATAGTAATTGCCTCTTCCTCTGAAAACCCCAAGTCTACCCATGCTTGTACCTCTTCGTTTAACATCGTTCCTTCCTCCATTTCTGCGTCCCTGATTATTTATGACTTATTATTATTGCAGCAATATATCCTAATCCGAAAATCACACCCGCAACCAACCATGATACAGCACATTTTATTATTGTCATCGTCGTCATTGCAGATGTCAGCACTCCTGCCTTTGATGCCGATACACAAACCATAATAGGCTTAATGAACAAACTCCAATATCCAATATAAGCAGCCAAGATTATTCCGATGAAAAATATTCCAATGGACAAATAACCTCGCATAAAATCACCTCCTTATTTCTCCCTATTATATATTATTCACATTATGTCCAATGGTAACATTATTATCATTCAGATTACCTCCAATTTATCTATATTGTCTCCAATAATCTGACAATCTTTTATGTAGGTGCACGTATTAGGACTTCTGGTGGTTCTTGAGCTTCTTCATAAGAATAACACGTATCCTTCATCATCAACTCCATTTACTCTGATAAATTGAAACTTACTAAGATTTTAATATTCTTATCTTCTATATATGCTTCTATGCTTCTAATGCATTTAAATTCATAAAAAAAAGAGTACTATTCATTGATTCAATCAATAAATAATACCCTTATACTATTGATAGCAAAACATTACAGAAAAACAGAGGCTGCCGCCTATGGCGCTTGCGGCGGCTTAGGGTATGACCTGATGAGAGATGCCAACGGAAACTTTTTAAGCAAAGAAGATTTTGAGGCCAATCTCGACAAGGCGATAGCAGACGGGGATATTACTTCTGCTGACAGGGGAATTATGTAGAAATGTTCGATTACTGTGTAGCAAACGGCGGCAGCTTTGGCGGAAGAGGGTCCGGCGGTCGTGGTTGCGGAAGATAACCTCTGACAACAAGCGAGAAATTATAAAGTACTCCTTGTAAGCAAAGCTTGCAGGGAGTTTTTTTATCCTCCATACAACATAAGTTTAATGTATAAAAAAACTACTAACTGATATCGATAGTTAGTAGTTCATGATTAATTGGATTTTTTATTATTTCGTCAGCACTTTTATTTGATAAGACCTTTTCCCACATTTTGGGCATTTCATATAGCGTTTTCTTCCGTTATGTGGTGCAAACACTACCTGTTTTAAAGTTGGCACATATCGCTCATGACAATGCTGGCATTCATAATATCCTGCATCACGCTCCAGTTTTAGGGAAAAATATATGGCTGGTATGAAAAGTACAATAGCCAATCCAATCAAAATAGCACGAATAATGGTCGGTACGTTGCCAAAACTTGCTGTGAATATCAAAATCAAAAACGGTATTGTTCCCATATACCCAATAACCCATTCTAGATTCAAAAGCTCTCTATTTTTGCTCTCCTCCATTTCTTTGAGCGCCAGTAAATTTAATTCTGCATTTTTTCTGTAATCTTCCATAAGATTTAACTTTTCCCCACTGAGCAGCTCGTTAACACTTATTCCAAGAAGTTCACATAGTTCTGGCATTAATCCGGTATCTGGCATACTTTTCGAAGTCTCCCATTTTGATACCGCTCTGTCTGTAATTCCTAGTTTCTCGGCAAGTTGAGCCTGTGTCAGATTTTTCTCCTTTCGGCAAGAAGCAATAAATTTTCCAATTTTAATCTGATCCATAGGGAATCCTCCTTTCTTGCCTTTATATTACCAAATCTCAATAAGACATTGAACAAACCAACGGTTGAGTTAGCTTAAACAGTTACATTCTACCTCTTTTAGAGTTCCGAATTCCGCATACCTTTATTCAATAATACAAAAAACTCTTCTGACTATCAATAATTTTCGATGTACATTAATACGTTAAATTTCAGTTTTGTTGATTAATTACAATAAAAAAACCACCAACTTAATTCTGATATTATAGAAATTGAGATTTACCGCTCTAATAAAAAATGCACTAATCTAACATTTCCATCCATTTCTGTGCCATCTATTATAAAGCCACATCTTACTGTATAAAACTTTATATTCTCCTCTTTGTCCGCAGGGGTTACCAATGTTATCTTTTTCCAATCATTATATAAGTCTATCATATAATGAAATGCATGTGTTCCTATTCCCTTGCCCTGATATTCAGGAATAATGCAAAGACAGCCCAAATAATACTCTCCATCTCCTCTGTCAACAAGTGAAATGATTCCAATGGGATTATCTTCGTTAAAAATAATTTGCTTCGGGAACTTTTCAATTGATGCTTCCATTTCTCCTCTTGTTTTTCCATAAGCAGGGCACTCTCCATATTTTACATAATCATCATAGAATGCTGCATTATAAATATTTATTAATAAATCGGCATCTTTCTTTTCAGCCTTTATAAACCTCAATCTCATAATTCACCTTCCTATATCAATAAATTGCTATTTGTCTACATGTAAGAATACAACAAATTCTACTAACTATCAATATTAAGCTTTCAACGTTCATAATACGTTAAATCTTAATTTCAATATTTAACTTATTTCTATTTTCTTGTATAATCTATATGTGAGAATAATTCACTGAAAGGAGTTTTTATGTTAAAAAAAGGCTTTCAAATCGATTTAGAAGATTCGTTAACATATCCATCTGCAAAAGTAATTTGTTCATGCATAGAAAATTATGCAATATCATCCGGCGAGAAACTAGATTTCGTAAGTACCCAAAAACCTATAACCTTTCGCTTAAATAATGTACTTTATATTGCTGGCATTTCTATGATGCGCGGAGGGTACTATATTCACTGCAAGGAAAATTAAGTGTTTTAATTATTCTGAATTATTCTCACACCCTAATCTTAATTTTGCAGTTTGTTCGAGCTGTTTTTCAATAGATACCCTAAGTCAGTATTGGAAAGTTTTATAGTTAAAAAGTTTTCATCAACCTCTATGCTAATGAATTTGCTTTTGCTTACCTTTGGCCTATTCCTGCTTGGCCTTGGAATTTATGATTTGATCCGATGATATATATAATATATATAAACATAGTTCACCTCCGATTTTTTGATTTTTCATTGTAATCTTCGTTTACCAGATCATGCTTCCGCTGGCATGAACTCCGGGAAGTCTGTTATATCCATTTGTGGATCAGGGGTATAAATAAGCATTTCTTCCTTTGATTTTCTGTAGAATTCCTTTGAAACCTCAAATCCATAACTGCTCCTACCTAATTCCATAGCGGCCCTCAAAGTCGCCCCACTGCCAGCACATGGATCTATTAAAAAAGAAAGCAATAATAAAATGCTTCCTACGACTCGGTCCCATATTATGAAATTTCGTCTTTGTTTTCGCCTTTCAATGCGTCGATAGCTATATGAGCAGCTATAATCACTTGTCGTATCTCTTACCAAATTCATTATAATTCCCTTCCCTTTTATGCTCTCCTCTACAAGTCAGACGAGAAATAAAATACCCTATTAACGTGCCTATAGAAACACTTACTATTAAAAGGTAAAACGATCCCATATGTCCTCCTTACTATAAAATGTGCTTTTCATCGTAACAAAATATCTCTTATTTCTGTTGAGCTGATCTGAGGAATCATTTTAGCAAGCCAGTCGCATCTTTCTGCTATATTTTCAATCTTTTCTGACTCTTCTAAAATGTTATCAAGCATATCACGGGCAAATGATGTTTCAAGTTCCGTTGGAAACTTGCTTATAATGTAATTCCATAATTGACTCATACTTTATTCCTCCTTGAATTATATTTTTAATGTAATTATATTAATAATTTTATCTTTTTCTTTTACATTTTTGACATAGTGAGGTGAATCTTAATTTAATTACAATCCAACATAATTATCCAAATGTGCTCATATAATTATTATTGTAACCATTAATATTTTCATATAAAATGGAGGAGATTATATGACGAAGAAATTGAAAAAACGTATTTTTATGGGACTGGCATCTACTGCTATTTTATTAGGAATTACTCTTATTCCAGCAAATTCAGTAGAAGCATCGAATTGGCCTTATTGTATTTACAGTTCTCATGGTGCAATGCAACAAATTACAAGAGCAAATGACTGCACTAATTCTTGGTGTAAAGGTAGTACTTATTATTTTAAATGCTCTCAATGCTCAAGTTATAGTGTAGTATGTTTGAGTTGTGGACAGCATTATTGATAATTTTGGCTCTAGCTCGTGCTAGGGCCTTATCTTTTTAAATATATATCTGACATTTTCCGCTTGAAATCTATTATTTATTCTGATCCCCAATTCTCAAAATAAAATCTATCAGGATTGAATGCTTCTTCAATTTGTTTTTCAGAACGAATTACCGACCAACTAACATATTCAATTTCGGGTTCCGGATAATCAGTCACATAAAGCAAACCATCATGCTTTATAAAATTATATCCATGTTCGTTTGTACATCTATTTTCATATTCTTCTTTAGTTACTATTACAGAATATGAAGAATGAAAGAAACCGTCAAAATCAGTTACATGTATTTCCATAGTGCCCTCTCCTTATAAAATTACAATTTCATATCAATGAGAGTCTTTTTATAAAATTATCCACTTCTGTATAATCCCAGACTTCTCTTTCCCAATCTTCAATATGTTGACTTACCGAAGGATTCACAAGATTAAAAGTTACCATAACGCGTCTTTGATTAACTTATCAAGATAGGAACCAACATAAAGATTTTCCATTTGATATAAATTTTTCTGTTCGTCTTCGATGAATAGTTCTCTATGTTTTAAAAAACATATTAGGTGTTAATTTATCCATAGAAAAGAATCCCATCCAGTCACCGTTCTCTCCTGTATCAAAGTCCCAGAAAAAATCCTTTTTCAAATTATAGTCGGAGCAAAAACCGCCCTTTCCTTTGATATGGTCTAATAACGTTGAAAATTCTTTTAATTGATATGGTTTGTTGATATAATTCTTTATTTCACTTTCAATTAAATTTGCTTTGTCTTTATGGCAGAACACAACCAAAATCGATAATTATACAAAGAACATGGTTTAAAAATATTGTGATAAAACTATTTCATAAGACTGTAAATGATGATATTTGGAGAGATGTTTTAGATTTGGAAAAGGGTTCGAATCTTAAAGTATATTTTAAGGGCAAAGATTACTACATAATTGGGCATCATAAAAATCACGATGAAAACGGTGGCGATACATGGTTGGCGTTGAGTGGATTTGCAAAGTTTGATAAAGAATCGAACATAGCTTGTAAAAACGAACCAAGTCATATTAAAGATGATTCTGCTATTGTTACATTAAGATTTTCTGATATCGATTACATTGAAATATTTAATTAAATAGAAAATTAGCAACTAAATTTAGAGTCAGTCATTAGACTGGCTCTTTTTGTTCGACAGAGATTGGTAGGGGCGTTGCAAAGACCGTCAGAAGTACCCGGTTCCGGCGGACCAACAGAAACAACACCTACAGACAGACATCTTTTGTATTGGTATAAGCGGGAATCCACCCTGCAAGCAGGCCAGATACCTTATCTATAAAAAAGTTAGAAATACTTCCAACAATAAGAGCAGCGATCACTGTTCCCTCCCTGATTCCCAGCACGCTGCCTGTCACAAGTACAGACACAATCACAGCACTGATAACAATACTCAGGTCAAATCCGGTCTTAACCCTGCCGAACCTCCAGCCTGTAAGCCCTGCTATCACCCTTACCAGACCTTCTCCAGGCAGGATAAGCACATTGGGAATCACTTCAAGTGATATTCCAAAGCCTAAGAATACACAGCCAAATAGCAACATCAGAGCCTCACCCAGATAATTTCCCATCTTCCAGAAGGAGAGCAGATACATCCATACGTCAATGCACAGGGAAAACAGAAGTGCGGCAGGAAGTTGCAAAAGCTGGATCTTCTTGAAGGTTTTTCCCAAAAGAACTGCCTGAAGCAGAAACATAGCAAAATTAACCATCATTGTAAATACGCCCAGGCTCTCAGGAAAGATAAAGGTCAACACAAAAGCAAGGCTTGTAATCGGTGATGTACCAAGCCCTGCTTTCGTTATAAGGCTGATTCCCAATGCACTGAATATAACTCCTGCAATAAACAGTCCATAACGTTTAAACATGTCTGAATTTTTCACTAGCAAACTCCTCTTATATCTAAATATTTTTTTATATAATAATCTTATCACTAAGGATTCACTCCTACAATGGACATTGTAACTTAAATACCATTTGAAAATTTGGCATAGTGCACAATTAATTTTAGCGTACCTAAAAAATTTTTAGTATCCTGTTTTATCACATTATAACAGGATGGAGGCCAAATTAGCCACCCCTGGACATCATACGGGCAAGATAATTCCCAAAGGTCTCCTGTTCTTCTGGGCTGAGGCAGTCAAATATGCCCGAATAATCAGTACGCAGTACATAAACAATGGTATGTTCAAGGTAATCACATCGAAGTCTAAAAGTGGACATTTGTCCAGTGTCAAATATACAACTAATGGAAGAAAAAATGTATTAGACAAATTTGATACTAATCTCCTATACAAGATTAAAGAGTTGGAGGTAGCATGATGGAAAAATACATAAAAGCAATAGTGATTCATCTTGATCCATTTAAATCAGAGGTGATATTTGAGAAAAATGTGAAGAATAAATTGGCAGAGTATGATTTTGGCGGTAATATCTGTCAGGCTTATGAGATGAGCATGGATATGCGCTAGACTAACGAAAGAGTAGGAATAATCTCCTACTCTTTTAAATATTTAAAATCACACTTACAATTATTACAGTGCCATTGTTTGCCTACCTTACCTACAGCAAATATTCTAAAAAAGTGCTACACTTCTTGCTTTTGAGAAAAAAATTTTCTTTAAGTCGGTGGAGATGCAGTGTGGGCATTTATACTCTCCTACCGCCTAACAATATCATAAGCGGCTTTTAAATAAAACGCTCAGTTAGATTGGAGTTAAATAACCTTGCAGAAAAATTTTTATGAAAAGTTTTGGTGGATACCAAATTTAATATCAGCTATATCACTGATGATTTCTATTATAGTCCTATTATTAAGGCTACGATAGACACTACTAGAGCTGCGGCAGAAATCCCAACAGGTATCCAAAATTGAATCCATTGATTTCTTTGAATTGTTTTAGATTGTTTTTTATTATCGAAATAATTCAAAGTCACATCGTATAGTATAATTATAATATAGTAAGACAAGTCTCTCTTGGGAGTCAAAAATTTAACCGTTATAAATCCTTCTGTTTCAAGAATTGCTAATTGATTTATAAGTTCCTGTTCTCCTATATACGAGATATTGGATTCGTTAAAATCTATTGGATGCAGTTGAAATACGTTCTATGTTAGTAGAGCCGCATGTTGGACATTTTATTTGATTACTACTCTCTTCTACCATATTTGGAATCTGATTTTATGCCGCTTTGAACAGTCTCATCTTTAGTTGAAATTCGATTGGGTCTCATATAAATAATAATATGTAATATTACCAAATCTATACAATGGGTAATTATGGTAAAGGCATTTAAGGTAATCAGACTTTTTTAAGTTAGAATTTCTTATACATGGAATATGACTTTACAGTTTTACAATATAAATAAGCCCTTGATCAATTGTGCCATTACAATTAACAAAGAACTTATTTATATGATAAAAACATTACTGAATTGTTCTTGAAAATCTACCCCCATTTTGCAAGTGAATCTACCCCTATTTCTACTCCCATTTCTATGATAAATGCTGTTATCCTGCGATAATTTACGACACTTTTCAAATTA
The DNA here is from genome assembly GCF_002797975.1 of [Clostridium] celerecrescens 18A. Classification (NCBI taxonomy): domain Bacteria; kingdom Bacillati; phylum Bacillota; class Clostridia; order Lachnospirales; family Lachnospiraceae; genus Lacrimispora; species Lacrimispora celerecrescens. The sequence continues at coordinate 144,998 of NZ_PGET01000001.1, read as the reverse complement.
CAATAAATTAATTAAAAATGCTAAAAACCTTGTAAAATAAAGGATTTTTATTCCTCCACCTCCAGCAAATAAGGCGTGATCTGATATACATAAAAATTCAGCCAGTTCCCATACATGGTATTCGCTACATTCCTCCAATTAAGCACCGGCACCGTATCCGGATCATTATTCTCATAATAATTGCATGGAATCTCAGGCTCCAATCCCTTATCCAGATCCCGGTGATATTCCCCGTCTAAAGTCATACGGTCGTATTCCGGATGCCCCTGGACAAATACCTGCTTTCCGTCACGGCTCATCACCAGAAGAATACCGGCCTCTTTTGATTCCGCAAGAATCACCAGCTCCGGCTGCTTCTCAATATCCTCTCTCCTTACCTCTGTATAGCGGGAATGAGGAGCCATCACATAATCATCCAGACTGCGGACAAGGGGGACCTTCCGGTCCAAAACCTTGTGCCGGTAAATGCCTGACAGTTTACTCTCTCTCTTGTATTTCTGTATGCCATAATGGTAATAAAGCCCTGCCTGGGCCCCCCAGCAGATGTGGAGGGTACTGGTCACATGGGTTTTGCTCCATTCCATGATCTTCTTTAACTCTTCCCAGTAATTCACCTCTTCGAATTCCATGTTCTCCACAGGCGCACCGGTGATGATCATACCGTCGAATTTACTTTTCTTTACCTCATCAAAATAAACATAAAATTTATTTAAATGGCTGGCTGACGTATTCTTGGAGGTATGGCTCTCCAGCATCAAAAAGGTACAGTCCACCTGCAGCGGAGTATTGGATAGGGCCCGAAGAAGCTGAGTCTCTGTCTCTTCCTTTACAGGCATGAGATTAATGATCAAGATCTGAAGAGGACGGATATCCTGGCTTAAAGCACGGTCCTCATCCATCATAAAAATATTCTCTTTTTCCAGTATGGCTTTTGCAGGTAAATCCTTTTGTACTTTAATCGGCATAGTTTATTCCTCCAGCATTTTTATGAAATCCTCTTCTGAAATAATGGGCACTCCAAGTTCCTTTGCCTTTTTATTCTTGGAGGAATTGGACGTAGTATCATTGTTGATCAAATAGGTTGTCTTAGAGGTCACCGAACCGGTAGCCTTGCCTCCGTGGGCTTCAATAGCCTCCTGAAGGGCTTTTCGGTTTTCATAGTGGTTCACAGAACCAGTAATGACAAATACCATACCTTCAAAGATTCCGTCCCCCCTGGCCTCCATATCGCTCTCAATGGTTACTTCAGACATCAGGCGGTTCACCATCTCATTATTCTTTTCTTCCTTAAAATAAGTGATCCAGGCATCCGCTAACACCTTGCCGATTCCCGGGACTGCGGTCAGCTCCTCTTCCCCAGCGGCACGCATCTTCTCAAAATCAAACTTGAATTCCTGGCACAGCATCTTGGCATTAGCCAATCCGATTCCAGCGATCCCCAGACCATAGATCAGCCTCGGAAGGGTGGTATGGGAAGCTTTTTTAACGGCTCTTATCAGGTTGTCGTAGGATTTTTTTCCAAATCCCTCCATCTGGGTGATAACTTCCTCATGCTGTTCCAAATGGAAAATATCCGCATATTCCCGGATAAACCCTGCTCCGATGAATTTTTCCAGAGTCGCCTCTGATAATCCATCAATGTTTAATGCATCCCTGCTCGTAAAAAGGGTAAAACCTTTCAGCCGTTTGGCCTGACAGTCCGGGTTGGTGCAGTATAAACTCTTGACATCATTCACCTTGCGGATCTCCGTATTACCGCCGCAGACTGGACATTGTTCAGGGATCTGTATTTTTTTGCTTCTTGTCAGGTTATCGGCAATCTGGGGAATGATCATATTAGCTTTATAAACCGTAATTTCATCTCCCTCTCCCAGCTCCAATGCCTCCATAATGCTTAGATTGTGAACGCTGGCCCGGCTCACCGTGGTTCCTTCCAGTTCCACCGGGTCAAAGATTGCCACCGGGTTAATGAGCCCGGTTCTGGATGGGCTCCATTCGATGTGATCAAGTTTTGTTTCCTTGATTTCATCGGCCCATTTAAAGGCAATGGCATTACGGGGAAATTTGGATGTACGGCCAAGAGATTCTCCGTAAGCGATATCATCTATCAAAAGCACCAGGCCGTCTGATGGAATATCATAGCTGGAAATGGCTTTGGAAAACTCTTCTACCGCCTCAGGCAGGGTATCTTTGGTCACCATTTTAAAATCTACCACATCAAAGCCCTGTCTCTTTAACCATTCAAACTGCTCTTTTCTGGAGTTTTTAAAGTCAACGCCTTCTGCCGTTACCAGGCCAAATGCTTTAAAATTCACATTTCTCTTAGCTGTGATCTGGTTATTTAACTGCCTTACGGATCCGCTGCATAAATTCCTTGGATTCTTGTATTTGGCAGCAACCTCCTCGATCTCTTCATTGATCCGGTTAAAATCCGAATACTTAATTACTGCCTCTCCACGTAAAACCAGCTCTCCCTGATGGGATATATTTAAAGGAATGTTAGAAAATACTTTTGCATTATTTGTGATAACTTCACCGATCTCTCCGTTTCCCCTGGTCACGGCCTTTTGAAGGGTTCCATGGTGATAGGAAAGAACTACGGTCAGACCGTCAAGCTTCCAGGACAGCACTCCGGTCTGGCCGCCCAGCCACTCCTGCAGACTCTCCGTGCTCTTGGTCTTATCAAGGGAAAGCATTGGGGTTTCGTGGGCCTCTTTGGGAAGCTCGCTTAAAGCCTGATATCCTACATACTGCGTCGGACTTTGGGAAAGTATGATTCCAGTCTCCTCTTCCAGCTCCTTTAACTCATCATAAAGCCTGTCATACTCAAAATTGCTCATGATTTCCCGGCTCTCCTGATAGTAAGCCTTTCCTGCTGCCGTCAAGACGGCAATCAACTCTTTCATTCTGCTTATGTTAGCGTCCATCAGATATCTCCTTTTTCTGTTCTTTATAGGAACGATTCGTCGAGCCTTTTAAGGCCTCTTTCATCTGGTGGTACTCCCTTTTAGAAAGCTCCCGGTAAGCTCCGGGCTTTAACTCTCCCAGTTCAACATTCATTATTCGTAATCGTTTTAGCATCCGTACTTCAAAGCCCAGCTGTCCGCACATTCGGCGGATCTGGCGGTTTAACCCCTGGGTCAAAATGATTCGGAACGCTTTTTCACCGGCTTTCTTTATAACGCATGGTCTGGTGGTCACATTTAGCTCCGGCAGGAATACTCCCTTTTTCATATTCCGGATAAATTCATCGGTTATCGGACGGTTGACCTTTACAAGATATTCTTTTTCATGAGCATTTCCGCTGCGCATCATCTTATTCACCAGAGTGCCCTGGTTGGTCATGAGGATCAGCCCCTCGGAATCCTTGTCCAGGCGGCCGATGGGGTAAATTCTCACTGGATAATCCACCATATCCACAATGTTGGGTGCACGGTCTTTATCCGAGGTTGTGCATACAATGCCTTTGGGTTTATGAACTGCCAGAAGGACCGGTTCTTCCTTATGGCTATTATCTCCTTTTCCTGCGTGAATGGTGCGTCCGTTTACTGTAACTGACTGACCAGGTAAAACTTTCTGGCCGGTCTTAGCCGCCTGTCCGTTTATACAGACCTTCCCAGCCTCAATGAAGCGATCCGCCTCTCTTCGGGAACATACCCCGGCTTCACTTAAAAATTTGTTCAGACGGATTCCTTCTGTCTCCATGTTTCCTCTTTCCTGCCCTATACTTTTGGGCATAATGGCATCCCCATAGGGTTCTATCTTATTTACTACATACTAAGTAAAAATTATAGCATTACCGGGAAGGAACGTCAATTCATCTGCTTATTTTGAACGTGGTTTTCCACCGTTTCCTTTGGATCCGAATTTTATAATAAAATGTCCGCATTTTCTCTGATTTGTACTTTCTGCTTATATCTACGGTTGAACTTTTGGAAATTCTGGTATAGAATGGAAGAAGATGTAAATTTTTAAAAACATTAGGAGGAATTGTTATGCCGTGGACACCGAATTTATCCGTAGGGATATCAATGATTGATGATCAGCATAAAAAGTGGTTTGAAAAAGCAGAAGCACTGTTTGAAGCAGGGAAAAACAACCGCGCAAAGGAATACGTTGGAGAGCTTCTTGATTTTTTGGATGATTATACAAAAAAACATTTTGCTGACGAAGAAAAATACATGATGAGCATTCATTACCCTGGTTATGCGGAGCAAAAGCAGGCTCATACCGCTTTCATTGCGCAGCTGGAGAAATTAAGGAATGAATATAAATCTTCCGGGGGCAATCTTCTGGTGATTTTGAACGCCAATCAAATGGTAGTGGATTGGCTCACAAAACATATTTCTAACATGGATAAAAAAATTGGTGATTATGCAAAGAATGCTCACTAATCCTTTCAGATGAAAAAGGGCGGCCCCGTTGGCCGCCTTTTTCAATGTCCTGTTTAAATAAACTTATATTTCACTTCACATCCATAGGATATCCTGCTGCAGATGTTAACCACCCGCTCCATGACAGCGGATATTTTTCCTTTGTCCACTTCAATTTTCATTTCTTTTAAGTCTTCCGAGATTCTGATATCTTTCACCCCGTCAACCTTGGCAATCTCGCCCTCGATTTTTCTGGCTTTCAACCGGTCTGACAGGGAGTAAACGTGGTAGATCCTGCTCACGCTTCACCCTCCTTTCCCATTCGGTATTCTACTCCTATTGTAGACAACCACAGGGAAATTTAAACATCAGAGGAAAACCCTTGCAATGGTTGTGAATAAAAAGCATACCACAAATCCGGTTACAGTGGGTACCAACCAGGAAACAGCCGTCCATTTCATGCTCTGTGTCTCTTTCCGGATGGTAAGGCAGGTGGTGGAGCAAGGCCAGTGCATCAGGGAGAACAGCATGGTACTTACTGCTGTAATCCAGGTCCAGCCATTGGCTACAAGAAGCTCTTTTAAGACGGACAGATCACTGATATCCCGAATGCTTCCCTCTGCCATATAAGACATGATGATGATGGGAACCACGATTTCATTGGCCGGAAAACCCAGGATAAAAGCCAGAAGGATAACTCCATCTAAGCCCATGAGCCTGGCTAAAGGATCAAGAAAACCGGAACAGTGGGCCAGCAGGGTCGCATTACCAACGCTAATATTGGCCAGAAGCCAGATGACCAGCCCGGCCGGAGCCGCTACGGAAATAGCACGGCCTAACACAAACAGGGTACGGTCAAATATAGAACGCACGATGACCTTACCGATCTGCGGTCTCCGGTAGGGCGGCAGCTCCAAGGTAAAGGAGGATGGAACCCCTTTTAATATGGTAGCTGATAACAGCTTTGATATGACCAGCGTCATGATAATCCCAAGGATAATCACACCTGACAGGATGGCCGCCGACAATATGGAGGAAAAAGCACCTGTTGCCCCTCCCACGAAGAACATGGTGATAATGGCAATCATGGTGGGGAATCGTCCGTTACAAGGCACAAAGTTATTGGTAATCATGGCAATCAGCCGCTCTCTCGGAGAATCGATGATCCGGCAGCCGATAATACCTGCTGCATTGCATCCAAACCCCATGCACATGACAGCAGAAATTTATGCTAAACCATTCCCTTCTTCATCAGGAGCAATTACCTTGTAGCAGATTCGGATCGTCTGGCATTTACAGCCTGTTTTCCCCTCTCCGCCTTCACAGCTTTGGAAAATCTCAATTCTATCTATAAACTTTCCCAGCAAATCGGAGGAAAGACCTTTTCCCCGGCTTATATCATCTAACAGGCTGGATAACAGGCCTTCAAAAGCAGGCTCTCTTTCCTGAGCCAAAGAACATGATTTTTCCATCAATGCCAGGCTTTCTGCAATCTTTCTTTCTTCCTTTTCACAGGAATCCAGCATTTTATAAAACCGATCCTCACCGATTCTTCCGTTTACCCGGTCTTCATAGAGCTTTTCGATTATGCAGCCAAGCTCTATTTCCCTTCTTTTCAGTGAAAACACTGCCTTTTCTTCCCCCTGCATTTCTCCAGGGCAAACAGGCTCCCGAAGGGCTTTTTCAATTTCTTCCTTTTCGTTTTCCGTAAATGATAGCAGGCTGCGCATTTCCTGAAGCACCACATGATAAAGAAGTTCGTAATCCATAAAGTGATTCGTACACTCTTTCTTTCCGTAAAGCTTATACCCTCCGCATACCAGCTTGCGGGATCCTGTTCTTCCACCGGCTCCTGTGGACGACATATTTCTTCCACAGTCCCCACACTTGGCAAGTCCGGAAAAAATATTGGTAAAATCGGTTGCCGCTGTGCTTTTGCGGGAAACGCTCCGTCTTCTTACCCGTTCAAAGGTCTCCCCTGAAATGAGTGGTTCATGCTTATCCTCAACAACCACCCACTCGTTCCTGGGCTTCCGAAGGGTCAAACTGCTTTTAAAGGAAACCTTTACAGTCTTTCCCTGAACTATGTGGCCTAAATATACGGGATTGCTTAACAGCTTGCATACCGTGCCTGATGTCCATTCCTTTCTCCTAGAGTAATCATCCAGGTTCAAATAAGGCCGCCCGGCGCAGCGGTACATGGCCGGTGTCAGCACCTGTCTCTCATTTAAACTCACAGCAATTTGGGATGGTGCCGCCCCCTGCTCCGCCCATTCAAATATCTCCCGGACAATGGAAGCTGCTACGGGATCAACAAGAAGGTGGTTTTTATTTTGCGGATCCTTCTGGTAGCCGTAGGGAGCAAAATTCCCGATAAATGCCCCCTCATTTATTTTGGTCTGAAATGCACTGCGGATCTTTTTTGAAGTATCTCTGGCATACATCTCATTTACAATGTTCTTAAACGGTGCGATGTCACTCCACGGACTATCGGAATCATAACCGTCATTGACCGCTATGTATCGGATCCCTTTGGAGGGAAAATAAATTTCAGTAAGCTGTCCTGTCATGATATAATCCCTTCCAAGGCGGGATAAATCTTTGGTAATTACCAGGTTTACCTTCCTTGCATCTATATCTTTCAGCAGCCGGCTCCAGGCCGGGCGGTCAAAATTGGTTCCGCTGTAGCCGTCATCCACATATTCCCCGTAAATTTCAAAGTCATTTTCTATCGCATAGGAACGAAGCATTTTCCGCTGAGTGCCGATGCTGGAGCTTTCCCCTGTACCATCGTCGTCTTTTGACAGGCGCATATAAAGCGCCGCCTTGTAACAGACTGACGCCTTTGTAAAGACGTTCTTTTTCTCATAGGCTGCCTGAGTTAATCGATCCATCTCTTACACCTCCTGGAAAATCTTATTCCAGCAGGTTTGTACCATATACTATCGGAGCTGCTTCCTACCGTGTGCCTTTATTCGTATCAGCATTCTTTCCGGTGAGGCTCTCCCGGTATTCATTGGGAGAAATACCTGTTACACGCTTAAACTGTGTGTAAAAAGATGAAAGACTCCCAAAGCCGCTTTGTAAAGCGATCTGCAGAATATTATCAGGGGTATTGGACAGAAGCTTTTTGGCACTGGATATACGTAAGCCATTTAAATACTCCGTCGGGGTCTTTTCATATTGATTCTGAAACAGCTGGAGGATTCTGTTTCTGCTGAGCCCAAGATTTTTCAATTCCTCCCTTAAGCGATCATTTTCAGAATAATAAAGGTCATAAACTATTTTAATTTTTTCCGCATTCTCTCTCTGCGGGTGAAATTCCAGCAAATCAGGCCGGCAGCGCTTACAGGGGCGAAGCCCGCTTTCACGTGCCTGCTCTGCCGTATCAAAGAATTCAACGTTTTCACGTTTAGGACTCTTTGATTTACAGGAAGGACGGCAGAAAATTCCTGTTGTTTTTACTCCGTAATAAAATCTGCCGTCATAAGATGCATCACATTCCAGTGCTGCCTTCCATTTTTCCTCCTCAGTCAGCATGGCAATACACCTCCTTTCTTTTTTAACGTACCATGGATATATTTCATTTTATTACCATAGTATCCTGTATCATAAAAAGGATATCTTCCACAAATAAATGGAAGCTACCGAGCCATAGGGTGAATACCGGCTCTTGCACACTTCGAATTGATCCTTTGTCAGCTTAGGAAAACCATACAGTTTTTCCATTCCCCTACGAATGGCGATATCACCCCAGCTAACCACATCGGGACGCTCCAGGCAGTTAATGAGAAGCATCTCAGCCGTCCAAAGCCCAACCCCCTTTATCGTCGTTAAGTACCGGATAACCTCCTGATCCGGCAGTTGCCGCAGATCATCCAGACAAACCTTGCCCTGTAAAATGTCCTTTGACAGCTCAGATATGGTAACTGCCTTTTTCATGATCATGCCGCAGCGCTGAATATCATCCGCTGAAACGGCTGATAAGTTTTCCGGGGTAATATCTCCCAGACTTTCCTGCATTCGGCACCATACGGTTTTGGCAGAACTTACAGATATGAGCTGGCCAATAATCGCATTGACCAGAGCAGCAAAGGGCTCGGGAATCACCTCCCTCTCCACCCTTCCGAACCGTGCCATCGCATCACCTAACACCGGGTCTGAATTGGAGAGGCACTCTACCTCCTTACTGCCATAATCAAAGAACTTCGTCTCAACGGCCTTCATATGTCAGTTCCAATTCCAGTAGTTGTTCCTTGATATCCAGGCCTGCCGCATAGCCTGTCAATTTACCATTTGAGCCCACTACACGGTGACACGGCGTCAGGATCAGTATGGGATTTTTTCCATTTGCCATACCAACTGCCCGGGATGCGTCCGGCCTTCCGATCATTTCTGCAACCTGCTTATAGCTTCGCGTTTCTCCATACGGAATTTTGTGCAGGGCATCCCATACGGTCTTTTGAAACTCCGTCCCTTTTGCAGCAAGCGGCAAATCAAACTCCCTGCTTGTCCCGTCTAAATATTCCTTTATCTGCTTTTCTGCTTTCTCCAGCAAAGGGGTCTTCTGTTCACCGGAAATTTTAAGGGTATCTTTTACAAAAAGCAACTCAGTAATAAAACCATCCACTTCAGATATTTCAATCGGACCCAGGGCAGTTTTAATATATGCTGTATGTTTCATAAGATTTGCCTCCTTTTCTATTACTAATATATCCGAAATCTATCCGCGTGTCCTCCTATTTTGCACCATTTAATTTTTATTTTTTACTCCTTTTCACCTGTAAACCTGACAATCGGGTTTAAAAAAGCAGGACTTTCCAGTCCTCCTCTTCCATTAATGGATTGATTAAGCCCTGTTTTAACACACACATACTTCCAGCAATTTTCAAAACCGCTTTCCCTTGCAGAAGTACAAAGCATCCGGAGCCAGGCTCCGGTGCGTTTATGACTGGCTTTGATCAAGTCCGAAACTCCCCGGCATCCCGGCGTTTTTTCAATAATTCCAAAACCCGCTCCTTAGCTGTTTTTTCACCAATAAAAACCCGCTCCACCTTTATGGTCATGTTTTTTTCCTCATAAGTTACCCGATCTGATAAATCCATAACAGCCACCTCCTGAGAAATCCTATTCAGGCAGGTTTGTACCATATACCGCCCCCCACCATAAGTTAATCTCAAACTATATCCTAAGAAATAGAAAAAGGCATGGCAGCTCCCCTGCCATACCCATTTTCTTTTCATTTCATTACTCCATATATCCGCCCTTCATTGGCGATACTGCACGCTCACTGAATATTTTCAATACTCCCGACTGGTACTTTGAAATTCTTGGCTGCCATTGGTTCCGCCGTTCCTTAAGAATCTTTTCCATCTCATCTTCTGTCTTTCGCTGGCCCTTTACGCCTACAATTGCAAGAATCCGGTTAGGAATATCAATTTGGATCATATCCCCTTCCTCCACCAGCGCAATGGGACCGCCATCCGCTGCTTCCGGAGAAACATGCCCGATGGAAGGACCAGTGGAAGCTCCGGAAAAACGCCCGTCTGTGATCAGGGCAATGGTGCTTCCAAGTTCTTTATCCGATGAGATCGCCTCAGAGGTGTAGAACATTTCCGGCATTCCACTTCCCTTTGGACCTTCATACCGGATGAATACAGCATCTCCAGGTTTTACATGGTGTTTCAGGACCGCTTCAATTGCCTCTTCCTCACTGTCAAAGGGACGTGCATTTAACACCGCATGAAACATTTCCTTTGGACATGCAGTATGCTTAATAACAGCACCCTCCGGTGCCAGATTTCCTTTTAAAATGGCAATTGCCCCATCGGTTCCGATGGCATCATGAAACGGGCGGATTATTTCTTCTTTTTTCACCCCAACGCTTGCACAATATTCATCGCATTTATCATAAAAGCCATTTTGTTTCAGTATTTCGAGATTTTCACCCAGAGTCTTTCCTGTCACAGTCATAACATCCAGGTGAAGCACGGATTTGATTTCTTCCATGACCCTGGGCACTCCGCCTGCATAGTAGAAATACTGGGCCGGCCATTTTCCAGCGGGCCGGATATCAAGAAGATAATGGGCACCCCTGTGCAGCCGGTCAAACATCTCAGAATCTATTTCCAGTCCAAATTCATGGGCAATAGCAGGCAGATGGATCAGGGAATTGGTTGAACCGGATATGGCTGCATGTACCATAATCGCATTTTCAAAGGATTCCATGGTAACGATATCTCTTGGTTTTATTCCCTTTTTCGCAAGCTCTATGATCTGATGTCCGGCTCTTTCAGCTATATCCTTTAAATCAGGGCAGGTTGCCGGCATAAGTGAGGATCCCGGGAGCATAAGGCCAAGGGCCTCGCCCATGACCTGCATGGTTGATGCCGTTCCCATAAAAGAACAAGCTCCGCAGGATGGACAGGCATGCTGCTTATAAAATTCCAGCTTTTCCGGTTCCAGTTCCCCTCTCTGGCACATGGCGCTGTACTTTCCAATCTGTTCCAGGGTAAGAAGATCCGGGCCGGCATCCATAACACCGCCGGTCACCAGAATGGAAGGCATATTCACCCGGCCGATTGCCATAAGATGAGCAGGCACCCCCTTATCACAGCTTGATATATATACTCCGCCGTCAAATGGAGTTGCACCCGCATGAATTTCAATCATATTGCAGATCGTGTCACGGGAGACCAGGGAATAATTAATGCCGTCGTGTCCCTGGGCCATACCATCACAGATATCCGTTGTAAAATATCTGGCTGCCTTTCCTCCCTGATCCCTTACCCCATCCACTGTCTTATTTACCAGTTCCATCAGATGAGCACTTCCCGGATGGCTGTCTCCAAAGGTGCTCTCCACCATGATCTGCATTTTAGAAAGATCCTCTACCTTCCAGCCCATACCCATCCGAAGCGGGTCCATTTCCGGAGCTAATTTCCGAATTTCCTGACTAACCATAATAATGTCCCTTTCCTATTTATCTTGAACTTTTTATTTTGTATCTTTGTAATTATATCTTGATTATAATAATTCATCATATGATTGTCAACTATTCTTCATCATTCATTTCATTAATTCATGTATTTTCCTAATATTTTCATACATACTATCATATAGTATCTATTTCTTTTATGTATTCATCAGACAAATACTTCATATACTCAAGACACATCTGATTCATTTGCACTTGAAGGAATCAGAAATTGCATTTATAATCAGATGAGACTATTCTTTACCTGAAAGGAATTTACCATGACACCATCACATAAATCTCTCGCCGATACAACAGCGGAAGGAATCATCAAATACATCATTGATCATAAATTAAAAGAAGGTGCACAGCTCCCCAACGAAACCACGCTTTCCTCTCTTATGGGAGTTGGACGGAGCACTCTGCGTGAGGCCATACGGGCTCTTGCTTCACGCAATATCCTGACAGTTCAGCAGGGGTCCGGAATCTACGTCTGCCACAATACAGGTGTTGCTGATGATCCACTTGGATTCACCTTTATAGAAAATAAGGAAAAACTGGTGACTGATCTTTTAGAATTCCGTATGATGATCGAGCCAAGGGTCGCCGCTATGGCCGCCTCTAAGGCTACTCCTGATCAGGCCGGGGAGCTTCTCCACCTGGCGGAACGGGTGGCGGAATGTTACGACTTAGGAAAATCCCACTCAGAAGCAGATGCCATTTTCCATGCCAAGATTGCAGAGATCAGCGGAAATGTCATCGTACCACAGCTTGAGCCTCTTATTATGCATGCCATTGATATGCTTATAGACATAACCCATTCCGAGTTAAAAGAAGAAACCATAAGAACACATATGGCAATAGTAAATGCCATACAAAAAAACGATGCCATTGCCGCACAGGATGCCATGACTCTTCATCTCATTTACAACCGGGACCGTTTGCGCAAGGCTCATGAGAAAAAGAACTCCAGTAATTCCAACCAATAAAAATGGCATTCCAAAGATCCTTTTTCCCTTTGGAATGCCATAATTGCTCTGTTTATTATTAACGATAGCGGCGGATTATTTCCGCTGCCCTTTCATGGTCTGTTCTATAATGCTGCGCATCGTATCTTCCGAAAGCTGGCCGCTTGCATAACCAAATACATTACCATCTTTATCAATCATAAATGTAGTCGGATAAGAGAATACTCCATAAGCTTCAAACAGCTCCGCATTCGTGTCCATGAGAACCGGATAGGTGTATCCGTTTTCTTTCAGGAATTGTTTAATTCCTTCTTCGTCTTTTTCACTTCCATAATTAGGAGCTGCAACTCCCAGAATGATCAGTGCATTATCCCCTTCTGTATCGGCGGTTTCGAATATTTTCTGGATGTCCGGCATCTCCGCCCTGCATGGGGGACACCAGGTCGCCCAGAAGTTTAAAAAGATCGTCTTTCCTTTATAATCAGAAAGAGAATGGGTATTGCCGTATTGATCGGTTAAAGTGAAATCAACTGCCGGAAGAGGCTGATTCGCTTCCTCTGACTCACCGGTATTCCCCGGTTCCGATGCAGATTCTTCTTTCGTAACAGATTCTTCTTCTGTTGCAGGTTTTTCTTTCGATGGTTCTGCAGTCGTTTCCGGCTGCGGCGTCTCTCTTGATTCTGTGACGGCAGGGGACGGAATGGTTGAAAGGTATCCGGTCACCGCATTCATCTTTCCGGTGAACATTAAAATTCCCATAAATACCATGAGAACTCCTCCGACCTTTACCCCATTCTTTGCAATATTGCCGTGAGCTTTGAAAAATTCAAGCACTGTGGTGGTAAAGAATCCCACCGCAAGAAACGGCAGAACAAACCCCAGTGTATATACTCCGATCAGGACAAACCCCATTGCCTTTGTGGAGGCTGAGGCGGCCATAAGCAGGACACTGGCAAGAGCCGGTCCCACACAGGGCGTCCAGGCAAAGCTGAAGGTGAAGCCCATGATTAACGCAGTTAAGGGAGACATGGCCAGGGTATTAAGGGAAAATGGCAGTCTGCGTTCCCTTCCCAATACAGAAGAAGTCCCAAAAACACCCAGCTGGTATAAACCGAATAAAACTACCAGGATACCTCCCACTCTTGCAAAAAGAAGCTGGTTTGATTTAAAAAAGTTTCCAAGAGCTGAGAATCCCAGCCCCAACAGGAAGAATGCGAAGCTGACCCCGATAACAAAGCAGACAGTGTGAACCATAACCTTGCTGCGTTTATAATAAATCCGCCCGTCCTCCCCGCGGACTCCCGTCCCTCCCGACAGATACCCTATGTAAAGGGGGATGAGTGGCAGCACACAGGGAGAAAAGAAGCTGATAATCCCCTGAAGAAACACGGTCATAACTGGAATACTTACGTCGATAGAAAAGCCCAAATACTGTACCTCCTTTTAAGGTTGTGCCATATGTTACTGATTTCCGGCGTTTTTAGTTGTGATTCTGTATTATTTTCAGTTACAGTTTGCGTGTAAATAATATACCATTTCAAAGAAAAAGTGTCAAGTCTAAACATGGAAGAAACAAAAAAAGCATAGATTTCCTTTGTCACATGGTAAGCGCCTGTTTTCCGCAGGCAGAACACTTTTTAAAGCATCGGTCTAAATTAAAAGCCACTCTGGGGAGGTATCCAAAATCCTCCAGAAGAGTAAACAGTGGGAAAAATATTGCCATAGGAGGCAGCATAACCGCTACTACCCAGGCCAGAACCCGGTAAACACCATGAAACAGCAGTTCAGTGATAATCACGGGCACACCGGCAGCGTCAGCCAGCCCGACCAACCACGCTTCTATCTTAAACAGTACGGTGCTTATTAACTCTGACGGATAATTAGCTCCTGTTATGGTAATCCAGAAGATTCCAAGCAAAACCAGGAACATAATGGGAAAGCCTGTAGCCTTACTAGTAAAAATCCAATCCAGTTTCCGATCCTTCCGGTTATAGGTCTGGTTTTCATATTCCACGATATCCTTGCATAAACTTTCCGCCTTATTTATGAAAACAGTAGCCATATCGTCGCTTACCTGCTCCTGGCTGATCCCGGAAGACTTCCATTCTTCCCAGATTTCAGCAAGACAGGAAACCACTTCTTCGGAATCAGCCACCGGCTTTCGGTATTTTCTTACGGCTTCCATCAAATTCTCATTGGCATCCAACAGTCTGGCGCAAAGCCAGCGGGCCTCTGCCTTTCCGTTGGCCAATTGTTCCACTGCAGGCAGGAGCCTGGCAATGGCGTTTTCAATATATTGGGGGTATTGGATGAGAGCAGGTTTATCCCCTTCCTCCTCTATCTGTTCCAGGCAGCGTTTTAAACCGGTATAGATCTGATCCAGTCCTTTATTGCTTCTGGCTGCAGTTCCTGCAACCGGGATCCCCAGGCGCTGTTCCAGCATATCAAGGTGTAAGAAAATTTTCTTCTTTTTAGCCTCATCCATAAGGTTTACACATACCACCACATTGGTCGTGGCCTCCATGATCTGCAGCACCAGGTTTAAGTTCCTCTCCAGGCATGTGGCATCACAGACTACTACTACTGCATCCGGGTTTTCAAAGCAAATAAAGTCTCTGGCGACCTCTTCTTCCGTGGAATGGGCCATCAGGGAATAGCAGCCGGGAATATCCACCATAACATATCCCTGCTGACCATCCGAGCACCAGCCCTGGGCGTTGGCAACGGTTTTTCCCGGCCAATTTCCTGTATGCTGATTCATCCCAGTAAGCTGATTAAATACCGTACTCTTACCTACATTGGGATTTCCGGCCAGTGCAATGACCTTATCCTCTTCCTTCCGTTTCTTAATTTCCAGACCGCAGTCCACAGACTTAATTCCCATTGAATCCCTGCTTAATCCCATACCTAATCCTCCAGCGAAAGGTTAGCGGCCACCATCTCTTCCCCATAATGACGGTTCGCTTTTTCCTCTATATTTGACTGCACCAGAACACGGCCAGAATCCTCACTCCTAAGAGCGATCACCGCACCCCGTATTAAAAATGCCGTTGGGTCTCCCAAAGGACTTTTTCCCAGGCACTCCACAGTAGTTCCCTCTATAATGCCAATATCCTGTAAACGCCTTCTCATATCATCATAGGCGGCCAGCTTTGCGATCACTGCTTTCTGACCCCTTTTTAAATCTGCTAAACAAATATTATCAGACATTCTTCTGCCTCCATTCATCTTAAAAAGTTTCCATATCCTAACATATGCAGGAAATAAATATCTGGTTCCATTTTAATTACAATGTTTTTGTCCTTCTAAATAAGGCGGCCCAAAAGTCGATTACCAACTTTTGGGCCGCCCTGTTTCTATTCTTTATATCTTATGGATCTTGCTCCATTTCCTTTCGTCTTTTTCTCCTTCCACTTCAATCACGATACAGTCCCCATCTTCAGAAAAGTTTACATTCCTGATCAGACAAGGCCCATTGCTGCTGGTAATCACATGGGCAAATACAAGATCCGGTCCATACCCGCGTTCAATCTGGTAATTGATATCAGATATCGAGGGGTTATCCGGCCCCATTCCATCATACAATTCCATTCCTTGGTTCCAGGTAAATACCCGCGTATGTATGCCTCCATCCACATAATCATGGATCACACTGGTTTGATTTTCTGACAGAACGGCCTTTTTCATGTGATGAAGATAGCTATATGGCTTCCTGTCAGAAAACTTTTTTATTTCCATTCCCTCAGGCTGTATGATCCGGTTTCCGGAAAAATGCATGACCCAGTCCACAGGCAGATCCTTCCCTGCCCCCTTTACCTGGAATACTTCTGCAAAATAATCTTCGTTCCATGCGATCTTTCTCAACATTTTTACAGGCCGGTAAGTTTCTTCCTTCCACTGAACGATGGTAAAGCTATCCGGCATTTCATAGGGTATGGTCCAGTCCGCTTCTGCTTCCACATATATGCCCCCATCTCTTTCTTCGTAACGGGTAAGCCTTGCATTGACCGGCGCCTGATTATCACCGTTAATGTTCACTGTATTGTGGGAACCTGTATTCTTATAAAAATCATAATGCATAACCGCACCGTATCCGGTAGTACCAAGATCAGGAGATATCCTCTTTCCATGAGCCAGATAACTGATGCCAAGTCGATCATAATGATCATGTTCCCCGCCATAACGGTCATGTTTAATCAGCAGATATCTATCATCCTTCCCTCTTAAAATCGTGCTCCCTGACTGCCCTGCTTTCACATGATAATTCCCTGGCTCCATACTGCACTTAGGCAGCTCATCAGCCCCGTAAATAAAGGCTTCCAGATTGTCTCTCTTTTCTTCTTCATATAGTTGGTTCAGTATAAAAAGAAGCTTTTCCCCTCCCAGTTCCCGGTATGCAAATTCATATAAATAAAGACTTGAGGAGGTATGTCCGTAATTGGTATCGTTTAACATGGGAATACGGAATCCCGGTTCCAGATAGGATGCCAGCAGCTCCATCATGGCTTTATAATTTGGATGGCTGATATGGCTGTGAGACGTATGGAGGGCAAACTTTTCATAGGCAAAAAAACTGGTAAGGGCATAAAAGTGATAGCCCAGTGCTCCTTCGAACCACATGTGATCCGGGAGCATCCCATTCTCCAGCTGATATAAAATCCCATAAGGCTCATAAACGGCAAACTGGATATACCGGTCAATGCCAAAGATCAATCCGATGACCGCAATGGCTGAGCTTATGATCACTTCATGATTGTGCAGCTGGTTATGGCGGTATTTCATCAAAAATTCAGCTCCAGGGATGAGCATTTCCTTTCCAATAAACTCTTTTTCCTCCTCCGTCATGAAATCAGACAGAAGATCATAACTCATGGCAAAGCTTCTGAGGAAATTCGCCTCATCAAGAGTCTGAGCGCCTGACTTACCGGGACCATTATAAGGAATATTGCCGTGTACCTCATAGTCCTTATAGTATCCGGAATATTCCATCATGATATCTACGGCCTTTCTGGCATAGTCAGTTTCCCCTGTGATCAGATAAATCAGTCCCATCTGAAATACCGCCGTGTAATTTCTGCTGTTAATGATTCCCCACCAGGTACTGTCATAGGGCTCACCGGAATATACCCGTCCGCAGGAGGGGCAGCTGTGATGAAATTTATCGTCCCTGTCAAACGTCAGCCGCACAGAACAATCCGGGCAGTAATAATAAAGGGTCCAGTTGGCGATCCCTGTTTTGGGAACCAAAACAGGCTCTGCCATGATTTCTTTTACATCTTCCATGATACGGTTAACAGCTGACCGCTGCCTTTGGTACTTTTCTCTTAAATGCCGGATTTCCTGTTCTGTAAATTGAATCATGATCCTAACCCTCCTAATATATATTCTCTTCTTCCACCAATTTTTTAAATTCCGTGGGAGTGCAGCTATAAAATTTCTTAAAACTGCTGGCAAAGTACCGCTGGTTATCATACCCGCATTGGTCTGCCACCTCCTGGATTTTCATGCTAGTTTTCTGGAGCAGGCTCCCTGCTCGTTCCATACGCTTTCGGATTAAATATTCACCAAAACTCTCTCCTGTGTACTGTTTGAATATCTGCCTGACATAGCTGGAGCTGAAATGCACCTTTAAAGCCACTCCCTCAAGATCCAGCTCCGTCTTATGCAGATCATTTTCAATGATCTGCTTCATTTGCTTCACCACTGCATCTGCCCTGGTTTCCTCTGAATTTTCCCGTACCACCCGACAGCACTTTTCAATATAAGTGGCCAGCATATGGTTCATATCCATCAGGCTTCCGTAATTGATCCGGTCCTGCATGAAGGATAGAGGCTCCGTATCCGCCCGGTCATATCCATCCTGCTCCATATCATTCTGAATGGCATAAACCAGTTCCCCTACAGATACGCCCACATAATCATTCTTCCTGTTGGACATGGAGGCATAACACTTCATCAGGCCCGACAGCCCAGCAAGAGCCCCTGCCTCCTGTCCGGCACGCACAGAAAGCCGGATCTGGTTTTTCCACTCCCTGATCTGGCTGCTGCTGATTTCTTCTTTCCGGCTGCTTTCTTCTCCATAAAACAGGAATCGTTTTTCTGCGTCTAAATTCCCCCGCCACACAGCCATAGCTTCCCTGTAGGAATCCACCAGCTTTGCCTGACTCCGGTAAGCACGGCCAAGGGCGCTGTTCATCTGAATATGGTAATATTTCTCCAGGCTCATACTGACTTTTTCCAGGCTTTCCCCAATCTTTTTAAGGAAATGCTCCTCGTTTTCCCCGTCACCGCACCAGATGGACGCCAGCTGGATCCCGTCAAAGCTGACCGCATACAGGCAGATCCCTGCAGAAAGATAACCGTTCCGTATCAGCATCAGAAACTCCTCCACATGCTCCTGCTTGCCAAAATCCCATGCTCCGCCTTCCATGCGGATCACTCCTGCCGCATAAAAACTGCCTTCCAGTATGAAGTCCGGTTCCTCTCCCCATTCCTTTCCTCTTATGAGAGCCTTCAGCGCTTTTTCCCTGGCAAGTCCGGCCCGGCTCACGGCCTGTTCCTTTAACAGGCTCATATTCTGCAAAAGCGCCTTCTGGCTGTCCAGCTCCTGTATCACCTTTGTTAAAACATCAATCATTTCCCTGGGCAAAAAGGGCTTTAGTAAATAATCCTTGACTCCAAGTGAAATGGCCTGCTTTGCATAGTCAAATTCATCGTAACCGCTTATGACCACATTTTTACTGTAAAGCCCGGCTTCCTGAATCCTGCGGATCAATTCCAGGCCATTCATAAAGGGCATGGCAATGTCCGTAATGATAATATCCGGCTTATTTAACAGCGCTTCTCTAAGCCCTTCCTCTCCGTCACCTGCCACCGCAACCACATCCACTTCCAGGGCCGAATTTTGGATATTTCTGACCAGTAAGTCTCTTACATAGTCTTCGTCATCTACGATCAATATGCGGTACATCATTCCACCTCCTCTGTCATTGCCGGAATCCTAAGAACCGCTTTAGTCCAATGGCCGAAGCTGCTTTCATAATACAGCCCATATTCTTTTCCGTAAAATAGTCGGATCCTTTCATTGACATTGTAAATGCCATAGCCTGCTTCACAGTCCGTTCCGCCCTTTTTTAAGGTTTCATTGATGAATGCAAGCTTTTCTTCCGGAATCCCTGCCCCATTATCCCACACTACAAGCTCCGTGACCGTATCTTTGCAAGATCCTTCTTCACTGACGGAGATCTTTATGATACCGGCCCCCTGCTTCTCTTTGATTCCATGATATATGGAATTTTCAGCCAGAGGCTGCAGGATCAGCTTGATCATCCGGAAATCCAGGCATTTGTCATCCGCATGGATTTCATAGCTTAAACGGGAATGATAGCGGATGCTCTGGATGTCTAAATAGCTTGACACATGTTCCAGTTCTTCCCGAAGGGTGATCACCTCTGCCCCCTTACTTAGGCCGATCCTGAAAAACTTACCAAGTGAATTAGAAAGGATGCTGATTTCTTCTGCTCCCTGATCTGCGGCCTGCCAGGTGATGGCATTTAAAGTATTATAGAGGAAATGAGGATTAATCTGAGCCTGCAGGGCCTTTAATTCCGCTTTCCGCTTCTGCTTCTGAACCTCGGCCACATAATCCCGCTCCCGTTTCAGCTCCTCAATGGTCTCCTCCTGCTTCCGGACCAGACTCTGGATCTCTCCGATCATATAGTTAAAAGATTTAGCAAGGCTTCCCACTTCATCCTTATAGGGGTAGAAAAACCGAACTCCCAGATCACCTTTTTCCACGCAGCTCATACGCTTTTCCAACCGTCTTAAGGAATTGGTCAGCTGGTGGGACAACAACAGAATGACCGCTACTCCCAGTAAGAAAATAACACCCGTGATCTCAAAAATCGTGTTTCTGAGGATTTTCAGACTTCCCAGTATGCTCTGCCTTGATTTCAGCCCATAAATCTGCCAGCCGTTTTCCTTAAGACGTTCATAGGTGACCAGATAGGAATCTCCTTCGTACTGAAAATCGCTGGTAATGACATTGCTTCCCCCTTCCCTGGATTCCGAAAGCTTCCTTAGTTCTTCCGGATCCATATCAGTGGAACCTATCATTACATTTCCTGCCCCATCCAGAATGAGTATTTTGTCAAAAAATTCATATTTTCCTTCTAAAAGGCGTTCCAGTTCGGTTTTTTTTAACTGGATCACCAGATATTCATTTCCCACATAGCCCTGAACGCTGAACTGCCAGACACAGGGTATCACCAGGTCATTGTCCTGAAAGATCTCATCTTTCCATATCGGGAACCAGCGGATGGCATCGCCTCCGCCTGTCTGATAGCTTTTGTAATAAACAGACTCTTTAAAATCAAACTCCCAATTTCTCATGCGTACAAAATTATCAAAGCTCCCTTTATCCGTATATATATAGGTGGAGTGGATCAGCCCCTCTCCGGTCTCAAAGTCTCTCATGAAATCCGGTATGGTCCCTAAGGCTTTTACCAGGTTGATGTCATTTGGATTATTCAGATAATCGGAAAGGGTTACCATAAAAGTATAATTAGCAAGCATTCCCTTGGCCCTCTGATTGATGACGCCCAGCCGCTGGCCTAAGGTATCCACAATCTGAGCCAGGACGTCCTCTGCCCCCACTTTGAAATTCTCTTCAATATCATTGGATGCGTATTGGTAATAGGATAATCCACTGATGGCGGTTGTAAAGAAAAACATGATTCCGAACAGCCAGATGATTTTACTGCGGAATCTTAAATTGTTTATAAATTTCTTCATGCTTTCCCCCCGTTTTCCTGCTCTTCTGTTTATTTCCAGTATATCACAGGACCCGCCCTTTTTCCTATCCTTTTACCGCACCTGCCGTAAGGCCTGCAATGAACTGTTTGTTGGCAAACAAATAGACAATCAGGATCGGAATGATGGCGATGGACGCTCCCGCCAGCATGATGTGCCACTCTGCCGCGGCATTAACAGAATATTTTAGCTGGACAACCGCCACGGTAAGAGTCTGAAGCTTCGGCATAGAAATCGTCATGATCAGGCTGGTGATATAATCATTCCAGGCATTCCGGAAAGAAAATAAGGCTACTACCGCCAGGATCGGCTTACTTAGAGGCAGAACCACCCGGGTATAAACTCCGTAAATGCTGCAGCCGTCAATGATGGCCGCCTCATCAAGCTCCTTTGGAATTCCTTTTGTAAAACCCATGACCAGAAAAACATTGGTGGCCTGCCCTCCCGTAAGTGCCACAATAAGGGCAAATATGGACTTATTTAACTTTAATGCCCGCAGTAATTCGTAAATCGGATAAAGGGTAACTGACCCTAAGGATACGAACATCATGGATAAGTAAAGGGCTAAGAGCACCTTTTTCCCGGCAAACTCTCTTCTGGCCAGAATAAAACCTGCCAGTGAGCAGGTAACCACAGCCAGAAGTGTAACGGAAACGCTGACCACAATGCTGTTGAACGTATATTTTGTAAAGTCTGCCTGGACAAAGGCCTGGTAATAATTCTCAAAATGCCATTTCTCCGGAAAAAAGCCGCCGCCCTGGGTCAGCTCTGCATTGGTTTTCAAAGATCCCAGCACTGTATAGATGACCGGATAAAGCGTAAATAAAATCATAATGCCCAGAAATACCCATTTTCCGGCCAAAGAAAGCCAGGCGGCTTTTGATATATGTTTTCCATTCCAGTTTTTCATGCTGCCGCCTCCTTAATAAATTTCATCCAGTTTTTTAGATATTCGCAGATAACCTACGGTTACCATACCAGCAATTACTGCGGATATGACGCTGACCGCAGCACCGTAGCCATATTGGGGAACCGTGGCTTCTGCCGCTGATATGGGGAAGAAGTAACGGTATCCGTACAGGGACATGACCATGGTCGCATTGTTGGGGCCGCCCTCGGTTAATACCATCACATTGGTAATGTCGTGAAACGCTGAGGTGATCGCCAGCATAAGTATAATTTTTAATATGGGTCCCAGCATTGGAATGATGATGTACCAGATGGTCTGAAGCTTGCCGGCCCCGTCGATCCTGGCGCTTTCGATTGCTTCCCCGGATACCTGCTGGATTCCAGCTATGAAATATACCATGTAATTCCCAACACCGCCCCAGACCGCTGTCAGAATCAGGGTTTTCATGGCATGTTCTTTCCCCAGCCAGTTTATTGGTTTTTGTATCAGGCCTGCCGTCATTAAATACTTGTTGACCTCTCCATTGTAAGCATTAAAAAGCAGATAAAACACCAGACCCATGACCGCAGAGCTCATAATGGTAGGTAAAAATACAATGCTCTGGGCCGCACCATTCCCACTTTTTTGCTGATTTAAAAGAAATGCCAGAAAAAAGGCCAGAGGAATGATAAAAATTACCTTCCCGAAACCGTATGTAAAAGTATGGATCACACTTTCCCAATAAACTTTATCCCGGAACACCCGGGCAAAGTTAGCAAGGCCCACAAATCTCGGTACTCCTGTTCCATATCCCCCATACTGGAAGAATACATATTTCAAAGTCCATACCACCGGATAGAGGGAACAGATGGTGAACAAAATCAAGTTAGGAAGCATAAATGAATAGGCCTGCAGGTTTTTTTTCACAATCTTACTTCCCCGCAAGGCACTTTTGCTATTCCAGTCTTTCATCTGCATACTCCTTTCTTTTCAAAGAAAGAGGGGCCTCGCTGATTATGCGCCCCTCTTTCAATATTACTGTAAAGTTGGATTCATCGGGTCATAGTTTTCAATCTTTACTTCATGACCGCTTCCGTTTTTCACTGCTTCCTGATACGCTTTATTGTAACGGTCTGTCAGATCCTTTAAGGTAGAATCTATATCTGCATCTCCATAATAAATAGATTCGCAGGTTTTAAACATATCCTCACCTTCCACCACCATGCCAGATGCGAAGGCAGTGTGGGGAGGCTTTGGAAGGAGGGCATCAATATCACTGATGAGCAGCCATTTTTTATCCTGGAAATCCTGACCTGGCTTTGCCTTTTCAATAACGCTAGGTAGAATACTTACACCAAATCCGCCTTCGTAGTATCCGATTAAATAATCCTCATTTGCAAAGATATCCTTATAAACCTTAAATGCTTTATCCACGTTAGGACTTTTTGCATTTAAAACATAACTACCTGTACCGGTAAAATACTGCTTTCCTGTGGTTTTTCCGCCAACGGTTGGAATTGGAACGCAGTCCCATTTAGAGGAATCCATGGGGAACTGATTCTGGTAAACCCCTGGCTCTGCATGGCTGTAAGACATATACATACCAATCTTGCCGGCTGCAAACTGGGTTCTTAAGGGATCGATATCCAGTGATTCACATCCAGGAAACGCACATTCGTCAGACAGCAGTTCCTTCCAAAGCTTCAAAGTATCTGCCCACTGTGAAAAGTCGTACTCTCCCTTTACGAAGTCGTATCCACGTACCAGTCCGGTCTCTCGATCCAGGCCGACGCACATGGAACGCTGCAAGCCGGAGCTGGCACTTTTCATATTTTCTGCAAATCCATAAATTCCTTCTTTGGATAATTCCGTATTGATTTTTTTAGCATACTCCACTACTTCTTCCAGTGTTTTTGGAGGTTCCGAAATCCCTACACGGTCAAAGATTTCTTTGTTATAGAAAAGACGGCAGGTAGTTCCGGTGGTTGGGATGAAATACAGCTTTCCATCCAGTTCGTTGTAACCAGGATAAACCACAGATTTAAAATATTCTTTCATATCAGAATCTATGTAATCATAAAAATCTGCCCACTGCCCCTCGTTTACATATTTATCAAACATCTGGTCCTGCTGTACCAGAATATCAGGAAGCTCCCCGCTTTGTACCGCCATATCAATGGCCTGCACATAATTATCCGTGTAAAGCTGATAATCTACCTGAATGTTATCCGTGTTACTTGCATTGTATTCGTCTACTTTTTTCTGAACATAGGTGGCGTCATGCCGGTCTTTGGACCAGACCTTAATGACGGTTTTTTCCCCACTCGCTGACTGAGTCTTTTCCGCTTCTGTCTGAGCAGCCGTCTGCCCGCCAGCTGCCGCTGTTGTGGTATCTGTCTTGGTGCCTGAACATCCGCCCAGCGTTCCAGCCGCCATCAGCCCTGCCATCAGTATGCCGCTAAATCTCCTTAATTTCATCCCTTAAACCTCCCTTGTTTGTTTATGGTTTCATTTTACGGAAAAATGGTTGTTAAGTAAATGCAATATCTGACGGTCTCATGTTTAAAATCTGTTTATATTTTTAATGTTACACTGATCACAAACTGGCAGAGTCACAGAACTCATTGACATGCCTGCATCGTGCTCTTATAATAGTATTATTACAATTGTAAGAACAGGAGACCGCAATGAATCAACTGCCGCAAATATCCGAAGCAGAATATGAGGTAATGAAGGTGCTATGGAATGACGCCCCCATCAGTACCAACGAAGTGACGGACAAACTGGTGAAGACCACTAACTGGAACCCAAAGACCATTCACACACTCTTAAAAAGACTGGTTCAAAAGGGTGCTGCCACCTATCGGAAGGAAGGCCGTGTTTTCGTCTATACCCCGCTCGTGGAAAAAAAAGAATATTTAACGAAAGAAAATGATCATTTTTTAAACCGTTTCTATAACGGTAAGATATCAAGCATGGTGACCAACTATTTAAACAGTGATTATGTATCAAGCGAAGACCTGGCAGAACTGAGAAAGCTTCTTCTGGGCGGACAAGAGGAGGAACGTTGATTATGCCTGATTCTTTTATGACACGCCTTTGTTTTAACAGCGTGGTCCTGGCCATTTTGCTTATCGCAATCCTGCTGGTCAGGAAATTATTAAATCAACAGCTGACTGCAAGAATCCGGTACAATCTTTGGTTTCTGTTTCTGTTTGTGCTGGCTGCCCCATTTCTGCCATGCTCTTTTCTTTTTCCTGGATATGTGTTTAAGCTGCTGCGTTTTTTTGGGGGTTCCTTTTCGCCTGAGCATGCAGGTACTTTAGGGGCTGCCTATAAAACCGCGGCAGCAACTGAATATTTCCTCCAGGATTTTTCTGTTTCCGTAAGCCGTGTAGCGCATCCGGGACTTCCTACTGTTTTAACTGGTATCTGGATCACTGGCATGGTATTAATGACTGGTTTTCATATCCATTTCAGCAGGAAAATCAGGCAGCTGAAAAGGTCCTCTCTTCCACTTCAGAATAAGGAGATACGGGAACTATTTGCAACATGTATGGAAGAATCTGGTGTTAGAAAAGAAATACCGATTTATAGCAGCGCTTATATTTCCTCTCCTATTGCGGCCGGATTATGGAACCCCTGCATCATTGTTCCTATTAATATGATTTCGGAGCTTTCCAAAAAGGAAATCCGGTATATTCTTCTCCATGAGATTTTACACTGCAAACACAAGGACCTTCTGGTAAACAGGCTTATGGCTCTGGCACAGATTATCTACTGGTTCCATCCTTTTGTCTGGTTTGCTTTTAAGGAAATGAGAAGCGATCGGGAGATTGCCTGCGATTCATCAGTCCTGTCCCTGCTGGATTCGGAAAGCTATCTGGATTATGGAAGTACGCTGATAAATTTTGCAGAAAAGATATCCCTATTTTCCTATTCCGCCGCCAGTATCAGCGGCTCAAGGAAAGAGATAAAAAGGCGCATTCTGAACATTGCCGGTTACCGCAAAGAATCCAGGTGGCGTGTGGTGAAAGGCAGAATTCTTTTTACTGTGATTGCAGCACTGGTGCTGGGTTGTATTCCGGTATTGTCTGCAGATGCTTACACCGGTACAGAATACGACTTTACGGCTGAAAATGTAACCACGCTGGATTTATCCTCTTATTTCAAAGGATACGATGGCTGTTTTGTTCTGTATTGCCTGAATTCGGGACAGTACTGCATCTATAATCGGGAAGCTGGGACAAGGAGGGTTTCCCCGGATTCCACTTATAAGATTTACAGTGCCTTAGCAGCCCTGGAAACTGGAACCATAACTCCGGAAGCTTCCCTGCTTTCCTGGGATGGGACCAGTTACCCTTTTGAAGCCTGGAACCAGGACCAGACTCTTGATACTGCAATGAAGAGTTCGGTTAACTGGTATTTCACTTCCCTGGATGAAAAGACCGGGCTGTCCAGGTTAAAGCAATACTTAGATACTATCGGATATGGCAACAAGGACTTATCCGGCGGAATAGGGCGTTACTGGATCCAATCTTCGTTAAAGATTTCACCGGTTGAGCAGGTGAAGCTTTTAGCTCGGTTCTATCAGGATGAGCTTCCATTCAGACAGGAGAATATAAAGGCGGTAAAAGAGTCCTTACTCCTCTCTTCTTCCAATGGTGCTTCCCTGTACGGGAAAACCGGGACCGGGACTGTGGAAGGGGAGAATGTAAATGGATGGTTCATCGGCTTTGTGGAGACAGGAGATGAAACCTATGTGTTTGCAACAAATGTTCAGGGTGGGGCTCAGGCGAATGGAAGTATGGCAGGAAAAATTACATTGGATATTTTAAATGATGAAGAAATTTATGCCCAATTACCTTAAAAGGGCTGCCGTAACGGGGATTAAAGTCGCAGCAGCCCTTCGTTTTCCAGAAAAGTCTAGTTTACCTCGCTTTCGTAACTGAAGTCAGTTTTGTCCTTTATTCTCCTTTGATTTAACTCCAATAAGTATTTGTTAAATACCTATATCCATTGATTTTTATAGATTTTCTTACTTTTTTTATATAATTTTAAAACAAATACATCTGTGAAAATCACTATTATTTATTTGCACTTTCTGGACACAAAAAAATTACGCTCTCAAAAGAAAACCTGAAATATTATCGGACTTTTTCGGCATTCTATTAGCGATTCTACAAAGCCTTCCCATCACTTAATTCAAATTTGTTTTTATCTCCATTAGAACATGTTATTGATACTATTTTGCCATCAATCACTTCATAATTATCGACAATATCTCTAAACCCCGATGACCATATTAGCCTACACTCTAAATCAAAAGCAAATATATCCAGTTCGCAAATTGCTAAAATACGGTTTTCTGTTTCAATAAATTCATAGAATGGGGCTATTGATTCTTTTTGGATTAATTCTGCTTTAGCTTCACAATCTAACCCTAGTATATAGTGATCGAATCCCACAATTAATTTTGACGCATTGTCCAACAATAACCCCTGTGAATCGATACCATGATTGTAATATGCTAATCCAAATATATAGTCTTTCTCTGGCAAAGATATGGACTCAAATCTATTATTTTTTTTTCCTAAATTACCATAGATTTTAAATCGATGCTCCAATGAATACATTTGAAGAGCCTGAAGTGACTCATATTTTTGTTTTGTTATCATTATTGCCCTCCTAGTATAATAATAGTTAAAAGTCTATACCCTTCCCAAACAGTTCTAAATCCGGCACCACCACTCGGTCCCATAAAAAAACTTTCTCGAATTATTGCAGTATAATTAAAAGTTTGACCATTAGCGATATATGACCTCAATTCTGTGCCAGCAATGTTGTTTAGATTAATGCCGACACTCTCAAAATGACTTTGAAGTAATGCGCGATTTGCTGGCGTATCCTGAATACCAATGTGAGCTAGTTCACTTGCCATTGATTGTGAACGCTGAATATTATGAGCACTCCCGGTTGCCTGACCAAATACATAATCAAGTTTATTGCCAATATCAGCTTTCCCCGCGCCCTCAACAGCTCTCATTTGTTGTGCCTGCAGTAACTGCCGAGCCTGTTCAAAACCAGTTGCTCCAGCAGGCCCCACTGTTGCTGCTCCAAATCCAAGACCTGACATAACTGCACCAGTTGATGCAAGAGCACTGCCAGTAACACCATATGCAAGAGCTGCGCCTCCGGTTAGACCGATCGTACTCCCGATTGCAGCACCCTGAAGAACTGCTTTCATTGAAAACTTACCACTAACTGCCGATGAAATTCCACCTGCAATCGCTCCAGCTGCTAAACCAACTAGTCCTGCAACAATTAAAAATGGAAGATGTCCTGTAGGGTCAGTATATCTCACCGGATTATTATGGCAATAAGTATACAGGTTAAGCGATAGTGGGTCACTCACTTCTTGCTTATTCGGCAATTGATTTATAACACATCGGAGCGTATCCTCGCTTTTAAAACGCCCAGTTACAGTTCTATAATACCTTGCTCTTAAGTAATAGGAATTCGTCTCTAAGTTCAGATACTCCCCACAATACCGGAACGGATTCTCATCCTCCTTATCGGGATTTCTCTCAACTCCAAAAGCATCATACTTTAATATATAGTAGTATACCACACGATCGATTTCTTCGGCAATCAAATTGATTCCTCTTATATAGGTTTTAATCTGTTCACCGTCAGCCTGTTCCGCTACGATATCATTTCCATCCCAACAATACAAATTCGTTTTCCCCTGGCTTTCGGTCAGTTTCCTCACCTGGGTGCTGTGGCGCAGGCCATCTCCACGGTACTGATATAGAATCTCTTTGTCATCCTGGTTAATCTGGATCAATTGGTTGAATCCATCATAATGTCTCCACTCATAAACGGTCGGTGTCTCCCTTTTATAATGCCCCGATAACTTGACAGTTCCCGGATAGTCTGGTGTTGGCGATGTTTTCTCCCAAATCCGGAAGGTTTCATTTCCATTATCATCATAACGATACCGATACGTTTCCGTTATTTTACCTTGCTTTTTTATTTCCTTTTCCAGCCGGTTGTTCAAACCATACTCATAATTGGTAACACTGACCAGTTCATCCTTTGTTCTTCCTTCCACCATCATTTTCACACGGTTGGAATAGGCATCATAGGTATAAAATGTCCGCTTCCAGCCGGAATAATCTTCTTCAGTCATACGACCCAGTCGGTCATATTGATAGAATATGGTAACGTGGGAAGAACCGGTTTTGTTGATCTTACTTAGAATATTCCCATCCACATCATAGCCATATTCCGATGCAGAAATCACGGTTCCCTGCCGTCTATTCTCCAAAGATATTACCCGGTTGCCATCATTATACTGATAGCTGGTTTCCATACCGGACTGCGGATAGCGGAGGGTTTTACGGTTGCCCTTTTCATCGTATTCGTACTCGGCCAGTATCACCCCGGCAGCAAAGTTTTTTCTTACCTGCTTTGAACGGTATAAATCATCATACGTATAATACAGACTGACAACCGGGCTTGCGTTTCCTTCCCGGGTCAGTTGAAAGGACTGACGGTTTCCATATATATCATAAGTATAATCCTTCCCTGCATTTCCCGGATCTTCCTGGCGGGACAGCTGGCCTTTATGATTGTAGCGGTACTTCGTCTCCAGGAGTAGGGTTTGTTTTCCTTCCACGTATTCCCGGCTGACTTCTCGTATCTTCTTGCCGTTTTTACCATAGGAATACTCCTGCTCGCTGATTACCATTCCATCAGGAGTTCTCTTTTGCACGATTTCTTTTATCAGACGGTCCAGGGCATCATGCTGATAAACGGTCTGGTCCTTGTTCCTGTCCGTTTTTTTCTGCAGCCTTCTGGCTTTGTCATACTCATAGTATTCCGTACAGCCACGGGCATTTCAAATTGAACTTTTATTGGGTCACCTCCACCTTCCTTCAGATTCGTCCTCATGGACGACACCCTTGGTCTTGGCTATATCCTTCCCACTACCGGACGGATTCGAGATTTGCACTCGTTAGAACGTGCGCCCGCCGGGCGCACCATAAAAATTCCGTCAGCCAATTCATTGACTGACGGAAGAAAACTTATTATTTTTCATTGTCCTATTGACGGGTAGCACACCAGTTTTTTTATTTTTACATTAATACTGTTGATGAATACAGTTTTGCAATTCACATTAAATTGCGGCTTTTTTCTTTTAGCAAAGATTTGATCAGTTTTTCTTTTTCCTTGTCTTCTGTAATGCCCTCTAATATTCCCACTACTAATACATTCTGAACATCCATATTTTCAGACATTGCCATTCTCTCGAAAAAGTCGGTCATTTTACTAATTTTATTTAAAACATCATCATTTCTGTCAAGGTAGTACTCATCAATCAACTTAATAAACTGTTGACGAACGATATCTTCATAAAATTGATATACCGGTAAAACAGTTTTATTGTGATTAATTTGCTCTTGAATTTTTTGCTGAAACTCATCCATATAAAACGTTAATATAGACAAATCAGGCTCTGAGTTGTTAATAATACTGTTATATTCCTCTAAAAATTCCGGAAATACGCTAATAGCCTCTTTTATTAAGTCATTATAATTCATAACAACACCGTACTTTTATAACAAGCTCATGGCATTTTGATTTATGCCAAGGTTTACAATATGGGAGCTCAAAGTCAATTTCATTATCCATAGTTTTTTTACATGAGTACTTCTAATTAAATAAATTAATAGCTGACTGTAAATCACCTTTTAGACCACCCTGCTATACGAGCATTGGCTTACTTAATGATTAATTGTTTTCGGGCAATTCATCTTCGAGAGGCTTTCTAACCATATTCTTGAACTCTTCTTTACAAACACCATATTTTTTGTAGTTATCTCTCGCATCGTTCAATGAAATATGATTAGCGCCAATATTTTGGTCTGCTTTATCATGTGCTACAGCATCATATTGCCAAAAACACACTTCACAAATATCAACGATAGTCTCGTCCTCACTATCAATCGTGAAATATCCACAGCAAGGACATATTTTTCTTTTCATCACTTAAACCTCCATTCTATTTAGGAGCATACAATTTTATCTGCCTAACCAATAATTAAGCCCCTCAGTCAGCCTAAAGTAAGTAGAGATGCCACCATACTGAATTATTATGCCAAACTCATTTGTAACCGTATCATATCTAAAATATGTGCCTCCACTTGATGTAAATGATTGTATTGTTGAAGTCAGTGGCTTTTCAAGAAAATTTCTAGCTCCGTTTAGATATTGAGTTTCAGTAGTATACCCAAGGTCCCCTGCGTGGTTAGTAAAATGGTTTGTAAGTGTACTGTTGCCTTTTGCATTTATAAAATCAGTAACAGCATTTCTTACACCACTATACTCCGCGCCCTCAACAGCTCTCATTTGTTGTGACTGCAGTAACTGCCGAACCTGCTCAAAACCAGTTGCTCCAGCAGGCCCCACGGTTAATCCAAGACCTGACGCAACTGCAAAAAGAAGGATTATCCTTAAAAGACCCTGTTCCTTTTTCTGTTGTAGTGGGTAAATATTGAATTTCACTTTCATCATCTACAAAATATTCGCAAAAGATCATATTTGCTCTACCACCTATATTGAGTAAAACTCCAGCCATATATTTCCTCCAATCTTTTATTTCTTTTCAATCAACTGTTTCATGGCCTGATGAAGCCCCGTACTTGCCAGACCGCTTATCATAATCTAAAATAATACCTAGACAAGCACAAATAGTTGGGATATATTTATTATCTACATCTTTAATCCAGTTCTTTAAGACATACCCGAAACATAAAGATATTCCTAAAACCACACATAATATAAACTCCTTTCATTTTAAAAGAAAAGTTGAATTTTATAACAACTTAATTTGAATTCTATTTGTGAATGAGGATTGCCATCGAGGTCATTGAAAAACAATACTAGACTAACAGCAAAAAAGCCCATAGCATTGGGCTTTTTGTGCTGTTTCTTGTTGCTCAATTACTAATCTTGACTAAAAGAAAAGTTTGAGACAGTCATAAAATCTGTCTCAAGACAAGGCAAAATTTTCTCTAAATACCAATTGAAATCAGTAATATTGCTTTGTAATTTTTTTCTGTTAATTGTAAGGCCAAACGATAATTGATAGTTCGTATAGATTAATAAAATAACACCTATGTCGGTATTTCCCCATGTTAGCCCTACGCCTATTATTTCGCCAGCCTGTTCTTTTTGCTCTACTATTTCAGCAAAAGCATCCTTGTTTATTTGGTTTTCTTGCCAGTCAAAATCATCATCATCCCCTAGTGGTAGATAATAAATTTTGTTATTCTTTTCTAAGTACCAACCGTTATTTAAAAGACTATTAATTATTTTTATAGAAGATAAAGATTGATTACATCTATTGGCAAGTGTAATACTTAACGAAGCTGATATGGACATTAATGCACCTCCAAATTTATTTGAGAATTTCTGTAAACGGTATTCCTTTTTTAGTTAACCAGTCTTTGATTGTTTGTGGTATGGAGGTATTCGAGAACAGCTCATAAGTAGCACCATTATCAATAGCAATTTTAAGTCTATCTCCCATGTCACTTTTGAATTTAAGTACATTATTAGGATTGCTTTCTAACATATTCCAATATTGTCCTGATTTAGCTTCCCACCATCTATTTCCAAGGCCGCCGTCAAAATCTCGTCCACCTATACTAAATGAACCATAACCACCAATCTTTTTCGTTAAAAAGTCTTCAAAGTCTTTTCCAATAAGCCCTTTTGCAGTCCCAGCGCCCTCAATAGCTCTCATTTGTTGTGACTGCAATAATTGCCGAGCCTGCTCAAAACCAGTTGCTCCAGCATGCCCCACAGTTGCTACACCAAATCCAAGACCTGACGCAACTGCACCAGTTGATGCAAGAGCACTGCCAGTAACACCATATGCAAGGCCCGCTCCTCCAGTTATACCGACCGTACTTCCGATTGCAGCACCTTGAACTATTGCTTCCAAGGAAAATTTGCCCTGAATGGCCGATGATATTCCCCCTGCAATCGCTCCAGCTGCTAAACCGGCTAGTCCTGCAAGAACCAAAAATGGAAGATGTCCAGTTGGATCATTATATACAATCGGATTATTGTGACAATAAGTATACTTATTCAGACTGAGTGGGTCTGTAATCTCTTGATCATTCGGCATCTTCCTTGTCGTTTTTTCAATACTGTCCTCAGCGAGGAATCGGCCTGTCGAAGATCTATAATCTCTGGCACGAAGATAATATGTACTACTGCTTAGATCGAAATACTCCCCACAATACCGGAACGGATTCTCATCCTCCTTATCTGGATTTCTCTCAACTCCAAAAGCATCATACTCATACGAGGCTTTGCACGCTCCGCTTTGACTCCATAGCTGGGTTACATCCCCATGTTCATTCAATATATAGTAGTATACCACACGATCGAATTCTCCGGCAATCAAATTGATTCCTCTTATATAGGTTTTAATCTGTTTACCGTCAGTCTGTTCCGCTACGATATCATTTCCATCCCAGCAATACAAATTCGTTTTCCCCTGGCTTTCGGTCAGTTTCCTCACCTGGGTGCTGTGGCGCAGGCCATCTCCACGGTACTGATATAGAATCTCTTTGTCATCCTGGTTGATCTGGATTAATTGGTTAAATCCATCATAATGTCTCCACTCATAAACGGTCGGTGTCTCCCTTTTATAATGCCCCGATAACTTGACAGTTCCCGGATAGTCTGGTGTTGGCGATGTTTTCTCCCAAATCCGGAAGGTTTCATTTCCATTATCATCATAACGGTACCGATACGTTTCCGTTGTTTTCCCTTGCTTTTTTGTCTCCTTTTCCAGCCGGTTGTTCAAACCATACTCATAATTGGTAACACTGACCAGTTCATCCTTTGTTCTTCCTTCCACCATCATTTTCACACGGTTGGAATAGGCATCATAGGTATAAAATGTCCGCTTCCAGCCGGAATAATCTTCTTCAGTCATACGACCCAGTCGGTCATATTGATAGAATATGGTAACGGGGGAAGAACCGGTTTTGTTGATCTTACTTAGAATATTCCCATTCACATCATAGCCATATTCCGATGCAGAAATCACGGTTCCCTGCCGTCTATTCTCCAAAGTTATTATCCGGTTGCCATCATTATACTGATAGCTGGTTTCCATACCGGACTGCGGATAGCGGAGGGTTTTACGGTTGCCTTTTTCGTATTCCGCCAGTATCACCCCAGCAACGTTACTTTTCCTTACCTGCTTTAGACGATATAAATCATCATACACGTAATACAGACTGACATCCGGGCTTCCATTCCCTTCACGGGTCAGTTGAAAGGACTGGCGGTTTCCATAAATATCATATTTATATTCTTTCCTTACATTTCCCGGATCTTCCTGGAGAATTAGCTGGCCTTTATGATTATAGCGGTACTTCGTCTATAGGAGGAGGGTTTGTTTTCCTCTCACGGATTCCCGGCTAACTTCCCGAATCCGCTTGCCGTTCTTACCATAGGCGTACTCCCGCTCACTGACTGCCATTCCATCAGGAGTTCTCTTTTGCACGGTTTCTTTTATGTTTTACGAACATATGTTCTACTTTTTATAACTTTAAGGTTACATACCCTCCCCCACCAGGCAGAAAAATTGCATAAACACAAAAAAAATCCCTAATTTTAATCTTAGGGATTTTTCGTGTATGTTTATGCACAATTTCTTGATATCATATTAATTCAAACCATTACGGCAGCCTTCTATTTACTGCCCCCCTGGAATATAAGAATTTAAAATAGCTTTGTCCTTTCTCACCACATACCCACTCCCTCCCCGGTCCTTCACATCTTCCGTCATACTGACAAGAAGAATGGGAGTCTCCAGATTTGGATCTGTAGTATAGACAGCAAACCAGCCAAGCTCCGTACCGGTTCTGTCGTCTTTTGATGCCTTGATCTCAGCCGTTCCCGTCTTTCCCGCAAGCTCAATATCATTTCGGTAAGCCGCGTGTCCGGTCCCGTGTTCGGAACTGATCACTTTGCCGAGGGCAGTCTGGATCCTGTCTGCAATCTCAGGGGAACATG
The DNA here is from genome assembly GCF_002797975.1 of [Clostridium] celerecrescens 18A. Classification (NCBI taxonomy): domain Bacteria; kingdom Bacillati; phylum Bacillota; class Clostridia; order Lachnospirales; family Lachnospiraceae; genus Lacrimispora; species Lacrimispora celerecrescens. The sequence continues at coordinate 109,874 of NZ_PGET01000001.1, read as the reverse complement.
CCCCCGGCAGCCAGACTTCCGGTTTTGGTTCCGCTTTATACTGCAGATACGGCTTTATGACGTTCCCATGATTGGCAAACATGGTATAAAGCGACGCCAAGTGTATGGGATTCACTAACATCTGACCCTGTCCGTATCCACTATCAGCCAGCTGAACCTCAGTTTCGATCCGTTCCGTATTGGAATATTGAGACTTTGTTACAGAAATATCAAAAGGAATCTCCTGATTAAACCCTAGTTTATCCAGTCCTGACATGAAATCATCATAGCCGATTTTCAAGGCAGCCTTTGCAAAATAAATATTATCCGAATAAATAAATGCATTCTCCAGTATCGCCGGGCTGTAATCATGAAGAGTAGTGACATAGTAATTCCCCCAGCTTTCATCCTTTCTCCAGCTTAACCCTTCCCTTCCAAAGTCTTCGTTAGGATCAATTGCTCCGGTAGAAAGCCCGATGGCACCGGTTATGGACTTAAAGGAAGATCCTGGAGCAAATCTCTGGCGGAACCGGTTAAACATTGGCTTTCTTTCATCATCATTTAAAGAAGCCCATTTTTCTTCGGACATTCCAAGGATAAAATCATTATCATCGTAGGACGGCGTGCTGACAAGGGCCAGCACTTCGCCGGTAAAAGGATTCATGGCGACCGTACAGCTCTTATCCTCTTTGAATGCTTGATATATCTCATCCTGAAGGGTGCTGTCAATAGTCAGAGTGATATCCTTTCCGTCTACCCTCGGCTTAGCAGCCAGGGTCTTCTTAACGGTCCCGCCAGAATCAGTAATGGTAATTGTCCGTCCATTGGTCCCTTTCAGTTCCTTCTCAAACAAGGCCTCCATCCCGTTCCTTCCTATAACGCTGTCCGACAGATAATCCTCATCCGGATGCTTTTCAAGATCCTCTGCCGTCACATTCTGGACATATCCCACCAGATGAGCTCCACTCTCTCCCAACGGGTAATAGCGTACTTCCGTGTCTGTGATCAGGACTCCCGGAACAGCCAGAAGTTCATCCTGGAATTCCTTATTTTTAACATTATCCTCCCTAGGCTCCATGGAATTCAAATTTAACTCATCTACTTTTTTAATAGTTTTTAAAGGCACAAAAGAATCTTCTTTCACCCATTTAGCTGACAGTTTCTTCCCGATTGCATCTGCAGACATTCCAAGAAGGTTCCCAAGGGTCTCAAGATCTCCGGCAGAATCCTCACTCATTTTTCCGGGAACCAGGCCTACGGAGGAAGCGGTGCCTTTTCCAGCCAGAAGCAGTCCGTTCCTGTCAAAAACACTTCCTCTCTTTGCCTTGTCCGTTGATACTCTTACCTTATCGGAACGCCCCAGCTCCGGAAAAATCACACTGTCGTCCCACACCATCTGATAGCCTTTTTTCTTTTCCTTCCGGAACTTTACCTGATTGCTGATATTTATTTCTCCTGCTATACTGTCAAGGCTCATATTGTAGCTGACCGCTGCTTCCCCGTCTTTTTCCACTACCGGCCCGATCTGGGCGGTTATTCCAGAAGCCTCAATCCCCTCGTAGATATTTTTATGCCTGGTAATAAAATCATCTTCACTGATATTTAGATGACTCTGATCATCTAACATCCCATACATATCCGTATAGTCTGCCTTAGAAAGGCATTCCACATATTCCTGAAACAACTCATCAGGCTTTTTCCTTGACGATTCGATTTTCTCCTGAATCCAGAAGAACAGAGCCGCCCCTGCCAAACCAGTAAGCAAAATACCAAGTGTGCAAACAGTGCTGAATAAAAATCTCCTTTTTTTATGCCTCATCGCATACCTCCTGTTAATCCGTCCGCAGATTATTGGAAACGCCGGAAGCAGTCCCGGTAAGGATATCAGCGGGATCTTCCAGATGAAAGTAATAATTGAATATCTCTTTTCCTACCCCGACCACATTGCCGGAACTGTATCCGTTGGCAACCCGCACAGTTACGGCTATCTGCGGGTCCTCAAACGGGGCATATCCTATGAAAAGTCCATGGTTTGGCCGGCTTTTGGATTCCTCTGCTGTACCGGTCTTTCCTGCTGCATTCACTTTCAAGTCTTTTAAGGTTGCATTGGTTTTTACCAGTTCATTCATGCCCTTTGCCACATCATTCCATATGTAGTCCGGAATTGAAACATTGGACTGAAGCAAAGGCTTAAAAGACTGGATCGTATTGCCATCTGAATCTGTCACTTTATAAATCAGGGAAAGATCAAAGCTGTTCCCATGGTTGGCCAGTGTAGAAGTATACCGCGCAATCTGTGTCGTCGTATAGTTATGGGTTCCCTGTCCGATGGATGAAGGTATGGCAAACCGATCCGTTACATGAGGTTCCGCTTCCCCAATTTCAATGCCTGTTTTTTTATCCAGATCAAGCAAACCGGCATATTCCTGAAGCTTACTGAGTCCTTTCTCTTCCGAAAACACCCCCTCCTCGACCGTACCCAACCGGTATGTGATTTCGGACAGATAAACATTACAGGAATTTTTAAGGGCATCGGCACTGGAGAGAATCGGACCGTGTCCTGACCGTTTCCAGCAGCGCAGAGGAGGCTCTATCTTATCAAATACGCCCGTGCATACGATACTGGTATCCGTACTGATGGCCCCTTCATTCAGTCCTGCAATTACCGTTACCGGTTTAAAAGTGGATCCCGGAGCCGTCAGCTGGCTGGTAGCCCGGTTAAACAGAGGAAGGGATAAATCTGCTGCAAGCTTCTGATAGTAGTCCGTATCCATCTGATTTGCCAGCCGGTTGTTATCATAGCCCGGGTAGCTTACGCAGGCCAGCACTTGTCCGTCCTTAGGGTTAACCACTACAGCCGATCCGGAACAGGGGTTTAACGCCAGCTGAGCCGGGGTGATCTCCAGATTTAATATTTTCTTCCGTATAAACTGCCAGGCATTCAGCTGTCCATTGATAAGAAGGGGATAATCCGGATCCTCTTTTGATAGGATTCCCTGTTCATAAAGGAGTTTTTCCACATCCTCCCCAGTTAAAGTACCTTCTGTTAACATTGTCTGAAATATCAGTAACTCAAATCCGGAATCTTTCTTTAAAATATCCAGGATCATTTCTTCCGTCAGGCGTCTGCTGTTTTCAAGTGTCATATATTTTTCAGAGGCTTCCACCTGACCTAAATCAATCCAGCCATTTGCAATACAGTCAGAAAGATACTGTCGGAAGCTTTTTTCCTTTCGGTCCCAATCCCCGCTCTTTTCCGAAAGTATTTTTTTCTTCTTTACTACATCCAGAAGATAATCATAATAACCTTTTACCTCACTGCTTAAAGAGTCATACCCGGTGTCTGAAACATCAAAGGAATCAGAAAACTCCCTTAAAACCTGCTCTTTCTTATTCGTAAACCTTTCATAGACAGCCTTCTCCAGATCCGTTGCATCCGCTTCCTGTAACCGTCCGGTATCAATGACATGATTCTTTATTAATGCAAAATACACTTCATCCGATGAGATCCGGATCTGGGAGGCATCGGCTGCTTTTGGCATGTCTGCCCTTTTGCTCTCTGACATATTGGCAAGGAGGATCCCTGCAATCTGCTGCTCCAGCATCTGATAAACTGCATTCTGCAAATCCCTGTCAATGGTTAAGTAAATATCATTTCCGGTCTGGGGTACCCTGGTAATTTCCGGGTCCGATTTCCGGTTTCCCACGACGTCCGTATAAAACTGTTCCATGCCATCCTGGCCCCGAAGCCGGTTTTCCATAGATTTCTCAATTCCACCTTTTCCAATCGTGGACTGGTTCGTGTAAATAGTACCTTCCCCATTCCCCACCTCCAGTTCATCAGCAGAAATCGGCCCGGTATATCCCAATATGGAAGAAAGACTTTCTCCTCCTTCGTAAACACGGATGCTGCCTTCCTGGATATCCGCCCCCGGAAGGCTGCGTTTCATTTCCAACACCGCTACCATTGCTTCCTCAGACACATCTGATGCGACCAGATATGGAAGATACTTGCGGTATGAATTTAAGGAAAGGCCGTAACGGATGTTTGCTATCTGCAATATCTCCTTAGCAGTAAGGGTATGAGGCAGATCGTATTGATCCTGTTCTTCCTCTGTGTAAGTATCCTCAATCAGGAACTTTTCCTTGCTGCATAATTTTTTCATGAGTTCTTCTGCTGTTACGCTTTTTTGTTCTTCCGTAAGCTCATCTACCGTACTTTTTCCATAAAAATCGGCTTTGAAACGGCTAAGCTTCCACCCTTCTTCCGTAAACCCATAGTTTCCCTGTTCGTCCACAGATATAGGCAAAACTGTATTCAGCTTGTTCTCATCCTGAACCAGGCAGATCAGCTGATAGGCAGTTCCGTTTAAGGACCGCTGACGCTCTTTGTTGGATCTGTAATTCTGGGAATCCTCCAGGGTTATATCATAGGAAAGCCGGTTAGAAGCCAGTAAATTCCCATTCCTGTCATAGATGTTTCCCCGGCTTCCGGCAAGTCTCTGAGTCTTCATAATAGAACTCATAAACTCTTCCTGATTTGCTGCCCCCTCCAGGATCTGAAGACGGTACAGCCGTAAAATAAGCGCCAGAAACAGAAATCCGAAAAAAACACCCAGGATTGCAAGCCTTGGAATCCGGTCCAGTAATGGAAGTCCGGAAATATTCTCTTTTTTCCATAATTTATGATTGCGCAAAATAGTTCTCCTCTAATCTTACAATTGTAAGATTTCATTATACACGGATTTGGTTCTGATGTAAACTTTTTTTTATAAAATCACTTCTGATAATTTATCAGAAAGCATCTTAAGGTTCGCAATATGATAATCCCAGCCCACATGACACAATCAGATGCAGAAGCCCTTGACAGAACTCCCTGCTCAAAATGCTATTAGGATAGCGTTAAACGAATCATCCCTCCTTTTACCCTCCCCACTCATAGATCTCCCCATATGAGAATAAGTATAAGTAATATTCAAAGGTTAAAAGAAAGGAGCGAACCATGGCCCAAACCGATAATTTCTATACCCTGAAGGGTTACTCCCTCTTGGAGCATACGCAAATCACCTCCTCCATGGAAGATTATCTGGAAATGATATGCAGGATCCATCGTGGCGGCCAGCCTATCCGCATCAAGGAGCTGGCGGAATGCCTGCATGTAAAACCTTCCTCCGCATCAAAAATGGTGGGAAACTTAAGGAAGCAGGGACTGGTATGCTTTGAGAAATACGGCACCGTTTCCCTGACCGAGGACGGCTTAGAGCTGGGAGAATATTTATTATTCCGCCACGAAGTCCTCCGCCGTTTTTTCTGCTACATCAATCAAAATTCCAATGAGTTAGAGCAGGTGGAAAAGGTGGAACATTTCATTGAGCCGAAAACTGTGTATAATATTGAAAAATGGCTGGATAAGTTTACATAGAAAGCTTGTGTGATTTTATAATTCATCGTATACTATAGCATAACACGAACATTTCTAAGGAGGACAAACACATGGATAAGATTAAGATGACAACCCCTATCGTCGAAATGGATGGCGATGAGATGACCAGGATTCTCTGGCAGATGATCAAAGACCACCTTCTGCTGCCATATATTGATTTAAATACAGAATACTACGACCTGGGCCTGGAATACCGTGACAAGACAAACGACCAGGTGACCATTGACTCCGCCAATGCCACCAAAAAATATAAGGTCGCCGTCAAGTGTGCCACCATCACTCCCAACGCAGACCGTGTAAAGGAATATAGCTTAAAAGAGATGTGGAAAAGCCCCAACGGCACCATCAGGGCAATCTTAGACGGAACCGTATTCCGTGCTCCCATTGTTGTCAGGGGAATCGAACCATGTGTGATGAACTGGAAAAAACCTATTACCATAGCAAGGCATGCTTACGGTGATGTTTATAAAGGATCTGAAATGAGGATCCCCGGAACCGGTAAAGTAGAACTTGTCTATACCGCAGAGGATGGAAGCGAAACACGGGAGCTGGTCCATTCTTTTAAAGGTCCTGGAATCGTACAGGGAATGCACAACTTAAACGATTCCATTGAAAGCTTTGCAAGAAGCTGTTTTAATTACGCTCTTGACACCCGTCAGGATGTATGGTTTGCCACCAAGGATACCATTTCAAAGAAATACGACCATACCTTCAAGGATATTTTCCAGGACATCTTTGAGGCTGATTACGAGGACAAATTTAAAGAGGCCGGCATCACCTATTTCTACACCCTGATCGATGATGCAGTCGCCCGTGTCATGAAATCAGAAGGCGGCTATATATGGGCCTGTAAAAACTATGACGGTGATGTAATGAGCGATATGATATCATCTGCTTTCGGATCTCTGGCCATGATGACCTCTGTCCTGGTATCTCCTGATGGGGACTATGAATACGAGGCCGCCCATGGAACCGTACAGCGCCATTACTACAAGCACTTAAAGGGAGAGGAAACCTCCACAAACTCCGTTGCCACCATCTTTGCATGGACCGGGGCATTAAGAAAGCGGGGAGAACTGGATGGAAATGCAGAACTGGCCGCATTTGCAGATAAGCTGGAGCAGGCGACCATCGATACCATCGAAGCAGGCGAAATGACAAAAGATCTGGCTCTCATTACTTCCATTCCTAATCCAACCGCATTAAACAGTGAGGAATTTATAAAGGCCATTGCAAAACGGCTGTAAAGATACCTGGTTCCAAATAAACTAAGACAGAAAAAGAAAGCCGCAAAATCAGCTGCTTTCTTTTTCCTTTCAGGAGGTAATACAAATATGGAATACAAACCAAAAGAAGTCCTGTTAAAAGACGGGACCCCATGCCTCTTAAAAAGTCCCGGCCCTGGTGACGCAGCCGCTATCTTAAGACTCATGAGCCAGACTTCAGAGGAAACCAGGTATATGTCCCGGTATGCAGATGAGATCAACATTTCTCTCCACCATGAACAGGATTTTCTTTCTTCCCTCCTTAAAAGCCAGAAGGATTTGATGATCTGCGCGGTAGTTAACGGGAAGATTATTGCAAATGCCGGAATCAACCCCATTGCATTATTTGATCGTTATGCCCACCGGGCCACCTTTGGCATCTCCATATGCAAGCCATACTGGGGGCTTGGGATCGGTTCCCATCTCCTTGGAGCCATCATAAGGGGAGCTCGGGAAATGGGCTATGAGCAGTTGGAGCTGGAGGTGGTAAGTGAAAATGAACGGGGTCTGGCTCTTTATAAAAAGTACGGTTTTGTGATTTACGGCACCAGGGAGTACTGCTTTAAATACCGGGATGGAAGTTATGCGGCCGCTCATCTGATGATGGTAAGGCTTTAAAAATTTTTGACATTTTTTTCTAAATCTCTGTTCATACCATAATCAAAATGATATAATGAAGATTGTTATATAACATCTTGGTAATGGAAGGATCCCTGATATGAACTTAAGACATCTTACTATCTTTAAAACGGTGTGTGAAGAAGGCAGCATTACCGGAGCGGCCAAAGCGCTGTCCATGACCCAGCCCGCCATCTCCCACGCCATCAATGAACTGGAAGAATCCGTAGGTTCTCCTCTGTTTAACCGTGTGTCCCGAAGAGTGGTCATCAATGAAAACGGAAAATTTTATTTGTCTAAGGTCATTCCTCTCCTGGAATTGTATCAGGATCTGGAAAACTACTCCGGTGCCCTGCATCTGCAGGCTCCTTTACGGATCGGTTCCTGTGTAACCCTTGCCAGCTACTTACTTCCCAAAGTGGTATCCCGATTTACCCTGACAAACCCTGATACACAGCTAAAGGTCACCGTTAACAATTCTCTTGAAGTCACAAATAAGCTTTTAAAAAACGAATTGGATATCGGCCTGATCGAGGGTGTCATAGCGGATGAACAGTTGGAGAAAATTCCTTTTTCTTCCTATCCTATCGCAGTTATCTGCGCTCCCGGCCATCCTTTTGCAGAACGCCTTGCACAGCCTGTTGCGCTAGACCGGCTTATTGAAGAGCCCCTGCTTTTGAGAGAACAGGGATGTACCATCCGGGATACCTTTGACTGTGCCCTGGCATTAAACAATTTATCGGCCGAGCCACACTGGGTAAGCACCAACTCGGATGTGATCCTGCAGGCGGTAAAGGAGAATATCGGAATCGGCATTGTTCCCAGGATTTTTGCCGATGAGTCTATAAAAAGAGGGGAAGTTATTGAAATAGAAGTGAAAAACTTAGATATCAGCTGTATGAATCATGTGGTGTTTCATAAAGACAAATTTCAGACAGAAGCATTCCAGGCATTTATCAACCTGGTGCTGTTCGAATAGAAGGCGCTCCATGGGGGATTTTATCCCTCTATGGAGCGTCAAATATAATTCTTCACAAAATCAAGAAACACTTCATCAGGAAGAGATAAAGGCTGATCCTTATGATACAGCGCATATATCTTTCTGGTGAGATTTATGGGATCCTTAAGCTTTAACTCTTTTATTACTCCGTATTTACGTTCTGTCTCAATAGCAAGGACCGATAATATGCCGATTCCCTGATTATCCACCACACATTTTTTTACCGCTTCGATGTTGCCGATGGCCTGGATGTTCCTCTTCGGGAAGTTCAGGCTTCCAGCTGACTCTAAATATTTCACAATGGATGAGCGGTGATTGGTGGTCATGAGGGTTTCTCCTACCAGATCTTCCAGCGTAACCTCATCTTTCCGGCTTAATGGGTTTTCTACGGATGCAAAAAAGACCAGCGGATCGTCCATCAGCTCCTCATACATCAGTGACTCTCTTTGCGGTGGGAAAGGCTGGCTCACAAAACCCAGAGGAAAAACCTTAGCTTCAATATCCTCAAAAACATTCTGAGTGTACTCTACGTGGTTTACCACGGTCACAGACGGATATTTGGCGGAAAAAGCATGAATGATCGGAGGAAAGATATAAGTTCCGGGCGTACCGGAGCATGCGAAGCGTATTTCCTTGTTTTTAAGATTCTGGGAGGCGTATATCTCCTTTTCCGCTCCTCTCATGGTTTCTAAGACCGTCTCCACATAAGGCAGAAGCAGCTTCCCTTCCTTTGTCAATCTTATCCTGTTATTATCACGTTCAAATAATATAGTCTCAAAATGTTTTTCCAGGCTTTTCATGCGTATGGAAACAGCCGCCTGGGAGCAGAACATCTCTGAAGCAGTCTGGGTAAAACTATGGTTTCCGGCGACTTTTAAAAAGGTTTCCAAGGTTTCCAGATTCATGATCATTCTCCTTAAAGTCTTTTGCATAAAATATATTTATGGAGATTATAGCAAATTCACAAAATCATGTCAAATATTCTATTCTTAATAAACATTTTTTCCAACCCTATAAGATAATTTTATAAAGTCATGGTTTCCTCCCCTAAGAATGAAATAAATATAAAAATCTATTGTTGTACTTTTCTCTACAAAAATTTTACACTTAGGCTACAAAAGATATTGTAAGAAAGGAGATGCTGCCATGAATGAAGCAAAAGCAACATTGTCAGCACCAGAAATCAAAGTAAAAAAAGTCAAAAGCCCTTTTGAACTTAAAATGCAATTTTTCGGGCTTCCGGCCGCACTGATCGTATTCGGCCTATTCTATTCCACCCCGGTCCCTGTAGGACTTTCTTATGCAGGAAAGATGGCTCTGGGGGTATTCTTAACTGCCCTTATTTTATGGGTCACGGAAAGCATTCCGAATTATACGGTCTCCCTTCTTGTCATTGTGGCCCTTCCCCTACTTGGCATCTGGGAAGAAGAAAAAGCCATGGGCGTGTTGGGCTATGAGGTTATCTGGCTGACCTTTGCAGCCTTTATCATTGCCTCAGGCATGGAAAAAAGCGGTCTTGCAAAACGACTTGCCCTAAATCTCATAACCAGGTTCGGAAAAAGCGCTAACAGCATTCTGCTTCTACTGATGGCAACCAACTTCCTGATTGCTTTTGTCGTTCCCTCCACCACGGCCCGGGCGGCAATGATGTTTCCCATTGTCCTGCTGGTAATCGAAGCATTCGGAACTACTATGAACGACCCGAAGAATAACCTGGGAAAACTTCTGGCCTTACAGGGAATTCAGTCCAATAACTTATCCACAGGGGCCATCGTAACCGCAACCAGCGCCCAGATCATGGCCATCGGCTTTATTAAGGATTTAACCGGACAGAACATTTCATGGACCTACTGGTTTATTGCATCCGCCCCGGTCACCATACTCACATTGCTGGCTTCATTTTTCATAGGAAAATTATTATTTAAAATACCTGCTTCCAATGCAAAAATAAACTTAAGCCTTCTTGAAGAGGAACGTAAAAATCTTGGTAAAATGAGTCTGGTAGAAAAGAAAGCATTGATCATCTTTGGTATCACCATTGCCTTATGGGCCATTGATACCAGGCAGATTCAATTATTCGGATTTCAGCTCAGCCTTGTAATGGTAGCTATTTTATCAGCAGCATTATTCTTCATGCCCTATCTCGGCATACTGAAATGGAAAGAGGCCAAAATTTCCTGGAATCTTCTGATTTTCGCCTGCGGGGCTTATGCCGCAGGAGTGGCTTTGGATGAAACCGGAGTAGCCGCATGGGGGCTTAACGCTCTGTTCGCCCACTTAGGCATTGAGAATATGAGCTTTACTGTAATATTTGCTGTCATCATGCTGATTGCCAGCTTCAGCCACTTTATCTTCACCTCCAAGACAGTGCGGACCATTATTCTTATTCCCACAATCATCGGCATCGCCAATGCAACCGGGATTAATCCTGTTGCCCTGGCCCTTCCGGCTGCATTTTGCATTTCCGATACCATAACTTTGCCGCCTCACAGCAAAGTCAACCTAATCTATTACAATACCGGTTTTTTCAATGTCCTTGAACAAATGCTTTACGGCACACTGGTTCTGCTTGCCAAATGGGGCTTAATGATCATCGCCTCCCTGACCTGGTTCCGATTCATCGGACTAGTATAAGAGAAAGGAAATAAATCATATGAATAAAATTAAAAAATTATCATATATCTCATACCTCTGCCTGTTTGTCTCATTGGCGGCAGTACAGACCTCTTATGCAGGCGATGCCGGTAAAGTTGTATCCATGGAAGACCGGATAACGCCTGATGGCCAAGATGGAATCATTACCCAGACCATAAATGCCAAAACCAATGAATCCGGGGAAGTCATCTTTCCCATTTGGAAAGATGCTGCCATAGAGTCCATAAAAACCATCTCCGGTAATCTGACAGCAGAAGAAGTAACTGAAAAAACAGATGGCGATCAGTCCTATTATCTGGCGGTGTTTGCTGAAAAAGAAAAGGAGGTTTCTTTTCAGGTGGTTTTACGGGGGGAAGGATTTTATGAAGGAGAGGCTGCGGATTTAGGCGATACCTATCCCGGCAATGCAAAGGAACTCTCATTTAAGGCCAAAAATACCACCCCAATATCCATCGGTTCTTACCAGATGAAAATTGCCGTTCCAAAGGGAAAAGAGCTTCTTAATATCGTGGATTATTCCGACAAAAAGCCTTTCACCATCACCAGCGAAGACGAATATACGTTCGGAGGATTTGATTTCGGAAAGGTTTCCCCGGGAAAAGAATCAAAGCTTGCTATTAACGTGTTCGACAAGAAAAGCGGTTCCTCTGTTTTCCTATGGATCATCATTATCCTGCTGTCAGCCGGATTCATGTACCGCAATTTAGACCTGCTAAAAAAGCCGGTCAATGAATAAATCGAAAAGAGGATGGGTGATCATATGAGGAAAAGACAGGGAATACTGATTATTTCTGATGGCCTGGGAGACCGGCCGATAAAGGCGCTGGGCGGTTTAACCCCGTTAGAATATGCAAACACGCCAAACCTGGACCGCCTGTCAAGAGAAGGCTGCACAGGGAACGTCTACCCCATCGCCCCAGGGATACCCGTTGGCACCGATGTGGGCCATATGGAGATCTTTGGCTGCGATTCCAATAAGTACTACCCCGGCAGGGGCCCTCTGGAAGCTTTAAGCGGAGGAATCGAAATAAGGGAAGGGGATGTTGCCTTTCGCGGGAATTTCGGAACCATTGACGAGGAATATACGGTGATCGACCGAAGAGCCGGACGGATTCAGGCTGGAACCCGGGAACTTGCCGAAGCCTTATCCGGTATGAAGCTTAAAGACGGCACAACAGTTCTCGTAAAGGAGCTGACCCAGCACAGGGTCGCAGTGTTGCTTCGTGGGAAGGAACTGTCTGCGGCTATTGTACCCACAGATGTCGGCACTGCCAACGAAGGTGCAAAGCTGGTGATCCCCTGCCCAGAGGATCCTGCCTGTAAAGAGGCTGTAAAAACTGCTGAAAACCTTTGGGAATTTACCCTGAATGCTATGGAGATCCTAAAAAAACATCCTGTCAACCAGGAACGGGTCAGGAACGGACTGCTGCCGGCCAACGTAATCATAACCAGGGGACCGGGAAAGCTAAGCACCATACCGAGTACGGCCCGGCAGCTGGGCATCCGTGCCCTCTGCATTGCAGGCGATATCACCGTAGGAGGGATCGCCCGGCTGGTTGGTTTCGATTATTACGTACAGGAATCCTTTACCGGTGGATTTAACACAGACATCATGGGAAAAGCCCGCAAGGCTGTGGATTCTTTAAAGGAAGGCTACGACTGGGTCATCGTCCATATAAAGGGCACCGATCTGGCTGGTCATGACAACCAGCCTTTGGAAAAGGTCCGGATCATAGAAGAGATTGACGGCATGGCAGGCTATATCATGGATCACATTAGCGGAGAACAATGTTACATCGCTTTCACAGCAGACCATTCCACCCCCTGTGAAGCAAGAGACCATACAGGAGACGGCGTCCCCACCATTATATGGGGTTGGGATGTAAGACGGGATAAGACAGAAAAGGCAGGTGAAACCTTTTTTATGGAAGGAGCCTTGCAAAACCTAAAGGCAAGGGATATATTTACCATGCAAATGGACCTGATGGGCTTTACCAAAAAAAGAGGAGCCTAATCCAGATAAACCAAAAGGAAGCGCCGCAAAATGATGAAACTGCTGTCATTTTCCGGCGCTTTTTATTTTATGATTCCTTTAAAATCTTGTCAATGCTGACGATTTTCACACAAAGAGCAAATAATTCCATCGCCAGGATCAGATCAGATAAGGGTGGATAAGAAGGCGCAATGCGGATATTGTTATCCCTTGGATCCTTTCCATATGGGTAAGTGGCTCCTGCCCCGGTCATGACGAGACCGGATTTCTTACACCTTGCTACAATGGCTTTTGCACATCCGTCAAGGGAATCAAAGGAAATGAAATAGCCGCCTTTGGGACTGGTCCATTCTCCGATTCCAAGTCCGCCAAGCTCTCTTTCCAGGATCTGGTTCACTGCTTCGAATTTCGGCCTCATGATGTCTGCATGCTTTCTCATATGCTCTACCATCCCGTGAATATCTCCAAAGAAGCGTACATGGCGCAGCTGATTTACCTTATCATGGCCGATGGTCTGGATCTTTAACTGCTTCATTATGTCAACCAGGTTGTTCTGGCTGGCCGCGATGGTTGCGATACCGGAACCCGGGAAGCTGACCTTTGAGGTGGAAGCGAATTTATATACCATATCCGGATTACCGGCTCTCTTGCACTCTGCAAGAATTTCAATGAGATGATCCTGGTCCCTGTCATATAAATGATGAATGGTATACGCATTGTCCCAGTAGATGCGGAAGTCTTTGGCAGCCGGTTTTAACCGGGCAAAACGGCGTACCGTATCATCGGAATAGGAAATCCCCTGAGGATTGGAATACTTTGGAACGCACCAGATCCCTTTAATGGAATCATCGTTTGCCACCAGCTCTTCCACCATATCCATATCCGGACCGGTTGGGGTCATGGGAACATTCACCATCTCGATCCCAAAATACTCGGTTATGGAGAAATGTCTGTCATACCCAGGAACAGGGCATAAGAATTTCACTTTATCCAGCTTACTCCAGGGAGTGCTTCCCATAACGCCGTGAGTCATGGAGCGTGAAACCGTATCATACATGACATTTAAGCTGGAATTGCCGTAAATAATGATATGGTCAGGCGCAACCTCCATCATATCGGCAAGAAGCTCCTTTGCCTCCTTGATTCCGTCAAGCACCCCATAGTTACGGCAGTCGGTACCGTCATCACAGGTTAAATCGTCGTTGCTGCTCAGTACATCCATCATTCCCATGGATATATCCAGCTGTTCCGTGCTGGGCTTTCCTCTGGACATATCAAGCCTTAAGTCCTTGCCCTGAAACTCCTTATACTGCACGTGAAGCTGTTTTCTCAGTTCCTGTAACTCTTCCTTTGTCATCTCAACATATGGCTTCATAGATTTCTTTTTCCTCCTCATATAGACTCCTTTAACCTAATAGTTCCTTAAGAATCCTGTTGACCGCTCCCGGATCGGCTTTTCCCTTCATAGACCGCATGGTCTGGCCTACCAAAAACCCAAAAGCTTTCTCTTTCCCACTATGATAATCCTCCACAGACTGTGGATTTGCGGAAACGATTCCCTCAATTACCCTGTGCAGCTCCTCTTCGTCATTTACAACCCTTAATCCTTTTTCTTCCACATACTGTTCCGGATCAATGTTTTCTGCGAAGATCTTTTCAAAGACTTCCTTGCCCACGGTACGGTTAATGGTACCATTATCTACTAAAAGAATTAATTTTGCAAGGTTTTCCGCGGAAAATGTCATTTTTTCAGGATCCATGTCATGCTCTTTTAAAAGCCGCATGGCTTCTACCATCAGCCAGTTTGCAGCTTCTTTCGGCTTACTGCAGATTGCTGTGACCGCTTCAAAAATATCCGCCATATGCTTAGATCCGGTGATGATATCTGCATCATATCCAGAAAGCTTAAATTCCTCCTGATAGCGGGCCATCTTCTCCGTCCGCAGCTCCGGCTGTCTGGCCCTTATGCTCCTGATCCATTCATCACTTATGACCACCGGAGGCAGATCCGGGTCCGGGAAATAACGGTAATCCCTGGCATCCTCTTTGGATCGCATGGCATAGGAGAATTCCTTATTATCATCCCACCGCCTTGTTTCCTGAACCACCGGCTTCCCTTCTTCAAGCAATTCAATCTGGCGTTTCCGCTCTCCTTCAATGGCACGGGCAATGGCCTTAAAGGAATTTAAATTTTTCATCTCCGTTCTGGTTCCAAATTCGGAGGAACCGGCTTCACGGACTGATAAATTCACATCAGCTCTCATGGAGCCTTCCTGAAGCTTACAGTCGGAGGCTCCCAGATACTGAATGATGAGCCTCAGCTTTTCCAGATAGGCGATTACCTCATCCCCGCTTCTCATATCAGGTTCTGAAACGATTTCAATGAGAGGGACCCCGCTCCGGTTAAAGTCCACAAGCGAACAATCCTCCCATTCGTCATGGATAAGCTTTCCCGCATCCTCTTCCATATGGATCTCATGGATCCCGATTTTTTTCTTTCCTGCCGGTGTGTCAATCTCCACGCAGCCATCGTGGCAGATGGGGAGATAAAGCTGGGATATCTGATAGTTCTGCGGATTATCAGGATAGAAGTAATTCTTCCGGTCAAACTTGCAGTACTGGTTGATCTGACAGTTTACCGCTAGACCTACTGCAAGGGCATATTCCACCACCTGTTTATTAAGGACAGGAAGGGAACCTGGCATACCAGTGCAGACCGGGCAGGTGTGGGTATTGGGCGCACCACCGAATTCCGTAGAGCAGGCGCAGAAGATTTTCGTGTTTGTGGCAAGTTCCACATGGACTTCCAGTCCTATAACTGTCTCATACTGTTTGCTCATTTACCTCTCCTCCTTTCCCGCTTGTTTTAAAATAGCATCTTCCGCCATAGGTGGCATCTCATAGTTTCTGCTCTGCTCAAAAGCAAAGCCTGCCCGGATGATGTTCTTCTCCTTAAAACAATCCCCAATAAACTGAACTCCAATTGGTAATCCTTTAGAATCCTTGCCACAGGGAACCGTAAGACCTGGAAGTCCGGCAAGGTTTACGGATATGGTATAGATATCCCCCAGATACATCTTTAAGGGATCGCTTAAGCTCTCTCCAAGCTTTGGTGCTGTGGACGGGGAAGCGGGCCCCAGAATTACATCGTATTTTGAAAATGCCTCGTCAAATGCTTTCTTGATCAAAGCCTTTGTCTTTAAAGCCTTCAGATAATAGGCGTCATAATAACCGGAGCTTAATACAAAGGAACCAAGCATGATGCGTCGTTTTACCTCCGGGCCAAAGCCCTGGGAACGGCTCTTTTTATACATTCCGTGTAGTCCGTCGTATTCTCTTGCACGATAGCCGTATTTGACACCGTCAAACCTGGACAAGTTGGAGCTGGCCTCTGCGGAAGCGATCACATAGTATGCCGGAATCGCATATTCCACCATACCCAGATCAAAGGTCTCCAGGATGGCTCCCTTTTCCTCCAGAACCCTGGCGGCTTTTAATACCGCCTCCTTCACTTCCGGATCAAGTCCTTCCCCCAGATAATCCGCCGGTATGCCGATCCGCATTCCCTTCACATCATCTCTTAAAGCCTCAGTAAAGTCACAGTCTTTCCGTTCCACGGATGTGCTGTCCTTCTCATCATGGGAAGCCAGAACCTCAAGAACCGCGGCGCAGTCCGTCACGTCCTTTGCAACGGGGCCGATCTGGTCTAAGGAAGACCCATAGGCAATCAGCCCGTACCTGGAAATGGTTCCGTAAGTAGGCTTTAATCCGGTAACTCCGCAGAAGGAGGCCGGCTGTCTAATGGAACCTCCTGTATCCGAACCCAAGGCATAAAAGCATTCCGCCGCCGCTACTGCCGCACAGGAACCGCCGGAGGAACCGCCGGGAACGTGGTCCGGGTTCCATGGGTTTCTTGTAACTCCGTATGCCGAAGTTTCCGTAGTGCTTCCCATGGCAAACTCATCCATATTGGTTTTTCCAAGAATCACTGCTCCGGCCTTTTTTAAATTCTCCACTGCTGTTGCCGTGTAGGCAGGAACAAAGTCCCAAAGGATTTTGGAGCTGCAGGTGGTCTTCATTCCATCGATGCAGATGTTATCCTTTACCGCTACCGGTACACCTGCCAGAGGACCAGTCAGTTCACCGGCTGCAATCTGCTTCTGCACCTCCTCTGCCTGTTTCAGTGCACTTTCTCCCTCTATTGTCACAAAGCTGTTAAGCACCGGCTCCATGGCCTTTATCTGACCCAGGACCGCTTTTACTGCTTCTACGGAAGTAACCTCTCCGTCTTTAATTTTTTTCCCAAGCTGTACCGCCGTGAGGGATAATATTTCTTTCGCTGTCATACCAGATTCCCCCTATTCCACTGTTTTTGGCACCTTAAAAGCTCCATCCTTACTTTCCGGAGCATTTTTTAAGATGTTCTCTCTGTCGTCACCGTTTTCCACCACATCCTCACGGAAAACGTTGTGTACCGGGAATACATGGGACATGGGTTCCACGCCATCGGTATTCAGTTCGTTTATTTTATCAATATAATCCAGCATACGGCCCATATCATTCTTTGCCGCTTCCCTTTCCGTCTGGTCAAGTTCAAGCTGTGCCAGGATTCCAACGTATTCGATTGTAGCATCATCGATCATGTGTGCCATCTTTTTCTTCCTCCATTCATATTTCCAGTCCACATATTCTGGGCAGGGCCGCCCGTTTTACCAGGCATAAAAGATACCCGCAGGGTGATTCCCTTCATTATGGCTCCAGTCTCGTTACATCTCTTGGAAATAGGGTGGTTTCCCTTATATTCCCTTCGTCAAGAAGACGCATGGTAAGGCGTTCCAGGCCGATTCCAAGGCCTCCGTGAGGCGGCATACCATATTGGAATATCATTAAATAGGAAGAAATATCCTCCGGATTCATGCCTCTGGCCTCCATTTTCCTGAGGATCGCTGCATAATCATGGATTCTCTGGCCTCCGGTAGTCACTTCCAGTCCCTTGAACAATAAATCAAAGCTTAAGGTAAACTTAGGGTCTGCCGGATCGTCCATGGCATAGAAAGGACGCTTCTTTGATGGATAATGGGTAACAAATACGAAATCGCTGCCATACTCTTCCTTAAAGTACCGGCCGATAAGCACCTCCTCCTCCGGTTCCAGGTCATAAGGGTTTCTGATTTTACGGTTATATTTCCCGGCAACCAGCTCCTTTGCTTCTGCAAAACGGACCGTAGGGATATTGGTTACATCGGGAAGTGTGACCTTAAGCATGTTAAGCTCTGCTTCATATTCCTCGCAAAGAAGTCCAAAGGTATATTGGAGCATAGCTGTCTCCATTTCCATGATCTCCTCATAGCTTTCAATGTATCCCATTTCAAAGTCCATGCTGGTATATTCATTTAAATGTCTTGTTGTATTATGCTTTTCCGCACGGAAGACGGGAGCGACCTCAAATACCCGGTCGTATACGCCTACCATGGTCTGCTTATAAAACTGGGGGCTTTGGCCCAGTTCTGCTTTTTTATTAAAGTAATCCAGTTTAAATACGTTGGAGCCGCCTTCTGCTCCGCGGGCTACGATCTTTGGTGTACGGATCTCCGTAAAACCCTGGCTGTGAAGGAAGTCCCGAAAGCCTCTTACAATTCCTTCCTGAAGACGGAACTTTGCCCTCTCCATGGGATTGCGAAGGGTAATGGGGCGCAGCGTAAGCTTTGTCTCCAGGGAAGTGTTTAATTTCCACTTGCTGATTGCCACAGGAAGGGCCTCTGACGGCTGGGACAATAAGTCAATCTTCAAAAGACGGATCTCAAACCCATGGGGAGCCCTCTCTTCCTTCGTTACGATTCCAGTGACCCTGACCGCTGACTCTTCTTTTAAAAGGCTTAAGTCAAAATCCGTTTTCCCTTCCTCGTACACGCACTGTACCAGTCCTTCTGCTTTCCGAAGGATCACGAAAGCAACCTCTCCCATATCCCTTATGGTATGGACGCTTCCTTCCATTTTTACGGTCCGGCCTTCATAACCGCCGGATTTAATGCGGTCCACAGGGACCGTCTCCTTTTCTTTAACACCACTGATAAATTCCATATCTGCATTCTCCTTACCTGAATGTAATTGTTTTGATTCCGGTAATGATATTTATCGTTTAGCAGTGCTAAGCATAAAAATATCCCGCCCCGGAATACAGTTACATATTCCGGGACGGGATTTATATGGCTATAAGTTCCCGCGGTACCACCCGCATTGAGACAGCTGCTTCTTCCTCCGGCCGCAGATATGACAGCCAGATAAGCAAATGCCCCCACTCAAACATTTAACGCATGTGTACGGATAAGCCTACTCATGTCACAATCAATCACTTTAAGAATTGACCGCCGCTTCGGCATATCGGCTCCGGAGTGTTCCCTTAGCCAAGTCCCACATGACGGCGCTCTCAGTCGGTGACGCCCTCTTCCTGTTGAGGTCCATAGGCCAGAGTCTCCTTCTCTGCCTTTTTCAATATAACGGAAGTTCGGTTCGCTTGGCTCACCGAATGCCTTTAAACTCCTGTTGATTCATGATTCCCTGTACAGGCCTGTTTTATAACAGTTCATCACTTCACTACAATGAATTTCACTAATAATATCATAATCCATTTTAACCTGCAATATTTATTTTTCACAAATTATCCCCAGCATTGGGAAATAGAACCTAATAAATCATACAATATTGACTTTTCCTGTTGAAGCAGTTACAATTATGAACACGCTTACTAAAGAATCAGGAGGGCCTTTTTTTATGTCTGAAACATTGGATGCTATAAGACCTGAAGAAAATAAGATGGGAACCATGCCAGTAAACAAACTTTTACTGACCATGTCACTTCCCATGGTTATTTCCATGTTGATACAGGCACTTTATAACGTAGTCGACAGTATTTTCGTCGCACAGATCAGTGAAACAGCTCTTACCGCAGTTTCCCTTGCATTTCCCATACAAAATTTAATCATCGCCATCGCCGTAGGAACCGGTGTGGGAGTCAATGCTCTCCTTTCCCGCTCCCTGGGGGAAAAGAATCCGGAAAAGGCAAATCTGGCCGCAGTCAATGGAATATTTATTTTTATTCTCAGCTATCTTGTCTCCGCCCTGTTTGGAATTTTCTTTTCCCGGTTTTATTTTACAGTACAGACAGGCAATGAGGAGATCATTAACCAGGGAACCATTTATCTTTCCATCTGCACCATCTTTTCCTTTGGCGTTTATCTGCAAATTGCTTTTGAACGGATCATGCAGTCCACCGGACGCACCATCTATAATATGATCACCCAGGGACTGGGAGCCATTATCAATATCATTCTGGATCCAATTCTCATTTTCGGGCTCTTTGGATTTCCACGCCTTGGCATTGCCGGAGCCGCTATTGCAACCATCATCGGCCAGATCATTGCCATGATGCTCCTGCTGTATTTTAATTTAACCAGGAATCCTGATGTAAATTTGAACATGCGTGGTTTTCGCCCGCATAAAGAAACGATCATTGATATTTATAAGGTAGGACTTCCCTCCATTATCATGCAGTCCATCGGTTCTGTCATGACCTTTGGTGTGAACAAGATCCTTCTTATGTTCTCCGAAACCGCAGTATCCGTATTCGGCATTTTCTTTAAGCTGCAAAGCTTCATCTTTATGCCCGTATTCGGACTCAATAATGGTATGGTACCCATTGTCGCCTATAACTGGGGGGCAAAAAACAAGGACCGTATCATGAAAACCATACGCTCCAGCGTCATAGGATCTGTCTCCATCATGTTCCTGGGAGTTATCATTTTCCAGGTGTTTCCAAAGCAGCTTTTGCTCCTGTTCGATGCCTCAGAGCACATGATTTCTATCGGGGTTCCTGCTCTTCGCATCATCAGCTTAGGGTTCCTCTTTGCCGGCTACAGCATCATTATCGGTTCTGTTTTTCAGGCTCTTGGGAACGGCATCTATAGCCTGATCGTGTCTGTCGCCAGGCAGCTTGTTTGTATTTTGCCAATTGCATATATTTTCGCGAACGTCTTCGGTCTTAATGCAATCTGGTTTGCATTCCCTCTGGCTGAAATCATGTCTCTGGTTTTAACCACCATACTGTTTAAACGAATTTATGAAAACTGCATCAAGAAACTATAGTTTCCCACGCAACTGAATATGCAAGCATTCTGCTTGCTTCATTAGGAGGCAAACAATGAGTTCCGAATATCTTTTAATAGACGGCTACAACATCATATTTGCCTGGCCTGAACTAAAGGAACTGGCGGAGACCAATTTGGACTCCGCCAGAACGAAACTTCAGGATATTCTATGCAATTACCAGGGTTATAAAAAATGCAATGTCATCTTGGTTTTTGACGGCTACAAGGTCAAGGGAAACCCAGGCACAGTTATAAAATACCACAACATTCATGTGATTTTTACCAAGGAAGCGGAAACCGCAGACCAGTACATCGAAAAGGTCTCCCAACAGATCGGCAGGCAGTATCAGGTGCGGGTAGCCACCTCGGACAAGTTAGAGCAGATCATCATCCTGGGAACAGGCAGCACACGCCTCTCCGCCAGGGATTTAAAAAAAGAAATCGAAGAGACGAATTCTGAGATTAAGAAGGAACATCTGGAGCGAATTCCATCAAAGAAAAACCGCCTCTTCGACAACGTAGACCCGGAGCTTTTTGAATATCTGGAGAAAATACGGCTGAATAAAAAGGATTAACTCATTCTATCCTTTTTTTCCGGGGCATATATTTATTAAGCCTATACATAGGAGGAATATCACATGTCATTACTTGAATTGTTCATCATCGCGGTAGCCTTATCCATGGATGCCTTTGCCGTATCCATCTGCAAAGGATTATGCATGCCAAAGATGAGCTGGAACAATGCAGTCACCGCAGGCCTGTATTTCGGGGGATTCCAATCCGGAATGCCGCTTTTGGGCTACCTGCTGGGATCGCAGTTTAAGGAGGCCATCACTTCCTTTGACCACTGGATCGCTTTTATTTTGCTTGGAGCCATTGGCATCAGCATGATAAAGGAATCCTTTAGCAAAGAAACGGAAGAATGTGAGGTTTCCCCCATGTCTCCCCAAAACATGATCCCTCTGGCGATAGCAACCAGCATTGATGCTCTGGCTGTGGGGGTTACTTTTGCATTCCTCCAGGTACAGATCGTTCCAGCTGTTTCCTTTATCGGAGCTACCACCTTTACCCTGTCTGTCCTGGGAGTTAAAGTAGGAAATGTTTTTGGAACACGCTATAAATCAAAAGCAGAATTTGCCGGCGGACTGATCCTGATCCTTATGGGATTTAAAATTCTGGTGCAGCATTTGTTGGAGCATTAAGCTTTTTAACAGGAATACAGCATGACTGTGCCAAAGGGGGCCAGTACAAACTTTTTCCCATTGATCTTTGGAGCGTTGTAATTGGATAACAGGATCTCCCAGTTGTCCAAGGCTTCCCTTCCTTCTATCTCCTGGTCCTTTCCGGTGAAATTTGCAAAGACCAGCAGTTTTTCTTTCTGCCAGCTTCTCTGATAGGCAAAAATCCCTTCCTGCTTAAGCGGAACCGGCTCATAGCTTCCTTCACTGATCACGTTGCAGCGTTTCCTCAGTTCAATCAGCTTCTGATAATAACAAAAGACTGAATCAGGATCAGCCAGGCTCTCCTTCACATTGATCTCCTCACAATTTTCATTGACGCCGATCCATGGGGTGCCTGTGGTAAATCCAGCCTGTTCTCCTGCCTCCCATTGCATAGGGGTCCTGCTGTTATCTCTGGACCGCTCTCTTAATACCCGGTAAATTTCTTCTTCTTTTCTTCCCTGTTCTTTCAATATTTCAAAGTAATGAAGGCTTTCCACATCACGGTACTGGGAAATGTGGGTGAAATTTGCATTGGTCATGCCGATTTCCTCTCCCTGGTAAATATAGGGCGTGCCCCGCATTCCGTGTATGACAGTAGCCAGCATCTTTGCGGTACGCTTTCTGTATATTCCATCATCGCCAAACCTGGACACGGCCCTTGGCTGGTCATGATTGCACCAGAACACCGCATTCCAACCGTTCTCTTCGTCCATGGAAGTCTGCCATGTGTGGAAAATCTTTTTCAGTTTATTGAAATCAAAGGGCATTAAAGACCATTTATCTCCGTCCTTATAATCCACCTTTAAATGATGAAAATTAAAACACATCTTAAACTGCTTTTCATCGGGATTGGTATATCGGATGCAGTGGTCAATGGTAGTAGAGGACATCTCTCCAACCGTAATGATATCATCGGCATCTAACCCTGTATCCACCACGATTTCCCTCAGATACTCATGAATCCGGGGGCCGTCGGTATAAAACCGGCGGCCGTCTCCCTCCTCATCATCCTCCCAGGCAGAAGGCTTTGAAACCAGATTAATCACATCAAACCGGAATCCCCTGATCCCTTTTTCCTTCCAGAACCGGATCACCTTTTTTATCTCTTCCCGTACCATGGGATTCTCCCAGTTTAAGTCTGCCTGGGTCTTATCAAACAAATGAAGATAATATTTCCCGACTTCCTCTGAATATTCCCATGCACTGCCGCCAAACTTTGACTGCCAGTTGGTCGGCGGATTACCCGGAGCTCCTTCCTTAAAGAAATAGTAATCCTGGAATTTCTTATCGCCGTTAAGAGCCTTTTGAAACCATTCATGACTTGTGGAGGTATGGTTAAAAACCATATCAAACATCAGCCCCATACCCAGCTCTCCGGCCTTTGCGGTCAGCCGGTCCAGATCTTCCATAGTCCCAAACAGAGGATCGATCCGGCAGTAATCCTGGATATCATACCCATTGTCATTCTGAGGAGACAGGAAAAACGGGGTCAGCCAGAGGCAATCCACTCCCAGCGTTTTTAAGTAATCCAGTTTTTCCATCACTCCCTTTAAATCTCCGATCCCGTCACCGTTGCTGTCCCGGAAGGATTTGGGATAGATCTGATAAACACATGATTTCTTAAAGCTCTCCATTTATACAATTCCTTTCTTTTTTCCGACCATAACTGTCAGTGTAAAGGGCACTGCAATGGCAATGAGCATGCACAAACCGAAGATTCCCATATACTGAGGCTGGATAGACAGGATACCTGGAATACCGCCCACACCGATGGAATTTGCCATAACATTCATTCCCACGGAAACCGTTGCAGCTATGGCGGAACCGATCATGGCAGAAAGGAACGGAAATCCCCTCTTTAAATTCACACCGAACATCGCCGGCTCCGTTACTCCCAGATAGCAGGAAATGCAGGCAGGAATGGAAATCTGCTTTGCTTCCTCATCCTTTTTCTGGAGGTACATCATGCCAAGAACTGCTGAACCCTGTGCAATATTGGATAAAGCGATCATAGGCCACAGCATCGTTCCTCCAAACTCTGCCATGAGCTGCAAGTCAATGGCATTGGTCATATGATGAAGGCCGGTAATAACAAGCGGAGCATAGACAAAGCCAAATAAGGTTGCAAAGAGCCAGCGGAAGCTGGAGGTGAGTCCTGCATAAACCACTTTTGAAATCCAGGATCCAATCGTCCAGCCAATCGGGCCTACCACTGCGTGTGCAGCGATTACCGCAAGAAGAAGGGAACAGAATGGAACCACGATCATAGAGATCGCCTGAGGCGTAATTTTCTTAAAGAACCTCTCCAGATAGACCAATACAAAGCCAGCTAAAATGGCCGGAATGACTTGAGCCTGGTAGCCGATCATCTCCATTTTCACAAATCCAAAGTCCCAGACCGGAACCTCAGCGCCTGATGCCATGGCATAGGCATTTAACAGCTGAGGAGATACAAGGGTAAGCCCCAGAACAATTCCAAGGATCTGGGTGGTTCCCATTTTTCTTGTAACAGACCAGGTGATTCCTACTGGCAGGAAATGGAAGATCGCCTCGCCAAGGAGCCAGAGAAAGCTATGAACACCTGCCCAGAACTGTGACACCTGAATGAGAGTCTGGGTCCCCCCATTCATAAGATTGATCTCTCCTATGATGTTACGGAAGCCAAGAATCAGACCGCCTACGATGATCGCCGGAATCAATGGAGCAAAAATCTCTGCGATATCCGCCACCGCCCGCTGCAAAAGGTTTAAATTCCCTTTCGCCTCTTTCTTTACTTCGTCCTTGGATACTCCTTCCACGCCGGATACGGATACAAAGTCATTGTAAAAGGACTGTACATCATTTCCAATGATTACCTGAAACTGTCCGGCTTGTGTAAAGGTACCTTTGACACTTGAAAGTGCTTCAATCAGCTTGGTATCCGCTTTTTCCGGATCAACCAGGGCAAAACGCATTCTCGTCATACAGTGGGTCACTGCACCTATATTTTCTTTTCCCCCCACATACTCTAACAGTTTCCTGGCATCGCTCTCATACTTACCCATATTCATACTCCCTTCATACATGTTTTAGACGCTCCCGAACTTATACGTTTATTTTGTGATTACACTATAACATATACGTATATCTTTGTCAATATGCAGAAAAGATAATTTAACTTGTCCGTCTGCGGGCAAGCGACGCCGCATGCAGTATTTGTACGGACCTGGTAAGATAGAGTAGGACCGTTTCAAAGGGTATATGAGAAGCGCATTCTTCTCTTCTTATTATTTATTAAAGCTTCCGGCGGGCAAAATCCACAAACTTAAACTTGTCCGGCCTGTGTCGCGATTCCGTGTACTGGAACAAGGTAGAGTCCTCCAGATACGTATAACTCTTCACAACCACCACCATATCATAACGTCCCATATCAAGGAGCCGGTAATCCTCATCCGTTGCTGTATGGACCGTGATCTCCTTCATGGCAAAGCCGATTTTAAGCCCTTGTTCATTCTCTAAATATTCATAAACAGAATCCTGGGCAGCGCGCAAAGGCAGATTCTCCACGACTTTCCTTGAAAAATAATCCTTATCAATTATGATCTTTTCCCCATCGATTTCCCGGACCCGTTCCAATACAAAGGCCTCATCCTCCGGGCCGATCTGAAGGGCTTCCATCAACTTCTTATCATTTTTTACAATTTCTAAATTCTCCACAAAGGTTCTGGGCCTGGAATCTGAATAGCGGTAGATTTCCTTAAAGCTTGCTATCTCCGATACCGGAAAATTAAACTTGCTCTTATCCAACACCTCGGCGGCCTTTCCCCTGGCTTTGCGGATGCAGCCATCTTCTTCCAAAAGCCCCAGGGCTTTGCGGACAGTGTCACGGGATGCACCGTATATCTCCATCAGCTCTCCTTCCGCCGGAAGCTTGTCTCCCGGACGGTATTCCCGCTTTTCTATTTTTTCAAGCAGCTCCTTATAAAGACGCCTGTATTTACTTTCCATAGGCCTATATCCTCACTTTACCTGTCTTTTCCATTGATTTACATATCAGTCTTTATTTTAACATATACGTATACCTTAGTCAAATAATTCAGGTTCATACAAAAAAATAAGCATACATCTATTTATTTTTTTCACATACACCTTTTCCTCTATTAAGTAGAATTAATTATGCAATAGCCGCCTTTCTTTTCTTTCCATATATGGAATGATATGGTAAACTGATTTTAGAGCAACGACTACATAGGAGGACTTAAATATGCAAATCCAATATACGAAGAGTTTTAATAATAAAGGCGTCTTAGGCATAATCCGGCGCTTCTGTAATTATATTGATCCACGGCTGACGGAACACGGTTCCCACGTGGCCTATATCATTTCCCGTATGCTGCAGGATACCGGACAATATACGAAGCAGGAGCTTCGGGATATCTGTTTTTTGGCCCAGCTTCATGATATCGGAGCATACAAAACAGAAGAAATCTCCAGGATGCTTCAATTTGAAACCGATGATATATGGGATCATTCCTTCTACGGATATCTTTTCATACGATATTTTTCTCCCCTCAAGGAATTCGCTCCTGCTGTACTCTTACACCATATCACCTGGAATTTTCTGGAACAGGGAGATGAACCCAGCACGAAATTAAAAGATCTATCACAAATCCTTCACATTGCAGACCGCATTGATGTCTCCATGTCACTGGAAAAGCGTTCCTGGGAGGAAACCCTCCAGCTGATCACCCAGGGAACGAATAACGTATTTGCCCCTCATATCGTAGATCTTGCAGACAGGCTTGACTTTAAAGATTCCATTGAAAATGAATGGAGAAAAGATTCAGAATACTTCGACTTTTTAACCAGCATTCCACTTTCCGAAGAAGAGACTACGGAATATTTGAAAATGCTGGTCTTTATCATTGATTTTAGAAGTCATTACACGGTAACCCATACCATAACCACAACCAGCATCAGCTATGAGCTTGGAAAACTCCTGTCCTTAAGTGAGGATCAATTAAACCTGGTTCTCTGCGGCTCACTGCTGCACGATCTGGGTAAAATCGCCATTCCTGTGGAAATTCTTGAGTATCCAGGAACATTAAGCCAAAAGGCCATGGAAGTCATGCGGACCCATGTAAATTTCACGGAAAAAATATTTGGCGGCAGCATTGATAAAACCATTGAGCGCATCGCACTGCGTCATCATGAAAAACTAAATGGAACCGGTTATCCGAAAAGGCTGAAAGCCGAGGATTTAACTACGGAAGAACGCCTGGTGGCCATTGCCGATATCATCAGCGCCTTAACAGGTGCCAGAAGCTATAAGGATTCCTTTCCAACAGACGACATCCTGTCCATCCTCACCCGGATGAAATATGACGGCCTCCTGGATGAATCCATTGTTGACCTGGCAGCGGAACATCTTGATGATATCCTTGATACCACCTTAATCCGGTGTAAGCCCATATTAAGCATTTATGAGAAGCTGAGAAAAGAATATGAAACTCTGCCTAAATTTGAATCTTACGATGAAAAGCTTCACTTTGCGCTTACCTTAAGAGATCCTGAGCTTTTGCCGTCCTGGCCATGAAGCATAAAAAATCCGGCTGGAACCAGCCGGATATATTTTTTCTTATTTAGCAATTACTCTTACAAACTTTTTCTTACCGCGTTTTACGATCATCCCATCTCCGGAAAACTGTTCTTTTGCAAAAACGGCTTTCACATCGGAAACAGTTTCGCCTTCTACGGTTACTCCTCCCTGTTCCACATTGCGTCTTGCTTCGGAACGGGTAGGAGCCAGACCGGATTTCTGTAGAATGGCCAGGATGTCAATGCTTCCGTCCGTAAAATCTGCCTCTTCCAGCTCACAGGTCGGCATATCTGCCGCATTGCCGCCGGTAAACAGCGCTCTGGCACTCTCTCTTGCTCTTTCCGCTTCCTCTTCCCCATGAACCAGATTGGTCAGCTCATAGGCAAGGATTTCTTTTGCTTCATTTAACTGGCTGCCTTCCCAGCTGTCCATCTCGTTAATCTGCTCAATGGGAAGGAAGGTAAGCATACGCAGGCATTTTAACACATCTGCATCGGCAATGTTTCTCCAGTACTGGAAAAAGTCAAAAGGAGTCGTCTTTTCCGGATCAAGCCATACAGCGCCGGACTGGGTTTTCCCCATCTTATTTCCCTCGGAATTTAGTAGCAGGGTGATGGTCATTGCATGAGCATCTTTTCCCAGCTTCCGGCGGATCAGCTCTGTGCCGCCAAGCATATTGCTCCACTGGTCATCTCCTCCAAACTGCATGTTGCAGCCGTAACGGTTGAACAGCTCATAGAAGTCAAAGCTCTGCATGATCATGTAGTTGAATTCCAGGAAGCTTAAGCCTTTTTCCATACGCTGCTTATAGCATTCCGCGGTCAGCATGCGGTTGACGGAAAAATGGGGGCCAACCTCTCTGAGGAAATCAATGTAATTTAAGTTAAGAAGCCAGTCTGCATTATTAACCATAAGAGCCTTTCCTTCCGAAAAGTCGATAAAACGGCTCATCTGCTTTTTAAAACAGTCACAGTTATGCTGGATCGTTTCCACTGTCATCACCTGCCGAAGGTCGCTTCTTCCGGAAGGATCTCCAACCATACCGGTTCCGCCTCCGATCAGGGCGATGGGCTTATTGCCTGCCTCCTGAAGGCGCTTCATTAAGCACAGGGCCATAAAATGACCAACGTGAAGGCTGTCGGCCGTGGGATCAAATCCGATGTAAAATACGGCTTTTCCTTCATTTACCATTTTGCTGATTTCTTCTTCATTCGTCACCTGGGCGATCAGGCCGCGGGCTTTCAATTCGTCATAAATTTTCATCATTATTCTCCTTTTTCATAAAAATAAGCCCCGTCCTATCAAAAGGACGAGGCTGAAGTCTCGTGTTACCACCTTAAGTTTATAAACAGCTCACGCTGTTTACCTCTTTAAGTACCTGATGCGATACTCTAGCACAATAACGGGTGCGGGAATCCGTCGCAGCCTACTTGGCATCAAAGCCGTTTGGTGCGAAGCTCAAAGATGTATTCACAACCCGTATCCCACGCGCCTCTCATCTGCCGGCTGCTTTCTGTGTGGTCCATCGTACTGCTACTTGTTCTTATCAACGCTTTTACTTGTTTATGAAGTTATTGACTAGTATATGTTGTTTTGTTTTATTTGTCAAGAGGGTTTTTTTCATTTTTTATTGGTCCGGATATGACAAAAAATGAATTGATTCCATGCAGGTAACCCGAAAGAAATGAAGCAATTATTAAGATTGGGATTACTTAGCAAACAAACGAAAGATTGTAGGTTTACACGATATGAAGTTATGGAATATAGTAAAAAATTTTGGATTATGGTAGAATGGATGCATCTAGAAATCTGAACATCACTGCAACAAAAAAGAGTAAAATAACGAATCCGGAAACAAACTGGGAGAAAACTTATGATCACGTTAACTAACAAACAGGCAAGAAATTTTATGCTTCTCAAACACGGGCTTCTGGGCGATCACAAATTTAACGGAAAACAGGGCGTCTTTGAATTTGTGCGCCAGGCAGGCTGTATTCAGTTTGATCCGGTTGATTCCTGTGGAAAGAATGCGGAGCTTACGCTGCAGTCCCGTGTCAAAGACTTTACGAAGCAAACGCTTTATGAACTGCTGTATAACGACCGAATACTTGTGGATTATCCCGATAAAAATCTTTCCATCATTCCCACAGAAGACTGGCCGTATTTTGAACGTTATCGGAATGCTGCACGGGAAGGCGGACGGCGTTTCAAAGAACTGAGGGAGCTGGAATCAAGCACGAAGGATTACATCCAGGCGAACGGATCGGTCGGCTCTGATAATCTCCCCATAAAAGGCAGCATACACTGGCACTCTTCCATTCATTGGAGCGGTAATTGGAGCGGCGATACCAACGCGTCACGGGCGGTGCTGGAGCAGTTATATTCTACCGGTGAGCTGATCATTCACCATAAAAAAGGATCTCGGAAGTATTACGACCTCACCCATAAACATCTGCCTGCCGAACTCCTCGACATTCCTGACCCGCTGCCGGATGAATTTGAGCATCAAAAATGGCGTATTCTTCGGCGGATAGGCGCGGTAGGGCTTCTATGGAATCGTTCTTCCGATGCATGGTTAAATATTTGGGGGCTTAAAACTCCTCAAAGAACTGAAATGTTCAAAGAATTGCTTGACGAAGGGAAAATTCTGCAAGTCAGTGTAGACGGCTTAAAAGATATTCTTTTCTGCCAGGCAGAGGATTTATCTCTTATAGATACTGTACTACAAACCGATACTTATAAACCACGCTGTGAACTGATTGCACCGCTTGACTGCATGATGTGGGACAGAAAGTTGATCCGTGCATTATTTGACTTTGAATATACCTGGGAAATCTATACTCCGGCTGACAAACGTAAATATGGTTTTTATGTTTTACCGATGCTTTATGGCAACCGTTTTATCGGACGTCTGGAAGCAGTCGCTGACATAAAGAAGAGTACGCTGGTTATCAAAAACATCTGGTATGAGGATGGAATCAGGCAAACAAAAAAGCTACAGGAAGCCATTATTGGCTGTTTGAAACGATTTGCTAAGTTTAATGAGTGTGATGTAATTGATTTTGCGTATCTGGATGTATGACTGCATTGCTCCTTTTAAATGCTCTCAACGCTGAAAGGAAGCGAAGGGCAATGCCTTCGCTTCCATCGGTATCAGCCGTTTCATATAATACACGTTTCATAAATGCTTTCTTCCCACCAGCCAAAAGCTATCCTACCTGAGGCAGACGAGGTGGGAGCTTCCGGAGTAGACAGGAATATCAATAAAGAACCTCCGGGCGGGAATATTAATTTACCATTTTCAGTCTCAACTAATGTTGTTTCCGGTTGAGCTCTGCGAACAAACGCTTTTATGCCTCCTGATGGATCCCCCTCAACGTTTGAGGCATACTGTAGCTTTATTTTTGTTTTTGGTAGAGGAATAATGGCAGTATTGGTAGGCGTTACCAAATCCGAATCTGTTGGTGTGCCCGGTGGAGTTGCATTGAACCAGAACTGGGCGCGGTAAGGTGCTTCCGAAATATCTGTAACAGTCCATACATTTACATATAAGTTAACCCGAGAGTGACTCGGATTATATAACCTCGCCCACGCGCTTGTATTGTTGCCAAAAGTTAAGTTATCTGCATAGCCAATAAAGTATACCCCTTGCAGAGACTTGTAGAGTTCTATTGAAACATCCACCTTTTTGGGTAATATGCACGTATCATGACTGCATATATAGTTATCCATATTACCACATCACCTTTCTGAATTATTTACTGTTTAACAGGCTGGCACTGAATCAGCCAATATATACTATGCTGCAGCAATTAGATCATTTCATTCAATGGCAATACTATTCCTTGTTCAATGGACTGGTAGAGAGGAAGCAAGTATAGAAAAATAGTAAGCGTCAAATTGACGCTTACTTCTATTATAATATTAAAGCGGGCTGTCAAAACTTTGAGTAATATTTTCACAAACTTTTCACAAATTCAACAAACTTTTATCATAACTTTCCATTATAGTATCATCGTAAGTAGGCTAACAGCCTTTTACATAAATCTACTTCATAAAGCCGGCAGGATCTCTCACTCTTGTCGGCCTCTCAATAATTTTTTCAGCTTTATTTCAGCAAATCATGATATCCTATTTAAGAACAGACATTTCATGTTCATACTTCTGCCGATGAAATCTTCCCCAGGTTTTGTCGGCTACTCTCTTTTTTGGACAGTACTCTGGAAACAAAAAAGACTACTAACCTAATACAAAAGTTTGTAGTCTTGGAATTTATAGATTGGAATTTATATGACCAACTATGGTAAAGGCAAGGGATTTTGAAAAGCTGCTACGAACTATATTTTACTATAAATTAATTCTGCAAATTGTCCGTATTTTTTTACTTCTTTTAAGCAAAATCGCTTTAACCCTTCTTTTTGTGAAAATATTGGTATTCCCCTCCCTAATAACACAGGGGCGATCTGAATTATCATGGTATCAACCAAATGATGATCAAGCAGAGGGGCCAATATTGTATTTCCTCCGATAATCCAAATATTTTTATCCCTCTCTATTTGTTTCACGAATTCAACAACATCACACTTTATAGGAATAAATTCCTTAGCCGATAAGCTTTCAGCATGTGTAAAAACATAATTTTGAGTAATAGGATAAATACCGCCGATTTCTCCTATGTTTTTTATTTCATTAAATGTTCTTTTACCCATTATAGTAATATCCATGTTTTTGTAGAAGCTTTCATAACCAGTTTCTTCTATTGTGCCAGTTTGATAAAGCCAATCCAGGTTATGGTTTTTGTCAGCAAGATAACCATCCAAAGTAATGCAACCGTAAAAAAACACACTCATTTTTTAACCCTCCTTTGATTAATTCCTGTTTAGTAATATAATATCGTCATAAAGATTTTGCATTAGAAAAATACTTCACGGCCTTTGATAGGCAGTCTGATCTTCCGGGAATGTCTATTGGAGCTATTAATGATTCCCAATCTAATCAATATTGTTTGCTTAAATAATACCAACTTTTTTAAGAAGAAATTGTGCGTTGGTTGTTTCCGATACTCCTTTTTTCATTTTATAATCAAAGATAATATCGTTATTAGAATATCGTTCATTAAAACAATAATTATTAATACGGAGGTATGCACTTTCTAATTTACAAACCTCTAAATCATGTGTCGTAATGATACCGCATATTCCAAGTATATGAAGTTTTTGAAGAACACCTTCTGCTCCTTTCAACCTGTCAACAGAGTTTGTGCCCCGAAATATTTCATCAATCAGGAATAGTATATTCTCATTCACCTGCGCTGCATCTATAATTTCTTTAATTCGCTTTAGTTCCGCATAGAATGTGGAAATTTCTTCTGTTAATGCATCCACTATACGCATAGAAGTCATTACTTTCATCCTTGAAAATATCATATGATCTGCACATACATAACTTCCTGTACTCGCTAAAATCATATTAATTCCCACAGTTCTCATAAATGTGGTTTTTCCAGACATATTGGAGCCGGAAATAATAAAAATATGATTGTCTAGTTCCAAATCGTTGCTAACCCTATTATTATTGTTTAAAAGGGGGTGTCCTAAATTTTTAGCCCTTATGGTATTCGGCTGTGGGGAAATTATAGGAAGGCCAGTAACAGTGCAATTACGGGGCAGATTTGCCAAACTCAACAAGCTTTCCAATTCCCCCATAGTGGAAAACCACATAGCCACTGAATCACCATGCTTACGTTTCCAGATATCTAAATCCACGGCATTTTTATAATCCCATAGCCATATAGCATTCAAAAAGAGACAAGCAATTCCATTTTGCCGTTGACTGATATTACTTGATATCTTTGATAAATCTTGTATTGCCTCTTTAGCCGAGTGCAAAATTGATTTGATCTTCTTTAACCGAGAAGAACAAAATTCCTTTTCCACAATTTCCTGAATAACATCATCATATCTAAATATTTTATAAGGGATTTTCCTCATTATTCCTACATATCTATTTGCTCTAAGAAAGCCAATTCCCCAAAGGAAAAGTTGAAACAAAATCAGTGAACCTGCAACAAGTATACCGTATCTGTTCTTTGTTAATATAGAAAAAATGATTGACCCACAAGTGAGTACACGGAAAATATCCAGCAAACGTTGTAAAAGCTTACTTTTGATGAAGGTATTTTTACACTCCAATTCTGAAATAAGCGTGGGAAATGACCTATCTATACCGATTTTTGAAAAGTAGTATTCTAAGTGACTACTCCAGGGATAATCATCGCTCAATTCTGAAATTGACTCTTGCCTCATTTGTATATCCTTTGTTGAATAATTAGGATTTAACAAGTCTTGAGCAAACCTTAATCTTCCATAATAAGTGTTTGTACTGTTCAAAAACTGAAACAAGGAGTTCCTGCCAACAATATCTAAATCCATTGCATAGCTATGGTTATAATCAATAAACTCTTCCCCTATGTCATCGAATGTTCTCCATTCTCCTGACATGCGGCACAAGTTCTTTTTTGCAATAGCAATAAGACCCTCCTCATATGCGATACGTTGAAATAGTTTTCTATGATAGATGCAGGCAATTATAAAAAAGACCGCTTCTACTAACAACAATACAATAAATCTTAATGGAAAATGATTTGTCCATGCATTATAAATGGTATACCCCAGCATAACTATCCAAATCAATTTGAATCTACCTACTATATCAGCTAATTTATCGTATTCTTCGTGTTCTGATTCTCTTTGACGTATTTCAAGTTCGTATGTTTGATACATAAGTAATGGTCTCCAATATAAAGATTCAAATATTATATTTTATTATACGAGATAACAAGTGATTATAAAACATTATTTCCATTTTTTCCTACCCTGTCCCTTTTTTGCACTTCCCTTAATGCAGCCCCCGCGTTATGTGGCATACTTCATTTAGTTCTTTTTGTTGTTACTCAACAAAACCTTCTCACAACAATTTATTTATCTACACATGTGTAAAAAGTAAGAATGAACGGTCGTATCTTCCGTCAACTCCGGATGGAACGCACAAGCAAGCATATTCTTTTCCCGGGCAGCTACGATTTTTCCATCAACCTTTGCCAAAACCTCCACCCCCTGGCCAGCATCAGCAACATATGGCGCACGGATAAACACCATTGGAATGATTCCAGTGCCGCCAAATTTTGATTCAGTTTTGAAACTGGCCAGCTGTCTCCCGTATGCGTTGCGCTCCACTGTAATGTCCATACAAGCAAGATGGCTTTCTCCTCCGATAACCGTCTTCGCCAGCAGAATCATACCGGCGCAAGTACCCATCACAGGGATTCCTCTCTGAATCATTTGAAGAATTGGCTCCTTTAATTCTGATTCCCTCATCAACTTTTCCATCACCGTGCTTTCGCCGCCGGGCAGAATTAAGCCACTTATTGCTTCGGTAAAATCTGCCCGCTGCCGGATTTCAAAGCTGTCTGCCCCTAGTTTGGACAACATCTTTTCATGCTCTGTAAACGCCCCCTGCAGGGCAAGTATTCCAATCCTCATGGCATTCACTCTACTTTCCACGTTCCGCCATCAAAAGG
This sequence comes from [Clostridium] celerecrescens 18A, assembly GCF_002797975.1. NCBI lineage: Bacteria > Bacillati > Bacillota > Clostridia > Lachnospirales > Lachnospiraceae > Lacrimispora > Lacrimispora celerecrescens. Next base: position 74,397 of record NZ_PGET01000001.1, on the reverse strand, counting down.
GCGATTTCCTGCTCGTTGATACCTACCATCGCTTCGCCCAAGTCTTCGCTAAGTTCTGCGATTAACTTTGCATCATTAAAATTGGTAACAGCTTTTACAATGGCGGCGGCACGTTTTTCTGGATTGCCGGATTTAAAGATACCAGAACCCACAAACACACCTTCCGCTCCCAGCTGCATCATCAGCGCGGCATCAGCAGGTGTCGCCACGCCTCCGGCGGCAAAGTTCACCACAGGAAGTTTGCCGTTCTGTGCCACCCATTTTACCAGATTCAATGGGGAAGCCAGTTGTTTCGCGGCTTCAAATAATTCATCCGCCCGCAATGCAGTGAGTCTCCGTATTTCGCTTTGAATTTTCCGCATATGCCGCACGGCCTGCACTACATCGCCAGTCCCTGGCTCGCCCTTAGTACGAATCATCGATGCGCCCTCGGCAATGCGGCGCAATGCTTCTCCTAAGTCTTTCGCACCGCAGACAAAGGGGGCGCGGAATTTGGTTTTGTCAATGTGATAGATGTCATCTGCCGGAGAAAGCACTTCGCTTTCGTCTATGTAGTCGATTTCGATGGCCTCCAGAATTTGCGCTTCCACAAAATGCCCAATGCGTACTTTTGCCATTACAGGAATGGAAACCGATGCCTGAATCCCTCTAATCATTTTAGGGTCGCTCATCCGGGAAACGCCGCCTGCTGCCCGAATGTCGGCGGGAATCCGCTCCAAAGCCATCACCGCACATGCACCCGCTTGTTCCGCTATTCGCGCTTGTTCCGGGGTGATGACGTCCATGATTACGCCGCCCTTTAGCATTTGAGCCAGATTTTTATTGAGTTCATATTGCTCTGACATAATAAATCCTCCTGGTATCTTGGGTCTAAGTTAATATCCTTATTATGCCCCAAAACTGGTCTTATCGAAAGTACCAGTTAATGTTTATTTAAAAATACCAGTTAGATATTAGAGCAACTGCTAATCCGTATTACATCCTTTGAGCCGCGTCCAAGGCCAGATCGGAGCGCACGCATTCATCAGGGAACATCGCAAGCTGAACACTGAGCGGGCTGCCCTTCATCCGCTCTGCTGCATAGGAAAGACCATTGGTGCGCTCATCCAGAAGAGGATGGTCTATCTGAGCCGGATCTCCCAGCAAAATGACTTTAGTGCCCTTGCCCACGCGGGTAACAATTCCTTTCACCTGCCGCGGAGTCAGATTCTGTGCCTCGTCGATAATAAGCCATGTATCGGTGATGGAACGGCCGCGCATGAAAACTGTCCCAGAGAGAATGAGGCATTTTTAGCATAAATAAAGATGCTTTTTGCCTCCTGAATAGACCTGATAGCACATTCAAACTCCGATGTATCCAGCTGCTCCAGGGTCTTTTGTATGCAATGCTGCTGCCGCAAGAGCCAATTTTGCAGAGTGAATCCTGCATCCTGCAAAAGCGTTGCAGCTATTTTTGCACAGGCTTGTGTTCCGTACTTTGCTGTATTACTACATGCTTAAGCTCCTTAAAATCCTTGCAGCCCACATGACGTGCAAAACGGGAAACCGTGGCAACCGACAGTCCCAAACAGGCTGACAGCTGACCGATGGTCATAAATAAAAATACGTCGGTATGGCTGCTGATATATTCTATAATTTTTTGATCTGCGCTGGTCAGTTCTTCCGGCAAAGCCGGAAAATGCAGCTGCATAAAGCCACCTCCTTTACACTGCGGATACTTCTTAATCATGCAGCCTTATTGAGTCACTTCCAGTATAAATGCACTATGTAAACTTATCCATCAAACTGAAGTAAAATGAAAGTAAACTTTCTCAGTATGCAAATATGAAGGACAATTCAGGAAAATGGTAATTCATGTCTGCGGCTTATTGTTTATTTGGCTATGTGGGATTCGAAAAGAAAGAAGAATGGAGGAAGCGGCCTTGTAAGCTGTTATTTGCTATTAGAAACCAAAATATTTTTGATTGATGTAATTATTATGCGAAAAGAACAAGCAGAAATAACGATGCTGGGCTACAGTTTTTATCACACACCCCACTGCAGCCCAGCTTTTTTAAGAACAAATGATTGAGGCGGAAGTGTAATTTTCTAGCTCCACTCTCTTTTATTCAGCAATTACCAATTCAATACCACTGTCTTCTATGCTTTCTTTATATGCCTTACTGATCGCTCCATCCGTAATGATCACATCTATCTGATTACTTTCCGCAAAGGTCACAAACGAATTCCGGCCGATTTTATCACTGCTTCCCAGGATGAAAACCTTATCCGATATTGACACAAGAAGCTTTTTCATCTCCGCCTGTCCCACGTCCGGGGTTGTCGCACCCTTTGCCAGAGTAAAACTGTTTGTACCCATAATTGCCTTGTCCACAACCAGATCCTGAAACGGTGCGGTACCAAAGCTGCCTATGGTACAATTATAATGCTTGCGGATGACACCTCCGATGAAATAAACCGTAACATCCTCAAACTGGTCAAGCAGAGCGGCAATGCTTAAGTCGTTGGTTACGACGCGAAGATCCTTTTTAGTACCCAGATGCTTGGCAAATGCATAACAGGTACTGCCTGTATCCACCGCTATCGTATCCCCGTCATCAATGAACTTTACTGCCTCCCTGGCTATCGCCTCCTTGCATTCGGTAGCTTCTCCCCGCTTTTGAGGCTCTATCTCAAATGCCGACTTGGATATCCGCATTGCCCCGCCATGGGTCCTGAGCAGAAGCTTTTCGTTCTCCAGATCTCTTAAATCGCTTCGGATTGTTGCACCTGATACATTGAACAGTTCACTTAAATAGGCTACCGTCACCTTCTCGGTCTCCTGCAGTAAATTCAAAATCATCTGCTTTCGTTCTTCCATAAATACGGTTTCTTTTTCATTCATTTGGCTTCACCCCTGTTTTTACTATATCTAATATACTATAAATTACCGGAAAAATAAAGTCAGGAGTAGGCCAATTGTCAATCGGATATTGCAATCCGCTTCGCTGCCTGCTTGATGAGGTTAAAATCGTATCACATGCTTGAGTCCGCTGGATTTTATCGCTTCATGAAACGCCTTCTGATAATCGCCTATCTCATAGACATGGGTAACCAGCTGCTTTAAGTCGATAACACCGTCTGCCGCAAAATCCAGGACTTTGCGGTACTGGCTTAAGCTGGCTCTGGTGCTTCCATGGATACTGATCTGCTTATAGTGGATCAGGTTTGAATTGATTGAAACCAGCTCCCGGTCTTTTGGCAAGCCTCCAAAGAACAAAACTCTGCCGAACAAGCCTGCCAGTTCGATGGCCATGGACTGCATTTCTCCCGACGGACAGGCAACAATAATCACGTCCGCCCCCCGGTTTTTCGTCAGACGCATCACCGTCTCACGCAGGGAATCTGCCTCTATGGTATGCATATACGGATACAAAGACTTACAGTAAGCCAGGCGTTCCGCAGACAGATCATTCATCATGACCATGCCTGCTCCCTGCATCTTTGCCAGCATTCCATGCATCAGACCGATCGGTCCTGCTCCGATAACCAGCACTTTATCCCCGGGATGAATTCCAGCCTGCTTTTGTCCGTTGTACACACAGGAAAGCGGTTCTGCCACAGCCGCTTCGTCATAGCCCATGTGGTCCTCCAGTATTTTGATGTTTCCCTGGATAACCGCCGCTTTCGGAATTCTGACATATTCGGCAAAACCCCCGTCTAAGTTGATTCCAAGTGCCTGATAATCCGCGCACAGATGGGTATTGCCGGACACACAGCTGTCACAGGTTCCGCAGCCCATATTGGGGGCTACGGCAACTCTCATTCCGGGGCGATAGCCCCGTACATGTTTGCCAACCTGTTCAATGATCCCGCTGATCTCATGTCCGATGATCAGCGGATGATCTTTATCGATTCCTGATGCACCGTTTTTGTACATCCGGATATCGGTTCCGCAAAGCGCTGCACTCTTTGTCTTTATCAGAACTTCATCCTCGGTTATTACAGGTTCATTTACGTCTTCCAGACGCAGATCCTCTTTTCCATATAATCTTATCGCTTTCATAAATACTCCCTTATATTTCTACACTCTCTGCTTCTGCAGTACGTTCCTTGGGGTAAAATTCCTGCAGCATGCACCTTACAGTTTCACAATCTCTCCGGTGACAATGGATTCATTTCCTGCATTGACCACCTTTACGGCCATCAAACCGTCCTTCCCTGTCACTTCCGGTTCCCGGTCATTTAAAATCGCCTGGATAAAGCTGATGTCTTCATTGATATAAGCCTCCCGGAACAGATGGGTCCAGCTGTTCACAACATCCATATTACCGCCGTTATTTTTGGTATAAATGACTGTGGACTTATCCTTTAGCTCCCCTAATGTGATCAGTCCTCTGGTTCCCAGGATTTCCACGCGCGCATCGTATCCATAGCCCACTCCCTGGGCGCCGTCAATGCTTCCCAGAATGCCATTGTCAAACTTTGCATTCAGTATGACGTTATCATAAAAATCAGGGAACTCCTCTTTCGCCTCCACGCACCTATAATTCCCCGCCACCGCGTATACGGTTTGAAATTCTCCCTTTGTAAACCAGCGGAGCGTGTCGATGTCATGGCTGTTTACTTCTGCAAGGGGGCCGTTGCTCTTTTTAATATCATACATCCATGGCTTGGGTATGCTGGGGCCCCTTGTGAGAGATTTAACAAGCACCACATCACCGATCCCCCCTTCCTCCACAAGCTTCTTCCCATAGACGAAGCTGTCATCAAATCTCCGCATGAACCCGATTTGCAGCTTGACGCCGTTTGCCTTTGCGGCATCAATCATCTCCTCGCACTCTTTCTCATTCATGGCCATTGGCTTTTCGCAGAGAATGTGCTTCTTTGCATTCGCTGCCGCTATTACAATCTCATGATGAAACACGGTGGGCGTGACAACGACTACGGCATCGATCTCATCATTATTCAGTGCTTCCCTATAATCCGTATAATACAGTGAAATCTCCAGTTCCTTCACCGCCGCCTGGCACGCTGCTTCCGAAGGATCACAGACTGCAGCCATTTTCGCATACGGTACTCGGGATACGAAATTTCTGGCATGAATCATTCCTGCACGCCCTGCGCCTATCAAACAGATATTTATTATGTCTCTCATCCTTATTTCCCCTCACCGCTGTCAAATCAGCGTTTCTTTAAAAAGCTTACCAAAACTCCGGATATAATCGTTCCTGCGATAATTGCCACAAGGTAGAGCGGCAGATTGGAAACTGCCCCCGGAATAACAAATACAAAGGCTCCGCCATGAGGAACCGCAAGCCCGCAGTTAAAAATCATGGAAAGCGCTCCGGTTACCGCAGCTCCTATGGTAACAGAAGGAAGTACGCGGACCGGATCGGCTGCCGCAAAGGGGATTGCCCCCTCGCTGATAAAAGAAGCTCCCAAGATCCAGGCCGTCTTTCCCGACTCAATCTGGTCCGTGGTATAGCGATCCTTCGCAATGATGGTGGAAAGTGCCATCGCTAACGGAGGAACCATACCCGAGGCCATTACCGCCGCCATAACCGGTGCCGTCTCTCCCGGAGACAAGGTCGTTAAAGACGCAACTCCAAAGAAATAAGCTGCCTTTCCGATGGGCCCGGCTAAATCTACCGCCATCATTGCCCCAAGAATCAATCCCAGAAGAGCAGAATTCACACCGGATAAGCTGTTTAAAAACTCTGTGATCCAGACATTCAGCGCCTTAAACGGAGTGCCGATGATAAAAATCATGGTAAGCCCTACAATTACAGACGACAAAAACGGTACGATCAAAACAGGCATCAGGCCTTCCAGGCCCTTTGGCATTTTGATCACCTTTTTTAAGAATAATGCCGAGTATCCGCCTAAAAATCCACCGATCAGCGCTCCTAAAAATCCCGCATTCAATGTGCTGGCTAGCATACCACCCACCATACCAGGCAGCAGGCCGGGCCGGTCTGAGATGGAGTGTCCGATAAATCCTCCCAGAATCGGGAACATGAGAGCCATGCAGACTCCGCCGCCAATCATGCTGAAGGCTTGTGCAATCGGTCCCTCCGAATGGATGCCGCCGAATGCAAAAGAAAGGGCAATACAGATGCCTCCCGCCACAACAAAGGGAATCATATAGGAAACACCTGCCATCAGATGTTTGTAGACACTGACCTTTTGTTTCGTATTTTGCGCTGCATTTGTGTCCATACCTGCCTCAGCGTTCTTGTAAATATATGTACTTGCCAGTGCCTTCTCAATGATCTCACCGGCCTTGTTGATGCCGTCCTCCACATTGGTCTCATACAGACGTTTTCCATGAAACCGTTCCTTATTGACACCGGTATTGGCTGCAATAAGTACTGCGTCCGCTGCGGCAATGTCTTCCGCTGTAAGTATATTTTCCGCACCAATGGACCCTTGTGTCTCAACCTTGATCTCGTGCCCCATGACCTTAGCTTCCATCATAAGTTTCTCTGCAGCCATATAAGTATGTGCGATTCCTGTGGAGCAGGAAGTAATTGCTACTAATTTCATAAAGAAACCCCCTCTTCTAAAATAATGAACAGTTGTTTTTTATCCTTACATGTCAGTAAACGGCTTCTGAATTCTTCATGCATCAGGCTTCTTGCCAGCTTTGCCAATATCTTTAAGTGCAGATCGTCTGTGGTGTCCGGAACTGCAATCAAAAAGATCAAAGATGCAAGGCTCCCATCTGGAGCATTGAAATCCACACCGTCTTTGCTCTTGGCAAAAACCAGGGCTGGCCTCTTGACTGTGTGACTCTTACCATGAGGAATTGCCACCTGCATGCCGATTCCCGTAGGTCCGACCGCCTCCCGCTCCATTACTGTCTCCAGAAAGACCGCTTCGTCTTCAATCCGGCCGTCTGCCTTTAGCAGGGCAATCATGTCAGTCAGACATTTCTCCTTATGACCTGCTGATAAATCCGTGATCATTAAATCCTCATTAATTAAAGCTGAAATTTTTAGCATGTTTGTTCCCCACCCTCATCGTTTAATAGCCGGACTTCAAAGCTTCACGGTAGCCTTCCAGTATGTTAAAGCTGCTGCTGGTGCCGATGCGCTCAGCTCCCGCTTCAATCATCTGCCTGCAGGTTTCCCAGTCCCGTATTCCTCCTGCTGCCTTCACTTTGATCTCTTCTCCTACAGCCTCTTTCATCAGCCTTACATCTTCTACAGTGGCCCCGCTTGTTCCAAACCCGGTAGAGGTCTTTACAAAATCAGGCTTTACTTTATTGGCAATCTCCGCTGCTTTACGGATCTCATCTTTTTCAAGATAGCAGTTTTCAAAGATAACTTTGCTTAAGACACCCGCTTTTCGGCAGATATCGCAGATCCGTCTCATCTCTTCTTCTATGTAATCGTAATTACCGTTTTTTAGTTCCCCGATATTGATTACATAATCAATTTCATCCGCCCCATGCAAAATCGCATCCTGTGTCTCGAAACACTTTGTCTCAATGGTTGTCTGTCCCAAAGGAAATCCTATTGCGGCCCCCACATGGACCGGAGTATCCTTTAACAGGGATTTACAATAGGCAACCGGTGAGGAGTTAATCGCAACCATCTTAAAACCATTCTCTTTTGCCTCCCTGCACAGCAGGTCAAAATCAGCTTTTACCGCACCGGCTTTTAAACAGGTATGGTCAAAGAGATTTGCCAGCTTTGCTTCCGTTAACTCACTTAGCTTCATTCTTTCATTTCCTTTCTATTTGTTTTTGTTTAGTTTCATATCTCATTTTAATATTATCACATTTTCTCTATTTGTCAATAATATACTTTCATATATTTTTACTTTCTTCCCTTTCATTTTACTTCAACCAACTTCATTGTTGCGTATTGATGGAATGCAATGTTAAAATAAACAAAAAAACAGCCCCGTCCTATCAAAAGGACGAGGCGAAAGTCTCGCTAAGAGCTTTTTTATTTATATATTTGCGAAAATCTTACTTCAATTCCGGCCAATATTTTTTATTGGCTACTATCAGATCATCTAAAATCTGTTTTGCAACAGAGGCGCTTGGTACTGTCTTTGATAAGGTCAGGGCCTGCCACAGCTTTAAATAGCTTCCTTCGGTCCAGGCCTCTACCACCAGACGTTCCACTGCGAGCTGCTCTTCCATCATGCCTTTTTCAAAGGTTGGAATGTTTCCCTGGCACAATGGCTCCGGTCCTTCATTACCTACCAGGCAAGGAACTTCTACCATGGCAGTAGGGTCAAAATTAGAGATAGCACCCTTATTTTCCACGATGCAGAGCATCTGCTCGCGGGTATTGAACCCAATCGCGCAGGCCAGATCCACTATAAAGGAAGCGTGATTGTCTATGGAGAACTCTCCGCCTTTTGCAGTCCCTGCCTGAATGATGGCTTTTGCGGCACTAAACACTTCTTTTTCTCTTCCCTCCATTACCTCATTGGCTCTGGTATGGTTGGGATCGGTGTGTTCCACCACATAATCCGGGTAAAGGTAGTATTTTAAATACGTATTGGGGAGAAAATCTGGTTCCAGCTTTAATAAATCTGCCGCCTTTTTATGGGTCAGCTGCCAGCTTTCATCCATATGCTGAGTCTCCACAGCCTTTTCTGTCAGATAACCGTTTTTAGACACATAATCCAAAAGCTGCGGCATCAGGTCTGTCCCATCCTTATCCTTTACGCTGGTCCACCAGCCAAAATGGTTCAGTCCAAAATATTTCACATCCATATCTTTAGGATCCCTGCCTACAATGTATCCCATACGTCTCTTGGTTCCCACCGGCATGTCGCAGATATTTAATACCTTGGAATTAGGCTTTAATACACGGCAGGCCTCCGCCACGATAGAAGCAGGATTAGAGTAATTAAGCATCCAGCAGTCCGGAGAATATTTTTCCATAAAATCAATTAACTCCATCATACCGCCAATGCTTCTCATCCCATATGCGATTCCACCGGGACCGCAGGTCTCCTGTCCTACCACATGGTATTTCATTGGAATCTTTTCATCCAGCTCCCGCATGGCATATTTGCCCACCCGGATATGAGCCATGCAGAAATCCACATCAGTAAAGGCTTCCTTAGGATCCGTTGTATAGGAAAACTCCACCTCCGGTGCTATTTCCTTCATTACGATGCCTATGGCCTTTGCCAGGGTTTCCTGGCGCTCTCCGTCATTGTCGTAAAGCTTTAAAGAACGTATGGGAAAACGATGCAGGTTATCCATCAGCATCATTACAATGCCTGGCGTGTAAGTACTCCCGCCTCCTGCGATTACGATTGAGAATTTTTTCACTTTATTTTACCTCCTTGCTATGTCTGGTTTATCAGTTAGTTACTCTCGCCATTTCCCAGCTCCTCATCAACAGCTCTTCTTACGGCAGTTACCTTTAAACCATAGATTACCTGAACGTTATTGCCCTTTTTCACCACACCATTGGCTCCGGTGCCGTTTTTCAATACATCCTCCAGTACCAGGTCCGGATCTGTAAGGATCAGGCGAAGACGGGTGAAGCAGTTATCTACTTTTTCAATATTGCCTGCACCGCCCAGGGCTTTTATAATCAGTGGGGCATCCACATCATCGGCGTCTTTTCCCTCTTTTTCAGAAGCCACCTTTTCCTTATACTCCGCCTTCGTATGAAGCTTCATTTCCATTCCTTCTGTTTCCCGCCCCAGAGTCTTTAAATTCAGCTTTGTAATGAGAAGGCGGAATATGGCATAATAGACTACAAAAAATATAAGGCCTGTGACGATGTACATGGGCCATCCGGTTTTATGAATTCCCAAAGGCACATTGAAAAGCAGAAAATCCAGGAAGCCGTTGGGACCGATGGCACGTACATTCAATATATTAAGAACCACCATGCTGAGTCCGCTTAAACCCGCATGAACAATAAACAGGACCGGAGCCACGAACATAAAGGAAAATTCAATTGGTTCTGTAACACCTGCGATGAAAGAAGTAAATGCAGCAGGAATCAGAATGGCTTTTATCTTATTGCGGTTTTCCGGTCTGGCCGTATGATACATGGCAAGACAGGCACCCATAAGGCCGAACATCTTGGAAATACCTCTTGCATCCCATATCACTGACCGGGACAGTACCTGAATGGAAGGGTCTGCGATTTCTGCATAATAAATATTCCTTGCACCTTCAAACACCTGTCCCCCAATGGTTTCAATGCCTCCAAGAGAGGTATATAAAAACGGGGTATAGACCAGATGGTGAAGGCCTGTTGGTATTAAAAGTCGTTCCAGAGCACCGTACATAAAGATCCCGAAGTTTCCGGAACGATTAATGAACCCTCCAAGGCTGGTGATTCCCATCTGGACAAAGGGCCATACATAAGTAAGGAGCACAGCCAGTAAAACGGTCACTGGAATCAATACGATGAATACAAACCTGGAACCTCCGTAAATCTGGAACGCGTTTTGAAATTCTGTTTCACAAAACCGGTTATGGACCATAGCCGTTACGATTCCCAGAATAATTCCCAGGAACACGCCCATGTCCAGGATCTGTACGCCCAGCACCATGGCCTGACCCGTTCCCCTTAAAGATTCCCCTGTAAACAGGATCCCTGTCAGAGTCATGAATTTGTTCATGGCGTTAATGAATACCAGAAATCCCAAAAGGCCGGTAAAACCAGCCTCATATTTCTTCTTATTGGCAAGGCCCGCCGCAAGTCCCACACAGAAGATCAGTCCCAGGTTATTCAGGATCGAAACCAGGGAACCAGACAAAATGGTGCCAAAGCCCTTTGTCACCGGATTGTCCATAAAGGGCAGAAGCTCCAGCAATTTTGCATTGGTAAATAAGTTTCCCACAGCGATTAAAATACCTGCGATGGGCAGGATCAAAACCGGGATGAACATTGCTTTTGAAAAGCGCTGCAGCTGATCCATCACTTTATCTTTCATTCTCTTTTCCTCCAACTATCAATAAATGGTTTTCTGTTTTTCATTTCACGTGAAATTCATATCCGTATTATAGCCGCCGTCTCCCCCTTTTGTATATACTTTGGGAAAGAATAGGAACCTGTTATTCCAAGTGGTAACAGGTTTCAAAAAAAAACCGGATGCCGCTATTTTAAACGTCATCCGGAACCTTTATTCTTCTTTTTTATCCATATTTTGAAGCACCTTATGATATTCGTAGATTAAAAGCTCCATCAGCATGAATACATTGGGGAAAAATGTGTTTGCCATCATATTTCTGTCGTCCAGCTTATTGCTGTCCTCTATGCGAAACTGCATATCTGTTATGGAACTGACCCGGTTCTCCGCTTCATTGGTAAATGACACGGTAAAAATGCCGTTCTCTCTGGCAGTCTTTACCCGGTCCGCTACCCAGTCCGTTTCTCCTGACCTGGAAACTACAATGAGCATTTTCATATTCTCCAGATTGTTCTCAAAAACACCGATGGAATCCATTCCATTGGAATAAATGCATTTTATCCCAAGGACAAGAAGCTTTTTTGTTAAATATTCCACAGGAATAGCAGAAAAGCCCGTTGCGTACAAAAATACGTAACCTTCATCCAGATGGCCCAGCCGTCTGGCAAATGCCCGGATGTCTTCATAGGAATTATACTTTAAAAGAGAGTTGGAGCAAAAGCTGTTGATAAACTGCATTCCGGCGTCCTCATTGTCCCTGGCCCGGTTCACAAGCGGCAACAGCTTGTAATACATGTCCACAAACCCGCTGTAGCCCAGCTTTTTTGTCAGGCGCATAATGGTTGAGGTGGAGGTGTAATTTTCCTTTGCAACTCCCCTCACCCCCATTTTAAGCATGGAATCCATGTGTTCAATGATATAACGGAGAACACTGTCCTCCACCTCAGTCAGGTTCTTTCCCGCTGTCAGTTTGCTTAAATCCACCATTCCTGCTATCCTTCTTTCCTCATTCTCGTGTCTCATCCATTATAAAATCTTCATACCCCTGAATCATGGGATAAGGGGCACTGCCCTTTAAGGCCGCAGTTATGGTTCCCTTCACATAGGTGCTGAACCCCTGGCGGCGAAAATCTTCCTTGTTCTTATTTTTTATCAGCCGGCCGCCTCTGCCCACTTCACCGATGTAATTCCCATTTTGGTCGTAGATTTCTTTTCCATAGAATTTCCCAAGAATCCTTCCGTCACAGGCGGCCAGGTAATTCCTCTGCCTTACTCCGATATAATTTCCCTGCCAGTTCCAGTATCGTTCCATTGAAATCCATCCTTCCTCTATTCATTCTCTGCAATCATACACCATTTTTCTTCAAAAAGAAACACTTTAGGGAGGCACATTGCTAAATTTTCAATGAATGCTGGATTTTTCACGGGTTCTGTTATATAATCAACAGAAAAAACACAGATTAATCACATACACAGGAGGATGCCATGGGATTTCAATACGTAAACAATCTGCCAAGCCCGGAAGAGATCAAGGAACGCTTTCCACTTCCAGCAGAATTTAAAGCCCTTAAAATAGAACGCGATCAAGCCATCAGCGATGTACTCACAGGAAAAAGCGATAAATTCCTTGTTATTATCGGCCCTTGCTCCGCTGACAATGAGGAGTCTGTTTCTGATTATGTGAACCGGCTTGTAAAGGTACAGGAAAAGACAAAAGACCGTCTGATCCTCATCCCAAGAATCTATACCAATAAACCCAGAACCACTGGAGAAGGATACAAGGGAATGCTTCACCAGCCTGATCCGGAAAAAAAGCCGGACATGCACGAAGGTCTCATAGCCATCCGCAGGATGCACATGAATGTGTTCCTTGAAACCGGTTTATCCACAGCCGATGAGATGTTATATCCGGAAAACCTGGGATATCTTGATGATATTATGTCTTACATTGCCATTGGTGCCCGTTCCGTGGAAAACCAGCAGCACCGTCTGACTTCCAGTGCCTGTGATGTTGCCGTAGGCATGAAGAATCCTACCAGCGGAGACATGTCTGTTATGCTTAACTCCGTAGTTGCCGCACAGCAGGCCCATGATTTCACTTACAGAGGTTGGGAAGTGAGGAGCAAGGGCAATCCATTGGCCCACACCATCCTTAGAGGTGCGGTCAACAAGCACGGCCAGTGCATCCCCAACTACCATTTTGAAGATTTATTTCTTCTTCATGAGATGTACAGCCGCCGCAATCTCCAGAACCCGGCCTGCATCGTGGACACCAACCACTCCAATTCCAACAAGAAATATAAGGAACAGTTCCGTATTTCCAAGGAAGTCCTGCACAGCAGAAGGCATTCCCCGGAAATCCGTTCCTTAATAAAAGGCCTGATGATTGAAAGCTACATTGAGCCAGGCAGCCAGAAAGTCGGAGAAGGCATTTACGGAAAATCCATCACCGATCCCTGTCTGGGATGGGAAGATTCCGAGCGTCTGATCTATGAAATCGCTGAAAATGCATAAATAGTATTATAACTCAAGTCATGCCAGAGGTACTTATAACTGTCTCTGGCATGTTTCTTTTTACTGATTACTATGCATATTCTCCGTTTATTATTAGTAATTAACCTGTTTTTTGACTATTCTTCAATTTTCTCTTGTTTTTCTAACAAGAGATGATAAAATAAAATCAGAGTCATTTATATGACTCTTCATCCTGTTGATATCTCTATACCCCCCTATGTTGTTGGCACGTTCATGCCGGGTTTATCCGGCTATCAGGAAAAGGAGGTATGGGTATGCGGACCATTGAAGTCGATATCCAGCTGCGTTACACCCCCATTCCCCTCGCGCTTTTAATCAACACCGCTAATGCCTTTGACTGTGATATCTATATTGACTACGGTTTAACAAAGGTGAATGTCAAGGACTACGACGAGATGAAAAAAGGGCTTAACACGCAGAACCGGAACTTACAATTTAATTTCGACGGCATTGATGAACTGGCCGCCGAAGGACGGATCGAGATGCTGTTTCAACCATAATCCGTCAGAAAGGAACCTTTATGAATTATCATAAAAACGAGAGTTGATATCAGTATAACGCTGACCATCAACTCTCGTTTCTCTATTTCCTTAACCAAGGAAAGCCGTTATGGTAAAATACAAAAGCACCACTGCTCCCAATACGATTCTGTAATATCCGAAAAATTTAAAATCATGCTGTCTGATATATCCCATTAAGAACTTAATCGAATAAACAGAAACCACAAAAGCCACCACCATGCCTAAAATCAGATAGAAGATCTGAGATCCGGTAAAATTTAATCCATATTTCACAACCTTTAAAAAGCTGGCTCCGAACATCACCGGAATTCCCAGGAAAAAGGAAAATTCTGCGGAAGCCGCCCGGGAACATCCCAGGATCATGGCGCCGAGAATGGTGGCACCGGAACGTGAGGTACCCGGAATCAGGGCAAGAAGCTGAAACAGTCCGATCCAAAGAGCTGTCTGGTATGAGATATCTCCCACCTTCTGAACTTCAAAACTCCGGTACTGGTTTCTGTTCTCAATGATAATAAACAACACACCATAGAGGATCAGGGTCGCTGCAACTACATAGCCGTTCATCAGATACTCATCAAGAATATCATCCACCAGGAACCCGATCACTGCTGCGGGAATACAGGCTAAGATGATCTTTGACCATAGAACCAGAGTCGCCTGCTTCTGTGCCGGTTTTTTCCTGGCGGAAAAGGGGTTAAGCTTGTCAAAATACAAAACCAGCACCGCCAGAATCGCTCCCAGCTGAATGACGACCAAAAACATATTTTTAAATGCACTCGGCTGATTTAAATGTATAATCTCATCCACCAGGATCATGTGGCCCGTACTGCTTATGGGAAGCCACTCCGTAAAGCCCTCCACTATTCCAAGAACAATTACTTTTAAAATCTCAATGATATTCATTCCTTTTCCCCTGTCCTTTTATATATTTTCAATCTGCCAGTCAATAGGCTCCAACCCATTTTCCTTTAAATAAGCATTGGTTTTGCTAAAGTGTTTACAGCCAAAGAATCCTCTGTAAGCGGAAAGAGGGCTGGGATGAGGCGCCTCCAGAATGAGGTGCCTGGGGTTTGTTAACATGACCTTCTTATTCTGGGCCGGGCGTCCCCACAAAAGGAATACCATGGGCCGGTCCTGTTTATTTAAAATCTTAATGGCAGCATCTGTAAAGGTCTCCCAGCCGATCCCCTGGTGGGAGTTGGCTGCATGGGCACGCACCGTAAGCACCGTATTAAGGAGCATGACCCCCTGATCTGCCCACTTTTTTAAATATCCGTTATTTGGAACCTCACAGCCAAGATCTTCCCTCAGCTCCTGATAAATATTTACAAGGGACGGAGGAATATCCACATCAGGTTTTACGGAAAAACAAAGCCCGTGGGCCTGCCCATTATTATGATAAGGATCCTGACCTAAAATCACTACCTTGGCATTGGAAAGAGGCGTAAACTGAAACGCGTTAAAAATGTCGTTTGGGTCAGGAAAGACCTGGGTCATCTCATATTCATGCTTCACTTTCTGATAAAGTTCCCTGTAATATGGCTTTTTAAACTCTTCGCTTAAGGGTTCCAGCCAGTCGTTCTCAATTGCTCCCATTCTTTCTCCTTTGCATGTTTCGGGAAAACCCCATTTGTATTAAAATAATCCTTAAATCCTCACTGGTACTCCCATGACTTCCAAATACCGTTTTAATTCCATGATCTCCAGCTCCTTGTAATGGAACAAGGATGCCGCTAAAGCCGCATCAGCCTTTCCTTCCGTCAGAGCGTGATGGAAATGCTCCATCGTGCCTGCACCACCTGAAGCGATCACCGGCACGGAAACATGCTCTGCTATGATGCGGTTTAACTCATCATCATATCCTGCTTTCGTTCCGTCGCAGTCCATGCTGGTAAGGAGGATCTCCCCTGCTCCAAGGCTGTCTGCCTTCATGGCCCATTCTACCGCATCCAGTCCCGTATCGATCCGGCCGCCGTTCTTATATACGTTCCAGCCGCTTCCATCCTTCCGCCTTCTGGCATCAATGGCAACCACCACACATTGGCGTCCGAATTTGCCAGCTGCGTCGAAGATCAGCTGAGGGGTATTGATGGCTGAGGAATTAATGGATATCTTATCCGCTCCTTCTCTTAAAAGCATTCTAAAATCCTCCACCGTGCGGATCCCACCGCCAACTGTAAAGGGGATAAATACCTTTTCCGCCACCCGGCGCACCATATCCACCACCGTATTCCGGTGATCAGAGGACGCGGTGATATCAAGAAATACCAGTTCATCGGCACCAGCCCTGTCATAAGCTGCTGCAATCTCCACCGGGTCCCCGGCATCCTTTAAATTCACGAAATTAACACCCTTTACTACTCTTCCGTCCATCACATCCAGGCATGGAATGATCCTCTTCGTAAGCATCCTGTACCTCCTTAAGTCAATTCAATGAAATTTTTCAGAATGTTCAAGCCAGTATCACTGCTCTTCTCCGGATGGAACTGGCAGGCAAATAAATTTTCATGTTCCACCGATGCCCCGAACTTTATTCCATAGATTGCAGATGCGGCCACATCGGATTCCCGTTCCGCTTCTAAATAATATGAATGGACAAAATACACATATGCCCCGGAATCTATTCCTTTAAAAAGTCTTGTACCAGGCTTTATATCCAGACGGTTCCAGCCCATATGAGGGACTTTAAGCCCCGGTGTCTCCGGAAATTTCACGATCTTACCTGGAAGCAGGGAAAGTCCTCTGACCCCTTCGCATTCTCCGCTGCTTTCAAAGAAAAGCTGAAGTCCCAGGCATATCCCGAGAAAAGGCGTTCCTTTTGAAACCACCTGATGGATCACATCCACCAGCTCATACTGATGAAGCTTTTCCATCGCATCGCCAAAAGAACCAACACCCGGAAGAATCACCTTGTCCGCAGAAAGGAGGATCTCCTTTTCCCGGCTAACCACCGGCTTTTCCCCCAATGCGGTCAGTGCTTTCTCCACACTCTTTAAGTTTCCAGCATCGTAGTCGATTATCGCAATCATGGCCGTCACCTCTTTACGTCTTTTTTCAACATTTTAACACAGTAACGTGTAATGTACAACGCAAAATAAGCCTATAATTTCCGAAAGAATTCCGTAGAACTTTCTAAAACAGCATCTGCCTTTCCCTTTACAGTTTCCGGCAGTTGTGCCAACGTTTCATGAATCCGGTACATATGGGCCTTTTTATTTATGGACACCGTCTTCTCAAACGGCCAGCGGATGACCGTAGGTGTCTTAAACCCTACCCCCAGTTCCAAAACCAGCAGCTTTTTATTAAGGGTCCCTGCCAGCCACGCGGTGTAAGCCCTCCACTGGGGAAGATACCCCTCTTCTATGTAATCTTCAGCCTCTATGGTATTGCCCGTAAGAGGTGCCCCGCAATGAGGACAGACATCCTTTGGGATCTCTCCCGGTTCCCAGATATCCTTTGTACAGGTTTTGGAGCATTGCCTCCATGTCACGTTTCCGCAGGGTGCTACCATCCGGCTCTTATCCAGGGGAGAATTAAATATCTCACCATCGGTCACTGTAGTTACAAGAAAGAAATCCTTGTCCTTTATGAGATCATTCATTTTCTCATAAAGGTTTCCCATATCCGGAATTCCCTCTGTTATCCATTCCTCTCCGATTCCGATCAAAAGCTTTTCACAAGCTGCTATTTTTTTTAAAATCTGTTCATTCACAGTCATCTAACCACCTTCTTTTTCAAACAATACCCATTTATTATACATCAAAGGGTATTTTAAGAAAAGAAGGAAATTCTGTTCTTGCGGCGTGCCATGAATATATGCTATACTAATCCATGCATTTAGTCAAATAATGAAAAAGGAAGTCAGCAGATCATGAATAAGTTTAAGAGGCTTTCTCCCTTTTTGGGAGGCTGCGCCGCCATCGCGGTCCTGGCACTGCTTTTAGTCGTATATACCCTGACAAAACCGGTTCCCATGGCGGGGCCAAAAAGTATTTCCATTGATGTGGTATATGAAAACGGAGTAAATGACCACTACCAGATCACTACAGAAGCGCAGTTTCTGTTAGAAGCGCTTAAATCTATACCGGATTTTCAAATCGAAGGAACCACTTCTGAAGAATTTGGCCTCATGGTCAATACAATTAACGGAAAGCGGGCAGACTACCAAAAGGACGGCGCTTACTGGGCTCTTCTCTGCGACGGGGAAACTTGTACCTACGGAGTGAGCCAGCAGGCCATCAAGGATGGGGAGCGCTATACCTTTCAATACACACTGTCCTCTGAGGAAACAAAATAATCATGAAAAACCATCCCCTGTTTACCACCAGGGAGCTTGTATTAGACGCACTGCTTTCAGCCCTTTTATTTGTCAGCCAGGTAAGCTTGTCCTGGCTTCCCAACGTAGAACTGGTATCCCTGCTTCTAATTTTATACACCCTCGTATTCCGCAAACACGTATGGCTCATCCTATACGTGTTTGTTATATTGGAAGGGTTGGTCTATGGCTTCGGCCTCTGGTGGTTTTCCTATCTTTATGTGTGGCCCATTCTTCCGGCCGCCGTATTTTTGATTTATAAAAACAATATGCCAGGAACTTTTGGCATATCCCTGCTTTCCGGAATCTTTGGAATGCTGTTTGGATTCTTCTGTGCCGGGTTCTACTTAATTTCCGGAGGTCCTGGCGCAGCTCTTACCTGGTGGGCGGCAGGAATTCCATACGATATCGTCCATGGAACAGGCAATTTTTTTCTGTCCCTCATTTTATTCCGGCCGTTATACCGGCTGCTCACCTCATTAAAACGGGGTCAATCTCATCAATAAAGGAGTGTATGCTTATGGAATCAGCAACCGTAAGATTAAAAAAAGGAGAAGGCCGCTCATTAAAAGCCGGCGGTCCTTGGATCTATGACAATGAAATCGATACCATCACCGGGGATTATACCAACGGTGATATCGTATCCGTGGAAGACTTTGACGGCTATTTCCTGGGTCGTGGCTTTATCAATACCAATTCCAAGCTCACCATCCGAATCATGTCCCGGAAAAAAGGCAATGAAGTGAATGAAAGCTTTCTGGAAATGCGGGTCCGCAACGCCTGGGAATACCGCAAAGCCACTGTGGATACCTCCAGCTGCCGTCTCATCTTCGGAGAGGCAGACTTCCTTCCCGGCATTGTAGTAGACAAGTTTGAGGATATCCTTGTGGTGGAATCCCTTGCCCTTGGCATTGACCGGCTAAAGCCTGTAATTCTGGAAAAGCTGAAAAAGGTTCTGGAAGAGGAGGGCATTAAAATCCGCGGCATTTATGAACGAAGCGACGCCAAGGTCCGCCTCCAGGAAGGCATGGAACGCTATAAGGGCTTTATCGGTCCTTCCTTTGACACTAAGGTGGAGATCTCGGAAAACGGGGTTAAATACCAGGTCGATGTCCAGGATGGGCAGAAAACCGGCTTTTTCCTTGACCAAAAATACAACCGCCTTGCCATTCAGCGCTTATGTAAGGACAAGCGGGTCTTAGACTGCTTTACCCATACCGGCTCCTTTGCCTTAAATGCCGGTATTGCCGGAGCAAGGGAAGTTCTTGGGGTGGATGCCTCTGAACTTGGCATCGCACAGGCAAAAGAAAATGCCGCATTAAACGGCTTATCTGACCGGGTAGCCTTTCAGTGCGCCGATGTTTTTGAACTCCTTCCCCAACTGGAGAAAAACGGAGAAACCTTCGATGTGGTCATCCTGGACCCTCCTGCCTTCACCAAATCCAGGAACTCCGTGAAAAACGCAGTAAAAGGCTACCGGGAGATCAATCTCCGCGGTATGAAGCTGGTAAAAGACGGCGGCTATTTAGCCACCTGCTCCTGTTCCCATTTCATGACCCCCGAGCTTTTCACAAAGACCATCCGGGAGGCGGCCGCAAATGTCCACAAACGCCTCCGTCAGGTAGAATACCGGACTCAGGCTGCAGATCATCCGATCTTGTGGGCGGGAGATGAAACCTCCTATTACTTAAAATTTTACATTTTTCAGGTTTGTGACGAGAAATAAGATTAAGGGTCAATCGGATATCCGCAATCCGCGACCCTGCTTGATGAAGTAAAAGAGGGTGCCCAAAAAGTAATTTGGGGCACCCTCTTTTACTCACTCATTCCCTCCTTCAGCCAAGCAGTGAATCAGCTTCTATCATATTTTTAATGATCGGTACCCCAAAAGGACAACGGCTTTCGCAGCTGCCGCAGGCAATACACTCATCACCGCCATGAGACAGGCTTTGATAATGAGAACGTATGGATGGTGGGATTGCTTCTTTATCCAGCCGTGCGATGTCCAAGTATTTGTTGACAGCGGCAATATCTATTTCAGAGGGACATGGCTGGCAATGTCCGCAGTACACGCAGTTTCCATCAAAAGCACTATGCACTTCGTTATAAATCCATGTGTAATCCTTATCAGAGTCAGATGCCGAAAGATAACTCATGGTGTCCTTCATCTCAGCCCTGGTTTTACAGCCTGTCAGGACACTGGCAACCGCTGGCCTTGAGAGTGCATAATGGACGCACTGCTGCGAAGTCATCGGCCTGCTGTAAGGCGTATGTTCCGGCGAAAGCAGTTTGCCGCCGCCAAAGGTTTTCATCACAGTAATACCAACTTGTTTTTGCGTACACAGCTTATATAATTCCGCACGTTTGGGATCAATTCCGTTATAGGCCCCTGCCTGGAAGCCATTATCAAGACAATCAAAAATACTCGCTTTCGATGATAGCATATCAAATGCAGGATTAATGCTGAACATCATCATCTCCGGCACTCCTGTCTCAATGACCTTCATTGCAGTTTCAGGGTTATGGGAGCTAAAACCAATGTGCCGGATGTCCCCTTGTTGTTTTAGACGCTCCACATATGTAATAAAATCTGTCTCGAAAACATTTTTATAGTCCTGCTCCGAATCAATAAAAAACATCATGCCAAAATCTATGTAGCCGAAGACCCGCATCAGTTCTTCAAAATACTGCTTGACCACAGGCATATCCCGGCTGATATCGTACTGCATATTTACATTCGTGGAACCGATATGCCCCTGTAACATCACCTGATCCCGCTTACTGCCCAGTGCTTTTGCGATGTTTTCACGCACTTCCGTGCCGGGCATAAAAACATCCATGAGATTAACTCCATACTCAAGTGCGGCATCAATCGTCTCCTTCACCTGCTCGTATGGCTTGCCGTCAAGGTGTTCGCAGCCAAGGCCAATAATACTTGCATGCTTGCCGGTTTTTCCGACCTCTCTGTATTCCATCTTATTCCCTCCTGAATATATCTTTTAACTTTTTCCCCGTAATTTATCCGCCTTCTCCTATGTCTTTAACTGCCAGTTCCGGTCCGGACAGCAGCTTTTTAGTGGCAGGATCTTCCATTATTTCTTCCGTTTGCCCTATTATAACTGTTATAACAGCACTTGTAAACAGAGAAGTCAAGATATGGCCTGGTATTCCAATTTAAAAAAATACCTCACAATTAATTAATCTATCATCAATTGCGAGGCATCATTTTTTGATTAGTTTATAAGCCTTGTTTTATACTTTATTCCAGATTTAGACGCTTGGACAGGATACGTTCCGTGCCGAAGAAGAATATCGCAAGCTGAATTGCGTTGTAAATAACCGAACCGATGAAGGTTAAATGCATGATCATGGAAATCCCCTGTGTATCGGGCATCGTTTCGATCATACGGAAGAACGATTGAAAGGACGGTACATTACCCAGAATGATCATTGCAAGGCCGTTGATAAAGCTAAAGAGCATGGATATTGCAATAAAGGCGACAACGGACATCATCACACGGTTTTTGCTGGCCAGATGGCCAAGTGCCATAGAAAAGTACATGTGGTAAAGCTGGACCAGTCCGCTGACGATGACCAGAATAATCACCTCAAACACCAGCAGCGGCCAGGACGAAACATGAGCAATCGCGCGGCTGATGGCACTCCATAACTGGGGATCCGTAATTGCTGTAAAAACCTTGGCAGTACCTGCAGTACCTAGCACCAGAATAAAAATGGAAGCAAAAGCCACCAGGGAACTGGCCAGCGACATCACAAATGCCACCAAACCCTTTGCCGCGATCAGCTGCCAGGGCTTCACCGGCAGGGTAAACATCAAATAACCTTCATCGCACAGAAGGCCCTTATAAAACCGCTGGATAACAACAATCAGCGTCAGGACACTCATCGCAACGAGAACACCGAAATAGGCGATGATGGAGAGCGTCTGGATCAGGCTGAGAAGGCCGCGGCCAAAGCTTAAGCCAGACATCAGGCCGTTATAATAGCCATTGGCCAGCGAGCCCAAACCCATAAATGCATTGAGAATGGATATGGCGATAATCGCCAGGTAAATAGGCACAAGCGTGCGCCCAATGGATTTAAATTCGTATTTGCAAAGTTTGCCAAACATCTTTTTTCCTCCTTATTCTAGCTGCTATACGCGAATATTTCGCGGAACAGCTGATCGACTGACTTGCCTTCCTGCTCACGGATGTTATCCACGGTATCATGGCGGACAACCTTGCCGTTTTGCAGGAAAATGGCCTCATCCAACACGCGCTCGATATCAGAAATAAGATGTGTGGACAACATGACCGTGCCATTTTCGTTATAGTTGGTCAGAATCGTGTTTAAGATAAAGTCACGTGCTGCCGGGTCAACCCCGCCGATCGGTTCATCAAGCAGATAAAGCTGCGCCTTACGGCTCATAATAAGCGCAAGCTGCACCTTTTCTTTGGTACCCTTTGACATTGTTTTAAGCCGGTCCTTCGGCTGAATGCCAAGAGCCGAGAACATCTCCATTGCCTTTGTGCGGTCAAAATCCACATAAAAGTCGGCAAAGAAGTCTGTCAAGTCGCAGGCCTTCATCCAATCGGCAAAGTACATGCGGTCTGGCAGGTAAGAGATGACTGATTTGGTTTCTACGCCGGGCGCATTGCTGTTTACCTCCAGCGTACCGGAGGTGGGCTGCAAGAGTCCGCATAAAAGCTTAATAAAGGTGGTCTTGCCTGAGCCGTTTGGACCTAGAAGACCTACGATGCGGCCCCGGCCTACCGTTAAATCAATATGGTCAAGCGCGGGCTTTGTTCCATAATTCTTAGTCAGGCCACGCGCAGTGATAAGTTCCTGATTCATACATGTTCCTCCTTTTTATCCCACGCGGCTAGCAGCTCGCGGATTTGTTCATCGGTGTAGCCCAGGGCACGCATGGACGCAAGAAATTCATCCATCCGCGCATAGGCAAGCTCGTTCCGCACGTTGTGGATGAGTGACAGATCCTCAGTAACGATCCGTCCGGCTGTGCGGCGGGTTTCTACTAAACCCCTGCTTTCCAGCTCCGCCAGTGCACGCTGCATTGTATTCGGGTTTACCCCCGCCTCATTGGCCAGCGCGCGTACAGTGGGCACAGCCGAGCCAGGTGCATATAAGCCGGACACGATGCGCAAAGTGAGCTGTTCGAAAAGTTGTATCCAGATCGGCCGGTCATCGGTCAGTTTCCAGATCATAATACTGCCTCCTTTTGTATTGCTGTATCATTTTATTGTAATATTAAGGATTATTGTACCATTGTATTGTTGTACTAATGCCTTAATACAAGAATACAATTATTCTGTGTATTTGTCAATAGGCATTTTTAAATTATTGTTTTTCAAACTATTGCCAAAACTTGTTTCTCCCATACTCCCTTCTTCATCTGGCTGATACCTGGTGGATTCAGGAATGGGCAATGGGATGTTCGCAATCCGCTTTGCTACTTGATGAGGTTAAATTTAGCGTGATGATGGCAGTCAGCCCAATAAAAAAGTTTGAGCCCCCCAACAATGGGTGGCTCAAACACTTTTCGTATCTTAATTTAATTCTATACACTTTCTTCATCCTTTATGGATAAAAATGAAAATAAACTCCGCCCGGGGCAGTTCCTCCCCTGAGTGCAGCCATCTCACTTACCGTAACCAGCTGGTAGCCTGCCTCTGTAAGTCTGGGGATCATTTCAATGGCTGCTGCTCCGGTCTGGGAATAAAGCTCATGCATCAGAACGATGTCCCCATCCCGTACCTGGCTCATTACCGCATTTACCGTTTTACCGGTATTTCGCGTCTTCCAGTCCCTTGTATCAATACTCCACATAATCACGGGTGCTTGTACATTTGCAAGGACCGTACTGTTTTTTGCTCCTCCCGGCGGTCTTACCAGAGACGGTCTGACGCCGCAGGCAGCTTGTACCGCATCATTGCATTGGTTTATCTGGCTTTGGATCTGGGAACCGCTTAACTTGGTAAGATTTTTGTGCTCATTGGTGTGATTGCCGATTTCATGTCCTTCCGCAACCATGCGCTGCAGTTCTGCCCCATAAACAGAAACACGGCTTCCCACCACGAAAAACGTGGCTTTTCCGCCGTACTGTGCCAGACAATCCATAATTTGATTACCCACGGGTGCAAACGGTCCGTCATCAAAGGTCAGAGCCACCATTGGCCTTGAAGGGTCTATCTGGCGTCCTGCGGCTGCCTGTTCCTGGCTCTCCTGTGAACCGGCCTCCTGCTGCCCTTCTGCTGCAGTCCCGGCATTTAAGTCCTGGCCCTCCGCACTGCTCTGGCTCTCACCGGCTTCGTCCTCCGTATGCTTTCCCGGTTGTTCTGAAATATTACCATTCCCGTCTACCCACCTGGCCACACCTGGTCCCAGGTTTTCATCTATCCAGTCATTCCGTACTTCCGATGCCTCCTGGCCCGATGCCGTTTCATCCGCCATGGAAGGAAACGGTGTTGCTGGTACGAACGCTGTCACAAGTGCCACAGTCATCAGACCGAAGCCCAATTGTAATAGTTTTTTCATGTTACATCTCTCCTTTCCCCTTTTTTGCCCGTGCTTTCCGGGCAAACAGGTATACTACCTGCAGGGTGTTTTCCTGTTACTAACCACTACTATACAGGAAATAGGAGGAAATTGGAAGAAAATTTCCAAACTTAAATAAAAAGTCCTAGTGGTGCAGAAGCGCACGGACCACAGCAGCCATGCTTTTTTCCTCTGCTTCAATCGTTAACCTTGGCTCATGAATGTCCTCCAGATAATGTGCATCGGAATTGCTGATGATCCGGCAGCCCTCCAGATAAGGGTTCTTTTTTCTTAGCTCATGAAGCCTTGTAAGGTCCTTTACCTCCGCCGTTTTAAACTGACTGTCAGGAGGCACAAAGCCTAAATTTGAGAGCAGGCTGTTGGCAGACTTATCGATATGAGCCGGGAACATGACGCCTCCATAGGACCGGACCAGGCCCCACAACTGGTCAAAAGAAATGTCCACGCTGTTAATGAGAAGATTTGGCACTGTTCCGCTTAGGACATCTTCCTTATTATATATCTGCTGCTTTCCAAATATTTCCTCATTATTTGGAAATGCCAACAACCGTTCATACACATACTCATCAAACTCCATAGCCTTATCAAGATGGTCAAACAGGCATACTGCATGTACCTCCTCCGATGTACAGACTTCCATTCCCGGCAAAGCAACGATCCCATATTCCTTTGCAAAATGTAACACAGCCGGACAATTTTTACAGGAATTGTGATCCGTCACCGCAATCACGTCAAGCCCTTTTAAGGCAGCCATCCCCACAATATTTGCCGGTGTCATATCATCATCCCCGCACGGTGATAAGCAGGAATGGATGTGAAGGTCATAAGTTAAGTTCATCATGAGGCAGCCTTTGATAGATCAGCAGGGCGGCCTCAAAGATAGGCAGCTCTGTTTTCAAAACCGTGATCTCCTGGTCTGCCGCCTTTTTCACAGCCGCTTCGTCAAGAGCAGTTCCCTCTGCCATAACAACGCAGGCAGCGTCGGCAAGTGAGGCTACCGCAAGAGTGTTTACATTTCCCATCACCGTTACCCATGCGCACCCCTCTGCCGCTCTTCCCATTGCAATACTCAATAAATCACAGCAAAACGGCTTTTTAATTTCACGGTCAAGCTCTTCTCCAACATTAATTATTTCAAATAAATTGCTGTCAATCAGTTCCCTTACTGTCATTACGCTTCCTCCCTTCTTTTCTGTCAAGCTGAGTCATTTCATCAGAAATTCTTTCGATATATTTTGTCATGACCTTGAATTTCTCATAGCTGTCTCTGTCGCCTTCCACGATATCAGACGCCAGTCTGGAAACTTCCTCCGCCAGCTTATGCACATTGTCCCTGAGGAAATAAACGCAGTCCGATTCCACCGCTTCTCCACGCACAATATCCTCGGCCAGGGCCTTGCAGGTAGGCGCACCGCAGGAACCGCAGTCTAAGCCGGGAAGCTTCTTTAAAAGCCGCTCTACCTGATTAAGCCTTGCAAAGCTTTCCATCATGGTTTCGCCCAAATTAAACACCGGCTCATAATGAACCTCCTTCGTCCATTTTACCAGTTCTTCGGCTCCTGCCTGCATATGGCTCCTTGCTACAGGCATGTACTTACGAAGCCGTTTCAGTTTTACCTCCGCTACATATGGATTTTCTACCGTGAGCACACCGCCCACACAGCCGCCGTTGCAGGCGCTGAGCTCCACAAATTTCAGGTTCGTAAATTTCTGGTCTTCCATATCCTCCAGAACCCTTATGACATTTTCAATGCCATCTGCTGCCAGGTAATCCTCGGTAAACAAGCCGCTCGCCTCTCCTCCGCTGCGCCCCCAGCTGACTCCGATCTTACCTGAAGTCCCAATTTCAGGCGGATCATCTCCCACCGCTTTCATACAGGATAAAAGCCGGGGATACAAATCCTTTATTGCAAGCACCTTATCCACTTCACTGTGTTCCGTTCCCAGAGGCGATTTCACATAGGTCACCTTGGACGGACAGGGGGAGATGAATATGATCCCGATCTTATCTCTATCAAGTCCGGTTTTTTCCATTGCCTTTTGGGCGGCAAGGATGGCTGCCACCTCCACCGGAGGATTTAATGGCAGAAGGTTTGGGATTAAGTTCGGGAACTTGACCCTTATAAGTCGCACCACGGAAGGGCAGGCGGTGCTGATGGCCGGAAGTTTGTCCGGATTTTCACTTAAATATTCCCTGGTAGCCTCGCTTACCAGCTCCGCTGCCGCGCTTACTTCAAATACATCATCAAACCCCATCATAAGAAGAGCATTTAAGACAATATTCACATCATCCAGATTGTTAAACTGGCTGTACAGGGATGGCGGCGGCAATGCTACCGTATATTCATATTGTTTCAAAACCTCCATCTTGTCATATGTGGCATGTTTTGCATGATGAGGGCATACCCGGATGCACTCCCCGCAGTCAATGCAGAATTTACTGTTGATCTGTGCCTTACCGTTTCTCACCCTGATGGCCTGAGTAGGGCACCGTTTGATACAATTGATACACCCCATGCAAAGCTCTTCATCAAGCCTTACTGAATGATAAAATTTATCCACCTTATTCCCCCATTTCCACATGATCGCCCAGCTTCTTATATATTCACCATCATACGAATGGTCGTTCCTTTTCCTATTACCGTATCGATCTCCATCTCATCCGAATACTTTTTCATATTCGGAAGCCCCATTCCTGCTCCAAAGCCCAGGGAACGCACTGCATCCGGCGCAGTGGAATATCCCGCCTGCATGGCCAGACCGACATCTGGTATTCCCGGACCCACATCAGCCAGGATCATCTCGATCCTGTCCGTAGTTATGTTAACGGTTATCTCTCCCCCCTGCGCGTGGATCACCATATTGATCTCCCCTTCATACATGGCAATGGCCACCTTGCGCACCGCTTCCGGGGTGACCCCCATCTTTTTCAGCTTGCTCTTCACATCACTGCTGGCTTCCCCTGCTCTTGTAAAATCATCAGGTGAAATCCTGTAGTGAAACGTTATCATATCCGTCATCAGATCGCACCTCCGTGAAGTCCTGCCTCATAAAGCAGGCCGCAGGCCGAGAACATTCGATGCCCGGTGGACAGGATAATGATTCCCCGCTCCTCTGCCATCAAAAGCATGGACTCATCCGGTTTTTTGCCTCTGACAAATACGATACAGACTATATCAAGCATCTCCGCCGTACGGATTACCTGGGGGTTGCAAAGTCCCGTAAGAAGGACCGAGTGATCCTTGGAGAACGCCAGCACATCGCTCATCATATCAGAACCGCAGGCACTCTTTACCTCCTCATCCAGGTGGTCCTCTCCTGCAAGCACCTTGGCACCCAGTTTATCTCTTACATCTCTTACTGTCATATTGATGCTCCCCTTTCCTTCTTCCTGCCAGCTTTTGGGCAACTTGATTCGCACTATTCATACAATTCGTATCATTATTAACTATTATAACATAAATAGGGCGCCAGGTATAGAAAGATTCCACGGAAGGATTGTTATTTTTTTATCGAAAGTTGCCGAAACTATAGATTTTTCATTCATAACATGTTAAAATATCATGTACATTGCATAAGCAACATATAAGGAGGTTATAAAATGGCTTGTAAAACACAAGGCGTCCAATTTAACGGGACCAAGGAGCAGGAAGCTGCTTTAAAGGAAGCAATCGCCCTGCTCAAAGACACAAAAGGATCTCTCATGCCTATCATGCAAAAGGCACAGGAGATTTACGGCTATCTTCCAATCGAAGTCCAGACCATAATTTCTGATGAAACGGGTATTCCCCTTGAGAAGATTTATGGCGTTGCAACTTTTTATGCCCAGTTCGCACTTCAGCCAAAGGGCAAGTACCAGGTATCTGTCTGTCTAGGAACTGCTTGCTATGTTAAAGGTTCCGGAGACATCTTCCATAAGCTTGAGGAAATCCTTGGGATTACCAACGGCGAATGTACACCGGATGGAAAGTTCTCCCTTGATTCCTGCCGCTGCGTAGGTGCTTGCGGCCTGGCTCCCGTCATGATGGTGAACGGGGATGTTTACGGTAGGCTGACCACTGATGATGTTCATGACATACTTGCAAAGTACGAATAGAAAGTCACGCTTATGATGACAGAGATTTCTTTAAATATCCTGGATGTGGCAGAAAACTCCACGCGGGCAGGGGCTACCCTGGTTACCATTCTTGTTTCCGTCGAAACGGCTGCAGACAAACTGATTGTTACCATTGAGGACAACGGCTGCGGCATGACAAAGGAACAGGCACTTCAAGTGACCGATCCCTTCTTTACCACCAGAGGAACCAGAAAAGTGGGCCTTGGCGTTCCGTTTTTCAAATATGCGGCGGAAAGCACAGGCGGAAGTTTTTCCATCGAGTCAGAGTTGGGGACCGGCACGGCAGTAACCGCTGTTTTCGGGCTATCCCATATCGACCGTATGCCCCTTGGTGATATAAACAGTACCATTGAAACCCTTATCACCTGTCATCCGGACACAGACTTTCTCTATATCTATCGTTACAACCAAGCGTCGTTTGAGCTGGATACCAGAGCGTTCCGCGAAATTTTAGGGGATATCCCCTTTGATACCCCGGAGGTATCGGCTTATATTAAGGAATATCTCAGTGAAAACAAATTGGAAACAGATGGAGGCGCGGCCATTTAGGTCCGTCGGATCAAAGTTGAATTGGAGGATTAACATGAAGACTCTTGAAGAATTAAAAGCAATTCGGGAAAAGATGCAGGGTCAAGTCAGCATGCGTGGCGAAGATCACGGACGTACCCGGATTCTGGTCGGCATGGCTACATGCGGAATAGCCAGCGGAGCAAGACCTGTACTTAATACATTATCAAACCTGGTTCAGGAAAACAATATGACAGATCGTTTTTCTGTTACCCAGACCGGATGCATCGGTTTATGTCAATATGAACCGATCGTTGAAATTCTGGAACCCGGTAAAGAAAAAGTTACTTATATCAATATGACCCCGGAAAAAGCAGAAGAAGTTTACAAAGAGCATTTACTGAGTGGCCACGTTGTTCAAAACTATACGTTAGCTTCTGCTGACATCAAATAAGGAGGAAATAAGATGTATCGTTCACATGTATTAGTTTGCGGCGGCACAGGATGTACTTCCTCTGGAAGCCAGCAGATTATGGTAAAATTAAGAGATGAATTAAAGAATCAGGGTCTGGATCAGGAAGTATCCGTTGTACAGACCGGCTGCCACGGCCTTTGTGCATTAGGCCCGATTATGATCATTTACCCGGATGCCACCTTCTATGCAATGGTAAAGGAAGAAGATATTTCCGAAATTGTAACCGAGCACTTATTAAAAGGACGTCCGGTGGAAAGACTGCTTTATGATGAGACTGTGACCCCGGCAGGTATCAAAGCCTTAAGTGATACCGATTTCTATAAAAAACAGCACAGGATCGCTCTGCGCAACTGTGGTGTCATCAATCCGGAAGAAATTGAAGAATACATTGGTACCGGCGGATATCAGGCTCTTGGTAAGGTTCTTACTGAAATGACTCCCGACGAAGTGATCCAGACTCTCTTAGACAGCGGATTAAGAGGACGAGGCGGCGCAGGATTCCCAACCGGCCTCAAATGGAAGCTGGCCAAGCAAAACGACGCAGATCAGAAGTATGTCTGTTGTAACGCAGACGAAGGCGACCCAGGCGCATTTATGGACCGTTCCGTATTAGAGGGTGATCCTCATGCTCTTTTGGAGGCCATGACCATTGCCGGCTATGCCATCGGCGCTTCCCAGGGTTACATCTACGTTCGTGCAGAGTATCCCATCGCCGTACAGCGTTTAAAGATCGCCATTAACCAGGCCAAAGAGATGGAGCTTTTAGGCGATGATATCTTTGGATCCGGTTTCTCCTTTAACATTGACCTTCGTTTGGGTGCTGGTGCATTCGTTTGCGGCGAAGAGACCGCACTTATGGTTTCCATCGAAGGCAACCGCGGAGAGCCAAGACCACGTCCTCCGTTCCCGGCACAGAAAGGTTTATTCGGCAAGCCAACCATCTTAAATAATGTTGAAACTTATGCAAATATCCCGCAGATCATCTTAAACGGATCCGAATGGTTTGCTTCCATGGGTACTGAGAAATCCAAGGGAACAAAGGTATTCGCTTTAGGCGGAAAAATCCATAACACCGGACTGGTAGAAGTTCCTATGGGAACTACCCTCCGTGAAATCATCGAAGAAATCGGCGGCGGCATTCCAAACGGCAAAAAGTTCAAGGCTGCCCAGACCGGCGGACCATCCGGCGGTTGTATTCCTGTAGAACATTACGATATTCCTATTGATTACGACAACCTGATTGCAATCGGCTCCATGATGGGTTCCGGCGGTCTGATCGTTATGGATGAAACCGACTGTATGGTTGATATCGCAAAATTCTTCCTGGAATTCACCGTAGAAGAATCCTGCGGAAAATGTACGCCATGCCGTATCGGAACAAAGCGTATGCTGGAGATCCTCGATAAGATCACCAAGGGACAGGCAAAGCTGGAAGATTTAGACCGTCTGGAAGAGTTGTGCTACTACGTAAAAGAAAACTCTGCCTGCGGCCTTGGACAGACAGCACCAAACCCGGTTCTGTCAACCCTTAAGTTCTTCCGCGACGAATACAATGCCCATATTGTCGATAAGACATGTCCGTCTGGTGTGTGCAAAGCGCTGCTCTCCTACCACATTGATGCAGAGAAATGTAAGGGCTGTACCCTTTGTGCAAGAAACTGCCCGGTTAACGCTATCTCCGGTTCCGTTAAGAACCCACATGTCATTGATCCTGAGAAGTGTATCAAGTGCGGCGTATGTATGGAGAAATGTAAGTTTGACGCTGTTTACAAGAAATAATGGAGGGAAATTGGATCATGGAGAATATCACAATAAAAATCAATGGCATGGACGTAAGCGCTCCGGCAGGCTCCACCATCCTGGAAGCTGCCAGACTGGCCCATGTTGAGATACCGACTTTATGCTTTTTAAAAGATATGAATGAAATCGCTGCCTGCCGTATCTGTACCGTAGAGATCAACGGCGGCAAAATGGCTGCTTCCTGCGTTTACCCCATTAATCCGGGCATGGAAGTAAAGACCAATACACCGAAGCTTCGTGATTACAGAAAGAAAACGCTTCAGCTGATCCTTTCCAATCACGACCGTTCCTGTCTCTCCTGCGTCCGCAGCGGAAACTGCGAATTACAGACCTTATGTAAGGAACTGGGAGTTGATGTGGATGATTATTACGATGGAGCAAAAACACCTTCTACCCCAGATGAAAGTGCAGCGCATATGGTACGGGATAACAGCAAATGTATCCTTTGCCGCCGCTGTTCTGCTGTTTGTGAAAAAGTTCAGGGAATCGGCGTGATCGGACCGAATGAACGTGGATTCGCCACCGTCATCGGCTCTGCCTTTGACAAGGGACTTGGTGAAACAAGCTGTGTATCCTGCGGACAGTGTATCGCTGTCTGTCCTACCGGCGCTCTCTATGAGAAGAGCAGCATTGACGAAGTGGCTGCTGCCATTGCAGATCCGGCAAAGCATGTGATCGTCCAGACCGCTCCGGCTGTACGTGCAGCCCTGGGAGAAGAATTCGGTTATTCCATCGGAACCAATGTGGAAGGCCAGATGGTTGCCGCTTTAAGAAGACTGGGCTTTGACAAGGTATTTGATACCAACTTCAGCGCCGATTTAACCATTATGGAAGAAGCACATGAATTCATTGACCGCGTGCAAAACGGCGGCGTTCTTCCATTAATCACCTCCTGTTCCCCAGGATGGATCAAATACTGTGAACACTACTTCCCGGATATGACAGAGAATTTATCCTCCTGCAAATCCCCGCAGCAGATGTTCGGCGCCATTGCCAAATCCTACTATGCAGAAAAGATGGGTCTGAAGCCAGAGGATATTGTATCCGTCAGCGTGATGCCATGTACCGCTAAGAAATTCGAAATCGGAAGAGATGACCAGGATGCCAACGGTTCTCCTGACGTAGATTATTCCATGACTACCAGAGAACTGGCCAGAATGATCAAGCAGGCAGGAATCCGGTTCACAGAGCTTCCTGACGAAGATTTTGACACACCATTAGGCCTTGGTACCGGAGCAGCTGTTATCTTCGGAGCTACTGGTGGCGTTATGGAAGCAGCCTTAAGAACTGCTGTAGAAAGCCTGACCGGGGAAGAACTTGAAAGGCCTGACTTCACCGATGTCCGTGGAACAGAGGGAATTAAGGAAGCTACCTACCGTGTAGGTGATATGGATGTAAATGTTGCAGTCGCTTCCGGTCTCGGCAATGCAAGAGAATTACTTAACCGGGTAAAATCCGGAGAGGCAAATTATCACTTCATCGAGATCATGGGATGCCCCGGCGGATGTGTAAACGGCGGCGGACAGCCTCAGCAGCCTGGCTTTGTACACAATACAACGGATATCCGCGGCCTGCGTGCTAAGGTCCTTTATGATGTAGATGCTGCAAAGACCATTCGTAAGTCTCACGAGAACCCTGCAATCAAGGAACTTTATGAGACCTACCTTGGAGAGCCGGGAAGTGAAAAGGCTCATCACCTGCTTCATACAACCTACGTAAAGAGAAGAATAAACGAAATTTAATCTGTGATATAAAAAGAACTGCTGCAAATAAGTGTGTAAAAATGAGCTTTGATTGGTCTTAAAACCATGTCAAAGCTCATTTTTTATACATTAAATATTAAGTTCCTATACTCATATAGTCCTATTCGCCTAAAAGCATACAAACCCGTCGATCCCTGTAAAGTCAACCCTTTCTCTTCCGCCAAATGCCGATAATTCCTCCAGGCTAAACTCTGAATCCGCGGCTTTGGTCAGATACAAAGCGATTAGGTATTCTGATTTATCATAGAATTTTTCTCTTGTATATGAAGCATATAAGAGGCAGGATTCTTTTGACACCGCATTGACCTCCTCCCTGATACAATAGGAAAGTTTCTGCCATCCCGAATATAAAACAATTGCTGTCTGATAATTTTTTGTTTTTGCAATTATGTAAGGAAGGCTTTGCTTTTCATATTCAACGATTCCTTCCTTCACTTCCAAAACCCCATCTTCTACGGGAAGTCCGAAATGCCCTAGAGTCAATGTAAAAGGCCTGTCATTTATCCTAACCCTGTCCACCCGAAGCGTACCGAAAGGAACTTCTATATCGGCCATATCGACTTTTTTTGCCCTGCTTTTCATAATTTCAAAAAAAGCTGACCGGTACAAAATACCCTTCTCATCTTTGCAGAAAGCAAAGGATGTGGGCACTTTCTTTCCATTTAATTTATATGCCATCGCTTCCGCCGGGGTTTTTGTCATCTTCTCCCATGGAAGCGCAGAAGAAAATGCAACTCTTGCATAGGCGGGAAGATAATCTGACGACTCATCAAACATAAATTTAGCCGTTTTAAT
This sequence comes from [Clostridium] celerecrescens 18A, assembly GCF_002797975.1. Lineage (NCBI taxonomy): Bacteria > Bacillati > Bacillota > Clostridia > Lachnospirales > Lachnospiraceae > Lacrimispora > Lacrimispora celerecrescens. The sequence goes on along the minus strand of NZ_PGET01000001.1, from coordinate 40,100 downwards.
TTCCGTAATGCCGCTTTCCTTGTGATTCACAAACCGGATGCCCGGCGCCCCCAGCGTACATACAAAGTCCTTTGTCTGATTCCAGGGATTCTCTTCTTTTTCAGTCCAGAAAGGATGTTCTTTCTCAAGGATCAGGCACAAAAAGGCTTTGCTGCACCAAAAGGGACTGCTCACACAGGAATAAGACTGCACCATAGGTAAAAACGGACCATAATAGCCAAGACAGGGAACCGAATTTACAAACATTTCTTCTTTCGTGATAAATTGCAGAAGATTTCCGGACATAAGACGGCGGGCAGAAGAAAAATTAAATTCAGAAGAACCGTTATAATTCTTTAAAAACCCCCCTGCACAAAGGGCGGACGACGCACAAAATCGGTAGATTCCGCTCCGTCCCCAAAGGATGCTTTCGCCCTTTTCACTGAACATTCTCCAATAAGATGATAAAAATAAACCGATATTATTTTCAAATACAGCTGCTGCTTCCTTTTCGTATTTGTAACCGTAATATTTACACCAAATCGAGGCATCCAATATAAATTCCCAGGCACTGTAATAATCAAAGAGATTTCCGTCCCTATACCAGCCTTCGCCCGCATACAAAGAGAGCAGATACTCCAGATGGTCTTTATATAATACTTCATCCACCTCATAGCCTTCTAGTTTCAAAAACGTAAGTGCCAGTAAATTAAAAAATCTCCAGTTGGAATCATGGGTCCGATAATGCCCATATTCGGACAAGAATCCTGCCACAACCTCCTTTTCATCCTGCGTAAACCGATCCCATATCACAGGTTTGGAAATGAGGAGGTTCATCCCCATGATCCCGCATTCCACGGTTTGCTGAAAAGGGCCCGGGCCAGCCTTTTCTTCTATAAGTTCGTTCAAAGTCCCAAACCCTGTTTCAGCACCCGAAGTCATTCCCCGAACAATTTGATATGCGTAGTAATCACGTACATTGATTCCGTTCAGGGTCAGGTTTTCTTCTTCCAGTATCAGAGGTGCTGCCATACTGAAGGATCTCGCCAGGCCTTCAAATCGTGCCGCACCAATGCGCCCCCTCTGATCGCCGGGAAACGGATAGCTTATTTTTTCTTCGTTTCTTGGGGGAGATACCGGATCGTCCATGGATTTTATATGGGAAAACAGCCCTCCAAGAAGAAACTTTCCCGCCTCTATCCAATGACTCCGGTCCATTCCGCTGAAAGGGCTTTGCTCATAATTCGGATTTACAACTTCAAATTTCATAAAACTTCATCCTTTTTTTTCTTCATCGGCCGATGATCTCTTTTATGAAAATAAGATTGTTCTTAAGCTTCTCATCCGAGGTTTCTTTTCCTGAAAAATCCTCAAAAGTCACATAACCGTCATAGCCTACGGCATGTAAAGCTTTAAAAAATTTTGGAAAATCCGCATATCCATCGGAAAAGGACGCCCAGTCTGCTCCGTATTTCTCTCCCTTTTTCAGCCAGCAGGCGTTTTTAATATGGACATGATCTAAGTATTCCCCCAGGATTTCCAGAGCCATCTGATATTCTTCCAGACCTTCGTATATGATATTCCCTGTATCATAGATAACGCCGATATATTTTGGATCAAAGTTTTTAGCAAGCGCGTAAGCCGCTGACGCGGAAGGAGTAATTGTTCCATGGTGCATTTCAAAATGTGCTTTAATTCCTGTTTCCCTTGCTTTTTCTTCCACTCTCTGAAAGCCCTGGCGTGCTTCTTCAAACACCTTTTTATAGCCCTTTTCAGAATCATATTTAGGGGCGTTCACACGGATCCTCCCAGCTCCCATCTTTTTTGCAGCCCTCATTACGGAGGCGATTTTATCAATATCATCCGTACAGGTAAGATAAGAAGCAAGGGCATTGACCTCTAAACCGTATTTGTCAGCCAAAGCCTTTAACTCCTCCGCCTTTTCTTCCACCGTGTTTATATCCACGGTGCAGTAATTATTTCTCCAGAAAGACGGTAGTTCCCTGGCAAACTCCTCTTTCATTTCCGTTACCCTGAAATCCACACCGTCATAGCCATACTCTTTCATTTTTTTAAGAGCTTCCTCTATTGTCATTTCAGGAAGTCCTACGGTAAATACAGAATATTTCATATTTTTCTCCTTTCTCCTAGCCCTTCAGCCCGCTGGTAGCAACCCCCTGCACAAAATACTTCTGCAGCGCAATAAAAATAATAAACACCGGAATAAGCGCTATCACCGCTGCCGCCATCATCCAGGCGTAATTTGTGGAGTACATCGTGTTAAAGAGCCTTATCATAAGTTGTATCGTCTTTTTCTCGGTCGTACTTAAATAAATGAGCGGTCCCATAAAGTCATTCCATTCAAAAACAAAAGAAGTAATTGCCATGGTAGCAATTGCAGGTTTCGAAAGAGGAAGCATGATCCGGGCTAAAATTCCGTATTCACTAAGACCGTCGATTCTGGCTGCCTCTAAAAGCTCATTGGGGATCCCCATATAAAACTGCCGGATCAGGAAAACTCCCATGGCCGTAAACGCATGCATCAATATAATTCCGATATGGCTGTCTACCAGGTGAAATTTACTCATCATGATGTATTGCGGAACCATATAGACCTGCCACGGGATCGCAATTGTAGTAACATAAGCCATAAAAAGTGTGTTCCGCCCCTTAAAATCAAGTTTTGCAAACGCGTAAGCTGCAGCTGAAGATGTTGTGATCTGCAAAACCATCGTAGCAAAAGTAAGTTTAAAGGAATTAATAAAGCCTATGGACAGAGGAAATTTTTCCCAGATCACGGTATAGTTCGACCATACGGGATTTCTCGGTATCCATTTAATCGGATAAGCAAATACGTCTTTTTCCAGCTTTAAAGAAGCAGATATCATCCAGGCAAAAGGCGTAAGCATTATGAGGGCACAGAATATCATAAGGCCATAGATTATGATCAGTTTTATCATACCTGCGTTTTTTTTCATAATCCCACCTCCTATAAGTCGTTGGTGAACCTTTTCTCTACCTTAAATTGCAGCAGGGTAAAGGCAAGCACGATCAGAAACAGAACGATGGAAAGTGCGGAAGCATATCCGAATGCGTTATCTTTAAACGCTTTGTTGTATATGTGATAGGCCAGGACCTTTGTCGCCGTTCCGGGACCGCCCTGAGTCGTGATATACATAATGTCGTATGATTTAAAGGTGGAAATAGTTAACATCATAACGACAAAGAATGTCGTGGGAGTGACCGTAGGCCAGGTAATGTTCGTAAACTGCTGGAATCCGGAAGCTCCATCAATTCTGGCCGCCTCGTAAAGTTCCCCGGGGACGCCCTGCAAAGCCGCAAGGTAAACGATCATATAATATCCCACGCCCTTCCAGACCGTAAGACCGATGATCGTAGGCATAGCCCAGTGTTTATCCGCCGCCCAGCGCGGTGGATTCGCAATTCCTATGGAGCGAAGCACCGAGTTGACCGGACCGGACTGCGGGGAAAACAGAGCCATCCACACGATAGCGATCGCCACTAAGGAAGCCACATAAGGGAAGAAAAGGACAGAGCGGAAAAACACCCTTCCTTTCAGATTGGAATTCATGAGCATGGCCAGAAGCAAAGAAAACAGCATAGTTACAGGGACTGTAACTACTGTATAATAAATGGTATTTATAAGAACCAAAGAAAACTGGGAATCCTTCGTGAACATCTGTATAAAATTCTTGAAACCAACAAAATTCACAGTCTGACCAAAATTCCATTCACATAAACTCATAACAAAAGTCAGAATGATCGGGATAAAAGTCAAAATAAAATAGCCTATGAAATTCGGCAGAATAAAAGAATAAGCGATCAGGCTTTTCTTACGTCTATAACTTTTTTTGAGCATAAGTGATACCTCCGTCCGTATTTGAAACCATATGAAACAAATTTTGAAAATGGCGGTCAGGTTTTGACCGCCATTTCATGATTTCTAAGTTTACTTCGCTCCGGCCTCTTTTGCCCTTTCAATCGCCGTTTTAATACCGTCATCAATGGAAACGCTATTGGTCATGATATCAGAATGCATTTCTTCTATTACCGTATTAATCGCTTTTGCATTGGGATCCATAGGCTGTTCCACAATATAATTGGGAGGCGTAAGGAATTTTGAAAGCCCTTCCGGTGCATTGGGGAACTGCTCTGGTATTTTGTCAAATATATCTAATATGGACTGGCCTTTCCAGCCGGGGACGATTCCTCGCTCCGCAATTACTTTCGCCCCTTCTTCCCCGCAAACATAGCTTAAAAATTCCCATGCCTCTTCCGGATGTTCCGAATATGCGCCGATGGAACAGGGGGTAATCCCGCCTACCATATTTTCGTATGTATTTCCCTTTGAATTAGGCAAGGTCACCGCGCCCCACTTAAAATAGTGTTCGCTTTGAGGTGTTACATTGCCGGTAAGCATTTCAATATACCAGGACCCGATTTGAAGCATTGCAACCTGTTCATTATAAAAAACACCTGAATAATGGATATTTCCTGTCTTTAATTCGCCGTAATCCTGAACGGACTTATCTTCATTCTGCATTCCGAGAATCGTCTCATAATATGGCTTTAGTTTTTCATAAGTCGATGTATCCAGATAATTGAATTCGTCAATGAATCTGGAATACTGATAAACGTTTGACGGCCATGTGTGCACATGGGACCCATATACTTTTTCCGCACCTTCGCCCGAAGTCATCTTCTTTGCAAGTTCCCTGTATTCCTCCATCGTCATACCATCTTCAGGATATTGGACTCCTGCTTTGTCAAATAAATCTTTATTGTAGAAAATCATATTATTATCCGTCCGGAAAGGAAGACCGTAGACAACGCCGTTCAGACTCAGAGACTTTTCCGAACCGCCGTATGGCTTCATATCAAAACCGGTGATTCTGTCTGTCAAAGGCTGCAGATGCCCTCCTGCGATCAAAGCACTCATTTCAGGCAGACCCTTCATAAAAACCACATCATACTTTTCTTTTGCCCCCATCTTGACAACGATCGTATCTGAATATTCTGCAGCCGAAAATTCAACAATGTCAACCTTGATATTCGGATGAGACTTTTCAAACGCTTCCACCATGATCGGATAATATGCTGTGTTTGAATAATCCCAAAGCGAAACTTTAATTGTCACCGGTTCGGCACCTGCCCCCGTATTCGTCTGCGCTGCTGCCGTAGTGCCCGCCGCTGTAGTACCCGCTGCCGTAGCTCCGGCAGAACCTGAACTGCCCCCGCAAGCTGCCAGACTGACCGCCGTAATACCTGCAAGGCCTAATGCTGCAATCTTTCTCAACTTCATAAAACTCCTCCTTTAATTTTTATTGCATTATGTATGCTATTCCACTGTTTGTTAATGATATATTAGTATATTTATACAATACGTACAAGGAAATATCTTACGATTTCGTGCAATATCTTACCAAGGCACCCCCCATATGCTTGACTTTTTTTATTACAATCATATAATTAATGTATGAAAAAGAATAATTTATTTTATAAAACCCTTACATTTAAATTACTGTTGTATTGTTTTTGTTTTGTCTTGCTACTTACTTCAGTTTTTTCCTGGATATTTTATTCTTCCGCAAAAGAAAAATACGAAAGGGAAGCAGAGGAAAGCGCTCTTATGCTTCATACGAATGCCAATTATGGCATAGAAAATAACTTAGCCCAGGTTTCTGCTTTAAATACCGTCCTTTCCGCTAATACAAAAATCACCGCTTTTCTTTCTGATAACGGAAAAGACAGCATACGCAATATGTCTTATGCGCTCTCGGCAGTTACCGAAGCAAAAATGCTGTTAAATACAACTTCCATCTCCGGTTACGTTCCTAAAATGCTCCTGACTTCGGATCGGAACCCGAGGTATATACAAATCGGCCTTTTTTACGGTCAGATTTCCGACAGGGCGACTTTTGAAAAATTATGCCCCGAAGAATTGGCCGGCCCCTCCTTTTCTTATCCCATAACAGTGAATCCCTTTAATCCGGAATTTTACGGCCAGTACAAGCCGGAACAGATACTTCCCCTCCGTTTTCCCGTAAGCAGCTATAAAACAAACCAAAAAATAGGAAATTTTTATATAGCCTTAGATACCGCCATACTTGCGGATCCGCTAAAAGGCCTGGAAGAATCCTTTATTCTTCTTGGCGATCAGCTTTATAAAATTGAAAATACACATTTTTCACCTCTGGATTTTGATGTGAAGCAATTTGATGCTTTGGCTCCTAACTCCCATATTGTGTCAAAGGAATACAAAGACCTTTATAACGGAACGGTATTCCTTACAAAATCCAAATCGGGCGTCGTTTTAATAAGCCCTTTAAAAGCTCTTCATGACGACATATTCGTACCTGATTTTAATTTTATCTTCCCCGCGTTTTCATTGCTTTTCCTTCAGGTGTTTTTCTGGTATCTTTTATTAAACAAACTTGTCAACAAACCGGTAAAGATCATTTATAATCAGGTGTCAAGAATGATACAAGCGGATTATGAAGTCTCACCTGCATTTACAGGCATCTCGGAATTTGAAGAAATAAGCACCCATATCAATGAACTGGCTGGAGCTTTTCAATTGGCACTGAATCAGCTGAAAGAGGAAGAAACACTGAAAAGGAATTATAAATTCCGGCTTTTGCAGAACCAGATCCATCCTCATTTCATTTACAATACTCTAAATTCCATCCGATGGCTGGGGCAGATGAATTCTGTTCTGCCGATCGTGGACATGACAACCTCTCTTTCCAATATGATGAGGGCCGTTTTTAAGAACAATTCCGAATGGTTCCGTGTGGAAGAAGAACTGGACTTTATAAAAGAATACATCCATTTGCAATCTTACCGTTATGCAGATATGTTTACTCCGGTATTCGACATTCCGGATCCGGAAGTTCTAAGCGCTTCTGTTTTAAGATTTACCTTACAGCCCTTAGTGGAAAATGCACTTTTTCACGGCATAGGACCTGCAGGCAGGAAATGTGCATTGCTGATAGGGGTATATAGAGAACGTGAAGATCTGATTTTCGTGGTAAAAGACAACGGAGTAGGTCTTGCCGTCCGGTCTTTGGATGAAATCGCAAGGGAAACAGCAAAGACAGACAGGCTTTCCGGCATAGGAATCCAAAACATACACCAGAGAATACAAATGGAGTTCGGCGACCAATACGGACTGAGCATAGAAAGCATTCTCGGTGAATTTACAAAAGTTACCGTAAAAATGCCTCTGATTTATAAAAAACCGTAATAGCATATGATTCGTTTATGAAAGAGGGAAAATATGAAATATAAGATCCTGATTGTTGACGATGAACCCTTAGCCCGTATAGGGCTTTCAGGTCTGGTATGTGAGAACTTCCCTGATTTTGAGATAGCCTCTACTGCTGCAAACGGTAACGAAGCAATCGAAATCTTAAAAAAAGAGACCTTTGACCTGGTCATAACAGACATAAAAATGCCTGCAGCAGACGGATTTGACATTTTAACATACATACAAAACACAGAGAATAAAAACGCTCCTTTGTGTATCCTTTTATCCAGCTTTGAAGAATTTGAATATGCCCGGACTGCCATGAAGCTGAATGCCTTTGACTATCTTGTAAAAATGGAGCTGAACAAAGAAACTCTTGAAAAAACATTGAACAAGGCTAAAAAAGTACTGGCCGAGAGAAAAACAGAAGCCGGCAGGTATGGGCAAGAGATTAATCTGTTTACAAACCGTTTTCTCTACCACCTGGTAAGCGGCGGCTACACTTCCGAGGAAGAAATTCTGGATTTCATAAAAATGTACGATCTGGATTTGAAAGCGAAGTTTTATCAGCCCCTGACCGTAGACATCCTTTTTGAAAAGGAAAACTTAAATACCGGAGCTTACTCTACCTATTTAAGTATTTTAAGTACCGTAAAGGAGTGCATCGGCCGTTATACAAAAAGCACGGTGATCGCGTACAACCATCAAAGGATTGCATGTATTCTTCTCTTTCATAAAGCAGATGAAATCAATGCGCTGACCAATACAGTCTCAGAAGACATCCGACAGCTTATTAAAATTTTTTTCAATACCGGAGTTTCCATAAAACCGGGAAAAATGACCTCTTCCCTCAATGAGATCCACCTGTGTTTTGAATTTAATAAGGAAGAAGCCCCATCCCTTAATAATACCTTTGATCTGAATGTCTTTAACAAAAGACTGATAGAATCCCTGGAAAATTTTAATCTTACCCTTTTTGATCAGACTGTGAGAGCGATTGAAGCCGCCATAGATACCCTGGCATTTGAAGAACTGATCAATATTGTGTCCTTTATGATACATCTGGTAATGAACTGTATCTATGACGGAGAAAAAATACTTTCGGAAAGCTACAAAAAAGAGGCAAAATCTTACCAGGTTTTATATACCTATCATAAGAAAACTGAAATCATCAGATATCTGGATGTATTTAAAACCGCAGTAAAAAGTGCAATGCAAAACCAATTGAACGATCCGAAATACAATCTGGTCATTCAGGCAAAAGACTATATCAAAAATCACATTTTTATGAAAATCAGTTTAGCGGATACCGCTTCTTTTATAAATGTAAGCCCTAATTACTTATCCGCTCTTTTCAGACAATATTCCGATCTTGGCTTTTCTGAATATATCAATAAAATGAAAGTTAAAAAAGCCCAGGAGCTGCTTGCAAAAAGCAACTTGAAGATTTATCAGATCAGTGAAGAACTGGGATTTGACAACCCGCAGTATTTTTCAAGAGTCTTTAAAAAATATACGGGACACACCCCTACGGATATGGGGAGATGTACCCTGAAACAGGAGGAAAATTAAATGATACGTACCTTTCAAACAAATTCAGTAAGAAAAATATCAGAACTTTCCGGTAAACTTTGGGATTTCACCCCCTTAGACGGAAAAGATAAGACGTTCCCGGTACCTGTCCCAAGTGCCTGGGAAACTTATCCGGGATATGAAGCTTACAGGGGAGAAGGGAAATATTCCACTACTTTTACGTCAGAGGGGAATGTACGGCTTCTGTTAAAAGGCGTAAGCCATACAGCAAAAGTTTTCGTAGACGGGACCATGAGAGGAACCCATTACAACGCCTATACGCCTTTTGAGATTTTCCTGAAAGGTTTGCCTGGAGGAGATCATCTGCTAGAGGTCATAGCTGATAACCGGTTTTCAGAAGAAAGCTCGCTGCATATTCCCAACGATTATATGAGCTACGGCGGCATTACCAGAGGTGTCGTTTTAGAGGAACTTAACTGCGCATACATAAAATGGATCCATATTACACCTGAAAAAAAGGACGAAACCTGGAAGGCCGGCCTCACACTCTGTATTTCCAATATATCTGATGAAGATATCAGCTTAGATGCAACAATAACGATAAATAAGACAGATTTAAAACTCCCGGACATTACCGTAAAAGCAAATACGGAATCTTTGATACAAACGGAGACAGCCGTATCAGATGCAGAAGAATGGAGCATGGAACATCCAAAATTATATACAGTAGAAGTAACGCTATTCAAAAACGGTTCTGCCATAGACGACTTAACAGAGAGAACTGGCTTCCGGGAAGTGAAAATAGAAAACAACTCTATCTTCTTAAACGGCAAAGCCCTCCTGATAAAGGGACTCTGCCGTCATGAAGACCATCCCGCATTCGGCTGTGCTATCCCATTTTCTCAGATTGCCTCAGATCTGCAGACAATCAAAGATATGGGGGTGAATTCTATAAGATGCGTGCATTATCCCAATGATGAAATTTTCCTGGATTTATGTGACGAACTGGGAATATTGATCTGGGAAGAAAACCACGCAAGAGGGCTTTCCGAAGAACAGATGAGAAATCCTAATTTTGAGAGGCAGGCAGAAGTAGTGATCCGTGAAATGATCATGAATCACTATAATCATCCGAGCATCTATATTTGGGGTATCTTAAATGAATGTGCCAGCGAAACTCCCTACGGCAGGGAATGTTATAAAAAGCAGTATGACCTCATCAGTCAGCTGGATTCTTCCCGCCCGCGTTCCAGCGCAAGCTGTAAATTTAAAACAGATGTTTGTCTCGACTTTCCGGAAGTAGTTTCCTACAACATTTATCCGAGATGGTATCACAACACCCCTGTCCGGGAATATTTAGATGATCTGTACCAATGGGTACAAATAGAAACACCAGGAAAAAACAAGCCATTTCTTATTACGGAAGTTGGCGCAGGAGCCATCTACGGTTACAGGAGCCCAGCTAAGGTCAAGTGGTCGGAAGAGTATCAGTCGGAGACGCTGGGAGAACAGCTTACTGTTATCCTGGAACATCCCGGTACGTCAGGACTGTATATCTGGCAGTTCTGCGATGTGAGAATCAGTGAAGAATGGTACCTAAACCGCCCAAGGACAATGAATAATAAAGGAATCGTCGACGAATACAGAAGGCACAAGCTTTCTTATGAGGTTGTGAAAGAAATTTATACAAGTTATGGAAATTATAAGGAATCTTAAAATATATCAAGGATCGTACTCCCTGTTATTGAATTTTTTCCGTTGTTATGCATGGATTCCCATAAAACGTCCATATTAATACTGTCTTCCGGGAAAACACGCCGAAAGATAGTATAACAATGGAGGGAATATCATATGAGCCCAAAAGAATTAAATTATATTGAAGATGCTCTTGGCCATGAGCAATTTTTAAAAACCCAGTGCCAGCAAGCAGCGCAGAATCTTCAGGATCCTGAATTAAAAGCCTGTGCGCAGCAGCTTATGCAAAAGCACCAGCAGATTTTTGACAGCTTCTATAACTTAGTGTAAGGAGGAATCACATATGGATGACAAGTGTATTATGGAAAACCTGCTCCACACCACAAAAGGCGTGTGTGACTTATACCTGCATGGAACCATCGAGTCCCCTACCATGAACGTACATCAGGCATTTGACACCGCATTAAGCGACAGCCTGTGCATGCAGGGCGATATCTACAAGAAAATGTCCGCAAAGGGATGGTATACCACAGATCAGGCAGAACAGCAGAAACTCACGAAAGTTAAGAGCCAGTTCGCAGGAATGTAAATAAAAAAGCTATGGGTGTTCCCGGTAAAAGGGGGCATCCATAGCCTTTTTGTTAATGTCTGTGCATCGCAACTTCTTCAAGTCCCTGGTTCCGTAAGTTTTCATGGACTTCTCTTCCATCCGCCTGTTTGATCAGCAAATCACGAGCTTTCTTTGCTTCATTCTCACTCTTATGCCTGCTGGGGCCGCCTACACAGCCTCCCACACATGCCATTCCTTCTATGAAGTCTCCTGGAAGCCTTCCAATCTTAAGAAGCATCAGAGCCTTCTTGCACTCAGCCGCTCCATTGCATTTAAGGACTTCGATATCCGTACCTTCTCCTGTCTCCTTTAAACATTCCAGAACAGCCGCAGTTACACCGCCGCCATTTCCAAAACGCTTACCGAATACAGATCCTGCCTGGTAGGTGTTATCTTCCGGCAATAACTCAACGCCCTTTGATGCCATCATTGCCTGAATTTCTCCCAGGGTCAGGGCATAATCCGCGTTGTCTTTAATATTTAAATCCAGAGTTTCGCTTTTCTTAGCAATACACGGCCCGATGAATACGGTGATCGTTTCCGGATCCTTTTCCTTCAGCATTCTTGATACAGCGCACATAGGGGATACTGTGGTGGACATATTCTCAAGGAGCATAGGATAATGCTGTTTAATCATGTTCACAAATGCCGGACAGCAGGAGGTCGTCATCTTCTTGCCTTCCTTATAAGCCTCTGCCCATTCCGCCGCTTCTGCTGCAGCGGTCAGATCGCCGCCAAGTGCAACCTCAATCATATCCTGGAAACCGATCTTCTTTAAAGCGGTTCTCCAGCTTGCCATGGTGATTTCCGGGCCGAACTGGCCTTCTGTCGCCGGAGCGATCATGGCAACCACCCGTTTTCCGGCATTAATAAGATTAATCACATCCACAAGGAATGTCTTGGAATCAATGGCACCAAAGGGACAGCCATGAATGCAGGCTCCGCACTGGATGCATTTGCTCTCGTCAATGACGACTATGCCATTTTCATCCATGGTGATGGCATCCACCGGACAGCTTTTCTTACAGGGACGGGTCAGATCTGCAATGGCGTTATAAGGACATGCCTGGGAACATTTTCCGCATTCCTTACATTTATCAGGATCAATATAGGCACGATCACGTCCCATGCTGATGGCGCCAAAATTACAGGAACCCTGGCACGCCTTACCCATACACAGCTGGCAGTTATCGGTTACCACATACCGGGCGATGGGACAGTCTTCACAGGCAGAGCTGATTACCTGAACGACGTTCTTCGTATCCCTTCCGCTGGGGCAGAGACCTTCCGCCAGGCGGATTCTCTCTCTGATGATTTCCCGTTCCCTGTAAATGCAGCAGCGGAACTGGGCCTTGGGACCTGGAATGATATCATAGGGAATCTCATTTCTTTTCTCCTCAAGCTTTCCCTCCCATGCAAGTTTCGCCACTTCATTTAAAACCTGATGCTTTATGCGAAGTAATGTCGCATCATTTGTTGCCATATTTTTCCTCCTTGTAACTTCCACGTATCGTGGCTCTGTGAATATCTATCCAAATTCAATAATAGGTTACCGTAACCCTTTTCCCCATTTCTTCCACTACGTGCTTTAACTGCTCCACAAGATTCTGGCGGATCCCTAAATCAAAGGGCAGGCCAGGATTCTGATAAGCGCTGTTAATTGCCATTCCCACGTATAACTTAAGCTCCGTACAATCCTCAATGATCATCTTTGCTACCATGGAAGCTCCGTTTGGCTTATCTAACTCCAGGAAAAAATCCTCTGTGACGGATTCATTCTTCACATAACGCCTTAAAAGCTTTAACACTTTATTTAATGTCAAAACACCTTCTGTAACCAGCTCAATTCCGTCAATATAAGCGATTGGCGGAATGTCCGGATCATCGTAATCCAGGGAAACAAACAGCTCCCTTTCAGTTACCCTGGAAACAATATTGGCACTGGTTCCTCCGCAGACGACTTTCTTAGCGGAATCATCTCCCGACAGGAAATCATTCACCATCACGCAGTCGTCCTCCGTCTTCCTGGGCGGGCCTGTCATCAAATGCACCGGCTTGCGGTCAATGATCCTCATAACGGCAACCGTGGTATCATCGCCAGGCCGGTACTGATACAGTTCATCACAGGCGCTGGTTAACGCATTCGCAAGACGAGCTGCAGATATGGTCAGGCGGTACTGCTTCACCGCATAAGAAGCAACATCCTCCCACAGCCAGCCAAAATTCAGGAGCTTCCCCACTCCTGCATGGATGGTCCCGTCACTCATCAGGATCAGCGCGTCCCCTTTTCTCACCTTAAAACGGTATTCATTGATTTTTTTATCCCTGATAACCCTGGTGTTTCGTGGTATGGAAACCAGGCTCCCATCCCTGATGAAGATACAGCCGGGATTATCAAACTCCACCAGATAGGCTTCACCGTCATGAAACACCTGAAGGATGCTGAAGGTCGAATAGGCTACCTGGCGCACCTGACATACCGGAAGGGTCTCCACAATGGTTTCCACACACTCTTCCAGGGTCGCACCGTTTAGAAACATGGTTCCGAGAATCTTGGAGGTCATGGTGGCCAGAATGTTGGCCTTTACCCCGCTGCCCATACCGTCAGCGAGTATCATAATATTGGAATCCTCGGTCTGCAAAAGTTCAACCTTATCCCCGCACAATACTTCCTTGAATTTATTCAGGCTTGTGTATGCAACATCTACGGTAATCCCCATCACTTAACCTCACCTTCACTTCCCTCATCCAGTAAGGATCTGCAAAGCTTCGTTAAGGTAGTCTTGGTCTCCGCCGTGGTTTCCCCTAAAAGACCTGCAATTTCCTGGGCAACCATCATCTGCTTATGAATGACTTTCTGTGCCAGGGCAATGGTTTCCAGTTTCTGTTCGTAGTCCTGCTTTGCCTGTTCTTCCTCTTTGGTGATATCTATGAAGGTGGCTAATACCACATCTTCTTTTTCAATGTAAAGAATATTCTGAAGAGTGGAAATATGGTATTCCCCATATGTCACCTTTTTTCCATGGATCTTCTGGTGGGTATTATAAACCCACTGGAAATCCGAAGGATCAATGAGTTCATATAAATACATGGTCAAAGCTTCCTGCCTGGTTTTTCCAAAATATTTTTCTCCCACTGCAGAATACTCTAAAATTTTCATATCTTTATCTACGATCAGAACAATATTGGGAGAGGTCTGCATCACGAGATTGGATAATGACTCTGATTTTTCATGCATAAATGGAATGCACATATTAAGCTCTGCCTTTTTCTGGAAAACTGCTATGGCCTTTTCCCGGCAGGTGGAATAACCGCAGGCACCGCAGTTTAATTCATCCTCCGGCCTGGTCTTTCCGGTCATTTTTAATATCTCCTGAATCTGGACTTCTGTTGGCATGACATCCTTGGGTGCACGGTCCAGGAACAGCTTCCGAAAGGAGATACGCTCCATAACAGGGGCCAGCTCCTCCCTTGGTACCGGATCCTTTTCAATGGATTCCTCCATATCCAGCTTAATCTTGAATCTGGATACGTTCTCGTCCTCTACTGTGGGACCCTTGATGCAGCCGCCGGAGCACATATTCATCTCAATAAAGCAGCCCTTAATTCCTCCCCGCAGCATGCTTTCGCACAAATCCATGCAGTTGAGACAGCCATGGACATAAAATTTCCGGTATCCATCCCGTTTCTCTTCCGTGGCCAGAACAGAATTTACCACTCCATTGGTAACCGGATAAAGGCGGTTGATTCTGGGGTTCCTTGCAAACGGGATATCCTCGCAGTCTTCAATGGTTATTTCCTCTTCAGAAAGCCACCTGGAAATATCATTGAAATTCAGGACAGCATCAATATAGCCATCATGGCGGGGGTCTCCAGCTTCCTTTTTCTTTGCAATGCACGGTCCAAGGAATACCACCTTTACCTCAGTTCCCAGTTCTTCTTTTAACATCTTTCCATGGGCAATCATAGGAGATACCACAGGAGCCATATATGGAATCAGCTTGGGGTAATAAATCTCGATCAAATCATTGACGCTGGGGCAGCAGGTGGTGATGATGTTTTCCATCTTCCCTTCACTTAAAAGCCTTGCATATTCCGCTGTTACAACAGCCGCCCCCTCCGAAGTCTCCCTTACGTCATAAAATCCCAGCTTCCGCAGCGCACCGTTAACCTGGCCGATGGTCTTATAATTTAACAAGCCCATATAAGACGGCGCCAGGGAGATAACTGTCCGGATCCCTGCGTCAATGTAACTCTTTACCAGATCCAGATCACTTATGAGAGTTTTTGCTGACTGAGGACATACCTGCATGCATTTTCCGCATAAAATGCATTTATCCGGCATAATTTCAGCCCGCTCATCTTTAATCATGACTGCCTTGACTTCGCAATTACGAATACATTTATAGCAATGTTTGCATTTAGTAGCCTTGAAATCAATGATCCCCATGATTACAGCCTCCCCATGATCTCTTTGTCAAAAAACTCCTTTGTATCTTCTGGTTTTAAAGAGTATAATTGACCCTCCACGGTCACACAGACTCCATTTACACAATCCCCGCAGCAAAAGGACCCGTTTAGATCCACCTTATCCTCCAGATGGTTTTCCTTCACAAGGGTCTGCAGCTGTGCGATGATTTCTCTGGAACCCTTTAAATGGCATGCGCTCCCTATACATATTGTTACTCTCATGAATATTCTCCCTCCAAATTTTGTACCTTACATTTGATTGCCCTTTTGAAATATTATCGCACATCGTTATATTTTTATCAATATTTTTTTATCGATTTCCTGTTCTTTTTCACATACAGGAAATAATTGTCTCTAAAATTTCCTGTTTCTCTACGTCAATAAGGCCATATGTATTCAGCCGCAGCTCCGGAATGACCGGAAGGCTTGCAAAAGCAAGGGTCATGAAAGGATCGATGCTTTCTCCGATTCCAAGGCTTCTTGTCTGGGCCTTTAATTCTTCCAGCTTTTCATCCACCCACTCAGCCGGTTCCTCGCTCATAAGTCCTGCGATGGGAAGAGGCAGCTCACCCATAAGCTTCCCATCGGCCACGACCGCCAGGCCGCCCCGGTTCTTCCTCACAATGTTGGCAGCGAGTGCCATATCTTCATCATTGGTTCCTGCAACGATCAGGTTATGGGAATCGTGGGCAATGCTGGTGGCCACCGCTCCCCGTTTTAAGCCATACCCGCCTAAAAAACCTAATCCCATATGGCCGGTATTATGATGGCGTTCCAGCACTGCCATTTTCACAATGTCCTGCTCAATGTTGACGCCGGGAGCGACCCCTGCCTTTTCTACCCATGGGGCCAGAAGGGATTTGGTGGTCAGCTCTCCGGGAGTGAGGCAAAGTACCCGGATGGTATTGCCTTTTTTCTTAACATGGAAATCTTCCGGACGAGTCTCTTCTAAATGGAAGGAATCGCCCACTCTGACAGGCGTTTCCACGCTCCGTTCTTCAGCTGCAAGGATTTCCGCCTTCATCCCGCCGTTTTCCGCCACCAGCTTACCATTTTTATATACCTGCTTTACCACAAATTCATTGAGATCAGAAACAACAATGAAGTTTGCCTTATATCCCGGTGCAACGGCACCTACATTCCGAAGCCCGAAATACTCAGCCGGATGAAGGGAGGCCATCATGACCGCATGAACCGGATCAGCCCCAAGGCTAATGGCCTTTTTAATGATATAGTCTAAATGCCCCAGCCGTATTAAATCCCCTGGATGCTTGTCATCGGTAACCAGCATGCAGCGGTGGTAATAAGGCTCCTTAAACAGTGGCATAAGGGCATTTAAATTCCTGGCTGCCGTACCCTCCCGGATCATGATCCACTGGCCTCTCTTAAGCTTTTCCACCGCCTCTTCCCAATCGGAGCATTCATGGTCCGACTGCACTCCGGCAGTCACATAGGCATTCAGTTCCCTGCCGGAAAGCCCGGGAGCATGACCGTCGATTAAGAGATTCCTGTTTCTGGCTTCCTCTACCTTATCAAGGATCCCACGGTCTGCCCTTACGGTTCCGTAGGAGTTCATAAGCTCAGCAAGGCCCAGTACCCGCTCCTCTTCATAGAGGGGTGAAAGATTCTCAGCCGCCAGAACAGCCCCCGATTCATCCAGTCCCGTTGCCGGTACGCAGGAAGGGAGCATAAAATACACATCAAGGGTAAGTCCCTTCGTCCTCTCCATCATAAAGCGGATCCCTTCCGCTCCCGCCACATTGGCGATCTCGTGAGGATCCGTAATAACCGCCTGAGTCCCATGAGGCACCACAGAGCGTTCAAATTCTCCCGGTGCAACCATAGAACTTTCCAGGTGTATATGGCCGTCAATCAGTCCTGGACAAACCACCGCGCCCCCCAGCTCGATCTCTGTCTGTCCCTCATATTCTCCAATCCCTACAATGTAACCTTCCTCAATGGCAATATCTCCGTTTTCCAGCTCAGCCGTAAAAACATTGACCACCCTGGCATTCTTTAGCACCAGGGACGCCTTTTTCGCCCCTGATGCTGCCAAAACCCGTTCAGCTAACAACCGATCCATAAGAAACTCCTCCTTTTATTTACCTGCGATCTTTGTAATAGATGCCGTAATCAATCTTTTAAACAAAGGTGCAACCCGGTCTGCCGTCTCTTGTACCTCTCCATGGCTCAAAGGCTGATCCGTAATACCGCAGGCCATATTGGTGATACAGGAAATGCCGCAAACCTTCATCCCCATGTGGTTTGCCGCAACTGCTTCACAGGCTGTGCTCATTCCTACCGCATCAGCTCCCAGAATGCGGCACATCTGTACCTCTGCCGGAGATTCATATGCCGGACCGGAAAGCTGCATGTAAATACCCTCTCTAAGGCCGATTTCTTCTTCTCCTGCAGCCTCTCTGATGGTCTGCTGAAGTTCTCTGCTGTAAACATCACTCATATCCGGGAATCTGGGTCCCAGCTCTTCTAAATTTGCCCCAATTAACGGAGACGGAACAAAGCTCGCAATATGATCCCTTATGAGCATGAAATCACCCGCCTTAAACTCTTTGTTAACACCACCGCAAGCATTGGTTAAAAACAGGACCTTTGCTCCTAAAAGGCCCATAAGCCTGGCCGGAAGCACCACGTCCGTCATTGGATACCCCTCGTAGAAATGAACCCGTCCCTGCATGATTACCACCGGAACATCATTTACATATCCGAATACAAACCTTCCTTTATGGCCTGCCACCGTTGATACCGGAAATCCTTCAATGTCTTTATAATCAATGGAGGTCTCTACCTTTATCTCCTCTGCATATTCCCCAAGGCCAGACCCCAGGATCAGAGCTATCTCCGGGACAAAGTCCGTCTTCTCCCGCACACTTTCCAAACAATTCTTAAGCTTTGCATATACTTCATTCATATACCATGTTCTCCTTCCAATGTTATTGTCCATGCTTTCTGGACATACAGGTATACCCGCAGGGTGTTTCATTATTACCGCCAGACAAGGTCGTCATAGGTATATACAGTATACCACATCTGCCAATATATCTGTATCTATATTTTGACAAATATGGGGGAATAATGATATACTGAAGGTGTTCGTACTAACCCGGAAGGATCCCTGACGGCGAAGGCGAGGAGAATACGTAAACCGGAAATCCCATGCCTGTTGGTGTGGGATTTTTTGATAGACGTAAAGAAAAAAGAACTATAACAGGTACGGACAGAAAGCGAGGATCTTATGAAAAAAGCATTATCCCTATTGATGGCGTTTGCCGTAACGGCGGCCGTACTCTCCGGCTGTGCAAAAGGCGGCGCTGAAAACCCCCAGGCAACATCAGTCTCTGAAAAGGAATCCACCTCTGAGACAGCAGAAGAAACATCAAAAGCACAAGAACCAGCTGATCGTTATACCTTAAAGATCGGTTCTTTAAAAGGGCCCACCTCTATGGGCCTTGTAAAGCTGATGGACCAGTCTGAAAAAGGCAATGCAGAAGGCTCCTATGATTTTACCATGGTAACCGCTGCTGACGAACTCCTTGGAAAAATTGTAAGCAAAGATCTGGATATTGCCCTTGTGCCCGCCAATATGGCCTCTATTATTTATAATAAAACCAATCATGAGGTGACTGTCCTGGATATTAACACCCTGGGTGTTCTCTACGGGGTATCCGCCGATGATTCCATTAAAACAGCCGCAGACTTAAAGGGTAAGACCGTTTACTTAACCGGCAAAGGGACCACGCCGGACTATGCCCTTCAGCACGTGCTTAAAGCCAGCGGCTTAACCGCTGACGACATAACCCTGGAATATAAGTCCGAAGCCGCTGAGGTCGTTTCTATCCTGAAGGAAAAGCCTGATGCAGTAGGTCTTCTTCCCCAGCCTTTTGTAACAGCGGCCATGGCTCAGAATGACTCCCTAAAAATGGTTCTTGACTTAACAAAGGAGTGGGATGCCACAGCCGGTGAAAGCGGCGGCAGTCTGGTGACCGGAGTTACCATCTGCCGGAATGACGTGATCAAAGACCATGGGGAAGCCATTGCCGCCTTTATGGCGGAGCATAAGGAATCCGCTGAATTTGCCAATGCCAATGTAGCCGAAACTGCAGCTCTGGTGGCTGCTGCCGGAATCATTGAAAAAGCACCGGTTGCTGAAAAGGCAATCCCATACTGCAGCATCACCTATGTAGACGGTGACCGGATGAAATCTCTGTTAAGCGGATACTTAAAAGTACTTTTCGATATGGAGCCGTCTTCCGTGGGCGGAACACTGCCAGCCGATGACTTCTACTATATGCCATAATTAAGGTAAAGCTTTGTAAGGAGATTCCCATTATGAAACCAACAGCCCTCCCGGCTAAAAAGGCCGGTATCATCTTTCTCTGGCTTCTTGCGTGGCAGGCAGTTAGTCTGTCCGTGCACAACAGCATCATACTGGTAGGCCCTTTGGAGGTAATCCAGGCTTTATGGATCCAGAGGGCCATGTCCGGCTTCTGGATAACCATTGCCCTCTCCTTTGGAAAGATAAGTCTTGGATTCCTTATGGCCTTTGGCTCAGGAATCCTGGCCGGGGGAGCTGCATGGCGTTTCCCTCTTTTAAGGGATTTACTGGAACCGCTTATGTCCCTGATAAAGTCGGTTCCGGTAGCTTCCTTTGTCATACTGGCCCTGATCTGGGTTGGTTCTGAAAATTTATCCGTTTTTATTGCCTTTCTTGTGGTATTCCCCATCATTTACATAAATACCATTGCAGGATTTATGAGTACCGATCCAAAGCTTTTGGAAATGTCCCGGGTGTTCCGTATGCAAGGCAAAAAGAAGCTCCTTTATATATACCGCCCCGCCCTTCTTCCCTACCTCATAAGCGGCTGCAGGGTGGCTTTGGGCATGGGCTGGAAATCTGGGGTTGCCGCTGAAGTGATCGGCGTCCCAAGCCATTCCATCGGTGAAAAACTCTATATGGCAAAAATTTATTTAAGCACTGCGGACCTTTTTGCCTGGACCCTGGTGATTATCGTAATCAGTGCCCTTTTTGAAAAATTCTTTTTATGTCTTTTAAGCCTTGCAAGTCCCGGCCGGAAATTCCATAAAAAAAAGGAGGCTTGATCCATGGAACTAAAGGTAAATCAACTGTCCAAATCCTTTGGGACTCTTAACGTATTTATGCAGGTGAATCTTTCCCTTCATTCCGGCCAGGTCTACTGTCTCATGGGTTCCTCAGGATCCGGGAAAACCACATTCTTCCGGATCCTTCTGGGACTTGAAGAAGCCGATTCCGGATCCATGGAAGGACTTCAGGGCATAAGAGCCTCCGCCGTGTTTCAGGAAAACCGTCTGTGTGAGTCATTTACCCCGGTAGACAACATTACCATGGTAATCCCCGGTCGTTCCTCCCGAAGCAGAAAACAGGCCAGAGGAGAGCTTTTAAGGCTTCTTCCGGAAGAGGCCTTATCCCGCCCCGTATCTACCTTAAGCGGGGGAATGAAGCGCCGGGTTGCCATTATAAGAGCCTTGTCGGTCCCTTGTGACATGATTTTAATGGACGAACCCTTTACTGGACTTGATGAGAACACAAAACGAACCGTAATTCAATACATCAAAGAAAAGACCCGTGACAAACTGGTCATCATAAGCACCCACCAGGAGGAAGATGTGGCACTCCTTAACGGCACCCTTATAAAACTGTAAAAACAGGGGCAAAAGCAGATATTCCTGCTTTTGCCCCTGTTTTATTCCTATCTTATTTTCAGTTTTATTTCAGTTTTAAGGTATCCAGTGCTGCTTCAATCTGTCCTTCTACCGCACTGTCTGGTGATTCAACCGTACCTGCCGCGCTGATGTACTTTTTTGTAGCCGCATTGTAAGAACCGGAAATTGCATAATAACGGACCCCATCCTCATTCGTCTTATACCGGATTGCATAGCGGAACGTCTGGCTTCCGTCGCTGCCGTTTTCTACATTATAGCGGACAAATTCCATATCCTCGCCACGGCTGACAAATTCCTTGTATTCTTCCATGGTAGCCGGATAGACTTCTCTGGCTCCGTCGGCGTCATCTCCTTCTACATAGACGACTTCTAACAGATCGTTGCCATTGGAAGAGGTGAATGCGACTGAGCTTTCATCTCCATCATCTTCAATGGTCCAGCCTTCTGGCGGTGTAATCTGATATTTTCCGGATTTTGATGTAAAGACGCCGGAAGATAAGTTACCTGCATCAGAAGCAGTGGTTTCGGTGGTTTCGTCTGTTCCGTCTTCCTCACTATCAGATTCATCCTCACCTAACGTAGTCTCATCTGTACCTGCTACTTTTGTCTCGGCAGCACTTACTTCTGTAGGATTATCCTGCGTGGATTTCCCATTATCTTTTGATCCACAGCCTGTAGCCGCCATCATAACTGCCATGGCGATGGCTATTACTGCCAACATTTTGTTTTTTCTCATTTTAATCACTCCTCATTATCATCAAACTCATTCCTGGTGACGATGAGGATTATAACATTATCTGCATCAAATGTATAGGGGATTAAAGGAACTGAAAGAATCACCAAAAATTCTTAATAATTATATTAGGAAGCTTCTGTGCGCTCCAGATCCAGTAACTTCACTTTAATATCCAGGCCCCCGCCATATCCTATCAGGCTTCCGTTGGCCCCTATCACCCGGTGGCAAGGAATGATGACAGGTATGGGATTGCGGTTATTTGCCATGCCAACCGCACGGCAGCCTTTGGGATTATCAACCATGACCGCAATATCCTTATAGCTTTTCGTCTTTCCGTATGGAATCATCAACAAAGCATTCCAAACCTTTTTTTGAAATTCCGTTCCCTCTGGTTTAAGAGGCAGATCAAACACCGTTCTCTTTCCAGCCATATATTCCTCCAATTGGCCTTCTGTTTTCCGGATCAGCTCTGTCCGCTCCCTTACGGCATTCTCAGGCTCCGTCCTCCCAAAATCAATTCTAAGAAGAGCTTCATCATCACATAGAATGGTAAGAGGTCCTATTTTGCTCTCATAAACTTCCCAGTACTTCATATAATATTCCTTCTTTCTCTTATGAACGGCACCATGTTTTCATCTAATTACATTATATCATATACAAAGCTTAGAGACGACCTCTTCTTTCATTCATTGTTCCAGGGCCGAAAGTAGTAAGCTATCTGTTTTTTCAAATATTCCTCATAATTCTTTTAGTTTTTTTATGAAATATTTATGGCTTAGTCAAACTTCGGTCATAATTTCCGCGTATACTAAATATTGTAAAGGAACCCCACCCTTTTAACATTGACTTTTTATTTTTCATACTCAACCGGCAGGAACATTTTATGTACCTGCCGGTTCCTCCCATTTCAGGGTCTTTTTTCCTAAAAAACCGCATAAATACAGGCTTAATTACGAATTTGAAATTTTTTCTAAAATAATGTTGACAAAATGATATCCATCATATATAATAACTCTTGCGTTGCGGAAAAGCAACCAAGCGAAAGATAGAAAATACTTTCACTATCGGGGTGTGGCTCAGTTTGGCTAGAGTACCTGGTTTGGGACCAGGGGGTCGCAGGTTCGAATCCTGTCACCCCGATTCAAGAGAAAAACCGTCAATGGTAGTATTAGTTTCTCTTACCTTTTGCGGGTGTAGTTCAATGGTAGAACACCAGCCTTCCAAGCTGGATACGTGGGTTCGATTCCCATCACCCGCTTTTGAGTCTGTAGCTCAGTTGGATAGAGCAACGGCCTTCTAAGCCGTGGGTCGGGGGTTCGAATCCCTTCAGGCTCGTTTCACATCTCTAACCAAGGTGTGAAAATTTATGGTGGGTATGGCGAAGTTGGTTATCGCGCCAGATTGTGGCTCTGGAGGCCCAGGGTTCGAATCCCTGTACTCACCTTTCCCTTTTAGGGAATTTTTTTTTATCACAAGTTTTAATGGGCTATCGCCAAGCGGTAAGGCACAGGACTTTGACTCCTGCAGTCGTTGGTTCGAATCCAACTAGCCCAGTATGGGATACTAGCTCAGGTGGTAGAGCACTTGACTTTTAATCAAGTTGTCCGGGGTTCGAGTCCCCGGTGTCTCATGAATGCATTGAAAAAGAGCGGGAAATCATTTGATTTCCCGCTCTTTTTATTTACCCGCGTATGGGATAAAAGGTGATTGTTAAAATATCCCTGAGAACCTATAATAGGATCATGGCATTCCCTGCACTCGTCCTCTCTTATTTGTGCACAAAAAGAGAGGACGAGCAAATCGATAACAAATATAATACATAAGAAAGGATTGATTTTATGGAATGGATCGAGGGATTAAACAAATCAATTAACTATATTGAGGAACATTTAACAGAAGAAATAGACTATGAGCAGTTAGGAAAAATCGCATGTTGTTCTGTTTATCACTTTCAGAGAATGTTCGCATATATGGCAAATGTACCTTTATCTGAATATATCCGGCGCAGGCGTATGTCCTTGGCGGCGGTGGATCTGCTGAACGGGAATAATAAAATTATTGATGTTGCTCTTAAATATGGATATCACTCTCCCACTGCATTTAACCGGGCATTTCAAAGCATCCATGGAATAGCGCCATCTCGTATAAAAGAAAGCGGCGCAACCGTAAAGTCATATCCACCTATCAGCTTCAAAATTATTATAAAAGGAGTGGATGAATTGAATTATCGAATTGAAAAGAAGGATCCGTTTCGGATTGTAGGCACTGCACAATCCCTGAACCGGGAAATTGAAAAGAATTTTGAAATAGTACCTCAAATGTGGAGCAAGGCTGCTATGGACGGAACGATCCCTAAATTAGCCTCCATGGCAGATGGCTGCCCTGGAGGAATATTAGGAGTCAGCATCTGCAATGACCTGGAAGAATGGCGGTACTTTATAGCCGCAGCCAGCACGAAAGAAGCTGATGATACATTGGAAGAATATACGGTTTCCTCTTTCACCTGGGCCATATTCTATGGAGAAGGCCAATGCCCCCATGCAATACAAGAACTAGAGAAGCGGATTGTAACCGAATGGCTTCCCACTTCTGGATACGAATATGATAATGGACCGGATATTGAGGTCTATTTAAATTCTGACCCACAGAATGCAAGATTTGAAGTATGGATTCCCGTTATTAAAAAATAATCAGGAGGGCACCTTGGATAAAACAAATGAGAACTTTAATGTTTTTCTTAAGGCAGTAGACGATCGTTATAAAGATTTCGTTATGGAAATAAATGATTACCTTACACAAAATAATTGTAAGTGTGAAATTAAGCCTGCTAAAAATGGTTTTATCGCTTCTTATAAACCAGAGACTACAAAAAAAGTCTTAGCTACTTTTGTGTTTCGGAAAACAGGAATGAGAATACGAATATATCCGGAGCACGTAAAAGCTTATGAATCCTTTTTAAATACTTTGCCGGAAATAATGAAAAAAGAAATCAAAAAAGCATCTGTGTGTAAGCGGATAATAAATCCGGAGGAATGCAACTCTAAATGTCACATGGGATATGACTTCCTTTTAGATGAGGAACATCATCAAAAATGCCGTTACATGGCATTCATGCCTGCACTAAGTGAAGAGACCACGCCCTATATCAAGGAATTTCTAGAAAAGGAGTTAAACGCATAATACTGCATGTAACAGCGGCCAATCGTTCAAAGGGTACAGACAGCTATGGAGGAATCCCAAAAGGCTTGCTCCTGGCGATATGGCCGCTGATTTCATGACATTGTGCTGAACGCTCCTTTATTCTCATACTTACCGAAATTTAATAAGCTTCCAGATTGTCGCACATTTTCATTAACACTTTACAGAATACAGCTATTTCGTCTTCAGGTATATCAGAGCAGATAAGTTCTTCAAACTGCTTGAAAACTTTTCTTACCTCTTCTGCTTCAACAACCCCTTTTTCTGTAAGGCTGATCAGAACGGAACGTCTGCAGTCCGGATTATTTTCCCTGAGCAGGAACCCCATATCCTGCAGTTTGTCTATATTTCTTGACATGGTAGCCGTATCGAAATGGCATCGGTCTGCCAGCTCTTTTTGGGTGATATGGTCTTTTTGTAAAAGATGATATAAGATCCTTGCATGTCCCTGTCCAGGCGTCAATCCGATATTTGACAGAAGCGGAGAAATTATCTGTTTCCTGGCTTTTTCTTCACGGACCAATAGCTCTCTCACATTATGCTGCTTCATATATTTTATCACTCCTTTCCCTTTGCAAAGGGCACTAATAAGTCATGAAACAGTAGTGCCCTTCTACGCTTTCATTTCATCATTCTAATTCAAACTGCCCGGTATGCAGTTGATAATACTTCCCTTTTTCCTGCAGCAATTCGTCATGACTGCCCCGCTCAATAATCTCTCCTTTTTCAAGAACCAGGATGGCATCTGAGTTTCTTACGGTGGAAAGTCTGTGGGCAATGACGAATACCGTCCGGTCTTTCATAAGGGCATCCATCCCTTTTTCTATGAGTTTTTCCGTTCGTGTATCAATGGAGCTGGTGGCTTCATCCATGACAAGAACAGGCGGCTGTGATATGGCAGCCCTGGCGATGGCAATCAGCTGCCTCTGCCCCTGTGATAAATTGCTGCCGTCACTTTCTAACATAGTATCGTATCCATTAGGAAGACGTCTAATAAAGGAATCCGCATTAGCGATTTTTGCGGCAGCCAGTATGTCTTCACGGGAAGCATTCAATCTTCCATATCGGATATTATCTGCAATGCTTCCGGTAAATAAGTGGGTGTCCTGAATGACCAGAGAGATAGAACGCCGTAAAGCATCTTTTTTTATGTTTCGGATATCGATTCCATCGTAGGTTATGGTGCCTCCATTTAATTCATAAAATCGGTTGATCAGGTTGATGATAGTCGTCTTTCCCGCACCGGTAGAACCTACGAATGCGATTTTCTGACCAGGCTTGGCATACAGGCTTATGCTGTTTAAAATTGTATTTCCGCCTGTATAACCGAAAACCACATCGTGAAACCGGACATCTCCCTTTAGAGGGACAAGAAGATATCCATGATCTCTGTCAGGAACTTTCCAGGCAAATGCACCGGTATAAATATCCGTTTCCTTAAGGCTCCCATCCGCCTCCTGCTCCACCCTCTTTAAGGTGACGGTTCCTTCATCATATTCAGGCTCTTCCTCCATCATATGAAAGATCTTTTCCGCACTGGCCAGCGCTACCATGAGAAAGTTGATCTGCATGGTAAACTGGTTCATAGGCATGGCACTCTGCCTGACATAAACCAGATAAGAGGCCAGTGTTCCCATATTAATCAGTCCGGACAGAGCGAACAATCCCCCCACGCAGGCAGAAATAGCATAATTAATATAAGAAAGAGAAACTATCGTAGGAACGGTAATGCCCGTATAAGTTGCAGCCATTGTTGAGGAAATCCTCAATTTCTCGTTCAGCTCACAAAACTTTTTTAAATCCTGTTTTTCATGGCGGAATATCTTTTCTACCTTCTGGCCTTCCACCATCTCCTCAACATAACCATTAATATTTCCCAGATTCTTCTGCTGTTCAGCAAAATACCTTTTGCTCAGCGTTCCATTGTGACGAATATATATTAACATAATCAGGAGAAAAAATACAACGATTAATGACAGCTTCCAGTCCAGGAGAATCAGCATGATAATGGTACCTGTGGAAGTAATAAAGCTCTGGATCAGCAATGTAAAGCTGTTATTGAGTGCTTCCGAGATGGTGTCGACATCATTTGTAAAATGACTCATTAAATCCCCATGTGTACGGGTATCAAAAAATTCTAAAGGAAGCTTCTGGGTATGGCGGAATAAGTCAATCCTTATCTCACTGACCACCTGCTGGGAAACACGGACCATCATCCGGTTATAAAGCAGACAGGAAATAGCTCCCGCCAGATAAATCAGTCCCATGATAACAATCATTCTCACAAGACCGGGTATATTACCCGGCAGAATATATTCGTTTATGACCGGTTTCAGCAGATAGGTTCCCATGATTCCGGAAAATGCACTGACGCTGACCAGGATCGCTATGACCAGCATGGAAAGCTTATAATGGCCAATGTATCTCAAAAGTTTAACAAGAACTTTTTTTGTATTTTGGGGTCTTACATGTCCGGTATTCTTCATCAGGACTGGCCGCCTCCTTTCTGCTGGGAAAAATAAATATCCTGATATATTTCATTGTCTGCCAGCAGCTGATCATGAGTTCCAATGGCATTTATCTTTCCGTCATCAAGGATCAAAATCTGATCGGCATCCATGATAGACGAGATCCGCTGGCTGATAATAATCTTTGTCATACCGGGAAGAGATTTTTCCAGGCCCTCTTTAATCTTTGCTTCTGTCTCGGTGTCAAGGGCGCTTGTAGAATCATCCAGAATAAGTACCTTTGGCGCTTTTAAAATCGCTCTTGCAATGCATAGCCGCTGTTTCTGCCCGCCTGAGACGTTAACGCCTCCCTGCCCCAGCTCCGTATCATATCCATGATCCAGGCGGCCGATAAATTCGTTAACACAGGCAATGCTGCATGCCTTCTCTATTTCTTCGTCCGTTGCATCCTCATTTCCCCAGTAAAGATTTTCCTTCACTGAGCCGGAAAAAAGAGTGTTCTTCTGTAACACCATGGCAATGGAATCCCTTAGGTGATCCTGAGTATACTCGTATATGGGATAGCCGTCTATGATAATATTACCGGCTGTCGCCTCATAGAGCCTTGGAATCAGCTGCACCAGGGTACTTTTGGCGGCACCTGTCTGACCAATGATTCCTACGGTCTCACCGGGTCCAATCTCAAAGGAAATATCGGAAAGAACATATTCCTTTGCATCTTCCTTATATTTAAAATATACATGTTCAAACCGGATCCTTCCTTCCTTGATGGTGATATCCTTTGCACGGTCATCATTGATGGTCGGTTCTTCCTCTAAGACCTCTGAAATCCTCTTCCATGAGGTCAAGGAACGGGTAAATAAAAGAAAAACATTGGAAAACATCATAAGGGAATTAAGCACCTGCAATACGTAGCTAAGAAAGCTCGTCAGGGCACCTACCTTCATGTTACCGATCATAACCAGGTTACCGCCAAACCAAAGGATACTTAATATGGTCCCGTACATAACAAACTGTAAGGCAGGCATATTTAAGGCCGCCAGGGAAAAGGACCTTTCGGAAGAATTCTGTAAATTCATATTTCCCTCTTTAAATTTACTTATCTCATAATCGCCCCGGACATAAGCTTTTACCACGCGGATAGCTATGAGATTCTCCTGAATGATCCGGTTCACAAGATCAACGGCTCCCTGCATTTTTGCATATAAGGGTCTTACATTTTTGATGATTGTAAATAAGATGACGGCCAGTACGGGGGCTGCAATTAAAAATACCACAGCCAGTTCCGCATTCAACCGGAAGGACACGATCAGTGCAGTCATCATCATCACTGGAGAACGAAAACCGGGACGCATACCGTTTGTAATGGAATTCTGGATTGTGGTAATATCGCTTGTAAGCCTTGTTACCAGAGAAGGGGTGCTGAACCGGTCCGTGTTAGCAAATGAATAAGTCTGCATTTTTTGAAACTCTGCCATTCGGATCTGAGCTCCCACACCATTTCCGCAGATCGCGGTATACCGGGCGCATGCATGCCCCAGAAAAAGAGAAAGAACGGCAAAGAAAACCATTTGAAATCCTTTTAGAAATATGTAATTTCTATCACCGTTAGCAACTCCCACATCAATGATATCAGCCATAATCATGGGAATAACTAATTCAAAAATGGTTTCCGCCTCAATACAGATGACCGCAAGAATGAATTCTTTTTTGTATTTTTTTGCATAGAGAATTAAATTTTTCATATTAGACTCCCGTATTAGTTGTTGTAGCAATAATTGCACTTGCAACAATTGCACACATAACTATTATATCGTGATTCTTTGAATTGTCAATGAATTTTATACATAAACTAAGAATCCCTCTCAGACAATGACTTTGTCCGGGAGGGATTTTTCTGATACTTTCATATTTTATTGGTATATTTGCAAGTTGGATCATATAATTATACTGGCAGGTACAAACTGCTGGCAATCGTGTATAGGGTGGTAGGCCTCGATTCTACATAGAATGGAGGTGTTGCTCATGAAGAATCTTGACTTTAAGGACCTGATGTCTTTTGGTATGTTCCTTCTAGCACTGCTGACATTCGTCATTATGACATGTCGCTAAATGCAAAAGACCTTCCCTGTACTTTGGCCGGTCGGGAAGATCTTTGCTTTTCTAATTAGCCAACCACCCTGTGGCGATTGCCTTTCTTTATTATATTATACATACTCTTTGAAATATTACAAGTACATGTATTTATTTTAAAATCTTTGTAACTACTTCCTGTTTTCAGCTGTCTGCTGCCTGAAAGATACAAAAAAGCGAACCCCCCCTCACCTCTTATCAACTATTTGCTCTTAGCCTGTTCTATACAGTCCTTTACCGCAGCCTTGATTGCATCACTGGTCACCGTAGCAGAGGCAACCGCATCCACCTCCCAGGTTAGCTCATCAAACATATTTCCGAAACAAACAATAGCAATACGCCCAGATGTACATATCATGGTATCCTCTGGTATATTTTCCAATAATACAAAGAGACAATCTGGCACCACAGCCCCTGTGTTTGAACTAAGCTATACACGAAAAAATTACATATATGGCGAGGTAAATCGTGTACCAGTGGAGCTTCGGCCCGGATATTCGTCGCTGGGTTTTTTAGGAGAGGCCTGCGCACATTCAGAATACAACAGTGGCGAAGAAGTTCAGCTATACTCTATTTGGGTTAGCCCTTACACGTTCGATGGTTTTTGTGAAGCGGTTTGTGGTACAAGCAATATTGGGTTCCGCTCTTTCCAAAAAAATACGTATTCTTGCTGCAGCTTTAAAAGCGATGCCCGGGAAGAAAGCATAATCAACAAATTGGATCTGAGTTTGATAAAAGAAACGAATCAAATAAACAGACTTCTGTTAGAAAGCTATATTTTAGAGCTGTTATCCATTAATATAGAAAGGTTGATTTGCAAAGATAACAGTAAGGAATATGTAGGCAGGCTATCCAGAGCAGATATGGATCGTTTGACTTATGCACGTGAGATACTTCTGAACCGGCTGGAGTCACCTCCAACATTGTTAGAATTATCCCGGATAATCCATATGAATGATTGTAAATTAAAACGTTCTTTCAAGCAGTATTTTGGGAAAACCGTTTATGAGTTTATTCGGGAGCAGCGGCTTGAAAAAGCATTTGCGTTGTTAGAGCAAGGGGAACATAACGTGAGTGAATCAGCCTTCGCTGTGGGGTATACAAACGTAAGCCATTTCTCGGAAGCGTTTCAAAAGAGATTCGGAATTCTTCCGCGCGTCCTGATTCGATCTTTTGACGCAAAATAATTTAAAAAGGCTGCAAGGTCGGCGCCAGAACAAAGGGGCTGACTTAACTGGTACTCAAGAAAGCAGTATCAAGAAACTCTCAGATTAAATAGTCGGCAAGCGGAATGTGACAGCAAAAGACGGACCATATCATTGACTGCAAAGGCATGTCTAATGCCTACCACAGACTATCCCCAGAAGATATATTTACATAACAAAAAATAGTGAAAGCCCTGAAAAAACCCGGATTTTCACTACAGATAAAAAAGGTGGGGATCGGAGCTCGAATTACTGTTGTCCGCAAACCTACATAAAATAAAGAGGGACGCACACTGTCCAATGAGTGTCTACAACTTTGTATTATTGTTGGATTTTAAGTTTGTACAGATCAGGGGTACTGCTGGAGCAACGCTTGCCCTTGACCTATCCGATTATAAGCCATATCATATTTCTTGAACACTCATTTTGTAAAACCCAGCTTTAAATATTCTTGAACTAGTATAGCGACATTCTTGTTTAAATCCTCATGTCCGCTCAGCTGCAGCACTTTACAAGGTAAAGAATTAGCCCACTGCATATGTGTCTTCATACATGGAGAGCCATCCAAATCATATCTGGCTGAGTTATCAAGAAAACGGCAATGCCCCTCATACATATCTCCACCTTTCATGATTCTTTCTCCGAATATTTCATATTCTCTCTTATGAATCCGGTCAATTCTTGTTTCGACAGAAGCAGTGATATGTGCTGCCAAATCGAACAATGGGACAAATGGTGCATTAAAGCTATCCATGGAACCTGCCATCACAAAATAATTTCCTTTCGATATATCTGTCATTAACCTATTTATCTTCTCATCACGAGTATACATAACTGTGAAAGGTTTATCAGTATCTTTTCTCCATATATAATCGTCTATATCAAAATATGGAAAACCAAGCTTATTAGCAACCATTCTTCCCAATGTTGTTTTCCCTGAACCTGCTGAACCAAAAATAATAATCCCTCTTGCCATATCTTTAACCACCTTAATAAAAATACTAGCTCTAATTACGCTCAACTTAAAATAATGCAATCTTTTTATCACACAAGAAAAAAATCCATACCGTTATTAAATCCGGAATATCAAAGCTGATTGCTTATGTACTGTAAAAGTATGCCAAGCTTCAACGGCCCATATAGACAACCCATAAGATACTTAAAAGAAAGGGGTTCGATCCGCGTCCAACTTTATAACGTGTTCATGGCGGTTTATTAGTTTTTCCAAGATTTGTTTTTCATACAGATCATTTTCTTTTCCTCGACACCGATATCTTTTGCAATTACTTCACATTTGGTCATCAACAGGAAATAGATATTTTTATTTTCTTCACTCAAACATTCATAGTTTGCTTGCCCTTTGGCAATTACTATATCAGCATTATTATAAACTTCTTTGAATGCAGGACTCGTTCGATTAAGGACAGTCCCAAGGGAACCATCCCCATTATCTACAACCTCTGCATATTCATCAATCCCTACAGAATATGCGTCTTCAGATATAGAATCATTTACAACAGGTTTCCCTCGTACTCCAAAAAACAATTTTACATTAGGATTCTGTTCTTTAATTTTTTTTAAAAGAATCTTATCCATACAGATTTCTCCACAATTATCACCTAAATATAACAAAGTTCCTGCATTTGAAATATCTTTCATCAGTGCATGAGAATCATTAATTGCTAATTCTAATTGTTCCATTTTTTCAAAACAATCATAAATATCCTCTAATAACGTATTGTGTATAGGATTGAAATCTATGATATTACCAACAATAGCATATCGAATTGCTAACATAAACGAATTTTCAGCCTGCTCAATCTTTCTCTCAAATTCAGGTAGCATTTTCATAAACAAAGTATTGTAGTAATTTCTTGTTTCTTTATATGGGTCTGGATTATTCGTATGTCTTTTAATCATGTCAAAGATTTCACCTATAATTTCTGGAGTAGTTTCATGAAAGTTCATTTTGCTAAGATAAGTGAAAACTTCTCTTAATAACTCTTCCTTTGTATTAAGTCCGGTGATATCCGCTACTTTAATAGCTTGATTAACAACACATGGTAAACATTTATCATGCAATCTCATAATGATACCTCTTTTGTTTATATTTCTTATTTATTAATTTCTAATACCATAATATCGTTCCGTGCACATAACAACGTATCAAAAAATCCCATGAATTTCAAGGAATTTACATTCAGAATATTTATCTTGGATAAATCTACAATTCACTAATGGAAAAAGAAGCGTAACTGTATACAAACTGAATACAAAAAAGAGCGGAAGTCCTTATAAATAACGGCTTCCGCTACAAATAAAAAGAGCGAGAGACGGGACTCGAACCTATAGGGGTTTAAGAGTTGCTCTTATGTACTCTCCCCCACGCTCTACCCCCATATTTTACTTTTAAAAGGAAGCTTTCAAAGATTCTGCAGGAACAACGCTTGCCCTGACCCTGTAAAAAACTCTATTCATTTCAAAATATGGAAATGCATGATTAAGATTCTTTCCTCTTATTAATATACTTATTTAATAAATAATGTGCCTTATATCATAATATTTCCTGGACTCTCCCCACTTGTCCATTCGTTAACATCACTTTGATACCATGAGGATGAAAGCTACTGTTTGTCAGTATTTTTCCAACAATTCCCTCTGTTAGTTTTCCGGTTCTTTGGTCAGATTTCAATACAATTTTTACTGTTGCACCTATTTTAATATCAATTCTATTTTGTCCGTTCATTTCTATCCTCGCTTAAGCATTAGTAGTTTATAATATATTATTCTACACGATGATGTTTATTAAATTACCTTTATGAAAAACATTTCCACAGGCTGTTTAAATTAAAATTCTAAATTCCGGACTTCTGTCTGAATTTAGAGTCAAGAGATAACGAACAAAACATGTGGTATGAAATCATCGGAATGTTTTGAGCTGTTTCAATCGTCCGTTCTCCCTGAAAAATAACAGCTTGTTGTGCCTACTCTAAGGCCTTGCATGCAAAATTATATTTATCCTTTATATCTCTCCATTGTTTATTTTATATAAATAACACGGTATTTTACCGCTTCTCATTTAGATGGTCTTGCGCCTGTAGAAACAAGTTTAAGATATTACAACGCCTCCCTTATTATTAAACAAAAATACTATCTTCATATTTACCTCCCATTTATTTTTCTAGTATTAACGTATACTTCTCATTATTGCTATAATTTAGATTCGAAATTAAAAATATAAATATATTATTGCACTAATAAGTAAATATCCATACTTTTATAAGAACTCATTGGGGCATTAATATCTATCAGATACGGAAACAGGTAGGCCATGAAGACGGAGCGCACCACTATGAAAAACTACTTCTTCAACCGAAAAACCAGTGTAGAAAATGAATCCGATATATAAAAGTCTTTAACGGTTTAATGTCTACCCCTTTCTATATATCAAATATATTTTTATAAATCAAAAAGTAGCGGAAACCTGATAAAACCTAGACTTCCGCTACAAATAAAAAAAAGCGCGAGACGGGACTCGAACCCGCGACCCCGACCTTGGCAAGGTCGTACTCCACCAACTGAGCCACTCGCGCATATCTCTTCTTTACTTTTCCTTTTGAGACATATACCCTCAAAACCACACATTGCTACATATCTATTATCATCCGTTCTTTCCTCTTACCTAAACCAACCTGGTTAAGCCCTCGACCTATTAGTGACAGTCAGCTGCACATGTTGCCATGCTTCCACCTCTGCCCTATCTACCTCGTCGTCTTCAAGGGGTCTTACTCTTGCGATGGGATATCTCATCTTGAGGGGGGCTTCACGCTTAGATGCCTTCAGCGTTTATCCCTTCCCGACTTGGCTACTCTGCCATGGCTTTGATAGCCAACAGATACACCAGAGGTCAGTCCATCCCGGTCCTCTCGTACTAAGGACAGCTCCTCTCAAATATCCTACGCCCACGCCGGATAGGGACCGAACTGTCTCACGACGTTCTGAACCCAGCTCGCGTACCGCTTTAATGGGCGAACAGCCCAACCCTTGGGACCTACTACAGCCCCAGGATGCGATGAGCCGACATCGAGGTGCCAAACCACTCCGTCGATGTGAACTCTTGGGAGTGATAAGCCTGTTATCCCCAGGGTAGCTTTTATCCGTTGAGCGATGGCAATCCCACTTTATACCACCGGATCACTAAGTCCTAGTTTCCTACCTGCTCCACCCGTCGGTGTCGCAGTCAAGCTCCCTTATGCCTTTGCACTCTTCGAATGGTTTCCGTCCATTCTGAGGGAACCTTTGAGCGCCTCCGATACCCTTTCGGAGGCGACCGCCCCAGTCAAACTCCCCGCCTGACATTGTCCCCCAGCCAGGTCATGGCTGCAGGTTAGAAATCCAATACCGCAAGGGTGGTATCCCAACATCGGCTCTGATAAGACTGGCGTCCTATCTTCTCTGCCTCCCACCTATCCTGTACATGCAGTACCGAATCCCAGTATCAAGCTGGAGTAAAGCTCCATGGGGTCTTTCCGTCCTGGCGCAGGTAACCAGCATCTTCACTGGTACTTCAATTTCACCGGGTGCATTGTTGAGACAGCGCTCAAATCATTACGCCTTTCGTGCGGGTCGGAACTTACCCGACAAGGAATTTCGCTACCTTAGGACCGTTATAGTTACGGCCGCCGTTTACTGGGGCTTAAATTCAGAGCTTCGCGTTGCCGCTAACCCCTCCTCGTAACCTTCCAGCACCGGGCAGGCGTCAGCCCATATACCTCACCTTTCGGTTTTGCATAGACCTGTGTTTTTGCTAAACAGTTGCTTGAGCCTATTCTCTGCGGCCTGGTTTCCCAGGCACCCCTTATCCCGAAGTTACGGGGTCATTTTGCCGAGTTCCTTAACAATGCTTCTCCCGCCGGCCTTAGGATTCTCTCCTCATCCACCTGTGTCGGTTTACGGTACGGGCACATATCACACAATAGCGGCTTTTCTTGACAGCCCCTACGAAGACTTCCCTACTTGTGTTCGGTACGCGTCACACCTTCCTGTTGCTGGGTGGATTTGCCATTCCAGCCAGTCCAGTGCTTGCCCCGGTCTTTTCATTCCCGGGTTCTTCTTCGGTTCTGTGTCCCCACAGTTCTGATGATATGCGGTACAGGAATTTCAACCTGTTGTCCATCGACTACGTCTTTCGACCTCGCCTTAGGCCCCGACTTACCCAGAGCAGATCAGCTTTACTCTGGAAACCTTAGATATTCGGCCTGGAGGATTCTCACCTCCATCTCGCTACTCATTCCGGCATTCTCTCTTCTTAACACTCCACATCTCCTTACGGTAATGCTTCTGTGCGTTAAGAATGCTCCTCTACCAATGTATTTACATACATTCCACAGCTTCGGTGTCGTGTTTTAGCCCCGGACATTTTCGGCGCAGGACCTCTCGACTAGTGAGCTATTACGCACTCTTTGAATGTGTGGCTGCTTCTAAGCCAACATCCTAGTTGTCTGTGAAATCCCACATCCTTTTCCACTTAACACGCACTTTGGGACCTTAGCTGGTGGTCTGGGCTCTTTCCCTTTTGACTACCCAACTTATCTCGTGCAGTCTGACTCCCGTACATCATCTGGCCGGCATTCGGAGTTTGATATTCTTTGGTAAGCTTTGACGCCCCCTAGGAAATTCAGTGCTCTACCTCCGGCAGACTAATACGAGGCTAGCCCTAAAGCTATTTCGAGGAGAACCAGCTATCTCCGGGTTCGATTGGAATTTCTCCCCTACCCACACCTCATCGCCACCCTTTTCAACGGATGTGCGTTCGGTCCTCCATTTCCTTTTACGGAAACTTCAACCTGGACATGGGTAGATCACCCGGTTTCGGGTCTACCTTTACTGACTTAACGCCCTATTAAGACTTGGTTTCCCTTCGGCTCCGCACCTTAAGTGCTTAACCTTGCCAGTAACGGTAACTCGCCGGACCGTTCTACAAAAAGTACGCGGTTCCACCTTTAACGTGGTTCCACAGCTTGTAAACACAGGGTTTCAGGTTCTCTTTCACTCCCCTCCCGGGGTCCTTTTCACCTTTCCTTCACAGTACTATGCGCTATCGGTCACTAAGTAGTATTTAGCCTTGGGGGGTGGTCCCCCCGAATTCCCACAAGGTTTCTCGTGTCTCGTGGTACTTTGGATCCTGCTCGCTGACTATTGCTTTCCCATACAAGGCTTTCACTTTCTATGGCCGGTCTTTCCAGGACCGTTCTGGTAACAAATCGTCTCACTTATTGCAGTCCATAACCCCAGTATGCACGCATACTGGTTTAGGCTCCTTCCATTTCGCTCGCCGCTACTTTGGAAATCGAGTTTTCTTTCTTTTCCTCCGGGTACTTAGATGTTTCAGTTCCCCGGGTTCCCGACGTATGGCTATGGATTCACCATACGACAACTGAGGTTTGCTCAGCTGGGTTTCCCCATTCAGATATCTCCGGATCAAAGGATATTTGCTCCTCCCCGAAGCTTTTCGCAGCTTATCACGTCTTTCATCGGCTCTTAGTGCCAAGGCATCCACCCTGCGCTCTTATTAGCTTAACCAATTCGATGTTCACCTGCGGGTGCGGGCTACTAATCTAAGATACATAGCGTTGTATCTCTGGTCTTAGGTTTGTTATTTCACCGTACGTTACGGTTACTTTAACGAGTTTTGTTTGGTTACATCTTGCGATGTAACACCTCGGATGTCTTGATTTTGTTTTTATACTTTGACATATAAAAACTAATCTAGATATATTTCAATATGTGGTTTTCAAGGTACATGCGTGATGCAATTAAAAGTGTGCACAATGGAATGGAAAACTGTGTGGAAAGCTTGCTCTCATAAGCAGTTTTGTATTTCATTGTATAGGCGTGTAACGCCGTGACTGAGAAAAGCGTCAGCTTTTCGAAGTGCACCTTCACAACTACACCAAATGGAGATGGAGAGATTCGAACTCTTGACCCCCTGCTTGCAAGGCAGGTGCTCTCCCAACTGAGCTACACCCCCGAAAAACTTGGATGTGGGTCTACCCTGTAAAGGCTATCCCTATATTCTTTTTATATGTTTATCATCTGGTTTCATAAACCAATGGGCTTAAGTGGACTCGAACCACCGACCTCACGCTTATCAGGCGTGCGCTCTAACCAGCTGAGCTATAAGCCCATAAATAATCTGGCACCCACCTGCTCTCCCATGCCGTCTCCAGCATAGTACCATCGGCCGCTTAAGTCTTAACCATCGTGTTCGGGATGGGAACGGGTGTCTCCCCTAAGCGCATCGGCACCAGAAATTTCGTGTCTTACTAGTAATGCGTGCACAACGGAATGGAAATGTGTGTTGAAAGCTTGCTTTCATAAGCACATTTGTATTCTGTTGTATAAGCGGCGCAGCCGCGACCGGGCGAACTTGTTCGCAAGGTTACACATTACGGAACTTTGAAACATAAGACTCAACAGTATATAAAACCCTTACTTCTTCTTCCTTAGAAAGGAGGTGATCCAGCCGCACCTTCCGATACGGCTACCTTGTTACGACTTCACCCCAGTTATCAGTCCCGCCTTCGGCAGCTCCCTCCTTACGGTTGGGTCACTGACTTCGGGCGTTACCAACTCCCATGGTGTGACGGGCGGTGTGTACAAGACCCGGGAACGTATTCACCGCGGCATTCTGATCCGCGATTACTAGCGATTCCAGCTTCATGTAGTCGAGTTGCAGACTACAATCCGAACTGAGACGTTATTTTTGGGTTTGCTCCAGATCGCTCCTTTGCCTCCCTTTGTTTACGCCATTGTAGCACGTGTGTAGCCCAAATCATAAGGGGCATGATGATTTGACGTCATCCCCACCTTCCTCCAGGTTATCCCTGGCAGTCTCCCCAGAGTGCCCAGCTTTACCTGCTGGCTACTAAGGATAAGGGTTGCGCTCGTTGCGGGACTTAACCCAACATCTCACGACACGAGCTGACGACAACCATGCACCACCTGTCTGGAATGCCCCGTAGGGAAGGGATCGTTACATCCCGGTCATTCCGATGTCAAGACTTGGTAAGGTTCTTCGCGTTGCTTCGAATTAAACCACATGCTCCACCGCTTGTGCGGGTCCCCGTCAATTCCTTTGAGTTTCATTCTTGCGAACGTACTCCCCAGGTGGAATACTTATTGCGTTAGCGGCGGCACCGAAGAGCTTTGCTCCCCAACACCTAGTATTCATCGTTTACGGCGTGGACTACCAGGGTATCTAATCCTGTTTGCTCCCCACGCTTTCGAGCCTCAACGTCAGTTACAGTCCAGTAAGCCGCCTTCGCCACTGGTGTTCCTCCTAATATCTACGCATTTCACCGCTACACTAGGAATTCCACTTACCTCTCCTGCACTCTAGCACCACAGTTTCCAAAGCAGTCCCGGGGTTGAGCCCCGGGCTTTCACTCCAGACTTGCAGTGCCGTCTACGCTCCCTTTACACCCAGTAAATCCGGATAACGCTTGCCCCTACGTATTACCGCGGCTGCTGGCACGTAGTTAGCCGGGGCTTCTTAGTCAGGTACCGTCATTTTCTTCCCTGCTGATAGAGCTTTACATACCGAAATACTTCTTCACTCACGCGGCGTCGCTGGATCAGGGTTTCCCCCATTGTCCAATATTCCCCACTGCTGCCTCCCGTAGGAGTTTGGGCCGTGTCTCAGTCCAATGTGGCCGGTCACCCCTCTCAGGTCGGCTACTGATCGTCGGCTTGGTGGGCCGTTACCTCACCAACTACCTAATCAGACGCGGGTCCATCTCATACCACCGGAGTTTTTCACACCGTACCATGCGGCACTGTGTGCTTATGCGGTATTAGCAGTCGTTTCCAACTGTTATCCCCCTGTATGAGGCAGGTTACCCACGCGTTACTCCCCGTCCGCCGCTCAGTCAATTTCAATTCCGTCCGAAAACTTCCTTGAAATCGCTTCGCTCGACTTGCATGTGTTAAGCACGCCGCCAGCGTTCATCCTGAGCCAGGATCGAACTCTCAAATTAAAGGTGTTCAATCCGGGGTCAAAATCAACTAACTAGCTAATTTA